>NZ_AP027041.1:1385150-2770300 GCF_027924565.1 Lysobacter auxotrophicus
GGACGCGCCCGACCGTGGACGGCGTCGAGCCGCTGCTGGAAGCGCATCTTTTCGATTTCGATGGCGACCTCTACGGGCGCCGCATCGAAGTCGAGTTCGTCGCCAAGCTGCGCGACGAACTGAAGTTTTCCGATCTGCCGGCGTTGACCGCGCAGATGCATCGCGATGCTGCGCAAGCACGCGAGATCCTTTCGAAAGAACAACACCACGCCTTTGCCTGAGCGCCGCTTGTGACCGCCCAAGATCCCAACCAGTACAAAGCCACCCTGCATCTGCCCGCCACGGATTTCCCGATGCGCGGCGACCTGCCCAAGCGCGAGCCGGAAACGCTCGCGCGCTGGGAGGCCGACGGCCTGTACGCGCAGATCCGCGAGAAGGTCGGCAAGCGCGAGCGCAGCTTCGTGCTGCACGACGGCCCGCCGTACGCGAACGGTGCGATCCACATCGGCCACGCGGTCAACAAGGTCCTGAAGGACCTCGTCGTGAAGTCCAAGCTCATGGCCGGCTATGACGCGCCGTACGTGCCGGGCTGGGATTGCCACGGCCTGCCGATCGAACACCAGGTCGAGAAGAAGTTCGGCAAGGTCGGCGAGAAGCTCGACGCCAACGAGTTCCGCCAGAAGTGCCGCGAATACGCGAGCGAGCAGATCGACCTGCAGCGCCGCGACTTCAAGCGCCTGGGCGTCGTCGGCGACTGGGAAAACCCGTATCGCACCATGGATTTCCGCTACGAGGCCGACATCATGCGGTCGCTGGCGAAGATCGTGGAACGCGGCCACCTGGTGCGCGGCGCCAAGCCGGTGCACTGGTGTTTCGAGTGCGGTTCCGCGCTGGCCGAAGCGGAGATCGAATACGCCGACAAGGAATCCTGGGCGATCGACGTCGCCTACGACGCGCGCGAGCCGCGCCGGTTCGCCGCGATCTTCGGCGCGGACGTGGACGACGGCGTGCGCGTGGCGATGCCGATCTGGACCACCACGCCGTGGACGCTGCCGGCGAGTTTGGCGATCAGCGTCGGGCCGGAGCTCGACTACGTGCTGGTCGAAGGCCCGCGCACGCCCGATGGCGGCCGTCGCCTGCTCGTGCTGGCGCAAGCGCTCGCCGGCAAGGCGTTGTCGCGCTACGGCGTCGACGAGGTGACGATCCTCGGCCGCGCGCTGGGGCGCGACCTCGAGAACGCGCTGATGGCGCATCCGTTCTACGCCGAGCGCGATATCCCGGTGCTGGTCGGCGACCACGTGTCCGCCGAGGACGGCACCGGCATGGTCCACACCGCGCCCGGCCACGGCCCGGACGACTATGCGGTCTCGCAGAAGTACGGCCTGATCGATCGCTACACCGCCGCGCAGATCAATCCGGTCGACGCCAAGGGCGTGTACCTGCCGACCACCCCGCCGGCCGACGGCGTCGTGCTCGCCGGCCAGTTCCTGTGGAAGGCCAACGACGTGCTGGTCGACGTGGTGCGCGCGAGCGGCCACCTGCTCGCTGCGCACAAGCTCACGCACAGCTATCCGCATTGCTGGC
This sequence comes from Lysobacter auxotrophicus, assembly GCF_027924565.1. NCBI lineage: Bacteria > Pseudomonadati > Pseudomonadota > Gammaproteobacteria > Lysobacterales > Lysobacteraceae > Lysobacter > Lysobacter auxotrophicus. The sequence continues at coordinate 1,386,675 of NZ_AP027041.1, forward strand.
GCCACAAGAAGCCGGTGATCTTCCGCGCCACGCCGCAGTGGTTCATCTCGATGGAGCAGGCCAACCTGCGTCGCGATGCGCTCAGCGAGATCGGCAAGGTCGCGTGGGTGCCCGAGTGGGGCGAGGCGCGCATCTACAACATGATCGAAGGCCGCCCGGACTGGACGATCTCGCGCCAGCGCTACTGGGGCGTGCCGATCGCGCTGTTCTTCCATCGCGAGACGGGCGAGATCCATCCGCGTTCGGCCGAACTGATGCGTCAGGTCGCGGCGAAGGTCGAAACCGCGGGCGCCGACGCATGGTACGCGATGACCGCCGAGGAACTGCTCGGCGATGAAGCCTCGCAGTACGAGAAGGTCACCGACATCCTGGATGTCTGGTTCGACTCCGGTGTCAGCCACGAATGCGTGCTCGCGCAGCGACCGGACGACGGCCTGTACAAGCCGGCCGACCTGTACCTGGAAGGCTCCGACCAGCATCGCGGCTGGTTCCATTCCTCGCTGCTCACCGGCGTGGCGATGGACGGCGTCGCGCCGTACCGCCAGGTCCTGACGCACGGTTTCACCGTGGACGAGCAGGGCAAGAAGATGTCCAAGTCGCTCGGCAACACGGTCGAGCCGCAGAAGGTCATCAACGCGATGGGCGCCGACGTGCTGCGCCTGTGGATCGCCTCCACCGACTACCGCAACGAGATGTCGGTGTCGGACAACATCCTCAAGCGCACCTCCGACGTGTACCGCCGCATCCGCAACACGGCGCGCTTCCTGCTGGCGAACCTCAACGGGTTCGAGCCGGCGACGCACCTGCGTCCGCTGGAGGACATGGTCGCGCTGGACCGCTGGATCGTGCATCGCGCCGCCGAACTGCAGGACCGCATCGCCAGTGCGTACGAGCGCTACGACTTCGCCGAGATCGTGCAGGCGCTGTCGAACTTCTGCTCGGTCGACCTGGGGTCGCTGTACCTGGACGTCACCAAGGACCGCCTCTACACGATGCCGGAAGACTCGCGCGGCCGCCGTTCGGCGCAGAGCGCGATGTACCGCATCGCCGAGGCGTTCGTGCGCTGGATCGCGCCGATCCTGGCGTTCACCGCCGACGAGATGTGGCGCCATCTGCCGGCCGTCACCGAACACGGCCCGCGCGAGGAGAACGTCCTGTTCGCGACGTGGTACGACGGCCTGGCGCTGCTGCCGGAAGACGCGCCCCTGTCGGCGGAGGATTTCGATCGCCTGCTCGCGCTGCGCGAGGAAGTCAGCAAGACGCTGGAACCGATGCGCGCCGCCGGCGAGATCGGCGCCGCGCTGGAAGCGGAGATCAGCCTCAAGGCCGGCGTCGCCGACCAGAACTGGCTGGCGCCGTTCGCCGATGAGCTGCGTTTCCTGTTCATCAGCGGCGACGTGGACGTGGTGGCCGATGACGCCATCAAGGACGTCGCCGTGCTCGCCACGCCGACCACCAAGACCAAGTGCGTGCGCTGCTGGCAGTACCGTGGCGACATCGGCAGCGACCAGGCGCATCCGCAGCTGTGCGGCCGCTGCGTCACCAACATCGCCGGCGAAGGCGAACACCGGGAGTGGTTCTGATGGCGCCGGTCCGTCCCAACGCGCTGCCGTGGCTGGTCGTCTCGGCCGTGGTCATCGTGCTCGACCAGCTCACCAAGCTGTGGGTACTCAGCTCGCTGCCGGAGTACACCGCGATCCCGGTCATCGACGGCTTCTGGAACTGGTACCGCACCTACAACACCGGTGCGGCGTTCAGTTTCCTCAGCGATGCCGGCGGCTGGCAGAAGTACTTCTTCGTCGTGCTGGCGGTGGCGATCAGCGGCCTGCTGGGCTGGTGGCTGAGCCGCACGCCGCGTCGCGACTGGAAGAGCGCGCTGCCGTACGCGCTGGTGATCGGCGGCGCGGTGGGCAACGTCATCGACCGCCTGATGCACGGGCACGTGGTCGATTTCATCCAGTGGTACTGGGGAGATCACTATTGGCCCGCGTTCAACGTGGCCGATTCGGCGATCGTCGCCGGCGCCATCGGCATCGCCCTGTTCGGGCTGTTCAGCAAGCCCGCGGCGACCGTCGCGCAGCGCCGGTAGAATAAGTCTCATGGACGTCCTGCTCGCCAATCCCCGCGGTTTCTGTGCCGGTGTCGACCGCGCCATCGAGATCGTCAAGCGCGCCATCGAGACGCTCGGCGCGCCGATCTACGTGCGCCACGAAGTCGTGCACAACCGGTTCGTCGTGGACGACCTCAAGCACCGCGGCGCGATCTTCGTCGAGGAACTCGACGAGGTGCCCGACAACGCGACGGTGATCTTCAGCGCCCACGGCGTCGCCCGTGCGGTGCGCCTGGAAGCCGAACGTCGCGGGCTGAAGGTATTCGACGCGACCTGCCCGCTGGTGACCAAGGTGCACCTGGAAGTCGCGCGCCAGTGCCGTGCTGGCCGCGACGTCATCCTGATCGGCCACGAGGGCCATCCGGAAGTGGAGGGCACGATGGGCCAGTGGCGCCGCGAGGCCGGCGCCGGTCGCATCTACCTGGTCGAGGACAGCGACGACGTCGCCGCGCTGCAGATCGACCAGCCCGAAAACGTCGCCTACACCACGCAGACGACGCTGTCGGTGGACGACACCCGCACCGTGATCGAAGCGCTGCGCGCGAAGTTCCCGGCCATCCAGGGCCCGAAGAACGACGACATCTGCTACGCCACCCAGAACCGCCAGGATGCCGTGCGCGAACTCGCCGCGCGCTGCGACCTGGTGCTGGTGGTCGGCTCGGTCAACAGCTCCAACTCCAATCGCCTGCGCGAGCTGGCCGAGCGCGAGGGCGTGGAGGCGTACCTGATCGACGGCGCCATCGAGATCGACCCGAAGTGGGTGGCCGGTCGCCAGCGCATCGGCGTCACCGCCGGGGCGTCCGCGCCGGAAGTCCTCGTGCGCGGCGTGATCGACCGCCTGCGCGAGCTGGGCGCCGGGCACGTGTCCGATCTGGACGGCGAGCCGGAGAACATGGTCTTCGCCCTGCCGAAGGAGCTGCGCCTGCAACTGGTCGATTGACCTGCCTGCCGGCCAGCGCCTAGAATTCCCGTCTTCGCGGAGAGCGCTCCGCGGCACGGCCCGAGCGGCCCGCCCACGCGCTTCGCAGCAACATCCGCCGGAATAGCTCAGTTGGTAGAGCGGCGCATTCGTAATGCGTAGGTCGTAGGTTCGATTCCTATTTCCGGCACCAGTTTGTATTTAAAGCCCCGCTTCGGCGGGGCTTCTTTTTTGTGCGGCCGGATGCGTGCGTCGATGCCGAGGCCCCTTCACGCCTGCTCCGCGCCGTCGATGGAACAGTCCCCACTTTCCCAGTGGAGTGGAACGATGGCGGGCATCGACAGGAACGTGAAGCGCATCGGCGAACTGCTCAAGAAGATCGACATCGCGATGCTGACGACGACGGGCGAGGGCGGCTTCCTGATGAGCCGGCCGCTGTCCACGCAGGACGCGCGGTTCGATGGCCGGCGCGTCTGGTTCTTCACCGAGACCGACAGCCCGAAAGTCGCCGAGATCCGCCGCAACCCGAAGGTCAACCTCGCCTACGCGAGCAAGGGCAAGAACGTCTACATCTCCATGACCGGCACCGCGCGGGTGAACCGCGACCGCGAGATGATCGAGGAGTTGTGGAACGACGCGATGAAGGCGTTCTTTCCGAAGGGAAAGAACGATCCGAACCTCACGCTGCTCGAAGTGGACGTGCACTCGGTCGAATACTGGGACGGCCCGGGTTCGTGGATCGGCAAGGCGGTCAGCTTCATCATTGCGCGCGTGACGAAGAACGAGGAGGTGATGGGCGAGAACCGCATTGTCGACCTCAGCGAGAAGCGTCCGCGCAAGCGCCTGCCGCCATCGCACAAGGATGCGCGTTCCGGGGCGAAGCGCGCCGCGGCGAAAGCGCCGAAAAAGGCGGCAAAGACGGTGGCGAAGAAGGCGACCGCCAAGCGGACGGGAACAGCGAAGAAGGCTGCTGCCAAACGCACATCGCGCTGACTGTTGGCTTGTGCGCGCGACGTGCATGCCTGCCGTGCGTCGCGATTCGCCCTCACCCCAGCCCCTCTCCCGCGGCGGGAGAGGGGCTTCAACTCCATTGCCTGCGCTGCTGCGGCGTGTTCGATGCAGCACCACGCTGCAGCACAATCGTCATGAATGTTTCGTCACCGCGTTGCGGCTGAACGATTCATCTACCGGCAATCTGATGTTCACCGTTTTTTAGCGTCCGGATCGCCACCATGCCGCCAGTTTTTTCGACAGGGGCATGAAAGGTGTCGAACATGCAGGTCAATGTCTTCGTGGTGGGACAGAACGAAGGATTCGTGGTGGCGCCGTGCGGTGCACCGCTTCCCGGCGACGAGATGGACGCGCTCGGCGAAGTACGGTTCGGGTGGTCGGTGGACAGCGACCACGTCGTGCCGAAGCTGGACTGGATGGGGATCGTCAAGGACATCGACGCGCGCGGTTACAGCATCGTGCCGCACGGCGACGTCGGCGGCCTGCTCGGCCTGCCGCAGCACGAACTGGGCGCGGTGTATCCGGAGCGTCACATGCGTATCGCCGCGTAAGCGGCTCGCCCGCGTCTCGCTTTCCGCGACGCGGGCCGGGTAGAGTGCCGGCAGTTCCTCGCCGCCCGCCCCCATGTCGAAAGTCGTCAAATCCTCCAAGGCCCGCACCGCCTACGTGTGTTCCGAATGCGGCGCCGACCACAGCAAGTGGCAGGGCCAGTGCGGGGAATGCGGCGGCTGGAACACGCTGGGTGAATTCGTCGTAGAACCCGCCGCCAAGGCGGGCGCCAGCGTTGCCGCCAGCCGTCGCGGCAGTTGGGCCGGCAAGGCCGACGCGCCCGCCGTCACCGCGCTGCGCGACGTGCGGCACACCGAGGAAGACCGCGTCAGCACCGGCATCGGCGAATTCGATCGCGTGCTCGGTGGCGGTCTGGTGCACGGTTCGGTCGTGCTGGTCGGCGGCGATCCGGGCATCGGCAAATCCACGCTGCTGCTGCAGGCAATCAGCAAGATGGCCGGCACCCTGCCGGGCCTGTACGTGACGGGCGAAGAATCGCTCGCGCAGGTCGCCGGTCGTGCCTCGCGCCTGGGCGTGCCGGTCGACGGCGTGCATGCGCTGGCCGAAACCGGGGTCGAGCGCGTGCTCGAGCATGCCGCGAGAATGCGACCCGGCCTGATCGTCGCCGACTCCGTGCAGACGCTGTGGACGGAAGAGCTGAGCGCGGCGCCCGGTTCGGTCAGCCAGGTGCGCGAGAGCGCGGCGCGCCTGGTGCGTTACGCGAAGGAAACCGGCACCGCGGTGTTCCTCGTCGGCCACGTGACCAAGGAGGGCGGCATCGCCGGTCCGCGCGTGCTCGAACACATGGTCGACGCCGTGCTGTATTTCGAAGGCGAAAGCGGCAGCCGCTTCCGCGTGCTGCGTGCGTTCAAGAACCGCTTCGGCGCGGTGAACGAACTGGGCGTGTTCGCGATGGGCGAGAAGGGCCTGCGCGAAGTGCCCAATCCCTCGGCGATCTTCCTTTCCGGCAGCGAACGCCCGCAACCGGGCAGCTGCGTGATGGTGACGCGCGAAGGCACGCGTCCGCTGCTGGTCGAAGTGCAGGCGCTGGTCGATGCATCGCCGCTGTCGAACCCCCGCCGCGTCGCGGTGGGCATGGAAGGCAATCGCCTCGCGATGCTGCTCGCCGTGCTGCATCGCCACGGCGGCATCGGCGTGGGCGACCAGGACGTGTTCGTGAATGTCGTCGGCGGTATCCGCGTGCAGGAAACCGCGGCCGACCTCCCGGTGCTGCTCGCCGTGCTGTCGTCGCTGCGCGATCGGCCGTTGGCCGAGCAGACCGTTGCGTTCGGCGAAGTCGGTCTCTCGGGCGAGATCCGCCCGGTGCCGAACGGCGAGGAGCGCCTGAAGGAAGCCGCCACGCACGGCTTCAAGCGCGCGATCGTGCCGAAGTCCAACGCGCCGCGCAGCGGACGCATCGGCGAGATGGAAGTGATCGCGGTGGAACGTCTGGCGGACGCCCTCGAAAGGGCGTGAGGCAGCTCGGTTACGGCTCGCCGTGGTCGGGTGCGACGACGGAGCGGCGGTGGCGTCGCAGCACGGCTTCATCGCCCGTGCCGAATGCGGCGAAGCCGCCCTCCACGCCGAGTGAAAACGACGCGCCGGCGAGGAACGCCAGCAGAAGGCTAGAGCCCGACGCAACGATGAGCGCCAGCCCGGTGCAGACGAGGCAGACGAACTGCAGCAGGAGGCGCGCGTTCAGGCCCGCCCTGTCCCAGTCGCGCCGGCGTGCGTAACCCCCGTGACCGGCACCGTGCCGGGCGAGTCCGCGGGCGAGATCACGGTTGATCCAGCGGGGGCCGTGGAGGCGCTGCGTCCCCGGCAGGCTGGCGAACCAGAGCAGGACGGCGCCGGACAGATACAGCGCCACGGGTGCCCACATCGCGCCGTTCTTCGCGAAAACAACGCTGATCGCCGTAAGCGCGAGAACGTGCAGGCTGGCGATGAGCCTGCCCGAGAATCGATGTCGCATTCGTCCTGCCCCCCGTCGCGTACTGCGACGGTGCGATGGTAGGGCGGTGCCGCGTCCGATGCACCATGCGCGCGGTCAGGCCTCGATCGCCTCCCCGAACGCCAGCATCTGCGCGCGGACATCGTCCGTCAGCGCGGCGCGCATGCGGGCTTCATCGATGCAGCGCACGGCCCACCGCGGCGTCATGCCCGAGGTTCGCGCATCGAAGGTGCAGATCGCCAGGAAATAGCTCGGCCCCGGGCCCGCCGCGTACCAGAGCGAATCCCAGTGCGCCGGCCCGGCGCGCGTGCGGTTGTCCGGATCGTGCCCGTCGAGCTGGTAGGCGATCTTGACCACGGTCAGCGCGTCGCCCATGACCGGGCCGACCGGTGTGGGGAAGCACAACGCGTCGAATGCCGCCTGCAATCGCATGGCGTCGCGCTGCACGACGAGGCGATGCCAGAGCACGATCCAGCCGACGAGGACCGTCGACACCACGACGGTTCCCAGCCAGATCACGATGATCCATCGCGCGGCGCCCATGGCCGCACCTTACGCCGCGCGTGTGTGCGCGCGGCGAATGCGTATTCAGTTCACACCGCGAACACCACGGTGCGATGGCCGTTGAGCAGGATGCGGTCGTCGAGCCAGTAGCGCAGCGCCTGTGCGAGCACGCGTCGTTCGATGTCGCGGCCGATGCGGATGAGGTCGTCTGGCGTGTCGTGGTGGCTCACGCGCTGCGTGTCCTGCTCGATGATCGGGCCTTCATCCAGATCGGCCGTGACGAAGTGCGCCGTCGCGCCGATCAGCTTGACGCCGCGCGCGTGCGCCTGGTGATACGGCCGCGCGCCCTTGAATCCCGGCAGGAACGAATGATGGATGTTGATGCAGCGTCCGGCGAGCGTGCGCGCGAGTTCCGCCGACAGCACCTGCATGTATCGCGCGAGGACGACGAGCTCCGTGCCCGTGTCTTCGATCAGTCCGGCGAGCTGCACTTCCTGTTCGTGCCGGCGCGTCTTTTCGACGGGCAGGTAGTGGAACGGGATGCCGTCGAAATCCAGGTGCCGGTAGGTTTCGCGCGGATGATTCGCGACGACCGCAGTGATCGCCATAGGCAGTTCGCCGATGCGCCACCGGTACAGCACGTCGGCAAGGCAGTGGTCGAACTTCGACGCGAGCAGCATCACGCGTCGCGGCACGCTGCGGTCGCGCAACGACCAGTCCATCCCGAACGCCCGCGCCAGTGCGTCGAAGCCTTCGCGCGCCTGCGGGAGGGATTCGGGCGCGAGCGCGAACACGGTGCGCATGAAGAAACGATCGGTCTCGCGGTCGTTGTACTGCTGGGCTTCGAGGATATTGCCCTCGAAACGCAACAGATGGCCGGTGACCGCGTTGACGATGCCCGGGCGATCCGGGCAGGAGAGCGTGAGGACGTAGTGGGGCATCGGGGTGGGGTAGGGTCCGATGACGGTTACAACGGGGGAAGTCTGCGTGGGCGGCCTCTTGCCGGAGGCGCTTGTGCGTTGGCGAGCTGTGAACGTCTTGGGGTTCACAAGTCCCGTCCTTCGGCTGCAACAGCGATCGCTGCGCTCTTGTAGCCCGGGTAAGCGCAGCGCACCCGGGGCGCATCCACTTCTCCGAACCCGGGTGCGCTTCGCTTACCCGGGCTAGGACGGCTACGACGCCTACAAGCGCGCCAGCCTCAATGCCCGCCCGCCGCCGCGCCGCCGACCTTCGCCGAGAACGGGGGCTTGGCAAACCAGACGAACGCGATCACCACCAGGAACAGGATGCCCAGCAGGTGGAAGATCTCGTTGAAGCCGATCTGCACCGCCTGCTGCGAGATCATCTGGTTCATCACCACCGCGCCGCGCTGCAGGTCGCCCTGGCCAAGCGAGGTCACCGTCTGCTGGATCGCCGGGTCGTAGGCGCCGATGTTCTCGGTCAGCCGCGCATGATGGATCGTGCTGCGCTGGTTCCAGGCCCACGTCGTCAACGACGCCGCGAAGCTGCCGCCGAGCGTTCGCACGAAGGTCGCCAGGCCCGAGCCCGCGGCGATCTCATGCGGCTCCAGGTCCGACAGCAATATCGTCAGCACCGGCATGAAGAACAGCGCGACGCCCAGGCCCTGCCATAGCTGCACCTCGGCCACGCGCGCGAAGTCGACATCGAGGTTGAAGCCGGATCGATAGAAGCTCGTGCCGGCCATCACGATGAACGCGAATGTCGCCAGCATGCGCAGGTCGAACTTCGATGCGTATTTGCCCACCAGCGGTGTCAGCAGCACGGGCAGGATGCCGATCGGCGCACTGGCGAAACCCGCCCAGATCGGCGTGTAGCCCAGGTTGCGCTGCAACCACAGCGGCACTAGCAGGCCGACGCTGAAGAAGGCCGAGTACGCCATCACCATCGCCGCCGTGCCGCTGGCGAAATTGCGATGGCGGAACAGGCGCAGGTTGACGATGGGATCCTTCTCGGTGAGTTCCCAGATCACGAACACCGCCAGCGCGATCACCGCGACGATCGTCAGCCACACGATCTTGGTCGAGTTGAACCAGTCCTCGTCGTTGCCCAGGTCGAGCATGATCTGCAGCGCGCCCACGCCAAGCACCAGCGTCGCCAGGCCGATGTAATCCATCTTCGGCTTTTCCAGGCGTTCCGGGCGTTCCTTCAGCTGCCGGCCGACCACGATGCTGGAGAAGATGCCGATGGGAATGTTGATGAAGAAAATCCATTCCCAGCTGTAGTTGTCGGTGATCCAGCCGCCGAGGATCGGGCCGGCGATTGGCGCCACGACCGTCACCATCGCCAGCAGCGCGATCGCCTGTCCGCGTTTGTGCGGTGGATAGATCGAGATCAGCAACGCCTGGGTGACCGGATACATCGGGCCGGCGACGAAACCCTGTAGCGCGCGCGCAGCGACCAGCAGGCCCATCGAGTTGGCCAGGCCGCACAGCAGCGAGGCGATCACGAACGCGAGCGTCGCCCACGTGAACAGCTTGCGCTCGCCGAAGCGGCGCGTGAGGAAGCCCGTGAGCGGCAGCGCGATCGCGTTGCTCACGGCGAAGGACGTGATGACCCACGTCGCCTGGTTCGCGCTCGCGCCGAGATTGCCGGAGATGGTCGGCAGCGAGACGTTGGCGATGGTGGTGTCGAGCACCTGCATGAACGACGCCAGCGCGAGGCCGACGGTCGTCAACGCGAGGTTGGGCGGACGGAAGCCGGCCTTGGGCGGTTCCGGCGTGACCGGCAGGCCCATTTCCTCTTCCTGTTGCGCGATGGTGGACATGGCGTCGTCTGGAGGTGTGCGACGCGCCGGTTGCGGCGCGTCGTGGGAGAAGGGCCGTCATTCCCGCGATGGCGGGAATCCTGCGACGTTCGGGGGAGGGATCGGTCGGCAGGCCCCCGCGTTCGCGGGGATGACGGCAAAGACGTGGAGCGTTGCGCGGAGCACCGCGCGCGGATCAACCGTGGCGCGTGCCCGGCAGGTTCTCGCGGATGACCTTGTCGATCAGCGCGTTCGCATCGTTGAGCTGCTTTTCGTACGCGGCGGTGGTCAGCAGCGGCTTGTCGTCCTTGCGCGGCGCGGCGAGCACCGGGCCGGCCTGGTCGCGCACGGTGACGTCCACCGCCATGCTCAGGCCAAGACGCAGCGGATGCTCGGCCAGCTGCTTGGGCTCGACCTCGATGCGCACCGGGACGCGCTGCACGATCTTGATCCAGTTGCCGCTGGCGTTCTGCGCCGGCAGCAGCGAAAACGCGCTGCCCGTGCCCATGCCGAGCGCGGCGACCCTGCCGTCGTATTCGACGTCGCCGCCGTACAGGTCGGCGTGCACCTTCACCGGCTGGCCGATGCGCATCTTCGCCAGCTGCGTTTCCTTGAAGTTCGCCTCGATCCACAGCTGTTCCAGCGGAACGATCGTCATCAGGTTGACGCCCGGCTGCACGCGCTGGCCCAGCTGCACCTGGCGCTTGGCGACGTAGCCCGACACCGGCGCGACGATCGCGGTGCGCTGCAGGTTCAGATACGCCTGGCGCAGCTGCGATGCGGCAGCCGCGACCTGCGGCTGCGTGCCGACGTCGGTGGCGTCGACCAGCGCGCGGTTGCGCGAGAGATTGCCGCTCGACGCGCGCAGGCCGGCTTCGAGCACGGCGAGTTCGTTGCGCGCGTGCGCGAGTTCTTCGGCCGACACCGCGCCGTTGCCGACGAGGCCTTCGCGACGCTTCAGGTCGGCGCGCGCACGGGCGACCTGCGCCTCGCGCGCGGCGAGATCGGCGGCGCCGGCGTCGACCGCGCTGTACAGGCCGCGCACCTGGCGCACGGTGTTGGCGAGGTTCGCGACGGCCTGGTCGTAGGCGACCTGCGCATCGTTCGGATCCAGGTGCACCAGCGGCTGGCCGGCTTCGACCTTCATGCCGTCGTCGGCGTCGATGCTCACCACCGTGCCCTGCGTCTGCGGGACGATGCTGACGACGTTGCCCTGCACGTAGGCGTCGTCGGTGTCTTCGTGGAAACGCGAGACGAGCAGGTACCACGCCGTCCAGCCGATGCCGGCCAAGACCGCGACGGCGCCGAGCGTCATCAGCGCCTTCTTGCGCTTGCCGTTGGATTGCGGTGCCGCCGCAGCCTTCGCGTTGGCGTTCGGATTGGGTTCGGTGGTCATGGCGTGGAGACCTTGGCGATGTCGGATTCAGGGGAAGTCAGGACCAGGCCGCCGCCGAGGGCGCGGTCCAGGTCGATGGAAGCGGCCAGTCGCTGCGCGCGCAGCACGGTCAGCTGGCGATCGCTGTCGAGCAGCGGACGCTGCGCGGCGAGCACGTCGAGCTGCGTGCCCAGGCCCGCCTTGTAGCGCTGCGTCGCGATGTCCCACGCGCTGCGCGCGGCATCGCGCGCCTGCGTCGCCGAGGCGATCTGCGCGTCGAGCGAGCGCGCGGCGTGCACGGCGTCGGCGACTTCGCGCAGCGACGTCACCAGCGACTGGTTGTAGTTGGCCACCGCGAGGTCGTAGGTCGCGTCGCTGCTGGCGAGGTTGTTGCGCAGGCGGCCGCCGTCGAAGATCGGCAGGCTGATCGCCGGGCCGCCCTGCAGCAGCAGTGCATCGCTGCCGAACAGGTCGCCGAGGTTGCCGGCGGCAAGGCCGGCCATCGCGCTGAGGTTGATCGTCGGATAGAAAGCGGCCTTGCTCGCCTTGATGCCCTGCTGCGCGGCTTCCACGCGCCAGCGCGCGGCGACCACGTCGGGGCGATGGCCCAGCAGTTCGCTCGGCAGCACCGACGGCAGCGTCGGCGTCGCGGCCTGCAGGATCGTCGGACGCGCGATGTCGCGACCGCGGTCCGGGCCCTTGCCCAGCAGCGCCGCGAGGGCGTTGCGCGTGATTTCGATCTCGTGCTCGCTGGCCTGGATCTGCTGCTGCGCGCTCGCCACCGCGCTTTCGGCATTGCGGATCTGCAGCTGGTTGTCGAGGCCCGCGGCGACGCGCTGGCGGCCGAGCTGGAGCAGGCCGCTGGCGCGTTCGAAATCCGCCTTCGCGACGTCGTTCGCATCGAACGCCTGCGCAAGCGCGACGTAGGCCCGGGCGATGCTGGAGGACAGCGTGAGGCGCGCGGCCTGCGCGTCGACTTCCGCCGCGCGCGCCTGGCCGAGTGCCGCCTGCCAGCGGGCGCGTTCGCCGCCCCACAGGTCGAAGGTGTACTTGAAGTTCAGGCTGAGCAGGCCGACGCCCTGATACGAGCCGCCGAGCGGTTCGGGCGCGACGGTCTGCGGCAACTGGATGCCCGAGTACTGGGCGCTGGCGCCGAGCGTCGGCTTGCGTGCGGCATCGGCGAGGCCCGCCTGCGCGACGGCCTGGCGCACGCGCGCATCGGCGGCGGCGAGGTTCGGCGTGCCCTGCAGCGCTTCACCCACCAGGGCGTTGAGCTGCGCGTCGCCGAGCGTCGTCCACCAGTCCTGCGTCGGGAACGCGGCGTCGGAGACGACGGCGCCGGACAGCGAGCGCTGCGCCTGCAGGCTGTCGGCTTCCAGCGGACGGCCTTCGGGCGCGAGGCCGCGCGAACTCGCGCAGCCGGCCAACACGAGCGCGCTCGCCAGCGCAACCGCCAGGGTGCGGGTGGCCTGCGAAGACACGGGCTTCAGCCCGCGGAGCGGGCGAGGGAAGGAATGGGCCATGGTCAGGTGTCGGAAAGGGAAAGGTTGTCGCGGACCTGCTCGAGCATCCGGGTGAGCTGCTCGCGCTCGGCGTCGCTCATGCCCTGCATCGCCCGCTCGCGTACGCGCTGGCCGCACTGGTTCACGTCCAGCCACATCGCGCGGCCCGCGTCGGTGAGCTGGATGTTCACCGCGCGGCGGTCGGCCGGATCGGCTTCGCGCGCGAGGAGTCCACGCGCTTCGAGCTTGTCGAGCAGGCGGGTCATCGCGCCGGGGTTCAGCTCGGCGGCGCGGGCGAGGTCGGTGACGCCGTGCGGACCGTCGGAGAGCTTCTTCAGCGCGATGTACTGGCTGAAGGTCAGCTCATGGCCGGCAGCGGCCAGTTCGTGCTCCATGCGCGACCACATGGCGTCGCGGACTTGCCGGAAAAGCAGGCCGAGCGTCGAGCCGCTGCACGGAGCGAGGGGGCGGGAAGAGGACATGGGGGCGCATCTTCTTCGCCCGGGCAATATTTGTCAATGCAAATATTGTTGTAGCAAATGAAACGGACTGGCCCAGTGAACGGAACAGCCTGAACGGGACTCAGGAGGGGGGGCGCAGGACGAGTTCGAGGACGAACTTGCTGCCGAAGAAGGCGAGGATCAACAGGACCATCGCGGCCAGCGTCCAGCGCACCGCGACCGCGCCGCGCCAGCCGTAGCGCCAGCGGCCGGCGAGCAGCCCGCCGAACAGCAGCCAGGACAGGACGCTCAGCACCGTCTTGTGGACCAGGTGCTGCGCGAAGAGGTTTTCGACGAACAGCAACCCCGTCAGCAGCGTCGCGGTGAGCAGCGCGAAGCCCACGGCGATGGTGCGGAAGAGCAGGGTTTCCAGTTCCACCAGCGGCGGCAGGGCGCGCAGCCAGCGGTGGAATTCGCGCCGGCGCAGGGCGCGTTCCTGCGCCCAGAGCATCACCGCCAGCAGGGCGGCGATCGCCAGCGTCGCGTACGCCAGCAGCGCGAGCCAGGCATGCAGTTGCAGGCGCCAGTCGAGCTGTTCGCCGAGCACGTGCCCGTGGCGGTGGTAACCGAACAGCGCCAGGGCGGCGATCGGAAACACGATCACCCCCAGCGCCGCCATCCGACCGCTCGCGCCGACCAGCGCCGTCAGCGCGGCCATGCCGAGGCCCACCAGCGACAGCGCGGCATAGAAGTGCATGTCGGCCCCGCCGCTGGCGTGCCACGCCAGCAGGTGCGCGAGCGCGTGCAGCGCCACGCCACCGACCGCCGGCAGCAGCCACAGGCGCGACGGGCGGGTGGGGTCCTGTCGAACGCCGCCGATGAGCAGGGCGGCGGCGACCAGATACAGGACGATGGCGATGAGAACGATTGTCATCGCGGCAGTGTCGCACAGCGGCGAGACGAACCGCACCGGCGGGATGCGCACCGGGTCGCAGTGCGCGAAAGGCTATACTTCGCGGCCCAGTTTTCTGCTTCCGCCAGGTCGCGCCCGCATGTTCGAATCCCTGACCCAGCGTCTTTCCGGCACCATCGAGCGCCTGCGCGGCCGCGGCCGCCTGACCGAGGAAAACATCCGCGAGTCGTTGCGCGAAGTGCGCATCGCCCTGCTGGAAGCCGACGTCGCGCTGCCGGTCGTGCAGGCGCTCATCGAACGCATCAAGGTCCGCGCGGTCGGCCAGGAAGTGCTCAAGTCGCTCACGCCGGGCCAGGCGCTGATCAAGGTCGTGCGCGACGAAATGACGGCCGTCATGGGTTCGCAGGCGTCCGACCTGAACCTCAACGTGCCCGCCCCGGCGGTCATCCTGATGGCCGGCCTGCAGGGCGCGGGCAAGACGACCACCGTCGGCAAGCTCGCCAAGCACCTGAAGGAAAAGCGCAAGAAGAAGGTCATGGTGGTGTCCGCCGACGTCTACCGTCCGGCGGCGATCGAACAGCTCAAGACGCTCGCCCAGCAGGTCGACGTGATCTTCTTCCCGTCGAGCGCGGACCAGAAGCCCGAAGCCATCGTCCGTGCCGCCATCGACGACGCGAAGAAGTCCTTCGTCGACGTGCTGCTGGTCGACACCGCCGGCCGCACCAGCATCGACGACGCGATGATGGCGGAGATCAAGGCGTTGCATTCAGCGGTCAATCCGGCCGAAACGCTGTTCGTCGTGGACTCGATGACCGGCCAGGACGCCGCAGTGACGGCCAAGCATTTCGGCGAGGCGCTGCCGTTGACCGGCGTGGTGCTCACCAAGACCGACGGCGACGCGCGCGGCGGCGCGGCGCTCTCGGTGCGTTACATCACGCAGCGCCCGATCAAGTTCATCGGCGTGGGCGAGAAGCCCGACGGTCTGGACGTCTTCCATCCCGACCGCATCGCCAGCCGCATCCTCGACATGGGCGACGTGCTGTCGCTGGTGGAGCAGGTCGAATCGCAGGTCGACAAGGACAAGGCGCAGAAGCTCGCCGAGAAGGTCGCCAAGGGCAAGAAGTTCGACCTGAACGACATGAAGGACCAGCTCGAGCAGATGCAGAACATGGGCGGCATCCACGGCTTGATGGACAAGCTGCCGGGCATGGGCCAGATCCCCGACTCGGTGAAGAACCAGGTCACCGGCAAGGAAGTGCCGCGCATGGTCGCGATCATCAATTCGATGACCAAGAAGGAGCGCCGCAACCCGGGCCTGCTGAACGGCTCGCGCCGTGCGCGCATCGCCAAGGGCGCCGGCCTCACCCCGGCCGACGTCAACAAGCTGATGAAGCAGTACCAGCAGATGGAAAAGATGATGTCCAAGCTGGCCGGCGGCGGCATGAAGGGCCTGATGCGCGGCATGAAGGGCATGATGGGGGCTCGCGGGGGCATGCCGTTCCGCTGATTTTCCGGCTTCGCCGGAAATCCCTCGGGTCGCGCAGCAAGCCTAGGGCCCCGCGGCGCGCTTTCATACCCATTCGTGCCTCGGGCACGAGTCGCCCCTAACCAGGGGCTGGAAACGGCGTTGTCGCCAAAGTTCGGGCCAAGTCTGCTGGTTCTGAGGCCCTGAACGGGCTGGAGGCCGGGGTTTCCCGAGTCCGATCAACCCTTTATACTTGCCGGCTTACCCTGCCATTCCGGCAGCTGGGCAACACAGGAACTACCGAACCATGGTCAAGATTCGTCTCGCTCGCGGCGGCGCCAAGAAGCGTCCCTTCTACCACGTCATCGTCACCGACAGCCGCAACGCCCGTGACGGCCGCAACATCGAGCGCGTGGGCTTCTACAACCCGGTCGCCCAGGGCGCCGAGAAGCGCGTCGAGCTCAACGTCGAGCGCGTGCAGCACTGGATCAAGAATGGCGCGCAGCTGACCGACAAGGTCGCCGTGCTCTACAAGGAAGCGGCGAAGGCCGCGACCGCCGCCTGATCCGCGGGCCGCGCCCCGCGCGCGGCCAGATCGATATGACGGGCGCCTCCTCGGAGCGCACCGGATCCCAAGAGCGCCGGATCCTGTTAGGCAGGATTGCCGGCGCTTTTGGCATCAGGGGCGAAGCAAAACTGGAATCCTGGACGGAACCGCGCGACGCGATCTTCCGCTACCAGCCCTGGATCCTGCGCGATGCGCAGGGCAACGAGACGGAACTGCGCGGCGTGCGCGGAAAGCAGAGCGGCAAGTACACCGTCGCCACGTTTCCGCACATCACCGACCGCGACGCCATCGAGGCCATGCGTGGCACGGAGATCTACGTCCCGCGTTCGGCGCTCCCGCCCCCGAGCGAGGGCGAGTACTACTGGGTCGACCTGGAAGGCCTGCGCGTGGTGACGGTCGACGGCGTGTCGCTGGGCACCGTTTCGCACCTGTTTTCCACGGGCGCGAACGACGTGCTGGTCGCGCGCGACGAAGAGCGCGAACGCATGATTCCCTTCGTCCAGCCGCAATACGTCACGTCCGTCGATTTCGACGCGGGCGTGGTGACGGTGGACTGGGATCCGGAGTTCTGAAAAGCCGGGAACGGACCATCGGAACAGGCCATTGGGAACAGGCACTCGTTGCGTGATGCCCCGTTCTTCTCGCCGCACCCGTGAGCTTTACGATTCTCCATTCTCCATCGCCAATTCCCCGCAACCATGCGCATCGACATCGTCAGCCTCTTCCCCGATTTCGTCGCGCAATGCGCGGCGTTCGGCGTGGTTGGCCGGGCGGCCGAGCGCGGGCTGCTGTCGGTGCACGGCTTCAATCCGCGCGATTACGCGGAAGGCAATTACCGTCGTGTCGACGACCGTCCCTTCGGCGGCGGCCCCGGCATGGTGATGCTGATCGATCCGCTGCGTGCGAGCCTGCGCGCCGCTCGCGACGCCGATCCGGCGCCGGCGAAGGTCGTCTACATGAGCCCGCAGGGTGCGCCGCTGACCCAGGCGAAGGTGCGCGAATTCGCGACGCACGAGCGCCTGATCCTGCTGTGCGGCCGCTACGAGGGCATCGACGAGCGCCTGATCCGTGCCGAGGTCGACGAGGAAATCTCGATCGGCGATTACGTGCTGTCCGGCGGCGAACTCGCGGCGGCCGTGATAGTGGATGCCGTGGCCCGGCTGCGCGAAGGCGTGCTGGGCGACGCCGAGTCGGCGGTGCAGGACAGCTTCGAGGACGGCCTGCTGGACTGCCCGCACTACACGCGGCCGGTCGAGCACGAACTGGGCAGCGTCCCCGAGGTGCTGATGTCCGGCAACCACGCGGAAATCGCCAAGTGGCGCCGGATGCAGTCGCTCGGCCGGACCTGGGAGCGTCGCCCGGACCTGCTGGACGAGGCCACCCTGTCGAAGGCCGACCGCAAGCTCCTGGACGCCTATCGGGCCGCCCGGGCGACCGCCCAAGCCGGCCAGGCACCCGCGGAAGCAGCCCCGGCACGGGCCGAGGCCCCGCAGCCGCTAGCCATGCCCGGAAAAAACCCGCTATAATCCGCGGCTTCCGTTCGTTCCACCCATGCCAGACGCGGGTCCACGTGCACTCGCGCTACAACGACTCCAACAGGCCAAACGCCATGAACAAGCCCTCCATCCACACGCTCGTCCAGAACTTCGAAGCCGAGCAGATCCAGCGCCAGCTTCCCGACTTCAGCCAGGGCGACACCATCGTCGTCAACGTGAAGGTCAAGGAAGGCAACCGCGAGCGCGTCCAGGCCTATGAAGGCGTGGTCATCGGCATCAAGAACGCCGGCCTGAACTCCTCGTTCACCGTGCGCAAGATCTCGCACGGCTACGGCGTCGAGCGCGTGTTCCAGACCCACAGCGCCACCATCGCCTCGGTCGACGTGAAGCGTCGCGGCAAGGTGCGCGCGGGCAAGCTGTACTACCTGCGTGGTCTGCAGGGCAAGAAGGCGCGCATCAAGGAAGACCTGGCTGCCTACGCCAAGTCGGCCGACAAGTCCGCCGAGTAATTCCGCGCTGCGGGCCTTGCGCCCGTGCGTACCGACGGCCGCCTCCGGGCGGCCGTTGTCGTTTCTGAGCCTCGAATCTGCGTGCAAAGCCGCGCGCGACACCGTCTTCCCGCCGCGCCTACGCGCCTGCGCGTAGCGTTCGCGATGCGATCGCCGTGATCGCGTCGTCATGGGCATCGACGTGGCCAGCCTGCTTCATCGCAGTCCGCAATCGACGTGCGAGTTCCGCTTCTACGAGGAGCTTGGCGATTTCCTGGCGCCCGAACGGCGCAAACGCAGCTTCGTGCACGCCTTCGACGGTACGCCCTCGGTGAAGGATCGCATCGAGTCGCTGGGCGTGCCGCACACCGAGGTCGACCTGATCCTCGTCGATGGCGAGCCCGTGCCGTTCTCGCATCGCCTCACCGGTGGCGAACGCGTCGCCGTCTATCCGATGTTCGAACGCTTCGAACTGGGCGAAGCCAACCACCTGCGCCCGACGCCGCTGCGCGAGCCGCGTTTCGTGCTCGACGTGCACCTGGGGCGGCTTGCCTCGTACCTGCGCCTGCTTGGTTTCGACACGCTGTATCGCAACGACTACGACGACGATGAGCTGCAGGCGATCTCCCGCGACGAGCACCGCATCCTGCTCACGCGCGACACCGGACTGCTGAAGCGCTCGGCGATCACGCATGGGGCGTTCCTCCACCAGACCGATCCCCGCCGGCAGCTGCGCGAAGTGCTCGACCGTTTCCAGCTCGATGCGCGCATCGCGCCGTTCTCGCGCTGCGCGCGCTGCAACGGGAAGGTTCAGTCGCTCGCTGCGATGCCGGACGAACACGATCCGGATCGCGAGCCGCCCAAGGAGCGCGACCCGTCGCCCGGTGAGCCCGGACGTCGTGACCCCGATCCGGGCGAACCGGCGCGCCGCGATCCTGGCCACGCGCCGCTCGAACACGATCCAGACGCACCGCCGGAAATCCGCGACCCCTCGCGTCCAAAACCGGAGAAGCACGGCAGCGCGATGAGCGCCGTTCCTTCCAACGTGCTGGCCGGCCATGCGGATGCGCTCAGCCGATGCCGCGACTGCGGCCAGATCTACTGGCCCGGCAGCCATCTCACGCGATTGCGGCAGCGCCTGGCCGAAGTGGGCGTGGCGATCTGAGCCGACGCGTCAGCGCACCAGCGCGTCGTCCGGCTCCGCGCTCGGATCGGCCACCGGCGATGGCGGCGTGGCCGGCACTTCGGCTGGCACCGCGACCTCGTGCCGATCCGGCACCAGCATCCGCGCCTTGCGCCAGTTGCCGAACCGGTAATACGCCAGCGCCATCACCATCGAACACAGCGCGCTGATCGGGAAGCTCCACCAGATGGCATCGACGCCGATGCGCGGCTGCATGAAATCCGCGAAGGGGACGCGGATGCCCCACAGCGCGATCACCAGGATGATCAGCGGCGGCACGACCGCGCCGGTCGAGCGCACCACGCCCGACACCACGAACGTCATGCCGAAGAAGAGAAACGACCACACGGCGATGTGGTTCAGATGACGCGCGACCTCCAGTGCGTCGCTGCCCGACGGCAGGAACAGCGACAGCGTCCAGCGATCGAACACGATCAACGGGATGATCAATGCGCCCGTCATCAGGAAATTCATGACGACGCCCGCGCGCGCGGTCGCCGACACGCGATCCCATCGATGCGCACCGACGTTCTGCGCCGCCATCGACGAGCACGCCGCGCCGACCGCCATCGCCGGCATCTGCACGTAGGTCCACAGTTGCAGCGCGGCGCCGTAGGCGGCGGTGGTCTGCGTGCCGTGCTGGTTGACCATCGTCATCATCGCGATCATCGCCAGCGAGATCAGCACCATCTGCAGTCCCATCGGCACGCCCTTGACGATAAGCGAGCGCAGGATCGTCGCATCGATGCGGAAATAGCGCGCGTCCTGCCGGCCGAGCCACAGCACGTGACGCTTGTGGCGCAGATAGAAAAGCAGGGCGATGAGCGTGGTGGTCTGCCCGATCAGCGTCGCCCACGCGGAGCCCGCGATGCCGAGCCGCGGGAACGGTCCGACGCCGAAGATCAGCAGCGGATTAAGCACGATGTCCAGCAGCACCGCGATCAGCAGGAAGCGGAACGGCGTGCGCGCGTCTCCCGCGCCGCGCAGCGCGGCCGACAGGAACGCGAACGCATACAGCGCCGGCATCGCAAGGAAGATCACGCGCAGGTAATCCTCCGCCAGGTGCAGCGACGCCGTGGGCGTGCCCATCGCGGCCAGCAGGTGCCGCGAGAGCCACTGGCCGAACGCCGCGATCACCACCGACAGGCCGATGAAGAACGTCGCACTGGTGCCCATCACGCGGCGCGCCTGCGTCAGGTCGCGCGCACCCATCGCCTGCGCGATCAGGATGGTGGCCGCCATGCCGATGCCGAACACCGAGCCGATCAGGAAGAACATGATGTTGTTGGCGTTCGCCGTCGCGGTGAGCGCTTCCTCGCCGAGGAAACGACCCACCCAGACGGCGTTGACCGAACCGTTCAGCGACTGGGCGACGTTGCCGGCGAGGATCGGCAGCGCGAAGGCGAACAGGTTGCGGCCTATCGGGCCTTCGGTGAGGTTGTGCGACGTGGGCGACATGCGCAGCCGGCGATCCGGTGACGTGAAGACGCGGCACGGTAGCACCGTCGATGCGAACGGCGCGCCATGTCCGATCGCACGCGCGACGACGACATCGACCCTGCGATAATCCGGTACACCCAAGACGACCCGATGGCACCACCGGACCCTGCAGTGAGCGACGTAGCCGAATCTTCCGCACCCACCGTGCGCCTGGACCTGTGGTTGTGGGCGGCGCGGTTCTTCAAGACGCGCTCGCTGGCCAAGCACGCGATCGACACGGGCAAGATCGAGATCGGAGGCCAGCGCGCCAAGCCGTCGCGTGCGGTGCGCGTGAACGACGCGCTTCGCATCGTGCGCGGCGAGGAAATCTTCGAGGTCGAAGTACGCGGGCTGAGCGATACACGCGGTCCGGCCAGCGTCGCGCAGGGCCTCTATCAGGAAAGCGACGCCTCCAGGCAAGCGCGCGAGGCGGCGCGTGCGTTGCGTGCCGCCGAACGCACCGGGTATCGCGCGCCGGAGACGAAGCCCGACAAGCGCGCGCGGCGTCTCATCCGCGCGCTGGGCGACATCGACGCGATGTAAGGCGTCGAAGGGGCGGCGTGTATCAGCGTCGCCCGCCGCCGAGGAACGATCCGGCCAGCCCGATCAGGTCGGAAAAGTCCGTATCGCCGTCGCCGTCGCGATCGAGCACGGCGCCCATCAGCGAGCCGCCGACGCCGCCCTGTTGCGCGATCGATTGATGCTCCTGGCCGAGCACGTCGCCGAGGTGTTGCGGCGAAGCGGCCTGGCCGGCGCCGCCGCCGGCGAACATGCGCTTGGCGAGGTAGGCCATCACCAGCGGGGCGAGCATCTGCAAGAGTGAGCTCGCTTGTCCCTGGCCCAGGCCCGTCGCGGCGCCGAGGCCTTGCGCGGCCGTATTCTGGCGACCGCCCAGCACGTGGCCGAGGATCGAACCGCCTTGTCCGCCGCCGCCGAGCACCGAGCCCAGGACGCTGCCGATGCCGAGCCCCGCGTGATCGCGCTGCAGGGCACCGAACAACGCTTCGGCGCCTTGCGGCTGGCTAGCGTTGCGACCGAGTGCGCCCAGCAGCAGCGGCAGCGCGGCCGACACCGCGTTCTCTGTCTGCGACGGCGAGAGCCCGAGCTGGTTGCTGATGTCGGCCAGCGGTTGTCCCTGCAATTGGCCGAGCAGGTCGTTGGTGAGAGGCGTGTTCATGGGGGCGGCTCCAGGTGGGGGCTCGATGCTATCGCCGCGGCGTTCAATCGTCGTGATGGGGTGAAGACGGAAATTTCTCTCTCGAAACCGGCATGGACGTCGCCCTCCCGGCAAACGCCAGGAGGGCGCGCAGTCCGCATCGTCAGCCCGCTTCGACGGGGTGGTTCACCGTGCCGCTGTCGACGTGCGCGACGTTCGACGCCTCCAGGTTCAACGCCTTCGCCACGCCGGCGCCATACGCCGGATCGGCCTTGTTGCAGTTGGCGATGTGGCGCTGCTTGATGAAATCCGGCGCGTCGCCCATCGCGCGTGCGGTGTTCTCGAACAGCACCTGCTGCTGTGCAGGCGTCATCAGGCGGAACAGGTCGCCGGGCTGCTTGTAGTAGTCGGCGTCGTCCTCGCGGAAGTTCCAGAAATCCGCGTTGCCGTTGATCTTCAGCGGCGGCTCGCGATACTCCGGCTGCGCCTCCCACTGGCCGTAACTGTTGGGCGTGTAATGCACGTTCGAGCCGTAATTGCCGTCGACGCGCATCGCGCCGTCGCGATGGTTGCTGTGCACCGGGCAGCGCGCCGCGTTCACCGGAATCTGGTGGTGGTTGACGCCCAGGCGGTAGCGCTGCGCATCCGAATACGCGAACAGTCGCGCCTGCAGCATCTTGTCCGGCGACACGCTGATGCCCGGCACCAGGTTGTTCGGCGCGAATGCGCTCTGTTCGACGTCGGCGTAGAAGTTCTCCGGGTTGCGGTTGAGCTCCATCACGCCCACTTCGATCAGCGGGTAGTCCTTGTGCGGCCACACTTTGGTGAGGTCGAACGGGTGGTAGGGCACCTTGTCCGCATCGGTCTCCGGCATGACCTGGATGTACATCGTCCACTTCGGGTTGTCGCCGCGGGCGATGGCGTCGAACAGGTCGCGCTGGTGGCTTTCGCGGTCGCGGCCGATCAGTTCCTGCGCTTCGGCATCGGTGAGGTTCTTGATGCCCTGCTGCGTGCGGATGTGGAATTTCACCCAGAACCGTTCGCCGTTGTCGTTGTAGAAGCTGTACGTATGCGAGCCGAAACCGTGCATGTGGCGGTAACTGGCCGGAATGCCGCGATCGCTCATCACGATGGTGATCTGGTGCAGCGCTTCGGGCAGGCTGGTCCAGAAATCCCAGTTGTTGTGCGCGCTGCGCAGGTTGGTTCGCGGGTCGCGCTTCACGGCCTTGTTGAGGTCCGGGAACTTGCGCGGATCGCGCACGAAGAACACCGGCGTGTTGTTGCCGACCAGGTCCCAGTTGCCTTCCTCGGTGTAGAACTTCAGCGCGAAGCCGCGGATGTCGCGCTCGGCATCGGCCGCGCCGCGCTCGCCTGCGACCGTGGTGAAGCGCGCGAACATCTCGGTGCGCTTGCCCACGTGTTCGAAGATCTTCGCGCGGGTGTACTTCGTGATGTCCTGCGTGACGGTGAACGTGCCGAACGCGCCCGAACCTTTCGCATGCATGCGGCGTTCGGGAATGATTTCGCGATTGAGGTTGGCGAGTCGTTCGATCAGCCAGACGTCCTGCATCAGCAGCGGCCCGCGCGGGCCCGCCGTCATGCTGTTGTCGTTGTCGATGACCGGCGCGCCGAAGGCGGTGGTCAGCGGGGTCTTGGCGGGCTTGTCCGTGGGCTGGCTCATGGGAACTCCGTTCTTGTCGTGAGGAGTCAGAGACTAAGTAACGTCGACGATCGGGGAAAATCGTTTATTGCGAACGTTTCGATAGCGACCGACTATGGAATCGGTCTGGGCGCGGGGAAGGGCTGCCGGCGCAATGTCTCCGATGCGCAACCGCGCATCGGGTCGAGCGGATGCTTGCGGTCCGCCGCTCGCGAGCATGGACCCCGTGTCATTTCGCCGATGTGACGTCGCGCAGGGCAGCCTGCTGCATCCGCATCCAAGACGCGCCAGCGAGCATAGGGCGGCTGGCTGGGGGGCGCTTCGCCCATTCGGGTGAGGGCGATCCCCCACGAACGCATCAGCGGTCCTGGGGAGATTGCGAAGCGTGGAGATCGCGAAGCGCAGCCGCGGTTCGTCGCGGTGCATTCGCCTTCCGGCTCGTTTACCCGCGTTGGGCGAGCGGAATCAGGACAGCGCTTTCAGGCGATACAGCGCTTCAAGCGCCTGCTTCGGGGTGAGGTCGTCCGGATCGATCGACGCCAGCGCTTCCAGCGCGGCGGAGGAGGGCGCGAAGAGCCCGAACTGCTGCGGCGCATCCAGCGCGACCGGTGCGAGCGACGGCGTGGGTGCATCGCGGCTCTGTCGTTCCAGCTCGGCCAATCGCCCGCGTGCCTGCTGCACGACCGCCTTCGGCAAGCCTGCCAGCGCCGCGACCTGCAAACCGAAACTGCGATCGGCCGGGCCGTCCTTCACCGCGTGCATGAAGACCAGCTGGTCGCCGTGTTCCACCGCGTCCAGGTGCACGTTCGCGATGCCGCTGCCCGGCTCGGCCAGGCGCGTGAGTTCGAAATAGTGCGTGGCGAACAGCGTATAGGCGCGATTGTGATGCGCCAGATGGCGCGCGCACGCATCGGCGAGCGCGAGGCCGTCGTAGGTCGACGTGCCGCGCCCGATCTCGTCCATCAGCACCAGCGACTGCGACGTTGCGTGGTGCAGGATGTAGCTGGTCTCGCTCATCTCGACCATGAAGGTCGACTGCCCGCGCGCGAGGTCGTCGCCCGCGCCGATGCGCGTGAGGATGCGGTCGATCGGGCCGATCACCGCGCGCGAGGCCGGCACGAAACTGCCGATGTGCGCGAGCAGCACGATCAGCGCGTTCTGGCGCATGTAGGTCGATTTACCGCCCATGTTCGGGCCGGTGATCACCAACATCCGGCGGTTTTCGTCCAGCACCAGGTCGTTGGGCTCGAACGGGTCGTTGCGCACCGCCTCGACCACCGGATGGCGGCCGCGTTCGATGCGGATGCCCGGTTCGTCCACGAGCTGCGGCTGCGACCAGTCCAGCGACTGCGCGCGTTCGGCGAAACACGCGAGCACGTCCAGTTCCGCCATTGCGGCGGCGCAGCGCTTGAGCGGCTGCAGGCGCTCGTTCAACGTGTCCAGCAGCTGCTCGTACAGCAGGCGTTCGCGCGCAAGCGAACGCTCGCGTGCGGACAGCACCTTGTCCTCGAACTGCTTCAGTTCCTCGGTGATGTAACGCTCGGCGCCGGTCAGCGTCTGGCGGCGCGTGTAATGCGTCGGCGCCTTGTCGGACTGGCCCTTGCTGATTTCGATGTAGTACCCGTGCACGCGGTTGTAGCCGACCTTCAGCGTCGCGATGCCGGTGGCGGCCTTCTCGCGCGCTTCCAGGTCGATGAGGAACTGGTCGGCGTTCGTCGACAGCGTGCGCAGTTCGTCGAGTTCGGCGTCGTAGCCTTCGGCGAAGATGCCGCCATCGCGTGCGAGCACCGGCGGCTGCGGCACGATCGCCGCCTTCAGCAGGTGCGCGTGCGCGTCGTGTTCGCCGAGTTCCGCCGCGAGTTCCGCAAGGCAGGGCGAATCGAGCGGCGCCAGCGTCGCGCGCACGTCGGGCAGCATGCCCAGTCCGTCGCGCAGCGTGGACAGGTCGCGTGGGCGCGCACTGCGCAACGCGATGCGCGACAGGATGCGTTCCAGGTCGCCGAGCGCGCGGAAGCCTTCGCGCAGCGTGTCGCCGCAGCGGGATTCGATCAGCGTGGCGACCGCCTGCTGGCGATGGCGCAACACGCTGCGGTCGCGCAGCGGACGATGCAGCCAGCGGCGCAGCAGGCGGCCGCCCATCGGCGTGATCGTCGAATCGAGGATGCCCAGCAACGTGTGGCGCGTGTCGCCGTCCACGCGGGTGTCGAGTTCAAGGTGGCGGCGCGTGGCGGCGTTCATCGCGATGGCGCCGTCGCCGGATTCCACCGCGATCGACGTCAGGTGCGGCAACCGCTGCTTCTGCGTTTCCTCGACATAGCCCAGCAGCGCCGCGGCAGCGGCGGTCGAAAGCGGCTTGTCTTCCAGGCCGAAACCGGAGAGATCGTGCAGGTTGAAGAAACGCAGCAACTGGCGACGACCGCTGTCGGCGTCGAACAGCCACGGCGCGCGACGACGCACGCCGGTCCGCTCGGCGATCCACGGCTGCCAGCCGTCCTCGTCGGCGATCAGCGTTTCGGCGGGTTCCAGGCGCGCGATCTCGGCTTCGAGCGCGTCCTCGTTCGCGACTTCGTTGACGAGAAACCGCCCGCCGGCGAGGTCCGCCCACGCGAGGCCGTAGCCCGTCTTGCCGCGCGCGACGGCGAGCAGCAGCGTGTCGCGGCGTTCGTTGAGCAGCGCTTCGTCGGTCACCGTGCCCGGCGTGACGATTCGAACCACCTTGCGTTCGACGATGCCCTTGGCGAGCGCGGGATCGCCGATCTGTTCGCAGATCGCCACCGATTCGCCCAGCGCCACCAGGCGCGCCAGGTAGCCTTCGGCCGAATGGTGCGGAACGCCGGCCATCGGGATCGGCTGCCCCGCGGACTGGCCGCGCTGGGTCAGCGTGATGTCCAGAAGGCGCGCCGCCTTGCGGGCGTCGTCGAAGAACAGCTCGTAGAAGTCGCCCATGCGGAAGAACAGCAGCACGTCCGGATGCTCCGCCTTCGCGGCGAAGAACTGCTTCATCAGGGGCGTGTGTTCCTGCGGCCGTTCGGCTTGGCTCATGGATCGTGGATCTGCGTTGACGGTGCCGGGGGCCGGCGAAAGGGGCATTAGGCTAGCAGCCGCGGGCGATGTTGGTGGACCCGCGCGATGTCACCGAAGCCGGCGGGGCGACCCGGTATCATCGCCCCATGAAGAACGACGTCACCGATGCCTCCCTGCTGCGCCTGGCCGAGCAGGTCGCCGAAGCCGCCCGCGCCCATCGCCAGACCCTGGTCACCGCCGAAAGCTGCACCGGCGGGTGGATCGCGAAGATGCTGACCGACATTCCCGGTTCCTCGAACTGGTTCGAATGCGGCATGGCCGCCTACAGCTACGAGGCCAAGCAGGCCCTGCTGGGCGTGCGTCCGCAGACGCTGGAAACGCATGGCGCGGTGAGCCGCGAGACGGTGATCGAGATGGTGTCGGGCGCGCTGGTGCACTCGGGTGCGACGCTGGCCGTGGCGGTCACCGGCATCGCCGGGCCGGGCGGCGGCACCGAGGACAAGCCGGTCGGCACGGTCTGGATCGCCTGGAAGCGGCGCGGCGGGTATCCCACCGCCGTGACCTTCCATTTCGACGGCGACCGCGACGCGGTGCGCCGGCAGACGGTCGCCGCGGCGCTGCACGGGCTGGCCGAACTGATGGCGTAGGTCATAGGACACAGGGCCGGGATTCGTTCCCCGTTCCTCTTGACTCTCGATTCGCCGTTAGTAGTATTGCTACTAATGGATATCACCGACACCCAGCGCGCCATCCTCGCCCTCATCGCCGAGCGCATCGAGGCCGAGGGCGTTCCGCCGTCGCAGACCGAGATCGCCCGGGCGATGGGCTTCAGCAGCGTCCGCGCCGCCCAGTACCACCTGGAAGCGCTGGAGCAGGCGGGCGCGATCCAGCGCATGCCGGGCCGGGCGCGCGCCATCCGCCTGTGCGCGACGGTCGAACCGGTGTCCGAGGCGTTTTCCGTCCGCCCGGTCGAGGCAGCCGATGCCGCCAACGACGCGCTGCGCCTTCCGGTGCTCGGGCAGGTCGCCGCGGGTCGGCCGATCGGGGCCGACATCGGCTCGGACGACTTCGTCCTCCTCGATCGCGTGTTCTTCTCCCCCACGCCCGACTACCTGCTCAAGGTGAAGGGCGATTCGATGCGCGACGAGGGCATCTTCAGCGGCGACCTCATCGGCGTGCACCGCACCCGCGATGCGCGCTCCGGCCAGATCGTGGTCGCGCGCATCGACGACGAGATCACCGTCAAGCTGCTGAAGATCGGCAAGGACCGCATCCGGTTGCTGCCGCGCAATCCCGACTACGCGCCCATCGAGGTCGAGCCCGGCCAGGACTTCGCGATCGAAGGCCTGTACTGCGGGCTGGTGAGACCGAACCGGTGAAGCGCAACGGGTCAGAGATGACCGATCAATTTCCGGGCGAATTCCGGACCGTCGTCAGTGGCGTTCCGGGGCAGGGTGCGGGGTTTCCCCACACCCTGTCCCGGACACCCCTCATGGTCGACGGGCCATCGCCCACGCAATCTGGACACGGTCGCGGGCGCGTCTCAGCCCATGCGATACGCGACCGCTAGATTGCATCCCGAGCAACGACTTCCGCCACTGACACTGAAGGAAACACCACGATGGACGACAACAAGAAGCGCGCCCTTTCAGCCGCGCTGGGCCAGATCGAAAAGCAGTTCGGCAAGGGCTCGGTGATGCGCATGGGCGATCGCACGATCGAGGCGACGGAAGTCATCGGCACCGGCTCGCTGATGCTCGACATCGCGCTGGGCATCGGCGGCCTGCCCAAGGGCCGCGTCGTCGAGATCTACGGTCCGGAATCCTCGGGCAAGACCACCCTCACGCTGCAGGCCATCGCCCAGTGCCAGAAGGCCGGCGGCACCTGCGCCTTCATCGACGCCGAGCACGCGCTCGATCCCATCTACGCCGCCAAGCTCGGCGTCAACGTCGACGACCTGCTGGTCAGCCAGCCCGACACGGGCGAGCAGGCGCTGGAAATCGCCGACATGCTGGTGCGCTCGGCCGCCATCGACATGGTCGTGGTCGACTCCGTCGCCGCGCTGACGCCCAAGGCCGAAATCGAAGGCGAGATGGGCGACCAGCTCCCGGGCCTGCAGGCCCGCCTGATGAGCCAGGCGCTGCGCAAGCTCACCGGCAACATCAAGCGCTCCAACTGCCTGGTGATCTTCATCAACCAGCTGCGCATGAAGATCGGCGTGATGATGCCGGGCCAGAGCCCGGAAACCACGACCGGCGGCAACGCGCTGAAGTTCTACGCGTCGGTGCGCCTGGACATCCGCCGCATCGGTTCGATCAAGAAGGGCGACGAGATCATCGGCAACCAGACCCGCATCAAGGTCGTGAAGAACAAGCTGGCGCCGCCGTTCAAGCAGGTCGTGACCGAAATCCTGTACGGCGAGGGTATCTCGCGCGAGGGCGAGCTGATCGACATGGGCGTGGACGCCAAGCTGGTCGAGAAGTCGGGCGCCTGGTACAGCGCGTACGACGAGCGCATCGGCCAGGGCAAGGAGAACGCGCGCCAGTACCTGAAGGAAAACCCGCAGGTCGCCGCGCGCCTGGAAGCCGCCCTGCGCGAGAAGTTCGTCCCGGCGGAAGCCAACCGCAGCGAGGGCGACGACGAAGGCCAGGACGACTGATCGTGCTGGCTCGCTGATCGGCTGACGATGGACGCGCGCCATGCATGACGATCGGGGTGGTGGCGGCGATCCCGGGGAAGCCCCGGGCCGCCGCCGTCGCGTCCGCGAGCAGACCCCGGTGCAGCGTGCACTGGGGTTGTTGGCGCGTCGCGAGCATTCCCGCAAGGAGCTCAACCGCAAATTGACCTCGCGCGGGCTGGATGCGGAGGAAGTCCAGGCCGCGGTAGACCGTCTGGCCGGCGAGGGCTGGCAGGACGACACCCGCTTCGCCGAAAGCCTGGTGCGCAGCCGGGCGGCCAGCGGCTACGGACCGTTGCGGATTCGTGCGGAGCTTTCGACCCACGGGCTGGACGGTGAGGCCATCGCCCGCGCCATGGCGACCTTCGAGGGCGACTGGAAGGAGAGTGCCCGGGATCTGGTCCGTCGGCGGTTCGGCAAAGCGCTGGAGGAGCTTGCGCAACGCCGGAAAGCAGCCGATTTCCTGATCCGCCGCGGCTTCGATGGCGACAGCGTGCGCGCTGCGACCCGGCTCGATTTGGACGACTGACGCCCCGGCACCCGGGTGGATTCGGCATCGACGTTGCCGGCTCGGTCGCGAGCACCTCATCCCGCGCCTTCCTCGATCGCGCGCGTTGTGGCCACGAGCCAACGATGGGTCCGGCAACCTCGCCATGTCGGAATACCGTGAAGCGCGTTTGCGGCCCGCAGAACCCCGCGGGGCGCATGTCGACGCTGCCAAGCGCGAGGCCGGCGGGCCTGCTACGCTAACCGGCTTTCGGGTTCGGGTTGCCTGCTCCTGTCGACGCCCCCACTAGTGAGGGCATGGGCCGGTCGGGCAGGCCGTCCCTGTCACCGACTTCGCGCGCCAGGCATGAAAACCACTACCGAAATCCGCAGCGATTTCCTCGAGTTCTTCCGTGGAAAGGCCCACACCATCGTCCCGTCGGCGCCGCTGGTGCCGGCCAACGACCCGACGTTGCTGTTCACCAACTCGGGCATGGTCCAGTTCAAGAACGTCTTCCTCGGCAGCGAGAAGCCCGGCTACGTGCGCGCAGCCGACGTGCAGCGCTGCCTGCGTGCCGGCGGCAAGCACAACGACCTCGACCAGGTCGGCTACACCGCGCGCCACCACACGTTCTTCGAAATGCTGGGCAACTGGTCCTTCGGCGACTACTTCAAGGAAGACGCCATTACCTGGGCCTGGGAGCTGTTGACGAAGGTCTGGGCGCTGCCTGCCGACCGCCTGACCGTCACGGTCTACCACACCGACGACGAAGCCTACGAAATCTGGAACAGGAAGATCGGCGTGCCGCCGGAGCGCATCGTGCGCATCGGCGACAACAAGGGCGCACCGTTCGCCTCCGACAATTTCTGGCAGATGGCCGACACCGGCCCGTGCGGACCCTGCACCGAAATTTTCTACGATCACGGCGCGCACATCGCCGGCGGCCCGCCGGGCTCGCCCGACGAGGACGGCGACCGCTTCATCGAGATCTGGAACCTGGTCTTCATGCAGTTCGACCGCCAGCCCGACGGCACGCTGCTGCCGCTTCCGGCCCCGTGCGTCGACACCGGCATGGGCCTGGAACGCCTGGCCGCCGTGCTGCAGGGCGTGCACGGCAATTACGAGATCGACCTGTTCCGCCACCTGATCGCCAAGGCGGCGGAGTTCACCTCCACCGCGGATCTGGACAACAAGTCCTTGCGCGTGATCGCCGATCACATCCGCGCATGCTCCTTCCTCATCGTCGACGGCGTGCTGCCGAGCAATGAAGGCCGCGGCTACGTCCTTCGTCGCATCATCCGCCGCGCGCTGCGCCATGGCTGGATGCTGGGCCAGAAGGGCCCGTTCTTCCACCGGATGGTCGCGCCGCTGGTCGAGGTGATGGGCGATGCCTACCCCGAACTGACCGCCAAGCGCGAGTTCGTCGAGCGCGCGCTGCTCGCCGAGGAAGAGCGTTTCGCCGAAACCCTCGACGCCGGCATGCGCATCTTCGACGAAGTCGCCGCGCGCTCGAACACGACGATCCCGGGCGTGGACGCGTTCCGCCTGTACGACACCTACGGTTTCCCGGTCGACCTGACCGCCGACATCGCGCGCGAGCGTGGTCTTGCGGTGGACATGGAAGGCTTCGAGACCGCGATGGAACAGCAGCGCGAAACCGCGCGCGCCGCCGGCAAGTTCGGCAACACCACGACGATGCCGGCCGAACTCGCCGCGCAGCTCGCGCCGACGCAGTTCCTCGGTTACGACCAGCTCGCCGACGAAGGCCTGGAAGTCGTCGCGCTGCTGAAGAACGGCCGCGCCGTCG
The DNA here is from genome assembly GCF_027924565.1 of Lysobacter auxotrophicus. Taxonomy (NCBI): domain Bacteria; kingdom Pseudomonadati; phylum Pseudomonadota; class Gammaproteobacteria; order Lysobacterales; family Lysobacteraceae; genus Lysobacter; species Lysobacter auxotrophicus. The sequence goes on from NZ_AP027041.1 coordinate 1,418,203, forward strand.
ATCGCATCGAAGCGGGGGAAGAGGCCGCGGTGATCCTCGATCGCACGCCGTTCTATGCCGAAAGCGGTGGACAGGTCGGCGATACCGGCGACCTCGAGGCCGGCGCCGCGCGCTTCGCGGTGCGCGACACGGTGAAGTTCGCCGGCCAGTTCCACGGGCACGTCGGCACGCTCGCCAGCGGTTCGCTGCAGCGCGGCGATCGCGTGCGCGCGACGGTCGACACCGTCCGCCGCGCCGCGACCGTGCTGAATCATTCGGCCACGCACCTGCTGCATTCGGCGCTGCGTTCCGTGCTCGGCGACCACGTCGTGCAGAAGGGTTCGCTGGTCGCGCCCGATCGCCTGCGTTTCGACTTCTCGCATTTCGCCCCGCTGGGCGCGGGCGAGCTCGCCGAGATCGAGCGCCTCGTCAACGCGGAAATCCGCGGCAACCACGCGGCCGAAGTGCACCACATGGGCATGCAGGAAGCGCTCGACTTCGGTGCGATGGCGCTGTTCGGCGAGAAGTACGGCGACCGCGTGCGCGTGCTGCGCATGGGCGGCACCTCGACCGAGCTGTGCGGCGGCACGCACGTTTCGCGCACCGGCGACATCGGCCTGTTCAAGATCGTCTCCGAAGGCGGTGTGTCCGCTGGTGTGCGCCGCATCGAGGCGCTGACCGGGCAGGGCGCGCTGGACTTCGTGGCCGAGGAGGAGCGTCGTCTCGACGAGGCTGCGCGCCTGCTGGGCGGCAACGCGGCCGACGTGTCGGACAAGCTGCGCAGCCTGCTCGATCGCCAGAAGAAGCTCGAGCGCGAGCTCGAGTCGCTGAAGGCGAAGGCCGCATCGGGCGCCACCTCGGACCTTGCCGGGTCCGCTGCCCAGGTGGGCGGCGTGAAGGTGGTGGCGACGCGCCTTGAGGGTTTCGACGCCAAGGCCCTGCGCGACGCGGTCGACCGCCTCAAGCAGCAGATGGGCGACGCGGTGATCGTCCTGGCCGGGGCGAGCGAGGGCAAGGCGGCCCTGGTCGCCGGTGTGAACGGTAGTGCGGCCGGCAAGGTGAAGGCAGGGGAACTCCTCGCGCATGTCGCCAGTCGCATCAACGGCAAGGGCGGCGGTCGTCCCGACATGGCGCAGGGCGGTGGCGAAGACGGGCCGGCCCTGGTCCAGGTCCTCGCCGAGGTTCCGGCCTGGGTCGAAAGCAAACTTGGCTGAATGGTGAACGCTGACCACTTGCGGTTGCGGGGGCGTTTGACCCGCCGCTAAGATGGTTCACGTTTGTGTTTCAAGAATCGGGGAGCTCCCGGAGCTCCCACATGCCGGCCCGGAAAGGGCGGCCATAGGAGATGTTAGATGCTGATCCTGACGCGTCGCGTCGGTGAGACCTTGATGATCGGCGACTCGGTGACCGTCACCGTGCTCGGCGTCAAGGGAAACCAGGTGCGTATCGGTATTACCGCGCCCAAAGATGTTGCAGTCCACCGCGAAGAGATCTATCAGCGCATCCAGCGTGGCGAAGAGCCCGCGGACAACGATGCGGGCAAGCACAACGCCGGCTGAGAAATCGTTTGCCGTACGCGGAGCGAGCCGCTATCCTTTGCGCCCGCACCGTTTTGATGTTCCGCGGAGACTTGCCCGAGAGGCCGAAGGGGCTCCCCTGCTAAGGGAGTATGGGGTCAAAAGCTCCATCGAGGGTTCGAATCCCTCAGTCTCCGCCAGTTCCATCGACCGGCCGGATCGGTCACCAGGATGCAACGCATGCTGGTCACGCACGACGCCATCGGCGACGTGCAAGCGATCCAGGCGGTTGCACGAATCCGCGCGGTTCGTGCAGGGTCGAAGCGCCTTCAACGGCTTCGATCAAAGTGTTCGAAAAATGTTTGACGAATCGGCAACGATCCTTCATAATTTTTCAACTCAGCGCCCGTAGCTCAGCTGGATAGAGCACCAGGCTACGAACTTGGTGGTCGGGAGTTCGAATCTCTCCGGGCGCGCCATACAAGACAAAAAGGCCGATGCGAAAGCATCGGCCTTTTTGTTTGCGTTTTGCTTTGGTGATTCGTGATTCGTGATTCGTGATTCGTGATTCGTGATTCGTGATTCGTGATTCGTGATTCGTGATTCGTGATTCGTGATTCGTGATTCGTGATGGCGTGATGGCGTGATGGCGTGAACGGCTATCTATTCCGTCATCCCGGCAAAGGCCGGGACCCAGGCCATCACGGCCGCAGCATCCTCACGTCATTCCGTCGTCGCTTACCCGCGCTACAGAGCACCGACTAGGCAGTAACCGCCGTCGCATCGACGCGCGCACCGTCACGCGCATCGCCGTAATACTCGCGATACCACGCGACGAATCGCGCCACGCCTTCTTCCACCGTCACGCTCGGCGCATAACCCATGTCGCGCGCCAGGTCGGTGCAGTCCGCTTCCGTCGCAGGCACGTCGCCAGCCTGGAGGGGCAGCATGCGCAGCGTCGCCTTGCGGCCCAGGCATCGCTCCAGCACTTCGATGTAACCAAGCAACTCCACGCTCTGCGCGCTGCCGATGTTGTACAGGCGATACGGCGCCACGCCGCTGCTCGACGGATCGGGTGCCGCGCCGTTCCACGCAGCGTCCACGCCCGGCACGCGATCGAGCGCACGCACCACGCCGGCGACGATGTCGTCGATGTAGGTGAAGCTGCGCTTGTGGCGCCCGTGGTTGAACACCGGGATCGGCTCGCCCGCGAGGATCGCGCGCGTGAACAGGAACAACGCCATGTCCGGTCGACCCCACGGGCCGTACACGGTGAAGAAGCGAAGGCCCGTGCACGGCACGCCGTACAGGTGCGCGTAGCTGTGCGCCATTGCCTCGTTCGCCTTCTTCGTCGCGGCGTAGAGCGTGAGCGGATGTTCGGTGGATTGATGCTCGGAGAAAGGCATCGCGGTGTTCGCGCCATAGACCGAACTCGTGGACGCGTACACCAGATGCTCGATGCCGTGGTGGCGCGCGCCTTCGAGCACGTGCAGGAACCCGGTGACGTTGCTCGCCACGTACACGTGCGGATTCTCCGCCGCATAGCGCACGCCCGCCTGCGCGGCGAGGTGCACGACACGCTGCGGACGATGCTCGCGGAACAGCGCGTCCACGGCGTCGCGATCGGCCAGGTCGCCGTGCACATGGGTGTACGCCGGATCATTGGCGAACCGTGCCAATCGTGCGCGTTTGAGCGACACGTCGTAGTAGTCGTTGAGGTTGTCGAAGCCGACCACTTCATCGCCGCGCGCGAGCAACGCCTGCGCGACGTGCGATCCGATGAAGCCGGCCGTGCCGGTGACCAGTACCTTCACAGCCGACCGTCCACGGCATCGCGCGGAAGCACGTATTTCACGTCGTAGACGATCGATACCGGCTTGCCGAACGCGCGAATGCCGTCCGCGCCGAGTTGCGCGAACTCGCGATGCGCCACCGCGACGATCACCGCGTCGTAGTCGCCATGCGCGGGTGCTTCGATCGTCGAAAGGCCGTATTCGTGCGCGGCGTCGTTCGCGTTGACCCACGGATCGTGCACGTCGACCTGCGCGTTATAGCCGCGCAATGCGTGCACGATGTCGACGACGCGTGTGTTGCGAAGGTCCGGGCAGTTTTCCTTGAACGCGAGGCCGAGCACGAGGATGCGCGCCTGCACCGGATTGATGCCCTTTCGCACCATCAGCCGCACCACTTCGCTCGCGATGTACGCGCCCATGCCGTCGTTGGTTCGACGACCGGCGAGGATCACGTCCGGGTGATGGCCGATTTCCTGCGCCTTGTGGGTCAGGTAGTACGGGTCCACGCCGATGCAGTGCCCGCCGACCAGGCCGGGACGGAACGGCAGGAAGTTCCACTTCGTGCCTGCCGCCTGCAGCACTTCCAGCGTGTCGATGCCGAGCTTGTTGAACAGGATCGCCAGGTCGTTCACCAGCGCGATGTTGAGGTCGCGCTGCGTGTTCTCGATGACCTTCGCCGCTTCGGCGACCTTGATCGAACTGGCCTTGTGCGTGCCCGCCTCGATGATCGAACCGTACAGCGCATCGACGAAATCCGCCGCGCGCGGCGTCGAGCCGGAGGTGATTTTCAGGATGCGTGTGAGGCGATGGTCCTTGTCGCCGGGGTTGATGCGTTCCGGGCTGTAGCCGGCGAAGAAATCGCGGTTGAACACCAGCCCGGACGCGCGCTCCAGGATGGGCACGCACACTTCCTCGGTGCAACCGGGGTACACGGTGGATTCGTACACGACGACGTCGCCGCGCTTGAGCACCTGGCCGAGCGCCTCGCTCGCGCGCACCAGCGGACCGAGGTCCGGACGCTTGGCGGCGTCGATCGGCGTCGGCACGGTGACGATGTAGACGTTGCATCGCTGCAACATGCCCAGGTCGCTGCTGCAGCGCAGGCGCCGGGCGAGCGCGAGTTCGCCCGCGTCGACTTCCAGCGTGCTGTCGCGCCCTTCGCGCAGTTCGACCACGCGTTGCGCGTTGATGTCGAAGCCCACGGTGTCGTAGCGGCGGCCGAATGCCACCGCCAAAGGCAATCCCACGTACCCCAGCCCGACCACGCCCAGCCGTACCGTGTCCAGCGTCGGCAGGGCGGCGGTGTCGGGTGCGCCGTGCACCGCCGCGTCCGCGTCGCGCCGGGCCGTGTCCAGCACGGCCCGGTGGACCAGCCGTTCCCCAATCTCGGTGGTGTCCATTCGCTCACTCGTTCGTTGACGTGACGGCCGCCGGCCTTGCCCGCAGTCGCCTTGATGCACCAAACGCAGTCGCCGCCCGGGACAGGACGCGCGGGCCGCCGTGTCCGCCTTCGCGCCATGCCTGCGTTCGTGTTCGTTGAATCCGAATGGACACCGGCAGGACCGGACAGGGGGCGAAGGTGGCGGTCGCATGGCGACAGGCAACATCGGCGTGCTCGTTGCGCGACGCGTTCGCGTGCGGGCCGATGGCACCCGGCGCCTGTGCGACCGCCATCGTCGATCTGCGTGAGTGGCAACCCTGGCGCGACGAGGCGTGGTCCCTGCTCGACGCGTCCGAACGCCAGCGCGCCAGCCAGCGTCGTTTCGCGCAGGACCGCGAAGCGCTCGCGCTGACCTACGCGCTGCACCGCCTGTTTGTCGCCGGGTCGCTGCGGATCGAACCGCATGCGTTCTCCATCGCGCGCGATGCCGAAGGCGCGCCGCACCTGCCGGGCATGACGCTGGAAGGTCGCAACGTGCGCACCAGCCTGAGTCACGCCGACGGCGTGGCCGCGTTCGCGCTGTGCGCGCTGGGGCCGGTGGGGATCGATGTCGAAGCCGCCTTCCGTGCGGCGGAATTGCCGGGCATCGCGACGAGCGTGTGCCATCCGACCGAACTGGAATCGCTGGCGAATTTCGCCGAGCCGGCGCGCAGTCGCGCGCTGCTGGCGTTGTGGGTGCGGAAGGAAGCGCTGCTCAAGGCCGAAGGCATCGGCCTGGCGCGCGAGATGTGCAGCTTCCGCGCCGCCGCCGGCGCGGAGTTCTTCCTGGCCGGGAGCGCGCGGGAACTACCTGCGGCGTGCAGCGTGCGCCTGGCCATGCTCGATGTGGGCGAGCGATGGACCGCGGCCGTAGCGGCGCCGCGCGAGGCCGCGGTCGAATGCCAGCAGTTGCATCCGCTGGACGCCCCGCCCTCTGGCCGGAGCGTCGACGGGAGGTCGTTGTACGTGTCGTGATCGCGTCGCAAGGGGGGAACGTCATCGCCACGATGACGCGCGACGCCCGGCCCCGGCCGGGACTTCTCCGGAACTTCCACCAGGCTGTCTGACGGATGTGCGTGCGCGATGCGCGCGCACCGCGTAGGAGTGCGGTTTATGATGTTCGGTAGAGCGAGTCTGAAGAACCGGGCGTTGCTGCTTCTGTGGCTGCTCGAGGTACTGCTGGTGATGGCGGCGGTGATGGGCGCGGCGTGGCTGCGCTTCATGAACGACCCCGAAGGTCACGAGATCTTCTCCGAGAACCTCACGGTCCGCGCGTTGCTGGTCGCGGCGTTCGTCACCACCGCGATGGCCGCGCTCGGCCTGTACCAGGTGCACGTGCGCCTGAACCGCTTCGAGTTCGCGCTGCGCCTGCTGGTGTCGTTCGCCATCGGCGGCATCGGGCTGATGGTGCTGTACTACCTGGTTCCGAATGCCTACATCGGCCGCGGCGTGATCGTCATCGCGATGGTGCTCGGCCTGGTGGGCATGGCCGCGCTGCGCTTCTGCGTGATGCACGTGTTCCGCGGCGATCTGTTCAAGCGTCGCGTGCTGGTGCTCGGCGCGGGACACAACGCGGACCTGATCAACACGCGCATGCGCCGTGGTAGCGATCGCCGCGCGTTCACGCTGATCGGCTTCGTGCCCATCGACGGACAGGAAGCCTGCGTGCCCGATTCGATGCGCATTGCCGCGCCCGACGGCCTGGCCGACATCGTGCACCGGTTGCAGATCAGCGAGGTCGTCGTCGCGCCGGACGAGCGCCGCGGCGGCCTGCCGATGGAGGAAATGCTCACCTGCGTGCAGCGCGGCGTGGCGATGACCGACCTGTCGACCTTCTTCGAACGCGAAGCGGGCCTGGTGACGACGAACCTGTGCGACCCGTCGTGGCTGGTGTTTTCAGGCGGTTTCGACCACTCGACCTCGCGCTGCATGAACAAGCGGCTGTTCGACGTGCTCGCCGCGTCCGCGCTGCTGTTGATCGCATGGCCGTTCATGGTGCTGGTCGCGGCGCTGGTCCGCCTGGAATCGAGCGGCCCCATCCTCTACCAGCAGACGCGCATCGGCGAAGGCGGGCGGCCGTTCGAACTGATCAAGTTCCGCAGCATGCGCGTGGATGCCGAAGGCGATGGCGTGGCGCGGTGGGCGCAGCGCGGCGACGACCGCACCACGCGCGTGGGCAAGTTCATCCGCCTGACGCGGCTGGACGAACTGCCGCAGCTGTTCAACATCCTGCGCGGTGAGATGAGCATCGTCGGCCCGCGCCCGGAACGTCCGCAGTTCGTCGACATGCTCAGTCGCGAGATCCGTTACTACGCCGTGCGTCATTGCGTGAAGCCCGGCCTGACGGGCTGGGCGCAGCTGCGCTATCCGTATGGCGCCTCGGTGCGCGACGCGGAAGAGAAGCTGAAATTCGACCTGTTCTACGTCAAGAACCACGGCCTGGTGTTCGACCTGATCATCCTGTTGCAGACGGTCGAGGTGGTGCTGTTCCAGCGCGGATCCCGATAGCAGGCGCATCAGGATCGGGCGCGCAGCAGGAGAGATGTGACACTTCGAAGCCAGACCCGCACGGCGATCACTCCCCCTCTCCCGCGTGCGGGAGAGGGCAAGGGGTGAGGGCAGGCGGCCGGTCGCTTTTTTCGAGGCGCGTTCGCGGTTTGCCCTCACCCCAACCCTCTCCCGCGAGCGGGAGAGGGGCAACATCAAGAGCAAAGAGCAGTCAGGGCCCGAACGCCTCTTCCTCGCCGTCCTCGTCCTCCTTGACCGGCCGAGGCGTCAACGTCATCAGCCGGTTCGGCGGCACGCTGGCCCAGTCGACGACGTGGCCCTCCTCGAAACGCACCCACGAGGAGCCGTAGTTCCACACGTCGTCCTGCACGCGTTCGGGCGCGCCCTGGATCGCGACGACCGCCGCTTCCTCCATGCCCAGTTCCAGCCGGGGCGCGTTCGGATCGGCGGCCGCCACCGCGGCCTCGTGTTCCGCATGCGGCGCAACCTGCGCGGTTTCCGACCAGTGCAGCACCACCATCACCACCACCAGCACCAGCACGCTGAGCACCGCGATGCGCGGCGTCACGCTCTGCGTCGTGCGTTCGCTGGCGGGCAGGTGACGCGAACCCGCGGCGGCGGACGGCGCATGCGACGCGTCGGGCATGGGACGCGAATTCATCGCCGGTCCGCGCGGCGTGGAGCCCGGCAAACGCCCATGGATGCGGTGGAAGCGGATCGCGCCCGAATACAGCGCGGTCAGTTCGGTCAGCGCGCTGTTCGCCTCGTCGGAGGAAGGGCGATCGAGATGGCGGTCCGGATGCAGTTCGGCCACGCGGACGCGATACGCACGCTTGAGGTCTTCGAGGCTGCAGTCCGGATGCAGGCCAAGCTGCATGTACAGAAGCGCGAAGTCCTGGCTCATGGGGCCCCCTTGTCGGGGTCAATCCTAGCGCGGCTTCACGCGCCGTGCATCGTCTGGCGGATGCGCGGCGAACGTGGCCGCTCGCGCCCGTGCGCACCGTTTGGTTCGACGAGAGGGGCAGGGAAGACACGAATGCCGCGGTCGGCATCGGTCGTGCCGCATGTGGGGTGAGCGATGTCGTGGAGTGCCGGCACACAGCCAACGCGCAGGCCCGAGGCGGCCCGCGACGTGGTGCCGGACGCGCGGTGCGTGGCAGCGGTTTCGCCGCACCGGATCGCAACGACGCGCCTGCCTTCGACCGCCCAACGCATCCGCGCGCAATGACGCAGCGGAGCCGGCGCGACAACCGGTTTTGACGCAGACCGCCGGCCGTTCGACGCCGGTTTGGACGTGATTGTTGCCGACGGCCACGGCCGCCGCGCAGTGGAGAAGGAGCAGGCGCATGAGTACGCGGGCAGCAGCGACACAGGACGACGACTTTCGCGGCGCGACGCCGGCCATCGATTCGCCGCTGCTGGACGTGCTTCCGCAGCCCGCCGGCAACGCCGACGGCGCCGTCGGATCGCTCGCGTTCGCGCTGCCGCCCGATGTTGCACTCGCGTTGCACCACGATGACGCCCGCAACGCGCTCACCGCCGCGCTGGTCGCCGTGGATGCCTGGCTGTCGGGCGCCGACGATGCGCTCGCCACGATGGGCCGCGGCAACGCATGGCGCCAGCTGCGCGTCGCGGTGGGTTCGACGAACGCCGCGACACTCGCCGAGGCGATCGACTGCGCCGACACGAACGAAGCGCCGCAGCCCTGCGTCTGGACCGTCTCGGACGAGGCGGGCGTTCCGGCGTTCGCCGCATCGAACTGGCGCATCGACGACGCGCAGCTTCGCGGGGAGTTTCGCGCGCCGCTATCGAACGAAGCCGCCGCGCTGATCGGCGAGGCCGTCGTGCGTTGCCTGCGTGCGATCGCGAACGACGCCACGCTGCCGCTGTCGCATATCGACGCGCTCGATCCGACCGACCGCGCGCGCCAGATCGACGACTGGGCCGTCGCGCCTCGCGCGCGTGCCGAGTTCGACACCGTCCACGAATGCTTCGCGCAGACGCTCGCCGCGTTTGCCGACAAGACCGCCGTCGTGCACGGCGAGGCGAGCCTCACCTACGCGCAGCTCGACCGCCGCGCCGCTTCGCTTGCCACGCGGCTTCGCGATGCGGGCGTCGTCGCGGGCGACATCGTCGGTGTCGCGCTGCCGCGCTCGCTCGACGCGGTCGTCGCGCTGCTCGGCGTGATCAAGGCCGGCGGCGCGTACCTGCCGTTGGACCTCGCGCTGCCCGCCGACCGTCTCGCCTTCATGGTCGATAACGCCCGCGTGCGCGTGATCGTCGCCGATCCCGCGCTGCACGCATCGAACCTGCCGCGCGAGCCGCGTCGCGTGGACGTGCACGGCGACGATGCGCCGCTGGCGGATACGCCGGACACGAACCGCGACTCGCTCGCGTACGTGCTCTTCACCTCCGGCTCGACCGGCGTGCCGAAGGGCGTGGAGATCCGCCACCGTTCGCTCGTGCGCCGGTTGCGCGGCGTCGATTACGTCACGCTCGACGCCCAGACGCGCCTGCTGCACCAGGCGCCGCTGGGCTTCGATATTTCCGGCCTGGAACTGTGGGGCGCGCTGTTCAACGGCGGCACCGTCGTCGTGCACGACGAACTGGCGCCGACCGCCGCGCGCCTGCGCGAGACGATCGCGCGACACGGCGCGAACGCCGCGATCATGTCGGCCGCGTTGTTCAACGCGGTCGTCGACGAGGACGCGACGATCTTCGCCGGCATGCGCGAGCTCATCGTCGGCGGCGAAGCGCTCTCCGTCGAACACATCCGTCGCATGCAGGCCGTCGCGCCGCAGCTGCAACTGCACAACGGCTACGGCCCGACGGAGTGCACGATCATGTGCACCTCGCATGCGATCCCGCGCGACCTGCCGCGCGATGCGACGTCGATCCCGATCGGCCGTGCCATGCAGGACGCCAGTGCCTACGTGCTCAACCGCCGCCTGCAACTGCTGCCCGCCGGCGTGATCGGCGAGCTGTGCGTGGGCGGCGCGGGCGTTGCGCGCGGCTATCTCGCACGTCCCGAACTCAACGCGGAGCGTTTCGTGCCCAATCCGTTCCTTGACGGCGACGTGCTGTACCGCACCGGCGACCAGGTGCGCCTGCGCGAAGACGGGCTGATCGAATTCGTCGGGCGCACCGACGCACAGGTGAAGATCCGCGGCCATCGCATCGAGCTGACGGAAATCGAAACCGTGCTGGCGCGCCATCCGGCGATCGCCTCGTGCGTCGTCGTGGCGCGCGCCGACTTCCCCGGCGAAAAGCGCCTGGTCGCGTACTACGTCGACAGCGGGCTCGGGGCGCATGCACCGCAGCTTCGCGCGCATCTCGCCGCCGCGCTGCCGGCGTACATGGTGCCGACGCGTTACGTGCGCCTGGACGAACTCCCGCTGACGAACAACGGCAAGGTCGATCGCCGCGCTTTGCCCGCGCCGGATCGCCGCCGTCCCGAGCTCACCGTCGATTTCGCCGCGCCGGCCAACGCGCTCGAAGGCAAGCTCTGCGAGGCCTTCGGCACGCTGCTCGACATCGAGGGCGTCGGCCGCGACGACAACTTCTTCGAGCTCGGCGGAAGCTCGCTGCTCGCCGTGCGCCTGGCCGAGCACATCCGCGTGGAAGGCTGGCAGTCCGACGAGGCGGCCCCGCGCGTGGCCGCGCCGACGATCTTCCAGCATCCGACGCCGGCGAAGCTCGCGGCGGTGCTCGAAGGCGCGCAGGCCGCACAGGCGCCGGCGCGTCGCAGCGTCGATGCGCGCGAGCCCATCGCCATCGTCGCGATGGCCGGACGCTTCCCGGGGGCAGGCGACGTCGAATCGTTCTGGAACAACCTGTGCGAAGGCCGCGATTCGATCACCCAGTTCCGCATCGACGAACTCGATCCCGCGGTGAGCGCGAGCGATCGCAACGATCCCGGTTACGTCGCCGCGCGCGGCGTGATCGACGATGTCGAGCTGTTCGACGCCGCGTTCTTCGGCATCGGCCCGCGCGAGGCGGAGCTGATGGACCCGCAGCAGCGCATCTTCCTGGAACTGTGCTGGGAATGCCTCGAACGGGGCGGCCATGCGCCGGACGCGGCCGGCGTCACGGGCGTGTTCGCCGGCATGAACAACGCGACGTACTTCCAGCGCCATGTGTCCGCGCATCCCGAACTGGTCAATCGCGTCGGCGCGCTGCAGGTGATGCTCGGCAACGAGAAGGACTACATCGCCACGCGCGTGGCGCACAAACTCAACCTCACCGGCCCGGCGGTCAGCGTGCATACGGCGTGCTCGACCTCGCTGGTGGCGATCGCGCAGGCGGTGGAAAGCCTGCAGGCGGGCCTGTGCGACATGGCGCTGGCCGGCGGGATCGCGGTCACGTGCCCGCCGCGCAGCGGCTACCTGTACCAGGAAGGTTCGATGCTGTCGCCCGACGGCCACACGCGTACGTTCGACGCGGACGCGAAGGGCACGGTCTTCGGCGATGGCGCGGCGGTCGTGCTGCTCAAGCGGTTGTCTGATGCGATCGCCGACGGCAATCCCGTGTACGCCGTCATCCGCGGCAGCGCGCTCAACAACGACGGCGCCAATCGCGCCAGCTTCACCGCGCCCAGCAGCGAAGGGCAGGCCGCCGTGATCGCGCTCGCGCACGACAAGGCGGGCGTCGACGCACGCACCATCGGCTACGTGGAGGCGCACGGCACCGCGACGCCGCTCGGCGATCCGATCGAAATCGAGGGCCTGACGCGCGCGTTCCGCCGCACGACCCGCGACGCCGGCTTCTGCCGCATCGGTTCGCTGAAGAGCAACGTCGGCCACATGGTGACCGCCGCCGGCGCCGCGGGCGTCATCAAGACGGCGTTGTCGCTGCACGAGAAGCGCATTCCCGCCAGCATCCATTTCGAATCGCCGAACCCGACGATCGATTTCGCCAGCACGCCGTTCGTGGTGAACGCGCGCATGAGCGCGTGGGAGCGCGAAGGCGACGCGCCGCGCCGCGCCGGCGTGAGTTCGTTCGGCTTGGGCGGCACCAACGCGCACGCGGTGCTGGAAGAAGCGCCGCTGCTGCCCGAATCCCAGGCCGCCGACGGCCCGCAGCTGCTCGTGCTGTCGGCGCGCACCCCCACCGCGCTGGGCATGGCGGTGAACCGGCTCGCCGATCATCTCGATGCCAATCGCGATGCGAACCTCGCCGACGTCGCGTGGACGCTGGCCGTCGGCCGCAAGGCGTTCGCGCATCGCATCGCGATCGCCGCCGAGGATGCCGCGTCGGCCGTCGACCAACTGCGCGGACCGGACACGCTGGCCGAAGCCGCGCGCAGCCGCCCGGCGCGTGCCGCGGGCGTGGTGTTCATGTTCCCGGGGCAGGGCGCCACCTACCCGGGCATGGGGCGCAGCCTGTACGAGGCCGAGCCCGTCTTCCGCGATGCGCTGGATGAATGCGCGCAGCTGCTGCAGGCCGACCTCGGTTTCGACCTGCGCGAACGCCTGTTCGCCGAGGACGCCGAAGCGCTGCTGCCGACGTCGATCATGCAGCCGGCGACGTTCGCCATCGAATACGCCCTGGCCAAGTGGTGGATGAGCCGCGGCATCACGCCTTCGATGATGATCGGCCACAGCATCGGCGAGTTCGTCGCCGCCACCCTGGCCGGCGTGTTCGAACTGCGCGACGCGCTGCATCTCATCGCGCGCCGTGGCGCGCTGATGCAGGCGCAGCCGGCGGGGTCGATGCTTTCGATCCGGTTGCCGGCCGATGCCGTACGCGATCGCCTGCCGGCGTCGTTGTCGCTCGCTGCCGAGAATTCGCCGCTGGCCTGCGTAGTCGCCGGGGAATCCGACGCCGTCGCCGCGTTCCAGGCGCAGCTCGAAGGCGAGGGCATCGCCTGCCGTGCGCTGCGCACCTCGCACGCGTTCCACTCCGCGATGATGGAGCCGGTAGTCGCGCCGTTCCGCGACGCCGTCGCCGCCGTGCGCCTGAACGCGCCGACGCGGTCCATCGTCTCCACCGTCACCGGCGCCCCGCTGACGGCGGAAGAGGCCATTTCGCCCGACTACTGGGCGCGGCACCTGCGCGAGCCGGTGCGGTTCTCCAGCGCGTTGCAGGCGCTGCTCGACGGCGACGACGCGGCCTCACGCGTGCTGCTGGAAGTCGGCCCGCGCGGCACGCTGAACGCGCTCGCGCGGCAGCAGCCCGTCGTGCAGAAGCAGCGCATCGCCACCGTGGCGAGCCTCACCGACAGCCCGGCCAGCGAGCGCCGCGACCTCATCGCCGCCGCCGGAAAGCTCTGGAGCCAGGGCGCGGCGATCGCGCCGGCCGCCTTCGATACGCGGGCCATCCGCCATCGCCTGCGGCTGCCGACCTATCCGTTCGAGAGACAACGTTATTGGGTGGAGGCGGTTGCCGCGAGCCCGGGCAACGTGATCCCCCATCCGGCCGTCGCGGCCGCCGCACGAACCAATCCCGTACTGGAGACCGTCATGCCGCAGTCCGCCCCCGCCGTCGCCACCGTCCCCGCCGCGCCCGCTCCCGGCCGTCGCGAACGCCTGGTCGGGCAACTGCGTGGCCTGTTCGAGAACGTCGCCGGCTTCGACATGAGCGACGCCGATGCCGACACCAACTTCATCGAACTCGGCCTGGACAGCCTGATGCTGACGCAGGTCGCCGTGCAGCTGCAGAAGACGTTCGAGGTGCCGGTGAACTTCCGCCAGCTGATGGGCGACTGCAGCAGCCTGGATCGACTGGCCGGCATGCTCGATGCCTCGATGCCCGCCGACGCCGCACCGGCGCCCGCGCCCGTGCAGGCGGTGGCCGCGGCCCCGGTCGCCATCGCGCCCGTCGCCGTCGCGCCCGTCGCGCTGCCGGCGCTGGACGGCGGCAACGACTTCACGCGCCAGGTCATCGCCCAGCAGATGCAGCTGATGGCGCAGCAGCTCGCGTTGCTGTCGGGCGGCGTGGCCGCGCCCGTCTCCGTCGCGACGCTCGCCGCGCCCGCGCCTGTCGCCGCCGCGCCTGTCGCCGTCGCATCACCGGTCGCCGCCGCGCCGGCGCCGAAGCCCGCCGTCGACGGCGAGGAAGACACCGGCGCGGTGCAGCAGAAGTACGACGTCAAGAAGGCCTTCGGCGCGATCGCGCGCATCGACAACCACGTCGATACCGAGCTGTCGCCGCAGCAGAAGGCCAAGCTCGACGCGTTCATGGACCGCTACGCCGCGCGTACGCGCAAGTCGAAGGACTACACGCAGGCCAACCGCTCGCACCTGGCCGATCCGCGCGTGGTCAACGGCTTCCGTCCGCTGACGAAGGAGATCGTCTACCAGATCGTCGTCGAGCGTTCGAAGGGTTCGCGCGTCATCGACATCGACGGCAACGAATACGTGGATGCGCTCAACGGGTTCGGCATGAGCCTGTTCGGCTGGCAGCCGGATTTCGTGCTCGACGCCGTGCGCGAACAGCTCGACAAGGGCTACGAGATCGGCCCGCAGCATCCGGTCGCCGGCGACGTCGCGCAGCTGGTGTGCGAACTCACCGGGCACGATCGCGCCGCGCTGTGCAACACCGGTTCCGAAGCCGTGCTCGGCGCGCTGCGCGTCGCGCGCACCATCACCGCGCGCAGCACGGTGGTGCTGTTCACCGGCTCCTACCACGGCATCGTCGATGAAGTGATCGTGCGCGGCACCAAGTCGCTGCGCGCGGTGCCGGCCGCGCCGGGCATCCTGCGCAACACCGCCGAAAACGTGCTCGTGCTCGATTACGGCACGCCCGAGGCGATGGAGATCATCAAGTCACGCATCCACGAGATTGCCGCAGTCCTGGTCGAACCCGTGCAGAGCCGCCGCCTGGACTTCCGTCCGGTCGAATTCCTCAAGGAGCTGCGCCAGCTCACGCAGGACAATGGCGCGCTGCTGATCTTCGACGAAGTGGTTACCGGTTTCCGCTCCAACCCGGGCGGGGTGCAGGCGATCTTCGGCATCAAGGCCGACCTGGCGACGTACGGCAAGGTGGTCGGCGGCGGTTTCCCGATCGGCGTGATCGCCGGCAAGCGCGAGTACATGGACGCGCTCGACGGCGGCCACTGGCAGTACGGCGACGACTCGGTGCCCACCGTCGGCGTGACGTATTTCGCCGGCACGTTCGTGCGCCATCCGCTCGCGCTGGTCGCGGCGAAGGCGGTGCTCGAACACTTCAAGGCCGACGGCGGCGAGCTGCAGAAGCGCCTCAACGCGAAGACCGAAGCGCTGGCGGCCGACATCAACGCCTACTGCGCCGACGTCGGCGCGCCGGTGTCGGTGAAGCAGTACGCGTCGGTGTGGAAGACGCACTGGCACGAGGCGCATCCGCTGCAGGACCTGCTGTTCGCCTCGATGCGCCTGCGCGGCATCCACATCCTCGACAACTTCCCCTGCTTCATCACCACCGCGCACAGCGACGAGGACATCGCGCGCATCGCGACGGCGTTCAAGGAAGCGGTGGCGGAGCTGCAGGACATGGAGCTGCTTCCGCGCAGCGCCGCGACGCCGAAGACGGTGATGGACGCCAGCAAGCCCGTCGTGCCCGGCGCACGACTGGGTCGCGAACCCGACGGCACGCCGGCGTGGTTCGTGCCCAACCCGGAGCAGCCGGGCAAGTACATGAAGGTGAGTGCATGAATGCAGCCGTGATGAACGAGGGCGTGCGCGACGAAGCGACGGTCGATTACGACCCGTTCGCGGAAGGACCGCTGTCGCGCGTCGCCCCGACCACCGAACCGCAGCGCGAAGTGTGGCTCGCCGATCGCCTCGGCGAGGATGCGTCGCTGGCGTACAACGAGTCGATCTCGCTGGATTTTCGCGGGAAACTCGACGCCACCGCACTGCGCGACGCGTTGCGCGGCCTCGTCGCGCGCCACGACATCCTGCGCGCGAACTTCGGCCCCGACGGCCGCACGCTGTGCGTGAGCGACGACCGGTCAATCGAATTGCCGCTGATCGACCTGTCGTCGATGGACGACGGCGAACGCAACGCGCGCATCGCCGCGCACGCGCGCGAGGTCGTCGAAACCCCGTTCGACCTGGACCACGGCACGCTGCTGCGCGCGCACCTGCTGCGCCTGTCGGAAGACCGCCACCACCTCGTGCTGACCGCGCACCACATCGTCTGCGACGGCTGGTCGTGGTGGGTGATCGTGCGCGAGCTGGGCGCGTTGTACTCGCAGGCGCTGGGCCAGGATGCGCCCGTGCTGCCGGCGGCCGAATCCTTCGCCGATTACGCGCTGGCCGAAGCCGAACACCCGCACGGCGCGACCTATCGCGCCGACGAGGCGTACTGGCTGTCGCGCTTCGCCGACGGGGGGCCGATCCTCGACCTGCCGACCGATCGCCCGCGTCCGACGCGCCGCACGTTCCCGTCGATCCGCGAGGACCACCTGCTCGACAACGATCTCGTCGCCGCCGTGCGCCGCCTCGGCGCGCGCCAGGGCGCGAGCCTGTTTGCGACGTTGCTGGCGAGCTTCGCCGGCCTGCTGTCGCGCCTGACCGCGCAGAACGAAGTCGTCGTCGGCATTCCCGCCGCCGGGCAATCGGTGGACGGCCACGATCATCTCGTCGGCCATTGCGTGAACCTGCTGCCGCTGCGCTTCGAGCTGGACCACGCGCAGCCGTTCGAGCAGGCGCTGGGCGTCGCGCAGTCGACGCTGCTGGACGCCATCGAGCACCAGCGCTACACCTTCGGCACGCTGCTGAAGAAGCTGCCGATGCAGCGCGATCCCGCGCGCCTGCCGCTGTGCAGCGTGATGTTCAACATCGACCAGGCGATGGACCAGGAAAGCACCGGCTTCCACGGCCTGGGCATGCGCCTGATCACCAACCCGCGCAGTTACGAGAACTTCGAACTGTTCGTCAACGCGGTGCAGGTGCAGGGCGGCATGCGGCTGGAGTGCCAGTACAACACCGACCTGTTCGACAACGCGACGATCCGCCGCTGGCTGGCCGCGTACGAGACGCTGCTGCGCGAAGCCGTCGCGCGCCCGGACCTGCCGTTCGGCCGTCTTTCCGTGGTGTCCGAAAGCGCACGCGCGCAGCTCCAGGCGCTGCAGCCGGCGCCGGTCGCGTTCGATCGCGAATGCCGCATGCACGAGGCGTTCGAGCGGCAGTGCGACCGCACGCCCGATCGCATCGCGGTGGAGTTCAATGGCGAGCACGTGCGCTACGACGAGCTGGAAGCGCGCGCCAACCGCATCGCGCACCTGCTGCGCGCGCGCGGCGTGCGTCGCGGCTCGCTGGTCGGACTCGTGCTCGATCGCGGCGTCGACATGCTCGCGGGCCTGCTCGGTGTGCTCAAGGCGGGGGCGGGCTACGTGCCGCTCGATCCGAATTTCCCGGCAGAACGCCTGTCGTACATGGCCAGCGACGCGGGCCTTGCGGCGCTGCTTACGACGACGAAGCATGCCGGCAACTTCGACCTGCGCGGGCGCCCGGTGCTGTCGCTGGACACGCTGCAGGACGAACTCGCCGCGCTGCCCGCCGCTCGCATCGGCCGCGATGAAGGCGCCGCCGAGCCCGAATCGGTCGCCTACGTGATCTACACCTCCGGTTCGACCGGTCGCCCGAAGGGCGTGCAGGTGCCGCATCGCGCGGTCAGCAATTTCCTGTCGAGCATGGCGAAGGAGCCGGGCCTGGACGCGGACGACCGCCTCGTCGCGGTCACCACGCTGTCGTTCGACATCGCCGTGCTCGAACTGCTGCTACCGCTGTCGGTCGGCGCGCGCATCGTGCTCGCCGACCGCGCAACCGCGGCCGACGGCGTCGCGTTGAAGGCGCTCATCGCCAGCAGCGGCGCGACGGTGATGCAGGCGACGCCGGCCTCGTGGCGGTTGCTGCTCGACGCCGAATGGCAGGGCGACGCGCGGTTCAAGATCCTCTGCGGCGGCGAAGCGCTGCCGCCGGATCTTGCGACCCAACTGCTCAAGCGCTGCGGCTCGCTGTGGAACGTGTACGGTCCGACCGAAACGACGGTGTGGTCGACGTGCTCGCGCGTCACCGATGCGTCCGACATCCACATCGGCCGGCCGATCGACAACACGCAGGTGTGGATCCTCGATCCGCGTGGCGAGCTGTGCCCGCTCGGCGTGCCCGGCGAGATCTGGATCGGCGGCGACGGCGTGACGCTGGGCTACCTGGATCGCGCCGAACTCACCGCCGAGCGCTTCGTGCCCGATCCGTTCGCGGCATCGAAGCACGCGTTGCTGTATCGCACCGGCGACCGCGGCCGCTGGCGGCCCGACGGCGTGCTCGAACACCAGGGGCGCCTGGATTTCCAGGTGAAAGTGCGCGGTTACCGCATCGAGCTGGGCGAGATCGAAGCGCTGCTCGCGGCGCATGCGCAGGTCGCGCGCGCGGTCGTGGTCGCACGCGAGGATCGCCCCGGCGACGTGCGCCTGGTCGCGTACGTGGTGGGCGAGGGGGCGGCGTCGCTGGACGAAGCCGCGCTCGCGTCGTACCTCAAGGGCTCGCTGCCGGACTACATGATCCCGCAGCACATCCTGTTTCTTGACGCGATCCCGCTGCTGCCCAACGGCAAGATCGACCGCAAGTCGCTGCCGGCGCCGGACCTCAACGTGAAGCTCGCCGGCGAGCGCGTGGCGCCGCGCAACGCGCTGGAGCGCACCATCGCCGACGCGATGGCGAAGGTGCTCGGCGTCGCCGAAGTCGGCGTGGACGATGATTTCTTCTCGCTCGGCGGCCATTCGCTGCTTGCCGCGCAGCTGACCTCGCGCATCAACAAGGAACTGGGCATCGCGCTGTCGCTGCGGGCGCTGTTCGACGGCCCCACCGTCGCGAAGCTCGCGCGCATGGTGCAGGGGATCGACGGCGAGGCCGCGCCGAAACGCGAGCCGATCAAGCCGCTCGCCGACCGCACGCGCGGGCCGATGTCGGTGATGCAGGAGCGTCTTTACCTGCTCGAACAGTTCAATCCCGGCCAGATCACCTACAACACGCCGAGCGCGCATCGCCTGCGCGGTCCGTTGCAGCTGGACGCGTTCCAGGCCGCGCTGAACGCGATGATCCAGCGCCAGAGCGTGCTGCGCACGACCATCGCCCTGGTCGATGGCGAGCCGATGCAGGTCGTGCACGACGCGGTCGACGTGGGTATCACCGACGTCGTCGACGTGAGCGACCTGGCGAAAGACGAGCGCGAGGCGGAAGTGTCGCGGTTGATGGACGCGCTGATCCAGACGCCGTTCGAACTCGACCGCGCGCCGCTGATCCGCTCGCGCCTGTTCCGCCTCGGCCCGGAAGAACACGTGTGGTTCTTCATGACCCACCACCTGATCTGGGACGGCTGGTCGTTCGACCTGATGTACACCGACATGGCCGAGCTGTACGCCGCGCAGTTGGAAAAGCGCGAGCCGAAGCTGCCGGAACTCACGGTGACCTACGCCGACTTCTCCGCATGGCACCGCGACTGGCTGCAGGGGCCGGAATACGCGAAACAACTGACGTTCTGGCGCGAACGCCTCGGCGGTGTCGGGCACGCGATCGAAGCGTTGCCGACCGACATGCCGCGCCGTCCCGGCATGTCCGGACGCGGCGTCACGCACCGAATCACCGTCGCCAACGACGTGACCGCGGCGCTGCACGACACCGCGCGCAAGGTCGACGCGACGCTGTACATGGTGCTGCTCACCGCGTATTTCGCGCTGATCAGCCGCACCTCGAACCTGCGCGAGCTGATCGTCGGCACGCCGGTACGCGGGCGCAACACGGCCGAAGTCGAGAACCTGATGGGCTATTTCACCAGCCTGTTGCCGCTGCGCATGGAGATCGATCCGTCGATGACCTTCGCGCAGGCGGTCAAGCAGGTGAAGGACGTGGTGCTGGACAGCTTCGCGCATCCCGACATCCGGCTGGAGGATCTCGTGCGCGAACTGAGCGTGCGCAGTCGCGAAGGGGGCGCGGTGCTGTACCACGCGCTGTTCTCGTTCCAGGACATCCGCCAGCGCATGTGCGAATGGGGTCCGCTCACGCACGAGCGCTACCCGGTGTTCCAGACGGCGTCCACGCAGGACCTGGGCCTGTGGTTCGTCGAACAGGACACGGGGCTGTCGGGCGGTTTCATCTACAACGCCGACATCTTCCTCGACGATACCGCGGCGCTGCTGCGCGACCGCTACGTCGCCGTCCTCAAGGCGCTGGGCCGCGATCCCTCGCTGACGCTGGCGCAGATCACGCAGTTCGACGATGGCCAGCCGCTGCGCTTCGGTCGCGCGACCGACGCGACGTCGGATGCGTCGGGCGCGGGCGCGTCGGCCGAGGCGCCGGCCGTGGCCGACGCGGCCACGAACGAGCCGCTCGACGAGCTGGGCGAGCAGTTGCTGGAGATCTGGCGCGACCTGCTGCGCAAGCCCGATATCGGCGCGGACGATGATTTCTTCTCGCTCGGCGGGCATTCGCTGCAGGCCGTGCAGATGTTCCATCGCTTCAACCGGCAGACCGGCGTCAACCTGCCGCTGGCCACGCTGCTCACCGCGCGCACCGTGCGTGCGCTCGCGCGCGAATACCAGCGCGTGCGCAACGACATCGACACGCACGGCGACGCCGCGCCGGCCGACGGCACGCGCCCCGATCCGTGGGCGCCCCTGGTGCCGATCCGTCCGCAGGGCGAAGGCGCGCCGCTGTTCCTCGTGCATGCCGTCGGCGGCAACGTGCTGAACTACCGTCCGCTCGCCGAGGCGATGCCGCAGGGCATTCCCGTGTACGGCCTGCAGGCGCTGGGCCTGGACGGCCGCACCGCGCCGCTGGACAGCGTGGAGAAGATGGCCGAACGCTACGTGCGCGAAATCCGCACCGTGCAGCCGCAGGGGCCGTACCACCTGGCCGGCGGCTCGATGGGCGGCATCATCGCCTTCGAAATGGCGCAGCAGCTGGTGGCCGCAGGCGAAACGGTCGCGATGCTCGGCCTGGTCGATACCTCGGCCGAGTTCGGCATCCGCTACCGCGCGCAGGCGCAAAGCGGCCTCTCCGGGCGCGTGCAGCGGCTGCATCGCCGCATGCAGGGGCAGTCGCTGGGCCAGCGCATCGCGACGATCGGCGAGGTCGTGAACGGCCGTCGCCACGCGTCGAAGCTTCGCCAGCAGGCGCAGCAGGCGCGTGAGGCCGGGCAGGCGCTGCCGCACAGCGTGCGCTACGCCGAGCTGGAAGCCACGCACATGCACGCGTACATGAAGTACATCGTCAAGCCGTATGCCGGCGGCATCGTGCTGTTCCGCGCGGAAAACCAGCCGCCGGAGCTGCGCGCCAAGCCGCTGCTCGGCTGGGAAGCGATGTGCGCCGACGTGGACGTCGTGGCGATCCCGGGCGATCACCAGGGCATGATCGAATCGCCCGCGCTGGTTGCGCGACTGGCGTCGGCGATCCTGCGTGCGCAGGGGCGCGGCGAAGCGCCGGTGGACGAGGCGCCCCCGGTTTCGAAACACGACGGCACCGTCGCCGAGCACGATCCGCGCGCGATCTACCTGCGCGAGCTGTGGAAGGAACTGCTCGGCGTGGACGTCGGCGCGCAGGACAACTTCTTCGACCTCGGCGGCAACTCGATGCTGGCCGTGCAGATGTCGAGCCGCGTCGCGAAGGACACGGGCGTGCGCATCCAGCTGATGCGGCTGGCCGCGACGAATCTCGCGCAGATCGCCGCCGACCTGCCGATGCACATCGTGCGCGAGGAGAAGAGCGGCATGGGCTCGCGCATGGCGCGCACGATGAAGCGCCTGCTGCGCACCCCGGGGACGGTGGAATGAGCGCGCCGTTCTTCTTCGGCGCACCGGGACGCAGCCTGTTCGGGTTGCTGCACTCGCAGCCCGATGCGGAACCGGCGTCCAGACACGGCGTGCTGCTGTGCGCGCCGCTACTGCAGGATGGCATCCGCAGCCATCGCGCGTTGTGGTCGCTCGCGCAGACGGTGGGGCAGTTCGGCATTCCCGCGCTGACGTTCGACTGGTACGCCACGGGCGATTCCGCCGGGCAGGACGGCGAACTCGGACTGCCCGGCATGCTCGACGATCTCGAACACGCCAGCGCCGAACTGCTGCGTCGTGGCGAAGTGGACGCCGTGCAGTTCCTCGCGCTGCGCAGCGCCGCGTTGCCGCTGCTCGCCGCGCTGGAACGCCGCGTCGATCCGGTCGACGTCGTGCTGTGGGATCCGCAACTGGACGGCGCGCAGGTGGTCGCGTCGTGGAAGAAGCAGCATCGCGAGCAGCTGCACGAAAGCGGCCGCTACGTGAAGGTCGCGCACGAGTCCGACGACGGCGAACTGCTGGGATTCGCCGTCGACGATGCGCTGCTTACCGCGTTGTCGGCGCTTGACGCCGCGCACCTGCGCCTGCCGAACGGAAGCCGCGTGCGCATGGCGGTCTGGGAGATGGACGAATCGCTCGATCGCTTCGCGCGCGAACAGCGCGCCGGTGGCGTGTCGGTGGAAGCGGTGCTGCTCGACGAAGGCGAGCGCCCGGAATGGGACGTGCCGTCGCGTTTCGGCGGCCAGGTGTTCCCGCGTCGCGCGGTCGCCCAGCTCGCGCAACGCATGACCGAACAGGTGCCGTGGTGAACCTGCAACTCGACGAGAAGGCATTGGAAGCCCGCACGGAAGTCGCGCCGTCGCGGCATCGCGCATCGGCGGTTTCGCACGCGCCATTCGAGGAAACCGCGCACGGTTTCGGCGACGGCCTGGTCGGCGTGATCACGCGGCCGGTCGGCGCCGCATCGACGACCGGCGTGCTGCTGCTCAACGCCGGCCTTACGCGCCACACCGGACCGTTCCGCATGCACGTGGAACTGGCGCGCGCGCTTGCCGCGCAGGGTTTCGCGGTGCTGCGGTTCGACCAGTCGGGACTGGGCGACAGCGCGCTGCCGGGCAAGGCCGCGGGCGAACGTCGCCAGCGCGAGACCGACGCGGCCATGCGCCTGCTCGCGCAGGAAGCGGGCGTGGAGCGTTTCGTGCTCGCCGGGCTGTGTTCCGGTGCGGACGACGCGTTCCACGTCGGCGCGGTCGATGCGCGCGTTGCCGGCGAGATCCTGCTCGACGGCGTCGCGTATCCGACGACGGGCTTCTGGCTGCGGCACGTGCTGCCGCGCCTGTTCGATGTCGGCAAGGTGCTGCGCTTCCTGATGTCGCGTCGCAATCCCGGGCCGTCGCTGTCGGATTTCCGCGACTGGCCCGAACGCGCGCAGGCGCGCCGCATGCTCGCCGACATGGTCGCGCGCGACACGCGCCTGCTGTTCGTCTTCACCGGCGGCGCGTACCACTATTTCAACCATCGCGCGCAACTGCCCGGGTGCCTGGGGCGCGCGGCCGAAGCGAGGCAGGTGAGCCTGGAATTCTGGCGCGAGTACGACCACACCTTCTTCCTGCGCAAGCACCGCAACATGCTGTTCAAGCGCATCGCGGCGTGGATGCATGACGAGTTCGGCACGGGGACGCCTTGATCCGATGACCGCTTCCACGCCCGGCCTCGCCCGGCACTACCTGCGTTACTCCACCGCCAACCTGCTGGTGTTGATGGCCGGGCTGGTGTCGTTCCCGCTGCTCACGCGGCTGCTCGACAACACGCAGTACGGCATCCTCGGGTACTACGAAACCTGGGTGCTGATGGCGGTGGCCGTCGCCAAGCTCGGCGCGCAGCACTCGATCCAGCGCTTCTATCCGCACGGCGGCGACGAGCAGCGCATGCGCGCGTTCGCCACCAACCTGTTCTACCTGCCGATGATCGGCTCGCTGTCGCTGTGGGCGTTCGTCGGGGCGGTGGTGATCGTGCACGGCTACGTCACCGGCGACGGGCATTCGCCCGTGTTCTGGATGGCGCTGGTGATGACGCCGATGCTGGTGTACTCCAGCCTCGTGGAAACCGTGCTGCGGGTGACGGAGCAGTCGCGCACGGTGATGCTCACGCGCGTCGCGTGGCGATGGCTGCAACTGGCGCTGATGCTCGGCGCGGTGCTCGCGGTGCAGCACACCGCCGCCGCGGCGTATGGCGGCAAGCTGCTCGCCGTGGTGATCGGCATGGTGTTCTACTTCGGCTGGGCGCGCCGGAACCTGCATTTCGCGCGCAGCACGATGGATGCCGCCGAACTGCGCCAGTCGTTCGCCTACGGCATGCCGCTGGTGGCGACGGAGATCCTCGCTGTCGCGCTGGTGTCGGTGGACCGCATCATGCTGAAGAACCTTTCCGGCGACTTCGCGGTCGTCGGCATCTACAGCGTCGGCGCGGCGCTGGCGATGCAGGTGCACATGTTCATGAACCTCACCGTGTTCGAATCGTTCACGCCCGCCGCCAACCGCGTGTTCACCACCGACGGCGCCGCCGCCGTGCGCGCGCTCAAGCGCACGATGCTGATGCCGATGACCTACGCGGCCATCGGCGTGGCGATGCTGCTGTGGTGCCTGGGCACGGACCTGATCATCGCGCTCAGCGGCGCGGGAAAGGCGCAGTCCGGCCCGGTGTTCGAACTGATGGGCGCGATGAACGCGGTGCTTCCGGTGATGCTGGTGTGCGGTTTCGGTCTGGTGCTCGAGCGGCGCACGAAAACCGTGATGGCGCTGATGGGCGTTGCCGTCGTGGTCAACACGCTGCTCAACCTGTGGTGGATCCCGGCGTTCGGCGTGATGGGCGCGGCCTACGCGACGCTGGCGAGCTCGGTGGTGTCGAGCGTCGCCGCGTGCCTGCTGGTCGACCGTTCGCTGCGCCAGTTCCCGGATGCGAAGACGCTGGCGACAGTGGCGATTGCCGCGGTCGCGGCCCTCATCGGCGAGTGGATCACGATGCAGCTGGCGCTGCGTCCGGGCTGGCAGCGGATGCTGGTCGGCGGCCTGCTGATCGGCGGGCCGTACCTGCTGGTGCTGCTGGCGCTCGACTCGCGGCTTCGGGGGATGTTGTATCCGAAGTTGCGGGCGGTGGAGCGGCGGGTTGAGGGGGTGGTGGGATAGGGCTTCGCTTTCCGGTCGTCATCCAGCGAGGCCAAAGCGCCGCGCTTTTGTAGCCCGGGTAAGCGAAGCGCACCCGGGGACGCGGCCACCTTTCCCCACGGGAGAGGGGTTGGGGTGAGGGGCGGGGCGTGCGATCACGCTGGAACCTGCCGTGCCTTCTCGACGAAAGCCCCGGGTGCGCTTCGCTTACCCGGGCTACAAGAGCCAAGTCCGAGCCTCGCCGATGCCGATGCTGTCAGCCCCTCTCCCCACGGGAGAGGGGTTGGGGTGAGGGGCGGGACAGGCGACCACGCCGGCACTCGCCGCGCGTCGCACAGCGCACAACGCACAACGCAACCCGTCCCAAGGCTACGCTCTAAGACTTCCGCCCACGCCCCTTCCGCATCGCCGCCGCCACGCCCGCTGTCAGCAGCGACGCCGCAGCGAGCGTGCCGATTATCAGCGCCGAGCCCTGCCGCGGCGCGGATGCGCCGGAGGTGTCGTTCGACGCGTTGCCTTCCACCTTCGCCGGCGCAGCTTTCGAACCCTCCGGCGGCGGCGACGCAGGCGCCGATGCCTGGCCGCCCTGGTACTCGATCGCGCCGATGTCCGCCGCGGCGCCCATCGGGCGCGACTGGCGCAGGAAGTCCGACGTCACGCTCGTGTTCTGCGTCGCATGGTCGATTAGCGGGCTGCCGGCGAGCGGGGCGGGGTCGAAGTTCGCTATGTCGAGGCTCGCGATCTTCGGTTCGCGCCCGCACACGTTGCCCGGCGGGCACATGTCGTCCTTGACGTTCCAGAACGCGTTGCCGTCGAAGTTCACCACCGCGGTGCTGTCGTCGGCGTAATGCGCGCAGCTGCGCATGTCGCCGTCGCTGGCGGTGACGTCCTTCTGGCCGATCAGCGCGTTGTTGTAGATGTCCACGCGCGAGGTCTGGTTGCCGCCCGCGGTGAGGATCAGGCAATCGCCCTCGCCGGTGATGGTGTTGTGCCGCACGGTCGCGGTCTGCTTGGGGCCGACGCCGATCGACAGCGCGTTGCCGTATGCGCGGCACATGTCGCCGTCGCTCATTTCGTATTTCTTGTGGAAGTACGCGCACTGGCCGACGATCACCGAGTTCTCGATCAGCGCGTTGCCGGCGGTCTTCACCTGGTTGCCCGCGTTCGCGGCGGCGTACACGCGGCGCACGACGACCGTGGCGGTCTTCGATTCATCGGTGTAGAGCAGGTCCAGGCCGTCGGAGGTGTTGTGGTGGATGCGCGAATCCTCCACCAGCCAGTGCCCGTCGGTCTTGCCGGTGCCCAGGCCGTCGCCGTAGCCACCTTCCTCCTGCGCCCAGCACGCGAACGGCTCGCCGGTCTGCCAGTGCTCGGCGCAGCCGTTCCAGGCGATTTCCACGTTGCGGAACACGATGTCGCCGTCGTTGGAGCTCTCGCCTTCCCCAACGTCGCCATCCCATCCCGCCCAGCCGTTGGCGTGGATGCGCACGCGTTCGATCGTCCAGTCGCGCAGGCCGCCCGCCATCACGCCGCGGCCGGACAGACCGTGGATGTTGAGATCGTGCAGCCACACGTTCCTCGAGCGTTTCGCACCGATGCCGATCGACGCCCACTGGCCGAACGGCGGCGCGTCGCGTTCGCAACGCACTTCGTCGTTGGCATGGAATTCCACGCAGTCGCTCTTGTCGGTGATTTCCAGGCAACCGACCTCGACGTTGTCGGCGTCCTGCAGGTTGAACACGAGGTCGACGCGGTTGGTGCCCCACAGTCTGGGCGGCGCCTTGCAGCCGGCGTCGAACCCCGCACCGAGGATGCGCGTGCGCTGCTGCGGCGTGCCGCTCGGCGGCGCGGCCGGATAGCAGTCGTACGGCGAGGAACGGTCGCAGCGCAGGCTCTTGGTCGAAAGTCCCGGCGATTCCCAGCCGATCATGTAGTCGCCCGGGCCGATGATCAGCGTGTCGCCGCCGTCGATGCGCGGGCGATCGTTGGTCGGCAGCGCGTAGTTCGGGTGGCTCCACGCGCAATCCACGCCGTTGCCGCTGCCGGGATACGGCGCGTCGGCGCGGCCGTTGCACTGTTCGTCGGTGCCGCCGTCGGTGCGCACGTAGTAGGTCGTTGCCGCGAACGCGTGCGACGGCAGCACGACCGACGCGACGAGCATCGCGATCGGCAGGAAGAAGCGAAGGGCGCGAAGCCGCGGGATGGCCATGGTGTGTTCCGGCGCGGGAAGGGGAGCGGGCGTGCCCGTTACGGTGAAGAACGCGTTGCGCGGCTGCGTTCGGCCGTGTCGCGTGCGCGGCCTGTTCATGCAAGACTGCGGCGCCATGAGCCACATCCTGCTTTCGCCGATGACCTGGGCCCTGCTGTGGATGGCGGCGGCGTGGCTCACGTGGACGCGCGCCCGCGCGTGGTGGCGCGCGATGCTGGTCGTCGTCGGTACCGCCATCGTGCTGCTGTGCGCGCCCGTTGGCGCGAACCGGCTGATCCGCGCGGTGGAGTCCAGCGTGCCCGCATCGGCGCGTTGCACGGCCGCGGATGCCGCATCTCCCATCGTCGTGCTGGCCGGCGGCCTGCAGGACGAACCGCGCGCGCAGGACGACTACATCGCGCTGACGCCATCGAGCTGGCGACGGTTGCGCGGCGGCGTGGAGCTGTGGCGCCGTGCATCGCCGGTGTCGATGACGATCGCCGGCGGCGGTCCGTTCGCCATCAGCGAAGCGGCGGTGCTCGGACGGCTCGCGCAGGACTGGGGCGTGCCGGCGCAGTGGCTGCACGAGGAAACCCGATCGACGACCACGTGGGAAAGCGCGATGGCCCTGCGCGGCACGCTGCCGCCGCGCGTGCGGGTGGTGAGTTCGGCGACGCACTTGCCGCGTGCGCGCGTGGCGTTCGAAGCGGCCGGCTTCACGCCCTGCATGGTCGCCAGCGATTCGCTGTACGTGCCGATGGGCAGCGTCGGCTACTTCCTGCCGCAGTTGTCGGCGATGCAGAAAACGCAGATCGCGCTGTACGAGGCGTTGGGCGTGGCGAGTTATCGCTGGAAGGCGAGGGGCGCCGGCGCCAGGCGCTAGGCCTCGATCGCGTCGAAGTTGCCGACGCCCGCGCGCACCGGTCGCGCACCGCCGGCGACAAGCGGCTCGTACGCCCGCAACAGCCGCGTCCCGATCGCCTCCCACCCGTACTCGTCTTCCGCCAGGCGCCGCGCCTCGATGCCGAGTTCGGCGACGCGGGAAGGCGATTCCAGCAGCGACAGCACCGCATTCGCGAAGCCGTCGGCGTCGTCGGCGTACAACGCGCTGTGATCGTGGCGCAGCGCGATGCCTTCGCTGCCCACGCTCGTGGTGACGATCGCCTTGCCCAGCGCCATCGCCTCCAGCACCTTCAGCCGCGTGCCGCTTCCCGCGCGCAGCGGCACCACGTAGACCGAGGCGTCGTGCACGTGCGGACGCAGGTCGTCGACGAAGCCGGCGAGATCGACGTGGGCGCGGACCGCGTCCGGTACTTCGAAACCCTCCGCCTTGCCCACCAGCTCGAAACGCGTCGCCGGTCGCCGCGCGAGGATGCGCGGGAATACCTCGCGCAGGAACCATTCGACGCCATCGCGGTTCGGGAACCAGCCCATCTGCCCGACGAACACCAGCCGGTCGGGGTCGGGCGCGTGCGCCGCCGGCTGGTTGGTGTGCAGATCCACGCCATTGACGACGACGTGCACGTTGCAGCCCGGCGCCAGTTCGCGAAGCCCCTGCGCGTCGACCTCCGAACACGCCAGCACCGCGTCGGCGCGTTCGCAGGCGCGGCGCTCGAAGGCTTCCAGCTTGCCCACCTGGCCGGCGAGGAACCGCCGCGCCCACGCGCGTGGTTCGATGCGTGCTCGCGTGGCGAGCAGGCGATGTTCGACGTTGTGCGCGTTGAGCGTGACGGGCACGCCCTCGGGCACGCAGTCGGCGTGCGCGATCAGCGGCAGCATGTCGAAATGGACTAGGTCCGCGTCGCGGGCCAGGGCGGTCAATCGTGCACGCAGCGCGGGCGCGTCGTATTTCGCGACGAGGAACGGCGTCGGCGTAAGCATGCCGCGCAGCGCCCCGCGCGCGAGTGCGGTGCGCGAGCGTTCGCTCGGGATGCGGAAGGTTTCCACGCGCGCCATGGCGGCATGCAGCGGCGCGGCGTCGGTCGGCAGGTCGTCGTTGCGCTGGAAGCTGAGCAGCGTCACCTCATGCCTGGAGGCCAGCGCACGCAGCACGTGCCACGCGCGCAGCTGGTGGCCTTCGCGCGGCGGGAACGGCAAGCGGCTGGTCACGGCGAGGATGCGGGCCATCAGTGCTTCTTCCACAGGCGCGACGGATCCATCGCCAGCGAGGCCGGCAACGACAGCAGCGCGGCGAAGTTCAGCATCACGAAACTGCTCGCGGCCGGCAGCAGCGGCAATCGCGCGGCCAGGCGCGGCAACACGAGGCCGCCCAGCGCGCCCGCATAGGCGAGCAACTGCAGGCCGAACAGCATCCGGTACACCGGGCCATCGGCGAACGCGCACGCGGCCAACGCGACCAGCAGCGCCCACGGCACGAGCAGGCGCAGGAACTTGTGCGAGAACCACGCGAAGAACACCGGGTTGCCGAACGGATTCACCAGCCACGGCAAGCGCGCCACGAGTTGCCAGTTGCCGGCAAGCGTGCGCAGTTTGCGCTGGAATTCCTCGTCGACGCTGTGGCTGGCGCGATCGAACGCGAGTGCGTCGCGCACCATCCACACGCGATGGCCCGAGCGCAGCACGTGCAGCGGCATCCACATGTCGTCGAGCACGGTGCCGGCGGGAATCGACACGAACAGCGTGCGGCGCAGTGCGTGGATCGAGCCGCTCACGCCATGCAGCCAGCCCAGGCGCGCCTCGTCCGAACGCAGGCGTTTTTCCATGCGCCAGTACAGGCCGACGCCTTCGCCGGTGCCGTGGTCGGCCGCGGCGATCACCAGCTCGCCGCTCACGGCGCCGACGGCGGGATCGGCGAACGGCGCGCACAACGCGCGCAGGGCGCCGGGCGAGAAGCGCTGGCGGACATCGGTGAACGCCACCAACGGGGTGTCGACATGGCCCAGCGCGAGCGTCAGCGCCGCGGCCTTGCCGACGTTGTGCGGCAGATCGAGCACGCGCACGCGCTCGTCGTGGACGGAGGCCGCGGCCCGCGCGGTGCCGTCGCGGCTGCCGTCACTGACGACCAGCACCTGCAGGCGATCGGCGGGATAGTCCTGCATCAGGATGTCGCGCACGCGCGCGGCGATGCGTGCTTCCTCGTCGAACGCGGCGACGACGACGGTGACGTGCTCGCAGTCATCGGCGTCCTGGAACGGCGCGTGCCCGTAGCGCCGCGCCAGCAGAGCGGCGAGCAGCGGATACCCCGCGTAGGCCCACGCGACCAGCGCGATGCACGACCAGAACAGCAGCGCGGCGGTCACAGCAGGCGCTCGCGCAGGCGCTGGTAGCCGCCATTGCCGAGCACGCGCTTGGGCAGCGCGAGCGCCGCATGCCGCGCCTGCATCCAGCGCGCCGGCAGTCCGCGCCAGTGCACCAGCGCAGCGAAATCGTCGAGCGACAGGTTGCGCGTCACCGGCAGGCGTTGCAGCCACGCATCCGTGCGCCGGCGCTTGTTCGGCCCGGGTACCGAACCGAGCAGATGGCGATAGCCCAGCTGCTGCGCCGCGAGCAGTTCGCGTTCGCCGCCGCGTCCGCCGGGCAACGCGATCGACTCGATGGCGCGCCCGCAGATCTGCTGCAACCGGCTGCGGCTGTCGTCCAGTTCGGCGTGCAACTGCGCGAGGTCGAGATCGGAGAGGAACGAATGCGTGCGCCCGTGCGAACCGATGCCCATGCCGTGCGCGGCGAGGCGGCGGATGTCGTCCGGCGCGAGCATGCCGCACTGGCCGATGAAATCGGTGGTGACGAAGAACTCCGCGCGCAGGCCGCGTTCGAGCAGCAGCGGCAACGCGACCTCGACGTTGGACACGTCGCCATCATCGAAGGTGATGATCACGTCGCGCGCGTTGCCGGACGCGAGCGCATCGTCGAGCAGCGGCACGCGATGGCCCTGCTGCACCAGCCAGTCGAGCTGCCGCGCGAACATCTCCGGATGCACGCTGTAGACGGGGTCGAACCGGCCGCGCGAGGACTCCTCGCGGTGCAGGCCGTGGTACATGAGGATCGGCAGCGTGCCCATGGCGAGGTCTCAGCGAAGTGCGGTCATGCAGCGCGCAGTCCGCGCAGCCAGCCGAGCATCCCGCTCGTCTCGCTGAAGAACAGCGCCTTGGAAAGGCGGCCCGACGGCGAACGGAAACGCGCCTCGTGCACGTTGAAACGCAACAGGCGATACGGATCGGCACCCTGACGGTTCACGCCTTCGATGGACGTGGTCGCCGTGGCGAAGCCCGCGTCGCGCACCAGGCGCACATCGCGGTCGCTGAAATCGGCGCGCCCGCCGTTCGGGTACGCGAAATGGCGCGGCGCGTTGCCCAGTTCGGCGGCGATGCTCGCGCGCGACAGCCCGATTTCCTCGCTGGCCGCGGCGTCGTCGAGCCGGCTCAGGATCGCGTGGCTGCAGGTGTGGCCGCCGATCTCCACGCCGCCGTCGGCCAGGCGCCGCACGTCGCTCCAGTCGAGCATCTCGCGGTCTTCGTGCGGGAGCGGGCGAGGGCGCGCCTGCTCGCAGACGTGGTCGACCCAGGCTTCCAGCTCGGCCGGTTCCAGCGTCTTCAGGCGCGGCGGGAGCAGTTCGTACAGGCGGTTGCGATCGTCGCGTAGCGACAGATCGAAGTGGCCCAGCCCAAGCCCGCCAAGATCGATCTGGTCGCGGCTGCGCGATTCCACCGCATGCACGAGGCGGTACGCCCAGATCGGCTCGCCGCCGATGTGGCCCGTTGCGACGTAGACCACCGCCGGCACCGGGCCGCCGAGGCTGGCGTCGATCAGCCCGAGGTTGTCGCGGTAGCCGTCGTCGAAGGTGAGTGCGTAGTGGATCTTCTGCGCGCGCTCCGGCGCGAGCGAACGCAGGCCGTCGTCCAGCCCGACCAGCGCATTGCGCGTGCGCAGCCACGCCAGCATCTGCCGCAGCTGCGTGCGCGAGACGCTGAGCGGGAACGGATCGTGGTCCTCGCGCAGGCGGTGCAGCATCAGGATCACCAGCCCGGCGCCGCTGACCCGGCGGTAGAGGCCGTCGAGCCCGCTGTAGTGGCTGCACAGCGCGAGCGAGTAACGCAGCCAGGTGCGAAGCAGGGCGGTCATCGTGCGGAATCCTCCGGCGGCAGGTGGCGCGCCTTCACCACCAGGCCCATGTAGGCCCAGAAGTAGGCGATTACCGGGTAATACGTAAAACGGTCGCCGAAGAGGTTGGCGATGACCATCGACACCCACGCGCCCATCATTCCCAGGGCCAGCGCATACCGCCAGGTGCCGGTCCGCGCCTCGCGCACCTCGCGCATCGCCGTGCGCAGCACCGCGATCAGGATGCCCAGCAGTGCGATGGCGCCAAGCACGCCACCTTCGCTCAGGGTGCGGATGTAGAGGTTGTGCGTGTCGCGGCCGTAGGGGTTGATCTCGCGGTGGTGGAAGGTGTGGTAGCCGGTGCCCACCACCGGGTTGCGCAGGAAGTTCGCCCACGCGATCTTCCAGTATTCGATGCGCAGCTCGGTGCTCTCGTCGCGCTTGCCTTCCTCCACCGTCGTGCTGTCGAAGCGTTCGACGACCGACGCCGGCAGCACCGCCGGCAGCACCACCACCGCCAGGCACAGCGGCAGGATCAGCTTCAGCCGCCCGCGCCAGACCATGATGACCACCACCATGCCCATGATCAGGCTGATGTACGCCGTGCGCGAGTACGCATAGAGCACGCCGACGATCATGCAGCCGATGCCGCCCATCAGCACGATCTTCCACTTGCGCGACAGCCGGCACGCGAGCAGCAGCGCGAACAGCACCACCGCGACGGTCACGCAGAACGCGGCGAATTCGTTGGCGCCCAGCAGCGCGAAGGTGCCGCTGATGCGCAGGTCGTCGGTGTAGTGCGTGCTGGCGACGCTGCGGTGCTGGTTCCACACCACCTTGGCGATGTACGGCAGCGGCAGCAGCGTGGCGAGCACGACCAGGCGCACGCCGTTCCAGTCGCGCACGCTCATCTGCACGACGTAGATGACGAACAGCCCGACCATGTGGTCCTTGAGCTGGTTGAAGTGGTTGGTCGGATCGTCCACGAAGTGGAAGCCGATCAGAAGCGACAGCGTCATGTAGATCGCGTAGACCGCCGTCCAGGTGTTCATCGGCTCGTTCGGCGCGAGCTTGCCGCCCTGCGCCATGGCCGTGAACAGCGAGATCAGGAACATCACGTTGAGGAAATTGAAGCCGCCGCCGATGTTGGGCAGGTAGCCGGCGGTGATGTTCTGCAGCGGCAGCAGGATCAGGAACGCGAACAGCGGCCAGTTGCGTGGCGCGCGCGTGGTCGCCCGCGCGGACGCCTGCGCGGTGTCGGCCGAACCGGGCACGACCGGCAGGCGCGTGCGCGTGGCCGAGGGCATCGCGCCGCGCAGCGCTTTCGCCGCGAGCGGGAAGCGCGAACCGCCGGCGTCAGGATGCGCGCCGCGCATGGCGCTTCTCCAGCAGGTCGCGGTACAGCGCGACGTAATCGGCGGCCATCGCCTGGGCGCCGTGGCGCTCGCGCACGTGGTCGCGCGCGGCGACATCGCGCGTGCGCGGCGCGGCCAACGCCGCTTCCAGCGCGGATTCCAGCGCGGCCGCGTCGCCGGGCGGAATCGTGCGTCCGTGCGCGGCGTGTTCGAGCAGTCGCGGGATGTCGCCGACGGCGCTGGCGATCACCGGGACCTCGCAGGCCATCGCTTCGAGTACGACCAGCGGCATGCCTTCGGTGAGCGAGGGCAGCACGAGGTGGTCGGTGAGCGTGTAGATCGCGGGCATGTCGTGGCGCATCCCGAGGAAATGCACGCGGTCGTTCAGCGCGAGGCTGTGCGCGAGCGCTTCGAGTTCCTCGCGTTCGGGCCCGTCGCCGACGACCAGCAGCACCGCGAGCGGCTGGCGGTTCGCAACGCAGGCGAACGCGCGTAGCAGCATCGCGAGGTTCTTCTCGCTGGAAAGTCGGGCGACGGCGGAAAACACGTGCGCATCGGGTGCGATGCGAAGCTGCGTGCGAAGCGCCGTCGCGGCGGATTCGTCGCGCACCGGGTATTCGATGCCGTTGCCGATGTGGCGGATGCGCGAGCGCGGAACGCCCGCGCGCGCGAGGCGGTCGATCTGTTCGGCGGCCACCACGACCAGCGCGTCGAAGCGGCGCAGCAGCGCGAGTTCCAGCCGCGTGTACAGGCGCAACGCCGTGGAGCCTTCGACCCAGCCGTGCAGCGTCGCGACCAGCGGCGCGGGCGCGGCGGCGTGGTGTTCGCGGCGCGTGGCGATCCAGGCGTAGAAGGCGCTCTTGTAGTCGTGCACGTGCACGACCGGCGGCAGGCCGGCGCGGTCGCGCGCGGCACCGACCTGGGCGGCGAGCGCGCCGATCGTCGAGGCATCCACCCGGCCGCGGCACGGCAGCAGCACGGCGTCCTGGCCGCGGGTGGAGGCGATGTCGTGCAGCGCCTGTTCGGACATGCGGTAGTTGTTGATGCTCAGCAGCCGGCTGCGCGCGCCGCTGCGGTCGAGCGCGCGGTTGAGCGCGAGCACCACGCGATCGGCGCCGTAGAGGCCGGCGCTGGAGCGGACCTGCAGGGCGAACGGGCGCAGTTCGTTCATCGCGACCTCACTCGCGACCGAGCAGGCGGCGATAGAGGCGGTCGAAGGCGAGCACCATCGCGTCGAGCGAGAATTCGCGTTCGATGCGCGTGCGCGCGGCCAGGCCCATGCGGCGGCGCGCGTGCGGCGATTGCGCCAGCCATTGCAGGGAAGCCGCCAGCGAGATCGGGTCCAGCGGCGGCACCAGCAGGCCGGTCTGTTCGTGCTGCACCAGGTGCAGGTTGCCGCCGACGGCGGTCGCCACCACCGGCAGGGCGCAGGCCATCGCTTCGAGGATCGCGTTGGACATGCCCTCGCTCGACGAGCACAGCACCAGCGCGTCCATCGCCGGCAGCAGGTCGGCGACATCGTCGCGGAAGCTGAGCAGGTGCACGTCCTCGCCCAGGCCAAGCTCGGCGATCTTCGCCTTGATCTCCGGCAGCCCCGGGCCATCGCCGACGAGCAGCAGGCGCGCCTGCGGCACGTTGCGGCGCACGTTGGCGAAGGCGTCGAGCAGGTCGACGTGGCGCTTCACCGGCGTGATGCGCGCGACGCAGCCGAAGACGATGGCGTCGGCGTCCAGGCCGAGCACGGAACGGGCATCGAGCCGGCGCTGCAGCGGCGCGGGCGCGTAATGCCGCGTGTCCACGCCGTTGGGGATCCACGTCATCCGCATCGGATCGAGCCGCTCGCACTGCGCCAGGCCCGACAGGATCTGCCGCGCCGGCGCCACGACGGTGTCGTAACGCGGGTTGAGCCAGCGGAATGCGTGCTGCAGTTTCGGGCTCTTCTTGAAGCCCATGTCGCGACGGTTCGAGATGTACACCGTGCCCGGCAGGCGCGGCAGCAGCGCGTTGAGCACGTCGGCCTTCTCGTGCTGCGACTGCACGACGTCGAAGCGCTCGCGGCGCAGCATCGCCGAGAGCTCGCGCAATGCCCGCAGGCCGGTGCGGTCGTACACCGCGTGCACCGGCAGCGACATCATGCGCAGGTGCGGCTGCGTCAGCAGGTGGCGGCCGTGGTTGCCCGGCATCTGCTGCTCGTGCAGCTGCACCAGCGTGATGCGGTACGCATCGGCCGGCAGGCGCGTGGCGAGGTTCTGCAGGAAGCGTTCGCTGCCGCCGGGCGCGAGCACGGGCGTGTCGGTGACCAGCAGCAGCCGGATGCGCCGGTCCGCGACGTGCGCGGGGGCGAGCGGTTCAGCGGGTATAGCGAACGCTGAAGATGGCGGCATTCTCGTCATAGCTCGCTTCGTTGGCGTTGCTGTCGCGTTCCTGGTGGCGCAGGTCGAACCCCAGGCTCCAGTGGCGGGTGAGGATCTTCGACATGCCGATGTAGACCGAGAAGTCGTCGTCGTCGCGGTCGAAGCTGTCGAAACTGCGGAAGCCGGCGGACGCCGACACGTTGAGGAACCACGACGGGGTGATCGACCAGCTCACGCCGGCGCCGATGCCGTAGCTGCCTTCGCTCTCGGCGGTGGGGTCGACGTAGTCGTTGTCCTCGTAGTACGGACGGATCGTCGCGTCCCAGCGCTCGCCGTTGTAGCGGTAGCCGATGTCGATGCGGCGCTGGCGGTACAGATCGGGACCGATGGTGACGTCGCTGGGATCGGGCGAGGGCGCGCCGCCCGGCGTGGCCGGCACGCCGGTCGGATCGACCGCGTTGGTCATCAGCTCCTGCGCCGCGTCGGAGAACTGGTAGTACACGCCCATGTCGAGCGTGCTGCGCGAGGTCGGCCGCCACGTCAGCACGGTGCGGAACAGCGGCGCGTCGTCCTTGGTGTTGTAGTCGGTCAGCTCGACCCACGAATAACCGGCGCGGATTTCCAGGTCGATGTTGGCGAGGTTGCGGTTCCAGGTGACGTAGCTGTCCAGGCGGCGGTAGTCCGCGCCGAGCGTGTCCAGGCTGACCTGGTCGTACTGCACCTCGCTGCCTTCCACGGTGAAGCCGATGCGCGTGGTCGCGCTGGGCTCCTGCCACAGCGTAAACGCCGCGTTGTAGCGATCGCCGTTGAAGTCGTCGCTTTCCTCGGCCCAGTAGTTGTTGTAGCGAAGGTCCAGCCGCACGCGCGTCGCGTCGCCCGGGCGCAGGTTGAACTGCGTGCCGGCGACGAAGACGTTCACCTGCTGCTGGTTGCCCGGCGCGTCGGGCGAGAGCACGTCGATGGGCTCGTAGTTGGCGTAGTCCTCGACGATGACCTTCATGCGGTCCTGCCAGGTCGTCCAGTTGAACGTGCCCACCAGCGAGGCGAGCACGTCGTCGTCGAACACGCCGCCGGTGTAGTACAGGTATTCCACGCCGCCGCGCGCGGCCAGCGTGGTGTTGCGGCCGGTCTGGGTGAGGTCGAAATCCACGTCGGTGGCGAACGTGCTTTCCTCCATCGGGTTGGTCTGCGTCAGCGCGATGTTGTCGCTGTGCTCGACGCGCCCGCCGATGGAGTAGTTGATCTGCGCCGCACGCGCGCCCGGCACCGCCGCCGGCAGCGTGGCCAGCAGCGCGAGGCAGAGCGCGGATCGACGGGACGAACCCGCGACCGGTTGGAGTCTTCCGCTGGCCATTGCATCTCCCCGTGGTTGCCAGGTGCCGGATGTCCGCAACTGCGTTCAGACGCCTTCGTTGAAGACCACGCCGGCGAACTTGGCCGGATCGAAGTTCGCCGCGGCCTGCGCGATGGTCGATGCGGTGTCGCGGCCGTAACCGGCGACCAGGATCACCACGTCGGCGATGTCGGCCAGGATGCGTGCGTCCGGCGTGCCGCGCACCGGCGGCCCGTCGAGGAAGACGTAGCAGTTCGGATGGCGGCTGCGGATGGAGTCCAGCAGCAGGCGCATGCGCACCGAGGAGAAATACTCCGCGCCGACTTCGCGCGTCGTGCCGGCCGGGATCAGGCGCAGCCCGTTCACGCCGGTTTCGTAGATGACGTCGGAGAGGTCCGCGTCGGGGTTTTCCAGGTATTCGACGAGCCCGCCGTTGTCGGTGTCGATCTTCATCGTGCGCGCCTGCGAGGGATGGCGCACGTCGCAGTCGACCAGCAGCGCGCTCTTGGTTTCATCGAACGCCATCGCCGTGGCCAGGTTGCGCGCGACGAAACTTCCGCCGCTGCCGGTGCTCACCGGTGCGACCAGCGCGACGAAGCTGCCTTCCACCGCGGCCAGCAGGCGCGTGCGCAATTCGCGGAACGCATCGACCTCGGGGCGCGAGACGCCGCCGCGATGGATGATCGCGCGGTCTTCCAGCTGCGTCGGCGTGAGCAGCTCGACGCCGGCGGTGCGCGTGATGGCGGGGCGCAGGTCGGGCTCGGGCGCGGGCTCGCGCTGCGCCTGTTCGCGTTCGGTATCGGTGTCGAGTACGGCTTCGGACGGGAGAGTCATTGCAGGTTCACCATTTTCAGGGCGAGGACCGCGCCGTACACGAGCGGCACCACCAGGAAGATCATCGCGGCGATGACGAAGCGGCGCGTGCCGAGGCGACGCGACGGCGCCGTCTGGTAACGCGGCACGCTGCCCAGCACCGGCAGCGCCGATGCGGTTTCGATCTGGTACGGCGAGCGCACGCGCGGATCCAGGCGCACGAAGCCGAACAGCAGCAGGAGCGGTGCGAGGGCGGCGGCACCGAGGCCGGCGCTGGCGACGTGTACCAGGCGCAGGCCGACGCCACGCAGCGGATAGCTCGCCGGTTCCTGCACGCGGAAACTCAAACCGCGTTGTTCCGCGTCCAGGCTCATCGACACGCGGGCGTTTTCGCGGCGCTTGAGCAGGTCCTGGTAGAGGTCGCGATTGACTTCGTAGTCGCGCGAGAGCTCGGCCATCGTGCTTTCGGACGCGGCGATGTGGCGGCTGCGCGCGAGTTCCTGGTCGAGCAGCGCCTGGCTGGTGTTGATGCGCGACTGCACCGCAGCAGCCTGGCGGCGGTTCTCGGCCGTCTTGCTCTTGAGTTCGCCGTACAGCGGGTTGAACGAGGCGACGCCACCCAGCGCGGTGCCGCCGACGCGCGAGGCGTCCGAAGGCGAGGGCGGCGCGTCCTTCAGCGCGGCCTGTCGCGCGTCCTCGCGGCGCACTTCCTCTTCCAGATCGCGGATCTGATGCTGCACGCGGACCACGTCCGGATGCTGCTCGGTGTAGTTCATCAGCAGCTTGTCGTGCTCGGCCTCCAGCTCGGCCATGCGCGCCAGCAGCTGGCCCGAGCGCGTCTGCACCAGGTTCACCTCGTTCTCGCCATTGAGCTGGCCCTGCAGCGCGTTGCCCTGCGACTCCAGGTCCATCAGTTCCATGCGCGAGGTGTCGACCATGCGGCGCAGCTCGGCGATGCGCGAGTTCACGTCGCCGTCGATGCCCGGGCGCGCGTCCGGATTGGACTTGCGATAGGCCTCCAGCTTCGATTCGGCATCGGTGAGCTTCTTGTGGTACGCGCGCACCTGCGAGTCGATGAAGTCGTAGGCGTCGCGGCTTTCGCGTTCCTTCGTCGCCAGGCTTTCCTGGATGATCAGTTCGGCGAAGCGCTTGGTCACCGCGTGCGCGCGCGCCGGATCGGTGTCGGTGTACGACACGCGGATCAGGTTGTCGCGCGGGTTGGAGATGATGGTGCGGCCGGTGATCAGCTCGATGATCTGGTCCTGCTGCACGGGCGTGGGATTCTTCGCCATCCAGCCGCCGGTCTTGAGGATGTCCTCCATCGTCTTGCGGCTGAAGGCGACTTCGCGCGTGATCGCGGCGCGGCTCACCACGCTGGTCGGCACGGCGCGGCCTTCCATCAGCGGCTTGATGATGTTGCTTTCCTCGACCAGGATCGTCGTCTGCGAGTTGTACTTCTTCGGCAGCAGCATCCCGAACACGAGCGCGCCGAGCGCGATCAGCGTGAACACCGTCGCCAGCAGCACGGGGCGGCGACGCCATTCCTCGAAGGCGACCGGCACCATCGCCGCGATCGCGGACGGGCGGGCCTCCGGGATCGTGAGTTCCGTCGACGCGCCGTTCACAGCGTGCGTTCCGGAACGGTGATGACGTCGCCCGGGGCCACCTTGAAATTGGTGGTGAGGTCGCCGTCTTCCAGGATGTGGTCCAGCCGCACCGCATAGCTGCGCGTGCTGTCGCCGGTCTTCCGATACAGGTCGGACTTCGCGGGCGCGGCGAATTCGGTCACGCCGCCGGCGGCGAGCACCGCGTCGAGGACCGTCATGCCTTGGCGGAACGGGATCGAAATGGGTTGTCGCACCGCGCCGGTGACGCGCACGCGCGAGAGGTATTCGTGGCTGCGAAGGTCGGTGAGGATCACCGCGACCTGCGGATCGCGGACGAACGCGCCCAGGCGTTCCTGGATTTCCTTCGCGACTTCGTTCGGGGTGCGGCCACCGGCGGCGACGTCGCCCACCAGCGGCACGGAAATCTTGCCGTCCGGACGCACCGGGACGGTGATGCCCAGTTCCGGGTTGCGCCACACGGAGACCTGCACGATGTCGTCGATGCCGATCTGGTAGGCGTCGACCAGGTTCTCCGATTCCGCCGGCGGCGGGGCGATGGCGCCACGACCGGACGAGGCGCAGGCGGACAGGAAGAGCGTCGCTGCGAAAACGGCGGCGACGGAGATGAAGCGGAACGTGCGCATACGGAAACCCCCTTGCATTCGTCCAGATCGAACGGCGCGGCGGCGGATTTCCGGCCAGCGTTCCGCAGCGCATCCAAGGGGGCCGCCACGTTTGCCGGGACCGGGCGCGCATTGCGTTGGAGGAATCAGGACGGCGGACGGTCGCCGTCCGGGGAGCCGCCAGCCACACGGCGGCGTGTGCGCGACGGACGCCCGGCGGCCGTGGGCGCGTCGTCCTGCGAAGGCGTTCCGGAACATCCATCGAATGCGAATCCTCGTCTGCGGAGGCGCCGGTTACATCGGCAGCCACACCTGCCTGAGCCTCATCGAACGCGGCCACCAGGTCGTGATCGCCGACAGCGGCGTGAACTCGTCGCCGCGCGTCGTGCCGCGCCTGCGCCGCCTCGCCGGCGTGCCGCTGCCCGTGCATCGCGTGGACCTGCGCGATCGCGTCGCGCTGACCGCGTTGTTCGCGACCTACCGCTTCGACGCGGTGCTGCATTTCGCAGCGCTGAAGGCCGTCGGCGATTCGTGCCGGCGCCCGCTGGACTACTTCGACAACAACATCAGCGGCACCATCGTCCTGTTGCAGGCGATGAAGGCCGCGGGCGTGCGGCGGCTGGTGTTCAGCTCATCGGCGACCGTGTACGGCGAGCCGGCGCAGGTGCCGGTGCGCGAGGACGCGGGCCTGTCGGTGATGAATCCCTACGGCCGCACGAAACTCGTCGCCGAGCAGCTGATCGGCGATGTGTGCACGGCGGATGCGGATTTCCGCGCGGCGAACCTGCGTTACTTCAACCCGGTCGGCGCGCATGCATCGGGCACGATCGGCGAGGATCCGTGCGGCGAACCGACGAACCTGATGCCCTACATCTGCCAGGTCGCCGTGGGCGCGCGCGAGAAGCTGCGCGTGTTCGGCGGCGATTACCCGACGCCGGACGGCACCGGCGTTCGCGACTACATCCACGTCGTCGACCTGGCACGCGCGCACGTGGACGCGCTGGAGTTCATGGCGCGCGCGGACCGCAGCCTCACCGTCAACCTCGGCACCGGCCGCGGCGTGAGCGTGCTGGACCTGGTACACGCGTTCGAGCGCGCGAGCGGACGCCGCATCCCGTACGAGATCGTCGAGCGCCGCCCGGGCGACGCGGCATCGGTCTACGCCGATCCGTCGCTGGCGCACGAACTGCTCGGCTGGCGCGCGGAATTCGACGTCGACGCGATGTGCCGCGACGCATGGCGCTGGCAGTCGATGAATCCGGATGGGTATCGGACGGTGGTGCGCCGTGAGGTGGCGTCACCGCGCGGACGGCGAGCGCGGATCGGCGTGTCGCGGGTGGTGGATGCGGTTTGAGTTGTGCCGCGCTAGGGCGCAAGCAGCGAGGCGTCCTGCGGCGTCGCGCGTTCGACTAGGGCGCACCACTCGCCGCGCCTGCATCCTCGCCCGCGGCTCGCCGATCCTCCGCCAGCACGCGCTGCAATCCATCGCGCAATTGCGTCGGCTGGCCGATGGGATTCCACACCGGTTCGCGGCCGAAGCGGACGAAGTAGGTCGAGAGGAAGCGGGTGTTGTCTTCCGGGAGTGCGTCGAACAGGTCGGCTTCCAGGTTCGCGTCGATGCCGGGCGGGCCGTAGCCCATGAGCGTGAGCAGGGTGGGGTACACGTTGAAGGCGCTGGCGCGGTCCTGGTTGCGGCGTGCGGCATCGCGCAGGAGCGGTGAGAGTTCGGCGTTTCGCGTGATCGTCGCCAGCGGGATGCGGCCTTCGGTCGGCGACGCGGTGCCGATCGTGCAATGCGTCTGCTCGCCGGGGCTGCCGTCTTCGTGGAAGTTCTGGCCGTGGTCGGCGGTGTAGACGATCAACGTGTCCTCCAGGTCCACGTTCGCCAGTGCTTCGCGGAAGAAGCCGCGCGTGTTCCATGCCAGGCAGTTCCGATAACTGTTGACCTGGCGCCAGCGCTGCTCGGCGTTCCGGGCCTGCCGGAAGCCGGAGCCGTCGTCGGTTTCCTTCGACACGAACGCGCGCGACATCGTCGGCGAATACAGAGTGTTGGCGGTCGGGTACTTGCCTTCGTACGGGAAATGGCAGCCCATCTTGTTGACGTAGGTGAAGCTGGGGCGATCGCGCAGCAGCACGCGGTTGAGCAGGCGGCCGGCCTCGATGTCCTTCGCGTCCGGCGCGAACGCCGTGCCGACCTGCACGAACTCGTCGATCTCGCCGACTTCGCGCGGGTCCATGAAGTTCTGCAGCTTGCCGTCGTGACGCTGCGCATCGATGTAGATCGTGCGATAGCCCGCGCGGTTCGCGTAGCGCCAGAACGACGGATTGAGCTGGAGGTCCTTGAGATAACTGTCGCGCGTGACGCCGTAGCGCACACTGGCGTTGGAGGTGGCCGAGCAGTTCGCCGTCGATGCGGCGATGCCGAAGTTCGCCAGCGCGCTGCCGAGCGGACGCAGGCCGGTTTCCACGCCGTCCTCGACGTTGAGGTCGACGTAATCGCCGCGCACGCTTTCGTCCATCACCAGCACGATGTGGCGGAACGGTCGCTGGCCGAGGTGCGCGAGCGCGATGTCCTCGCGTTCCGGCCGTGGCGGCGCGAGCACCTTCTCGGCGCCGAGCACGCCGGCGAATGCCGCGGTCGTGTACTGGCCGGGAAATCCGTTGGACCCTTCGCCGCCGCGCAGGTAGAGGATCGCGCCGATGGCGACCACCGGGAACAACTGCAGCAGCCCCGGGTTGCGCTGCGGCCAGCGCAGCAGCGAGGGCGAGTTCGGCGGTGCGAGCCACGGCGGCAGATTGATCGCCACCACGCCCAGCGCCGACCACGCGACAGCCTGCAACACCTGCGCGTCGTGGAAACCCTTCAGGTTGCCGGCGAAG
The DNA here is from genome assembly GCF_027924565.1 of Lysobacter auxotrophicus. Lineage (NCBI taxonomy): Bacteria > Pseudomonadati > Pseudomonadota > Gammaproteobacteria > Lysobacterales > Lysobacteraceae > Lysobacter > Lysobacter auxotrophicus. The sequence continues at coordinate 1,461,544 of NZ_AP027041.1, forward strand.
CCGATCAGGCCCAGGAGCTGCTCGAATTCGATCAGGCCCAGATGGCGCGAGACGATCAGCGCGTGGGCGAGGGTGAAAGTGCTGCCGAGGAAGAAGATCGCGCTCCACACCACGCGCGTGGTCGCGCGGGCATGGAACGCGAGTACCAGCATCGTCACGATGCACAACAGCCAGACCGCGGCGAACACCGCCAGGCCGGGCTGCAGCCCGATGTGGGCCACGCGCTCGGCGAGCAGGCGGTTGGTGCCCAGCAGATAGGCGCCGATCAGCACCAGCTTCACTGCGATCCATGCAGCCGGTGCCCTGGAAACCCATCCGCCCATGCGATCTCGCCCCCCGTTGCGCCGCCTTCCGGCGGAACCGCTTGTGTCCGGCGCGCGGCCGGGTTCCGGCCACTCCCGCTCGGCGCGGGAGGGCCTCACTTCGGGTTAACGCAAGGCCGCGGCCGGTTCGGTCGCGGCGCGGACGAACGGTCAGCGCAGGAGCGCGTCGGCGACGGCGTCGGGGCGCTTCATCCAGGCGTAGTGGTCGGCGCGCGCGCCCAGCGCGTCCGCGTCGAGGACCTCGATGCGCGGCTCGACGCGGCGCAGTTTCGACAGCAGGAACCGCAGCGACGACACCGGACCGAGCCAGTCGTTCGCCAGCGCGACGGCGTGCGCGTCCAGCGTGAGCGCGGCCATCGCGGCTTCCAGATCGACGTCGACGCCGGCGGCAGCGTAACGGCCGGACAGGCCGCTGCGGCTCCAGTCGCGGATCACGCCGCGCGCTTCCTGCCCGCCGAAGCCGATGCGGCGGCCGGGCAGCACGCCGTGGAAATCGGCGAGCCACGGAAGGAACCGGTAGACGAGCGGCAACCACCACGCGGTCCGCGCCGGGAACGCGCGCCAGTACGGCGCGCCGCTGCCGACCAGCCACAGGCGCTGCGCGCTTTCCGGCGACAGCCCGAGCCGGCAGCACGCGAGCTGGCCGCCGAGACTGTGGCCGCCCAGCGTGCGCGGTCCATCGGGCACGTGCTGTGCGACGAGCGCTTCGCTGGCGGGGATGTCGAGCGTGAGCAGTTCGCGATAGCCCCAGTCGGTTTCGCGGCTCGCGCGCACGCTGCTGGAGCCGGCGCCGCGCCATTCGTGCACGAACACGGCGATGCCGCGACGTGCGAGTGCATCGGCGAAAGGAATGTAGTGCTTCGCGCCGATGCCCATCGCCGGCAGCCACAGCAGGCTGCCGCGCGGCGCGGCCGGGAGGCGTGCGATCAGTTGGAAGCGATGGCCGTCGGCCGCGTGCGCATCGAGTTCGGTTTCGCGGATGTCGCGCGACGAAAGTGCGTCATCCATGCGGCGCGGCTCCGAAATGATCGAGCACCAGGACGTTGCCGCGGCCCGGACGGTAGCCGCGTCGAAGCGCGGCGTGCACGTAGTCGGTGGCGGCGATGCTCGATTCGCGCAGGTCGCGGCCCAGGCACAGGTTCGCCGCGACTGCGGAGGCGAGCGTGCAGCCGGTGCCGTGCGCGTCGATCTTCAGCCGTGCATGCGACATCGGATGCACGAGGCTGCCGTCGGCGAACAGGTCGACGACTTCATCGCGCGCGGCGTCCACCGGCAGATGGCCGCCCTTGAGCAGCACCGCCTTCGTGCCGAGCGCCTGCAGTGCGTCGATCGCGCCGTGCATGGCGTCGACGTCCTCGACGCGCTCGCCGATCAGCAGTTCGGCTTCGGGCAGGTTCGGCGTCACCAGCGTCGCCATCGGCAGCAGGCGCGTGCGCAGCGCATCGAGCGCACTGGCTTCCAGCAGGCGCGCGCCGGAGGTCGACACCATCACCGGATCGAGCACGACGTGCGCGGGCCGGTGGTGTTCGAGCGCGTCGGCGACGGCGAGGATCACCTCGGCGTTTGCGAGCATGCCCAGCTTCACCGCGCCGATGGCGAAGTCGTCGAAGCAGGCGTCGATCTGTGCGCGCAGGAAGCCGACGTCGGGCACGTGTACGGCGGTGACGGCGCGCGTGTGCTGCGCGGTCAGGGCGGCAAGCGCACTGAGGCCATGCACGCGATGCGCGGCGAAGGTTTTCAGGTCGGCCTGGATGCCGGCACCGCCGCCGGAATCGGAACCGGCGATGGTGAGGGCGCAGGAGGGCAGGGTGGCGTCGTTCATGGCGACAGTGTGCCTGCTGGCCCGCGATGCAGGCGATAGGCGACGTAGGCGAGCCCTGCGGTGCCGGTCAGTGCGGCGGGCACGTACAACGTCCGGTACGACAGGTGCGGGAACAGCAACGCACCGACGATGCCGCCGAGCAGGAAGCCGCCGATGATCGCCAGGCACAGCCACAGCCGGCGCGGTTCGGCCGGCACGCCGCGCAGGCGGTGGCCCAGGAACACGCCCAGGTCGGTGAACATTCCCGTAAGGTGCGAGGTGCGCACCAGCGCGCCGCTGTAGGTCGCGGTCATCGCGTTCTGCAGGCCGCACGCCATCGCGGCGAGCGCGGCGCCGGCGATCTGCTGCCGTTCGAACAACGGCACGGCCGCCACCAGCAGCCCCGCTTCGATCGCCAGCGCGACGCCGTAGCGGCGGCCCAGTCGCAGCGTGCTGTCCTGGATGATCGCGCCGCTCAGCACCGCGCCGCCGACGAACGCGAAGACGATCAGCAGCAGATGCGTGCTCGCGCGCAGGTCGCCGTGTGCGAGCGACGCGCCCAGCAGCGACGTGGTGCCGGTGAGGTGCGTGATGGCCTGGTGTTCGAAGCCGAGGTAGCCGACGACGTTCACCATGCCCGCGACCATGGCGAGCGAAGCGGCGCCGAGCCAGACCCAGGTCGGGAGGCGGGTGATCATGGGGTGTGCGCGTCCTTGGACGGAATGCGTTGGATTGTGCCGTGTCGCGGGAGCGGCGGGTTTGCGCGTCCACGATCCGCTTTTGTAGCCCGGGTAAGCGAAGCGCACCCGGGGACTTGCTGCGATCCCGGGTGCGCTTCGCTTACCCGGGCTACAAAGGCAGGCTTACAGAGCCATTCGCGAGTGAGCGGCGTTGCGCGTTCCGACCCTCCCAACCCCTCTCCCGGTGGAGAGGGGCCGGACGCCGCGCGCGTCGGCGTACGTGCGAGAGGGTAGCCTTACAACACTTCCGACGCGTAATCCGCCAGGCGCGAGCGTTCGCCGCGACGCAGCGTGATGTGCGCGCTGTGTTCCCAGTTCTTGAACCGGTCCACCGCGTACGTCAGGCCCGACGTCGTTTCGGTGAGGTACGGCGTATCGATCTGCTCGACGTTGCCCAGGCACACGATCTTCGTGCCGGGGCCGGCGCGCGTGATCAGCGTCTTCATCTGCTTGGGCGTGAGGTTCTGCGCTTCGTCCAGGATCAGCCAGCGGCTCAGGAACGTGCGGCCGCGCATGAAGTTCATCGAGCGGATCTTGATGCGGCTGGCGAGCAGGTCGTTGGTCGCCGCGCGCCCCCAGCTGCCGCCTTCCTGGTTGTGCGTGAGCACTTCCAGGTTGTCGGTCAGCGCGCCCATCCACGGCGTCATCTTTTCCTCTTCCGTGCCGGGCAGGAAGCCGATGTCCTCGCCGACGCTCACCGTCGCGCGGGTCATGATGATCTCGCGGTAACGCTGCTGGTCCATCGTCTGCGCCAGGCCCGCGGCCAGCGCGAGCAGCGTCTTGCCCGTGCCCGCGGTGCCGAGCAGCGTGACGAAGTCGATCTCCGGATCCATCAGCGCGTTGAGCGCGAAATTCTGTTCGCGGTTGCGCGCGGCGATGCCCCACACCGCGTGCTGGTGATGGCGGTAGTCGTCGACGATCTGCAGCACCACCTTCTCGTCGTTGACGCGCGCGACCTTCAGCTCCGATTCCTCGTCGCCGGGCAGGTAGAGGAACTGGTTCGGATGGAAGTCGTCCCCTTCCTGGCGGTGCATCTCGTAGAACGTGCGGCCCTTTTCGGTCCAGGACTTGAGGTCCTTGCCGTAGCGCTGCCAGAAATCCTCCGGCAGCGCGGTCGCGCCGGTGTAGAGCAGGCTGAAATCGTCGAGCGCGCGATCGTTCTCGTAATCCTCCGACACGATGCCTGCGATCGACGCCTTGATGCGCAGGTTCACGTCCTTGGAGATGAACACCACCGGCACGCCGGGGTCGCTCTCCTTCAGCGTGAGGATCGAGCCCAGGATGTGGTTGTCGGGAATCACCGCGCCGAAGCGCTTGCCCGAATCGAAGTCGCGCGTCTGGAAACGCAGGCGGCCGATGCTCTGTTCGCCGCGCAACTGCAGGCCCTGCGGCCGGTTGAGCGGAATGCCTTCGCTGATCTTGTCCGAGCCGCCGGCTTCGATCAGTTCGTTGAGGAAGCGGCTGACCTGGCGCGCGTTGCGGCTGGCTTCGGAGTTGCCTTTCTTGGCGTTGTCGAGTTCCTCGATCACCTGCATGGGCAGGAAGACATCGTGTTCCTCGAATTTGAACAGCGCGGTCGGGTCGTGCATGAGGACATTGGTGTCGAGCACGTAGATCCGCTTGCTTCTGGTCATCGAACGCTCCGATGCGGGTGGGACTGCCTGGAAAACGGGATGCTGCTGCGTGGTGTACTGCTTCGTCCCGCCGGAAACCTGACTGCGCGCGGGCAGGCCGCCGACGAGGCATTCGTGCACGGCGACGCCGCCGTGGCCCGCGTTGCGGGACGGCGGTGTGGCGGGCATCCGGAGGGGGTCACTGCGTCGTGTGTTCCTTGAGCGAATCGAGCACGGCCTGCGCATGGCCGGGCACTTTCACCGGGCGCCATGACTGCACGATGACGCCCTTGGGATCGATGAGGAAGGTGCTGCGCTCCACGCCGACATACTCGCGGCCGTAGAGCTTCTTGGGCTTGATCACCCCGAAGGCGTTGCACAGCGCTTCGTCGCCGTCGCTGACGAGGTCGAACTTGAAACCCTGCTTCGCGCAGAAGTTCTGGTGCGACTTGATGGAGTCGCGCGAGACGCCGAGCACGGTCGCGCCCAGCTTCCGGAACTTCGGCAGCAGCGCGTTGAAGTCGATGCCTTCGGTGGTGCAGCCGGGCGTGCTGTCCTTCGGGTAGAAGTAGAGCACCAGCCAACTGCCTGCGAAGTCCTTCAACTGCGCGGTCTCGCCGCTGGACAGCGACAGGGGCAGGGCGGAAACGTCTTTCGGAATTCGGTCGCCGGTGTCGAGCATCGTCGTGTCAGTTCGTATCGCGCGGGCGATCAGAACTTCATCGGGTCCATGATCGCGTCGAGGTTGAGGTGGTCGCAGAACTCGAGGAAATCGTCGCGCAACGCGGCGATGTGCATGCTCGAGGGCACGCCGATGGTGATCTGCGCGGAGAACATTTCCGCGCCGGTCTGCATCGCGCGGTAACGCGAGGAGTGCAGGCTTTCGATCGTGATGCCCTGGCGGTCGAAGAAGTCGGCCAGCTGGAACAGGATGCCCGGCTTGTCGGCGGCCACGACCTCGACCACGTACGGCAGCAGGCTCGATTGCACCTGCTTGGCGCCGGTGCGGTACCACACCAGCTTCAGGCCTTCCTCGCGCTCCAGGCGCGTGAGCATGGCTTCGAGCTTGGCCACCGAATCCCACGAGCCCACCGCCAGCGTCGTCACCGACACGTCGCGACCCACCGTCGCCAGACGGGCGTCGACGAGATTGCACCCCGAATCGGCGATGCGACGCGTCACCGACAGCAGCGGCGACTCCGGATGCGTCGTGTAGGCGTTGATCAGGAGGTGGTTTTCGTTCGGCGACGGCCGGGAAGCGGAATCGGTCAAGGCGGCGCCTGTCCTGGTGAGCCTGGGCTCGGATACTGAATGGTGGCCCGTGAGGGGCCCGTGCTTGGCGGGAGCATACTTGCCCACGCTTTCACGCCGCAAGTAACATCGCCAAGCGCTGCGCGCGCGCTCGGCGCCGTCGGAACGGCGCTGAGACGGCACCAAGACGAAGTCACCCAACCCCCGCGCGGACCGGCGCGGACTCCTGCAAACGCGTCCCCTCGGAACACAAGACCTTGCGACTTTCCGGCAGCATCACCGCGCTGGCGACGCCTTTCACCGCGACCGGCGAAATCGACCTCGACGCATGGAACCGGCTGCTCGACGGGCAGCTCGCGGCGGGCACCCAGGGCATCGTCGTCGCCGGCTCCACGGGCGAGGCGGCGGCACTGTTCGACGCCGAGTACGACACGCTGCTGCGCACCGCCGTTGAGCGCGTCGCCGGGCGCATTCCGGTCCTGGCCGGCACCGGCCTGTCGAACACCGCCAAAACCATCGAACTTACCCGCCGCGTCGCCGCGCTCGGCGCCGACGCGGCGCTGGTCGTGACGCCGCCCTACGTGCGTCCGACACAGGCCGGCCTTCTCGCGCACTACCGCGCCATCGCCGACGACGACGCGCTCCCCGTCGTGCTCTACAACGTGCCCGGCCGCACCGGCGGCGACCTGCTGCCGGAGACCGTTGCCGAACTCGTGTCACACCCGCGCATCGTCGCCATCAAGGAAGCGCGCAGCGAACCCGAGCGCATGGCCGCGCTGCTCGAACTCAAGGGCGACGGCTTCGCGATCCTCAGCGGCGACGACCCGACCGCGTGCCGCGCGATGTTCGCCGGCGCGGACGGCGTCATCTCGGTGGCCTCGAACGTCGTGCCGCACGCCTTCCGCCGCCTCGCCGACCTGGCGCGCGCCGGCCAGCGCGATGCCGCGCTCGCGCTCGATGCGCGCCTGCAGACGACCTACGACTTCCTCGGCGTCGAGCCCAATCCGATTCCCGTCAAGGCGCTGTTGGCGCGACAGGGCATCGGCCACGGGCTGCGTCTGCCGTTGCTGCCGCTCTCGGCCGCACATGCCGGCACCGCCGCGGCGATCGCCGCGCTGGTGGCCGAACTCGAACTGGAATGCCACGAATCGCTCGTGGCCTGAACCCTGCAGGAGACTTACATGCGTCCCAACGTTTCGATCACCCGCGCCGCCGTGGCCGGCCTGTTGCTGGCGGGTGTCGCGCTCGGCTCCGGCTGCAGCTGGTTCCGCAAGGGCAGCGACCTCTACGCGCAGAGCCCGGAAACGCGTCCGCTGGAAGTCCCGCCGGACCTCGACCAGCCGCGCACCGACACCGCCGTGAACGTGCCTTCGGCCGCCGCGCGCCAGTCGGTGGAATCGGGCCAGGCGTCGGGCGGTTTCGGCCTGGCGATCGGTCGCGAGGAAGCCTTCGCGAAGGTCGGTGAAGCGCTCGCCGCCATCCAGGGCGTGACCATCACCAGCCGCGCCGAAGCGCTTGGCGTCTACGACGTCAGCTACGAAGGCGCGAACTTCCTCGTGCGCGTGGCCGGTGCGTCCGCCGGCGCCTACGTGTCGGCCGTCGACCCGCGCGGCCTGCCCGCCACGGGCGACGCGCCGAAGAAGCTCGTCGACACGCTGCGCACGGCACTCGGCGCGCAGTAAGGCGTCGGCCAGAAAAACGCGAAACGGGCGCCGGAAGGCGCCCGTTTTCGTTGGGGTAAGCGGCGGCTTTTATAGGCCCGGGTAAGCGAAGCGCACCGGGCGATGCGTCGGCAGGGTAGGGCGCGTTGCGCTCAGCGCTCCAGCAGATCCAGCTTGCCCGGCTTGCCTTCCCACTCCTTGGCGTCCGGCAGCGGGTCCTTGCGCGTGGTGATCACCGGCCAGGCCTTCGACAGCTCGGCGTTGAGCGCGACGTAGACCTCCTGCCCGGCGGGCACGTCGTCCTCGGGGTAGATCGCGTTGATGGGGCATTCCGGCTCGCACAGGGTGCAGTCGATGCACTCGTCCGGGTCGATCACCAGGAAATTCGGGCCCTCATGGAAGCAGTCGACCGGGCACACCTCCACGCAGTCGGTGTACTTGCACTTGATGCAGTTCTCGGTGACGACGAAGGGCATGGCCGGGATTTCCGTGAAAAGTGGCGCCGCGACGGCGCCGGGCATCGCAATAGTCTAGCGATTCGCCGCCGCGAGCCCCAAGCCGGGCTTGGCGGATGGGCTCGGCTGGGACGGGGTACACGGGCCGCGGGCCCGCAAACAAAAAGCCCGCGCATCGCTGCGCGGGCTTCGGAATTGGTACTCCCAACGGGATTCGAACCCGTGTTACTGCCTTGAGAGGGCGGTGTCCTAGGCCTCTAGACGATGGGAGCATGTGAAGCGGTGAACCCCGCGCAGGCTCTCAACGTAACGCGGCTTGCTAGTATATGCGCCGCTGTTGCCGGCGGCAACGGCCATCTTTCCAAGGATCCGCGGCACGCCCGCCTGATGCAACCTCAAATCCGAACCCAATTGCAGATCATTCCGCGCGACCAGCACAACGTCTCGCGGCGCGACATCAGCCCCAATGCCCTGCGCGTGCTTTACCGCCTGCGTGAAGGCGGTTTCGACGCGTACCTGGTGGGCGGCGCCGTCCGCGACCTGCTCATCGGCGGACACCCGAAGGACTTCGACGTCGCCACCAACGCGACGCCCGAAGAGGTCAAGGGCCTGTTCCGCAACTGCCGCCTGATCGGTCGCCGCTTTCGCCTGGCGCACGTGGTCTACGGCCGCGAAATCATCGAAGTGGCGACCTTCCGCGCGAACAGCGACGACGGCAGCGGCGATCGCGAACTGCACGAAGGCGGCCGCGTGCTGCGCGACAACGTGTACGGCACGATCGAGGACGACGCGGTGCGTCGCGACTTCACCGCCAACGCGCTGTACTACGCGATCGAGGACTTCTCGGTGCGCGACTACACCGGTGGCTTCGAGGACGTGCGCAACCGGCTGATGCGCCTGATCGGCGATCCGGAAACGCGTTATCGCGAAGACCCCGTGCGCATGCTGCGCGCGGTGCGCCTGGCGGCGAAGCTCGACTTCGAGATCGAATCGGAGACCGCCAAGCCCATTGCGCAACTGGCCCCGCTGCTGCGCGAAGCCGCGCCGGCGCGCCTGTTCGAGGAATGCCTGAAGCTGTTCCTGTCGGGCCACGCCGTGAAGAGCTTCCTCGGCCTGGAGCGCCACGGCCTGCTGCCGGCGCTGCTGCCGGAAACCGCGGCCGCGCTGAAGTCCAACCGCAGCGGCGCGCTGCGTCGGATGCTGCTGGAAGGCCTGAAGGGAACCGACACGCGCGTGGCGAACGACGAACCGGTGTCGCCGGCGTTCCTCTTCGCGCTGCTGCTGTGGCCGGCGTACTGCCGCGCGCTGATCACGCTGCAGGCGCAGGGCGTGCATGCGACCGAAGCGCAGCGTCGCGCGGCCGATCGCGTCACCGTGCACCAGCTGGAAACGATCGCGCTGCCGCGTCGGTTCTCACTGCCGATGCAGGAAATCTGGCTGCTGCAATCGCGCTTCTCGCAGCGCCAGCGCAAGCGCGTGTTCCGCACGCTGGCGCATCCGCGTTTCCGTGCGGCCTTCGATTTCCTCAACCTTCGACTGGCCGCGTCCGACGAGCACGCCGATGACGTCGCGTTCTGGCGCGAGGCGCAGACCGATCCGGGTCATGCGCTGGCGGTGCAGGCCGAGGCGCATCGCGACATCGAGTCGAACGAAGAGGGCGAGGCGCCGCGCAAGCGTCGTCGCCGCCGTCGCAAGACCGCCCACGGCGGCGAATGAACGAAACGCCCGAAAGCCAGGCCTTCATCGGCATGGGCAGCAACCTGGGCGACAGCATCGCCACGCTGAAGCACGCGCTTCGCGCGCTCGATGCGCTCCCGGATACCCGTGTCGCGCGGGCGTCCAGGCTCTACCGCACCGCCGCGTGGGGCGTGACCGAGCAGCCGGACTTCATCAACGCCGTCGCGCTGCTGCGCACCCGTCGCGCGCCGCGTGAACTGCTCGGGGACCTGCTGGCGATCGAGCGCGAGGCCGGACGTCGCCGGCTCGAGGACGGCAGCGACCGCTGGGGGCCGCGCACGCTGGACCTGGACCTGCTGCTCTATGGCGAGGCACGCATCGACGAGCCCGGCCTCCACGTGCCGCATCCGCGCCTGCACGAGCGCGCGTTCGTGCTGGTACCGCTGGCCGAAATCGCGCCCGATGCGCGCATCCCCGACGTAGGTACCGCCGCGCAGGCACTGGCCAGGATGGCACCCTCGCAGGTCGAGGGGGTAACGTATGCGGACCCCCTCGATCCCGCCTGAGCGTTCGCGCCGGCGCACAAAACCCCCATGTACAGCGGAACGCCGAACGAAAAGCCCTGGACCGTTCCCGCGCTCGCGCAGGCCAAGCGCGACGGCCGGAAGCTGGTCATGCTGACCTGCTACGACGCCGGTTTTGCGCGGACGATGGACGAGGTCGGCATCGACCTGGTGCTGGTCGGCGATTCGCTCGGCATGGTGATGCAGGGCCACGACAGCACGATCCCGGTGACCACCGCCGACGTCGCCTACCACACGGCCTGCGTCGCGCGCGGCCTCGACAAGGCGCTGCTGATCGCCGACCTGCCGTTCGGCGCCGATGCCACGCCGGAGCGCGCGCTCGACGCATCGCTCCGGCTGCTGCAGTCGGGCGCGGCGATGGTCAAGCTGGAAGGCGCCGCGCACAAGCTCGAGGTCATCCGCTTCCTCGTCGATCGCGAGATCCCGGTCTGCGCCCACCTGGGCCTGACACCGCAGTCGGTGCTGCGCCTGGGCGGCTACAAGGTGCAGGGTCGCGATGAAGTCGCCGCCCGGCGCCTGCGCGAGGACGCGCATGCCGTGCAGGACGCCGGCGCCACGCTGCTCGTGCTCGAGTGCGTGCCGACGCCGGTCGCCGCGGCGATCACGTCCGACCTCGACATCCCTACCATCGGCATCGGCGCGGGCCCGCAATGCGACGGCCAGGTGCTCGTGCTGCACGACCTCCTCGGCGTGAATTCCGGCCACCGTCGCCCGCGTTTCGTGAAGGACTTCCTCGCCGGAGGCGGCTCGATCGCCGGCGCCTTCGCCGCGTACGCGCAGGCGGTCCGCGACGGGTCGTTCCCGGACGCGGAACATTCCTACGCTTGAGCCGATCCACTCCCGGATTCGCCAGAACACCGCAATGATCGAAACCTTCACCGACCTGGAACTGCTCCGCGAACGCGTGCGCAGCTGGAAGCGCGACGGCCTGCGCGTCGCCTTCGTGCCCACGATGGGCAACCTGCACGACGGCCATTTCTCGCTGGTGCGCCTCGCGCGCGAACACGCCGATCGCGTGGTCGCCAGCGTGTTCGTCAATCCGACCCAGTTCGGCCCGAACGAGGACTTCGCGCGCTATCCGCGCACGCCCGGCGCCGACGCACGCGGCCTGGAAGCGGCCGGGTGCGATGCGCTGTGGCTGCCATCGGTCGAGGCGATGTATCCGTACGGCGTCGAGGCGACCGTGCGCGTGCAGGTGCCCGACGTGACCTCGACGCTGGAAGGCGCCTCGCGGCCCGGGCATTTCGACGGCGTCGCGACGGTGGTGTCGCGCCTGTTCAACCAGGTGCAGCCGGACGTCGCGGTGTTTGGCCGGAAGGATTACCAGCAGCTCGCCGTCGTGCGCTACATGGTGCGCGACCTCGCGTTCCCGATCGCGATCGTCGGCGCCGACATCGTCCGCGAGGCGAACGGGTTGGCGATGAGTTCGCGCAACCAGTACCTGTCCGACGAGGAGCGCGAACAGGCCGCGCAGATCCGCCGCTGCCTGGCGACGATGGCGGAGGCGATCGCCGCGGGCCGCCCGCGCGAGGCCGTCGAAAGCGAGGCGACCAAGCGCCTGGTCGAGGCCGGTTTCCAGCCGGACTACGCGGTCGTGCGCCGGCCCGACCTGACCGAGCCGGCGAACCATGAAACCGGTTCCATGGTGGCGTTGATCGCTGCCAGGCTGGGCCGCACGCGGTTGATCGACAACCTCGAATTCACCGCCTGAACGCGCCTGGACGCGCACGATCCTGAGCGTTCCAGCGCCGGCGCCAATCGCGAAGGCCGGATGATGTTGCACCGCGCCATGCGCTGCTAGACTTGCCCAAATCCCTTGCACGCCCAGCGCTTGCGCGTTGCGGCCGGAGTCGAAATCCATGCAACTGAACATCCTCAAGGCCAAGATCCACCGCGCGACGGTGACCCACGCGGAGCTTCACTACGAAGGCTCCTGCGCGATCGACGGCCGCCTGCTCGACATTTCCGGCATCCGCGAGTACGAGCAGATCCACATCTACAACGTGAACAACGGCCAGCGCTTCGTCACCTACGCCATCCGCGGCGAAGAGGGCAGCGGCGTGATCTCGGTGAACGGCGCCGCCGCGCACTGCGCGCAGCCGGGCGACCTGGTGATCATCTGCGCCTACGGCGTGTGCGACGAGGCCGAAGCGGCCAAGTACAAGCCGACGCTGGTGTACGTGGACCGCGACAACGCGCTCACGCATACCAACCGTTCGATGCCGGCACAGGCGGCCTGATCGCCCATGGATGCCGCTTCCCGTCTGAGCCAACTGCGCGCCCAGGCCGGGCGCATCCAACACACCCCGCTGGCGAAGCTGATCGCGCAGGACCCGGCGCGCGCGCAGGATTTCGCCCTGCGCGTCGGGCCGATCTACGCCAACTTCGCCCGCCAGCATTACGACCGCGACGCGCTCGCCGCGCTGTTCGCGCTCGCGCAGTCCGTCGATGCGCCTTCGCGCCTGAAGGCGCTTTTCGACGGCGAGAAGATCAACCTCACCGAAGGTCGCAGCGTGCTGCACACGTCGCTGCGCAGCGATCTGTCCGACGCGCCCGTCGCCAAGGCCGCGCACGCGCAGGCACTCGAAGCGCGAAAGCGCATGCGCGAGCTGGTCGATTCGCTCGCCGCCAGCGGGATCACCGACATCGTCAGCGTCGGCATCGGCGGTTCCGATCTCGGGCCGCGCCTGGCGGTCGATGCATTGAGCGGGCCGAAGCCGGGCCGCTTCCGCGTGCATTTCCTCAGCAACGTCGACGGCCATGCCGCGCAGCGCGTGCTGGCCGGCCTCGATCCCGCGCGCACCGCCGCGGTGCTGATTTCCAAGACCTTCGGCACGCAGGAAACGCTGCTCAACGGCGCGATCCTGCGCGACTGGCTGGGCGGCACGGAGCGTCTGTACGCCGTGTCGGCGAACGTCGAACGTGCGGCGCAGTCGTTCTCGATTCCCGCCGAACGCATCCTGCCGATGTGGGACTGGGTGGGCGGGCGTTATTCGCTCTGGTCGGCGGTCGGGTTTCCGATCGCGCTGGCGATCGGCATGGACGCGTTCGAGCAACTGCTCGACGGCGCCGCGCAGATGGATGCGCACGTGCTGCACACGCCTGCCGAAACCAACCTCGCGTTCTGGCACGCGCTGACCAGCGTGTGGAACCGCAACGGCCTGGGCTACGCGACGCAGGCAGTGCTGCCGTACGACGAGCGCCTGAAGCTGCTGTCGAACTACCTGCAGCAGCTGGTGATGGAGAGCCTCGGCAAGTCGGTACGCACCGACGGCTCGCCGGTGGGTGTCGAGACCGTGCCCGTGTGGTGGGGCGGCGCCGGCACCGACACGCAGCACAGCTTCTTTCAGGCGCTGCACCAGGGCACGTCGATCGTGCCGGCGGACTTCATCGGCGTGATCCGTGCCGACGCGCCGTATCCGCAGAACCATCGCGCCTTGCAGGCCAACCTGCTCGCGCAGACCGAAGCGTTCGCGAACGGCCAGGCGAGCGACGATCCGCACCGCGCGTATGCGGGCGGTCGCCCGACGACGACGATCCTGCTCGATGCGCTGACGCCGCAATCGTTTGGCGCGCTGCTCGCGCTGTACGAACACAGCGTGTACCTGCAGTCGCTGGTGTGGGGCATCAACGCCTTCGACCAGTTCGGCGTGGAACTCGGCAAGCAGGTCGCGTCGCGTCTGCTGCCCGCGCTGGAAGGCGAGGCGCAGGCGGACGATCCGGTGACGCGCGCGTTGCTCGAACAGCTGCGGCGCTGATAGCCGCGCGCTTGTAGCAAGGCTCTTGTAGCCCGGGTAAGCGAAGCGCACCCGGGTCATGCATCAAGGTCCCCGGGTGCGCTTCGCTTACCCGGGCTACACGAGCGCAGCGTCAGCTCGCCGGATCCACCCCATGGCGCCGCAACGCCCACTCGATGTGCTCACGCACCATCGGGCTCACGGTCGCTAATCGACCACGCAGCGCGTCGATCACCTCCGGCGTCGAACGCGCATTTCCCAGTGCGACGGCGATGTTGCGCAGCCATCGCTCGTGCCCGCTACGCCGGATCGCCGAACCTTCGGTGCGCTGCAGGAAGTCTTCTTCGCTCCACGCGAACAGGTCCACCAGCGTCGCTTTGTCCAGGTCGTTGCGCACGCGGAAATCCGGCTCGTCGGTGCGTTGCGCGAATTTGTTCCAGGGGCACACGAGCTGGCAGTCGTCGCAGCCGAAGATGCGGTTGCCGATGGGCGCGCGCAGGTCTTCGGGAATCGCGCCTTCGTGTTCGATCGTCAGGTACGCGATGCAGCGCCGCGCATCGAGGCGATAGGGCGCGACGATCGCCTGCGTCGGGCAGATGTCGATGCAGCGACGGCACGTGCCGCAATGCGCGCTCGCCGGCGCGTCGATGGGAAGCGGCAGGTCGACGTAGATCTCGCCAAGGAAGAAGAACGAGCCGCCGTCCTTGTCGATGAGGCACGTGTGCTTGCCGATCCAGCCAAGCCCGGCGTTGCGTGCGAGCGCGCGTTCGAGCACCGGCGCGGAGTCGACGAACACGCGATGGCCGAACGGGCCGACGACTTCCGCGATGCGGTCGGCGAGGCGTTGCAGGCGCTGGCGCATCAGCTTGTGGTAGTCGCGGCCCAGCGCATAGCGCGCCACGTAGGCGCGCTCGGAATCGTCGAGCGTCGCCCAGGCCTCGTCGGCGTCGCGCCCGTAATCCAGTCCGACCGAGATCACGCGCACCGTGCCCGGATGCAGCTCGTGCGGGCGCGCACGCAGTTCGCCGTGGCGCGCCATCCAGTCCATCGACCCGTACAGTCCCTGCGCGAGCCAGTCGCGCAGGTAGGCCTCGTCCTCGCCGAGGTCGATTCCGGCGATGCCGCAGCGCTGGAATCCGAACTCGCGTGCCAGCTCGCGCACGCGCAAAGACAGCGCGTCGTAGTCGGGCGCGGAGGCGGGCAGGGGAGCGGGCGATGCGGACGGGTTCACGGCATGGCAAGTATAGAATCGCGCGATGCCCCACGCCGCCGCTCCGTTCGTTCATGCGCTCTACGATGCGACCGCGCTGCGGGCGCTGGAGGCGCGCGCCACGCAGCGGCTGGGCGACGGTTTCGAACTGATGCGCCGCGCCGGGCAGGCCGCGTGGCGCGACCTGCTCGCGCGCTGGCCGGATGCGATGGGCATCCTTGTCGTGTGCGGGCCGGGCAACAACGGCGGCGACGGCTATGTTCTTGCACGCCATGCACACGAAGCCGGACGTGGCGTGCGTGTCGTGCGTCTGCCTGAACACGCGCCGCGCAGCGAGCTCGCCCGTCGCGCCGCCGATGAATACGCCGCGGCAGGCGGCCGTATCGCTGACGTCGCCAGCGACCTACCGGGATGCGACCTCATCGTCGATGCGCTGTTCGGCATCGGTTTTTCGCGCTTGCCCGACGCGACGACGCAGGATCTGATCGCCGCGATCAACACGCACGAGGCACCGGTGTTCGCGCTCGACGTACCCAGCGGCGTCGATGCCGATCGCGGTGCGGTGCCGGGCGCAGCGGTGATCGCGACGCGAACGATCGAATTCATCGCGCCGAAAGCGGGGCTGCGTACCGGCGCCGCGCTCGATCACGCGGGAGTGCTGTCGCTCGCACCGCTCGAACTGGCGGCGGATGATTTCGGCGGCGTTGCCCCCGTCGCCGAACGTATTGCCGCGACCGATCTGCCGCGATGGCTCGCACCGCGTCCGCGCGACAGCCACAAGGGCCGCAACGGGCGCGTGCTGTGCATCGGCGGCGATCACGGCAGCGGCGGCGCGATCCTGCTGTGCGCCGAAGCGGCGTTGCGTAGCGGCGCCGGGCTGGTCGAAGTCGCGACGCGCGAACGTCACGTCGGACCCTTGCTCGCGCGCTTGCCCGAAGCGATGGCGCACGACGTCGGCGATGCCGATGCATTGCAGGCGGCGCTCGATCGCGCGGATGCGATCGCGCTCGGGCCGGGGCTCGGACGCGGGGAGTGGAGCGTCGCGCTGTACGAACGCGCGATCGCCAGCGGAAAACCGCTGCTGCTCGATGCCGATGCACTCAACCTGCTGGCGACGCGCCCGTTCGCTTTGCCGGCCGATGCGGTGATCACGCCGCATCCGGGCGAAGCGGCGCGCCTGCTCGATACGAACACCGCCGACATCCAGCGCGATCGCTTCGCCGCGGCGCGCGCGTTGTGCGATCGCTATGCGTGCGTGGTCGTGCTGAAAGGCGCCGGTACGATCGTGATGTCCGCGCACGAAACGCCGCGCGTCGTCACGGCGGGCAATCCGGGCATGGCAGTGGGTGGCATGGGCGACGTGCTCAGTGGCGTCATCGCCGCGCTGCGCGCGCAGGGCATGGGCGCGTTCGACGCTGCGGCGTGCGGCGCGTTGCTGCATTCCTCAGCGGGCGACGCAGCCGCGCACGACGGCGGCGAACGCGGCCTGTTGCCCAGCGATCTGATGCCGTGGCTGCGGCACTTTTCGAACCAGGAACCTTACGGCCGGGAGCCGACCCGATGATCGAACTGTGGTTGCCCGATGCCGACGCGACCGATGCGCTCGGCGCACGCCTGGCGATAACGCGTCCCGCGCAGGCGACCGTGCACCTGCACGGCGATCTGGGCGCGGGCAAGTCGACGATCGCGCGCGCGCTGTTGCGGGCGCTCGGCGTGCAGGGTGCGATCCGCAGCCCGACGTACACGCTGGTCGAACGCTATCCGCTCGCCGACGGCGAAGCGTGGCATCTGGACCTGTATCGAATCGCGGATCCGGGCGAACTCGAGTTCCTCGGTCTGGACGGGGCCGAGGTGCGGCTGTGGCTGGTGGAATGGCCCGAACGGGGCGCCGGGGCGTTGGCCGCGCCAGACCTGACGATTGAGCTGTCGATGCGTGGGCCGGGCCGGATCGCCCGGCTGCACGCCGGCTCTCCGGTCGGGGACGCCTGGGTCGGACGGGTGTCGGTCGGGCACGAAGTTGCGGGCGACTCCTGAACGGATTTGCAGGAAAACTCGGCAGGTCCCGGATTCGTAAGGGAAAAGTGCTTGCAAAATTAATTTCCCGGTGCTTGACTAGCGCCCATGCGTGTCACGGCCGCCACCGTCCAGAAATGTCTGCTCGGCCTCGCGCTGCTCGGCGCGGTGGCGTGGAATCTTGCGCACGCGAGTGAAATCAAAGGCTTGGAGCTGCGCGACGGCGCCACCGGCACCCGCGCCGAGATCGCCCTCGATCGCGCCGCCGACTTCAAGGTCATCAGCCTCAAGGGGCCGGACCGTCTGGTCATCGACCTGCCGTCCTCGGCGCTGGCGCGCGGTTTCCGCCTGCCGGCCGCCAGCGGCGTGGTGAAGGCCGTCCGCACCGGCGAACCCACGCCGGGCACGGCACGCATCGTGTTCGACTTGGCCCAACCCGTCGCCGTGCTGAAGCCGCGTATCGAACAGGCCGGCGACGGCCCGCGCCTGGTGCTCGAATGGCCGGGCGACGGCGCGATGTCCGCAACGGCCGCGTCGACGGTGGCGACCAGCGCGCCCGTTGCGCCGACCGCGACCCCGTCCTCCACCGCCGCGGCCGAAGCCGCGCCGGCGAACCCGCAGATGGCGCAGAAGTTCGACCCGGCGGCGTCGTCCGCCGCGACGACGCGCCTGATTTCCGAGATCGTCGCGCGCAACGACAACACGCCGACGGCAACCGCATCGACGCACGCGACGCCCGCAACGGCGCCGGTGACGCCGGCGACGGTCCCGCCGTCCGCCATGCCCACCGTCACGCCGACACCGACCGCGGCGCAGATCGCGGCGTCGGGCCCGTCGGCGGCGTCGCAGAACACGCTCGCGCCGCCGGCAGCGGGCGCGGTCAAGGCGCCGGTCGCCACGACGATCGCGACGGGTGTTCCGACCCGGATCGCGACCGGCGTGCCGACGCCGATGCCGGGCTCGCCCGTTACGGCGACGTCGGAAACGCCCGCCGCGCAGGCGCCGGTCAAGACGATGAAGGACGTGATGCGCGGTCGCGGCATGCGTCCCTTGGTCATCGCCATCGACGCCGGCCACGGCGGCCAGGACCCGGGCGCGATCGGCCCGTCCGGCAAGCGCGAGAAGGACGCGACGCTCGCGATCGCCCGCGAACTCGCGCGCCAGGTCAACGCCACGCCGGGTCTGAAGGCCTATCTCACCCGCGACACCGACGTGTTCATCCCGCTGCCGCGTCGCGCGCAGCTGGCGCGCGCGGCCAAGGCCGACATGTTCATCTCCATCCACGCCGATGCCGCCGAGAACCGCGCGGCGCGGGGTTCGTCGGTGTACGTGCTCTCGCTGAAGGGCGCGTCCTCGCAGCGCGCCCGCTGGCTGGCCGACAAGGAAAACGCCTCCGACCTGATCGGCGGCGTGCGCCTGGAGCAGGCCAACAACACGCTGGCCTCGGTGCTGCTGGACCTCACCCAGAGCGGCCACATGCGCGCGTCCGAAGACGCCGCCGGCCACGTGCTGGACGGCCTCAAGCGCGTCGGCGCCAACCACAAGCCGAACATCGAACGCGCGAACTTCGCCGTGCTGCGCACCTCCGACATGCCGGCGATGCTGGTCGAAACGGCCTTCATCTCCAATCCGGACGAGGAAAAGCGCCTCAACGATCCGGCGCACCAGACCAAGCTGGCGCGTGCGGTGCTGGATGGCGTCAACACCTACTTCACCCGCCAGCCGCCGCCGGGCACGCTCTACGCCGCCCGCGCGGACGCCCAGATCGCCACCACCGGCGAATCGAGCGGCGGCAGCCTCTGATCGCGCCGCGCGACCGCCACCTGAAGACGCCCGGGATTCCCGGGCGTTTTCGTTTGCGCGAGCGGCCTGACGGCCCGCTTCGTCGGCTATGATGAACGCGATTCCCTCGACGATGCCGGGCCGCATCGCCAAGCCGTGACGATCCGCCAGCTCCCCGACACCCTCATCAATCAGATCGCCGCCGGCGAGGTCATCGAGCGTCCCGCTTCGGTGGTCAAGGAGCTGGTCGAGAACGCGCTCGATGCCGGCGCGCGGCGCATCGACATCGACCTGGAGGAAGGCGGCGTCCGCCTCATCCGCATCCGCGACGACGGCAAGGGCATCGACCCCGACCAGTTGCCGCTCGCCGTGTCGCGCCACGCGACCAGCAAGATCGCCTCGCTCGACGACCTGGAAGGCGTGGCCACGCTCGGTTTCCGCGGTGAGGCGCTGCCTTCGATCGCCTCCGTCAGCCGCTTCGCGCTCACCTCGCGCCGCGACGGCAGCGACCGCGCGGCGACGCTGGAAATCGACGGCGGTCGCCTCGGGGAGGTGATGCCGAAGTCGCACCCGCAAGGCACGACGGTCGAGGTTCGCGACCTGTTCTTCAACGTGCCGGCGCGCCGGAAGTTCCTGAAGGCCGAACGCACCGAGCTGGGCCACATCGAGGAATGGCTGCGCCAGCTCGCGCTCGCGCGTCCGGACGTCGAACTGCGCGTCTCGCACAACGGCAAGCCGTCGCGTCGCTGGAAAGGCGAGGGCGATCTTCTGTCCGAAGTCCGCCTGCACGAAGCGCTCGGCGAGGAATTCGCGCGCAACGCGCTGCGCATCGAACACGAAGGCGCCGGCTTGCGACTGCACGGCTGGATCGCGCAGCCGGCGTACAACCGCGCCAGTGCCGACCAGCAGTACCTCTACGTCAACGGGCGCGCCGTGCGCGATCGCAGCATCGCGCACGCGATCAAGCAGGCGTATGCCGACGTGCTGTTCCACGGGCGGCAACCGGCGTACGTGCTGTTCCTGGAACTCGATCCGCGCCGCGTCGACGTCAACGTGCATCCGGCCAAGCACGAAGTGCGCTTCCGCGATGCGCGCCTGATCCACGATTTCGTGTACCGCACGTTGCAGAACGCATTGGCCGAAACGCGCGCCGGTACGGTCGCGGGCGTGCCCGGCATGCCGGCGAACGATGCGCCGGTCGCGACGCCATTCGGCGGATACGGGGCTGCGGCCGCACCCGCGTACACCTACCTCGACCGCGCCTCGCAATCGCCGCTGCCGATGCAGGTGGCGGAGACGCGCGCGGGCTACGCGGCGCTGTACGGCAACGGTGCCGCGACGGCTGTCGCGCCGTCGTTCGCGCAGAATGCGCAACCAGCCACCTTGCCGCACAGCGACAACGCCACGCTCCCGCCGCTGGGTTATGCGATCGCGCAGCTGCACGGCATCTACATCCTGGCCGAGAGCGCCGAGGGCCTGATCGTCGTCGACATGCACGCCGCGCACGAGCGCATCGGCTACGAGAAACTCAAGAACGCGCACGACGGCGAAGGCCTGCGCACGCAGCCGCTGCTCGTGCCGGCGACGCTCGCCGTGTCCGAACGCGAGGCCGAAGTCGCCGAACGCGAAGCGCAGACGCTGGCCGAACTGGGGTTCGAAGTGACCCGCAGCGGGCCGCAGTCGCTGGCCTTGCGCTCGGTGCCCGCGCTGCTCGCGCATGGCGACGTCGAAGCGCTGCTGCGCGACGTGCTGGCCGATCTACGCGAGCATGGCGAGTCGCTGCGCGTGGCCGCCGCGCGCGACGAACTGCTCGCCACCATGGCCTGCCACGGCGCGGTTCGCGCCAACCGGCGTCTCACTCTGCCCGAGATGAACGCCCTGCTGCGCGAAATGGAAATCACCGAACGCTCCGGCCAGTGCAATCATGGCCGTCCCACTTGGGCGCGTTTCACGCTGCCCGACATCGACCGCTGGTTCCTGCGAGGACGTTAATGGCTTCTGTCGCGAAGGGCGCAATGATCTTCATGATGCTGGGTGCGATCACTGCCTGCGGGCCCAAGCCGGACGACGCCACTACGGCCGAGCAGTCGAAGGCGGCGCGCGTGGCGTTCCAGCAGGAGCTCGACGTGACGCGCCAGCTGCGCATCACCGAACTCACCAAGCCCGACGGCTGGACCAGCCTGGTCGGGTTGCACTGGATCGACCCGGGCTCGCATTACATCGGCTCGTCCGCGGGTAACGGCATCAAGCTCGCGGTCGGCCCGGCGCACCTGGGCATGGTCGACCTCAGCCAGAACCGTGTGCGTTTCGTTCCCGAGAAGGGCGCGGCGATCACGCTCGACGGCCAGCCGTTCACCAGCGAAGCCATCCTGCGCGCCGACGACGCACCGACCGGCCCGAGCGTCATCGCCTTCGATGAAGGCAAGGGCCAGGCAACGGTGATCAAGCGCGGCGACCGCTACCTGCTGCGCGTGAAGCACGCCGACGCGCCGACGCGCACGGGCTTCCGCGGCATCGAGTACTGGCCCACCACCGCCGACTGGCGCGTGGAGGGCCGCTTCGTGCCGCATCCGGCGGGCAAGACGCTGGAGATCGCGAACATCATCGGCACCACCGATGCGGTGCCGAACCCGGGCGCGATCGAGTTCGAACGCGACGGCAAGACCTTCCGCATCGAAGCGCTGGACGAAGGCGCCGAGACGCTGTTCCTGGTGTTCGCCGATCGCACCAGCGGCCATGGCAGCTATCCGGCGGGGCGCTTCCTCGATGTCGCCAAGCCGGGCGTCGGCGGCACCGTCGTGCTCGATTTCAACCAGTCGCGCAACCCGCCGTGCGCGTTCACGCCGTTCGCGACCTGCCCGCTGCCGCCGCCGGAAAACCGGCTGGACGTGGCGATCCAGGCCGGCGAAAAGACCTACGCCCACTCCGCCAACTGATCCGGATCCCGTTCCCGATGCGTCGCCGCCTCAAGCTGTTGTGCCTTTCGCTCGCCGCCGCCGTCGGCCTGATGTCGGTGGCGCTCGCCGTCGAGCAGGCGCGCTCGCCGGCCCAACCGGCGACGCCGGCCCAGCCCGCGAGCGCCGCGCCGGTGACAAGCAAGCCGCCGCCGGTGCCGCTGCTGTGGAAGGTGTCCGATCGCGACAACGCGGTGTACCTGCTCGGGTCGTTCCACCTGCTCAAGGCGGACGACTACCCGGTGTCCGGCGACATCGACCAGGCCTTCGCCAGCGCCGACCGCATCGTCTTCGAAGTGCCGCCGGAACAGATGCTCGATCCGGCGATGGCGCAGAAATTCCTCGCCGCGGCGGGCTACGCCGACGGCCGCACGCTGAGCCAGGTGCTGCCGGCGACGTTGCGCGAGAAGTTCAACCGCATCCTCGCGCAGCGCGGCGCGTCGATCGCGCAGTTCGACGCCTACGAGCCGTGGTTCGTGAACCTGTCGCTGATGCTCGGCGTCTCGCAGCAGATGGGCTTTCGTCCCGACCGTGGCCTCGACCAGGTACTGATGCAGCAGGCGATCGCCAGCAGGAAGGCGACCGGCGGGCTGGAGTCGATCGACCTGCAGCTGGGCGTGCTCGATTCCACGCCGATGGACGAGCAGGTGAAATCGCTCAGGGAGTTCCTCGACAAGCCGACGGAAATGCCGGGCATGTTGAGCGAACTGCACAACGCTTGGCGCGATGGCGACGTCGCGAAGCTGGACACCCTCACGCGCGAGGAGATGCGCGACAAGACGCCGCAGACGTATCGCATCGTCAACGTCGAACGCAATGACGCGTGGGTGCCGCAGATCCAGCAGATGCTCGACGGCCAGAAGAAGGGCGACACGATGGTCGTCGTCGGCGCGCTGCACCTGCTCGGCGAGGACGGCGTGGTCGAGAAGCTGCGCGCGAAAGGCTACACGGTCGAACGCGTGTGCTCGGCGTGCGCGCCGGAGACGGCGCCTGCCTCATCGGCTGGCGAAGCGTTGCAGGCCGTTCCGGCGAAGTAGGCGTGGTTCCGACGTAGGTCCGAACGTGTAACGCAGACCTTCCCGTCGTCATCCCCATCGGCCGGCATCTCGCGAAGGCGGGGAGCCTTGGGGCGGCGACAACCCGCTCATCGAAGCGTTGTCGCGCACGATCGCGTATCGCATTCGTCGATGCGTGGGTCGTTGGCAGGTGGGATGCCGTCTTCGCCGGAATGACGGCCTTTCGGGACGTTCCGCCTACGCCGCCACCAGCACGATGCAATCCACCGGGCACGCCGGGACGCACAGCTCGCAGCCGGTGCACAGCGGATCGATGACGGTGTGCATGTGTTTGTTGCCGCCGACGATCGCGTCCACGGGGCACGCCTGGATGCACTTGGTGCAGCCGATGCAGTCGGCCTCGACGATCAACGCGACCTGCGGCGGCTTGTGTTCGCCGCGCGTTCGATCGAACGGTTTCGCCGGAACGTCCAGCAGGCGCGCGAGCGCGCGCGCGCCTTCGTCGCCGCCGGGCGGGCAGTGGTCTACGTCGGCTTCACCGCGCGCCATCGCCTCCGCATACGGACGGCAACCGGCGTAACCGCACTGCCCGCACTGGGTTTGCGGGAGCAGGCGATCGAGGCGTTCGGTCAGATCCATCGGCGGGAAACGAGGGGAGAGGAACCGTGAACGAGCGGGAGCGCCGGCGTTACGCTTCCTCGCGCCTGATCACCCGTTCCTGGTCGTTCAGCGCACCGGCGCGCCCGGCTGCACGCCGGCGTCGGCGTCGAGCAGGTGCAGCGAGCCGCCGTCGAAACCGGCCGACAGGATCATTCCCTCGCTGATGCCGAAACGCATCTTGCGCGGGGCGAGGTTGGCGATGAACACGACGCTGCGGCCGACGAGTTTTTCCGGCTCGCCGTAGGAACCGCGGATGCCGGAAAAGATCTGGCGCGTGCCCAGGTCGCCCGCGTCGAGCTCGAAGCGCAGCAGTTTGTCGGAGCCTTCGACGAACTCGCATGCGACCACCTTGCCGACACGCAGGTCGAGCTTGGCGAAGTCGTCGATGCCGATCGTCGGCGCGGCGGCGGTCGCGGCAGGCGCGGTTGCAGCAGGCGCGGGCGCAGCAGCGGCCTTCGGTTCGGCCTTGGCGGCGGTGTCGGGCTGGGCGTCGGCCTTCGGGGCCAGCGAATCCTTGGAGGCGTCGATCATGGTCTGGATCTGCTTCGGGTCGATACGGGTGAAAAGCGGGGTGTAGGCGTTGATGCGATGCGCGACCAGCGGCGCGGACACGTCGCCCCAGTGGGCGACCGGCGCGGCGAGGAACGCCTCGGCCTGCGCGGTCACGCGCGGCAGCACCGGCTTGAGCGCCGTGTTGAGCACGCGGAACAGGTTCAGTCCCTGGGTGCACACGGCCTGCAGCTGCGCTTCCATGCCGTCCTGCTTGGCCAGCACCCACGGCTTGTGTTCGTCGATGTACTTGTTGGCTTCATCGGCCAGCGCCATGGTCAGGCGCAATGCGGTGGCGGCCTCGTTGCGTTCATAGGCCTGGGCGATCGGCGCGAGCTGTTCGACGAAGCGCGCGTACTGCGCGGCGTCGGGCAGCGCATCGGCAAGGCGGCCGTCGAAGCGCTTTTCGATGAAGCCGGCGCAGCGGCTGGCGAGGTTCACGAACTTGCCGACCAGGTCGGCATTCACGCGCGCGACGAAGTCGGTGAGGTTGAGGTCGAGGTCGTCGACGCCGCCGGTGGTCTTGGTCGCGTAGTAGTAACGCAGCGCCTCGGGCTCCAGGCCGACATCGAGGTACGTGCGCGCCATGACGAACGTGCCGCGCGACTTGGACATCTTGGCGCCATCGACGGTCAGGTAACCGTTGACGTGCAGGCGCGTGGGCGCGCGGAAACCGGCGCCGTGCAGCATCGCGGGCCAGAACAGGCCGTGGAAGTTGACGATGTCCTTGCCGATGAAATGGTGGAGTTCGGCGGTGCTGTCGCGTCGCAGGTAGGACCAGAAGTCCAGGCCTTCGCGCTCGCACAGCGCCTGGAAGCTCGACAGGTAGCCGATCGGCGCGTCGATCCACACGTACAGGTACTTGCCCGGATGCCCCGGGATCTGGAAGCCGAAATACGGCGCATCGCGCGAGATGTCCCACGCGCGCAGGCCGCCTTCGGCATCCAGCCATTCCTGCAGCTTCGCCTTCACGCCGGGCAGCGCGACGTCGCCGGCGAGCCATTCGCGCAGGAAGCCCTCGAACTGGCCCACTTCGAAGAAGAAATGTTCCGACTCGCGCAGTTCCGGCGTGGCGCCGCTGACCACCGAACGCGGTTCCTTCAGCTCCGTCGGCGAATACGTCGCGCCGCAGTTCTCGCAGTTGTCGCCGTACTGGTCGGGCGTGCCGCAGTTGGGGCAGATGCCCTTCACGTAGCGGTCGGGCAGGAACATGCCCTTCACCGGGTCGTACAGCTGCTCCACCGAGCGGCGGCCGATGTGGCCGTTGTTGTCGAGCTTGGCGTAGATCGCCTCGGTCAGGACGCGGTTACGCTCGGAGTTGGTCGAATCGTAATGGTCGAAGGCGACGCCGAAGTCGGCGAAATCGCGTTCGTGGTCGCGCTGGATGCCGGCGATGAAGGCTTCCGGCGTCTGCCCGGCCTTTTCTGCCGCGAGCATGATCGGGGTGCCGTGGGTGTCGTCGGCGCACACGTACCAGGCCTTGTGGCCCGACATGCGCTGGGCGCGGCACCAGATGTCGGCCTGGGTGTAGCCGACCAGATGGCCCAGGTGCAGTTGCCCGTTGGCGTAGGGCAGGGCGCAGGAAACGACGAACTCGCGGGACATGGCGAACCGGAATGCAAAGTGAGCCGGGGATTATCGCATGCGTGCCGCGCGTCCCCGACCGCCTCCCGGGCGGCGTGGCCGTCGTAGCCCGGGGAAGCGAAGCGCACCCGGGGACGCGTGACGTCTTGCGCCCCCGATACGGCGCTCGGCTTCGCCGGGCCACAAAAGCAGAACGCCCCGGAAGCCGGGGCGTTCGTCAGGCAGTGGGCGCAGCGAACCGTCAGCGACGGTTCCAGGTCTGCGTCCGGCCCAGCAGCGAAAAGCCCATGAAGCCGCGGACTTCCAGCTTGCGGCCGCTTTCCACCGGGGTGACCTTCACCGAATAGACCTTGCCGCTGGCCGGATCCAGGATCTGGCCGCCTTCCCACGTCTCGCCCTTCTGCTTGATGCCCCACAGGATCACCATGCCCTTGACCGGCTTGCCCTTGCGGTCGCCGGAGCACTTGTCGCAGACCGGGTTCGGACCGCGGTCGGACTGCAGGATCTCGGTCACGCGGCCGGCGAGGCTGCCGTCCTTGGCTTCGTAGATCTCCACCACGGACTTGGGCTTCTGCGTCTTGTCGTCGATGGTCGTCCAGTGGCCGACCGGCGAGGCCTGCGTGGACGCGTTCTGGGCGACGGCGCCCAGCGGCAGGGCCAGCAACAGAAGAGCGAGCAACTTGGTGCGCATGTTCCCCTCCCAGGGATCGAATTCCGACCAGTTATACCGCATCCGTTGCCGTACGGAAGCCCGCCCGGCGCGACGTCATCCGCAAAAAAAGACCCCGCCTTCCGGCGGGGTCTGTCGGTGCTCGCGGCGGGCCGCTTACTTGCCGAAGTTGTAGCGCATCTCCAGGTAAACCGAACGCCCGTAGATGTTGTACAGGTAGTTGTTCCAGGGCGTGGTGGACGTGCCCGGGTAGTTCTTCGCCTGCTCTTCCGGCATCTTGTTGAGCGCGTTGTTGACCAGCAGCGACAGGCGGATCTGGTCGGTCGCGTCGTAGTTGAAGGTCAGGTTGTAGGTGGTGTACGGCGCCCACCAGCCGGCCTTCTGGCCGCCCGTCTCGTAATCCCACGAACCCGAGGTGTACGCCAGGTAGTTCGGGGTCTTGCCGATGCGGTTGGCGTACGCGGTGGTCGTCCACTTGCCGATGCTCCAGCCCAACGACGCGTCGGCGCGGGTCTTCGCATAGGCGTCGTAGATCCACATGTTGTACGGATCACGCAGCAGGTCGATCGGCTCGTCGCCCGGCAGCGGGGTGACGGTGTGCTCGAGGTTGTTGGTGTAGTTGCCGGCGAAGGCCAGCGAACCCCACTTACCGATGTCCAGCACGTAGTTCAGGCTGGCGGTGACGGCTTCCAGCTTCTGCTGCGAGACGTTGACCTTCGGCGTGTAGATGCGCTCGATCTCGTTGTTCGCACCGCGCGTCACCCAGGCCAGGGCGTTGTCGCAGCTGGCCGAGGCCGTGTTGGTCTGGCCGGTGCGGCAGAAGTACTCGGCCAGCAGCAGCTGGTCGCTGCTGAGCTGGTCGACTTCGTCGCGGATGTCCCAACGGAAGTAGTCCACCGACATCGACAGGTTGTTCATCGGCGCCCACACGAAGCCGGCGTTCCACACATCCGCTTCGATCGGCTGCAGGTCCGGGTTACCCGACTGCTGGCCGAAGAACTGCTGCGAATCGTAGGTGCAGTCGTCGGTGTTGCCCGGGGTGAAACCTTCCAGCGAGCAGCGGTAGTAGTCGGTGTTGGAGCTGTAGTAACCGCTCAGGCCCATGAACGTGTCCGACAGCGTCGGCGCACGGAACGCGGTGCCGTACTTGCCACGCAGCAGGAAGCTTTCGACCGGACGGTATTCCACGCCGATGCTGTAGGTCGGCTTGTCGATCGTCTGGCCGGCGACCTTGAACGCGTCGTAGCGGCCCGACAGGGTGACCGTCAGCGGCTCCCACAGCGGCAGGCGCAGTTCGCTGGTCACGGCGTAACGGTCGCGATCGCCCGCGCCGTTGACCGAGGTCAGGCCCCAGATTTCCGATTCGAGCGTGTCCGGATCCTGCAGCAGGCGCGCGTCCGGCGTGTAGTTCCACTCCTGCGTGCCGCCTTCCACCACGATCGCCAGGCCGGCGTCGCCGCCCGGCAGCGAGAACAGCGACGCGTTGGTCAGCTGGGCGCGCAGGGTGTTGTCGGTGGTCTTGCTGTCGGTGTCGACGAAGCCGGTGAAGCTGGCGAAATCGCTCGGCGACATCGGCTGGTAGAACGCCGCGTAGTTCGGACGGAAGATCGGATAACCGCTTTCCTCGCCCAGCTGCGGACCGAGGACGTGCGTCAGGAAGTAGTCGTTGATCGGATCGGCGAAGCGGACCCAGTTCTTCTCGGTCAGCTTGTACTCAGTGCGGGTGAAACCGACATCCAGGTCCCAGTCGCCGAACGAACCCTTGCCGCCCAGGGTGACCTGATAGGAACGGTTCTTGTCGGTGTTGAGGATGTCCTTGAAGCCCTGGCCGCCGATGTCCTCGGGCGAGAACGCGCGCTGCAGGTTCAGGAACGCATCCTGGTCCGGATCGTAGTAGTAGCCGTACTTCGCGCTGGTGCCCCACCAGACGTAGCTGGAACCGGCGGTGTACTCGACGTCCTCGTGGCTGGTGAGCAGGTCGCCGTACAGCTGGATGTTGTCGTTGACGTCATAGGTGCCGTGCGCATAGATCTGCGTGGCGTCCTTGCCGTTCATCAGCGTGCGGTAGCCCGGCGTGCTGAACGAACCGCAGTACCGGCCGAAGCCCGCACGCGTCTGCAGCGCTTCGGTGCCGTCGAACTGGCCGGTGACGTTGCCGCAGTTGGCCGGATCCAGGAACAGGTAGGTGTTGCGGGCCGAGCCGTTGATCACGACGTAGTCGCGGCTCGCGGCCGGGGCCGAATAACCCTGCGTGTTGTACTGCTTGGACAGGTCGCGCTGGTAACCCCAGATCGGGTCGCGCGTTTCGAACTGGATGCCGCCCATCAGGTTCAGTCGGCCGTCGGCGCTGCTCCAGCCGTCGGACACGCTCACGCGGAAGCTGTCGCCGCCGCCTTCGCTGTACATGCCGCCGCGCAGGTTGATCGACAGGCCGTTGACCTGCTTCTTCAGGATGATGTTGACCACGCCGGCGATGGCGTCGGAACCGTACAGGGACGACTGGCCGCCCGGCAGGATCTCGATGCGTTCGACCAGGTCGACCGGGATGCCGCTGATGTTGTTGAAGGTGTCCGAACCGTTGTAGAGGGCCGGGTAGTTGGCCATCGGGCGGCCGTTGATCAGGTACTTGGTGTAGCCCGGATCCAGGCCGAACATGCCCGAGGCTTCGGCGCCCTGGGTGAACGAGGCCGAGGTCTGGCCGCCCTGCAGGCCGCCGGTCTGGTAGGAGGACTGCTGCAGCACGTCAGCCACGCTGGTGAAGCCGCGCATCTGGATGTCTTCGGCCGAGATCACGGTGACCGGCGTGAAGTTCTCGATCTGCGTCTGCGGGATCAGCGATCCGGTGACGGTGACCTTGTCGAGATCGGTGGCGTTGCCACCTTCCTGGGCCATCGCGGCGCCGGCGAGCGGCATGAGCGATGCGACAAGCAAAGCGGTGCTCAAACGGCTGCGGCGCAGCCGATTATTGGATACTGGCATTTGGTTGAACCCCTAATGGACGTCAAAGAGCGAAACGACGCTTCCGTTCATTCCGGACTCTGTCCTGCAATGGCCCGGTCATTCGAACGTAACATGGGCTTAACTTGAAATTAGCGGCGGTTTACTTGTCGCCAGAATTGGCAAAAACCAAAGGTTGCGATGTGATCAATCAACTGCTTGAGCAGCGCATCGGCGCGCTTTCCATTCCCGACGTGAACGTCACGCTCACAAATGCAAACGTGCGTGTGCGCGTTGCCGTCGCCGATGGGCGCGCGGTGGTCGAAATTCTCTCGGGCTTTCCGTGCGCTTCGCTTCGGCCGTGGCTCGACGCACAGGTGCAGCGTCTGCTCGCCGACGAATCGCTAACGCTCACGCGAATGGACCTGCATCCGCGCATCGTCTCGCACGCGGTGCAGCCGAATCTCTCGCCCCTGTCGAACGTGCGCAACCTCATCGCGGTGGGTTCCGGAAAGGGCGGCGTGGGCAAATCGACGACGGCGGTGAATCTCGCGCTCGCTCTCGCAAGCGAAGGCGCACGTGTCGGCGTGCTCGATGCCGACATCTACGGCCCGAGCATCCCGACGATGCTGGGCCTTTCAGGTCGTCCCGACAGTCCCGACGGCAAGACGATCGAGCCGATGCAGGCGCACGGCGTGGAAGCGATGTCGATCGGCCTGCTCGTCGACCAGGACACGCCGATGATCTGGCGCGGCCCGATGGCGACCTCCGCGCTGACGCAGCTGCTCGGCGAGACGCGCTGGGGGCACTCGCTCGGCGGCGATCTGGACTACCTCATCGTCGACCTGCCGCCGGGCACCGGCGACATCCAGCTGACGTTGTCGCAGAAGATTCCGGTGGCGGGCGCGGTCATCGTGACGACGCCGCAGGAGGTCGCCACGCTGGATGCGCGCAAGGCGCTGAAGATGTTCGAGAAGGTGAGCGTGCCGGTGCTCGGGCTCGTGGAGAACATGGCCGTGCACGTGTGTTCGAACTGCGGCCACGCCGAGCACGTCTTCGGCGAAGGCGGCGGACAGCGCATGGCCGAGCAGTACGGCGTGCCGTTGCTGGGAAGCCTGCCGCTGGAGATCGCGATCCGCGAGCAGGGCGATGCCGGTTCGCCGGTGGTCGCCTCCGCACCGGCGAGCGCCGCCGCCGCGGCGTATCGCGCCACCGCGCTGCGCATGGCGATCGAGCTGGCCCGCCGCCCGCGCGTCGCCACGCCGCTGTCGGCGTCGCTGGTGTAGGCAGGGACGAGGGACGGGGCGAGCAGGCAGGAACGGGGCGCGACCCAAACGCCCGGTTTTTGGCCGTTCCCCGTCACTCGTTCCCGCTTTTCCGGCACAATCCCCCTCCCACGCACGAGCCGCCCGACCCGCATGAGCATCAAGTCCGACCGCTGGATCCGTCGCATGTCCGAGCAGGCGAACGGCATGATCGAGCCCTTCGAGGCCGGCCAGGTCAAGACCGCCGCGGACGGCCACCGCATCGTCAGCTACGGCACCTCCAGCTACGGCTACGACGTGCGCTGCTCGCGCGAGTTCAAGGTGTTCACCAACATCAACTCGACGATCGTCGATCCGAAGCATTTCGATTCGGGCAGCTTCGTGGACATCGAGAGCGACGTCTGCATCATCCCGCCCAATTCCTTCGCACTGGCGCGCACCGTCGAGTACTTCCGCATCCCGCGCGACGTGCTGGTCGTGTGCCTCGGCAAGAGCACCTACGCGCGCTGCGGCATCATCGTCAACGTGACGCCGCTGGAGCCGGAATGGGAAGGCCACGTCACCCTGGAATTCAGCAACACCACGCCGCTGCCGGCGCGCATCTACGCCAACGAGGGCGTCGCGCAGATGCTGTTCTTCCAGTCCGATGAAGTGTGCGGAACCTCGTACAAGGATCGCGGCGGCAAGTACCAGGGACAGACCGGCGTCACGCTGCCGCGCACCTGATCGCGCATCGCGGCACACTGAACGAAGGCCCGCGATGCGGGCCTTTTTCATGCGGCATTCGGATTCCTCCGATGGGGCATGCGAAGCACGCTATCGAGAATGCAGGACGCGCGAATCCCCGCGCGCTGGAGACATGGCATGACACGCGACAAGAAGCCGCTGCACACCACACGACTCGTCCTGGCGATGGCCGGCGCGATGTGCCTGGCCGGGACCGCACAAGCCGGGAAGCTAGCCGACCTGCTCGGCAGCCAGGGCCTGAAGGACGCCGGCAACACCGCCATCACCGGCTTGGCGCTGACCGATGCGCAGGTGATCGAGCTGGGCGCGAAATCCGTCGCGCAGATGGACCAGGACAACCCGGTGGCGCCCGCCGACAACGCGTACGCCAGGCGCCTGGCGAAGCTCTCGCAGGGCATGGAGCGCGAGGACGGGCTGACGCTCAATTTCAAGGTGTACCTGGTGAAGGACGTCAACGCCTTCGCCGTGCCGGACGGCTCGGTGCGCGTGTTCGCCGGCCTCATGGACCTGATGCCCGACGACGCCGAACTGATGTCGGTCATCGGCCACGAGATCGGCCACGTGAAGCTCGGCCACAGCAAGGAGCATTACCGCGCCGCGTACCTGTCCAGCGCCGCACGCAAGGGCGTGGCCGCCATCGGCGGTGCCGTCGGCAAGCTCGCCGCGTCCGACCTCGGCGCGATCGGCGAAGCCGCGGTCAACGCCAGGTTCAGCCGCGCGAACGAAACGCAGGCCGACGAATACGGCGTGGATTTCCTGCGTCGCCACAACATGGACCCGAACGCGTCGGTCCGGGGCATGCAGAAGCTGGCCTCGCAGGACGGCAAGGCGAAGACGTCCTTCCTCGACGATCATCCGGCGTCGCAGGAGCGCGTGTCGCACCTGCAGAAGTACATCGCCCGCAAGAAGTGAGTGGGACGGGAGTGGGGCGTGAGCAAGAACGCTCACGCTCACTCCTCGCCATCGGCCCGATCAATGCGTCGCGCCGCCGCCCATCCGCACGTCGTGCTCGATGGTGAGCGCGATGCCCACCGCCAGCCGCAGGGCCTGCGCCACGACCGCCGCAGGCAGGCTCGGCGCGCCCGCATGCAGCGCGGCCTGCGCGGGCGAGTAGGGGATGTGCACGAACCCACCACGCACGCCGGGCATGCCGTGCAATGCGTGCATCAGCCCGTAGAACACGTGGTTGCACACGTAGGTACCGGCGGTTTGCGAGATCTCCACCGGAAACCCCGCGTTGCGCAGCGCGGCGAGCATCGCCTTGATCGGCAGTCCCGTGAAGTAAGCCGCCGGGCCCTCCGCCGCGACCGGCTCGTCGATCGGCTGCAGGCCCGCGTTGTCGGGAATGCGCGCGTCGATGACGTTGATCGCTACGCGTTCCAGCGAGATCTGCGCGCGTCCGC
Source organism: Lysobacter auxotrophicus (assembly GCF_027924565.1). Taxonomy (NCBI): domain Bacteria; kingdom Pseudomonadati; phylum Pseudomonadota; class Gammaproteobacteria; order Lysobacterales; family Lysobacteraceae; genus Lysobacter; species Lysobacter auxotrophicus. Next base: position 1,494,176 of record NZ_AP027041.1, read on the forward strand.
CGGCCTGGCCGACGCAGATCACCAGCGCCGGCGCGAGTTCGTCCAGCGCCTGCCGCAGCGCGTGCAGCGAGGCGTCGAACTCCACCGGCAGGCAACGCGCGACGATGCGGTGCCCGGCGACGATCTCACCTTCCAGTGCCTGCACGGCTTCCCAGCTCGGGTTCGTGGACTCGCCGCCGAATGGGGCGAAGCCGGTCAGCAGCACGTGCGGAAGCGGCGTGGCATTCATCGGAAGGCGAGCCAGTACATCAGCGCGAGGTTGACCAGCAGCAGCGGAATCGCCGTCGGCAATTGCGCGCGGATCACCGCGTTGGGGTCGTCGAGCTCCAGCAGCGCGGCCGGAACCAGATTGAAGTTCGCCGCCATCGGCGTCATCAGCGTGCCGCAGTAGCCGGTGAGCATGCCGATGGAGCCCAGGATCGCCGGCGCGGCGCCGTGTTGCTGGATCAGCAGCGGCAGGCCGATGCCCGCGGTCATCACCGGGAACGCCGCGAACGCGTTGCCCATGATCACGGTGAACAGCACCATCCCGAGCCCGTAGGCGAGCACGCACGCGAGGCGGCTGTCGGCCGGAATCAGCGCCGACACGATCGACGCCACCGCCTCGCCGACGCCACTGGCCGCGAACACGCCGCCGAGCGTCGCCAGCACCAGCGGCAACAGCGCGGCCCAGCCCATCGTGTCGAGCAGTCGTCGTCCTTCGCCTAGCGCCGCGATGGGGCGCTCACGCGTGACGAGGATCGCCGCGAACGTCGCCACCACGCACGCCAGCGCAAGCCCGATCAGTGTGATGCTGCCTTCGCCGAACAGCGCGGTGACGCCGAACGCGAGCGTCGGCCCGAACAGCACGATCAGCACGGTAACGACGGGAATGATCAACGCCGGCACGAACAGCTTGTGCCCCAACCGCTGCGCCGAGGCGAGGCGCTGTGCGTGCGGCGCTTCGTCGATGGGCTCGCGGCGCATGCGCGTGGCGAGCAGCGCCAGCGCGATCACGCCCGCGCCGGCCAGTTGCGCGGGGAGCTTGTCGCCGGCCTTCGATGCCTCGAGCACGAACTTGCCGGCCGCGAACAGCCCCGCGATCAGGATCCAGAACGCGGCGTGCGCGAAGCGGCGATCGCGCAGGTTGCGCAGTCCCGCGTACGCCAGGAACAGCGCGAGCAACAGGTAGAAGTGCTCAATCGTCAGCATCGGCGCGACTGCCCGGTTGCGTCGCGCGCCGCGCCGCGGTGCGGCGATCGAGGCGACGCTGGAAGAACACGATGCGGATCGCGTGGATCACGAACGCGGCGATCGCCGTCGGCAACGCCCACAACGCGATCTGCAGCGGTTCCAGGTGGATGCCGTGTTCGGCGTAGAAGCCCTGGATCAGCAGCACCGCGCCGAACGCGAGGAACACGTCCTCGCCGAAGAAGCGCCCGACGTTGTCGGTGGCCGCGGCGAGTGCGTACACCTTCTGCGTGTCGTCGCGCGAGATCTCGCCGTTGGGCTTCGACGCCGCGGATTCGGCCATCGGCGCAAGCAGCGGCCGCACGGTCTGCGCGTGCCCGGCGATGTCGATCAGTCCGAGCATGCTCAGGCCCTGCCGCGCGGCGAGATAACCGGCGAGCAGTCGCGACAGTGTCAGAGCGCGCCACCCTTCAATCCAGCGCAGCGCGTGTTCGCGAAGGCCGGCGCGTTCGAGCAGGCCGATGGTCGGCAGCGTCATCGCGAACATCAGCAGCGCACGGTTCGACACGAAACTCTCGCCGAGCAGCGCGAGCAGTTCGCCCATCGACTTGCCGGCCAGCAGCCCGCTCACCAGTCCCGCGCTGACCACCACGATCACCGGATTGGCGCGCAGCACGAAGCCGACGACGACCCACGCAACGCCGATCAGCGGCCAGTAATTGATGGCCTCGCTCATGCGGCGGCTCCGAAGGGACGCACCGCGATGCCGCCGGCTTCCAGCGCCTCACGCACCGCGCGGGCGAACGCCACTGCGTCCGGCCGATCGCCGTGCAGGCACAGCGTGTCGGCGCGTAGGTGCACGACGCTGCCGTCGTCGGCCAGCACTTCGCCGTGAGCCACGAGGCGACGAACCTGCACGATCGACGCGTCGAGCGATTCGATCACCGCACCGGGCGTGCCGCGCGGACGCAAACGGCCGCGCGTGTCGTAACCGCGCTCGGCGAAGACCTCGTGCGCCACGCGCAGGCCGTGTTCGATACCCGCTTGCGCGAGCGCCGAACCCGACAGCGCATACAGCGCAAGCGCGGGGTCGAAGTCGGCGACGGTCGCCGCGATCGCATCGGCCACGGCGCGATCGTCGGCCGCGACGTTGTACAGCGCGCCGTGCGGCTTGACGTGCGCGAGCGCGACGCCTTCCTCGCGTGCGATCGCGCGAAGACGCGCCACCTGGTCGCGCACCATGCGCGCGACGTCGGCCGGTGCGACGTCGAGGATGCGGCGGCCGAAGTGTTCGCGATCCTCGTAGGACGGATGCGCGCCGGCCGCCACGCCGTGCTCGCGGCACAGGCGCAGCGTCTGCCGCATCGTCGTCTCGTCGCCCGCGTGGCCGCCGCAGGCGATGCTGGCGGAAGTCACGTGCGGCAGGATCGCCGCGTCGTTTCCGCAGCCTTCGCCGAGGTCGCAGTTGAAGTCGATGCGCGTGCCCACGGGCGTCCGATCGCGCGGCCTCAGCCGCGCTTGAACAGCATGCCCAGGCCGACGACGATCAGGAGCGCCGGCCACCAGGTCATCAGCAGGCGGCCGAGGCTCATGTCGGTGAAGCCGAGGTTGTTGAGCAGGAACAGCGTGCCGATCACGACCAGCACGAGCGCGCCGACGATGTTGGATTTCATTGAATTGCCCAAAGGAGTGGAAGGTTCAGACCGCGGGCAGGCGCGCGTCGATCATCACGCCGATTCTGGCGATGCGTGCACGTGCCGCGCAAGCCAGTCGATGGGCGGTGGCGGCATCCACGGGCGCGAAGTGCAGCGGCTGTCCCGGAACGCACTGCGCCAGGCGCGGCAGGTCGGCGGCGATCACGTGCCCGAGCTTCGCGTAGCCGCCGACGGTCTGCGCGTCGGCGAGGAGCACGATGGGGCAGCCGTCGGCGGGTAACTGGATCGTGCCGGGCGCAACGGGCTCGGACACGCCATCGCCGCCGGGCGAAGGCAGCGCGTCGCCCTGCAATCGAAGCCCCTGCCGGTTGCTGCTGGCGCTGACCGTCCAGCCGCGACGGGCAAGGGCGGATGCCGCCGGATGCGCGCTCGCGCGATAGCGGATCGGCAGGTGCGCGTCGTGCGCGGGATCGATCCACCATGCCGGCGCCGTGGGTCCATCGACGGGCCGCGCCGCGCCCGGGGCGAGGGGCAGCATGTCGCCGGCACGCAGCGCTCGCCCGTCGAGCCCGCCGAAGCCGCCGCGCAGATCGGTGCTGCGGCTGCCGAGCACGGGAGGCAGATCGATGCCGCCGTCGATCGCCAGCCACGCGCGCGCGCCGCCGCGCAGCGCGCCGATCTCCAGCGTGCCTGCGGGGAGTTCGACCGGTCGGCCGTGCGGCACGGATTCGCCGTCCAATCGCGGGGCACAGGGGGCGCCGATCAACGCGATGCGTGCCGGCGCCTCCAGGCGCAACGTGGGGCCGCGCAGGGTGATTTCGAGCACCGCGGCATCGCCGTCATTGCCGACGAGGCGGTTCGCGATGCGCGCGGCGCCCGCATCGAGCGCGCCCGCGTGCGCGACGCCGAGGTGGCGCCAACCGCTGCGGCCGCGATCCTGCACCGTCGTCAACAGGCCCGGCGCGAGCACGTGGAGGCTGCGCATCACAGGTGCGCGTCCGCTTGCGCGGCGATGCGCGCGAACTCGCCGGCGTCGATCGCGCGAAAGCGCACGCGATCGCCGGGTTGCAATCGCGCCGGCGGTTTGCGTCGCGGATCGAACAACACCCACGGCGTGCGCCCGAGCAGCCGCCAGCCGCCGGGACTTTCGCGCGGATAGATGCCGGTCTGCGCGCCGCCAATGGCGACGCTGCCTGCGGCCACGCGTGCGCGCGGCGTCGCCAGGCGCGGCAGCGCGAGCGCGGGATCCAGTCCGGAAAGATACGGAAAGCCCGGCGCGAAACCGATCATGGCGACGGTGTAATCGCCGGCGGTGTGGCGTTCGATCAGTTCGTCCGGCGTGAGGCCCAGTTCGGTCGCGGACGATGCCAGGTCCTGGCCGTGGTCGCCGCCGTAGAGGACGGGGATTTCGACCTGCCGGCCGTTCGCCCGCGATGGATCCGCCGCCAACGCCGCAAGCGCCGTGCTGTCGTCCATCAACGCGATCAGTTCGGCATGTACGAACGCCGGATCGACCGCCGCATTGAAGAACACGCCCAAGCTCGCGAACGCCGGCACCACGTCGCGCAGCCACGGCGGATCGAGCGCGCGCAATCGCGCGGCCATCGCGTGCACGGCGGCGTTGAGTTCCGGATCGATCCGATCGCCGAAGCGCAGCAGCCACGCGTCGTCGGCCAGCGCTTCGATGTCGCAGGCCAGGTGCGGACTCACTGCTTCAGCGCGCCCTGCAGTTGCTGGATGCGATCGACCAGTGCCTCGGGCGAATACGGCTGCGCGGTCGCCGTGCCCCACACGGGGCGCGGCCACGCGATGTCGTCGGGGAAACGCGCGATCACATGCACGTGCAGCTGCGACACGACGTTGCCGAGCGCCGCCACGTTGAGCTTGTGCGGCTTGAACAACGCGCGCAGTGCGTGGCTTGCCAGGTTGATCTCCGCCAGCAGCGCGGCCTGCTGCGTCGCGTCCAGATCGACCAGTTCGACCGCGTCGGCCACGCGCGGCACGAGGATCAGCCACGGGTGGTTCGCATCGTCCATCAGCCTCAGCTCGCTCAACCCGAGGTGCGCGACCGGATGCGTGTCCTGCGCCAGTTGCGCGTGCAGTTGCCACCCGCCGGCGTGGCCCGAACGGTTCATCGCAGGTTCTCCTGGAGGAAGTCGAGCGTGCGCGTCCAGGCGAGCTCCGCGGCGTCCGGATCGAACACGTGGTTGTCGACATCGCGGTTGAACGCGTGGCCCGCGCCGGCGTAGACGTGGATCGTCGCGCGCGGCTGCTTCTGGCGGTGCTGTTCGATCGCCTGTTCGGAGATCGAGTGATCGGCCTGCCCGAAGTGGAACATCATCGGTGCGCGCAGCGGCTCGTCGAGGAAGGGCAGGGTGCGTGCGCCGTAATACGACACCGCCGGCAGGCCAAGACGGGTATTGGCGAGGAACGCCACGCTCCCGCCCCAGCAGAAGCCGACCGCGCCTGCACGCAGGCCTTCCTCGTGCAGCGTTTCCGCCGCGACGCCGACGATATCCACCGCGCGATCGAAGCCCAGCTCGTTGCGCAGCGCGACGCCGCGCTGGGTGCCGGCTTCGTCGTAGGGAAGTTCGACGCCGGGCGCGACCGGGTCGTACAGCGCGGGGGCCAGCGCGACGAAGCCCGCCGCGGCGAAGCGGTCCGCGACCTCGCGCACGTGCGCGTTCAGGCCGAAGATCTCCTGCAGCACGATCACGGCGCCGCGCGAGGGGCCGCCCGGCTCGGCGCGCCAGGCGCGGACGGGGCCGTGGGGAGTGTCCAGTTCGGTCCAGAGGGCCATGTCTGTTCAGCTTGAACGGGGGAAAGGGGCCCGGCCGATTCTAGCGCGGGGCTATAATCCGCAGCCCTCCCGCCGCCGCCTGCCGTCCTTCCGGATGGCCGCCGCGCCTGTCCCATCGTCGCCGGTCCGCTCCATGTCCCTTGCCAATCCCAAAGTCGGTTTCGTCAGCCTCGGTTGCCCGAAGGCGCTCGTCGATTCCGAACGCATCCTCACCCAGTTGCGCGTGGAGGGGTACGACATCGTGCAGACCTACGACGACGCCGACGTCGTCGTGGTCAACACCTGCGGCTTCATCGACTCGGCGGTGACCGAATCGCTGGACGCCATTGGCGAGGCCATCGCGGAGAACGGCAAGGTCATCGTCACCGGCTGCCTGGGCAAGAAGCCCGAGCAGATCCGCGAAGCCCATCCGGGCGTGCTGTCCATCAGCGGACCGCAGGACTACGGCAGCGTGATGACCGCCGTGCATGCGGCGCTTCCGCCCAAGCACGATCCGTTCCTGGACCTCGTCCCGGACACCGGCATCAAGCTCACGCCCAAGCACTACGCGTACCTCAAGATTTCCGAAGGCTGCAATCACCGCTGCAGCTTCTGCATCATCCCGTCGATGCGCGGCGACCTGGTCAGCCGTCCGGTCGACCAGGTGCTGCGCGAAGCCGAGAAGCTCGCGATGGGCGGCGTGAAGGAGCTGCTGGTCATCTCGCAGGACACCTCCGCCTACGGCGTCGACGTGAAGTACGCCGAGCGCGAATGGCGCGGCAAGTCGTACCAGACGCGCATGAAGGCGTTGTGCGAAGGACTGGGCGAGCTGGGCATCTGGACGCGCCTGCACTACGTGTACCCGTACCCGCACGTGGACGACATCATCCCGCTGATGGCGGACGGAAAGCTGCTGCCGTACCTGGACATCCCGTTCCAGCACGCCAGCCCGCGCGTGCTCAAGCTGATGAAGCGTCCGGGCGCGGTCGACAAGACGCTCGAACGCATCCAGCGCTGGCGCACCATCGCGCCCGACATCGCCATCCGCTCCACCTTCATCGTCGGTTTCCCGGGCGAGACGGAAGCCGAGTTCGAGGAACTACTGGATTTCCTCGATGAAGCGCAGCTCGACCGCGTTGGCGCGTTCGCCTATTCGCCGGTGGAAGGCGCCACCGCGAACGCACTGCCGGATTCGATCCCGGAAGAAGTGAAGCAGGAGCGCCTGGCGCGCTTCATGGAGAAGCAGGCCGGGATTTCCGCGATGAAGCTGGAAGCCAAGGTCGGCACGAGGCAGCGCTGCCTCGTCGATGCGGTCGACGGCGAACTCGCCATCGCGCGCACGATGTACGACGCGCCGGAAATCGACGGCCTCGTGCAGATCCAGAACGGCTTCATGGCCGGCGTGAAGCCGGGCGAATTCGTCGACGTGGAGATCATGGGCAGCGACGAACACGACCTGTTCGGCGAAGTGCCGTTCGAGGATTGATTCCTCGCCGGCGGCAAATGCGTCTGTCATCGCCCCGAAGCGTCAGGCCGACCGCCCGGCAACCGCATAGCAAACGGCGTTCAACCGGCGACGACCACTCCCGTCGCCACCGCGCACGCGACCGCCATCCCCATCAGCCCGCCGCCGACCAGCAGCCCGTAACGCCGGTTCCCGCTGGCGAACGCGAGCACGGTCTTGGCTATCGCGCTCGATGCGAGCAACGCCGCGATGCCCCACTGCGCATGGGTCATCGTCAGCCCGCCGGCCGCCGACAACTGCGCGATGCTCGCCGCGGAAGCGTGCAGTTCCACCAGCGCGACCAGCACCGCCGTCGCCAACGCGCCGATGTCGCCGAACACGCTGCGCAACCACGCCGATGCGACGAGCACGACGGCGATCATCAACGCAAGCAACAGTCCGTGGCTCAGCTTGAACGCGCGCGCCTGCGGTTCGTCCGGCAGCGTCGGCGCCGCGCCCTGGCGTCTTAGCCCGATCGCCGCACCCAACGCCAGCACCACCGCCGCGGCCGCCAGCGGCCACGCGCTCGCCCGCAACAGCGCGGGCGCCGCCGTGGCGACGATGCCCACCAGCAGCAGCAACGAGGCGAGGTTGGCGAGCAGCGCGGCGGATGCCGCACCGGCGGTGAGTTCGTCCGCCTCCCGTGAGCGCTGACCGAAGCCGGCGACGGCAGCGGTCGACGAGGCGAATCCCGCGAAAAACCCCGCGACCGGCAAGCCCCAGCGTGCGCCGACCGCGCGCAGCGCCACATGGCCGAGCATGCCGACCGCCATCACCAGCACGACCAGCTTCCACAACTTGGAGGGCACCAGCACGCCCCACGGGTCGACGGGCTCGTCGGGCAGCAACGGCAGGATCACCAGCGCGGACGCCGCGAGAAGCAGCGCGTCCTGCACCTCGCGTTCGCTGACGACCTCGCGCGCGAAACGCCGCAGCGGATGCTTCGCGAACAGCAGCACGGCGCTGACCACCGCCAGGCCCGCGGCAACGGCCGTGTGGATCAGCGCGAGCGCGGCAAGCGTCGCGGTAACGAGGAGCGCCATCTCGCCGGTCAGGCCCGGGTCGTCGTCGCGCGTGCGCACGTAAGCCGCCAGCGCCAGCGCACCGATCGCCAACAGCACCGCCGCCAGCGCGGCGGGCCCGATGACGGCCGCGACCCCGGCGGCGGTGGCGACCATCGCATGCGTGCGGATGCCGGCGACGATCGCGCCGCCTTCGCCGTGGCCGCGTTCGCGCACCACGCCGATGAGCAGGCCGATCGCGATGGCCGTCAGCAGGCCCCGGAGGTCGTCGGTGTCCATGCGCGCAAGCTAACCCAAGCGTGCCCGACGTGCTTACCGCGCCGGAAACACCATCGGCACGGAACGCACGCCGTCCTCCAGCCGCGCGGGTCCCGCCGGTTCGAAACCCATGCGCAGGTAGGCATCAAACGCGTGCAGCGATGCGTTCACGGTGATCGGTGTCCCGGGCGCGGCGCTCGTCCGCACTTCGTTCCAGAGACGCCGTGCGATGCCGCACCGCTGCGCGTCGTCGGCGACGAACAGGTGGTAGAGGTGCGAGGGCAGGCGCAACGCGGCGACACCGACTATGCGCCGGTCGCGTTCGGCGACGACGTGACGGTGGCCTTCGCGCAGTCGTTGCGCCGTGCGGGCGGGCGACATCGAATCCATCAGCCGCGCCACGCCGCCCTGCGTGCAGTCCGGTGCGATCCAGCGCTGCGTCAGCGTGATGACGAGCGCGCTCATCGCCTCGGCGTCCTCCATGCGCGCATCGCGGAAGGTGATGGCGCCAGGCGTCGTCACTCGTAGGCGACGTCGATGATCGCGAAACGCGTCGCGCCACCGGGCAACATCGCCTCGAACTCGTCGTCGAGGCGCTTCTTGAGCATCGCGCGCGCCAGCGGCGAATCGATGCTGATGGCGCCGGTCTTCGCATCGGTTTCGTCGGGGCCGACGATGCGATAGCGCTGCGTGTCGCCGGTCGCGACGTTCTCGATCTCCACGCGCGCGCCGAAGAACACCGCGTCCGGATCGCTGGGCACGGTGTCCACCACGCGCAGCGCGGGCACGCGCTTGGACAGGTAACGCACGCGGCGATCGATCTCGCCGAGCTGTTTCTTGCGATAGGTGTACTCGGCATTCTCCGAGCGGTCGCCCTCGGCCGCGGCGGCGGCGAGCGCTTTGACCACTTCGGGACGCTTCACGCGCCACAGCTCGTCCAGCTCGGCCTTCAGCCGGTCGTGTCCCTCGCGGGTGATGAGCGCGGTGCTTTTTTCTTGCGGTGGACGCCAGCGGCCCATGGGGACTCCGGTTGGTACGCGTCGTGATGCAGGGACTCCCTCCCCTGCGAATGCAGGGGAGGGTTGGGGAGGGGTGAAGTGCAGCGCCGTAACGTTCACGAAGCCTGCGAACCGATGCGATGACATCGGCCGCATCGCTGCACTGCACGTCCCGACCCTCACCCCAACCCCTCTCCCGGAGGGAGAGGGGCTCAAAACATCCGGGGCGCGCTTCGGTTACCCGGGCTACAAATGCCTTACTGCGCGGAACGCTTCAGGTTGTACGGCAGGCTGCTTTCGATGGGCTTGCCTTCCATGTCGAGCTGACGGATCTCGTCGTTCGACAGGATCGCGAACAAACGGTCGTGGTCCGACTTGCTGTTGGGATCCAGCCGCAGACGCTGGTTGTTTTCTTCGACCGTCCACGTGCCGTCGCCCTTGAGCTCCTGCGCCGGTCGCTCGCGGTAGGACTCGGTGACGGTGTACGTTCCGTCGGCCGCGAGCTCGATGCGCGTGTCGATGCCGGGGCAGTCGGCGCAGGGCAGCGTGCCCGTGAACGTGCCGGCGAAGGCCTTCGCGTCGAACGGCGCGCCTTGCGCGGAGGGACGCGCATCGGCGGCGGGCGCAGCCGGTGGCGCCGCGGCTTCGGGCGGGGCGGGCGTTGCGGCGGGCTCTGTCGGCGCCTGCGGCTTGCACGCCGACAACGCGGCGACGGCCAGCGCGGCGAGCAGGACGGTTCGTGCGTTCACGGCGGACTTCGACATCACAAGCTCCTTGCGAGGGGGAAGAAAGGCGGCGACGTTCAACGCTTCGAGCCACCGAAGATGCTGCCGAGCAGTCCGCGCACGATCTGCTGCCCGATGCGGCTGCCGACGGTGCGCGCCGTTTGCTTGGCCATGGTCTCGACCATGCCCTGGCGCCGCTTCGTACCGAACACCGCATCCTTGACGGCCTGGCCGAAGCCGCTGTCCTCGGCCTCGTCCTGCGCGCGCGACCGCGCCGGCGGCGCCTTGCTGTGCTGCGCCGCGTTGTCGGCGCGCGCGGCGAGGATCTCCGATGCCGATTCGCGATCCACGCGTTCGTCGTACTTGTGGCCCACCGCGCTGGTATTACGCACCTGCAGGCGTTCGGCCTCGGTGATCGCGCCCATGCGGCAGCGCGGCGGCGCGATCAGCGTCTTCTCCACCGGCATCGGCACGCCCTTGTCCTGGAGCGTGGACACCAGCGCCTCGCCCGTGCCGAGCTGCGAGATCGTCTTCGCCACGTCCAGCGCCGGATTGGGCACGAAGGTTTCGGCCGCGGTCTTCACCGCTTTCTGGTCGCGCGGCGTGAACGCACGCAGCGCGTGCTGCACGCGATTGCCGAGCTGGCCGAGGATGTCGTCGGGCACGTCGTCGGGGAATTGCGAGCAGAAATACACGCCTACGCCCTTGGAGCGGATCAGTCGCACCACCTGCTCGACGCGCTGCTGCAGCGCCGGCGGCGCATCGTCGAACAGCAGGTGCGCTTCGTCGAACACGAACACGAGTTTGGGTTTGTCCAGATCGCCCACTTCCGGCAGCGTTTCGAACAACTCCGACAGCAGCCACAGCAGGAAGCTCGAATACAGGCGCGGTTTCAGCACCAGTTGCTCGGACGCCAGGATGTTGATCACGCCGCGGCCATCGGGCGTGGTGCGCATCAGGTCGACCAGCTCAAGCGCCGGCTCGCCGAAGAACAGTTCGCCGCCTTCCTGTTCCAGACGCAGCAGCGCACGCTGGATCGCGCCGATGGACTGCGCGCTCACCAGGCCGTAGCTGGTCGAGATGTCCTTGCGCTCTTCGGCCACCAGCCCGAGCAGTGCGCGCAGGTCGTGCAGGTCGAGCAGCAGCAGGCCGCGGTCGTCGGCGAGCTTGAAGACGATGTCGAGCACGCCCGATTGCGTGTCGTTGAGTTCGAGCACGCGCGAGAGCAGCGTCGGCCCCATCTCGCTGACGGTGGTGCGCACCGGATGGCCGAGCTTGCCAAACATGTCCCAGAACACGACGGGGTTGGCTTCGGCGGCGTAGTTCGCGAGCCCGATCTCGGCGACGCGGGCAAGCAGCTTGTCGTTCGCCGTGCCCGCGACGGCCAGGCCGGCCACGTCGCCCTTCACGTCGGCCAGGAAGACCGGCACGCCCAGGCGCGAGAAGCCTTCGGCCAGCGTCATCAGCGTGACCGTCTTGCCCGTGCCGGTGGCGCCCGCGACAAGCCCGTGGCGGTTGCCGAACTTCGGCTGCAGGAAGACGTGCCCCTGCGAGTCGGGCAGCGATTGCGGCGTGGTGACGGCCTTGCCAAGCAGGATGGGGTCCATAGGGATCTCGGGGAGTGCAGCAGCGGAGTTGCGGCGATTCTAGGCGCGCGCGCCCGCCGCCGTGTTCATCTTGCGAATCTGCCTGAATCGCCGGCATCGACGCCGTTCATCCGGCCACGCCGCGCGGGACGGTCCCCACATATCGGACGTTTCCGGCTTGTCCTGCTCGCTCGCGGCCGGATACCCTGCGTTGCCCCCGCTTCCACGCTTCTGCGCTGTCCATGCACGTGATCGCCCGCTCTTCCGCCGCGCTGCTCGCGCTGGCTCTCCTTGCCGCCATGCCGCAGGCGCACGCGCTGTCCAAGCGCGACCAGGCCGCGGTGGACGCACTCAACACGCGCATGCAGGCCGCCGAGACGCGCTATCGCGCCGGGCTGGTGAAGATCGGCAATGCCGATCCGGCCGGCCGCACCGAAGTCGACGCCGCGCTGGAGGACATGGAAGACGTGATGGCCGCCTGCGTGAAGCAGAAGGGCTGCTCGCCCACCACCATGCTCGCCGCGTACAAGCGCCTGCTGAAACAGAACGCCGACGTGGCCTCGGGCGATGAAGTGCCCGAGGACAACGACGACGAGAACATCGCCGGCACCATCGCCGCCGACGTGCCCGAAGCCGCGCGCGCGGCCGCGCTGCTCAGCGCCGACGGGCAGCAGTTCGTGAAGATGGTCCAGTACAACCCGGCCGTGCAGGCGGGCATCCGCCGCTGGCTCACCGACATGCGGCCGTCGCTGATCGACACGTTCGAGAACTACCAGTACCTGCGCCAGACGATGTGGCCGCAGTTCCAGCGCGCCGGGCTGCCCGAAGCGCTGCTGTTCGGCGTGATGGCGAAGGAATCCAATGGCCGCGTGCACTCGACCTCGCGGGCCGGCGCCGCCGGGCCGATGCAGTTCATGTACGCCACGGGCCGCCGCTTCGGCCTGGGCGACGACGGCACCGGGTTCGACACGCGCTACGACGCGCGCGCCTCCGCGGCCGCCGCGGCGGAGTATTTCAACGAGCGCCTGGGCACGCTCAACAGGAGCATCGAGCTGTCGCTGGCCGCCTACAACGGCGGCGAAGGCCGCGCCCAGCGCGTGTTCAACAGCTCCGGCGGCGGCAATTTCTGGGACGAGTCGGTCTACAACCAGTTCCCGGCCGAAACCCGCGACTACGTGCCGATGGTGATCGCCGCGGCGTGGCTGTTCCTGCATCCGAAGGAATACGGCCTGACGATGCCGCGCGTCGACGCGCGCCCGGCGGCGCTGCGCCTGGTCAAGCCCAGTTCGATCTACGAACTCACCATCTGCCTGGGCAATGGCGGTACGCGCGAGGGGTTCATGCGCGCGCTGCGCAACCTCAACCCGCGCTACCAGGCCGACCAGTACCTGCCGACCGGCACCACGCTCGCCGCGACCACCAAGATCGCCGGGCTCTATGGCCGTTACTGCACGCAGGGCCAACGCGCCGAACTGGCGCACACGCTGGTGATGAGCGATGCCTCGCGCGCCATCGTGCGCACCGGCCCGGTGACGCCGGTGCAGGCCGAGGACGCGGTGTACGAGGCCGAAAGCGCCGGCATCGGCAGCGCGTCGGCCACGCCGGCGCCGGTTCGCAGCAAGCCGTCCAAGCCCGCCAAGCCTTCGACCTACACCGTCAAGCGCGGCGAAACGCTGACCGCCATCGCGCAGAAGTTCCAGTGCGACACCGGCGATCTGGCCCGCGCGAACAAGCTCAAGGCGCCGCGGTTCGCGATCAAGCCCGGGCAGAAGCTCAAGCTCGACGCCTGCGAAGGTTGAGTCGCGCCGCCGGACCGTCCATGCTGCGCCCACCACAGGGACGCAGGGGAGTGGGGCATGGTCTGGGGGAAGATCGTGGGGCTGTTCCAGCGTAAGCAGGCGCGACCGACGCACGGCGCGCCCTCGCTGGAAGAACAACTGGACGAACTGCGCGGCTACATCGCACGCGATCTTCGCGGCGGGTACGTCGAGGGCGATTCCATCATCGACAACGCGCTGGAAGTGCTGGAACTCCAGCCGCACGGCGAAGACGTGCTGCGCACGCACGCGCGACGCATCCTCGAAGACGAGGCCGAGGCCTATCGCCACGAGGCGGCCGGCTGGCCCGAGCTGACCGATCACGATCGCCTGGAGCAGGCTTTCGCCGCGCTGGAAACGCAGGGCGTGGTGTGCCGGCAGAACTTCACCTGCTGCGGCACCTGCGGCGTGGCGGAGATCGGCGACGAGATCGACGCCGCGCGGGAACGCGGCGGCCCGGTGCACGGGTACGCGTTCTTCCACATGCAGGACACCGAGCGCGCGGTCGAAGGCGGCGGACTGTGGCTGAACTACGGCGCGACCGAAGGCGGCGAAGCCCCGGCGCTCGCGGTAGGCGCGCGCATCGCCGATGCGTTGCGCCTTGCCGGCCTCGCGGTCGACTGGGACAACGACTGGACCAAGCGCATCCACGTGCCGCTGCAATGGCAACGCCGGCTCGCGCTGTGACGCGTACGCCGGTCGCGCTCGCGGTCGTCGTGGCCGCCACCGCGTTGCTCGCGATCGTCGGTGCGTACTGTCCGGCGATGCCGTGGCTGCACTGGGTTTTCAAGCCGCTGACGACGCTGCTGATCGCCTGGTCGGTGTGGCGCTTGCCCTCGGACGCGCCGCGTTATCGCACGTGGTTGCTGGTCGGCCTCGCGCTGTCGACGGCAGGCGACGTGTTCCTGATGCTGCCGGTCGATGCGTTCGTGGCGGGGCTGGCGAGTTTCCTGCTCGCGCACCTGGCCTACCTGCTCGCGCTGCGCCAGCGCGAACGCTTCTTCGCTGCGGCCTGGCCGTTCGTGCTGTACGCGCTCGTCGCCGGCGCGGTGCTCGCGCAGTTGTGGCCCGGTTTGCCCGGAGAACTGCGCGTGCCGGTGATCGTCTACGTGATCGTGCTCGCCGCGATGGCTGCGCAGGCGTCGGCGGTGTGGTGGCGCCGACGCGACGGCGCCGCGCTGTGCGGCGCGTGGGGTGGGGCGTTGTTCGTGCTGTCCGACGCATTGCTGGCGTGGGACCGTTTCGTTGCGCCGTTCGCGGCGGCGTCGTTCGCGGTGCTCACGAGCTACTGGCTGGCGCAGCGGGGCCTGGCGCGGTCGGTGCCCAGAACCGAATAACGGTTTTGTAGCCCGGGTAAGCGGAGCGCACCCGGGATGATCGCTCGCAACGTCGAACCCGGGTGCGCTTCGCTTACCCGGGCTACAACAGCTACGGGAGCATCAGATCGTACGCGTCGCCAGCTTCTGCCCCAGCCGCACCGGCGATTCCGCACCGAGCGACGGATCCAGCGTCGCCACGCCACGCGGCAGCAGCACGATGACGGTGGAGCCGTAGTTGAAGCGCGCCATCTCGGCGAAGCGGTCGAGCGTGATGTTCTCCGCGCGCCAGTCCTTGCGGTTGATGCGATCGCCGTACGCGGGGATTTCCTCGCCGCTCCACACCGTTTCCACGCCCGACACCAGCAGCGCGCCGACCATCACGCACGCCATCGGGCCGAAGTCGGTATCGAAGTGGCACACCAGGCGCTCGTTGCGCGCGAACAGGCGCGGCACGTTCGCCACCGCCGCGGTGCCGACGCTGAACAGGCGGCCCGGGACGTGCACGGTTTCGCGCAGGCGGCCGGTCCAGGGCATGTGCACGCGGTGGTAATCGCGCGGCGACAGATAGACCGTCGCGAACAGGCCATCGTTGAAGGGCACCGCATCGTTCGCGTCGCCGAGCAGTTCGGCCGCGGTGAACGACTGGCCCTTCGCCTGGAAGATGCGGCCGTTCTCGATCGGACCGCACTGGCTGATGTGGCCGTCGGCCGGCATCACCAGCGCACGCGGATCGGGATCGGCGACGCGTGCGCCGGGCTTCAGCGCACGGGTGAAGAAGGCATTGAACGTCGGGTATTTCGTCGGATCTGGCTGCGCGGCCTCGGCGAGGTTCACGCCGAACCGGCGCGTCACCGCATCGATGAGCCACTGCTTCAGGCGCGGGTTATCCGAATACGCGAGCGCGCGCGCCATCGACGAGAGCAGCCGGTGCGGCAGGACGTAGGTGAGGGCGGTGATCAGGCTCATGGAGTCGGCGTGGCTTCGAATGGGATCGAGGTTAGTGGCAACGAGTGCAAAGGAACGAGAAGCGAGGCGCGACTCCCTTCCTGCTCCGGTTCATTCCTTCACCGGTTTCCACGCCTGGGTCAGCGCGGTCATGTCGGCGGCGATCGCCGCCGGATCGAACGGCGGCTGCACCAGGCCCGCCATGCGGCCCTGCGGGTCGAGCACCGCCATCGAGGCGCTGTGGTCCACGCTGTACTGGTCGGCGCGCACGCCTTCCGGCGGCGGCACCTTCGCGAACACCATGCTCAACGACTTGGCGAACTGCTCAAGCGCCGGGATGTCGGCGGTGGCGGCGATGGTGTCGCGATGGAACGCGTGCGCGTATTCGCCGATGCGATCGGGCGTGTCGCGCTCGGGGTCCACCGACACGAACAGCACGCGCGGACGCGTGGTTTCCGGCAGCGCGGCCCACTGCTTCTGCGCCTTGGCCATTTCGGCCAGCGTGGTGGGGCACACGTCCGGGCAATGCGTGAAGCCCAGGAAGACCAGCGTCCAGTGGCCCTTCAGTTCGCCCGGCACCAGCGGCGTGCCGTCGGACTGGCGCAGCGTGAAGGCGGGCAGCGTGCGGGCCGGCTCGAACAGGCGAACGGCACGCGTCTGCGGCAGCGAGGAGCCTGCGGACGGCGCGAAGAAGTGCTGCGCGGCCCACAGGCCGAGGGCGGCGGCGAGGGCGGCGATCAGGATGGTGACCGTGGTGCGGCTGAACATGGCGGCGTCGAATCGCGCCCGGCAATGGGCGCGGGCATGATACCGGGCCGGGCCTCGTATAATCCTCGCCCCCTTCGAAAGGCCCCGCCATGAACGGCTCGACCCCCACTCCCGTCACCTTCGAGCAGGTCTCGATCATCGACCTGATCCGTTATGGCGGCAGCCGCTTCAACGAGGCCGGCCTGACCTTCGGCCACAGCTACGACAACGCGGTGGACGAAGCGACCCAACTGGTCCTGCACGCGCTGCACCTGCCGCACGACCTCAGCCCCGTGTATGGCGCCTCGCGCGTCACCGCGGCGGAGCAGGCGAAGGTGCTGGCGCTGTTCCAGCGCCGCATCGACGAGCGCGTGCCGGCGGCGTACCTGACGGGCGAGGCGTGGTTCGCTGGCCTGAGCTTCAAGAGCGACCGCCGCGCGCTGGTGCCGCGTTCGCCGATCGCCGAACTGATCCCGCACAGCTACGAGCCCTGGCTGGGCGGCCGCGAGATCGAGCGCGTGCTCGACCTGTGCACCGGTTCGGGCTGCATCGCGATCGCCACCGCGCACTACCACCCGCACTGGGAGGTCGATGGCGTTGACATCAACGACGACGCGCTCTCGCTCGCACAGGAAAACAAGCAGCGCCTGCACGCCGACAATGTCACGCTGCGCAAGTCGGACCTGTTCAACCAGCTGCAGGGCCAGGTGTACGACCTCATCGTCACCAACCCGCCGTACGTCACCAACGACGAAACCGACGCGCTGCCGCAGGAGTATTCGCACGAGCCGGAACTCGGCCTGCGCGCCGGCGACGACGGCCTGGACCTCGCGCTGAAGATCCTGCGCGACGCGCCGGAGCATCTGACGGAAAACGGCCTGCTGATCTGCGAAGTCGGCGAGGCCGAGCGCGCGCTGGTCGAGCTGCTGCCGGAACTGCCGATGGCGTGGGTGGAGTTCAAGGTCGGCCAGATGGGCATCTTCGTGGTCGAGCGCGCGGACCTGGTCGAGCATCACGCGAAGATCAAGGCGCTGGCGGACGCGCGCTGAGGTTTGAGCCCCTCTCCCAACGGGAGAGGGGTTGGGGAGAGGGGCGGGGCGTGCGATGCAGCGATCTGCGCATTGCACATTGCTGCACGGCGCTGTGCACTTCACCCCTCCCCAACCCTCCCCTGCAAGCAGGGAGGGAGCTCAATCAGGTTCCAGCAGCAACCAATCCACGTTGCTAAAGTGAAGGCCTGATCCCGGCACAGGCCGCCCCGTGTCCAGCAACAGCTTCGGCAAACTCCTTACCGTCACCACGTTCGGCGAAAGCCATGGCCCCGCCATCGGTTGCGTGGTCGACGGGTGTCCGCCCGGCATTGCCATCGCGCCGGACGACTTCCGCCACGATCTCGAACGCCGCGCCACCGGCCGCACGCGCCACACCTCGCAGCGCCACGAAGCCGACGAGGTCGAGATCCTCAGCGGCGTGTACGAAGGCGTCACCACCGGTACGCCGATCGCGCTGCTGATCCGGAACACGGATCAACGCAGCAAGGACTACGCGAAGATCGCCGAACAGTTCCGCCCCGGCCACGCGGACTACACCTACTGGCAGAAATACGGCATCCGCGATCCGCGCGGCGGCGGCCGCTCGTCCGCCCGCGAGACGACCATGCGTGTGGCCGCCGGCGTCATCGCGAAGAAGTGGCTCGCCGATCGTTTCGGCGTGCAGGTGCAGGGCTGGTTGTCGCAGATCGGCGAGATCGTGCCGCACGGTTTCGATCTTTCCGCCGTGGAGAACAACCCGTTCTTCTGGCCCGACACGCGCCAGGTCACGGAGCTGGAGCTGTACATGGACGCGCTGCGCAAGTCCGGCGATTCGGTCGGCGCCCGCGTGGACGTGATCGCGACCAACGTGCCGCCGGGCTGGGGCGAGCCGATCTACGGCAAGCTCGACGGCGAACTCGCCAGCGCGCTGATGAGCATCAACGCGGTGAAGGGCGTGGAGATCGGCGATGGTTTCGGCGTCGTCGCGCAGAAGGGCAGCGAGCATCGCGACCAGCTCACGCCGCAGGGCTTCGCCAGCAACCACGCCGGCGGCATCCTCGGCGGCATCAGCACGGGCCAGCCGCTGCGCTGTTCGGTGGCGTTCAAGCCGACGTCCAGCCTGCGCTTGCCGATCGACAGCCTCGACACCCACGGCGACGTCGTCGAAGTGATCACCACCGGCCGCCACGATCCGTGCGTCGGCATCCGCGCCACGCCGATCTGCGAGGCGATGGTCGCGCTGGTGCTGATGGACCAGGCGCTGCGCCATCGCGCGCAATGCGGCGACGTCGGCGAGGTGACGCCCCGCATTCCCGCGCAGCGCGATGGCTGACGTGCGTCCCCGCGTCTGGGTCTCGCAGCCGCTGTTCGGCGACATCGTCGGGCGCCTGCGCGAACACTTCGACGTGATCGAAACCGCCGCGGTCGGCAAGCATCCGCAGGACGAAATCGCGGCGATGCTCGCCTCGTGCGACGGCGCGCTGGTCACGCTCAACGACCGCATCGGCGCGGCGGAAATCGCCAATGCGCCGCGCCTTCGCGCGATCGCGAACGTCGGCGTCGGCTACAACAACCTCGACGTTCCCGCGCTCACGCAGGCCGGCATCGTCGTGACCAACACGCCCGACGTGCTGACCGAAACCACGGCCGATTTCGGCTTCGCGCTGATGATGGCCGCCGCGCGCCGCATCACCGAAGCCGAGCGCTGGCTGCGTGACGGCCAGTGGAAACAGTGGAGCTTCGAGACGATGCTCGGCGGCGACGTGCACGGCACGACGCTGGGCATCCTCGGGATGGGACGCATCGGGCAGGCGATCGCGTGCCGCGCGGCGGGCTTCCGCATGCGCGTGCTGTACCACAACCGTTCGCGGCTCCGCGCCGACATCGAAGGCACGTGCCGCGCGCAGTACGTCGATTTCGACACGCTGCTCGCGCAGGCCGACCACCTCGTGCTCGTGTTGCCGTATTCGCCGGCGGTGCACCACCTCATTGATGCGACGGCGATTGCGAAGATGAAGCCGACGGCGACGCTGACGAACATCGCGCGCGGCGGCATCGTCGACGAGGACGCGCTCGCCGACGCACTGGAAAGCGGCCGGCTCGCCGCGGCGGGGCTCGACGTCTACGAAGGCGAGCCGGCGATCCATCCGCGCCTGCTCGCGCTGCGCAACGTCGTGCTCACGCCGCACATCGCCAGCGGCAGCCTCGCCACGCGCCGCGCGATGGTGTCGCTGGCGGTGGAAAACCTGACCGCGGCGTTGGGCGTCGGGCCGCGCGCGGGCGATCCACCGTCGCCGGTCAACGCCGCGGCGCTTGGCGCGCAGCGAAAACCCGGCATATCGAAATAAGCAGACGCCAGAGCGTCTGCCTCCGTGTTGCGCGATCATCCCAATGCGTCTTTCGAACCACGCCGGAACCGCCGCCATGTCGAGCCACCCGCGATTGCTCCAGATCCGCACGTACCAGCTCGCACCGGGCTCGCGCGAGGGCTTCCACCGTGCCTTTGTCGAACAGGCCGTGCCGATGCTGCAGCGCTGGGCGCATGAGGTCGTGGCGTTCGGCCCGTCGCCGCACCAGGACGACGCCTATTTCCTCCTCCGCGCCTACGACGACCTGGCCGATCTGAACGCGCGGCAGGACGCCTTCTATGGTTCGCCCGAATGGCGTCAGGGACCGCGCGAGCACGTGCTGGCGATGATCCGCCACTACCAGGATGCGGTACTGTGGGCGTCTCCCGAGGCCATCGACGACCTGCGGCGCCGCAATGCCGGCGACGCGGCACCGACGGGCTGAGCCGCAAGCAGATATTCGCAACACCCGCCGGAATGGTTCCGGCCGGGCTTCACCGCTGTACTCCTCCACCCGAAAGAAGGAACCAATGAACGCCAAGAACTCCTGCAACGTGGCCATCGTCGGTGCGACCGGCGCCGTGGGCGAGACGATGCTGCGCATCCTCGTCGAGCGGAAATTCCCCATTGGCAACTTGCACCTGCTGGCCAGCGAGCGTTCGGCTGGCGAGAAAATCGAGTTCGGCGCGAAAAAAATCGTGGTGGAGGACCTGGCGACGTTCGACCCGACCGGCATCGACATCGCGCTGTTCTCCGCCGGCGGCAGCGTGTCGAAGGAATACGCGCCGAAGTTCGCCGCCGCGGGCGCGGTGGTGATCGACAACTCCTCGGCGTTCCGTTACGACGACGACGTGCCGCTGGTGGTGTCGGAAGTGAACCCCGACGCGGCGAAGAACCGTCCGCGCGGGATCATCGCCAATCCCAACTGCTCGACCATGCAGATGCTCGTCGCGCTGGCGCCGATCCATCGCAAGGTCGGCATCGATCGCATCAACGTGGCGACGTACCAGTCGGTGTCGGGCGCCGGCCGCTCGGCGCTGGAGGAGCTCGGCCGCCAGACCGCCGCGCTGCTGGGCTTCCAGGAACCCAACCCGGAGCGTTTCCCGGTGCAGATCGCGTTCAACCTGATCCCGCACATCGACGAGTTCCAGGACAACGGCTACACCAAGGAAGAAATGAAGCTGGTGTGGGAAACGCGCAAGATCCTGGCCGACGACAGCATCCAGGTGAACCCGACCGCGGTGCGCGTGCCGGTGTTCTACGGGCATTCGGAGGCGGTGAATATCGAGACGCGCGAGAAGATCAGCGCGGCGGAGGTGCGCAAGCTGCTGGAAACCGCGCCGGGCGTGGAGATCGTCGACGAGCCGAAGGCGGGCGGGTATCCGACGCCGGTGACGCACGCGTCGGGCAACGATCCGGTCTACGTCGGGCGCATCCGCGACGATTTCTCGCACCCGCGTGCGGTGAACCTGTGGATCGTGTCGGACAACATCCGCAAGGGCGCCGCGTTGAACGCCGTGCAGCTGGCCGAGCTGGTACTGGCCGAGCGGGGCTGATCGCAGCCGATCAGCCCGGTTGATGGACCCCAAACGCCGCTGGAGTCACGTCCGGCGGCGTTTTTCATTGCCCTGCTACCCGGCGAGGGCTTAGAGTCGCGCCGGGGAAGGCAGGGATCCGAAGTGAAACAACCCGAAGCAAAACAGCCAGTTGCCAGACAAAGCTCCGCCAGCCGCTACGTGCGCACCGCGCTCGGGCTGGCGCTCGCGCTGGCCAGCGGCGCCGCTTCCGCGCTCGGCCTCGGGCAGATCGAGGTCAAGTCGCGCCTGGGACAGCCGTTCCTGGCCGAAATCCCGATCATTTCCAGCGATCCGGCCGAACTGGAAAACCTCCAGGCCGAGCTCGCTTCGCCGCTCGTCTTCGCCCGCGTCGGCCTGCAGCCGCCGATGGGCGTCATCGCCGAACTGCAGTTCACCTCGGCGCTCGACGCGGCCGGCCGTCCGGTCATCCGGGTCACCACCGCGCAGCCGGTCAACGAGCCGCTGCTGACCTTCCTGGTGTCGGTGGATTGGGGGCAGGGCAGGCTGGTGCGCGAATACGCGGCGCTGGTCGACGCGCCGCGCACGGTGTCGGCGCCGATGCAGCCGGCCATCGAGGAGACGGTCGTCTCCGAACCCAACATCATCGAGCGCGAGCCGGAAGCCGCTGCGCCGCAGACCGCCGAAGCACCGCCCGCGACCACGCCCGAGGAAGAGGTCGAGCAGGCCATCGCGCGCGAGGAAAACGCCGCGGCGGACAACGAGATCCCCGCCGCGCCGCCGCAGCCCCAAGCGCAGCCGCAGGTCGCCGTGGCCACGCCGCCGCGCGCGCCGGTGCCGGATGCCGCGCGCGAACTGTCCGGCGATTACACGGTGCGCCGTGGCGACACGCTGTCGGAAATCGCCGGCCGCATGGAAGGCCAGGCCAGCCTCGACCAGGCCATGATCGCGCTGCTGCGCGCGAACCCCGACGCCTTCATCGACGGCAACATCAACCTGCTCAAGGCCGGCGCGGTGCTCGAAGTGCCGCCGGGCGACGAGCTGGCCAGCGTCGATGCCGGCGAAGCCCGCCGTCTCGTCGCGCAGCACGTGCAGCAGTGGCGCGATGCGCGCCGTGCCGTGCCGCAACCGGCGATGGAAGGCGCGGTCGCCTCGGCCGCCGGCGCTCCGGCGTCGAACGCGCCAGGCAACAACGCAACGGCGGGCGGTTCGGCGAGCGCCGACGCCCGCCTCGAAATCGTTCCGCCCGAGGCCGCGCGCGCCGCGCAGGCGGGCACCCAGTCCGGCATCCAGGCCGGCGGCGAGGGCCAGATGCTGCGACAGGAACTGCAACAGACCCAGGAAACGGTCGCCGCCCGCGAGGCCGAGGTCCAGGAACTCAAGAGCCGCGTCGCCGAGCTCGAGCAGCTGCAGAAGCAGCAGCAACAGCTCATCGCGATGAAGGACAGCGAGCTGGCCGCCGCGCAGCAGCGCGTCGCCAAGACCAACGAACAGGCCGCGGCCCAGTCCGGCTCGCCGCTGCCGTGGATCATCGGCGGCGGTGCGCTGCTGCTGGCGCTGCTGGGCGGCTGGTGGATGGGACGTCGCCCGAACAAGCCGGCGTTCCGCGCGCCGTCCGACGCCGCGTCGACGACGCCTTCCATCGCCGACGCGTTCGCGCCCGGCCCGGATATCGAGGCGCGCGAGGCCCCGGAAACCGTCGTCGAGCCGCCCGCACCGGAAGAGCGTGCGGTTGACGTGCGCGCGCCCGAGGAGCCCGCGTTCGAACTGACGCCGGAACCGCAGGCGCCGGTGCGTCCCACCGCTCCGGCCGCGCCGACGGCCCCGATCGCACCCGCGTGGCACATCGCGGCGAACGGCAATGGCCGTCGCGGCCATGTCGAACCGACGCTCGCCACGCAGCCCGGCCAGGAACGACTGGAACTCGCCCGCGCTTACATCGACCTGGGCGATCGCGAGAGCGCTCGCCAGCTGCTGAGCGAAGTCGTCATCAACGGCGACCTCGCCGCGCGCCAGGCGGCATCGCGGATGCTGCAGGACCTGGGCTGACGCACTCCCGAAACGGCGGGGCGAACGCTCGCGCGTGGCCCTCTCCCGATGGGAGAGGGGTTGGAGCGGCGAAGAAGTCACTTCGTCGCACGTCGCCGCGCTGCTCGTTTTCCAAGCGCCATTTGCCTTCGCCCAGCCCGCGAAGCACGATCGACGCCTAGTCCGGTCCCTGCCGTAACGCACACCCTTTCCGCCGTGAACACCCCCGCCGAATCCACTCCGACGCAGATCGCGCCCACCCAACGCTTCGCCCTCGGCATCGAATACGACGGCAACGGCTTCTGCGGCTGGCAGCGGTTGAGCAAGCACGGCGAACCCGAGCGCGAAGGCGAGGAAACGCTGCAGGCCGCGCTGGAATTCGCGATCTCCTTCGTCGCCGGCCATCCGGTCGAAACGATCTGCGCCGGGCGCACCGACGCCGGCGTGCACGCCGAATGCCAGGTCGTGCACTTCGACAGCCACGCCGTGCGCGACGCACGCAGCTGGATGCTCGGCGTCACCAGCCGTCTGCCGCCGTCGATCGCCGTGCGTTGGTGCCGGCCTGTGGCACACGATTTCCATGCGCGCTTCTCCGCGCGTGCGCGCCGCTATCGCTATCGCATCCTCAATCGCCCGGTGCGCGCCGCGCTCGGCCGGCAATACCTCAGCTGGGAACGCCGGCCGCTCGACGCCGATGCCATGCACCGTGCCGCGCAGGCGCTGCTGGGGGAAAACGACTTCTCCTCCTTCCGCACCGTGCATTGCCAGTCGCCGCACGCGTGGCGCGAGTTGCAGGAGATCCGCGTCACGCGCAGCGGCGACGTGGTCGAAGTGGAAGTGCAGGCGAACGCGTTCCTGCACCACATGGTGCGCAACATCGTCGGCAGCCTGCTGATGGTCGGCAGCGGCGAAAAGCCCGAACGCTGGATCGCCGAACTGCTCGCCACGCGCGACCGGACGGTCGCCGGTCCGACCGCGCCGCCGACGGGGCTGGTGTTCCTCGGACCGCGCTACCCGGCGGAATGGAATCTTCCCGCGGAAATCACGCTATGAATGCGCAGACGCATACGCGCATCAAGTTCTGCGGCATGACGCATGCGGACGACATCGCGCTGGCGTGCGAGCTGGGCGTGGATGCGATCGGCCTGGTGTTCGCGGAGCGCAGTTCGCGGCGGCTGACGATCGAGCAGGCGAGGGCGTTGCGCGCCGGAATCGCCGAAGGCATCGAAGTCGTCGCGCTCTTCATGGATAACGACGCGGCCACCGTGCAGCGCGTGATCGACGCCGTGCGACCGACGGTACTGCAGTTCCACGGCCGCGAGGACGAAGCATTCTGCGCCGCGTTCGACATGCCGTATTTCAAGGCGGTCGCGATGGGCGGCGACGTCGCGGCCGATGCGTTGTCGCATCATCCGCGCGCCGTCGCGCTGTTGCTCGACAGCCATGCGTCCGGCGGCGCGGGCGGCACCGGTCACGCCTTCGACTGGTCGCGCATCCCGCGCGAATCCGCGCGGCCGTTCCTGCTTGCCGGCGGGCTGCATCCGGAAAACATCTTCGACGCGGTGACGGCCGTGCATCCGTGGGGCGTGGACGTCTCCAGCGGCATCGAGTCGGCACCGGGCGAGAAGGACGCCGCGAAGATGCGGCGCTTCGTCGAAGAAGTGCGGCGGGCGGATTCGTCGGAACGCTGACGTCGCCCGGTCGCCCGGGCTGCGGGGCGTCAGCGCGCAAGTTCCGCACGCAGCCAGTCCGCCAATGAGGCCACGCGCGGATCGTTCGCGCGCCGCCGCGTGACGAGCACCCAGCGCGCCTGCGTCTGGACGAACCCGCACGGCGCGACCAGCCGGCCAGCCGCGAGATCCTCGGCCACCAGCGGCTCGGGCGCGATCGCCACGCCGAGCCCGGCGTTCGCGGCTTCGAGCAGGTAGTACAGGTGCGGAAACCCCGTGCCCATGCGCAGCGCGCCGGCGTCGAGCCCGTTGCGCTGCGCCCAGTCCGCCCACGCCTGTGGGCGCGATTGCGTGTGCAGGAGCGCTTCGTGCATCAGCGCGTCGGGCGTCGCATCGCGCAGCCGCTCGAAGCCGGCAAAGCGCGGGCTCACGACCGGGCCGATGCGTTCGGGCGCGAGTTCGTGCACCTGCCAGTCGCCCGGCCAAGGCGCCCGGTCGATGAGCAGCGCGGCGTCGAGCCCCGTCAGGGCGGCGTCCGGCGTGTTCTCGCTGGCGGCCAGATGCAGGGTGAGATCGGGACGTTCGCGGGCCAGTCGATCCAGCCGCGGAATCATCCAGCGCGCCAGCACGCTTCCGGGGCAGCCGAGCACCAGCGGCGCCTGCTGCGGGCGGCGGCGCAGGTCGCTCCAGCCCTGGCGGAGCAGGGCGAACGCGCCGTCGGCCGCCTCATGCAGCCGATGGCCGGCGGGCGTGAGGGCGAGCCCCCGGCCTTCGCGGACGAAGAGGGCGGTCCCCAGGGCTTCCTCCAGCGACTTGAGGTGCCGGCTGACGGCACCGTGGGTCACGTGGAGTTCCTCGGCGGCCCGGCTGACGCTGTCGAGCCGCGCCACGGCCTCGAAGGCGCGCAGCGCGTTGAGCGGGGGTAGGTCTCGGCTCATGCGAATGTGTGAGGTTTTCTGACAGGACAATCCGATTTTATGCATGTTCCGCGGCGATGTCGTTCGCTAAAGTCACGACATGTCCCGTCCCGACTTCCACGCCTACCCCGATGCCGCCGGCCATTTCGGGCGCTATGGCGGCCGTTTCGTCGCCGAAACCCTGATCGGTCCGCTGGAAGAGCTGGCCGCCGCTTACGACGCCGCCCGCGTCGATCCGGCGTTCAATGCCGCCTTCGATGCCGATCTCGCCCATTACGTGGGCCGACCGAGCCCGATCTATTTCGCCGAACGGCTGAGCCGCGAGGTGGGCGGCGCGCGCATCCTGCTCAAGCGCGAGGACCTGAACCACACCGGCGCGCACAAGATCAACAACACCATCGGCCAGGCGCTGCTCGCCAGCCGGATGGGCAAGACGCGGATCATCGCCGAGACCGGCGCAGGCCAGCACGGCGTTGCCAGCGCGACGGTCGCCGCGCGGCTCGGGCTGGAGTGCGTGGTCTACATGGGCGCCACCGACATCGAGCGCCAGAAGATCAACGTCTACCGCATGAAGCTGCTCGGCGCGACGGTGGTGCCGGTGACCAGCGGTTCGGCGACCCTGAAGGACGCGCTCAACGAAGCGATGCGCGACTGGGTCACCAACGTGCGCGACACGTTCTACATCATCGGCACCGTGGCCGGGCCCGACCCGTATCCGCGCATGGTGCGCGACTTCAACGCCATCGTCGGCCGCGAGGCGCGCGCGCAGATGCTCGCCGAATACGGCCGACTGCCCGACGCCGTGACCGCGTGCGTCGGCGGCGGCAGCAATGCCATCGGCATCTTCCACGCCTTCCTCAACGATGCCGACGTGCGGCTCGTCGGCGCGGAGGCCGCGGGCGAGGGCATCGGCACCGGGCATCACGCCGCGTCGCTGGCCGCGGGACGCCCCGGCGTCCTGCACGGCAACCGCACCTACGTGCTGTGCGATGACGACGGCCAGATCATCGAAACGCATTCGGTTTCCGCAGGACTCGACTACCCCGGCGTCGGACCGGAGCACGCGTTCCTCAAGGACACCGGTCGCGCGGATTACGCTGGCGTGACCGACGCCGAGGCGCTGTCGGCGTTCCACCAGTTGTCGCGTACCGAAGGCATCCTGCCGGCGCTGGAATCCAGCCATGCGATCGCGCAGGCCATCAAGCTCGCGCGCGAGCTTCCTTCCGATGCGATCGTGCTGTGCAACCTTTCCGGACGCGGCGACAAGGACGTGCACACCATCGCCGCGCGCGAGGGTATTTCGCTGTAGCGCATTGCCGCTTCCAACGGCATCCGGCGGCCTCTCAAGGGGAAGGTCGGGGACGCGGCGGGACTCCCTCCCTCCCATCCAACGCCTTCCGGACCTTCCCCTTGAGCGGCCGCGCTCCGAACACGGCATCGTCATGAACCGAATCGACCGACGCTTTACCCAGTTGCGCTCCGATCGCCGCAAGGCGTTGATCCCGTTCGTCACCGCAGGCGATCCCTCCCTGGAAACCACGGTGCCGGTGATGCATGCGCTCGTGGACGCGGGCGCGGACGTGATCGAACTGGGCGTGCCGTTTTCAGATCCCATGGCGGACGGCCCCACCATCCAGCGCAGTTCCGAACGCGCGCTGTCGCGCGGTGCGGGGCTGTCGTTCGTGTTCGACACCGTGCGCCGTTTCCGCGAGCGCGACAGCGACACGCCGGTGGTGTTGATGGGGTATCTGAATCCCGTCGAGATCCGCGGCGCCGAGCGTTTCGCCCGCGAAGCGACCGAAGCCGGAGTCGACGGCGTGCTGCTGGTGGACCTGCCACCGGAGGAATCCGACGAATTCCGTGCCGCGTTCGCATCGCACGACCTCGCGCTGATCCTGCTTGCGTCGCCGACGACCACCGACGCGCGACTGCAGCAGCTTTGCGACGACGCGCAGGGCTATCTCTACTACGTGAGCTTCGCCGGCGTCACCGGCGCCGCGGACCGCCTCGACACCGGCGCGGCGGGCGAGCGGCTGCACGCCATCCGTCAGCGAAGCCGCGTGCCGGTGGTCGCCGGATTCGGCATCAAGGACGCTGCCAGTGCCGCGGCGATGGCCCGGGAGGCCGAGGGTGTCGTCGTCGGCAGTGCGCTGGTAGCCGCACTGGCCGACGCGGTCGAGCCGGCCATACAGGCCCGCACGTTCCTGGCGCCGTTGCGCGCGGCGCTGGACGGGCTTCCCACCACCGCCCATCCCGCGTGAGGGCAGGGCGGGCGCCGACGCCCGCTGCGCTACACTGCCCCGCTTCGGCCGGGGCCCGCTCCGGCATTCTTCACGCCTGAACGGGAATACTCTCAACGCATGTCCTGGCTCAAGAAACTCATGCCCTCGGGCATCCGCACCGAAACCGGCGCCGCCAAGCGCCGCAGCGTGCCCGAAGGCCTGTGGGAAAAGTGCGACCGATGCGGCGCGGTGCTGTACCGCCCCGAGCTCGAGGAGAACCTCGAGGTCTGCCCGAAGTGCAACTACCACATGGCCATCCGCGCGCGCGTGCGGTTGACCGCGTTGCTCGATGAAGGCAGCACGCGCGAGATCGCGGCCGAACTCGGCCCGACCGACGTGCTCAAGTTCAAGGACCAGAAGCGCTACGCCGATCGCATCAAGGCCGCGCAGAAATCCACCGGCGAGCGCGATGCGCTGATCGCGATGGAAGGCACGCTCAAGCAGCGGCCGCTGGTCGCCGCCGCGTTCGACTTCGCCTTCATGGGCGGCTCGATGGGTTCGGTCGTCGGCGAGCGCTTCACCCGCGCGGCCGAACGCGCCGTCGAACTGGGCTGCCCGATGGTCTGCTTCACCGCCACCGGCGGCGCGCGCATGCAGGAGAGCCTGTTCTCGCTGATGCAGATGGCCAAGACGTCCGCCGCGCTCGGGCGCATGCGCGCGCGCGGCCTGCCTTTCATTTCGGTGATGACGCATCCGACCACCGGCGGCGTGTCGGCGTCGTTCGCGATGCTGGGCGATCTGAACCTCGCCGAGCCCGAGGCCCTCATCGGTTTCGCCGGCCCGCGCGTCATCGAACAGACCGTGCGCGAAACGCTGCCGGAAGGCTTCCAGCGTTCGGAATTCCTGCTCGATCACGGCGCGTTGGATCAGATCTGCGACCGCCGCGAACTGCGCGAGCGTCTGGCCACGCTGTTCGCACTGATGATGAAGCAGCCGCAGCCGCCGGCGGACGAGGTGGCTGCATGAGCCGGCGGTATTTCGGCACCGACGGCATCCGGGGGCGAGTGGGCGAGGGGCCGATTTCGGCCGATTTCGTCCTGCGCCTGGGCAACGCCTACGGCCACGCACTGGCCCGTCGCGACTGGCGCAACCCGGTGGTCATCATCGGCAAGGACACGCGTATTTCGAACTACATGTTCGAGGCCGCGCTGGAAGCCGGCCTGGTCGCCGCGGGCGTCGACGTGCAGCTGATGGGCCCGATGCCCACGCCGGCGGTCGCGCACCTGACGCATTCGATGCGCGCCGATGGCGGCATCGTGATCTCCGCCTCGCACAACCCGCACCACGACAACGGCATCAAGTTCTTCTCCGCTCAGGGCGAGAAGCTCGATGACGCCACCGAACTGGCGATCGAAGCCGCGCTGGACCATCCGTTCCGCACGGTGCCGTCCGAGCAGCTCGGCAAGGCCGTGCGGACGCGCGACGCGCTGGGCCGCTACATCGAACACTGCAAGAGTTCCGTGCCGAAAGGCTTCGACCTGGGCGGTCTGCGCATCGCCATGGACTGCGCGAACGGTGCGACGTACCAGCTCGGTCCGCTCGTGCTGCGCGAACTCGGCGCGCGCGTGGACGCCATCGGCATCGATCCCAACGGCATCAACATCAACGACGGCGTCGGATCGACGCATCCGGACACGCTGGTCCAGCACGTCCGCGCGACCGGCGCCGACATCGGCATCGCGTTCGACGGCGACGGCGATCGCGTGCTGTTCGTCGATGGCAACGGCGTGGTCTGCGATGGCGACGACCTGCTATTCGTGATGGCGACCGACTGGCAGCAGACCGGTCGACTGCGCGGTCCCGTCGTCGGCACGCTGATGACCAACTACGCGCTGGAGCGCGCCTTCGCCGAGCGCGGCATCGGCTTCATCCGCGCGAAGGTCGGCGACCGGTACGTGCACCAGCAACTCGTCGCCAACGGCGGCGTGCTGGGCGGCGAGACGTCGGGCCACATGCTGTGCCTGGATCGCGCCAATACCGGCGACGGCATCGTCAGCGCGCTGCAGGTGCTGGAAGTGCTGCAGCGCCGTGGCATCTCGCTGCGCGAGGCGCTGGAAGGTTTCCGCAAGGTGCCGCAGAAGACGGTCAACGTGCGGTTCGCGGCAGGTTCCAAGCCGACCGAAGCCGATTCGGTGAAAGCCGCGCTCGCGCAGGCCGAGCAGGCGGTCGCCGGTCGCGGGCGTGCCTTCCTGCGTCCGTCCGGCACCGAGCCGGTCGTGCGGGTCACGGTGGAAGCCGACGACGCGACGCTGATGCAGGACACGCTCGACAAGCTCGCCGCGGCTGTCTCCGCCGCCGCGTAACCACCTTCGTCGATCAAGCCGGCCCTCTCCCGTAACGGAAGAGGGCCCAGGGCGCGCTTACCGCTTCTGGAAGCGCGTCAGCATTTCCCACGACTCCCGCACCGCATCGGCCGACACGTCGGCATCCTCGACGGGGTCGTAGTTCCGGTCCACCACCGTGGCCGAGCCGAAGTTGTCGAACAGGTAAATCAGCGCGCCGTCGCGGATGCCGCGCTGCGACCAGCTTTCCACCAGCAGCGGACGCTTGCGCGGCAGCTCGCCGAACAGGTCCAACCCGGTCGAATAATCCGCGCTGGCGCCATCGCAGCCCAGCGCATGGCGCATCACCGTCGGCACGAAATCCTCGTGCGACGTCGCCGCGTCGATGCGACGCGCGGGCCGACCCGGCCAGTGCAGCACGAACGGCGTGCGCAGCTGGTAATCCGAGAAATTGCCGTTGTGGCCCCAGTAGTTCTTGCGCATGTCGTTGAACTCCTCGCCGTGGTCGCCGGTGATGAGCACGACGGTGTTCGCCGCCAGCGGGCTTTGTTCGAGCGTGCGCAGCAGTTCGCCGATCAACGCGTCGCTGTAGTGCACGGCGGCGCGATAGCGGTTGAACTCCGGCGTGGGGTCGTGATCCGGGCCGAGGTTGAGGAAGTTCACGTCCTGCGCCATCGGCTGGAACAGCGACCGGTATCCAGCCGGCAGGTGGTACGGCGCGTGCGGCGAATCCAGGAACACGAAACCGAAGAACGGCTTCCCCTTCGGATGCCGGCGGATGTCGTCCTGCATGCGCGAGACCACGTAGCGATCGCGCTGCGCGCTCTTCATCTTCGACGGCCCGTTCACGATGCGCTCGCGCACCTTCGAGAACACGGTCCGGTCGAACTCCGGGCTGTAGAGCGGCGCGCTGCCGTAGACGTGCATCGCGTAGTCGTCGGCCAGCATCGCGTCGATCATCACCGGCCCGCGCTGCTGCGCCAGCATCGCCTGCCAGTAGCCGCCCGGGAGGCCGTACATCAGGCCGAAGAGACCGAAGCGCGTCGCGTTGCCGGTGCTGTAGTGGTTCTGGAACCACTGCGCGTCCTGCGCGTAATGCCAGGTGTTGGGCATCACCGCCGGATCGAGCACGTCGTGACGCAACGATTCGACGAGGATCACCAGCACGTTGAGCGAGGGCGATGCCGCGCATTGCGGCGCGCGTCGCGGATAGCCCAGGCGATCGCCCGTGTCGGGCAGTTCGGTGGCCTGCGCGGTCTGCACGCCGAAACGATGCAGCGCGTTCTTCAGCGTGATCGGCTGCGCCCACGGGATGTAGGTCAGCTGCGACATCACGGCCCGATCGCCGCGCGCATCCGAGTACGCCACCATGCCCTGGCTGACGAGGAACAACGCGCCGGCGACCCACCACATCGCGCGGATGCGGAGCAGCACCGGCCGGCGACGCAGCGCCTGCCACCACACGCGGGAGAGCAGGATTTCCAGCGCGAGCAGCGTGGCTGCGCCCAGTGCTATCAACATCCACATCTTCGCCGAGAAGGCGACCTGATCCTGCAGCGCACCGCCGAAGATCATGTTCGCCACCATCGCATTGAGGTGGAAGCGGTACAGCGCGAACACCTTCGCATCGGCGAGCAGCAGGAGCAGCCACAAGGTCTGCAGCACGATCGCGGTGCCGATCATCCAGCGCGGATTGCGCAGGAGGCGCCCGAGCAGGTACGCCGGCAGCGCCACGAGCGTGCCGAAGAAAATGAAATGGCCCGGCAGCGCCAGCAACAGGAACAGCACCGAGTGCCAGGCGCTTCCGGCCTCGGTGAGCGGGATGTTGCTGAGCGTGATGAGGCAGGCGAGCGCGGCGTTCGCCAGGATCAGTCCGGTCAGCCAGGCGAGCGCGCGCGGGCGCAGGGGAGGGGTGACGTGTTCCATTCGTCCGAAGGGGGCAGGAAAAAAACGCGCCATTATCCCGGAAGCCGGTGCCGCGAGCCGCGTGCAAAAAGCCGAGCCTGGCTGAACGGCCCGCAGGCGGGCCCGCCGCCCCGGAGCGGCGTGCGCGGGCGGTATCATGTGCGGCTCTCCCTCGACCCGCCCTGCAGGAACCGACGTGAACCGCATCCCGACCCTCGACATCCGCCGCTTCAGCGAACCCGCCAGCCCGGGCGATCGCGAGGCCTTCGTGGCCGAACTCGGCGCGGCGTACCGCGAGTGGGGTTTCTGCGGCATCCGCGGCCACGGCATCTCCGACGCGCAGATCGACACCGCCTACGACGTGTTCAAGCGCTTCTTCGCGCTGCCGGACGAGGTCAAGCGCAAGTACAACGTGCCCGGCAGCGGGGGCGCGCGCGGCTACACGCCCTTCGGCGTGGAGACGGCGAAGGATTCCAAGCACTTCGACCTGAAGGAGTTCTGGCACATCGGCCGCGAGATCCCGCGCGATTCGCAGTACGCCGACGTGATGCCGCCCAACCTCTGGCCGGAGGAAATCCCGGAGTTCCGCGAGGTCGGCTATGGCTTGTACGAGTCGCTGGATCGCCTGGGTTCGCGCGTGCTGAGCGCGCTGGCGCTGCACATCGGCCTGCCGGAGACCTACTTCGCCGACAAGACCGACTCGGGCAATTCGATCCTGCGTCCGATCCACTATCCGCCGATCACCACCGACGACATCCCGAACGTGCGTGCCGGCGCGCATGAGGACATCAACCTGATCACGCTGCTGGTCGGCGCCAGCGCCGAAGGCCTGGAAGTGCTGTCGCGCAAGGGCGAGTGGGTGCCCTTCACGGCCGACGCCGACACCATCGTGGTGAACATCGGCGACATGCTGCAGCGCCTCACCAACCACGTGTATCCGTCCACGACGCACCGCGTGGTGAACCCGAAGGGCGAGAAAGCGCGCCAGCCGCGCTATTCCACGCCGTTCTTCCTGCATCCCAATCCGGACTTCCTGATCGACGTGCTGCCCTCGTGCGTGAGCGCCCAGAACCCGAGCCGCTATCCGGAAGCGATCACCGCGCACGGTTACCTGGAAGAGCGCCTGCGCGAGATCAAGCTGAAGTAATCGCCCTCGTTTCAATCCGATGTGGCGATACCGGCCGCCTGCAGCGCTTCGCGCCAGGCGGCCAGTTTTTTTGCGAAGGGCACCGACGCGTTCGCCGGGCTTGTCGACGGCAGGCGCCATGCGCGCAGGCCGAACGCGTCCAGCGGCGGGCCGAAGCGGCGAAACGCGGCTTCGGCCTTCGCCCCGTTGAAGAGCACCGCCGTCAACATCGCGTGGCGCTGGAAGAACGCGGCGAAATCGTTCGCCTGCGCGGTCGCGTCGACGATCGCCGAGTCCAGGCTGCCTTCGCGCTCGCAACGATCCAGGACGTCCCACAGCGCGATGCCTGCCGACTTCAGCCGGGCGAGTCGATCCGCATAGGGCAGGTCGGGCCCCGCGCCGACCAGCGCGCCCATGATCGGCCAGAACGCGTTGCGCGGATGCGCGTAATACCGGCGAGCCTGCAAAGAGGCGACGCCCGGCATGCTGCCCAGTACCAGCACGCGCGCATTCCGCGCGGCCACCGGCGCAAATCCTTGCAGCAGCGGTGCATCTGGAAGCGAAGGCGTGTCCATGGGGTCGATTTTCGCCGACGTGGAGTAAACTTGCCGCCGCTCGCGCCGGACCGGTCGCGCGCAATCCCGAAGGACGCTGAAGGAGTGGTCATGCGCCGCAAGATCGTTGCCGGAAACTGGAAGTTGCATGGCGATCGCGATTTCGCGCTTGCGCTGCTGGACGCGCTCGTCGCGCAGCCGGCGCCGCAGGGCGTGGAGCGCCTGATCCTGCCGCCGCTTCCGTATCTGGCCGGCCTGGTCGTGCGTTACGGCGGAAAGGGCCTCACTTTCGGCGCGCAGGACGTGAGCGCGAACCAGAAGGGCGCCTACACCGGTGAGGTGTCGGCGACGATGCTGAAGGACGTCGGCGCGGGCTACGGCCTGGTCGGCCATTCCGAGCGCCGCCAGTACCACGGCGAAACCAGCGAGCTGGTCGCGCGCAAGTTCCTCGCCTGCAAGGCCGCGGGCCTCACGCCGATCCTGTGCGTGGGCGAAAGCCTGTCCGAGCGCGAGGACGACCAGACGCAGTGGCGCATCGAGAAGCAGCTGGCGCCGCTGTTCGAGCTGGGCGGCAAGGACGTGTTCGATGGCGCGATCGTGGCGTACGAGCCCGTCTGGGCCATCGGCACCGGCCGGACCGCGTCGCCGGAGCAGGCCCAGGAGGTCCATGCATTCATCCGTAGCGAAATCGCCGCGCGCGATGCTAGAATCGCTGGCTCGCTACCGATCCTGTACGGCGGAAGCGTAAAGGCCGACAATGCCGCCGCGCTGTTCGCGCAGCCGGACGTCGATGGCGGCCTGGTCGGAGGCGCCTCGCTGGTGGCCGACGACTTCCACGCCATCGCAGTCGCGGCGGCACCCTGACGTTCCCACCGGTTCGTCGACCCGCCATTCGTAGTTGAACCCATTCGTAGAACCCACCGATGCTGTTGCTGCTCAACGTCATCTATGTGCTGATCGCGATCGCGATGGTTGCGCTGATCCTGATGCAGCGCGGCGCAGGCGCCCAGGCCGGTTCCGGCTTCGGCGGCGGCGCGTCGGCCACCGTCTTCGGTGCGCGCGGTTCGGCGAACTTCCTGTCCAAGGCGACGAAGTGGCTCGCCATCGCGTTCTTCGCGATCAGCCTCTTCATGGCCTGGCAGGCGACGCGCAAGGCCACCGGCACCACCGGTGCCGCGCCGAGTGGCGTGATGGCCGAAGTCCCGGCGGTTCCGAGCGCTCCCGCGCCGACCACGGGCAACGCCGCGGTGCCGACCGCGCCGACGGCTGCTCCGGCTCCCGCGAGCACCGCGCCGGCCAGCACGGTTCCGCAGGCGCCGGCCTCGCAGGAAGCGGTCCCGGCCGCTCCGGCACCCGCGCAGCAGGCGCCTGCAGCGCAGTCGCCGGAACCGGCAAAGCCGCAACCCCCTGCGGGCGGCTGACTTAACGCGGTAAACTTTGTTTTCATCGGCCCGGCACGGATTGCCGGGTACGGTCAGCGATGACCGGAGCGATCAACGCCCACACGGCACCGATCGCGTCAGGAAGACAACATGCCAGCGATGGCGTGGGTTTGATTGCCCAGGTGGCGGAATTGGTAGACGCACTACCTTGAGGTGGTAGCGACGTAAGTCGTGGGGGTTCGAGTCCCCCCTTGGGCACCACACCGAACAACACTGCTGTCAGTGAATTGCAGCACAAGTACCACAAGCACCACCGACCGAGGTGCGGCACGCACGGCGGGCCGAGTCTCGCGCGGGGATCACCCAGGCGGCTGCCGCCGAGCCAGGTCGCGGTAACGCGATCGAGCTAAACGAAGCGAGAGAACACCGAGTGCTGGCCGAATACCTGCCGACCCTGCTGTTCCTGATCGTCGCCGGAGGTATCGGCGTCGCCCTGCTGGTGGTGGGCAAGGTGCTCGGCCCCCAGCGTCCGTCCATCGAGAAGCTCTCGCCCTACGAGTGCGGCTTCGAGGCGTTCGAGGACGCGCGCATGCAGTTCGATGTGCGCTATTACCTCATCGCGATCCAGTTCATCATCTTCGATCTGGAAATCATCTTCATCGTGCCCTGGGCCACCGTGTTCCGCGAACTCGGCGTGGTCGGCCTCGTCGAAATGGGCATCTTCGCCGGCATGTTGCTGCTCGGCTTCGTCTACGTCTGGAAGAAGGGAGCACTCGAATGGGAGTGATCCAGAGCGTCTCTGACCTCATGCACAACCCGCTGCCCGAAGGGCGGCTGGACGACATCCTGCGCCCCGAGGGCGACAACCCGCTGCTGCAGAACGGCTTCGTCACCACGAGCATGGACGCGCTGTGGAACTGGGCGCGCACCGGCTCGATGTGGCCGATGACCTTCGGCCTGGCCTGCTGCGCCGTGGAGATGATGCACGCCGGTGCCGCACGCCTGGACCTGGACCGCTACGGCGTGGTGTTCCGCCCGTCGCCGCGCCAGTCCGACGTGATGATCGTGGCCGGTACGCTGGTCAACAAGATGGCCCCGGCGCTGCGCAAGGTCTACGACCAGATGCCGGACCCGAAGTGGGTCATCTCGATGGGCAGTTGCGCCAACGGCGGCGGCTACTACCACTACTCGTATTCGGTGGTGCGCGGTTGCGATCGCGTGGTGCCGGTGGACGTGTACGTTCCGGGTTGCCCGCCGACGGCCGAAGCGCTGGTCTACGGCATCCTGCAGCTGCAGAAGAAGATCCGCCGCGGTACCAACTTCGGCGAAAACATCCAGGGCGTCCGCTGACATGGCACAGCCCTACGATTTCATGGATGCCCAGGCGCTTTCCGGGCGCCTGACCGCGCGCTTCGCCGATGCGATGGTCGTCATCGCGCCGGGTCGCGGCGAAGTCACCCTCGATGTCGCCGCGCCGCAGTGGCTCGCCACCGCGGTCGCGCTGCGCGACGAGTTCGGCTTCGAGCAGTGCGTCGACGTCAGCGGCGTCGACTACCTCAGCTACGGCAGCGACGAGTGGGACACCGATGTGTCCTCCGAAGGTTTCTCGCGCGGCGTCGAAGGCAAGAGCGCCGGCCGCTTCGTCTGGGGCGAGGCGCCCAACGGCGCGGCCGCCGCGCCGGAACGCCGTTTCGCCGCCGTGGCGCACCTGCTTTCGTGCCAGCACAACCTGCGCGTGCGCCTGCGCACGTTCGCCGACAACGACGACCTGCCGGTGGTGGATTCGCTCACCTCCGTGTGGCCGGGCGTGAACTGGTTCGAGCGCGAGGCGTTCGACCTGTACGGCATCGTGTTCGAAGGCCATCCGGATCTGCGCCGCATCCTGACCGACTACGGTTTCGTCGGCCATCCGTTCCGCAAGGATTTCCCGCTGATCGGCAACGTCGAAGTGCGTTACGACGCCGATCGCAAGCGCGTGGTGTACGAGCCGGTGTCGATCGAGCCGCGCGTGCTCGTGCCGCGCGTGATCCGCGACGATGCCCGCTACGAGACGGCGCAGGGCGAGGCGGCCCAGCGCGGTGAGGTGAAGAAGTGAGCGCCCAGCTTTCCAATTCGACCGTGAGCAAGACCTCCGGTCTCGGCAGCGGTGCCGAGATCCGCAACTACACGTTGAACTTCGGCCCGCAGCATCCGGCCGCGCACGGCGTGCTGCGCCTGATCCTGGAAATGGACGGCGAAGTCGTGCATCGCGCCGACCCGCACGTCGGCCTGCTGCATCGCGCGACCGAGAAGCTCGCCGAGTCCAAGCCGTTCAACCAGTCGATCGGCTACATGGATCGCCTGGATTACGTGTCGATGATGTGCAACGAGCACGCCTACGTGCGCGCGATCGAGACCCTGCTGGGCATCGAGGCGCCGGAGCGTGCGCAGTACATCCGCACGATGTTCGACGAAATCACCCGCATCCTGAACCACCTGATGTGGATCGGCTCCAACGCGCTCGACCTGGGTGCGATGGCGGTGTTCCTGTACGCCTTCCGCGAGCGCGAAGAGCTGATGGACTGCTACGAAGCGGTCTCCGGCGCGCGCATGCACGCGGCGTACTACCGTCCGGGCGGCGTGTACCGCGACCTGCCGGACCACATGCCGAAGTACAAGGAATCGCCGTGGCGCAAGGGCGGCAAGCTCAAGCGCTTCAACGAATGGCGAGAAGGTTCGCTGCTGGATTACCTGGAAGCGTTCACCAACGACTTCCCGAACCGTGTCGACGAGTACGAAACGCTGCTCACTGACAACCGCATCTGGAAGCAGCGCACCGTCGGCATCGGCGTGATCTCGCCCGAACAGGCGTTCGCGTGGGGCATGACCGGCGCGATGCTGCGCGGCTCGGGCATCGCCTGGGACCTGCGCAAGAAGCAGCCGTACGCGAAGTACGCGCAGATGGACTTCGACATCCCGGTGGGCGTCAACGGCGACTGCTACGACCGGTACCTCGTGCGCGTCGAGGAGATGCGCCAGTCCAACCGCATCATCAAGCAGTGCGTGAAGTGGCTGAAGGCCAACCCGGGCCCGGTCATCGTCGACAACTTCAAGGTCGCTCCGCCCCGGCGCGAGGACATGAAGGACGACATGGAAGCGCTGATCCACCACTTCAAGCTGTTCTCCGAAGGCTACTGCGTGCCCGCCGGCGAGACCTACGCCGCGGTCGAAGCGCCGAAGGGCGAGTTCGCCTGCTACCTGGTCTCGGACGGCGCCAACAAGCCCTTCCGCGTGAAGCTGCGCGCGCCGGGCTTCGCGCACCTGTCGTCGATGGACGCCGTCGTTCGCGGCCACATGCTGGCCGACGTCGTGGCGATGATCGGCACCTACGATCTCGTGTTCGGCGAGGTCGACCGCTGATCGCGGCGGCCCGTTGAGGAATCTGGACAAATGAAGGCGACCGGAAATTTCGAAGCCTGTCAGCACGTGGACCCGATGGTCGCGTTGTCTGACAAGACGCGTGCGCACATCGACCACTGGCTGGCCAAGTTCCCGCCGGACCGCAAGCGCTCGGCCGTGCTGCAGGGCCTGCACGCGGCGCAGGAGCAGAACGGCGGCTGGCTGAGCGACGAGCTCATCGCCGCCGTGGCGAAGTACCTCAGCCTGCCGCCGGTGTGGGCGTACGAGGTCGCGAGCTTCTACTCGATGTTCGAGACCGAGCAGGTCGGCCGCAACAACGTCGCCTTCTGCACGAACATCAGCTGCTGGCTCAACGGCGCCGAGGACCTCGTGCGCCACGCCGAGAAAAAGCTGGGCTGCAAGCTGGGCGAATCCACGTCCGATGGCCGCGTCTACCTCAAGCGCGAGGAAGAGTGCCTGGCCGCGTGCTGCGGCGCGCCGGTCGTGGTCATCAACGGTCATTACCACGAGAAGCTCGACGCCACGAAGGTGGACGAGCTGCTCGACGGATTGAAGTGAGGCCCGGCTGAGATGGCGCACGATCATCACGACTATTCCCAGGGCTATGGTCCGGTCGGACCGGCTCCGCAGGAGCACAGCGTCGTCTACACGACGCTGCACTACGACACCCCGTGGTCGTACGAGAACTACCTCAAGACCGGCGGCTACTCGGCGCTGCGCAAGATCCTGACCGAGAAGATGGATCCGGCGGCGATCGTGGACCTGGTGAAGGCCTCGGGCCTTCGCGGCCGCGGCGGCGCGGGCTTTCCGACCGGCCTGAAGTGGTCCTTCATGCCCAAGGGCAGCGGCACGCAGAAGTACATCCTGTGCAACTCGGACGAATCCGAGCCCGGCACGGCGAAGGATCGCGACATCCTGCGCTACAACCCGCACGCGGTGGTGGAGGGCATGGCGATCGCCTGCTACGCCACCGGTTCGACCGTGGCGTACAACTACCTGCGCGGCGAATTCCACCATGAGCCGTTCGAGCACTTCGAGCAGGCGCTGAAGGAAGCGTACGAAAACGGCTGGCTGGGCAAGAACGTGCTCGGCAGCGGCGTGGACATCGACATCTACGGTGCGCTCGGCGCCGGCGCGTACATCTGCGGCGAAGAAACCGCCCTGATGGAATCGCTGGAAGGCAAGAAGGGCCAGCCGCGCTACAAGCCGCCGTTCCCGGCGAACTTCGGCCTGTTCGGCAAGCCGACGACGATCAACAACACCGAGACCTACGCCTCGGTGCCGGCGATCATCCGCAACGGCGCGGAGTGGTTCCTCAACCTCGGCAAGCCGAACAACGGCGGCCCGAAGATCTTCTCGGTCTCCGGCCATGTCGCCAAGCCGGGCAACTACGAGATCCGCCTGGGCACGCCGTTCTCCGAGCTGCTGCAGCTCGCCGGCGGCATGCGGGGCGGCAAGAAGCTCAAGGCCGTGATCCCGGGCGGCTCGTCGATGCCGGTGCTGCCGGGCGACACGATGATGTCGCTGACCATGGATTACGACGCCATCCAGAAGGCCGGTTCGGGCCTGGGTTCGGGCGCGGTCATCGTGATGGACGAGGACACCTGCATGGTGCGCGCGTGCCAGCGCATCGCACGCTTCTACTACAAGGAAAGCTGCGGCCAATGCACGCCGTGCCGCGAAGGCACCGGCTGGATGTACCGCATGCTGACCCGCATCGCCGAGAAGCAGGCGACGCTGGAAGACCTGCACATGCTGCGCGTCTCCGCCGGCCAGATCGAGGGCCACACCATCTGCGCGTTCGGCGAAGCCGCCGCGTGGCCGGTGCAGGGCTTCCTGCGTCACTACTGGGATGAATTCGAGTACGCGATCGTGAACAAGCGTTTCCTGGTCGACGACCAGCGCGCCGGCACGGTGGTGGAGAAGGTCGCCGCATGAGCGCACAGCCCGTAAATCCGAACCTGCCGCCGGACCACGTCACCGTCTTCATCGACGGCGTCGAAATGGCCGCGCCGAAGGGTTCCATGATCATCCATGCCGCCGACAAGGCCGGCATTCCGATCCCGCGTTTCTGCTACCACGACAAGCTGGCCGTCGCGGCGAACTGCCGCATGTGCCTGGTCGAAGTGGAAAAGATGCCCAAGCCGGCGCCGGCCTGCGCCACGCCGGTGATTGACGGGATGAAGGTCTCCACCCGTAGCGACAAGGCGCTCAAGTCGCAGCGCAACGTGATGGAGTTCCTGCTGATCAACCATCCGCTCGACTGCCCGATCTGCGATCAGGGCGGCGAGTGCGAACTGCAGGACCTGTCGCTGGGTTACGGCCGTTCGGTCAGCCGTTTCGCCGAGCGCAAGCGCGTGGTGCCGGACGAGGACATCGGTCCGCTGGTCGCCACCGAGATGACCCGCTGCATCCAGTGCACGCGCTGCGTGCGCTTCACCGCGGAGATCGCCGGCACGTACGAGCTGGGCGGCATGTACCGCGGCGAGAACCTGCAGATCGGCACCTACGACGGCAAGCCGCTGACGACGGAACTGTCCGGCAACGTCATCGACGTGTGCCCGGTCGGCGCGCTGACCAACAAGGTGTTCCAGTTCAAGGCGCGTCCTTGGGAGCTGATCGCGCGCGAATCGCTGGGTTACCACGATGCGCTGGGCAGCAACCTGTTCCTGCACGTGCGTCGCGGCGAAGTGCTGCGCACCGTGCCGCGCGACAACGAAGCGGTCAACGAATGCTGGCTGTCGGACCGCGACCGCTATTCGCACCAGGGCCTGTACGCGGAAGACCGCGCGACGGTGCCGATGGTGAAGGAGAACGGCGAGTGGCGTGAGGCCTCGTGGGAAGAAGCGCTGGCGAAGGCGGCGAAGATCCTGCGCGACAACGGCGCCGACCAGCTCGGCATCCTCGCCGGCCCGGCCACCTCGAACGAGGAGGGCGCGCTGCTGGCCCGCCTTGCCGAAGCGCTGGGCACGGGCAACCTCGACCACCGCATCGGCCAGCACGACCTGAGCGACGCCGCGCACGCGACGACGTTCGGCGCGCCAGTGGCCGACATCAACCACGCCGACGTCATCGTCATCGTGGGCTCCAACCTGCGCCACGAACTGCCGCTGGTGAACCAGCGCGTGCGCAAGGCCTGGACCCGCGGCGCGAAGGTGTACGTGGTCAATCCGGTCGACTTCGACTTCACGTACGACATCGCGCAGAAGGCGATCGTTTCCCCGTCGCAGATCGCTGCGACCCTGGGCGACGACGGCCTGGTCGACATCGCGAAGAACGCGACGCGCGCCGTCGTGATCGTCGGAGCGCTGGCCGAGAACGGCCCGCACGCGAGCGCGATCCGCAAGGCCGCCGCCGATTTCGCCGCCGCTACCGGCGCATCGCTCAACCGCATCCCGCAGGGCGCAAACGCCGTCGGCCTGTCCGACTACGGCGTGCTGCCGACCTCGCGCGACGCGCAGTCGATGCTGGTCGATGCGCGTTCGGCGTACCTGCTGTACGGCATCGAGCCGGGCATGGATTTCGCGGACACCGCGGTCGCACTGAAGGCGCTCAACGCCGCGCAGGTCGTCGCGTTCAGCACCTTCGCGTGCCGTTCGACGCGCGCCGTCGCCGACGTGATCCTGCCGATCGGCCTGCTGCCGGAAATCGACGCGACGCTGACCAATCTCGACGGCCGCCAGCAGGCGACCGTCGCCGGCGGCAAGCTGCCGGGCCAGGCGCGTGCCGGCTGGCGCGTGCTGCGTGCGCTCGGCGGCGAGCTGCAGGCGAAGGGCTTCGACTTCGTGGACCTCGCCGGCCTGCGTTCTGGCATGCAGATGCGCGAAGTGAACGTCGCCGCGGGCAAGGCGCCGAACGTCGCGGGCG
The DNA here is from genome assembly GCF_027924565.1 of Lysobacter auxotrophicus. Classification (NCBI taxonomy): domain Bacteria; kingdom Pseudomonadati; phylum Pseudomonadota; class Gammaproteobacteria; order Lysobacterales; family Lysobacteraceae; genus Lysobacter; species Lysobacter auxotrophicus. Next base: position 1,537,027 of record NZ_AP027041.1, read on the forward strand.
ATGGCCTGGAAGTCGCCGCGAGCGTGGCGATCTACCGCAGCGATGCGGTGGTGCGTCGCGCGCCGGCACTGCAGGCGCATCCGCTCAACGTCGAGCCGAAAGCCGTGATCCATCCCGCTGATGCGCAGGCGCTGGGTTTCGCCGACGGCGTCGTGGGCAAGTTCAACACCGCCGCGGGCACCGCGACGCTGCCGGTGTCGGTCAGCGACAAGGTCGCGCCGGGCACCGTGTGGGTGGAGTCCGGCCACGGCGCCACCGCGCCGATGTCGGGCCGCGTGCAGGCGGGGAGGGCATAAACCATGTTTGATCCGTTCCGCGACTGGCTGCTGTCGCTCGGCAACATCGGCGCGATCGTCTGGATCGTGCTGAAGATCCTCCTGATCGCCATGCCGGTGATCATCACCGTGGCGTTCTACGTGGTCTGGGAGCGCAAGCTCATCGGCTGGATGCACGTGCGCCACGGGCCGATGTACGTCGGCATGGGCATCCTCCAGGCGTTCGCCGACGTCTTCAAACTGCTGTTCAAGGAAGTCATCCAGCCCACGCGGGCGGAGAACTTCCTGTTCAAGCTCGCGCCGCTGCTCGCGCTCGCGCCGGCGTTCGCCGCATGGGCCGTGGTGCCGTTCGACTACCAGCTGGTGCTGTCGAACGCGAACGCGGGCCTGCTTTACCTGCTCGCGATGACCTCGCTGGGCGTGTACGGCATCATCCTCGCCGGCTGGGCGTCGAACTCGAAGTACGCGTTCCTCGGCGCCATGCGCGCCGCGGCGCAGGTGGTTTCGTACGAGATCGCCATGGGCTTCGCGATGGTCGGCGTGATGGTCGGCGCCGGCAGCCTCAACCTCACCGACATCGTGATGGCGCAGTCGGGCAACTCCGGTTTCCTGGAGTGGTTCTGGGTGCCGATGCTGCCGCTGTTCGTCGTCTACTTCATCTCGGGCGTTGCCGAAACCAACCGCGCGCCGTTCGACGTGGTGGAAGGCGAGTCGGAAATCGTGGCCGGCCACATGGTCGAGTATTCGGGTTCGGCGTTCGCGCTGTTCTTCCTCGCCGAATACGCGAACATGATCCTGATCAGCTTCCTGACCTCGATCTTCTTCCTCGGCGGCTGGCTGAGCCCGTTCCACGGCTGGGGCATCCCGCTGCTGTCGGTCGACGGCTGGTGGTGGCTGCTCGCGAAGGTGTTCTTCTTCGCCAGCTGCTTCATCTGGTTCCGCGCGTCGTTCCCGCGCTACCGCTACGACCAGATCATGCGCCTGGGCTGGAAGGTGTTCATTCCGATCACCATCGCCTGGATCTGCGTGGTCGCGGTCATGGCGTACTTCAAAATCTTCGAGCCCGGGGTGTAAGGGGCAGGCATGAATCGCATCGTTTCCTACTTCAAGAGCCTGCTGCTCATCGAGCTGTCGCAGGGACTCGCCCTCACGGCGAAGTACCTGTTCAAGCCGAAGTACACGCTGATGTACCCGATGGAAAAGACGCCGCAGTCGCCGCGCTTCCGCGGCGTGCACGCGCTGCGTCGCTATCCCAACGGCGAAGAGCGATGCATCGCATGCAAGCTGTGCGAGGCCGTGTGCCCGGCGCTGGCGATCACCATCGATTCGACCAAGCGCGAGGACGGCACCCGCCGCACCACGCGTTACGACATCGACCTGTTCAAGTGCATCTTCTGCGGCTTCTGCGAGGAGTCCTGCCCGGTCGATTCGATCGTGGAGACGCACGTGCACGAGTACCACTTCGACCGGCGCGGCCAGAACATCGTGACCAAGCCGCAGCTGCTGGCCATCGGCGACCGCCTCGAGGCGGAGATCGCCGAGCGTCGCGCGGCCGACGCACCTTTCCGCTGAGGGCCTGACGAACATGGATCTCGCCCAGATTGCCTTCCTCGTCTTCGCCGCCGTCGCCACGATGGCCGCGGTCGGCGTCATCAGCGTCAAGAACCCGGTGCATGCCGTCCTGCTGCTGGTGCTGACGTTCTTCTCCGTCGCCTGCACCTGGATCATCGCCGGTGCCGAGTTCCTCGGCGTCGCGCTCATCCTGGTGTACGTCGGCGCGGTGATGGTGCTGCTGCTGTTCGTGGTGATGATGCTCGACATCGACGTCGCGCCGCTGCGCGAAGGCTACGTGCGCTACCTGCCGCTCGGCCTCGTCGTCGCCGTGATCATGCTGGTGGAAATGCTGACGCTGATCGGCGTCAAGGCCAACGTCGCCACCGGCTTCCCGGCCGACCCGTCCGCTGCAGGCAACACCCAGTGGCTGGCGCGTGCGCTGTTCACGCAGTTCCTGCTGCCGTTCGAGGTCGCCGCGGTCATCCTGACCGTCGCCGTCATCGCGGCCGTGACCCTGACGCTGCGTCGCCGTGTCGGTGCGCGCCACCAGAACCCGTCGGCACAGGCGCGTGTGCGGTCGGTCGATCGCGTCCGCGTGGTGAAGATGGACGCCGTCAAGCCGGTCGTACCGGCGCAAACCCCGGCAGAGGAGGGCAAGCCGTGAGCGAATTCTTCGGCGCCGGGCTGGCGCTCGGCCACTACCTCGCGCTCGGCGCGGTGCTGTTCTGCATCAGCGTCGCGGGCATCTTCCTCAACCGCAAGAACGTGATCATGCTGCTGATGTCGCTGGAGCTGATGCTCCTGTCGGTGAACATCAACTTCGTCGCGTTCTCGCGCCAGCTGGCCGATCCGGCCGGTCAGGTGTTCGTGTTCTTCATCCTGACCGTGGCCGCGGCCGAAGCCGCAATCGGCCTGGCGATCCTGGTCACGCTGTTCCGCAACCGCCGCACGATCAACGTGGCCGAAATCGATTCGATGAAGGGGTGAGCCGCCGCGCTTGCGAGCCTCTGGCTCGCGCGGCGGCGAACGCCCCGCCATGGATGGTCGGGCAGGGCGATCCGAAGCCCGAAGCGTTCCGCCATGGATGGCATGGCCAACGGATAGAGATCTGGTGCAGTACGACGACGCAATGGAAATGAGCCGTGATATCTAAAAACCTTCTACTGCTGATCGTCCTGGCGCCCCTGATCGGCGCGATCGTCGCCGGCCTGTTCCGCCGCCAGGTGGGACGCGCCGGTGCGCATTCGGTGACCATCCTCGGCGTCGCGATCAGCTGCGCGCTGTCGATGTACACGCTGTGGCAGCTGCTGCAGGGCGCCTCGCCGTTCAACGAGAACGTCTACACCTGGTTCCAGGTCGGCGGCATCGAAGCGCACGTCGGCTTCATGGTCGACAAGCTCACCGCGATGATGATGGTGGTCGTCACCTTCGTCTCGCTGCTGGTGCACGTCTACACCATCGGCTACATGGCCGAGGACGACGGCTACCAGCGCTTCTTCAGCTACATCTCGCTGTTCACCTTCTCGATGTTGATGCTCGTGATGAGCAACAACTTCCTCCAGCTGTTCTTCGGCTGGGAAGCGGTGGGCCTGGTGTCGTACCTGCTGATCGGTTTCTGGTTCAAGCGCCCGACCGCGGTGTTCGCGAACCTCAAGGCGTTCCTGGTCAATCGCGTGGGCGACTTCGGTTTCCTGCTCGGCATCGCCGGCGTGCTGTACACCTTCAACTCGCTCGACTACGGCACCGTGTTCGCACGTGCCGGCGAACCCGCGCTCGCCGCGGCGCAGATGCAGAACGCGTGGCCGGCGCTCGCGCAGGCCGGCGGCTGGCTGGCGCCGATCGGCGGCTGGTCGCTGATGACCTTCATCTGCATCTGCCTGTTCATCGGTGCGATGGGCAAGTCGGCGCAGGTGCCGCTGCACGTCTGGCTGCCGGACTCGATGGAAGGCCCGACGCCGATCTCGGCGCTGATCCACGCCGCGACGATGGTGACCGCGGGCATCTTCATGGTGGCGCGCATGTCGCCGCTGTTCGAGCTGTCCGAGACGGCGCTGACCTTCGTGCTGTTCATCGGCGCCACCACCGCGTTCTGGACGGGCCTGATCGGCATCGTGCAGAACGACATCAAGCGCGTGGTCGCGTACTCGACGCTGTCGCAGCTGGGCTACATGACCGTCGCGCTGGGCGTGTCGGCATACAGCGCCGGCGTGTACCACCTGATGACGCACGCCTTCTTCAAGGCGCTGCTGTTCCTCGGTGCCGGCTCGGTCATCATCGGCATGCACCACGAGCAGGACATGCGTCGAATGGGCGGCCTGAAGAAGTACATGCCCATCACGTACTGGACGATGCTCATCGGCACGCTGGCGCTGATCGGCACGCCGTTCTTCAGCGGCTTCTACTCGAAGGACACGATCATCGAGGCCGCCGCGCACCACGCGCATGAGGCCGGCGGCTGGGTCGCGACCTACGCCTACTGGGCGGTGCTGCTGGGCGCGTTCGTGACCTCGTTCTACAGCTTCCGCCTGCTGTACCTGACCTTCCACGGCAAGGAACGCTTCCACGATCCGGTGCCGGACCATTACGTCGCGCCGGAAGCGGATTCGACCGAGCACGAGTCGCAGCTCGCCGAGCAGCACGGCCACGACGGCCACGCCCCGGTCTCGCACGACGCGCACGCGTCGCACGCCAAGCATGGCGACAGCCATGGCCACGACGACCACCACGCGCACACGCCGCACGAGTCGCCGTGGGTGGTGACGGTGCCGCTGATCCTGCTGGCGATCCCGTCGGTGCTGATCGGCTTCTTCACCGCCGGCCCGATGCTGTTCGGGACCGACGTGATGGGCCATCACGAGCGCCTGCCGTTCTTCCTCGGCGCGATCGACCTCGCGTCGGCGCGCGACACGGTCGCCGCGATCGGCGAGGAGGTGTGGCACGGCCCGGTCAAGTACGCGATCCACGGCTTCACCGCGCCGGTGTTCTGGCTGACCCTGGCCGGCTTCGTGCTCGCGACCATCATGTACTGGTGGAAGCCCGAGCTGCCCGCCAAGGCGCGCCGCGTGTTCGCCCTTCCGGTGCGCGTGCTCGAGGAGAAGTATGGCTTCGACAAGCTCTGGATCAACGGCTTCGCCGGCGGCGGCCTGGGGCTCGGCAAGGCCTCGCGCGCCATCGACTCGCACCTCATCGACGGCGCGGTGGTCAACGGCAGCGCCCGCGTGGTCGACCTCGTCGCCAACCTGACCCGCCGCATCCAGTCGGGTTATCTCTACCACTATGCGTTCGCGATGATCATCGGCCTGATTGCCCTGCTGGCCGCCCTGATCCGCTACTGGCACTAACTTAGGACAAGGACCCGACGTGAACCCCGAGCCCTTGCAGAGCACTTCCTTCCTGCTCAGCCTGCTGGTCTGGCTGCCGATCTTCGGCGGCCTGGCCACCATGGCCTTCGGCAACGAGCGCGCCGGTGCGGCGCGCTGGTTCGCCACCGGCATCGCCTTCATCACGCTGCTGGCGAGCATCCCGCTGCTCACCGGTTTCGACATGACCGCGTCCGCGATGCAGTTCGTCGAGAACCGCAACTGGATCCCGGCGTACGACATCCGTTACCACCTCGGCGTCGACGGCATCTCCGTCGCGCTGATCGCCCTGACCACGCTGACCACGCTGCTGGCGATGATTGGCGCCTGGACCTCGATCGACAAGCGCGTGGCCCAGTACTACGCCGCGTTCCTGATCCTGGAAGGCCTGATGGTCGGCGTGTTCGCCGCGCTGGACGCGATGCTGTTCTACGTGTTCTTCGAAGGCATGCTCATCCCGATGTTCATCATCATCGGCGTGTGGGGCGGCCCGCGTCGCGTGTATGCGTCGATCAAGTTCTTCCTGTACACGTTCCTCGGCTCGCTGTTCATGCTGCTGGGCCTGATCTACCTGTACCTGAAGGGCGGCAGCTGGCAGCTCGCGGACATGTACGCGCTGCCGCTGACGGCGACCGAGCAGATGTGGCTGTTCTTCGGATTCCTCATCGCCTTCGCGGTGAAGGTGCCGATGTTCCCGGTGCACACGTGGTTGCCGGATGCGCACGTCGAGGCGCCGACCGCCGGTTCGGTGATCCTGGCGGCGATCATGCTGAAGATCGGTGGCTACGGCTTCATCCGCTTCGTGCTGCCGATCGTGCCGGACGCCGGCGCCGAGTGGGCGTGGCTGGTGATCGCACTGAGCCTGATCGCCGTGGTCTACGTCGGCCTGGTCGCCCTCGCGCAGGACGACATGAAGAAGCTGATCGCGTACTCGTCCGTCTCGCACATGGGCTTCGTCACGCTCGGCACGTTCATCGCCTTCGCGCTGGTGCGCGAGGCCGGCAACACCGATGGCGCACGCCTCGGCCTGCAGGGCGCGATGGTGCAGATGATCAGCCACGGCTTCGTGTCGGGCGCGATGTTCTCCTGCGTCGGCGTGCTGTACGACCGCATGCACACCCGCATGATCAAGGATTACGGCGGCGTCGCGAACGTCATGCCGTGGTTCGCCGCGTTCGTCGTGCTGTTCGCGATGGCCAACTCCGGCCTGCCGGGCACGTCGGGTTTCGTCGGCGAGTTCATGGTGATCCTGGCCAGCTTCCAGCAGCACCCGCTGATCGGTTTCGTCGCCGCCACCACGCTGATCATCGGCGCGGCCTACACGCTGTGGCTGGTCAAGCGCACCATGTGGGGCGAGGTGGGCAACGCGCATGTCGCCGAGCTGGAGGACATCAACGCCCGCGAAGCCTTCGTGCTGGGCGTGTTCGCCGCCGGCGTGCTGATCCTCGGCCTGTGGCCGAAGCCCCTGACGGACCTGATGGAACCCGCCATCGCGAACCTGGCGACGCAGATCGCCGCGTCGAAGCTCTGAGGTTGTAGCGAATGAACATGCCTGTCCGCTCCGCCGCCGACCTGCTGCCGCTCCTGCCTGAGCTGGTGGTGATCCTCGGCGCGTTCGCGCTGCTGATGCTCGACCTGTTCGTGGACGAGCGCCGCCGCGTCGTCAGCCATCTCTTCGCCATCGCCGTGCTGGCCGTGGCGACCTTCATGCTCGCCACCGGCGTGGGCGAACACGGCACCGTGCTCAGCGGCATGTTCGTGCGCGACACCGCGGCCGACGTCATGAAGGTGACCATCTGCGTCGTCGGCATCCTGTCGATGATCTACACCTGGCCGTACCTGCGCGCCCGCGACCTGTACAAGGGCGAGGTGTCGGTGCTGATGCTGTTCGCGATCGCCGGCATGATGCTGCTGGTCTCGTCCGGCAGCCTGGTGATGGTGTACCTGGGCCTGGAAATGCTGGCGCTGTGCTCGTACGCGCTGGTCGCGGTGGATCGCGACAGCCCGCTCGCCTCCGAGGCGGCCATCAAGTACTTCGTGCTCGGCGCGCTGGCCTCGGGCCTGCTGCTGTACGGCCTGTCGCTGATCTACGGCGCGACCGGCTCGCTGCAGCTCGACGAGATCGCCATTGCGACCCAACAGCGCATCGCCGAAGGCAACACGCTGATGCTGATCACCGCCGTGGTGTTCGTCGTCGCCGGCATCGCCTTCAAGTTCGGCGCCGCGCCGTTCCACATGTGGCTGCCGGACGTGTACCACGGTGCGCCGACGCCGATCACGCTGTTCATCGGTTCCGCGCCGAAGCTCGCCGCGTTCGGCATGACCTATCGCCTGCTCGAGATCGGCGCCCCGGCGTTCGAGGAACAATGGCGCCTGATGCTCGCCGTCCTCGCGGTGCTGTCGCTGGCCATCGGCAACCTCAGCGCGATGGTGCAGACCAACTTCAAGCGACTGCTGGCGTACTCGACGATCTCGCACGTCGGCTTCCTGTTCGTCGGCCTTGCCGGCGGCGGTCGCGAAGGCTTCGCCGCCGCGCTGTTCTACGCGATCAGCTACGCGATCATGTCGGCGGCGGCGTTCGGCGCGATCGTGGTGCTGTCGCGCCGCGGCTTCGAAGCCGACCGCATCGAGGACTACAGGGGCCTCAATGCGCGCAATCCGTGGATGGCGGGTCTGGTGCTGTGCGTGATGGCCTCGCTGGCCGGCGTGCCGCCGTTCCTGGGCTTCTGGTCGAAGCTCGCCGTGCTGCGCGCCGCGCTGCAGGGCGACATGCTGTGGCTGACCCTGGTGGGCGTCGTGTTCGCGGTGGTGGGTGCGTTCTACTACCTGCGCGTGATCAAGGCGATGTACTTCGACGAGCCGGACGGGCAGGGCATCGAAGCCACCGACAACCGTCCGCTGCGCATCGCGTTTGGCGTGAATGCACTGGCGCTGCTCGCGCTGGGCCTGGCGTGGAATCCGATCATGGCGTGGTGCCAGAGGGCGTTCGCGGGCTGAGTTTTTTCGCGCAATCCGATTTAATTCATGAATCGGGGTTGCGCAGGTTTTAGTCGGCCGTTATGATGGTCGGCCTGATGCGGGGTGGAGCAGTCTGGCAGCTCGTCGGGCTCATAACCCGAAGGTCGCAGGTTCAAATCCTGCCCCCGCTACCAGCTTCGGCAGGCGTGGTCTTCTTCAGACTCACGCTGGCGGAGAATCCGGAACACCGGGTTCTCCCAAGCCAAAGGCTCGGGCTTGGTGGTCGCGCACTGCTCACGCGACCACACCGAAATCCAGCTGTACGGACAAGGGGCCCGCAAGGGCCCTTTGTCGTTTTCGCGCTTGTGGGCTCGCGATCCGGAAGTACCTGCCTGGAATGCGTGCTTCGCCAGAACGTGTACGCAGTGGCGTTTTGCTGGGTATTGCATTGCATCGAGGCACCGCGGCGGCAACACGGTGCCGGTTTCATGGGAGTGAAGTACGCGTGGCCGATAAAGCTGTCGAAATCGCGAACCTGCTCGCCCCGACCGTCGCGTCGCTGGGCGTCGAGCTGCTGGGCGCGGAATACCTGCCGTCGCCGGGCAGCGCCGTGCTGCGCCTGTACATCGATGTGCCGGCCGACCAGGCCACGGGCGAAGACGGCCAGCCGCGTTCGGTGACGATCGAGGATTGCGAGGCGGTCAGCCGCGAGGTGTCCGCGCAGCTCGACGTCGAGGATCCGATCAGCGGCATGTACACGCTGGAAGTGTCGTCCCCGGGCATCGACCGCCCGCTGTTCACGCTGGCGCATTACGAGCGCTTCGCTGGCGAGACCGCCAAGGTCGGCCTCAAGCTGCCGCAGGACGGCCGTCGTCGCCTGCAGGGCCGCATCGTGCGCGTGCAGGGTTCTGACGTCGTGTTCGACCTGGACGGCAGCGAGTTCGTCGTCGCATTCGGCAACATCGACAAGGCGCGCCTGGTCCCGGACTGGGCCGCGCTGGGAATGGCCCCGGTCAAGCCGGGCAAGGACAAGCCGGCGAAGGGCGCCCCGAAGGGCAGCGCTTCGAAGGCGAAGAAGTAAACCACCAAATCACCATCAAAGCCGGCGGCGCGAGTCGCCGACCGTGCGGAGTCAGAGAGATGAGCAAGGAACTGTTGCTGGTCGTGGACGCAGTCGCCAACGAGAAGGGCGTGCCGCGTGAGGTCATCTTCGAGGCCATCGAGGCCGCGTTGGCCTCGGCCGCGAAGAAGCGCTATCACGACGAGGACGTGCTGGTGCGCGTCACCATCGACCAGAAGGACGGCAGCTACGAGACCTTCCGCCGCATGGAGGTCGTGGCCGACGACGTCGTGATGGAATCGCCGGACCGCCAGATCCGCATGATGGACGCCATCGACGAGGTCGAGGGCGTGGAAGTCGGCGACTACATCGAAGAACAGATCGAGAACCCCGAGTTCGGCCGCATCGCCGCCCAGGCCGCCAAGCAGGTCATCGTCCAGCGCGTGCGCGAAGCCGAGCGCCAGCAGGTCGTGGATGCGTGGAAGGACCGCGTGGGCGAGCTGGTCACCGGCGTGGTCAAGCGCGTGGAGCGCGGCAACATCTACGTCGACCTGGGCGGCAACGCCGAGGCGATCATCCCCAAGGACAAGGGCATCCCGCGCGACGTGCTGCGCACCGGCGACCGCGTGCGCGGTTACCTGTTCGACGTGCGCAGCGAACCCCGCGGCCCGCAGCTGTTCATCAGCCGCGCGGCGCCGGAATTCATGATGGAGCTGTTCAAGCTCGAAGTGCCGGAAGTCGGCCAGGGCCTGGTGTCGATCAAGGCCTGCGCCCGCGATCCGGGCGACCGCGCCAAGATCGCCGTCGTCGCGCACGACAACCGCACCGATCCCATCGGCGCCTGCATCGGTATGCGCGGCTCGCGCGTGCAGGCCGTGAGCAACGAGCTCAACGGCGAGCGCGTGGACATCGTGCTGTGGTCCGACAACCCGGCCCAGTTCGTCATCAACGCGATGGCGCCGGCCGAAGTGCAGTCGATCATCGTCGATGAAGAGAAGCACTCGATGGACCTGGCCGTGGCGGAAGACCGCCTGGCGCAGGCGATCGGCAAGGGCGGCCAGAACGTGCGCCTGGCCAGCCGCCTGTCGGGTTGGCAGCTGAACGTGATGACCCAGGACCAGGTCACGGCGAAGTCGGAGGCCGAACAGGCGTCCGCCCGCCAGCTGTTCCAGGACAAGCTGGAGGTCGACGAGGAAATCGCCGGCATCCTGGTCTCGGAAGGCTTCAGCACGGTCGAGGAAATCGCCTACGTGCCGGTCGGCGAGCTGCTGGCGGTCGAGGGCTTCGACGAGGACATCGTCGAGGAACTGCGCTCGCGAGCCCGCGACGCCCTGCTCAACGAGGCCCTGGCGGCCGAGGAAGAGCTGGACGAGCACCAGCCGGCGGCCGACCTGCTCGAGCTGGACGGCATGGACGAGGCGACCGCCTACGCCCTGGCCGCCCATGGCGTGGTCACCCGCGACGACCTGGCCGACATGGCCACCGACGAGCTGACAGATATCGAAGCCATCGACGAGACCCGCGCCGCCGCGCTGATCATGGAAGCGCGCAAGCACTGGTTCGAATGAATACCGCGTCGGCCCGCCCGGGACCCCCGGGCTAGAATGACGCTAACACGCGCGGGACCCGTCCCGCGCCACGAGGACACCGAATCCGAATGTCGCAGCAAACCACCATCCGCAAGCTGGCCGAACTGGTGAACACGCCGGTCGAGAAGTTGCTGGAGCAGCTGGCCGAGGCCGGCATGACCTTCAGCGGCCCCGACCAGGTCGTGACCAGCATCGAGAAAGTCAAGCTGCTCGGCTTCCTCAAGCGTGCCCATGGCAAGGGCGAGGACAAGGCCGAGCCGGGCGACGCGTCGAAGAAGATCACGCTCAACCGCAGCCGGAAGCAGGAAATCACCGTCGGCGGCGGCAAGAACAAGACGACGGTCGATGTCGTGGTGCGCAAGAAGGTCACGCTGGTGAAGCCGACCGAGTCGCAGCCGATGTCGGAAGGCGACGAGCGCGCCGAGATCCTGCGCAAGCTGGAGGAATCCAAGCAGCGCAACCTCGCCGAGCAGCAGCGCCTGGCCGCCGACGACAAGCGCCGCGCCGATGAGCTCGACGCCGCCCGTCGCGAGGCCGAGGAAGCCGCGCGCCAGAAGGCCGAGGAAGAAGAGCGTGCGCGCCTGGCCGATGCCAGTGCGGTCGCCGAGGAAGACGAGCCGGCCCGCAAGCCCGCCGGCACCCATGGCCACGGCCATGGTCACGGTCATCCCAAGCCCGCCGCGCCGGCGCGTGCGCCCGAACCCGCCCGCGGCGCCCCGGCGCACAAGACGCGCGGTTCGCACGCGATGGTCGCGACCGTCGAGGACGACGACCGCACCAACCGCTTCGCCGGCCAGATGCACCTGAGCGCCACCGACCGTGCGCGCCGCTCCAGCAGCTCGCGCGGCAAGGCCAAGCCGACCCGCCGTCACGCCGAGCAGGCCCGTTCGGGCAGCGGCTTCATGCGCCCGACCGCGCCCATCGTCCGTGAAGTGGCGATCGGCGAGACCATCACCGTCGCCGACCTGGCGCAGAAGATGGCGCTCAAGGGCGGCGACGTGGTGAAGGCGCTGTTCAAGATGGGCGTCATGGCGACCATCAACCAGTCGATCGACTACGACACCGCCGCGCTGGTGACCGAGGAACTCGGCCACGTGGTGGTGAGGGCCGATGCCGCGACCGCGGAAGAGGCACTGCTGGCCCACGTCGAGGAGACGCAGGGCGAGAAGACCTCGCGTCCGCCGGTGGTCACCATCATGGGCCACGTCGACCACGGCAAGACCTCGCTGCTGGACTACATCCGCCGCACCAAGGTGGCCTCCGGCGAAGCCGGCGGCATCACCCAGCACATCGGCGCGTACCACGTGGAAACCGACAAGGGCGTCATCAGCTTCCTCGACACCCCGGGCCACGCGGCGTTCACCTCGATGCGCGCCCGCGGCGCGAAGCTCACCGACATCGTCGTGCTGGTCGTGGCCGCCGACGACGGCGTGATGCCGCAGACGCGCGAAGCCATCCAGCACGCGAAGGCCGCCGGCGTTCCGCTGATCGTGGCGATCAACAAGATCGACAAGTCCGATGCCGATCCGTCGCGCGTCAAGAACGACCTGCTGGCCGAAGACGTGGTCGCCGAGGATTTCGGCGGCGACACGCAGATGGTCGAGCTGTCGGCCAAGACGGGCCTGGGCGTGGACGACCTGCTCGACTCGATCTCGCTGCAGGCCGAAGTGCTCGAACTGCGTGCCGTCCCGACGGGCCGCGCGACGGGTACGGTGATCGAATCCGCGCTCGACAAGGGCCGCGGTCCGGTCGCCACCGTGCTGGTGCAGCAGGGCGAACTCAAGAAGGGCGACTACCTCGTGTGCGGCGTGCAGTACGGCCGCGTGCGTGCGCTGTTCGACGAGAACGGCAAGCAGGTCGAGAAGGCCGGCCCGTCGATTCCGGTGCAGGTGCTGGGCCTGTCGGGCGTGCCCGACGCGGGCGACGACTTCGTGGTCGTCGACGACGAGCGCCTGGCGAAGGACGTCGCGCAGCAGCGCGATGCCAAGCGCCGCGAATCGCGCCTGGTCGCCGCCGCCGGCAACCGCATGGAAGACATCATGGCCCAGATGGGCAAGGGCGAGGGCCAGCTGAGCCTCAACCTTGTCGTCAAGGCCGACGTGCAGGGTTCGGTGGAAGCGCTGCGCCAGTCGCTCACCGCGCTGTCCAACGAGCAGATCCGCATCAACGTGATCAGCTCCGGCGTGGGCGGCATCACCGAGTCCGACGCCAACGCCGCGCTCACCGCGAAGGCCACGATCATCGGCTTCAACGTGCGTGCCGACGCGTCGGCCCGCAAGGTGATCGAAGCCAACGGCCTGGACCTGCGCTACTTCTCGATCATCTATGACGTGATCGACCAGGTGAAGCAGGTGGCCTCGGGCATCCTGGGCGTGGAGATCCGCGAAGAGATCATCGGCACCGCCGAGGTCCGCGACGTCTTCCGCAGCTCGAAGTTCGGCGCCGTCGCCGGCTGCATGGTCGTGGAGGGCGTGGTCAAGCGGAACAAGCCGATCCGCGTGCTGCGCGACAACGCGGTCATCTTCGAAGGCGAACTGGAATCGCTGCGTCGCTTCAAGGACAACGTGGACGAAGTCCGCAGCGGCACCGAGTGCGGCATCGGCGTGAAGGCGTACAACGACGTCAAGCCGGGCGACCAGATCGAGTGCTTCGAGCGCATCGAAGTCCAGCGCACGCTCTGAAGCCGGGATTCGTGATCCGGGATTCGTGATTCGTCAAAGGCGAGTAGCGGATCCCGATCACGGCCTGACGGTTTTTCGAATCACGAATCACCAATCACGAATCACCAACACGTGCCAAGCAAATCGTTCCATCGCACCGACCGCGTTTCCGCCCAGCTCCGCAGGGAGCTGGGCACCCTGGTGCACGAGGCCGTGCGCGAGCACGGCCTGCCGTCCGTCAGCGTGTCCGACGTGGAGGTCTCGCGCGATCTCGCGCACGCCAAGGTGTTCGTCACCGCGCTGCAGCCGGAGCGTTCGAAGGAAGCGGTGAAGGCGCTCAAGGAGCTTTCCCGCGAGCTGCGTTTCCAGCTCGGTCGCGCGGTGAAGATGCGCCACGTGCCGGAGCTGCATTTCCATTACGACGACTCGGTCGATCGTGGCGAACGCATCGGCAACCTGCTGCGCGACAACCCGGCTGCCGGGCAGGACGACACGGATCCCGCGGACGACTGAACCGTCCGCGTCATCGCGCGTCGACGGACGCCCGCCGTCCGTCAGCCCGTCCTCCATCCGATCCACACACCCGTTGCCCTGACCCGGGGATCCCCGCAGGATTCGCACGGAGCGCGCCGTCTTTCGTCCTGCCCTCGGGCAGGCAGGCCTCGCGCATCCCGGTTGCGACCTGCGGACCTTCTGCGGACGATCCATGACGAAAGCCAAGACGCGCTTCCGCCCGCTCGACGGCATCCTGCTGCTGGACAAGCCGCAGGGCCTGAGTTCCAACCAGGCCCTCCAGCAGGCGCGCCATCTGTTCCGTGCGGAAAAGGGCGGTCACACCGGCAGCCTGGATCCGTTGGCGACGGGCCTGTTGCCGCTGTGCTTCGGCGAGGCGACCAAGATCGCGGGCCTGCTGCTCGGCTCGGCGAAGGCCTACGAAACCACCGCGGTGCTCGGCCTCACCACCGACAGCGACGACGCCGACGGTGCGCCGCTGCTCGAGCGCACGGTTCCCGAGCTGAACGATGCGGCCATCGAAGCGGCGCTCGCGCCCCTGCGCGGCCCGATCCGCCAGCGCGCCCCGATCTACTCGGCCCTGAAGCAGGGCGGCGAGCCGCTCTACGCGAAGGCGCGTCGGGGTGAGGCCATCGAGGCGCCCGAGCGCGACGTCGTGGTCCACCGGCTCGACGTGCTCGAACGCGATGGGCCGCGCCTGCGACTGCACGTCGAATGCGGTTCCGGCACCTACGTACGCAGCTTGGTCCGCGACCTGGGCGAGGCGCTCGGCTGCGGCGCCCATGTCGCCACCTTGCGCCGGCTCTGGGTCGACCCGTTCCGCGCGCCCCGGATGATCACGCTAGAGGCCCTCCGGGCGATGCGCGAATCCGACGGGGAGGCGGCGATCGACGGCCTACTGCTGCCGATCGAGGCCGGGCTTTCGCAGTTCCCGCGGGTCGACCTGGACGCCGCGTCGACCCGCCGCCTCGGGCAGGGGCAGGGCGTGGATTGCGCCCCGGCGGACGACGGGCTGGTCGCCGTTTTCGGGCTCGACGGTCGTTGTCTGGGCCTGGGCCAGCGTTCCGGCGCCCGGCTCACGCCACAGCGCCTGTTCCGCTGGGCGGTGCAGGGTGGTCAGGCTGAACAGCCAGTGGGTTCGACCGCCTGAACGCGTCCGCGATCGGCCACATGAATCCGCTGGACGGAAGGCGGGCGCATCGTAGCGGTCGCATTCGCGTGGTGCTGCTGTTACAATTTCGCCGCTTTTCAAGCACCTAAGCAGTTCCTCTTCGCAGCATCCCATCAGCAAACGGCGGGCCAGGCGGTGCGTCGGCGCGGGTCATTCCGGTCGATTCGCTTTCTGCAGGCCTCGCATCTACAAGGCACATCATGTCCATCGACACCAGCAAGATCATCGAAGACAACAAGCGCGGCGCCAACGACACCGGTTCGCCGGAAGTCCAGGTCGCCCTGCTCACCGCTCGCATCGAGCAGCTCACCGGCCACTTCAAGATCCACAAGCAGGACCACCACAGCCGTCGTGGCCTGCTGCAGATGGTCAACCGTCGCCGCAGCCTGCTCGACTACCTGAAGCGCAAGGACAACGAGCGCTACAAGGCTCTGATCGAGAAACTCGGTCTGCGCCGCTAAACGCACTACCAGCCGCGGCGCAGCGATGCGCCGCGGTTCGTTTTTGAGGTACGGCAACACGCAGGCGCACGGCGCTTCAACGCAACACATCGAACCCTCCGGTTCGACCATCCGAATTCTGGCCGCCAACGCGGTCGCCCGGAGCGGGGCAGGGGCCTCGACCGGAACGCATCAGAAACGATAGGAACCCAACGTGGCAAAAATCACCAAGACCTTCCAGTACGGCGACCATCAGGTGACGCTGGAAACGGGCGAGATCGCCCGCCAGGCCAGCGGCGCCGTCATCGTCAAGATGGACGACACCGTCGTGCTGGTGTCTGCCGTCGCCGCCAAGAGCGCGCGCGAAGGGCAGGACTTCTTCCCGCTGACGGTGGACTACCAGGAGAAGTTCTACGCCGGTGGCCGCATCCCGGGTGGCTTCTTCAAGCGTGAAGGCCGTCCGACCGAGAAGGAAACGCTGATCTCGCGCCTGATCGACCGCCCGATCCGCCCGCTGTTCCCCGAGGAATACAAGAACGAAGTCCAGATCATCGCGACGGTGATGTCGCTGAATCCGGAAATCGACGGCGACATCCCGGCGATGATCGGTGCCTCGGCGGCGCTCGCACTGG
This sequence comes from Lysobacter auxotrophicus, assembly GCF_027924565.1. NCBI lineage: Bacteria > Pseudomonadati > Pseudomonadota > Gammaproteobacteria > Lysobacterales > Lysobacteraceae > Lysobacter > Lysobacter auxotrophicus. The sequence continues at coordinate 1,553,238 of NZ_AP027041.1, forward strand.
CCGGCACGCCGTTCCAGGGCCCGATCGGTGCCGCGAAGGTCGGCTACAAGAACGGCCAGTACATCCTCAACCCGACCGCCGCGCAGCTGGCCGATTCCGACCTGGAACTGGTCGTCGCCGGTACGTCCAACGCGGTGCTGATGGTCGAATCCGAAGCGAAGATGCTGTCGGAAGAGGTGATGCTCGGCGCGGTGATGTTCGGCCATCGCGAGATGCAGAAGGTCATCAACGCCATCAACGAGCTGACCGTGGAAGCCGGCACCAAGCCGTCGACCTGGGTCGCCCCGGCGAAGAACGACGCACTGATCGCCGCCATCGTCGAATCGGCCGGCGCCTCGCTGAAGCAGGCCTACCAGATCCGCAACAAGGCCGAGCGCCGCGAAGCGATCGGTGCGATCCGCAAGGACACGTGGGAACAGCTGTCCGGCCGCGCTGAAGCCGCCGGCTGGGTCGCCGCCGAGTACAACAAGGAATTCGGCGAACTCGAATACCGCACCATGCGCGACTCGGTGCTCGACACCAAGATCCGCATCGACGGCCGCGACCTGACCACCGTTCGTCCGATCGAGTGCAAGACTGGCGTGCTGCCGCGCACCCACGGCTCGGCGCTGTTCACCCGCGGCGAGACGCAGGCCATCGTGGTCACCACGCTGGGCACCGCGCGCGACGGCCAGATCATCGATGCCGTCTCGGGCGAGTACAAGGAAAACTTCCTGTTCCATTACAACTTCCCGCCGTACTCGGTGGGCGAGACCGGCCGCTTCGGCGCGCCGAAGCGTCGCGAGATCGGCCACGGCCGCCTTGCCAAGCGCGGCGTGCTCGCCACGATGCCGACGCTGGAAGAGTTCCCGTACACGATCCGCGTCGTGTCGGAAATCACCGAGTCGAACGGTTCCTCGTCGATGGCCTCGGTCTGCGGTTCCTCGCTCGCGCTGATGGACGCCGGCGTGCCGGTGAAGTCGCCGGTCGCGGGCATCGCGATGGGCCTGGTGAAGGAAGACGATCGCTTCGTCGTGCTGTCGGACATCCTGGGTGACGAAGACCACCTGGGCGACATGGACTTCAAGGTGGCCGGTTCGCAGGAGGGCATCAGCGCCCTGCAGATGGACATCAAGATCCAGGGCATCACCGAGGAGATCATGAAGGTCGCCCTCGCCCAGGCGAAGGAAGGCCGCCTGCACATCCTCGGCGAGATGGCCAAGGCCATCACCGCGCCGCGCAGCGAGCTGAGCGAGTACGCGCCGCGCCTGCTGACGATGAAGATCCACCCGGACAAGATCCGCGAAGTGATCGGCAAGGGCGGTTCGACCATCCAGGCGATCACCAAGGAAACCGGTACGCAGATCGACATCCAGGACGACGGCACGATCGTCATCGCGTCGGTCAACGCCGCCGCTGCCCAGGCCGCGAAGGCGCGCATCGAGCAGATCACCTCGGACGTCGAGCCGGGTCGCATCTACGAAGGCAAGGTCGCCAAGATCATGGACTTCGGTGCGTTCGTCACGATCCTGCCGGGCAAGGACGGCCTGGTGCACGTCTCGCAGATTTCGAGCGAGCGCGTGGAGAAGGTTTCCGACAAGCTGAAGGAAGGCGACACCGTCAAGGTGAAGGTGCTGGAAGTCGACAAGCAGGGCCGCATCCGCCTGTCGATGAAGGCCGTCGAGGAAGGCGAGGGCGTGCCGGCCGAGTAAGCCGGACGTCGACCCTTCGGCGACCATCGCCGGAAACACGAGAAAGCGGGCTTCGGCCCGCTTTTTCTTTGTCCGCGTTCTTTCGAACAACCGGGCTCGAACCGCTTTCGCCCTTGTAGCCCGGGTAAGCGCAGCGCACCCGGGGACTGTCACGCCCAACCCGGTGCGCCGCGCTTACCCGGACTACATGAGCGGTCATCGCGAACGCACGCACCCGCTCACGTCGCTCGCCCCTCACCCCTCACCGCCTTGCTACGCTTGCGCCATCCAACCGGAGGGGGAGCCGCATGGCGTCGGGATCGCAGGAGCTGGAGCGCTTCGTATACGAGGCGTTGGTGCGGGGAGAGTCCAAGGCATCGATCAGCGCCGCGCTCGCCAGTGCAGGCTGGCGCGACGAGCAGACCCGCGGCGTGCTCGACGCCTATGCCGACACGCCGTTCGTCGTGCCGGTGCCGCGCCCGCGTGCGTCGGTGTCGGCGCGTGAGGCATTCCTCTACCTGGTGCTGTTCGCCTCGTTGTACTTCGCCGCCTGGCACCTCGGCAGCCTGCTGTTCGACCTGATCGCGCGTGCCTGGCCGGACCCGGCGGAGGATTACGCGGCGTATCGTCTTGGCCGCTCGATCCGCTGGTCCACGGCCGCCTTGATCATCGCCTTCCCGGTCTTCGCGTTCGTCTCGAACTACGTGGCGAAAGACGTCGCGCGACATCCGATCAAGCGACTCTCGCCGGTGCGCCGCTGGCTGACGTACCTGACGCTGTTCGTGGCGGCGGCCGTTCTGATCGGCGACATGACGACACTCGTCTTCAACGTCCTGGGCGGGGAGCTGACCGCACGCTTCGTGCTGAAGGTCGTCGTGGTGGCGTTGATCGCCGGCAGCGCTTTCGCCTGGTACCTGTACGACCTGCGGCGCGAAGAGGTGGATGCATGAGCGCCGCGACGGGGCGCTGGCTCCTGGTCATCGCCGGCGTCGTGGTCGCCGCCAGCGTGATCGCGGCAGTCGTGGCGATGGGGACGCCGGGCCAGCAGCGGATGGTGCGCCAGGACGATCGGCGCGTGCGCGACCTCGACCGCCTGAAGGACCAGATCGAAAGCTGGGCCGAACGCACCGGTTCGCTACCGGCGGACATCGGCGCGCTCGCACGTCCGGGCGTGCGAGCGCTTACGCAGGATCCATTCGCCGGCAAACCGTATGAGTACGTCGTGCGCACCAGTTCGACCTACACGCTCTGCGCGGTGTTCGAAACCGACACGGCGGCCACCGACGATGATGTCTATGGCCGCCCCGACTGGCCGCATCCGGCTGGACGCCACTGCTTCGATCTGAAGCTGCCGGAGAAGGCGAAGGCTGAACTCGAATGACGCCTCGTGTGCCGCGCACGACGCCCGCCTGTCACAGATTCGGTCCGTCCGCCGTCCTGTAGGCATCGCAACTTCATTCGTCCCGCCATGTCCGCGAACACGCCCGACACTGCCTTTGAAACCCACCGCCGGCGCCTGATGGCGTTGGCCTACCGTCTTCTCGGCAGCCGCAGCGACGCCGAGGAGGTCGTGCAGGACGCGTGGCTGCGCTGGCATCAGGCCGACCAGGCCTCGATCCGCGATCCGGAAGGTTGGCTGGTCACCGCCACCACGCGCCTGGGCATCGACCGGCTACGCCTGGCGCGTACGCAGCGCGAGGTCTATCCCGGCCCGTGGCTGCCCGAGCCGCTCACCGTCGACGATTCGCCCGGCCCCGAGCAGCAGGCCGACGTCGCCGGACAGGTCTCGCTGGCTTTCCTCGCGCTGCTTGAAAAACTCGGGCCGGAGGAGCGCGCCGCGTTCCTGCTCAAGGACGTGTTCGACTACGACTACGCGCAGATCGCCGAGCTGCTCGGCCACACCGAGGCGAACTGCCGCCAGATGGCCAGCCGCGCCCGCACGCGCGTGCAGGCCGAACGTCCGCGCTTCGCCGTCGCGCCGGACACGCATCGCCAATTGCTCGAACGCTTCATGCACGCGATGCAGCGCGGCGATCGCGATTCGATCGTCGCGCTGTTGCACGCCGACGCGCGCCTGGTGTCCGACGGCGGCGGCAAGGTCACGGCCGTCATTCGGCCGCTGGAAGGCGCGGCGCGGATCGCCGACCTGTACTGGACCGTGGCGCGTCGTACCGCGGGTGCGGCGGAAGTGCGCATCGGACACGTCAACGGCGAGCCGGCGCTGCTGCGCTTCCACGACGGGCACCTGCATTCGATCAGCACCATCAGCGTCGACGAAGACGGCCGGATCACGCAGGTACTGTCGGTGTTGAATCCGGACAAGCTGCGCGGCTTGCACGTCTGATCGACGCGCCCCTCCCACGCGGGGAGAGGCGCGTCGACGTCGCCTCACGCGTCCGGCAACGGCTTGCGCAGCCCGACATTAAGCACGTTCCACGCGCGGATCGCCGCGACCGCGAACGTCAGCTCCGCCATCTCCTGCTCGTTGAACTGCTCGCGTGCGTGTTCGAGCGCATCGTCCGGAACCGGCGACGTGCCCAGCGCATTGAGGGTTTCTGCCCACGCCAGCGCGGCGCGTTCGCGTGCGTCGAAGAGCGGGCTTTCGCGCCACGCGGGCAGCGTGTCGAGCTTGCGCTGGCTTTCGCCGGCCTTGCGCAGCATGGTCGAGTGCATGTCCAGGCAGAACACGCAGCCGTTGAGCTGCGACACCCGCAGCGACACCCATTCGACCAGCTTCGCGCCAAGTGGCCCCTGATGCAGGCCGGTGTTGAGCTTGAGCAGGTGCTGGAAGGCGCTGGGGGCGAGGGCGGTGTAATCCAGAGCGTGTGCGGCGTTCATGTCGTCTCTCAGGTTGGCGGCCACGATGGCCGCTTCATGAGAGAGGACGGGCGCCAAGCGCCGGTTGTGACACATGCGCCGGAGCGCGTTTCGCCCGGGCTGCACGCCTCAGCCGCGCGACGAGGTTGCCGTGTGCCGCGGCCATACGCATGCCACCAGCCGCTGGAGCATCGCCAGCGCGAGCGCGCCGATCGACAGCACCGCAACGCCCGCGCTCCATGCGATCCAGGCGTCGCCCCGCGCGCCGGAGAATACCAGCGTGAGGTTGCCGGCCAGTGCGATCGACACCGGCAGCCACGCCGCCGACGCGAACAGCGCGACGAACGCGACATGCCGCATCACGCCGCGTCGTGCGGTCGCCACGCCGCACGCGGCGATCGCGCACAGCCCGACGGCGGCCAGCGCATTGCCGAACGGCAAACCGCCGGGAAGCGTCGATTCGAGGTACGGCGCCCCGGCGACCAGCGATCCCAGTGCGAACATGCCCAGCACGGCGAGTGCCGCGATCTTCCAACCCGGATGCATGCGGCCCCCTTTTCGATGGCGAAGGCCGAGCCTACGCAGCGCGTCCGTCCGGCACAAGGCGCGAAGCCTAGGTCCCCATGCGCAATGTCGTCGTCGTCCCGCGTCCTTCGTCGGAGGCGAAATCGAGCTGCCAGCCGAGGTGTTCGCACAGGCGCGAGATCAGGTCCAGGCCGATGCCGCCACCGTCGCGGCCGCCACCGCGGGCGATGCGCGCGTAGATCTGCGCGATTTCCTCCGGCGTCATGCCGTGGCCGGGGTCGTCGATCACCACCGTCGCCGGCGATTCCAGCCGGATGGTGATGCGCCCACGATCGCTGTGCTCGATCGCGTTGCGCAGCAGGTTGCCGATGGCGACCTGCACGATCGGCAGCGGCGCGACGATCTCGCACGGCTGCAGACCGACGATGTCCAGCCGCAGGTCCTTGTCGCGGGTGAGATGGCGATGGTCTTCGACGATGCCGGGGATCAGCTCGTCGAGCGCGACGTGATCGCTGGAACGCGCCAGCCGCGCGGGGTCTTTCGCCAGCACCAGCAGCAGCGAGACCAGCTGCTCCACTTCGCGCGCGGTGCGCTGGATGCGCATCAGCTGGCCGCGCGCGGGCTCGGGCAACTGCGGCTGTTGCAGCGCGATCTCGCTCGCGCCGGCGATGATGGCCACCGGCGTGCGCAGCTCGTGGCTGGCGCTGTCGATGAACACGCGTTCGCGCTCGACGAAGCGATCGTTGCGCTGCAGGTAATCGTTGAGCGCGTCGGCGATCACCACCAGTTCCGAACTCGCCGAGTCCGGCGTGTGGATGCGCTGGCCGGACTGGTCGGGCCGCAACTTCGCGATGGACTGCGCCATGTCGCGCAACGGCTTGATCAGGCGGTTGACGCTCCACGCGATGGCCAGGCACAGCACGACGACGAGCGTCACGGCCGAGCCGACCATCGTCAGGCCCATGTCGAACTCGCGCTCTTCCAGGTCGGTGATGTCGAGCGCGAGCGCGAGCGGGCGGCCGTCCACTTCGCGCACGAGCGCGACGCGCTCGACGCCGTCGATCATGATCTCGTCGTACACGCCCGGCGGGACGCCACGCAGCGGCGGCGGCATGTCCTCGGGATGGTGCCCGTCGTAGAAGGCGAGGCTTTCGGTGTTTGTCCACGGAAAGGTCGGGTCGCGCTCGTGGAGTTCGAGCAGGTGGTCCATTTCCGAATTGAGCAGCGTCTGCCAGACGAGGTCCTCCGCGTTCTCGTTGACGATGAACCCGTGCATGACCACCGCGATGCTCAGCACCACCACGTAGCCGAGCAGTCCGAGCAGGATGCGCCGGCGAAGGCCGCTGCGCGCCGTGCTCACTCGATGGCCTCGCTCACGATCGGCGCGACATCGCCGGCAACGATGCGGTAGCCCACGCGCGGCAGCGTCTGGATCAGCTTGATCGCGAAGGGACCGTCCACGCTGCGGCGCAATTCGTAGATGTGCGAACGGAGCATGTCGCCGTCGGGCGGGTCGTCGCCCCACAGCGCGTGCTCCAGGCGGTCGCGCGTGACGGCGGCGGGACTGGCCTGCATCAGCACTTCCAGCAGCTTGCGGCACGCCGGGTACAGGTGAAGCGGCCGGCCGGCGCGCGTGGCTTCCAGCGTGCTCATGTCGAGTTTGAGATCGCCCACCTGCAGTACCTTGCTGCGGCCGCGACCCCGCGCACGCGCCACCAGCGCTTCCAGCCGCACTTCGAGTTCGGGCAGGTGGAAGGGCTTGGTGAGGTAATCGTCGGCGCCTGCGCGGAAGCCGGCGATCTTGTCGGGCAGTTCGTCGCGCGCGGTGAGCATCAGCACCGGCGTGTCGCGACCGGCTTCGCGCAAGCGGCTCAGTACTTCGCGACCGTCCATGCGCGGCAGCATCCAGTCCAGGACGATCGCGTCGAATTCAGTGGTGATCGCCAGGTGCAGGCCGGTGGGGCCGTCGGGCGCGGCGTCGAGCGTGAAGCCACGCGCGTCGAAATACTCGAACAGGTTGGCGACCAGGTTGTGATTGTCCTCGACGACCAGCACGCGCATCGCGGTCTCCGCCTCCTTTCGGCGCGCATGCGCCTGCGCTCCATTGTGCACCCGTCGACATGGGAATGGCGTCGGAATCCACGCCGCTCTCGTGTCGGCGAAATGCCCGATGAACGCGATGTTCCGTGCACGCCGGATCCGACCGCATTCCGACACCCCGCGCCGGAGCATGCACGCGTTCTCCGTCATCCGAGCCATCCCTTCCGTCATGCGCAGTGCGATTTCACCGCCGTCCGTAGCCCCCATGCGCGCACGTCCCACCCTTCCCAACCACTCGACCGACCTCTTGCCGCGCGATGGCCTGCGCTTCGCGGTCACGCACGTGTTCGCGCCGATGCTGGGCTTCGTCGTGCTGCTGCTGGCGATGCGCTGGTCCAGCGGCGACCAGTGGCTCGCCGATCGCCTGTACGCGATGCAGGGCGGGCAATGGGCGTTGCGGGATGCGTTCGTCACGCAGACGCTGGTGCATCGTTTCGGGCGATACGTGGGCATCGCGCTGTGGATCGGCGTACTCGTCGCCTGGCTGGTCGCGCGACGTCGCGCGCGCTGGGCGCCGCTGCGCGCGCCGCTTACGTATCTGGCCGTCGCCGTCGCGCTGTCGGTGTTGTGCGTGGCGTGGGTGAAGTCGTGGTCGAACATGGATTGCCCGTGGGACCTCACCCGTTACGGCGGCCTGCGTCCCTTCGTCGGCCTCTGGGACGTGCGCCCCGTCGGCCTGGAGCGCGGCGCGTGCTTCCCCGCGGGGCATGCGGGCGGCGGTTACGCGTGGCTGTCGCTGTATTTCTTCCTCGGCGCCGTGCGGCCGCGCTGGCGCTGGGCCGGCCTCGCTGCCGGCATCGTTCTGGGACTCGTGTTCGGCATCGCGCAGCAGTTGCGCGGCGCGCATTTCGCTTCGCATGACATCGCCTCCGCCGGAATCTGCTGGGCTGTCGCGATCGCGACGTGGCAGCTGTTCCGTCCGAGCCTGGTGCGATCGCGCTGGATGGCCGCGGGCATCGACTCCCGGGAGACGAAGGCATGAACTCCGTCGTTTCCAATCGTCCGTTCGACGAGGCGCTGCGTCGCTCCCGCCAGCTGCTGGCGATCCGTCCGGAGATGAGCGTCGAGCGCCTCGCGCTGTACGTCGCGGTGTTCTTCACCGTGTTCTGCAACGTCGCGTTCTTCCATGCGGTCGGCGCGACGGGCGCGCTGCACGACGCGTCGGGCTGGAAGCTCGCGCTCAGCCTGGTGCTGATGATCGGCGCGCTCAACATGCTGCTGCTGTGCCTGCTGCTCAATCGCTGGACCGTGCGGCCGGTGCTGACGGTGCTGATCCCGGTCACCGCGATGGCCGCGCATTTCATGAGCCGCTACACGGTCTATCTTGACCCGGACATGCTGCGCAACATCCTGCACACCGACGGCAAGGAGTCCGGTGAGCTGCTGTCGCTCGGCATGCTGCCTGGCCTGCTGTGGCTCGGCGTGCTGCCGACGCTGCTGGTGTGGCGCGTCCGCGTGAAGACGCGGCCGATCGGGCGCGCGGTGCTCGTGCGGCTCGGGTGCATCGTGCTGTCGCTGCTGGTGGCGGGCGGCGCGATGATGGCCTCGTTCCAGGATCTGTCGGCGCTGATGCGCAACCACAAGGAACTGCGCCACCTGATCACGCCGGGCAACTACCTGGTCTCGCTCGTGCGCGTGGCGGAGCACGACGGCGCGCGCCACCGGCCGAAAACGCCCATCGGCGTGAACGCGCACGTCGTCGGCCGCGATCCCAACGCCAAGCCGCGCCTGCTGGTCATCGTCGTCGGCGAAACCGTCCGCGCGCAGAACTGGGGCCTGAACGGTTACGCACGGCAGACCACGCCGCAGCTGCGCGACATCGGGCCGATCAACTTCACCGACGTCACGTCCTGCGGCTCGGCGACGGAAGTCTCGGTGCCGTGCATGTTCTCGCCGTTCGGCCGCGCGCATTACGACGAGGACCGCATCGCGCACACGCAGTCGCTGCTCAACGTGCTCGACCACGCCGGCATCGGCGTGCTGTGGCGCGACAACCAGACCGGGTGCAAGGGCGTGTGCGAGGGCCTGCCGTTCGAGTCGTTCGAACACGCGCGCGATCCGCAGGCCTGCACCGCCGAAGGCTGCCTGGACGAGGTGATGCTGCACGGCCTCGCCGACGCGATCGCCCGCCGCCCGGGCGACGAGGTCGTCGTGCTGCACCAGCTCGGCAGTCATGGCCCGAGCTATGCGAAGCGGTACCCCGCACGCCTGCGCCGCTTCACGCCGACCTGCGAGACGGCCGATCTCGGCGATTGCACGCGCGAGCAGATCGTCAACGCGTACGACAACTCGGTGCTCGGCACCGACGATTTCCTTGTGCGCACGATCCGCTTCCTCGCCGAACAATCCTCGCGCGAAACCGCGCTGATCTACCTGTCCGACCACGGCGAATCGCTCGGCGAGAACGGCCTGTACCTGCATGGCGTGCCGTACGCGATCGCGCCGCAGACGCAGACGCGCGTGCCGATGGTGATGTGGTTCTCGCCGGGTTTCGCGGCCGACCGCAACCTCGATATCGACTGCATGAAGCGCGAGAGCCATGCGCCGGCGAGCCAGGACAACCTGTTCCACTCCGTGCTCGGCCTGATGCAGGTGCAGACGCCGGAATACGATCGCAAGCTCGACCTGTTCGACCGCTGCATCGCGCCGGCGTAACTCGCACGCGCACGCCGTCGGGGGCGGGAGAGCCCCGCCGCGCCGAACGCCCGATCCTTCGACGTGGCAAGTGTCGGCAGTGGGCCGCCCGATGGCAGGCGTGTTGCAGTGCACGCCTGCCGCATCCTTTGGCCTCCAGCCGGCGCGGGCCGGCATCGGGAGGCATGCGATGTCGAACTCCATCCTGTGGTCCGGGCTGCTGGCGTGTTTCGTGACGGGCTTGAAGCAGGCTCGCGCGCATGGCACAGCTGCAGGCGGCGGTCGCGCAGGATCCGAAGCGGATGCGCGCGATGCTCGGGCAGGACCTTTGGCTGCTGGGGCACACGCCGGTGACGTTGCCGGGCATGGCGTCGAACGGTGTCGCGGTGAACCTCAACACCGCCGAGTTCGAGCAGTTGCGCACGTTGCCGGGCATCGATGCGGCCATCGCCGTACGCGCGTTGCGCAGCCGGCGCGAGCGCGGGGCGTTTGCCGATGTGGCGGATTTCGCACGGCGCGCGGGTCTTGATGCCGCGCAATCGGCGGCGTTGGACGCAGCGGCCGTGGCGTTGCGGAAAGCGGGCTTGAACGAGCGCCGCTGAAGTTGCTTGTAGCTCTTGCAGCCCGGGTTAGGCCGAGAGCCGCACCTGGGGACTGGCGTGCCGCAAGATTCCCCGGGTGCGCTTCGCTTACCCGGGCTACAAGAGCTGGCGCAGTCAGGCCGTGCCGGACGCGAACAGATCGTTCTGCGCGACCGGCACCTCGTCGCGGCCGATGAATCCCGACAGCCCGACGCCCACCAGCCGATAACGCGTGTCCGACGACAACGGCACGCGCCCGCGCAGATCGCAGGCGATACGCGTGAGCTGTTCCAGACTCGTCGGCCGCTCCGCCGGCGTGAGGCTGCGCGTGAGGATGCGGAAGTCGGCGGTCTTCAGCTTCAGCACGATCGTGCGCGCCACGCGCTCGGGGTCGCGTTCCAGTTCGCGCCCGTAGCTTTCCCAGGTTTTTTCTGCGAGCCGGTGGATGTGCGGCTCCAGTTCGTCCATCAGCAGGTCGCGCTCGAAGGTGTCTTCGGAGGAGATCTGCAAGGTCGGACGTTCCGGCTCCACGGGATTGTGATCGATGCCCAGCGAGAGTTCATGCAGGCGCCGGCCCCAGCGACCAAAGCGCAGTTCCAGTTCGGCGGCGCCGAGCTCGCGCAGGTGGGCGACCGTTTCGATGCCCAGTTCCTGCAGCTTCGCTTCCATGACCTTCCCCACGCCGGGCAGGCGTCCGACCGGCAGCGGCGCGAGGAAGGCCTCGATCTGGTGCGGACGGATCACGAACAGGCCGTCGGGCTTGCGCCAGTCGGAGGCGATCTTCGCCAGGAACTTGTTCGGCGCCACGCCCGCCGATGCGGTGAGCTGCGTTTCCTCGCGGATGGCCTCGCGGATCGCCTGCGCCGTGGCGGTGGCCGTCGGCAGGCCGGTCTTGGTTTCGCTCACGTCGAGGTAGGCCTCGTCCAGCGAGAGCGGCTCGATGAGGTCGGTGTGCCGCTGGAAGATCTCGCGCACCTGCCGCGACACGGCCTTGTAGCGCGTGAAATCCGGCGGCACGAACACCGCCTGCGGGCACAGGCGTTCGGCGCGGATGGCGGGCATGGCGGAGCGCACGCCGAAGGTACGCGCCTCGTAGCTCGCCGCGCACACCACCGAGCGCGCCCCGCGCCAGGCGACGACCACCGGCCGGCCGCGCAGGGACGGGTCGTCGCGCTGTTCGACGGACGCGTAGAAGGCGTCCATGTCGACATGGAGGATCTTGCGGGGCGGTGCGGACACGGGCCGTGGTGCGGTGTGTTTGTTAGTCAAAATGCTAACAAGTACGGCCGGCGCGGTCACGTGTCGGAAGCCGCATGCCCTTGTAGCCCGGGTAAGCGAAGCGCACCCGGGTTGGGCGTGACAGGCCCCGGGTGCGCTTCGCTTACCCGGGCTACAAAAGCTTTCGCAGGTGCTCAACGATCAGGCCGCATCCTCGGTCCTCGCCGCCGCCGCCCGCTTCGCCCCGTCGCGCACGCTGCGAACGTGCTCCGATACCTGCCGCTGCATCGCGTCGAACGCGTCGCGAACCGCCACATAGGCGTCCTCGTGCGAATGGTCCTTTGCCGGCGTGCGGCCGGCCTCGAACGTGGCCCCGCGCATCACCGCGTGCACGTGCACCTCGTAGCGGTTTCCGTGCTGGTGGCGATGCTCCGCGTGGCGCACGGCCACGTCGCAGGACTGGAGCTGCGGCGCGATCTGCCACAGCTTGTGCGCGTGGCGGAGGATGTCCTCGCGCAGCGCATCGGAAACGGGCAGGCCTTCGAACCGGATCGTGACGTCGTGTTGCATGGCAAATCCGCTAGGGTGGTGACGCCTCCATTTGCGGATGTCCCCGATGCGATGTCAGCTTGAAACTTGCACGTGGCCGCGTGCATCGTTCGGGCGCATGATGTCGGACTGGCCACGCGCCCGATGAGCACCTATTCCCTCCCATCGCTGTTCTCGCCTGCGTCCGTCGCCGTCATCGGCGGCAGCCCGCGCGAGCGCTCGATTGGCCGCGCCGTGCTGCGCAACCTGCAGGCCGGTGGCTTTGCCGGCCGCATCGGGCTGGTGAATCCGCGCCATCGCGAGATCGAAGGCGTCGCGTCCGTTGCGCGCGTCGCCGATCTCCCGTTCGTGCCGGAACTCGTGCTGATCGCGACGCCCGCCGCGATGGTGCCCCGATACGCGAAATCGGCCGCCGAGCACGGCGCCTCAGCGGCCGTCGTGCTCACGACGGGGTTGGGGCAGGGCGAGGGTTCGCTTGCTGCCGAACTGCAGGCCATCGCGCGCACGCACGGCATGCGCCTGGCCGGACCCAACAGCCTGGGCGTGATCGCGCCGCACGCGCGGCTCAATGCGAGTTTCGCCGCGCACACGCCGCTGCCGGGCGACATCGCGCTGGTGTCGCAATCGGCCGCGATCGCGGCGGCGCTGGTCGAATGGGGCGCGAGCCGCGAGATCGGGTTTTCCGCGGTCGCCGCGCTGGGCGATGCGCTCGACGTCGACTTCGCCGACCTGCTCGACTACTTCGCGCGCGACCGCCACTCGCGCGCAATCCTGCTGTACGTCGAATCGATCCGCGACGCGCGCAAGTTCATGTCGGCGGCGCGCGCCGCGGCCCGGCTCAAGCCGGTGGTGGTGGTGAAATCCGGCCGCCATGCGCCGCGCACCGTCGCGCCGCACACGCATGCGGCGGCGCTTGCTGCGCCGGACGCCGTCTACGCCGCCGCATTCCATCGCGCCGGCATGTTGCGCGTGCGCGCGTTGAACGAACTGTTCTCCGCGGCCGAAGCGCTCAGCCGCGTCGACACCTTGCCCGGACGGCGCCTGGCGATTTTCGCCAACGGCCGCGGCACCGGCGCGCTCGCCGCCGATCGCCTGCTCGACATGGGCGGCACGCTGGCGGCGATTTCCAAGGAGGCGCGCGCCCGCATCCAGCCGATCGCCTCGTCCGCGTGGCCGGGCACGAACCCGGTCGACTTCTACGGCGACGTCGACCATGCGTCCTACGCGCAGGCGTTCCGCGCATTGGCTGAGGACGATGCGAACGACGCGCTGCTCGTGCTCAACACGCCGACCGCGTTGATGGGCGCGCACAGCCGCGCCGACGCGCTCGCGCAGGCGCGCGAATCGCTGCCGTGGCACACGCGCAAAAAGCCGGTGTTCGCGGTGTGGCTCGGCGCCGACGAGGCCGCGGCCGATCGCCTCAACGCGGCGCGCATTCCCAATTACCCGACCGAAGCCGACGCCGTACGCGGCTTCATGTACCTGGTGCGCCATCGCGAAGCGCAGATGACGCTGATGGAAACGCCGCCGAGCCTGCCGGACGATTTCGTCGTCGACACCGACACGGCGCGTGGCATCGTCGAGGGCGCCGTCAGCGCGGGACGCCGCTGGCTCGATCCCATCGAGGTCACGCGCGTGCTGGGCGCGTATGGCATTCCAATCACGCCGGTGGCGCATGCGCGCGATGCGGACGAGGCGGCGCGCGCTGCCGCGACGTGGTTCGCGGAAGGCCTGCAGGTGGCGGTGAAGGTGTTTTCGCCGGACATCGAGCACAAGTCGGACGTCGACGGCGTGCGGCTGAACCTCTTCAGCGAGCAGGCGGTGCGCGACGCCGTCGAGTCGATCCTGCAACGCGCGTGCAGCCTGCGGCCCGACGCGCGGATCGATGGCGTCACCGTGCACCCGATGATCGTGCGACCGAAGGCGCGCGAGCTGATCGCCGGCGTCGCGGACGACGAGACCTTCGGCCCCGCGATTGTGTTCGGCCGCGGCGGCACGGCGGTGGAAGTGATCGACGACAAGGTGCTGGCGCTGCCGCCGCTGGACCTGCGCCTGGCGCACGAAATGATCGGCCGCACGCGCGTGTCGCGCATCCTCAAGGCCTACCGCGACGTGCCCGCCGCGGACGAGCGCGCCGTCGCGCTGGTGCTGGTGAAGCTGGCGCAGCTCGTCGTCGACGTTCCGGAGATCCGCGAAGTCGACATCAACCCGCTGCTGGCCGACAAGGACGGCCTGATCGCGGTCGATGCGCGCATCGGCGTCTCGCCGTCGCGCCTGCTGCACAAGGGGCCGGGGCATCCGCGGCTGGCGATCCGGCCGTATCCGAAGGAATGGGAACGCGCGATGGTGCTGTCGGATGGCGCGACGGCGTTCGTGCGGCCCGTGCGTCCGGAAGACGACGCGATGTTCCGTGAGTTCTTCGCGCGCGTATCGGACGAAGACCTGCGCATGCGGTTCTTCCAGACGGTGAAGCACTTCAGCCATGAGTTCATCGCGCAGCTCACGCAGCTGGATTACGCGCGCTCGATCGCGCTGGTCGCCATCGATCCGCCGACCGGCGAAATGCTCGGCGCCGTGCGCCTGCTCGCCGATGCGAACTACGACAAGGGCGAGTACGGAATCCTCGTGCGCTCCGACCTCAAGGGCCACGGCCTGGGCTGGCGGCTGATGCAGATCATGATCGAGTACGCGCGCTGGCTCGGACTGCGCTCGATCGAGGGCGAGGTGCTGCAGGAGAACCGCACGATGATCGAGATGTGCCGGGCGCTGGGGTTCTCGGTGGTCACCAATCCGGAAGATCCGAGCCTGGTGACGGTGTCGTTGCGGATCGGGGACATGCCGACGTAAGTCCGGCGGCGTCGGGCACGCGCAGTTAACGCCGGGGCAGGGCACTTTGCGCGCCAGCGTCGGTACAGGACGTGGCATCGACGGCGCTTTCCCGACACGCGCTGCGTTTCGACTGCCGTCCGCAACGAATGAAGCGACGCGCGAAGGGCCGGTAGTGCCGACGCTGACGAACCAGGCGTCATGCGCGACGCTTTCCTGAGTGCCTCGAGGCGAAGAAAGCGTCATCGATGGCACGCAGAGTGCCGCGTGCCCCGCTTCAAGTGCCGACGCTGGCGCAAAAAGCGCCAGGCATGCCCCTTTCCTGATTGCTTCCGAACCAAAGAAGCGCCATCGCGGGCACTGAAAGTGCCGACGTTGCCAGTCGCAGTACCGGCGCTGGCACTCCACGTGTCACTCGTACCGCTTTTTGCGAGACGCGAAGCACTTTCCGCAGGTCGCACGACACAAACCCGCCGCAGGCCTGCATTTGCAGCCCGGGTAAGCGAAGCGCATCCGGGACCGCCCGTCCGCCACGGCTAGGGAAGCCGCCCCAACCGTCGACGCATCCCGTCCACGGCGCCCCGGGAAGCCCTCCACCGGCCCTTCATTTCCCGCGCGCCCTATCGCAAACTCGGGGCGGGGATATTGGGGGATGGGGTATGGATACTCGCGTGGCATGGCGGGCGCTGTGTGCGGCTGCTGCACTTTTCATCGGTCAGGCGCAGGCGACGGAGCCGGGGCACGAGCTTGCGAGTGCGCAAGCGGGAATGGCTATCGGGAAGGTCGAGGAGGCCACCCAGCGCGCCTACGACGACGCGCTCGCCACGTTGGATGCCGCCATCAGGCAGGCGCCCGGCGACATCGAGCTCGCCGTTTCGCGATGCCGCTTCCTTGAGTTCTATGGCAACCCGGAAGGCGGCCGTTGGATTCCCGCCGCGGAAGATGCCCGTGCGTCCTGCACGCGGGAACTGCGCGAGCGCTGGCCAAACGCGCCGCAGGTGGCGTTGTTCGAGATGGAAACGCTTTACGGCGAAGAAGCCGCCAAGCGCGGCGAAGCCATCCTGAAGACCGCCGACCACTGGCCGCCGTCGTCCCGACGCGAGTTGCTGAGCCAGACGTCGACGGGCCACGAGTTCAGCGGCAACCCGGAACGTTCTGGCGAGCTGGCCCTGTTGGCGGTACGCTTGGGCGATGCCTCCCGGACCGGCGCCGCGGCGCAGTATCTGGCGAGCCAGAAGAAGTTGGACGAGGCGGCCGCGCTGTTGGCGAAGGCCGCACCGTCGGAAAACCCGATGGATGTGGCCGCGCGCGTCAAGGCCGCCCTCGCATTCCCCGACCCGAAGGCAGGCCTGCTGCAACTGCGCCGCCAGCCGAAACTGATCGAGTTCGTCGACCGTGAAGCGGCCGCGCGCGCCTACATGCGCGTCGGCGATTTCGCCTCGGCGCAGCGTGTGCTCAAGGACGTCTGCATCAAGTGCGAAGCGACGCGGTCGCTGAAGTTCGAGGCCGCCATGGGCGCCCGCGACTACGCCGGCGCGGCCAAGCTGGTGGACCTGACCGATCGCCCGAACTTCGCCGGCCACCTCTCGCGCTTCACCACGCTGGCGATGGCCGCGCCGCTCACGCTGGTCAGCCCGAGCATGCTGCCGGGTGTGGCGATCTGCCTCGCGTGGCTGTTGGTCCTGCTGCTGGCGCCCGGCGTGGTGCTGGTACCCGCGCACTACCGCGGGCTGGCGCGGCGCCTCAAGGGCAAGGCCAGCGAACCGTTGTTCCCGGCCGTCGGCCTGTGGCGCGCGTGGTACGCCGGAGCCGTCGCGCTCATCGTCCCGATGCTGGTGGTGCTGCTGGTGCGGCCGGAGGCGATGGCCGACATGTTCAGCGGCAATGCGGCGGCATCGGCGCAGATGTTCCGCGCTTTTCTCATCGCCGAAATCACGGCGCTGGTCTTCATCGTGCCGCCACTGGTCGGCATGACGCGGCGCCAGTTCCTCGGCGACCGCACCGCACTGCGCACGTGGTGGATCGTGCTGCTGATGTGGGCCGCACTGCTCGCCATCGGCTGGATGCTGACCGTCGTGCAGATGCGGTTGGGCGTGAACCTTGAAACCAACCAGACGCGTATGGTCGCCGCGATGGTGGAAGGCGGCGCGCAGCTCGGCGGCCCGATGCTGTCACTGCTGATCCTGGCGCTGGTGGGCCCCGTGTTCGAAGAGCTCGTATTCCGTGGCCTGCTGCTGGGCGGCCTGTCGCGCCACATCAGCTTCGGCTGGGCCAACACGTTGCAGGCACTCGGCTTTGCCGCCATGCACGATGATCCGCCGCGCTTTCTCTACTACTTCGCCATGGGGTTGTTCGGTGGCTGGCTGGTGAAGCGCACCGGTTCACTGGCGCCGGCGGTGGCGCTGCATGTTTTGAACAATGCGGTGGCGGTGGGGGTGTTGTTGGGACTCAGGTGAGAAGAGTCCTATCGAATGCCTCGCTGAAGAACTGTTCGTGAAACGAATGTCGTGGAGCGGGCTAATTACCGAACAAACCTAATAGGGACGTTGTATGGCGGAATCAACTGCGTTGTTAATCGTGGGTAGCGTTGTAAAGGGAGCCACGAGCGCGCTTGTCAGCAAGTACGTGGAAAAGGTTGTAAATCCGTTCTTGCGCAGCTTATCCAACCTGAAGGTTCAAGCTGCAATCAAGAAAAACCTCTTTCGTTACCGTCGTCAGCACACTCGCTCTCAAGGAGTGTAGAAGCTCCGCACTAGGCGGAAACCCGCCAGCAACATCGGCGGGTTTCTTATGCTCGAACTTCGGGCATAAGTCCGACGCGTGCAGTTCCGCGTCGGGAGGGCGGCTAATAAAAGACCTCGAAAGAGGGAATACGCTCACCGTCCTAGTGCGGCTTCTAACCTCCCGACACCCTTGCGCCGAATCCCCGGCGCGAGCCCGGCTGGTTTGCTGGAGACCCCGCATGAGCAAGGACACGCGTTCCATCCCCGCCGCATTTCGCGGCTATCTGCTGCCCCGTTCCGCCCACGACTCGCTAGTCCAAACGCGCGATCAGCTGCGCCTGCTGGCTCAATTCACCGACGCCCACAGGGAGCCGACCGAGTATGTCGTCCTCTCGCTGGACGCGCTGTCCGAACTCTTCGACCGCACGGCGGGTTATGTAGACGATGCGTTGTCCCTCGTCATCCAGCACCGCGCCGAGCCCGAGCCGGGTTGATGACGTCGGCCGTTGTAGCCCGGGTAAGCGAAGCGCACCCGGGGGCTGTCACGCCCAACTACGAGAGCTAGAACCGCAGTGTTGTACGGCCGACGCGAGATTTCAGCGCTGCCGCTCCGTTGCCCCTCACCCCAACCCCTCTCCCGCAGGGAGAGGGCTAAAGCGGGCTCATGAGCGTGACAGCCCCCGGGTGCGCTGCGCTTACCGGGCTACAACATCTCGCTGCCGCTCCGTTGCCCCTCACCCCAACCCCTCTCCCGCAGGGAGAGGGGCTAAAGCGGGCTCATGAGCGTGACAGCCCCCCGGGTGCGCTGCGCTTACCCGGGCTACAACAGCTCGCGATGAATGCCGAGCACTCACACCCAGCCCGTCGCATAGAACACCCCGATCACCACGAACACCGCGATCGTCTTGATCACCGTGATCGCGAAGATGTCCTTGTACGCCTGGCGGTGCGTCAGCCCGGTGACCGCCAGCAGCGTGATCACCGCGCCGTTGTGGGGCAGGGTGTCCATGCCGCCGGACGCCATCGCGGCCACGCGGTGCAGGACCTCCATCGGGATGCCGGCGGCGTTCGCATTGGCGATGAAGGTTTCGGCCATCGCCGCCAGGGCGATGCTCATGCCGCCCGACGCCGAACCGGTGATGCCCGCCAGCGCGGTCACCGTCACGGCTTGGTTGATCAGCGGATTGGGGATTGCGCCCAGTGCGTTGGCGACGACGAGGAACCCCGGCAGCGCCGCGATCACCGCGCCGAAACCGTACTCCGATGCGGTGTTCATCGCCGCCAGCAACGCGCCGCCGATCGCCGACTTCGTGCCTTCGGCGAAGCTCGTCATGACCGGCTTCCACGCGAACGCCAGCACGGTGGCGATGCCGATCAGCAGCGCGCCGAGGACGGCCCAGATCGCGGCGAATTTCGCGACTTCCTGCACCACCGGCGCGGCGCTGCCGATCACCGCCGGATCGAAGCTGTGGCTGTCGCCGTAGAAGCGCGGGATGGCCGACGTCAGCACCTTGTTCGCCACGCCGACCAGCACCAGCGGCGCGATGGCGATCAGCGGATGCGCGAGCGCCTGGCCGGTGAAGGGCGCCGGTTCGTTGACCAGCGCGTTGCCGTACCCTTCGCCGTTCGCGCGCGCGGTGCGGCGGCGCCAGTCCAGGTACGCGAGGCCCACCACCAGGATGAACACGCCGCCGATCGTGCCCAGCACCGGCGCGGCCCAGGTGTTGGTGCCGAAGAACGTCGTCGGGATGATGTTCTGGATCTGCGGCGTGCCCGGCAGCGCGTCCATGGTGAAGGTGAAGGCGCCCAGCGCGATGGTGCCGGGGATGAGCCGCTTGGGGATGTCGCTCTGGCGGAACAGTTCCGCCGCGAACGGATACACCGCGAACACCACCACGAACAGCGACACGCCGCCGTAGGTGAGCAGCGCGCACACGACGACGATCGACAGCATCGCGCGTTGTGCGCCGAACAGGCCGATGGTCGCGGTGACTATCGATTTGGAAAAGCCGGACAGCTCGATCACCTTGCCGAAGATCGCGCCCAGCAGGAACACCGGGAAATACAGCTTCAGGAACCCGACCATCTTGTCCATGAACAGGCCGGTGAACATCGGCGCGACCAGCGACGGATCGGTGAGCAGCACCGCGCCGAGCGCGGCCACCGGCGCGAACAGGATCACGCTGTAGCCGCGGTAGGCGACGAACATCAGAAAGCACAGCGCGGCCAGCACGATCAGAAATGCCATGTACGTCCCCGAGGGCGAATCGACGGAAGGACGCCCGCCTGCGACGGCGACGCAGCCTCCACCGCCCCGGTTCGCGGGACGACGGATGCAGTCTCATTGGCGCGGGGAGCGCCCGGCATTGTCCGAAGGTACAGGAGCGGGCTTTTCGCCTTGCGCCCTAGTCTGGCGTCCAGACGGGGGAGGGCCCGTTGTCCATTCGTGCCGGCCACGGGCCGGCTTGCGTACAACGTTGGGGAAGGAGCGTCGAGATGAAACATCGCAGCACCCGTAACGGCCTGAGCCTCGCCATCGCGATGGCGCTCATCGCGCCGCTCGCGCAGGCGCAGGAGACCGCCGCCGCCGCGCAGGGCGAGGAAGCGACCACGCTGAGCGGCGTCACCGTCACCGCGCGCAAGCGCGAGGAAACCCTGCAGGAAGTGCCGGTCGCGGTGACCGCGTTCACCGCCGACGCGCTCGACCAGCTCAACGTCGAGGACCTCAGCGATCTCGACGCGCAGGTGCCCAACCTCACCATCTACGCCGCGCGCGGTTCGTCCAGCACGATCACCGCCTACATCCGCGGCGTCGGCCAGTCCGATCCCCTGTGGGGCGTGGACCCGGGCGTGGGCATCTACATGGACGATGTCTACATCGCCCGTCCGCAGGGCGCGCTGCTCGACGTCTTCGACGTGGAGCGCGTGGAAGTGCTGCGCGGCCCGCAGGGCACGCTGTACGGCAAGAACACCATCGGCGGCGCGATCAAGTACATCTCGCGCGGGCTGAGCGTCGAACCCGACGGCCAGGTGTCGGTCACCGTCGGCAACTACAACCAGCTCGACGTGCGCGCGGCCGCCAGCGGTTCGGTCGGCGACGGCGCGCTGCGCGGGCGTCTTGCCGTGGCGAGCCTCAACCGCGACGGCTTCGGCGAGAACCTCATCAACGACCAGCCGGTCAGCGACAAGGAAATCCTCGCCGCGCGCGGCCAGCTGGGCGCCTACGTCAACGACAACCTCGACATCCAGTTCGCCTTCGACTGGATGGACGACCAGTCCGGCGTGCGCGGCGCGAAGATGCTCGCGCCGAACCGTTTCGCGCCGGGCTTCGCGCCGCTGGATTCGCGTTACGACATCCGCAGCGGCATGCCCAACGTCAACGACACGCAAATGAAGGGCGCCTCGGTGGGAGTGAACTGGCGCGTCAACGACGACTGGGCGGTGAAGTACATCCTCGCCAAGCGCGAGTCCGACACCGAAACCAACATCGACTTCGACACGCTGCCCAACAAGGTCGCCGACGTGAAGGCGTTCTACAGCGACGAGCAGGTCACCAACGAACTGCAGGTGAACTACGACGCCGGCGGCCGCAGCCGCGGCGTGGTCGGCCTGTATTTCTTCGACGGCTGGGCCGGCGGCCAGGTGCTGAACAACTTCTTCAACGCCTCCTTCGGCGACACGCAGGGCACGGTGTACACCGACCAGTGGGCGCTGTACGCGGACTGGACGTTCGACCTGACCGAGAAGCTCAAGCTCGACGTCGGCGCGCGCTACACCGACGAGCGCAAGCATGCGGTCGTGCTCAACCGCTGCTACACCGATGCGACCTTCAGCACGCTGGCGGTGCGTTGCGCGGCGAACAATCCGACGCCGATCGCGGCCAACTTCGACAAGCGCATCGGTTTCCAGAACACCTCGCCGAAGATCTCGCTGGATTACCAGATCACGCCGGACATCATGGTGTACGGCCTGGCCTCGCGCGGCTTCAAGTCGGGCGGCTACAACATCCGCGCGCAGGCCACCGCGGTGCCGCGTTCGGCCGAGCCGTTCGACGACGAGTCGGTCGACAGCTTCGAGATCGGCACGAAGATGGGCTTCCTCGACCAGACGCTGTTCGTGAACCTCGCCGCGTTCCACAACAAGTACGAGGACATCCAGCTGTCGGTGTTCACCTCCTACGACAGCAACGGCGACGGCGTGAACGACGCGTTCTTCGGCGATTTCACCAACGCCGGTTCGGGTACGGTGGAAGGCGTGGAAGTCGAGTACCAGTGGCTGCCGACGAAGCACTGGCTGATCAGCGGCAACTTCGCGTGGCTGGATGCGGAGTACGACGAGTTCATGTACGCCGGCGTCAACATCGCCGACGAGCAGGAGTTCACCAACGCGCCGGAGTTCTCCGGTGCGCTGAACGTCGAATGGCGCACGCCGCTGTCGAACGGCGGCGACCTCTCGGCGCGCGTGGGCTACAGCTACCAGAGCGACGTCGTGGCGACGACGGAGATCGTGCGCACCGGTGCATTGCCGATCACGCAGGACGGCTACGGGCTGGTCAACGCGGGCGTGATCTGGCGCCTGGACGAGAACTGGTCGTTCTCGCTGCAGGGCACGAACCTGGCCGACAAGGAGTACCGCACGACGGGCTACAACCTCAACGCCGCGCTGGGCGTGCTGACGGGCTTCTACGGCGCGCCGCGGCAGTACAGCCTGGCGGTGCGGTACGACTTCTGAGGGGTGGCGTTGGCTCACGCGTGATCCCGGCTCGGTCGGGATCACGCTTGATGCTCGCGTCGAGGCAAGCCCCGGGTGCGCTTCGCTTACCCGGGCTACAAGAGCTGAGCTTATCCGGGTTACAAGAGCGGTCGCGTCATCAGCACCCCTTCGTCATCCCGGCGAAAGCCGGGACCCAGGCTGTCACGCCCGCAGCCTCATCACCGTCATTCCAGCGAAAGCTGAGGCACCCCCGCCGTCATCCCGGCGAAAGCCGGGACCCAGGCCGTCACGCACGCAGCCTCATCTCCGTCATTCCAGCGAACCCATCTGGATCTTCGCTCCGAGGCAACCCCGGGTGCGCTGCGCTTACCCGGGCTACAAGCGCGTCGCAATTCTCGACGTGTCCGCACGTCTCGACCATCACCCCAGAACACCTCCCGGGGGAGGGCTGAAGCGCCGGCATTCCGGCCAGTGCGCGGCGCCCGCTATCCTCAGCCCATGAGCCCCGCCGCATGCCCATGCTGAGTTTCACCACCGTCGCCATCGCCAGCCTCGCGTGGCTCGCGCTGATGTTCGGCACGGCGCTGTATGCCGAGCGGCGGCCGACGGTGCTCGCGCGGCAATGGCGGCACGTCTACGCGCTCTCGCTCGCGGTGCACTGCACGTCGTGGACGTTCTACGGCACCGTCACGCAGGCCGCGCGCTACGGCTGGCCGCTGCCGCCGACCTTCCTCGGCGCGATCCTGCTGTACGGCCTGGCGATCGCCTTCATGGTGAAACTCGTGCGGCTTTCGCGCGAGACCAATGCGACCTCGCTAGCCGACCTCATCGCCACGCGCCTGGGCAAGGATGCGTGGCTGGCCGCGACGGTCACCCTCGTCGCCGCACTCGGCCTGATCCCCTACATCGCGTTGCAGCTGAAGGCGGTCGCGATGAGCTTCGCGATGCTCACCACGCGCCGCGCGGAAGGAGCCGCCGCGCCGGCGTGGCAGGACAGCGCGTTGTACGTCGCGCTGGCGATGGCGTTGTTCGCGATGCTGTTCGGCACGCGCCGCGCGAGCGCTGCCGAACACAATCGCGGCCTCGTGCTGGCGATGGCGTTCGAGTCGGTGTTCAAGCTTGCCGCGATGCTGGCGCTGGGCGCGTTCGTGTGGCTGGGCCTCGGCGATCTGCCGCAGCCCGCCACGCCGCCGCCGCCCACGCGCGGCGCCGACGGCTTCGCGCCGCTGGTGCTGCTGGGCGCGCTGGCGATGTTCGTGCTGCCGCACCAGTTCCACGTCGGCGTGGTCGAATGCCGCGACGAGCGCGACGTGCGCACCGCGCGCTGGCAGTTCCCGCTGTACCTGGTGCTGATCGCGCTGCCGGTGTTGCCGCTGGCGACGGCCGGGCAGTCGCTGCTGGCGCACACCGGCGTGCCGTCGGATCTCTACGTGCTCGCACTGCCGCTGTCGCACGGTCAGGAAGGCCTGGCGCTGTTCGCCTTCCTCGGCGGCCTGAGCGCGGCTACCGGCATGGTCGTGGTCAGCACGCTCACGTTGAGTCTGATGATCGGCAACCACTGGTTCGCGCCGGGTCTGCTGCGCGGCGCGTGGTCGCGCAACGACGGCAGCGACCTGCGCGGCAGCGTGCTTGCGCTGCGCCGCAGCGGCATCGTCGCGATCATGCTGCTGGCGTGGGCGTACAGCCGCCTGCTCGCCGGCAGCGACGCGCTGGCCGACGTCGGCGCGGTCTCGTTCTCGGCGTTGGCGACGCTGGCGCCCGCGCTGTTCTTCGCCGTGTGGCGGCCACAGACGCCGGCGCGCGCGGCGGTCGCCGGCATCGTCGCGGGCTTCGCGGCGTGGGCGTGGGTGCTGCTGGTGCCGATGACCTTCGAGGCGCGCGGCGCCGTGCCGTCGTGGATCGTCGGCGGCCCGTTCGGACAGGGCTGGCTCGCGCCGGACGGCCTGTTCGGCCTGACCGGCTGGAGCCGCCTCGGCCGCGCGGTCGGTACGAGCCTGTTCGTCGGCACGATGGCCACCGTCATCGTCGCGCTATGGCGACGCGAAACCCCGCGTCGCGCGCAACGCGGCCTCGACCTGCGCACCTTGCGCGACGCCGGCCTGCGCTTCCTCCCGCGCGAACGCGTCGCGCAGCTGCTGCACGGCGTGCCGACCGTGGGCGCGGTGCCGGCGTCCGTGGAAGCGGGCATCGAGCGCGAACTCGCGGCCGTGCTCGGTTCGGCCTCGGCGCGCGTGCTGCTCGACGCCGCGCGTCGCGCCGGCAGCCACGAACTGGATACGGTCGCCGCGATCGTCGGCGAGGCTTCCGCCGACCTGCGCTTCAACCAGCGCGTGCTGGAGGCCGCGCTGCACAACATGAGCCAGGGCATCAGCGTGGTCGACGCCGACCTGCGCCTGGTCGCATGGAATCGCCGCTACGCCGAGCTGTTCGGGTTCCCGCCCGAACTGCTGACCGTGGGCCGGCCGATCGCCGAACTCTCGCGCTGGGCGCTGCAACGTCTGCCGTCGCGTGGCTGGAGCGGGCGCGATCTCGAACGCGCACTCGAACGGCGCCTGGCCTTCATGCGCGCCGGCACGCCGCACCTGTCCGAGCGCGTCCTGCCCGACGGCAGCATCGTCGAAATCCGCGGCAACCCGATGCCGGGGGGCGGGTTCGTCGCGACCTTCACCGACGTCACGGCGTTCCGCCGCGCGGAAGCCGGGCTGATCATGGCGAACGAAACGCTCGAGCTGCGCGTCGCCGAGCGCACGGCGGACCTCGAAGTCGCCAAGCGCGAGGCCGAACGCGCGAACGAGGCCAAGAGCCGCTTCCTCGCCGCGATCGGCCACGACCTGATGCAGCCGCTGCACGCCGCGCAGCTGTTCGCCGACGCGCTCGCGCAGCAGCCGCTGGATGGCCGCCAGCGCGAAACGGTGGCGCAGATCGGCGGTGCGCTGGATTCGACCAACGACCTGCTGACGGGCCTGCTCGACATGTCGCGGCTGGAAGCCGGCGGATTGCAGCCGCAGCCGCGCGCGTTCCCGCTGGCCGACGTGCTCGAACCGCTCGCCTCGGAGTTCCGCGCGATCGCGACGGCGCACGGCCTGCGGTTCCGCTTCGTCGGCACGCGCGCGTGGACGCACAGCGATCCGCAATTGCTGCGCCGCGTGCTGCAGAACTTCCTTGCCAATGCCGTGCGCTATACGACACAGGGCACGGTGCTGTTCGGCGTGCGGCGCGATGGCGACGGCCTTCGCATCGAAGTGCACGACACCGGGCCGGGCATCGCGCCGACGCAGCAGGCGGCGATCTTCGAGGAATTCCGCCGTGGCGAGGACGCGCCGGGGCAGGGGCTGGGGCTGGGGCTGTCGATCGCCGAACGCATCGCGCAGCTGCTCGACGCGCCGCTGACGCTGCGAAGCGAACCCGGCCGCGGGACGACGTTCTGCGTGCGCGTGATGCAGGCGGCGCGTCCGGTCGCGCCATCGCACGCCATCGCGCACGACGGGCAGCGGTTGCGCGTGCTGCTGGTCGACAACGATCCGCTGGCGATGGAGGCGCTCGCCGGCGTGCTGCAACGCTGGGGTTACGAGGTCGTCTGCGCGCTGGACGGCGACGGGGCGGCGCGTGCGCTGCACGATGCCCCTGCCGCGCTGTGGCTGTTCGACTACCACCTCGACGAGGGCGACACCGGCGTGCGCGTCGCCGGGCGCCTGGCCGAGCGCTTTGGTGCGCGGCCGACCCTGATCCTCAGCGCCGATCGCGGCGAGGACGTGCGCCGCGCCGTACACGAAGCCGGGTTGTCGCTGCTGGCCAAGCCGGTGAAGCCGCTCGCGTTGAAGTCGATGCTGGACCGCGCGCTCGCCGCGCGCGAAGTCGCGCTCTGATCGCCACGCCCTGGCAGGCGGAAAGTTCTTCACCGTCGAGGCCGGTTCTGCATCCGGGGAAAGGATGGCAGCGCCTTCGTCACATGCCTCATAGGCAGGCCCGGCGCGCTGCTTTCGCGCAACGGCGAGCCCGCAGCTTCGTTGATGCCTGAAGCAATTTCATCCGCGACCGTCCGGGGCACGCCGTCGCACAGGGGCCCGCGATGGCATGGAAATTGCGCCTTCCCTCGTTGCAGGCGCATTCCGGGGCCTGTGCCCACCCCACACCAGAGGACGCGACGATGGCCAACGAACATTCACAGGAGAGTCGACACGGAAAGAGCGAACGCGGTTTCGCGTCCATGGATGCAGGCAGGCAGCGCGAGATCGCCAGCAAGGGCGGCAAGGCCGCGCACGAGAGCGGACGCGCGCATGAATTCAACTCCGACGAAGCGCGTATCGCCGGACGCAAGGGCGGCGAGGCAGTGAGCCGCGATCGCGAGCACATGTCGGCGATCGGAAGGAAGGGCGGGGAAGCCAGCGGAAGCAATCGCGCGGCGCGCGATGGCCGCAATGGAACCAACGGAAGCAACGGAAGCGGCGGACGCTGATCGCAGGGAAGGCGCGGACGCCGGGCCCTACGACGCGAGTTGCCGCGCCGGGTCGGCCAGTTCGAGTTCGCGCAGGACGACGCTGGCCTGCGTGCGATTGCGCACGCGCAGGCGTTCGAAGATCGCCGACAGGTGCGCCTTCACGGTGCGTTCCTGGACATCGAGCCGATCGGCGATCTGCTTGTTGAGCAGGCCCTGCGCCACCAGCGTCAGCACACGGAATTGCTGCGGCGACAGGCTCGCCAGGCGCGCGGCGAGATCCGCATCGCCGCTGTCGCTCTGCGTGCGCGCCACGGCCGCACGCAGCGATCCGGGCAGCCATTGCTCGCAGGCGAGCACGGCGCGGATCGCATCGCGCAGTTCGTCCAGCCCGGCGCTCTTGGGCAGGTAGCCCGCGGCGCCGTGGTCGAGCGCGCGACGCACCACGCGCGGGTCGTCGTTCGCCGACACCACCACGACGGCAACGCCGGGATATTGCGCGCGGATGGCCGCAAGTCCGGCCAGGCCATGGTTGCCCGGCATGTGCAGGTCGAGCAGGACCAGATCGATGCCGGCGTCGGCCTCGAGTGCGGCGAGCACTGCATCGAGGCTTCCCGCTTCGCGGATGTCGGCCTCCGAAACGGCCTCCATCGCCGCTTGCCGCAGGGCGGCGCGGAACAGCGGGTGGTCGTCGGCGATCAGCAGGCTCGGCATGGGGCAAGCCTAGCAAGCGGCCAAGCCTTCCGGCACGGCGCTGGTACGAAAGTACGATGGGCGCCGCGGCCGGGATTGCTAGGCTCGCCGCATGAACCTGACACCCGTCCGCATCGCCGTCGCAGGGGCCGCGCTCGCGCTGGCCGCATGCGCCGCCCAAAGCCCGCGCACCGCGAAGGAGGCCGCACCGGTGCTCTCGCAACCGCGCACGACCGAGCATCGCGGCGACGACGACCTGCTCAGCGGCGGGCTCGGCCTTGCCGGGCTTCGCGCGATCGCACCGCCGGCGTTTGCCGATGCGGAACACCCCACGCCGGCCGAACTGCGTCGTCGCGCATTGTGGAGCAACTGGCGCGGCATCGCCGATCTCGCACCCGGCGGCGGCTATGGCGAGCTGTACGGCGCCATCGCCCCGGCGCCGGGACGCGAGTTCAGCGCGTTGGCGACCGTCGCCGGCGCGCGCCAGCCGCACCGCGTGCTGGTGCAGGTGCCGGACAACTTCGATGCGGCGAAGCGATGCGTCGTGGTCACGGCCTCGTCGGGTTCGCGCGGCATCTACGGCTCCATCGCCGTGGCCGGTGCCTGGGGGCTGCCGAAGGGCTGCGCGGTGGCCTACACCGACAAGGGCGCGGGCACGGATTATTTCGATCTCGACGCCGGGCAGGGGATGCGTGCGGACGGGACGGTCGGCGCGCGCGGCGACGACCTCGCGTTCGAGCCGGCAACGACGTCCGCCACCGGCGTTGCGTTCAAGCATGCGCATTCGCAGGACAACCCCGAGGCCGACTGGGGTCGGCACGTGAAGCAGGCGGCGCAGTTCGCGCTGCAGTCGCTCGACACCGCCTTCCCGGACGCGGCGCCTTTCACTTTCGACAACACGCGCGTGATCGCGGTCGGCATCTCGAACGGCGGCGGCGCGGTGCTGCGCGCGGCCGAACTGGACGGCGACTGGCTCGACGCGGTCGTCGCCGGGGAGCCGAACGTCTTCGTCGAAGGCGCGCGCCCGTTGTACGACTACACGACGCAGGCGGCGCTGCTCATGCCGTGCGCGCTGCTGCATCTGCAGAACCTGCCGCAGCCGCCGCTCGCCGCGCAGTCGGTACCGATGTGGACGCAGCGCTGCGCCGCGTTGAAGGCCGCGGGCGTGATCGATGGTGCCGACACGGCGGCTCAGGCGCGATCGGCATACGAGGCCATGAAATCGTCCGGCTGGACTGACCAGGCGCTGCGCGCGGGCGCGCTGTCGGTCGGCTTCGATCTGTGGCGCGCGGTGGCGGTGACCTATGCCTCGGCGTACGGGCGCTACGGATTCGACGAGATGCCGTGCGGCAATCGCTATTCCGCGCTGGGAACCGACTTTACGCCGCGCCCGGCGATGGCGGCCGAACGCGCCGCGTGGTGGTCGGACGCCAGCGGCATTCCGCCGGGCGCCGGTGTCCACATCGTCGAGGCGAACCCGACCGCGCCGCTGGTCACGCTCCAATGCCTGCGCGACCTGTGGACGGGCGAGGGCGCCGATGCCGCGCGCGTGAAGCAGGGGGTCGCGGAAACGCGCGCCGGCCTGCCGCGCGAAGGCCTGCCGGTGGTGGTGATCCATGGCACGGACGACGGTTTGATCCCGCCCGCCTTCAGCAGCGCGCCGTACGTGCGCGCCGCGCAGACGGCCGGTCGTGACGTGCGTTACTGGCAGGTGCGCAATGCGCAGCATTTCGACGCGTTCCTCGGCCTGCCGGACTACGGCGCGCGCTACCTGCCGCTGCTGCCGTACGTGTACCAGGCACTCGACCGCGTCAGCGCGCATCTGGACGGCCATGGCGCGCTGCCGGCCGATGCGGTGATCGAAACCACGCCGCGCGGTGCGGGGAAGGCGCTGGCGCCTTCGAACCTGGCCATGCCCTGAAACCGCCGTCACGGCGAAGGCCGGGATCCAGGCTAACGACGTTTCACTTGCTGCATCGTCATTCCAGTGAACGCTGGAATCCATTGGTTCGGCCGGGTCTTGCTGGGGCAAGCAACAACGCAGCGCGTTGCCGCGAAGGTTGTTCGCCGCCGCTGCTTCGTTACCCCTCACCCCAACCCCTCTCCCGACGGGAGAGGGGCTAAACGCCGACCCGGCGGAATGCGCATGTCGGCGCACTCCGGCCGCGCCTCTTGCTGCTTTCACGCCCGATTTGGCACGCTGGCGGCCTCACAGGACACGGAGCGCCGCATGCCGCGCCGCCATTTCTCGATGTTGCGCGAGTTCCATCTCGCCGACTGGTTCACGCTCGGCAACGCCTTCTGCGGCACCGGCGCGATCTTCGCGGCGATGCGCTTCCTCCAGGACGGCGTGGTCAACGACCTGCTCATCGGTATGGCGCTGATCCCGCTGGCCTTCATCTTCGACGCGCTCGACGGCCGCGTCGCGCGCTGGCGCAAGTCGGCGTCCACGCTGGGGCGCGAACTGGACTCGCTGGCGGACGTGATTTCCTTCGGCGTCGCGCCCGCCGCGCTGGCCTACGCCTGCGGCCTGCAGGGCGGCTGGGACTGGATCGTGCTGAGCTACTTCGTGGTGTGCGGCGTGAGCCGCCTGGCGCGCTACAACGTCACCGCCGAGGCGCTGTCCGGCGACGACGACAAGGTGAAGTACTTCGAGGGCACGCCGATCCCGACGAGCCTGGTGCTGGTGATCGTCCTCGCCATCGCCGCCTCGCAGGGCGCCATCGGCGACAACCTGTGGCTGGGCATGATCCAGCTGGGGCCGTGGCAGTTCCATCCGCTGGTGCTGATGTTCGCGCTCTCCGGCTCGCTGATGATCAGCAAGACGCTGCGCATCCCCAAACCCTGACAGCGGCGCCGTCGCGGCGGCGAAACACGGCGTTGGTACCATGACCGCCTTCCCCGACGGCGGTGATGGCGATGCAGGGCGTGGACGAATTCGAAGCGTGGAACCGGCGGTACTGGAACGCCTGGGGCGATGCGCTGCGCGCGACGCAGCCATCGGCGACGCCCGCCATGCCGGGCTGGAACGAAGCGGTGGACTGGTGGTCGCAGTTCGCGCGCGGCGGGCTGACGCAGGGCGATGAGGCCGTGACGCGCTTCAACGCGCAGGCGCAGGGCTGGTTCGGACAGATGCAGCAGCTGGCGGCGCAGTTCGCCGGGCGCCCGGCCAACGCGGCCGATATCGCGTCCGCCTGGAAACAGGCGCTCGGCGGCGACGGCGCGAACCCGTTCGCGCAGGTGTTCGCGAACATGCCGGGCAGCGCGCAGACCGATCCGTCGAAGCTGTTCGAAACCTTCGCGCCCTGGCTGCAGTCGATGCAGCAGGGCGGGCGTTCGTGGCTGTCGCTGCCCGCGTTCGGTTTCGCACGCGAACACCAGGAACGCTGGCAGCAGCTCGCGCAGGCGCAGCTCGACCTGCAACAGCAGAGCCAGGCGTACCAGGCGCTGCTGGCCGAAGCGGGGCAGGACGCCTTCGCGCGGTTCGAACGCAAGCTCGAAGAGCGCAGCGCGCCGGGCAAGCAGCTCGATTCGGTACGCGCGCTGTTCGACGTGTGGATCGACGCGGCCGAGGAAGCCTATGCCGACATCGCGCTGTCGCCGCGTTTTCGCGACGCGTACGCCGCGCTGGTCAATGCGCAGATGACGCTGCGCGGCCGCATGCAGAAGGAAGTCGAGCAGATCGGTTCCCAGTTCGGCATGCCGACGCGAACCGAAGTCGATTCGGCCCATCGCAAGATCGTCGAGCTGGAACGCGAACAACGCCGGCTGCGCGATGCGATCGACGCACTCACGCGTCAGTCGTCGCGCACGCCGCAGCGCGAGGAACCGGCGCAGGCATCGCCGCCGCCTTCCACGCCGAAAAAGGCCGCGTCCAAGGCGACGAAGGCTGCGAAGCAGGCAGCGCCTGCATCGAAGAACAAGACCGGGAGGACACGCTGATGGACGGCTTCGGTCCGCTTGGGTTCACGCCCGATTCGCTCGCGCAGGAATCGCTTCGCCTCCAGGCCAAATTGCGCGCGGGGCTGGACACGCTGCACCAGGTGCACGAGATCGAGTACGGCGCGACCGCGCGCGAAGAAGTCTGGCGCGACGGCAAGGTCGTGCTGTACCGCTTCCGCGGCGACCGCGCTCCGACGGCGCGCGTGCCGCTGCTCATCGTCTACGCGCTGGTGAACCGTCCGTACATGGTCGATCTGCAGGACGACAAGTCGATCGTGCGCGGCCTGCTGGAACGCGGCGAGGACGTGTATGTGCTCGACTGGGGTTATCCCGATCGCTCGGACCGCTACCTCGAACTGGAGGACTACATCCAGCGTTACATCGGCGGCGCGATGGACCATCTGCGCGGCGAATACCGCATGGACGGCGTCAACGTGCTCGGCATCTGCCAGGGCGGCGCGTTCTCGCTGTGCTTCACCGCATTGAACCCGCACAAGGTGCGCAACCTCATCACCATGGTGACGCCGGTGGATTTCCACACCAGCGACAACATGCTGGGCAACTGGACGCGCGGCCTGGATGTGGACCTGTTCGTCGATACGCTCGGCAACGTGCCGGCCGACGTCATGAACTGGTGCTACCTCACGCTCAAGCCGTGGCGGCTGTTCGTGCAGAAATACGTCGGCATGGTCGACGTGCTCGACGATCCGAAGGCGCTGGAGGATTTCCTGCGCATGGAGAAGTGGATCTTCGATTCGCCCGACCAGGCCGGCGAGGCCTTCCGCCAGTTCGTGAAGCAGTTCTACCAGGGCAACGGCTTCCTCAAGGGCGGCATCGAGATCGGCGGGCGCACGGTGGACCTGCGCAACATCGACGTGCCGATCCTCAACATCTACGCCGAGCAGGACCACCTCGTGCCGCCGGCGTCGTCGAAGGCGCTGGCAGGGCTGACCGGAAGCGACGACTACAGCGAGCTGTCGTTCCGCGGCGGGCACATCGGCATCTACGTGTCGAGCCGGGCGCAGCGCGAAGTGCCGCAGGCGATCCACGACTGGCTCGGACAGCGGGCGCGCTAGCCCGCGTCGATCGCGCACACGCGTGACGACCGTCCCCTTCCGCGCAGGCGACCTCGCGGCGTCGACGCGGTGCGTGCGAAACTCGCGTGATCAAAGAAGGACGGACGCGACCGTGATTCGAATCCTGCTCATCGCCTGCCTGGCCCTGCTGGGCGCCTGCGTCTGGCACACCCCGGCGCCGGATGCGCCCGTTGCGCTTCCCAGCGACTCGGTCCGATGGGAGCCCGACATCGCCGCATTCGAACAGGCCGACAGCGTCGTGCGCCGACGCCCCGGCGGCGTGGTGTTCGTGGGTTCGTCGTCGATCCGGCTGTGGGATTCGATGGCCGACGACTTCCCCGGCGTGGCGACGATCAACCGCGGCTTCGGCGGCTCGCGCGTGCGCGATTCGACGTACTACGCCGATCGCATCGTGACGCCGTATTCGCCCAGCGCGATCGTGTTCTACGCCGGCGACAACGACCTGTTCGAAGGCCGCACGCCGACGCAGGTGCGCGACGACTTCGCCGCATTCGTGCGCAAGGTGCACGACCGCCTGCCGAAGGCGCGCATCGCGTTCGTGTCGATCAAGCCCAGTCCGTCGCGCGCGACGTTGCTTCCGCAGATCCGTGAAGCCAACGCGCTGGTACGCGAATTCGCGCAGCAGACCGACGGCGTGGACTACCTCGACATCTTCCTGCCGATGCTCGACGCGCAGGGCCAGCCGCGCGAGGAATTGTTCGTCGCCGACCGCCTACACATGAACGCCAGCGGCTACGCGATCTGGGCCGGCGTCGTGCGGCCGTGGCTCGCGGCGGCGCAGTGATGGGCATGCGCGCCTCGCGTGCAGTTCGAGGGTTTTTCGTCGGCGCGCTGCTCGGGGCGCTTTCCGCGTCCGCGTGGGCGGCGCCGCCGCCGCAGGCGCAGCGCGAGATCGAACAACTGATCGCCGCGCTGGGCGCATCCAGATGCGAGTTCCAGCGCAACGGCACGTGGTATTCCGCGACCGACGCGCAGGCGCACCTGCAACGCAAGTACGACTACCTGCGAAAGCGCGATCTCGTCGACACCGCCGAGCAGTTCATCGAGCGCGCGGGCACGCAGAGCAGCATGAGCGGCAAGGCGTATTCGGTGCGATGCCCGGGCAAGGCAGCCGTGCCGTCCGCGCAATGGCTCGGTGGGCGGCTGTCGGCGCTCCGTCACGCGACGCCCTGACGGCCGGCGCTAGACTCGCGCGCGTCGGCCTTCCGAGCACGCCCCATGAACGTCACCCGCACGCTTTCCCGTTCCCGCCACGATCGCATGATCGCCGGCGTCCTCGGCGGCATCGCCCGACGATTCGGCTGGAATTCGACCCTCACGCGCGTGCTGTTCGTGCTGGTGTCGATCGCCTCGGCCGCCTTCCCGGGCGCGCTCGTCTACCTGATCCTGTGGTTGCTGATCCCCGAAGGCGATTGACGCCACGCAGGCGTTCGACGTCCGCGCTACGCTTTCGCGCATGACGATGCTTCGAAACGTGGCGCTCGCACTGGGCGCGCTGTGGACGCTGCCCAACACCTTGGTCGGGCTGCTGCTGGGCGCGATCGGGCTCGCGTTCGGCGCGCATGCGCACTGGCGCGGGCGCGAGCTGGCGCTGGTGTTCCATCGATGGCCGTGGGGCCCGGGCGGGGCGATCACGTTCGGCAACGTGATCCTGCACACCGGCGACGACCTCGATGCGCCGTGCGTCACCTACGCGCATCGCGCCGGCCATGGCGAGGAAGCGCCGATCGTGCTCGCCGATCACGAACGCGCGCACGTCTACCAGTACCTCGCGCTCGGACCGCTGTTCCTGCCGTTGTACCTGTTGTCGGGCGGGATCAGCGTGCGCAACCGGTTCGAACGTGCCGCCGACCGTTATGCCAGCACCGGCCGCGGATGGTGGCCGTGGTCGTCGACGTGATGCGCCGTCATTCGAACGAGACCAGGTTGCCGTCGCTCTTCCACGCATCGAAGCCGCCCGCGAGCGGCCGCACGCGCTTGAATCCACGCTTGTTGAGCGCGCGGGCGAGTACCGCAGCCGAGGCTTCGTTCGGGCAGTCGCAATAGACGATCACTTCCTCGCGCGGCGTCAGCGCCGCTTCGGCGACGGTCTGCACGAAGATCGAACCGGGGATCCAGCCGGTGAGCGCGCGCTGCGGTTGGGGGCGCACGTCGAGGATCAGCGGCGGCGATTCGCCATCCATCAATGCGCGCAGCTCCGCCGGCGTGATGCGCGCCATGCGCAACTGGCGCCGGAACATCCGGCGGCGCCACAGCTTCCACAACACGAAGCCGGCGATCAGCGCGAGCACGACCGGGATCGTCATGCGTCCCAGCGTTTCCAGGCGCTCGAGCACGCTGTTCACCGCTTCGTGGAAGACGACGCCGAGCGCCACCGCGACGCCAGCCCAGAGCACCGCGCCGATGCCGTCGAACAACAGGAACCGCCCCGGCCGCGTGCCGGTTTCGCCGGCAAGCGTGGTCGCGACGGCGGCGAATCCCGGGATGAATTTGGCGACGATCAGCGACGGCGGACCCCAGCGACCGTAGATGCCGCGTGTCATCAGCACGCACGAATCCGGCGACAGCGAGAGGCGGCACATCAGTCGAAGCAGCTTCGCGCCGAGCCGTCGGCCGCCGACGTACCAGAGCCAGTCGGCGATGACGGCGGCGATCGCCGCGACGGCGACGATCGGCCAGGCGCTGCGGCCCTGGTCGGTCGCGAGCGCGGCGGTAAGGATGATCGGCGGATACGCCGGCACGGGGATGCCGCCCTGGTCGAGCAGCACGCTGACGAAGACGACCAGCAGACCGTAGACGGCGATGAGGTGGAGGAGGGTGTTCATGAGGCCGCGATGGCCCTCGCGCATGGGGCGATACCGACATGGTAGGCGTGCGGCAGCGGGCCCGGTAGCGCGATGCGCGCACTGATGCGTGCCGCTGGCGACGCCTTGGGACCGCGCCGGCGAGGTCGCTCGTGTTCAGCCGATGGCGAAGCTCGCCCGGGTGCGGCCGAGGCGGACGCCATTCGGCCCGTAGCTCTGCTCGACGAACGTCAGCCGCGCGTCCTCGACCAGGACGATCGAACTGCAGCGCGTCCCGTAGCGTTCGCCGCGCACGAACGGCGGCGAGAGCAACCGCTCCAGCGGCAATCCGACGCCGGTGTCGGGCAGGGTGTCGTCCGGCGCGGGTGTGGTGTCGGCGAGCGCCTCGAACAGCGGAGCGAGGTCGTCGTCGTCGCCGGTCCGGCCGGCGTGCGCCGCGGGGCTCGCGAGCCAGCGCTCCAGCGCCCGCGTGGCGTGGCCGCTCTTGGGCCAGGGCGCGTCGAAGTCCCCATTGGACATCGCATGCAACCCGGGCGTGACGTCGTACGTGCGGAAGTCGGGATGGTTGCTCGCGAAGGCGAGCCTCACGCCGTCGAACGCCAGCAGGTTGAAGCGGCCGAAACCGGCGGCTTGCGAGGCGAGGTCGGCCAGCGCGCCGACCTCGCCGTCGCCGGCGGCGAATTCGCGGACGAGTGCGCCGCGGGAGCGCGGCATCGGTCCTTCGGCCGCGCCGGCGCGGACGTTGGTGACGGCGGCCAGGCGGCCGCGCGTGGAAGCGAGCAGCCAGCTTCCTCCCGCGAGCAGGTCGCGGCCGCCGTAGAGCGTCGGGTCGACCGGGTCCACGCCGGCCGGGGCCGCCGGACGGTCATGGGCCTCGTCGCGATTGGCGATGAGCGCCAGCCGATAGCGGGAATGCTGCTTCCACGAAAGGGCAATCAGGCACATGCGTGTGTATTGGCAGGAGGAATGGAAGTTGCGTTCAGCTAAGCCGGCTGAGGTCGTGTAGGGATAGTCCTACAAAGCGGCGCAGCGCCCGCTGACTGTGGGCCCGCGGAAACCTTGGCAGCCTATGCATCCTGTCCCCCGCACGTCCATGCCGGACGCCCCCGGCCGGAGGAGCCCTGCGATGTACCGCGTCGAACTATCGCGCCATGACGGCGGCGTCCTGCAGCAGCAGATCGCCGAAGCCAGCGCGGATTACGCCAGCGCCGAAGCCGCGCTGGCCGCGGTGCTGCCCAAGGCAAAGCGCTGCGCCGAACGAAGCAGCCAGGCACTGTGGCTGCGAATCTACGACGAGCGCTCGCGCGTGGTGTTCGGTACGCTCCTGCCCTGACGGCGTCGCCTGTTCGCGTCGCCCCAACGGAGCGCGCAATGGGCAGGAAGGAATTCGAAGCTTCCATCGCGAACGGCCGGCACCGCCGCCTCGCGCAGATGATCGGCGAATGGGAAGGCACGTTCCGGCTGTGGTTCCAGCCCGATCACGTGGCCTGCGAAGCACCGCAACGCGGCACCATCCGGGGCATCCTCGACGGCCGCTTCCTGTTGCACGAATACCGCAGCCGCTTCGGCGATGATCCCATCGAAGGCGTCGCCATCTACGGCCTGCACCTGGACGACAACGCGTACGAGTCGGCCTGGGTGGAAAGCTTCGGCACCGGCACCAGCATCATGTTCTCCGCCGGCCCGGCCACGTCGGAACACTTCAACGTGCTGGGCAGCTATGGCGACGGCAAGGGCGGTCCGCGCTGGGACTGGCGCACGGAAATCGAACAGCCCGACCCGGATCGGCTCATCATCACCATGACCAACATCTCGCCGCAGGGCGAGGCGGCGAGGGCGGTGGAAGTGCGCTATCGGCGGGTGCTCGGCGCCGGGTTGTAGTCGCCCGGCGAGCGCCGTAGACGCTCGCCCGTTGCAAGGTATCGCGCTTCAGACGCCGAGCGGTCGAAGCTTGAGCGCCACGCCATTGGTGGCGATGGCGAAGGACTCGGCATCGATGCGATCCACCACGACGCCATCGGTCAGGTGGTACGAGCGCAAGCCTTCCACGCGTCGTTCCTCCCCGGAACCGCGCGCTTCGATGAAGGTGCGGCGCACGTGGATGGTGTATCGGTTGCCCGCTTCGTCGTAGGCGCTGAAAGTCTCGTTCGGCATGGCCACTTCCCCGGTGTGGTGCGACGGATACGATCCGCGGCGGTCTCGTGGGCTGAGATTGCGGGTGCCGATGTGAAGCCCGGGTGTCCTGCGGGGCAGCCGGGGCAAGGCGACCGATGGGCCAACAAAAAAACCGCGATCGCTCGCGGGTCCTGTCTGGTGCCGGAAGTGGGACTCGAACCCACACGCTTTTAAGGGCGGCGGATTTTGAGTCCGCTGCGTCTACCGATTCCGCCATTCCGGCGCGGCCGTGCAGTATAGCCGAGGGTCGGGCCTGCGGCAGCGCTCAAAGGCTCAATCCGCCATGGCGGGCCATGGCAGCGGCGAGGACGAAGATCGCGGCCAGCAGGATGAGCTCGACGCGGACGATCGTGCGCATGCGGGCGGTCTCCGCGGCATCGGGCAAAAAGATCGGATTGGCTGCCAGCGCCTTGCGCCAGCGCAGGAAGCGCACGGTCGGCAGGATCGACAGCAGCCCCACCAGCACGAACGCGCCCATCTTGGCGTGGAACCACGGGTTGTGCAGGTAGAAGTCGTAGCCCTTGATGCCGAATGCGACGCGACCGATGCCGACGGCGATCAGCGCCATCGCGCACAGGCCGTAGCCCATGTCGATGCCGGCAAGACGCTGCAGCGTGGCGCGGTCGAGGGCGCCGCGCAGCAGGACCGATTCGGCCACCAGCATGGCGATCAGTCCGAAGACGAGCAGGTGGTGCAGGGACGCGAGGAGGAAATCGGTCAGCACGTCGGCGCTCCTGACGATGAATGCGCCCACGCTAATGCCGGCCGGTGACAGCGCCAAGGTGCCGAAGGTCAGGTGGTGACGGGGCCAGCGTTTGCCGCCGGGCGATCAGGCGGCTTCGTCGGTGCGCAGCGTCTTGTCCACGCGCGAGAACCATTCGCCCTGGTCCGGCACGAACGTCGCGCACGACTCCATCGCCGCCTTGTAGATGTGCAGCGAGACCGCGACGGCATCGCGGCTGACGTTACGGATCGTGTGGTATTCGTGCGGCGGGATGAGGCTGCCTGCGCTGCCGGGGCCGGCATGCATGCCGCCGGCCGCGCGGAAGCGGAAGCGATCGCCTTCGCGTTCCAGCAACTCGTACTGCGTGATTTCCAGCTCGCCGTCCCAGACGCCTTCCACGCACCACAGGCCGCAGTGGTCGTGCACTGGCGTGCCCTGGCCCGGGCCCCAGGTCATCGCGACGACGCTGTAACCGAGGTCGGGGCTGCGGTAGAGCTCGCGACGTGCGTAATGGTCGGCGATGGGTTCGTGGACGCAGGCGGGCAGCTGCACGTCGCGGTCGCGGATCATGCCGCACAGCGTGGTGCGCAGCGCTGCGGTGACCGCGTGTTCGTCGCCGGCGGAGACCGCGGCGTCGATGGCGGCGACCAGCTTGTCGTGGCCGGGAAAGTGCAGATCGGGCAGCGCGTCGGAGGCGTTCATGGGCCGATTCTACCGCGCGGCCCGCGTCGGCTTTCTTGCGTTGCGTCAATCCATGCCGGTATGCCCGCGCGAGCGCGCCTACAGGGCGTTCAGGAATCCCGCGACCGCAGGCCCGAAGCGCGCGATGTCCACGAGGAACGCGTCGTGTCCCTGCGGAGAAGGCAACGGCACGAAGGTCGCGTCGGCCCCGCCCGCGCGCAGTCCTTCGGCGATTTCTTCCTGTTGCTGGAGCGGGAAGAGGATGTCCGTATGCACGCCGATCGCCAACGCCTTCTCCACGCGGATGCTCGCGAGGCCCGCACGCGTGTCCGCTTCGCCGCTCGAACGCGTCGCGCAGTATTCGCCGATGTCGAACCAGTCCATCGATCGACTCAGATACAGATAGCAGTTCGGATCGAACCGGCGCACGAACCGGCGCGCGTGGCCTTCCAGGTAGCTTTCGACTTCGAATTCCAGCCCGAACGGATCTTCGTCGGCACGATCGGAGTCCAGGCGCACGCGACCGAAGCGGCCGTCCCATTCCAGCGCGGAGCGATAGGTGATCACGCCGAGCTTGCGCGCCATGCGCATGCCGGACTCGGGATAGTGCGCGTCGTCGTACTGGCCGTGGTTCCAGTTGGGATCCAGGCGGATCGCCTCGCGCTGCAGCGAACGGATGGCGATGGAGAACGGCAGCGCTTTCGCCGCGCCTGAAATATTGATGTGGTTGCGCGCCAGACCCGGGTGGCGCAGCAGGAACGCGAGGGCCGTCATGCCGCCCATCGAATTGCCGATAAGGCAGGCGATGCGATCCAGGCCCAGTCCGCGCACGAGGTGCGCTGCGGCGTCCGCGCCGTCTTCCACCGACAGATCCGGGAAATCCAGGCGATACAGCTTGCCGGTCTGCGGGTTGATCGAGGCCGGCCCCGTCGAGCCCTTGCAGCTACCCAGCGAGTTCACGCAGATCACGAACCAGCGGTTCGTGTCGATGGGTTTGTCGGGGCCGAGCATGGCTTCCCACCAGCCCGGCTCCGGATTGCCCTCGTTGCTCGCCGCGTGCGCATCGGGCGAGAGGCCGGTGACGATCAGCACGGCGTTGTCGCGCGCGGCGTTCAACGTGCCCCAGGTTTCGTATGCGACGCGGGCGCCATGCAGCTCGCCTCCGCGCTTCATTGCGAACGGGGAGGGCAGGTCGAACCAGCGCGTGCCGGGCGGGATGAATTCGGTCATGGGCGCAAGCTTAAAGTGCCGGGCGGGACGACGACATCACCGTTATGCCTGGCGGCATGTCGGAAAATCCGATCCGGCGTCGTCGGAGATCCGCCCGCGAACCTCAGGGGCGAACCGAATCGATCACCAGTTCGACCACGCCGGATTTGTCCGACACCTTCGCCTTCGCTTCCATGTCGCCCGGTTCCGGCGTGGCGTCGCCACTGACGGAAATGCGCGCGAGCACTTCGACGCGGTGCAGCTGCGAGAGCTTCAGCGTGGGCATCGGGCTGTCGTTGTCGTCGAGCGTGATCTCGCGCGGGAACCCCGTCGCGGGCAGCTTCTCCGCGGCGACCGGCATCGGCGGACCGCCGGGCTGGCGCGCGATCACGAACAGCGTCGCGTTCGGCGGAATCTTCGCGGCGAGTTCCGGCGTGACCGACACCTTCACCTTCATCCCGCCCTTGGTTGGCGCCTGCGCGGAGGCCGTGGAAGCTGCGGCAGCCGCCGGCAGCGGCGGAAGGCCGGCTTCGGCGCGCGCGGCGTCGATCTGCGCGCGCAGCGGCGCGGCGGCCGCGGCATCGACGATGGTCGTCAGCAGCGGTTCCCACGTGCGCGCGGCTTCGGCCGGCTGCGACGCCTGGCGCTGGGCGATGCCGAGGAACCAGCGCGCGCGCTGGTGCATGGGCTGCAGTTCGATCGCGTGTCGCAGCATCGCGACGCCCTGTTCGTCGAAGCGGCGTTCCGGTGCGGCGAGCGCACGCATTTCGGCCGCTTCGGCCAGCAGGTCCGGGTCGTCCGGCGCGAGCTTGATCGCGTGCGACAGCGCGTCGGACGCCTTGGCGGCGTTGCCCTGCGCGATGTAGGCGCGGCCGAGCAAGCGCCAGCCTTCGATCTGGTTGGGATCGCGCTGCAGCTCGGCTTCGAGTTTCGAGATGGCTTCGTCCAGCGTGCGGGGCATCTCGCGCTGCGCGTTGTCCAGCGCGGCCGGCGTACCGATGGCGACGTAGGCCATCGCGGTGGCGAGCGTCAATCCGGCGATCACCGCCACGCCCGCGACGCGTCGCGTGCGCCACAGCGGGCGCAGCACGTAGGCCAGCGTCAGCACGGCCAGCACGAGGCCGGCGATCACGAAACCCACCATCGCGCTGCCCATCACCACTCCTGCTCGTCATTGCGCTCGTCGGCCGCCGCCTGCGCGGACGGACGCGAGCGGCGTCGTACCGCACCGACCACGACGATGCCGCCGGCCAGCAGCACCAACGCCGGGCCGAACCACAGCAGCCACGTCTTGCTTTCGACCTGTGGGCGGTACAGCACGAATTCGCCGTAACGCGCGACAAGGAAATCCTTGATCTCCGCGTCGGTCTTGCCCTTGCGCATCAGCTCGAGCACTTCGCGGCGAAGGTCCACGGCGATCTGCGCGTTGGAATCGGCCAGCGACTGGTTCTGGCACATCACGCAACGCAGTTCGCTCACCAGCGCGTGGAAGCGCTTTTCCTCGGTGCTGTCGGTGAAACGCAGCGGCGTGGCGCCGGTGGCGACCTGCGCGAACGCTGGGGCGCCGGAGAACATCAGCGCCAATGCGAGCAGCACGGCGTGCGGGAAAGCGCCGCGCATCACAGCGATGCGCCCCGCGCGTCGATCTGCGCCAGCTGGGGCAGCAGTTCCTTTTCGATCACCTCGTCGGTGAGCGGGCCGACGTACTTCCAGCGGATCGTGCCGCCGGCGTCGACGAGGAAGGTTTCCGGTGCGCCGTAGATGCCCCAGTCGATGGCGGCCTTGCCGTCGTAATCGGTGAGGACCATGAAATACGGGTTGCCGAACTGCTCCAGCCAGCGCAACGCGTCGGCGTGCTCGTCCTTCCAGTTGAAACCGATGACGCGCAGGCGCTTGGTTTCGGCGAAACGCGTCAGCACCGGATGCTCGTCGCGACACGCCGGGCACCAGCTGCCCCAGACGTTCAGAAGGTAGGGCGCGCCGCGCAGGTCGCGATCGGTGACCAGCCGGCCGGGCTCGTGCAGCACCGGCAGGCGGAAGGCCGGCGCGGGCTTGCCGATCAGCGGCGAGGGCAGGGCATCGCGATTGGGGTTGCGGCTCAGCAGCACGCCGGCGAAGAGCAGCACGCCGAGGGCGGCGACGACGATCAAAGGGATCCAGCGGGCCTTGTTCACGCATCGTCTCCATCGAAGTCGACGCGTACGTCGTCCGGACCGCTGGCGTTTCGCTTATGCCGTTCGTATTCGCCAAAGACGCTGCCGCCTGTGGTCGATAGCGCTTGCATGGCCGGCCGCGACGGTGCTTCGACCGACGCAACCGATTTCATGCGGAAGCGCCGATCCGTCGCCGTCACGAACCCGCCCAGCATCATCAGCAACGCACCGGCCCAGATCCAGCGCACGAACGGCTTGATGTGCACGCGCAGCGCCCACGCATCGCCGCCGAGCGGTTCGCCCAGCGCGACGTACAGGTCACGCGTAACGCCGCGCGCGATCGCCGCTTCGGTCATCACCTGGCCGCCGCTGGCGTAGGCGCGCTTTTCCGGATGCAGCACGGTGAGCGGCTTGCCGTTCTCGAACACGCTGACGGTGCCGCGGTCGGCTTCGTAGTTCGGGCCCTGCGAATGCGCCGCGCCATCGAAACGGAACGCGTAGCGGCCCAGTTCGACGGTCTGGCCGGGCGCGACGGCGAGTTCGCGCTGCGTGGTCAGGCCTTCGGTCAGCAGGGCGCCGACGAGGAACACCGCCACGCCGAAATGCGCGAGCGTCATGCCGAGCATTTCCGGCGTGAAGCGCTGGCCGCTGGTCTGGCTGCGCACGCGCGTCCACACGAAGCGCGCCGTGCCGAAGAGCACCCACGCCGCGCCGAGCACGCCCGCGGCGACCTTCACCGGGCCCTGCGGCGCCATGAAATAGGCGACGACCGCGAGCGCGATGGCGAGTCCAGCCCACGGCAGCAGCATCGCCAGCGGCTTCGACGCCTGGTCGCGCTGCCAGCGGGTGATCGGGCCGAACGGCAGCAGCAGCACCAGCGGCGCCATCAGCAGCACGAACATCAACGCGAAGTAGGGCGGACCGACGGAAATCTTGCCCAGCTCCAGCGCGTCGGCGAGCAGC
The DNA here is from genome assembly GCF_027924565.1 of Lysobacter auxotrophicus. NCBI lineage: Bacteria > Pseudomonadati > Pseudomonadota > Gammaproteobacteria > Lysobacterales > Lysobacteraceae > Lysobacter > Lysobacter auxotrophicus. The sequence continues at coordinate 1,596,470 of NZ_AP027041.1, forward strand.
GGATACAGCGTGCCGAGCAGCACCATCGCGCACGCCGTGGACAGCAGCAGGTTGTTGGCGAGCAGCAGCGTTTCGCGCGAGAACAGCTCGAAGGGCTTGCCGGCATCTTCCGAGGACGGCGCCTTCAGCGCGTACAGCAGCAGCGATCCGCCGACGACGATGCCGAGGAAGATGAGGATGAAGAGGCCGCGCGCCGGATCGGCCGCGAACGCGTGCACGCTGGTCAGCACGCCCGAACGCACCAGGAACGTGCCCAGCAGCGACAGCGAGAACGTCGCGATGGCGAGCAGCAGCGTCCAGCCGCGGAAACTGCCGCGCTTTTCGGTCACCGCCTGCGAATGCAGCAGCGCGGCACCGGCGAGCCACGGCATGAAGCTCGCGTTCTCGACCGGATCCCAGAACCACCAACCGCCCCAGCCGAGTTCGTAATACGCCCACCACGAACCCAGCGCGATGCCGAGCGTCAGGAAGGCCCACGCGACGTTCGTCCACGGACGCGTCCAGCGCAGCCAGCGTGCGTCGATCTTTCCGTCGAGCAGGGCGGCGATCGCGAACGCGAACGGCACCGCGAAGCCGACGTAGCCCAGGTACAGCATCGGCGGATGGATGATCATCCCCGGGTCCTGCAGCAGCGGGTTGAGGTCGCGCCCTTCGCCGGGCGAGGGCAGCAGGCGGAGGAACGGATTGCTGGTGAAGATCAGGAACGCGAGGAAGCCCGCGCTCACCAGCCCCATCACGCCCAGCACGCGCGAGATGACGGTGTCCGGCAGGCTGCGCGAGAAACGCGCGACGGCGCCGGTCCACGCGGCGAGGATCAGCGCCCACAGCAGCAGCGAGCCTTCGTGCGCGCCCCACACCGCGGTGTAGCGGTACATCACCGGCAGCAGCGAGTTGCTGTTCTCGGCGACGTAGCGCAGGGAGAAATCCTGCGTCACGAAGCCATGCGTGAGGATCACGAACGCGAAGGCCACCAGCGCCAGCTGCGCATATGCGGCCGGACGCGCAACGGCCATCCACGGCGCGACGCCGCGCTGCGCGCCGGCCAGCGGCAGCGCCGCCTGCAGGACCGACACCAGCAGCGCGAGGATCAGCGCGACCTGCCCGATTTCGCCCAGCACTTACTTGGCTTCCTTCGCCGCGCCGGCGGCGGGTGCGTCGACGTCGTGCTTCTTGTGCGCCATGCCCATCTTGTCGGCGACTTCCTTCGGCATGTAGTTCTCGTCGTGCTTGGCGAGGATCTCCTCGGCCACGAACACGTCGCCCTGCATGCGGCCGGTGGCGACGACGGCCTGCTTCTCGCGGAAGAGGTCGGGGAGGATGCCGGTGTACTTGACCGGCATCTGCGCGTCGCCATCGGTCACGCGGAAGGTCGCGTCGAGCGAGCCGGGCGCGCGCTTGAACGAATCGGCCGCGACCATGCCGCCCAGGCGGAAACGCGCCTGCCCGCCGGCTTCGCCGCGCAGCACTTCGCTGGGGGTGTAGAGGTAGGCGATGTTGCGCTGCAGGGCCATCGCGACGAGCGTGGTGGCGATGCCGGCGGCCACGACCAGGGCGATGACCCAGAGCAGGCGGCGGCGACGGACGGGATTCATGCGGGAAGCACTCTCGAACGAAAGGGGCTAGCGGGTCAGTTCGGCGTCACGGCCCGGGCGCGCGGCCTCGCGCGCGGCACGCTGGCGTGCGCCGCGCAACTCGCGGCGGATCTGCAGCTTCGTGCTGGCGTAGTCCCATCCCAGCACGATCACGAACACCGCGTAGGCGGCGATCACGTAGTTCTGATAACTCATGCGCGCCGACCTCCGGCGAGGTCGGCGACCCAGCCCTTGCCGCTCTCGCGACGCAGGTTGTCGGCGCGGGCGCGCGACAGCAGCGCGCCGACGAACCAAAGCTTGGTGCCGAGGACCATCCAGATCAGCGGCCCGTACATGCTGGGATCCATCTTCGACTCGCCGAAGATCTCGATCGTCTGGCCCTGGTGCAGCGAGTTCCACCACACCACCGAGTACCGGATCACCGGCAGCAGCGCGACGCCGACGATCGCCAGCAGCCCCGCGGCACGCGCGGCGGCGCGGCGGTCGTCGATGGCGTTGTACAGGCCGATCATGCCCAGGTAGAGGAACAGCAGGATCAGTTCGGTGGTCAGGCGCGGATCCCAGTCCCACCACGTGCCCCACATCGGCTTGCCCCAGATGGAGCCGGTGAGCAGGGTGATGAGCGTGAAGGCCGCGCCGATCGGCGCGCAGGCCATCGCGAGGATCTCGCACAGCTTGATGCGCCACACCAGCGCGATCGCCGAATACAGCGCCATCAGGCCGAAGACCGCCATGCTCATCCAGGCGCTTGGCACGTGGATGTAGAGGATGCGGAAGCTGTCGCCCTGCTGGTAGTCGGCCGGCACCTGGAACAGCGCGCCGTACAGGCCCCAGGCCATGACCAGCAGGCCCAGGCCGTAGCCCCAGGGCGCCCAGCGCGCGGCGAAGCGGTCGAAGTACGGAGGCGATCCGAGTTTGTGGAACCAGCGGATGATCGGATTCATCGATTTCTCAGCCCGGTCCGGCGGTGCGGCCGGACGGTGGCGGTTGCGGCGGATTGTCGCGTCGGCCGGGAAGGGGCCCCTTGATCTGGCTCAAAGCTCCGTCCCCGGCGTTCACCCGTGCGCCCCGTCGAACTCAGCTCAGTGCGATGCGGATCGCGGCGGCCGCGGCCAGCGGCGCCAGGACCAGCGCCACCGCCAGGCCCGCGCCCAGCAACAGCAGCGCTCCGGTCGGATCCAGCCCCTGCGCGCAGGCCGCCACGCTGCCCGCGCCGAACACCAGCACCGGCACGTACAACGGCAGCGCCAGCAGGGCCACGAGTATACCGGAGCGCCGCATCCCGACTGTCAGGGCGGCCACGACGGCGCCGATGAGGCTCAGCAGCGGCGTGCCCAGCGCGAGCGAGGTCATCAGCACGCCCAGCTCGCGATGCGGCAGGTACAGCAGCTCGCCGAGGAAGGGCGTGGCGATCAGCAGCGGCAGCGCGGTCGTCGCCCAATGCATGAAGGTCCGCACCCCGACCAGCCAGGCCAGCGGCACCGGCGCCAGCATCCACTGCTCCAGCGAGCCGTCCTCGGCGTCGCCGCGGAACAGCGTGTCCAGCGAGAGCAGGCCGGCCAGCAGGACGGCCAGCCACAACACCGCGGCGGCGACCTTCGACAGCGCGGTCTTCTCGCCGCCCAGGCCGAGGGCGAACAGGACGACGACCAGCAGCGCGAACAGCGCCGGCTGCAGCGCATCGCCGCGACGCCGCCACAGCAGGCGCGAATCGCGGACGAGCAGGGCGCGCGCGGCGCCGACCAGGCTCGGCGTGGTGGAGGCGCTCATGCGGCGGCCCCCCGGCTCAGCACCAGCATGCGCGTGCGCACCGGCGGGGCCGCGTAGGCGCCGTGGGTGGTGACCAGCGCCGCGCCGCCCTCGCGCAGGTGCGCCTGGACCATGCGGTTGACCAGCTCGATGCCTTCCAGGTCGAGGTTCGCGTACGGCTCGTCGAGCAGCCACAGCGGCGCCGGCGACATCCACAGCCGCGCCAGCGACAGGCGCTTCTTCTGCCCGGCCGAAAGCTGGCGCGCGAGCGTGTCCTCGTAGCCGGCCAGCCCGACGATCGCCAGGGCGTTCTCGGGAAGCTGTGCACGGCGGCGACCCTGCAGGCCGCACAGGAAGTCGAGGTTTTCCATCGCCGTCAGGTCCGCCTTGAGCCCTGGCAGGTGGCTCAGGTACGCGATCGCGCGGGCGCGACGGGCATGCCCGGCCGGTTGGCCGTCGAGGTCGATCTCGCCGCCGTCGGAGCGAAGCAGCCCGGCGAGCACGCGCAGCAGCGTGGTCTTGCCGGCGCCGTTGTCGCCCTGCACGAGCAGCGCTTCGCCGGCGTCGACGCTGAAATCCAGCGGGCCGAACACCGGTTCGTCGTTGCGCGCGAAGCGCAGGCCGCGGGCGGCCAGCAGCGGCGGGGCGGGGCGGTCGTTGGGCGTCATCGGAAAGGCCGGGCGGGCGGCGCCGCGAAGGTCGGCCATTCTATTCGGTTCGCCAAATCCGCCGCTTGGCGTGGCGGGGCGCCTGACGGCGGCGGGCGTTGGCACCCGGGCAGGCGGAGCACGCCCGGTGGGACTCACGACGTGATCAGGCGTCACCGCTCACGCCGGGATCCAGTCCGTATGCGCGACCGCGTGTCCGACGGGGCGCGGCGCCAGCATCCGCAGCCGAACCGGCTCGCCGGCCGCCCAGTCCAGCACGCCCGCCTGGCCGAATTCCTCCGCGAGCCGGAGCAGCGCGCTCTCGTCCACGTCGGCCACGAGCCAGCCCGGCTCGCGCCAGCGGCCGTCGGCGTCCTGCGCCCACGCGGCGTGCCGCGTCACGCCCAGCGCGTCGAGCTGTGTGACGAGCAGGGCGTCGGCGGCCTCGTTGGCGGTGTCCGAGCGCGGTTGCGACGCCGGATTCCACGCCGTGATGAACGCATAGCGCGACGCCGGGGCGTAGGCCTCCAGGTCGCGCGCGGGCTCGCCGACGCGCAGCGGAAACGAATCGCCGTCCAGCGCGACCACATACACCGCGGCGGCGTAGGCGCTGGCAAGCTCGGCGGCGTCGACGATCTGCAGTTCACGCATGGCGCAAGTGTCCACGGCCGATGCGACCGGCGCAATCGCGCGCGCCCGCGCCTGCGGCCGGAGGATGCGCAGATGAGCGTTCGTCATGACGCCGCCGTGCCCGCGTCCTTACACTTGGCGGTCCGCAACCCCCACGCCGAGCTTTCCCCGCGATGACCCTGCAAACCAAACTGCCGAAGGTCGGCACGACCATCTTCACCGTGATGTCGCAGCTGGCGATGGAGCACGACGCGGTCAACCTCGGCCAGGGCTTCCCGGACTTCAACGTGCCCGAGCGCCTGATCGACGCGCTCGACCGCGCCATGCGCGAGGGCAGGAACCAGTACGCGCCGATGACCGGCGTGCCCGCGCTGCGCCAGGCCATCGCCGCGAAGACCGAGCGCTGCTACGGCCATCGTCCGGACGCGGATACTGAAGTGACCGTCGTTTCCGGTGCGAGCGAGGCGATTTTCGACGCCGTCGCCGCCGTCGTGCGCGCGGGTGAGGAGGTGATCGTGCTCGATCCCTGCTACGACTCCTACGAGCCGGCGATCGACCTGGCCGGCGGTCGCGCCGTTCACGTGCCGCTGGATCCGCAGACCTTCGCGCCCGACTGGCAGGCGATCCGCGCCGCGGTCACGCCGAAGACGCGCCTTCTGATGATCAACTCGCCGCACAATCCGTCCGGCGCGATGTTCACCGCGGACGACATCGAACAGCTCACCGCGCTGCTGCGCGACACGAACCTCTGGCTGCTGTCGGACGAGGTGTACGAGCACATCGTGTTCGACGGCCGCCGTCATGAATCCGTGCTGCGCCATCCGGAACTGCGCGAACGCGCGTTCGTCGTGTCCAGCTTCGGCAAGACCTACCACTGCACCGGCTGGAAGGTCGGTTACTGCATCGCGCCGCCGCTGCTGTCGGCCGAGCTGCGCAAGGTGCACCAGTACAACACCTTCTGCACGTTCGCTCCGGCGCAGTGGGCGTTCGCGGAGATGATCGAAGCCGAGCCGGAACACTACGAGCAACTCGGCGCGTTCTACGAAGCCAAGCGCGACCGCTTCCGTGAGCAGTTGCTCACCACGCGCCTGAAGCCGCTGCCGGTGCCAGGCGGTTATTTTCAGCTGGTGGATTATTCGGACGTGAGCGACCTGGACGATGCCGCGTTCTGCCGCTGGCTCACGGTGGAAAAGGGCGTGGCCGCCATCCCGCTGTCGCCGTTCTACGAAACGCCGCCGGCGGGGCAGCGCCTCGCGCGTCTGTGCTTCGCGAAGAACGAGGCGACGCTGGACAAGGCGATCGAGCGGTTGCAGAGGCTTTGACGTACACCGAAGCGGCTTCCGTGAAACGTCCGTCGCTTCAAGAATCGTCATTCCCGCGAAAGCGGGAATCCAACCGTCCGACGCGTCATGTGTTCCGTAGGGTTTGATGCGTCTGACAGCTGGATCCCCGCCTTCGCGGGGATGACGGCGATCGAATTCAGCCACACATTCGGGTAGTCCAATGAACGACCTGCGCGTCACCCTCGTCCAAGGCGACACCCGCTGGCACGATCCGGCCGGCAATCGCGATTACTACGGTGGACTGATCGCGCCGCTGCGCGGCACGACGGATCTGGTGATCCTGCCGGAAACCTTCACCAGCGGTTTCTCCAACGAGGCCATCGGCAATGCCGAGACGATGGCGGGACCCACCGTCGAATGGGTCCGCGAACAGGCCGCGCGGCTCGACGCCGCGGTGACCGGCAGCGTCCAGTTGCGCGATGGCGACGGCGTCTACAACCGCCTGCTGTTCGCCACGCCCGACGGTGCGGTGAGCACCTACGACAAGCGCCACCTGTTCCGTTACGCGCGCGAACACGAGCGCTACGCGGCGGGCCGCGATCGCCTCACGCTCGACTGGCGCGGCTGGCGCATCTGCCCGCTGGTCTGCTACGACCTGCGTTTCCCCGTGTTCTCGCGTAACCGGTTCGATGTCGAACGTGCGGGCCAGCTCGACTTCGACTTGATGATCTTCGTCGCCAACTGGCCGTCGGCGCGCGCGTATCCGTGGAAGACGCTGCTGCGCGCGCGTGCGATCGAGAACCTGTGTTACGTCGCGGCGGTGAACCGCGTCGGCACCGACGGCAACGGGCTGCATTACGCCGGCGACAGTGCGGTGATCGATTACGTCGGCCAGCCGGTCACCGAGTGCGTGGACGTCGAGACCGTCGTCACCGTGACGCTGTCGGCGGCCGAGCTGGCCGCACATCGCGAGCGTTTCCCTGCGATGCTGGACGCGGACGCGTTCGAGCTGCGCTGAAAGCCCGCTTTTGTAGCCCGGGTAAGCGAAGCGCACCCGGGTTCGCCACACGCACGCCGTCCTGCCGCCGATCGCCGTATTCCGCCGCGCCGATTCGATGAATGGCGCCGACGCGTCTCGCGGGGCGTCGATAACGCACACGTGACGCAGCAGGCCGCGGATCGCATCGCACAACGGGGGTACACTGGCCGGGCCGTCCCGTGCGGCACGCCTCACGTTTCAAGTCGCCTCTTCATACAACGACCCACGCCCCGCGCGCCGCATCGAGCGTCGCGACGCGCCCGGCCTCCGCTGAAGGAGCCCGTGCCATGTCGTCCGAAACCCTGTCCCCGCGCCTCCAGGAATTCCTCAGTTCCAACCGCGTCGCCTACGACACGATGACGCATCCGCATGCCTTCACCGCACGCGACACCGCGGCGAGCGCCCACATCGACAGCCACGAGATGGTGAAGACCGTCATGGTGCGGCTCGATGGAAAGCTCGCGATGGCGGTGCTTCCGTCGGACGAATGGCTCGATCTGGCGCAGCTGCGCAAGGCCAGCGGCGCGCGCGAAGTCGCGTTGGCGAGCGAGTCGGACTTCAGCGACCGCTTCCCCGAATGCGAGGTCGGCGCGATGCCGCCGTTCGGCAATCTCTACGCGATGGACGTGTATGCCGCGGCGAGCCTGGCCGAGGACGACGACATCGCGTTCAACGCCGGATCGCATCGCGAGCTGATGCGCATGGGCTGGCACGATTTCGAGCGCCTCGTGCATCCACGCGTGGTCGAACTCGCGCGCCACTAATCGCAATCGTGCAGGCAATGCACGGTGCAAAGTTCGCGTCGGTCGAGAGGCCGGCGGCCGCGTTGCGCGGGTAAGCTCAGCGCATCGCACCGTGCACCAGGGAGCACGCATCAATGGAACTGAACTTCGCAACGCGTTCGTGGCAGCGTGTTCCTTCCCTCGCGCGGCGCTGGATACGGCTCGGCGCGATCGTGCTGGTCGGCGTTTACGCGTTCTACCTGCTGGCCGGCAACATCTTCATCAACACGCCGATCGGCGAATGGACCGCCAACCGCAAGCCGGAGAAGTTCCAGATCCAGTGGAGTCGCGGCCTCACGCTGTGGCCCGGCCGCGTGCACGTGTGGGACGTGCGCCTGAAAGGCCACGCCGGTCGCGCGACGTGGTCGGTGGAGGCCGCGCGCGCCAGCGGCCGCATCGCGATCCTTCCGCTGTTGCGAAAGACCGTGCGCGTGCCGGAAGTGGTCGCGTACGAGGTCACCGGCGCCGTCGATATCGGCGGCCCGCACAAACCGCCGCTGCCCGCGCGTGCGGGCGGCTGGGTGCTGCAGTTCGACCGCATCCACAGCGATTCGATCCGCCACGGACGCCTGGGCGATCTCGTGCTCGACGGCGTGGGCCGCGCGAACGTCGGCTTCTTCAAGCAGCTGCGCGGCGGGGCGCTGGAGCTGATGCCGTCGCAGGCGCACTTCGAGAACGCCCAGCTTCGATTCGGCAAGGACGCGCTGCTGCGCGACGGTCGCATCGATGCCGACTTCGCCATCGCGCGGCACACGCGCGATCAGGCACGCGGCATCGCGAAGCTGCTGCTCACCGACGCGACGCTCAAGCTCGACGGCAAGGCACCCACGCTGGGCGTGAGCATCGACCCGCAGGGCCGCATCGCACTGAGCAACGTGGCCGGCGATGGACGCGCGCAGATCGACCTGGGCTTCGCGCGCGGCTCGCTGACGCCCGGCAGTCGCCTGCGCTGGCACACGCCGGTGCGCGGGCGCGACGGAACCGGCAAGGCCTTCAGCGATGCGCTGGACGTCGCCCTGGACGTGGATCGCGACATGCACCTGATCGCGCGCGCGCCCGCGCAGGCCGAGGGTCGCCTGTCGCTGGATGCCGACGTGACCGTTCGTGGCACGCAGGTTCCGCTGAAGGATGCGCGAAGCCTGTTGCCGCGCAGCTCCGGGCACGTGGTCGGGCGATGGCACTTCGCGTCGCTGCGCTGGCTGGGGAGTTTCTTCGACGCGCCGTGGCTGTCGCTGGACGGCGCGGGCGTGGTGGACGCGGACGTGCGGGTGATCGACGGGCGGATCGCGGGCGGCAGCCGCGTCGGCGTGCCGGACGTGCAGGCCGTCGCGCACGTCATGGGCAACCGCATCGCCGGTCGCGCGCGTGCCGACGGCCGTCTGGACACAGGGCCGGACGACGAGGTGCTGCCGCGCCTGGAGCTGGTGATGGAGCGGTTCGACATCGCGGCCGACGACGCGGCGGCGCGTCCGTTCGTGCAGGGGCAGAACCTGCGGCTGCTGCTGGAAAGCGTGTCCGGCGTGGAACGTCAGGCGCTGCGCCAGCCGGGGGCGATGAAGCAGGTGGGGCAGGCGATGCGCGCGCATCTCACCTTCGCCGATGCGAAGGTGCCCGACCTGCGCGCCTACAACCGGTACCTGCCCAACGATCATCTGCGATTCGATGGCGGTTCGGGCACGCTGTCCGGCGATCTCACGCTCGATGGCGCGGGCGCGATCGGGCAGGGCACGCTCGGCATCGATGCGCGCGCTGCCCGCATGCACCTGGCCGGCATCGCGCTGCGCACCGACGTGGACATCGACACGAAGCTGCGTCGCGCGGACCTCAAGCGCCACACGTTCAACATCGACGGCACGCGCATGGCGCTGGCCAACGTCAGTTTCACCGAGCCCGGCGGCGAGTCGCGCGGCGGCTGGTGGACGCGCATCGACCTGCAACGCGCGCGCATGGACTGGGATCGACCGGTGAGCATCGACGGCCGTGCGCGCATCGCGATGAAGGACGTCGGTTTCCTGCTTGCGCTGTTCTCCCGGCAGAAGGATTACCCGAAATGGATGTTCAAGCTGGTCGATTCCGGCCCGGCGCAGGCCAACGGCAACGTGCGCCTCGCCGGGCAGACGCTGCTGCTGGACAACGTGGATGCGAGCAACGCGCGTTACGACGTCAAGGCGCGGCTGCGCCTGCACGGAAAGCAGCGCGCCGGCAGCCTGTACGCGAAATGGGGCGTGCTCAGCTGCGCGGTCGCGGTCGACAACGGACAGCGCGACTTCCACCTGATCCGCGCGCGCGAGTGGTACGACGCGCAGCCGGCGATGTTGCCGTGACCGACGCGTCGCGATCGCGACGTCCGAGGGACCTCAGAACGTGACCGTCACCGTGATCGTGTCGTTGTAGGTGCCCGGCGGGGGCATGTTCTGTGCGGGAACGCTGCCATACACGGTCGCTGTCTGCGCAGCACCGGCGCCGGTCAGGCTGAGCGTCGAGGTCCCCTGGCTGCCGTCGCCCCAGCGCTGCGTCCGCGCGGCATCGCGATACAACTGGTATTGCAGTAACTCCGTTCCGCCCATGCGCGTCATCGCGCGCGATGCGACCTTCGCGCCGACGGACACGCCTGCGTCGAGCGCGATGGTGACGGTCGCGCTCTTCGTGCAGGTGAGGGTGAGCACGCCCGTTGCGTTGACCGCTTGCCCGATGACGCCCATCTGGCCGAAGTCGATATTGCTTGCGGACACCGAACAACCTGCGATCACCGTGGCGCGCGTCGTGAAGGAAGGAGGCGTCTGCGGGCCGCTTCCGGTCGTGCAGGCGGTCGGCGCGCTGGTGTAGCCGACGACGTTGAAGCCGGTATAACCCGCGCCGAGAAATCCCTGGGAGTAGGCGCCCACCGGCAGATCGGTCTGGCCGTCGAATATCCGCACGTACACCGGAACGGAGGTGCTGCCGGCGCCTCCGGACATCGGGATCTCCGCGGTGAGCACGTTGTTCGCGGTCGAGTCCCAGAGGCTGCCCCAGGGACGCGTGCGCGCCGCGTCGATGTACATGTCGTAATTCAACTTCACCCCGCCCGGCCCCGTCATGCCGCGCGAGCCCAGGCTGACGCAGGCGTGGATGTAGGGCGTCGATGCCCCGGTACAGCTGATGGTCGCCTGCGTCGTCAGGTCCACCGGCCCGGCTGCGAGCACATCGACGTTGCCGAAGTCCGGGTTGGGTATCGAGAACGTGCAGGTCTGCGCCCTCGCGACCGTCCCTGCCGTCAAAAGCAAGGCCAGCAGACACGACACGATGCAGCGGATCGAACGCCGCTTCCGTTCCACGATCGCGCGTGTCATGGCGACCTCGCACAGGTGAACGGCCCGATGGTCTTGAGCACGTCGGTCTCCTTGTCGAAGCGGATCGTCGCGACGCAGCGGACGCCGCCGATCGTGGCCGCCAGTCGCGCCTGGTCGACCAGCGCCGGAACGAACACCTCGCCGTCGTAGCCCACAACGTACGACTCGCCGGTATCGAGCTGCTCGACCGGCGTTCCGACCGGCAACGGCGCGCCTGCCTCGTCGTGAAGGATCACGGTCGCGCCCTCGTAGCGGCCCATCGCGAAATCCGCGAGCACGCCCGACTGCGCGCGTGGCGCCACTTCCATGCGGTCGCTCTGGTAGGCGATGTCGATCGGCAGGTTCGTGACGTCCAGCGCGAGCCGGTTGATCTCGTAGGCCTGCAGGTCGGGCACGAGCAGATGGCCGTGGCGGTTGGTCGTGCCGACGTACGCGTTCTCGCGCAGCACCGGAACGTTGGGCACGCCGCGCGTGGACACCAGCGCGAAGGCGTCGTAGACGTAGCGCGAGGCCATCAGGTCGCCATCCATCAGGATGAAGGCGCCGTTGGCGAACAGCGAATGGTTGATGTAGCGCTGCGTCCCGCGACGGGCGTGTTCGGCGGTGAGGGACGCCTCGACATGGCGGCCGCGATAGTCCAGCCGCCCCAGCGAATGACGGTAATCGTCGCTGCCGCCGTCGAGCGACAGGTTCCACCCGAAGCCGCCGCGTTCGTAGTCCACGCTCCTGCCTGCGCTCAGTGTGACTGTATCGACGTCGCCGTTGCGGCTTGCGGCCACGGAGGCGCTCCTGCGATTGTCCAGGCTCAACGACGCGCCGATGTAGAGGCCGCCCGGATCGTCCTGGTCCAAGTCGCGGTAGGCGGTGGCGAACACGTTCAGGCGCTCGCCGAAGGAACCGTTGTAACCCAGCGTGATGATGCGCGACCCACCGGTCGCGGACGCGTCCTGCCGTGTGTACGTGACGATCACCGAATGCCGCTGCGTGATCGGCACGCTGAAGGACGCATGCGCCTGGCGCTCGGGAATAAGCGCGCCTTCCAGGAAGCCGATGTCGCGGTAGTCGTCCTGCGTGCGCAGGCCGCGGATGTCGATAGTGAAATACGGCGAAAGGTATTGGTATCCCAGCCCGTACTGGTTGCCTCGTGCATCCCCCGCGCTCTGCGACCACGAGCCGTCGATCACGCCGAAGCGTCCCAGCTCCACCAGTGCGCCGACGCCGGCGTTGCGCAGGCCGTCGGCGAACTCACCGTGCGCCTCGAACGTGAATCCGTCCCGCATGCCGCGTCGCAAGGACCCCGTCAACGCCGGCGAATCGCGATAGTCGAACGACCGGCTGCCGTAGCTGCGGCGCACATAGCCGAACTGCGCGGCGTAATCGGTGTTGCCGGCGGCGAGCAGGCGCGAATCCATGTACAGGGGGCGCATCAGCACGACTTCACGCCCCAGCGCATCCTGGAACACGATCCGCGCCTGTCCCGCGCCGGTGAGCGCGGGCGCACCGGCGAAGACGAAGGGGCCGCCGGTGGCCTGCGCGGTTTCCTGACGCAGCCCGTTGATGAACAGGTCCACCGTGGTCGGCACCACGGCGCTGCCTCCGAGCGCCGGCACCGGAAACGTGATCAGGTCGGGCCGCACGTCGAAATTGCGCGCGATGGAAATGCCGCCCAGGCGCACGGCGCGGGTCCAGGTCAGCGAGGAGGAAATGAAATCCCCGACCGTGTACGTGCGCATGCGTTCGACGTCCGAGTACGTCCAGTAGGAGTCCTGCCGCGTGTAGTCGTGGTGGCCGTTTTCCAGCGTCGAATAACCGGTGTTGACCAACACGCCGCGCCGCGAGAACAGGCGCAGTTCGGACGACAGCGCGAAGGTGCGGTTGCGCTGCGCGTAGTGCGCGTCGAACTCCTCCTGGCTCACCACCGGCAGGTGCCCGTAGCGCGCGGAGCCGAGCAGCGGCACGTGCAGGCGGCGCGCGTTCTGCCGTTGCGTCAGTTCGACGCGGCTGCTCTGCAGGTTCGCGGCGTAGTTGAACAACAGGCCGGTGCCCGTTTGCGGCGGTGGTGGTTTCGGGTTCGCGAAACCGATGCGCTCGGGCACCAGCTGCGCATCGGGCAGCGTGAGTTCCATCCGTTGCTCGGCCTCGAGGTAGCGGGTTTGCAGGTCGGGCACGTCGGCGAGCGCGACCCGGCGGTCCGCGTCCAGCGGCAGGTTGTCCACGCGGACGCCGATCGCGGTGAGTTCGTCGGCGGACATGACGAAGCCACGCGCGTCGCGATCGATCTGCACGATCAGCTCCGTGTCGCGCCCGTTGACGATGGCCTCCAGGTAATACGTCGTGGGCGCGACGGCCGCGGTCTGCGCGCCGGCGTTGCGCGCGGCGGCCGCGGCCAGCACGGCGCCGGCCGTCGCGACGAGGTAGAGCAACGGATGCGCGCGCATCGCGCCCCCTTCATGCGACTCCCTGCGCCGTGGGCCGGCGCGTGGCCGGTGCGACGCGGTGGTCGGGGTTCAGAGGTCGACGTTGAGCGGCTGGCCGTTGACGTTCGCATGCACGCGCACGGGGCGTCCGCCCGCGGCGGCGTTCGACGGGACCGCGAGCGTCCACTGCATCGTGCCGCCGGACAGCACGTAGCCGAGCAGTCCCGGCTGCACCGGCGTGATGGCGCCGCCCTGGTGTTCGACGGACACGTCCGCCAGCTGCACGTGCGCCTCGCTGGGGTTGTGCGCCTTGAGCGACAGCGCGCTGCCCGTCGCCTGCGCGGTGACGTTCACGGTGCCCGACGGCATCGTGGCCTTGGGCAGCACGAACACCGGCACCGAATAGCGCATCTGCACCGCCACGCCGGTCTTGGGCGCCTTCGCCGGATCGACGATCTCATCGATCACCAGCCGGTACGCCTCCTCGGCGGTCGCGTCGGTCTTGTCCACGCGCACGACGCGGATCGACTGCGTCTGCTTCGGCGCCAGCGCGGTCATCGGCGGACTCACCACCACCTTCTGCGTGGCGTTCAACGAGTCCTTTCCGCCGGCCTGGTCCCAGGCGAACACACGCACCTGCGCGTTGATCGGATCCTCTCCTTCGTTGGTGATCGTCAACACGCCGGTCGCCTTACCGGGCCCGAGCGTGATCGTCGTGGGCATGACGTGGATCGAAGCCGCCAGGGCCACGCCGCTGACGGCGAGTGCGATCGCGAGCAGGGCAGGGAAGGACCGTCCGGACTTCATGGCACACCTCGCTTGTCAGTAGGTGATGGTTGCGGTGATCGTGCTGGTGTAGGTGCCGGGCGCCTTGGTGGTCTGCATGGCGAAGATGCGTCCGTAGACCGTGTAGCTCTGGTTGCTGCCCGTGCCCGTCCCACCGGTGGTGTCGGTGCCCGCGGTGGTTCCCCAGATCTGCGTGTAGCCCGAGTCGCGATACAGCGAGTAGGTCATGTTGCCGCCCGGGCCGCTGAGGTTGCGCACGTTCACCGTGGACCCGGCGACCGAGCCCGCATCGAGCGCGACCGTGTACGCCGTGCCCGGCGTGCACAGGACCACCAGCGTCGCCGTGCCGTAGTACGCGACGTTCTGCACGCCGACCGTGCCGAAGTCGAGGTTGGGCGCGCTGACGATCGAGCAGTCGCTCACCAGCTGGGCGGTCACGTTGAAGTTCGCCGTGCGCGTGGCGGCGTGCGTCGGCTTGCCGAGCGCGAGGCATGCGCCTGCCAGCGCCATGGCCAGCCTCATCGCGATCAGGCTGGCGCGCACGCGCGCCGTGCGTGGCGGCGCATGAAGGCCGAGTCGATCCTCGCGCTTCATCGGGTCTCCTTCCCGCGAGCCGTCGCGTTCAGTAGGTGATGGTCGCGGTTACGGTGCTGGTGTAGCTGCCTATCGCGGGAGCGGTCTGCGTCGGCAGGCGCGCATAGATCGTGTAGGCGTTGTTGCTTCCGTTGCCGGTTCCGCCCTGGGTGTCGGTGCCGGGCGTGTTGCCCCAGTTCTGCGTGCGCGCGGCGTCGCGGAACAGCTGGTATTTCAGCGAACCGCCGCCGGCACTGCCCATGCGCCGGTCGGTGATGGTGGAGCCCGCGCCGGTGCCCGCGTTGAGGGACACGGTGTATGACGTGCCCGGCGTGCAGGCGACGGTGAGCGTGGCGATGGTGTCGAGGTCATTGCTCAGGACGCCGACCGAACCGAAGTCGACGTTGGTGATGCTGATGATGGTGCAGTCGCTGACCATCGTCGCCAGTACCTGGAAATTGGCGGATTTGGTCGCGGCGTTCGACGGGATGGAGGCGAAGGACAGCACGACGGCGCCTGCGAGCAGCGCGGAGCGGAGCAGCGGTTGCGGGGACATCTCGGTTTCTCCTGCCGAGGGAACGAAGCGCCATGCCACGCGGCTGCGCGGCGATCAGAACGAAACGAGTGCAAGAAGATGGGAAGCGCCGGATCGCGCGTCTCGTGTGTCGGGCAGCAAGTCGTCCACCACGCGCACCTCGCAGGCGGCGACGACATCGGCGGTGACACTCAGCGCCGCGGTGCGCGAGGCGCCGGATGCAGGCAGGACGACGCCGGCGAGCACGAACCCGCATGCTGCGATCGTCGAGCTGCGCTTGCGATTCATCGTCCATGGCCTGCCGGTGTCGCGGCGTCCCGGCATGCGGTGCGGCGTCCGCATGTGGTCGCCGTCACCGAGGCGTCACATGGTCGTCCCGCCAGCGTTCGGGGCCAGTGAAATGTGTGCCGTTTCCAATGCGCGGCGACGGACGGTATCGACCACGCGCAATGCGACACAGCGCCGTCGCCCATGCAGGCGCCGGAAGTTTCCCGCACCCAAAAAGAAACAGGGCGCCGAAGCGCCCTGTTGGATGTTGCACCGCGATGGATCAGCCGCGCGGACCGCGACCACCGCCGGGGCGACCGCCGCCGCGCGGACCGCCCGGACGTGGGCCGGCCGGACGTGCGCCGCCGGGACGACCGCCCGGACGATTGCCCGCCGGGCCGTTGCCGCCCGGTCGGTTGCCGGCCGGGCGCGGACCGCCCGGACGTGCGCCGCCGGGGCGCTGGCCGCCCGGGCTGCGCGGCTTGTCGCCGTACGGGTTGAAGCTGCCGGGATTGGCGTGGTCGGACGGGAAGCTCGGCGCATTGCCCGGATGCCCGTACGGACGCGGGCTGCGCTGGCCCTGGCCGCCGCTGCGCTGACCGCCGCCGCCACTGCGTTCGCCGCCGAAGCCGCCACCGCCGCTGCGCTCGCCACCGAAGCCGCCGCCGTACGCGCCACCGCGCTCGCCGCCGAAGCCGCCGCGGTTGCCGCCGCCGCCACCGCCCGGACGCGGACCCTTGCCGCCCTGCGGCTTGCGCGGACCGCGCGCGCCGTCGGGGTTGCGATGGCCGCTCGGACCGGTGGTCACGCCATCGGGCACGTACCAGGTGCGGAACGCCGCCGGATTGCCTTCCGGCAAGGGCTTGGGACCCTTTTCCTTGCGCTGCTTGAACGGCTTGTTGCCGGCCTTCGCCGCGGCTTCGCCACTGACCGTCAGGCCGCCGTGCTTGCGCGGACCGCCGCGACCGCGACCACCGCGATCCTCGCGCACGTGGTCGAAGCGGCGCAGTTCGCGGCCTTCGTCGGCGGTGTTGTGGCCGCCCACGTAACCGTGCGAGCGCGCCTTGCCGGTCAGGTCGATCGTCGCCTTGGTCGCCTTGCGCTGGCCGATCACCGGCTGCAGCGTCAGCGCCGACGGCGTGCCGTCTTCCAGGCCGAGCTTGCCGCGCAGCGATTCCACCGCGTCGGACGGCAGCTCACGCGACTGGCCGCGCAGCAGTTCGCGCGGCAGCGCGACCTCGCCGTAGCGGATGCGCTTGAGGCGGCTCACCTGGCAGCCCTGCGATTCCCACAGGCGGCGCACTTCGCGGTTGCGGCCTTCCTTCACCACGACGCGGAACCAGTCGTGCGAATCGGTGCCGCCGATGCGTTCGATTTCCTCGAACTTCGCCGGGCCGTCTTCCAGCGCGACGCCGCGCGCGAGGCGGTCGACGATGTTGTCCGGCACCACGTCCTCGCCTTCCGGCGCGCGCACGCGGCAGACGTATTCGCGCTCGACTTCGAACGACGGATGCATCAGCGCATTGGCCAGCTCGCCGTCGGTGGTGAGCAGCAGCAGGCCGGTGGTGTTGATGTCGAGGCGGCCGATCGCGATCCAGCGGGCGCCCTTCAACGCGGGCAGGGCCTCGAACACCGTCGGACGGCCTTCGGGGTCTTCGCGCGTGGTCACTTCGCCTTCGGGCTTGTTGTACATCAGCACGCGCGAGGGATCGGTCAGCGCGCTGGCGACGAACTGGCGCCCGTCGAGCTCGATGCGGTCGCCGCTCTTGACGCTCACGCCGATCTGCGCGGTCTCGCCGTTGACCTTCACCAGGCCGTCGGCGATGCGCTGTTCCAGCGCGCGTCGCGAACCCAGACCGGCCTGCGCGAGCACCTTGTGCAGGCGTTCTTCCAGGCGCGGGGCCTCGGTGGCGGCCGGATCGGCAGCGCGTTTGAGGGTGAGCTTGCGGCTCTTTTCTTCAGTCATTTTTGTGTTGCTCCGACTCGGCCGTCTCGGCTTCGTCATCGGTGGGAACGGTCGTCGTCTCGACGGCGTTGTCTTGCTCGTGATCGTTCTCGTCCGCCGCGCGCTCTCCCGGCGCGGCTTCGGGCTCGCCCTGCAGGGCGTATTCGTTTTCGTCGAGGTCGAGGTCGGCGACCTCGGCGTCGATGGTGTCGGGGGTGTCGCTGCCGATCGCTTCGTCGGCGGCGGTCACATCGGCGTCGGCTCCGGTTTCGTCCGAAGCGGCGTCGTCATTCGCGCCGGCAACGTTTTCGGCCGTCGCGGTTTCGAGGTCGGTTTCAGCCTCGGGCTGGTCGCCCTGCGGCGCGCCGGTCTCGTTTGAGGCGTCCGCTTCCGATCCGCCATCGGCTTCGTTCGCCGCCGCGTCATCCGCACCGCTGCCGTCCGCGTCGGCATCGGATGCCTCTGCGTTGGGGGCGCCATCGCCGACGCCCGCGGCGATCGGTGCCGGCGTGCCTTCGAACTGCAGTTGCGGCTCCAGCTCGCCGATGTCCTTCAGCTCCGACAGCGGCGGCAGTTCGTCCAGGCGCTTGAGGCCGAAGTAGTCGAGGAAGACCTTCGTCGTGCCGAACAGCGCCGGCTTGCCGGGCACGTCGCGATGGCCGACGACGCGGATCCATTCGCGCTCTTCCAGCGCCTTGATGATGTTGCTGTTGACCGCCACGCCGCGGACCTGCTCGATCTCGCCGCGCGTGATCGGCTGGCGATAGGCGATCAGCGCCAGCGTTTCCAGCGTGGCGCGCGTGTAGCGCGTCTGGCGCTCGGTCCACAGGCGCGCGACCCACGGGTGCACGTCGGCCTTCACCTGGAAGCGGAAGCCGGACGACACCTCGACCAGCTCCACGCCGCGGTCCTCGCAACCGGCGCGAAGCGTTTCCAGCGCCTGTTCGACGCTGTCCGGCGGGGCCGGCTGGTCCTCGGGGAACAGCGCGTGCAGCTGCGCCAGCGTCAGCGGCTGGTTCGCGGCCAGCAGCGCGGCCTCGACGATGCGGGTGATCAGTTGTTGGTCCATGGATCGATCGGTTTCCAGCCTTGGGGCGTCAATCCCGCACGCGCGGGAATCGGGTGCCTTTGGAACGGTTGAGACCGTCCCCGCCTGCGCGGGGGAGACGACGGGCGTCGTCAGCCATCGTTGGCCGCCGGCTCGTCGAACTCGCTGCTCAGTTCGATCTCTTCCCCGTCCTTGAGCAGCGCGAGCGACTTGACGTAGATCGGTGCGAACGGTGCTTCCTGCACGATCTCCACCAGTTGTTCCTTGGCCAGCGTGAGCATGCCCAGGAACGTCACCACGATGCCGAGCTTGCCTTCCTCGGCAGTAAACAACGTCTCGAAGCGGTAGAAGCTGCCGTCCTTCAAGCGCTCAAGCAGCTCGCCCATGCGCTGGCGGACGCTGAGCGCATCGCGCTTGATCGCATGCTGGGTGAACAGCTCGGCGCGCTTGAGCACGTCGTGCAGGGCCAGCAGCATTTCCTTCAGGTCCACCGGCGGCGGCAGTCGCACCGACGCGCGGTCCGGGACGAACGCCTGCACCGGCGCGGTATCGCGGTCCTGGCGGGGCAGGGCGTCGATATCCTCGGCGGCCTTCTTGAAGCGCTCGTACTCCTGCAGGCGGCGGACCAGCTCGGCACGCGGATCCTCTTCCTCGCCCACCTCGTTGACCGCGCGCGGCAGCAGCATGCGCGACTTGATCTCGGCCAGCATCGCGGCCATGACCAGGTAGTCGGCGGCCAGCTCGAAGCGCATCTCGTGCATGGCCTGGATGTAGTCGACGTACTGGCGGGTGATGTCCGCCACCGGAATGTCGAGGATGTCCAGGTTCTGCCGGCGGATCAGGTACAGCAGCAGGTCGAGCGGGCCTTCGAACGCCTCGAGGATGACCTCCAGCGCGTCCGGCGGGATGTACAGGTCCTGCGGGATCTGCAGCACGGGCTGGCCATGGACCACCGCCAGCGGCATTTCCTGCTGCTGTGGCGCGGTGGAGGCCGGGGCGGCCACGGGTTGCGGATCGCTCGCGTCGGCTGCGCGTTCTTCGGTCATTCGGAGCCGGCCCCTCCGGGCCGTCGGCACTGCTATCGCTCAGGCTGGCGGTCGACGGACCACCGTGGATGCAACGGACTTGCTGGGACGAACCTGCCGGGACCTGCCCGGTCGGGTTGGAAACTTCCCTTCAGGAATCTTCCCTTGGATCGGAACGCCGGGCCCGGCCCGGACGATCAACGCCGGCGCGTCACGCGGGGGCGTGGCGGGCGATGAAGTCTCGGGCGAGGCCGTCGGGGGCAGCGACGCACTGGGTGCGTGCGAGGCGACGGTGTGGGGAGCCGGTCGCGTCGGGCCGCTGCAGCCGGCCTTGTGAAGGCAAGGGTACGGCCTCGTCCGGGCCGTGTCCAGCCGCGGGGCGACTACAATTCAGCCCGGTTATCCCCGGTATGGAAGGACGCACGACAAGCATGTGGTACGTGATCGAAGGTTATGACGGCAACGACGTCCTCGCGCAGCGCATGGCGGCGCGCCCCGACCACCTGGCGCGCCTGGTCGCGCTGCGCGACGCCGGGCGCCTGCTGCTCGCCGGTCCGTGCCCGGCGATCGACGCCGAAGACCCGGGTCCGGCCGGCTTCACCGGCAGCGTGGTGATCGCCGAATTCGAATCGCTCGACGCCGCGCGCGCCTGGGCCGATGCGGATCCGTACGTCGTCGCCGGCGTCTACCAGCGCGTGGAGGTCCGGCCGTTCCGCAAGGTGCTGCCGTGAGCCTCCCGCGCGAGCAGCGCGTCGCGGCGATCCGCTCCGCGCTCGAGGCGGCGCTCGCACCGGTTTGGCTGGAGATCGAGGACGAAAGCCATCGCCACGCCGGTCACGCCGGCGCGGCCGATGGGCGAGGGCACTTCCGGGTCGACGTGGTCAGCGAGGCGTTCGCGGGCCTGGGCCCGATCGCCCGCCATCGCGCGATCTACGCCGCGCTGGGCGAGCTGATGACCACGGACATCCACGCGCTCTCGATCAAGGCGCGCACCCCGGGCGAAGCGGGATAAGCGACGCTCACCCGGTGCGTGACGTGTCGCGCTGCAGCATCCCCGCTGCCGGTTGCCTGCACGAAGGACGAAGAAGCCGACGTTTACCGCAGTCGCGTAACACCAGCTTTACACTTGAAATTGGAAACGTTTACAGTCCGCGCGCATTGTCCGCAGAGGCCCTGACAGCGTGCCGAGCGTAACCATCAAAGACGTCGCCCGCGTCGCGCAGGTCTCCGTGGCCACCGTCTCGCGCGCATTGAACGGCCACGGCAACGTGGCCGAAGACGTACGCAACCGCGTCCTCGCCGCCGCGCAGGAGCTGCGCTACACGCCGCATGCGGCCGCGCGCAGCCTCTCAAGCCGCCGCACCCAGACGCTCGGCGTCGTGCTGCCGGACCTGCACGGCGAATTCTTTTCCGAATTGATGCGCGGCATCGACCAGGTCGCCCGCGCGAAACGGCTGCACCTGCTGGTTTCGAGCTACCACGGCAATCCGGACGAGCAGGGCGCCGCGCTGCGTGCGATGCGCGGTCGCGTCGACGGCCTGCTGGTGTTGTCGCCCTTCGCCGAGATACCGACGCTGCTGGGCGAACACCTCGACCCCGCGCTGCCGACCGTGCTGATCAACAGCCAGTCCGGCCTGGACGGCACCGCCGTGCTTCGCGTGGACAACCACGGCGGCGCGGTGGCGATGGTCGAACACCTGGTCGAATGCGGCCACCGCAGGATCGCCTTCATCGCCGGCCCTGCCGACAATTTCGATGCGCACGAACGCCTTCGCGGTTATCGCGATGCGCTCGCGCGCCTGCTTCCCGGCACGCCCGAATGGGTCGTGCAGGGCGACTTCGACGAAGCATCGGGCCATCGCGCCGGTCACGAACTGCTCGGCGCCGCGCAACGTCCCGATGCCGTCTTCGCCGCGAACGACATGATGGCGCTGGGATGCCTGTTCGCGTTCGCGCACGAAGGCGTTCGCGTGCCCGCCGAGATCGCCGTTGCGGGCTTCGATGACATCCCGCTTGCACGCTACGTGCACCCGGCCCTCACGACCATTCGCGTCAACATCGCCGAACTCGGCGCTCGCGCGGCGCGTTTGCTGATCTCGCAAATCGCCGGCGAAGCGGCCGCAGAGCCGTCAACGTCGCCTTCCGGCGTGCTGGCGACCGAGCTGATCGTGCGCGAGTCGGGCGGCACCCGCACGCCACCTCCGCCTTCTGCGTGATACCCGTGCCCCGGGGCGTCACGGTTCCTTGTGTCTGTTCGCTGTAAACGATTCCACGTGGTTCGACATGCTTTTGGAGAGAGGAAGCATATGAATTCGAGGTTCCCCCGCTCGAGACATCCGTCGCGCCGGCTGCTTGCCTGCGCCCTTGCCAGCTGCCTTGCCGTCGCCGCCCCCGCGGTGATGGCGCAAAGTACTTCGGCGACCATCCGCGGCCAGATCACGGTCGATTCGGCGCCTGCCACCGAAGCCCAGGTCACCGCCACCAATACCGCCACCGGCCTGACCCGGAAGGTCCAGGCCACCAACGGCACCTACAACCTCGGCGGCCTGCTGCCGGGTACGTACCGCATCGACGCGGTCGCGAACGGCCAGGCGACCACCCGGACGGTGACGCTGCAGGTCGGCCAGACGGCCACCATCGATCTGTCCGCCGGCGGACTGCCGGAAACCGCGGCCGCGGGCGACGCGACCACGGTCGATGCCGTCACCGTTACCAGCGAAGTCGTGGCGGAAACCAAGACGTCCGAGATCGCCACCTACGTCACCAACAAGCAGATCGAGTCGCTGCCGCAGGGCACGCGCAACTTCCTCGCCTTCGCCGACCTGGCGCCGGGCGTGGCGTTCGAAACCGGCAACGAAGGCTCCACGCGCATCAAGTCGGGCGCGCAGAACGCCAACGGCATCAACGTCTACATCGACGGCGTCGGCCAGAAGGATTACGTGTTGCGCGGCGGCATCAGCGGCCAGGATTCCAGCCGCGGCAATCCGTTCCCGCAGTCGGCGATCGGCGAATACAAGGTCATCACCCAGAACTACAAGGCCGAGTACGACCAGCTGAGCAGCGCGGCGATCGTCGCCACCACGCGCTCGGGCACCAACAACTTCGAAGGCAGCTTCTTCTGGGACTACACCTCGACCGACTGGCGTACGCCGACCGTGTTCGAGGAGCGCGCCGACGAGAAGGTGCAGACCAAGGAAGAGCAGTACGGCGCCACCTTCGGCGGTCCGATCCTGCGCGATCGCGCGCACTTCTTCCTGTCGTACGAAGCCAAGGAATACGAGTCGCCCCGCACGCTCACGCCAGGTCGCGGCTATTCCATCGACGAGCTGCCCGACTTCCTGCAGGCCGAAGCGGGCTCCGGCCTGTTCAACGCGCCGTTCAAGGAAAACCTGTACTTCGGCAAGGTCGACTGGCTGATCGGTGAAAACCACTACTTCGAGTTCAGCGGCAAATACCGCGACGAGGAAGAGCTGACCAACACCGGCGGGCAGAACCTGCCCAGCTATGCGACCAACAAGCTCAACGAGGAAACGCGCGCGGACCTGCGTTACCAGTACACCAACGGCGCGTGGCTAAACGATTTCCACCTGACGTACGAAGACTCGACGTTCAATCCGAGCCCGTACACCAGCGGTATCGCGTACATCCTCAGCAACCGCAGCGACAACGGAAACGCGGATTTCAACAACGTCATCGTGCGCAGCGGCGGCGGTTCGGATTTCCAAGACAAGGGCCAGAAGGGCTGGGGCCTCCAGAACGACCTGACGTTCACCGGCTTCCAGGGCCACACGTTGAAGATGGGCGTGAAGTTCAAGGACGTCGACGTCGACGCGACCGAACGCCAGCCGTACTACCCGCAGTTCACGTACGACGTCGGCACCAGCCTGGTGCAGCCGATCCACGTCAAGTTCGGCACCGCGCTGCCGGGCGTTGGCGACGGTTCGGCCTCGTCGGCGAACAAGCAGTACGGCATCTACTTCCAGGACGACTGGGAGGTCAACGAGAACCTGATCCTCAACCTCGGCCTGCGCTACGACTACGAGAAGAGCCCGACGTACCTGGATTACGTCACGCCGGCCGACGTCGCCGCCGCGCTGCGTGGTTCGAGCGCGATCAACAACCCGAACTCGGGCATCAACGTCGAGAACTACATCAGCAACGGCAACAACCGCAAATCCTTCAAGGATGGCTGGCAGCCGCGCCTGGGCTTCTCGTACGACCTGTTCGCCAACCAGGAACACGTGATCTACGGCGGCGCCGGCCGTGCGTACGACCGCAACCTGTTCGACTGGCTGCAGCTGGAAATCACCAAGTCGACGTTCCCGACGACCGACATCGATTTCCGCCTCGCCGATGGCTCGTGCCCGCGTCCGCTGCCGGCCCCGGGCACGCCGTGCATCGACTGGAACGCGTCGTACTTCGATCCGGCCGTGCTGGCGACGCTCGCCTCGCAGGATGGCCTCGGGCGCGAAGTCTTCATGCTCGACAACAACCTGAAGACGCCGTACTCCGACCAGTTCAGCCTCGGCATGCGCAACCAGGTCGGCGAATGGCTCACCGACGTCACGATCTCGCGCGTGCAGAGCAAGGACGGGTTCGTGTTCCTGCTCGGCAATCGCCTGCCGGATGGCTCGTTCTTCCGCCCCGGCTTCAGCTGGGGACCGCCGTGGGGCCAGGGCTTCGCGCCGTTCGGCAACCTGATCCTGGGCACCAATGGCCTGGAGACCAAGACCAACGCGCTGTATCTGAAGGCCGAGAAGCCTTACACGGCCGAATCGGGCTGGAGCGTCACCGTCGCCTACACCTACCTCGATGCGCGCGAACAACGCGAGTCGCCGGAAGTCTTCTCGCTGGACTATCCGACCGTGCAGGCGCTGGGCTGGCATGACGCAGAAGTGCCCGAGCATCGCCTCGTCGCCACCGGCATCTACGACGGCCCGTGGAACACGACGCTGTCGGCCAAGCTGACGCTGACCTCGCAGCCGCCGCGCTACTTCGTCAACTGCGTGGCCGTCGACCAGCCGGACAACTGCTTCATCGACCAGTACAAGCCCGATGGCACGTACGGGTACAAGCAGTTCGACATCGCGGCGATGAAGGAATTCGACACGGGTGCAGGCTTCCGGATGTGGGCCCGCGCCGACATCCTGAACGTGTTCGACTGGGCCAACTACAACAGCTACCAGGATTACCCGGGTGGCTTCAATTCGCCCAACCCCGAATTCGGCATCCCGCTCGCACAGGCCCTGCCAACCCGTACCTTCAAACTCTCGCTAGGCTTCAACTTCTGACCCGGGCCGCCGGCCGCCTACCTCGTCGGGGCGGTCGGCGGTTTCGTGGTGCGGCCTTCGCCGGCCGGAAACCAAAGGCGACCCTCATTCGACAAGATGGCGTGGTGATGTTCGATTCGATACGACGCAGTGTGGGGACTGCATCGCTGGTGGCGGTGCTCGTGTTCATTTCGGGGTGCAAGCAGGAAGGGCCGGCGTCCACGGCGTACCCGATCGCGTCCGCGCCGCCGGTCGAGGTGGAGCCGTTGAAACCGACCAAGCTCGAACTGCCGCCGCTGTTCCGCGACGTCGAAAAGCGCACGTTCCAGTTCTTCTGGGACACCACGAACGAAGTGAACGGGTTGACGCCCGACCGCTATCCCTCGCGGCCGTTCGCGTCCATCGCGTCGGTCGGCTTCGCGCTGACCGCATACCCGATCGGCATCGAGAACGGCTGGGTGAGCCGCCGCCAGGCGGTGGATCGCACGCTCACCACGCTGAAGTTCTTCCGCGACCTCCCCTCCGGCCCGCAGGCCGAAGGCAAGGGCGCCTACAACGGCTTCTACTACCACTTCCTCGACATGGACACCGGCGCCCGGTTCCAGAGCTGGGTGGAGCTTTCCAGCGTCGACACCGCGCTGCTGATGATGGGCGTGCTGTTCGCGCAGAGTTATTACGATCGCGACGATCCGCGCGAGAAGGAAATCCGCGATCTGGCCGACACGCTCTACAAGCGCGTCGACTGGCCGTGGCTGCAGCGCAACGCGCCGCTGATTTCGATGGGCTGGTTCCCGGAAAGCGGCTTCATCCAGCACGACTGGACCGGCTACAACGAAGCGATGATGCTCTACATCCTCGCGATGGGTTCGCCGACGCATCCGGTCGCGCCGGAGTCGTGGTCGGTGTGGACGCGCACGTACAACGATTCGTGGGGCGTGTACCAGGGCGAGGAATACCTGTCGTTCGGCCCGCTGTTCGGCCACCAGTACAGCCACGTCTGGATCGATTTCCGCGGCATCCAGGACGACTACATGCGCGAGCGCGGCATCGACTACTTCGAGAACAGCCGCCGCGCGGCGTATGCGCACCGTGCGTACGCCATCGCCAATCCGATGAAGTGGAAGGACTACGGCCCGGAAGTGTGGGGCCTCACCGCGAGCGACGGCCCGCAGCAGACGCTGCAGGAGTTCCGCGGCGAACAGCGCCAGTTCCGCCATTACTCCGCGCGCGGCGCCGGCCTGCGCGACACCTTCGACGACGGCACCATCGCGCCGACCGCGGCCATCGCATCCCTGCCGTTCGCGCCGGAAATCGTGATTCCGTCGACCGTCGCCATGCACGAGCGCTACGGCGAATACCTGTACTCCAGCTACGGGTTCCTCGATTCGTTCAACCGCAGCTTCGACTTCGACATCCCGCTCAAGACCGGCCGCCTGGTGCCGGGCGAAGGCTGGGTCGCGAGCGACTACATCGGCATCGACCAGGGCCCGATCCTGGCGATGATCAGCAACTACCGCAACGAGTTCGTCTGGAACGTGATGAAGCGGAACAAGTACATCCGCGACGGATTGCAGAAGGCGGGCTTCAAGGGCGGCTGGCTGGAACCGGTGAAGGAAGGCGAGGCCGCGCCCACGCAACCCAAGCCGCAGACGAAGGCCGAGAAGGACGCGGCGACGGCGCGCGCGCTGGGCGAGGCGGAGTCGCGGGTGAACCGCGCTTCGCAGACGCCGCAGCCGACGCAGGAGCCAAAAACAAAGTGAGCCGGCGGCGCACCATCGTCGCGATGACGGTTCTCGCCGTTGTCGCGCTGCTGTCCGCGTGCGGCGGCGAGCGCGATGAACGCACCGTCGTGCGCTTCTGGGCGATGGGCTTCGAAGGCGAGATGGTGCGCCAGCTCATCCCCGATTTCGAACGCGCCAATCCCGGTATCCGCGTCGAAGTGCAACAACTGCCGGTCACCGCCGCGCACGAGAAACTGCTGACCGCCTTCGCCGGCGACGGCCTGCCGGACGTGTGCGGCCTGGGCAACACGTGGCTGGCGGAGTTCGTCGAGCTGGACGCGGTGACGCCGCTGGAACCGTTCCTCGCACGTACGCCCTCGATGCCGGCGAGCGATTATTTCGGCGGCTCGTGGGACACCGGCGTCATCGGCGGACATGTGTATGCGGTGCCGTGGTACGTCGAAACGCGCCTGCCGTTCTACCGGAAGGACATCCTCGAAGCCGCCGGCGTGAAGCAGGTGCCGCGCACGTGGCAGGAATGGAACGACGCGATGGCTGCGGTGAAGCGCCATGTCGGGCCGGATCGTTTCGCCATCCACCTGCCGCTCAACGAATACGAGCCGCTGCTCAACCTCGCCATCCAGCAACCCGATCCGCTGCTGCGCGACGACGGCCGCTACGGAAACTTCCGCAGCCCGGGGTTCAAGCGCACGCTCACCTTCTACAACGACATCTTCCAGCGCAAATGGGCGCCGGCGTTCGCGAACACGCAGATCGCCAACGTCTGGAACGAGTTCGGCCGCGGCTTCTTCACCTTCTACGTCAACGGGCCCTGGAACATCGCCGAGTTCCGCAAGCGCCTGCCACCGGAACTGGAAGGCAGGTGGGGCACGATGCCGCTGCCCGGTCCCGACGGCCCCGGCGCGTCGGTCGCCGGCGGCGCGAGCTTCGTGGTGTTCAAGCAGTCCAAGCAGCAGGACGCTGCGTGGAAGCTCGTCGCGTTCCTGTCCGACCCGCAGGTGCAGGTGCGTTTCCACGCGCTCACCGGCAACCTGCCGCCGCGCCGCAGCGCGTGGGAAAGCAGCCAGGCGCTGGCGAGCGATCCCTACACGCTGCCGTTCCGCGAGCAGCTCGAACGCGCCAAACCCGCGCCGAAAGTGCCCGAGTGGGAGCGCATCGCGCAGGAGCTGCGCATCGTCGGCGAGCAGATGGTCGCCGGTCGCTACACCGTCGATGAAGCCGCCGCCGAACTCGATCGCCGCGCCGATGCCATCCTCGAAAAACGCCGCTGGATGCTGGAGCAGCACGCCGCCGGAGGTTCGCCATGATTGCGACGCGCCGCGTGTCCGCCTCCACCGCCGGCTGGATGTTCGCCGCGCCCGCGCTCACGGTGATCGGCGTGTTCTTCGGCCTGCCGGTGTTGGCGGCGTTCGCGCTGAGCCTGACGGACTTCGACATCTACTCGCTCGCCGACATCTCGAACCTGCGCTTCGTCGGTCTGCACAACTACGCGACGCTGCTGCAGGACCCGCTGTTCTGGAAGGCGCTGGGCAACACGATGTACTTCGTCGTGGTCGGTGTCCCGCTGTCGATCACCGTCTCGCTCGGCGCCGCGCTGCTGCTGCATTCGAAGGCCGCGCGCTTCAAGCCGTTCTTCCGGACCGCGTACTTCGCGCCGGTGGTGACGACGGTGGTCGCTGTCGCGGTGATCTGGCGCTACCTGTTCCACACGCGCTACGGCCTGGTGAACTGGGGCCTGACCTCGCTGGGCCTGCCCGCCGTCGACTGGCTCGGCGATCCGACGTGGGCGATGCCGACGATCATCCTGTTCGCGGTGTGGAAGAACTTCGGCTACAACATGATCATCTTCATCGCCGGACTGCAGTCGATTCCCGAAGACCTCTACGAGGCCGCGCGCATCGACGGTGCGACGCCCGCGCAGCAGTTCTGGAACGTCACCTTGCCGCAGCTGGGCCCGGTGCTGCTGATGGTCTCCATCCTCACCTTGTCCGGGTATTTCCAGCTGTTCGCGGAGCCTTACGTGATCACGCAGGGTGGGCCGCTGCAGAGCACCGTGAGCGTGCTTTACCTGATGTACGAGGAAGGCTTCAAGTGGTGGAACCTCGGTAATGCGTCCGCCGTGGCGTTCCTGCTGTTCGCGCTGATGTCGGTCGCCACCAGCGGCCTGCTGTGGTTCGCGCGCCGACGTGGAGCGGAAGCATGAGCCCGCGCCTGGCCCGCGCCATCGTCAACGGGCTGATGATCGCGCTGGCGGTGGTGAGCCTCGCGCCGCTGCTGTGGATGCTGTCGGTGTCGTTCATGCAGCCGGGCGAAGCGGCGCATTTCCCGCCGCCGCTGCTGCCCGCCGCACCGACGCTGCACAACTACCATGAGCTGTTCGCGCGCGCCGGCATGGGACGCTACCTGCTCAACAGCGCGATGATCGCCACCGCCGCGACGCTCATCGCGCTGATGCTCAACACGATGGCCGGCTATGCGTTCGCCAAGCTGAAGTTCGCCGGCCGCGAGCGCGTGTTCCGCCTGCTGCTGGGCGCGCTGATCATCCCGGCGCAGGTCACGATGATGCCGCTGTTCCTGATGCTCAAGCAGATGGGGCTGGTGAACACCTACGCCGGCGCGATCGTGCCGCTGATGGCGAGCGTGTTCGGCATTTTCCTCGTGCGCCAGTACGCGCGTTCGATTCCCGATGAACTGCTGGAAGCCGCCCGCATCGACGGCGCGAGCGAGACGCGGATCTTCTTCCAGATCGTGCTACCGGTGCTCAAGCCGATCCTCGTGACGCTGGCGATCTTCGTCTTTCTCGGCGCGTGGAACGACTTCATGTGGCCGCTGATCGTGCTGAGCGATTCCGGGCACTTCACGCTGCCGGTGGCGTTGGCATCGCTGTCGCGCGAGCACGTGCAGGACAACGAGATGATGATGGCCGGATCGGTGGTGACGGTGTTGCCGGTGCTGATCCTGTTCCTGGCGCTGCAGCGTTATTACCTGCAGGGCCTGCTGGTCGGGAGCGTGAAAGGGTGAGGATGGCACGTCGGTTTGCATGGGCGTTCGCGCTGGTTCCGGTGACGGCGTGGGCGCAGGGAGTGGGCGAAGTGCGTGTGCTGGACGATTTCGAATCGACCACGCCGTGGCAGGTCGTGACCTCCGACCAGGTCACCGGCACGCTGCGCAAGGTGCCCGGCGCCGACGGCCAGGCCGTCTGCCTGGACTACGATTTCAACGGCGTTTCCGGTTACGCCGGTTTGCAGCGCGAATTGCTGATCGACTATCCGGACAACTACGCGTTCTCATTCCAGCTGCGTGGCGATTCGCCGCGCAACGACCTGCAATTCAAGGTCGTCGACGACAGCGGCGACAACGTGTGGTGGGTCAACAAGCCGCGCTACGAGTTCCCGAAGAACTGGACGCCCGTCGTCTACAAGCAGCGCCATATCAGCCGCGCATGGGGCCCCGCGCCGGATCCCACGCTGCGCCGCAGCCGGAAGATCGAATTCACGATCTACAACAGCGCCGGCGGCAAGGGCTCGGTGTGTTTCGACCAGCTCACGTTCCGCAAGCTGCCGCCGCAGGATGATTCGCCTCTGACGGGCGACGCGAGCGCAACGGTCGAAAGCGGAAACGGTCCCGCGCGTAACGCCATCGACGGCGATGCCACGACCGCATGGCGCGCCGCGCCTGGCGCGGCGACGGCGCCGCAGTTCACGCTCGACCTGCGCAAGCCGCGCGAGTTCGGCGGACTCGTGCTCGACTGGCTGCCGCGCGAACACGCCAGCGATTACCGCATCGAGTTGTCCGACGATGGCGCGCAATGGCGCGTCGCGCGCGAAGTGAGTGGAAGCAATGGCGGTCGCGATCACATCGCATTGCCCGAGTCCGAAGCGCGCTTCGTCCGGTTGACCGCAACGAAGGCGCCGGCGCAGCGCATCGCGCTGGCGAACTTCCAGGTGATGCCGCTCGCGTTCGCGGCGACCCCCAACGATTTCGTCCGCTCTGTCGCGAAGGATGCACCGCGTGGCCGTTGGCCGCGCGGGTTCTTCGGCGAGCAGCCGTACTGGACGATTCTCGGAATTGACGGTGGCGTCGAGCAGGGGTTGATCGGTGAGGATGGTGCGGTCGAAGTGGGCAAGGGCGCCTTCAGCATCGAGCCGTTCGTGGTGAGCGACGGCACGCTGGTGACCTGGGCCGACGTGAAGATCACGCAGTCGCTGCAGGACGGTTACCTGCCGATTCCGTCGGTCCACTGGAAGCACGCGGACTTCGCGCTGGACACCACGGCGTTCGCACATGGCACGCGCGACGATTCGCATCTCACCGCCCGCTACGTGCTGCGCAACACGAGCGATCGTCCGCGCCGCTACGTCCTCGCGCTAGCCGCGCGGCCGATGCAGGTGAATCCGCCGACGCAGTTCCTGAGCACCGTCGGCGGTGTCAGCCAGATCGGTTCGATCAACGCGAAACCGGACGCGATCGCGGTCGCCGGCCGCTTCCCCGTGCGCGCCACGGCATCCGATGCCGCCTTCGTGAGTCGGTTCGACGAAGGCGAAGTGGTGCAGCGACTGGCCCGCGCAAACTGGAAAGCGTTCTGCGCGCAAGGTTGCGAACGCAAGGCGTTCGGTCCCGTGGAAAGCCAGGTCGATGACGTGACCGGCCTCGCGTCCGGCGCGCTGCTGTACTCGGTGGAGCTTGCGCCCGGGCAATCCCGGGAGTTCGACTGGAGCGTGCGATTGACCGGTCGCGACGAGGCGGAGCCGAAGCGCATCGATGCGGCGAAAGCGCAGGCCGCCACTGCGGCGCTGTGGCGCGACAAGCTCGACCGCGTACAGCTTCGCGTGCCGGAACAGGGCCAGCACGTGGTCGACACGTTGCGCACCGCGCTGGCGCACATGCTGATCAGCCGCATCGGGCCGCGCCTGCAGCCGGGTACGCGGTCGTACTCGCGCGCGTGGATCCGCGACGGCGCGATGATCGGCGAAGGCCTGCTGCGCATGGGCCGCGAGGACGTCGCCACCGAATTCCTGCGCTGGTATGCGCCGTACCAGTTCGACAACGGCAAGGTGCCGTGCTGCGTGGACGATCGCGGCAGCGATCCGGTGCCGGAGAACGACAGCCACGGCGAGCTGATCTTCACCATCGCGCAGGTGTACCGCTTCAACCGCGATCGCGAGTTGCTCGACGCGATGTGGCCGCATGTAGTCGGCGCGTTCGACTACATGGAGAAGCTGCGCCTGAGCGAACGCACCGAAGCGAACCGCGCACGCAATCCGGCGTTCTACGGAATGATGCCGGCGTCGATCAGCCACGAAGGCTATTCGGCCAAGCCGATGCATTCGTACTGGGACAACTTCTGGGCGCTGCGCGGTTACAAGGATGCGGTGGAAATCGCGCAGTGGCTCGGCAAGGACGCGGATGCCAAGCGCTTTGCCGCCTCGCGCGACCAGTTCCGCGACGACCTGTATGCCTCGCTTCGCAGCGCCACGCAGCAGCACGGCATCGATTTCCTGCCGGGCGCGGCAGAACTGGGCGATTTCGATGCGACGTCCACGACGATCGCGCTCGCACCGGGCGGCGAACAGGGGCTGCTGCCGAAGGACCTGCTCGACAACACCTTCGAGCGTTACTGGCGCGAGTTCGTGTCGCGTCGCGACGGCGCGCGCGAATGGAAGGACTACACGCCGTACGAGCTGCGCACCATCGGCACGTTCGTTCGCCTGGGCTGGCGCGATCGCGCGCACGAGGCGCTGGCGTTCTTCTTCGCCGACCAGCAGCCGCGTACCTGGAACCAGTGGGCCGAGGTCGTCTCGCGCACGCCGCGCAAGCCGTTCTTCGTCGGCGACCTGCCGCATGCGTGGGTCGGTTCGGATTACGTGCGGTCGGCGCTGGACCTGTTCGCGTATTCGCGCGACCTGGACGATGCGCTGGTTGTCGCCGCGGGCATCCCGGCGGACTGGCTGGCGGGCGAGGGCGTGAGCGTGGCGAACCTGCGCACGCAGTACGGGCCGGTGGGGTATTCGCTGAAGGAGCGCGACGGGCGCATGCTGTTCACGTTGTCGCCCGATACGAAATTGCCGCCCGGCGGCGTGGTGCTGACGTGGCCGTATGCGTCCGCGCCCGGCGCGACGCGAATCGACGGGAAGATCGCCCGTTGGATGAATGGCGAGCTGAAGATCGCGCGGGCCGGGGCGAAGGTGGACGTGGAGCTGCGCTGAGCGTCCATTCATAGCCCGGGCAAGCGAAGCGTAGTTGGTGCCTTGATGGGGCGTCGTCCCGCTTCGCTTCCCCGGGTTACGGACGCGGTGAACATTGACGCGCTCTGGACCGCCCCTGCGGCAACGTTCGAACCTCCGCAGCAGGAAAACGCGGCCTTGGCCCGTACCCCGCATCGCGTCATCCCCGCCGTCGAAAGCGCGCGCCAGCACGCGCTGGACCGGTACCACGTCGTCGATACACCCAGCGAATCGGTCTACGACGACCTGGTGCGCATCGCCGCGCACCTGTGCGATGCGCCCATCGCGCTGTTGTCGCTGATCGATCGCGACCGCCAGTGGTTCAAGGCGCGCCTGGGCCTGGCCGAACACGAAACGCCGCGCAACGTCGCGGTCTGCGCGCACGCGATCCTGGAGCCGGGCGAGTTGATGGAGGTGCCCGACCTCGCCCGCGATCCGCGCTTTGCGATGTTCCCGATCGTCATCGGCGAGGTGCGCGCGCGCTTCTACGCGAGCATGCCGCTCACCACCGCGGACGGGCAGGCGATCGGCACGCTCTGCGTCGTCGATCGCCAGCCGCGCACGCTCGAGCCGGCCCAGCGCGACTGGCTGGAATCGCTCGGTCGTGTCGCCATGGGTTTGCTGGACGGCCACGCGCGGCGCTACCAGGACGAGGTGCGCGTCGCGCTGACGACGCGTCGCGAGCCCGAGCCGGCGCCGGTACCCGTGGCGAAGGAGAACTTCCGCATCGCGATCCTCGAAGTGCAACGCTACGCGGCGCTGGTCGAACGCGACGGCGAGCGGACGGTCGAGAAGACCTTGCAGGCGCTGGAATCGCGCTTCGAAAGCTGCCTGGATCTCGCCGCCGGCGATCGCGTGAACCGCGTCAGCGACAGCGCCGAGTTCGTCGCCGTGCTGACGGGCGACGCGGGCGAAGCGCGCCTGGGCGCGCTGCGCGAGGTGGCGTCCGAATCGGCGCAGGGCGGGTTGTCGGTACTGGTCGGCAGCGCGGTGTCGGCGCATGGCGAGGAGGCGCTCGGCGCAGTGTTCCTTCGCGCCGAGGCGGATCTGAGTCGTCGGAAGGATGAAGCAGGGGCTGCCGCTCCAACCGCCTGACCAATGCGATGTTTTGGTAGCCCGGGTAAGCGCAGCGCAGCCGGGATGACGCCCATCACGGCTGACCCGAGCGCGGCCTGCGGCCCACGCGGGCAACAAGAGTTCGCGTTACTGCTTCTTCTGCTCCGCCAACGCGCGCGCCTTCACCGGGCTTCCGTCCGTCAACAATGCATTGGGCGCCAGCACGACGGTGTCGTTCGCCGACACGCCCGACAGCACTTCGATTTCGTTCCCGAGGTTGCGGCCGAGGGTGACGTCGTGGAAAGCGAGCTTCCCGTTCGACACCGTCGCCACCTGCGCGACCGTGCCGCGCTGCACGACGGTGGAGACCGGCACGACGATCGCCGGCACCGCACGCTGCAGGTGCAGCGCGACGGTTCCGACCATGCCCGCCGGGATGCGGCTGTCGGGATTGGGCAGGCGCAACTCGGTGCGCATGACGCCGGCATCGCGCGAGATCGCCTGCGCGCTGCGCACGACCTGCGCCTTGAACGTCTGGTCGGGGAGTTCCGGGAAGGTGACGTCGCCTTCGACGCCGGGACGGATCTGCAGCGCCACGTTCTGCGGCACATCGACGACCACGCGCAGCGGATCGAGCGCGTTGATCTCGAACATCGGCTGCGCGCTCGCCGCATCGCCGACCACGCGATCGCCGCGTTCGACGTTGCGCGCCACGACCACGCCGGAGAACGGCGCGCGCACGGTCTGGAAGCCCTGGCGTTCGCGCGCCGCGGCCAGTCGCGCCTCGGCGGCGCCGCGCGCGGCGACGGCCACGTCGAAGTTCGCCTTGCGGTCGCTGTACAGCTCCTTCGAGATCGCGCCGGAGCCGATGAGCACCTGCGCGCGGTCGTAGTTCACCTTCGCCAGTTCCTGGTCGGCCTTCGCCTGCGCGAGCACGGCGGCGGCTTCGCGCACGGCCTGGTCGGATTCCGGCGCGGCGATCACCGCCAGCACCTGGCCCGCGACGACGCTGTCGCCCAGATCCGCGCGGCGCTCGCTCACGAACCCGGTCGCGCGCGGATACAGCTGCGCGGATTCACCGGCGAGCGCGCGCGCGGGCAGGCGCAGCTCGAACGCCGCGTCGGCCGGCTTGGCCTGCACGGTCAGCACTTCGGGAATCGTCTGCGCGGGCGTGGTTTCGGCCGAACTGCGGTTGCAGCCGGCAAGCCCGACGCTCAGCGCAATGGCGATCGACAGCGCGCTGGCGGCGAACAGGGCGGCCCGTGCGGGAAGGGCGGTCGTCATGGCGTAACTCCTGCACCGGCGTCGTCGGCGCCGGGGATGGCTTCGGGATGGGCGGCGTGGCGCACGGCGGCCGGATTGCGGCGACCGAGCACGGCAAGGATGGACGGAACCAGGATCAGCGTGGCCGGCGTGCCGAACAGCAAACCGCCGATGACCGCGCGGCCGAGCGGCGCGTTCTGTTCGCCACCTTCGCCCAGCCCGAGCGCCATCGGGATGATGCCGAGCACCATCGCGCTGGCGGTCATCAGCACCGGGCGCAGGCGCACGGCGGCGGATTCGTAGGCGGCCAGCTCCGGGTCGTGGCCGTCGGCGACGAGGCCGCGCGCGAAGCTGGTGACCAGCACCGAGTTCGCGGTGGACACGCCGATCACCATCATCACGCCCATCAGCGCCGGCACGCTCAACGGCGTGCCGGTGACGAACAAACCGATGGCGGCGCCGGCGATCGCGATCGGCAGGCCCGACATCGCCACCAGCGGCTGGATCCAGGACTGGAAGTTGACCACGAGGACGAGGAACACGAGCGCGGCCGACATCAGCAGGCCCGCGGCGAGTTCGCCGTACGCACTCTGCATCTCGCCGGCCTGGCCGACGATCTCGATGCGGTTGCCGGGCTTGAGGCGACCTTCCATCTGCTTCGTGATGCCGGTGAGCGCGTCGTATACCGAGCCCAGGTCCGTGCCCTCGACATTGGCCAGCACGCTGATCGTCGGCGCGAGCGTGGTGCGCGCGATGCTGGCCGGCACGCGGCGCGGCGTCACCGTCGCGATGTTGCGCAACAGCACCGCCTGGCCGTCGCTGCCGATGCGCAGCGGCGCGTTGAGCAGCTGGTCGATGCTGGTCATGTTCACCGGCGGCGCCTGCACCTGCACGGTGTAGGCGAGCGCGTTGACGGTGTCGGTCCAGTACACCGGCGACACCGTGCCCGCCGAACCGAGCACCGCGAGCACGGCGCGACTGGCCTGCTGCGCATCGAGGCCCAGCTGCGCGGCGCGCGTGCGGTCGATGTGCACCTGGTACTCGGGCAGGTCGAGCACCTGTCGAAGCGCGACGTCCACCGCGCCGGGCACCTGGCCGAGTCGCTGTTCGATGTCGCGCGCGATGGCGAGGTTGCCCGCGCTGTCGCGGCCGATGATGCGCACCTCGAACGCGGCGGCGGCCGAGCCCGCGAGCGTGCGGCTGGTCGCATCCGGCGGGCGCTCGAACATCTTCACGTCCGGGAATTTCTGCGCGATGCGGTGGCGGATCTGCGACAGGTATTCATGGCTCGGGCCGTGCGGCGTCTTCAGCTGCAGCATGATCTCGGCTTCGAACGATCCCACCACCGCGCTGTCCACCAGCGACAGGTTCACTGCGTCGGGCACGCCGATCTGCTCGTACACGGTATCCAGTTCGGCCGGCGGCACGATCCTGCGGATCTCGCGCTGGATCTCCGTCACGCGCGCCGCGGTTTCTTCGAGCCGCGTGCCGGACGGGAACCGCACCTGGAAGCGAAGCTGCCCCGCATCCACGTGCGGGAAGTACTCGCGGCCCAGCGACGCCGCGGCGAGGCCGCCGGCGATCAGCACGACCAGCGCACACACAGCGAGCACGCCGCCGTGGTGGCCGAGTTTCACCAGCAGCGCGTGGTGCTTCTCGCGCAGTGAATCCAGGCGATGTTCGACGACGTGGTTGATCTTCAGCAGCGCCTTTTCCGGCGCCCAGCGCGGGTTCGCGCGGCTCCTGATGTCCGCCGGCAACAGCAGGTAGCACAGCACGGGAATCAGCGTGCGCGACAGCAGGAAGGACGCGAGCATCGCGAAGATCACCGCCAGCGCCAGCGGCGTGAACACCCACGCCGACAGGCCGGTCATCAGCAGGATGGGCGTGAGCACGATGCAGATGGCGATGGTGGACACCATCTCCGGGAACACCACTTCCTTCGCGCTGTCGAGGATGGCGGTGCTCACGTCCTTGCCGAGCGCGATGTTGCGGTTGGTGTTCTCCACGTCCACCACCGCGTTGTCCACCAGGATGCCGATGGCGAGCGCGAGGCCGCCCAGCGTCATCACGTTGAACGTGTAGCCCAGCAGGCTGAGCATCGCGACGGAGGCCAGCAGCGCGAGTGGGATGGCGGACAGCACGATCAGGCTGGATCGCCACGAGCCGATGAAGACCAGCACGACCAGCGCGACGAGCAGGCCGACCAGCAGCGCTTCGTGGCGGATCGAACCGATGGCGTTGTCGACGAACACCGACTGGTCGAAGATCGGCTGGATGCGCGTGCCCGGCGGCGCGGACGCTTCGATTTCGGGCAGGCGTTCGCGCACCGAACGCACCAGCTCCACCGCCGATGCATTGCCCAGTTTGATGAGCGCAACGGCGACCGCGCTGGATCCGTCCATGCGCGCGACGTTGGTCTGCAGCGCGCCGCCGTCGCGCACGGACGCGACGTCCCGGACGTACACCAGCGTGCCGTTGCGCGAGGCGACGGGGATGTCGAGGAAGTCCGCGGCCGTCGCCGGGCTGGAATCGAGCGAGATCTGCATCTCGCGCGCGTTCTCGCGGATCGAACCCGACGGCAGGGTGGGGCTGCCGCGTTCCAGCGCGCCGGTGACGTCGGCCGGCGTAAGGCCGTAGGTCTGCAACGCGGCGGGATTGAGGTCGACCATGATCTGCCGCGCCGCGCCGCCGTAGGGCAGCGACATGCGGATGCCGGGAATGGTCTGGATCTGCGAGCGCAACTGCAGGCGCGCGTAGTCGTACAGCTGCGCCTCGGTGAGCGAATCCGACGACAGCACCAGCATCAGCACCGGCGTGGACGAGACGTTGTTGCGGATCACCAGCGGCGGCGACGTGCCCGGCGGCATGCGGCGCAGGATCGTCTGCGAGACCGAGGTGATCTGGCCGAGCGCGCGGTCCAGGCTCACGTTCGGCTGGAAGTCGATGCGCACGATGCTCGCGCCGTTGATCGTGTCGGAGCGGACTTCCTTGAGGTCATCGACCGTGTTGAGGATCGCCGCCTCGGAGAACGAGGTCAGCTTGGCCGCCATGTCCGCCGCGGGCAGGCCGTTGTAGGTCCACACCAGGTTGATCGAGGGGATGCCGACTTCCGGCAGGATGTCGGTCGGCATGCGCCGCGCGGCAAGGGTGCCGAACAGCAGGATCAGGATCGCGAGCACGCCGATGGTGTACCGGCGGCTCAGGGCGTACTGGACAATCCACATCGGGCGGACGGCCTCTGGTGGGCGAAGCGTCGGGGGAGGGGCGCCGCGCACCCGGGCGCGCCGCAGCCGCGCGGGTCGGCGTTGCAGGCGGGTCGGCGTGGGGCGTTCCGTGTACCGGCTACGTTAGTCCGCGGCGATTGCACGCGATAGTCCATTGCTGCTGGATCATTGCCCGATCCTGCAAATCCGCCCCAAGCCGGCACGATCGGCAACATCCGCCATAGCCCGGAAGTCATAATCGGGGCGGCTCACGGAACGCCGGAACTCCAATGCCTCCAGTCGATTCCCCGAACACCCGCGCCGGCTGCGCCGCGTTGCCGGAACTCGCCGCGCGGATTGCCCGATCGACACCGTCCGACGGCGTCCACGCCACCGCCTTCGCGCCGCTGAGCCTGGTCCGCCTGAGCGGGCCGACCGCGTGCACGCCGGCGGTGTACGAGCCGCGGCTGGTGATCGTGGCGCAAGGCAGCAAGACCGCGACGCTCGCCGGGCAGACCTACGTCTACAACCCGCTCAACTACCTGGTGGTGTCGGTGACGTTGCCGGTGACGGGGCAGGTGATCGAGGCGACGCCGGAGGAGCCGTACCTGTGCCTGCGCCTGGACATCGACCCGGACGACGTCGCGGCGCTGATCGCCGAAGCCGGGCAGTCCGGCCAGCCGCAGCCGCTTTCGTCCGATGCGACGCAGGGGCTGGACCTGGGCCTTTATGCAGCACGGGTCAACGCACCGCTGATGGATGCCGTGCTGCGCCTGATGCGCCTGCTCGATACGCCCGAGGATTTGCCGGTGCTCGGCCCGATGGCGCGGCGCGAGATCCTCTATCGCGTGCTGACCGGCGAACTCGGCCATCGCCTGCGCGCGTTGGCCACGACCGATACGCGCTCCAGCCGCATCGCACGCGCCGTCGCGCGGCTGCGCGAGGAGTACCTGGAACCGCTGAGCATCGACGAGCTCGCGCGCACCGTGCACATGAGCACGTCCTCGTTCCACCATCAGTTCAAGGCGGTGACGACCATGTCGCCGCTGCAGTTCCAGAAGCACCTGCGCCTGCACGAAGCGCGTCGCCTGATGATGGCCGGCGGCATGGAGGCGTTGTCGGCCGCGCGCCACGTCGGCTACGAAAGCCCGTCGCAGTTCAGTCGCGAATACAAGCGCCTGTTCGGCGCACCGCCGCGCTCGGAAGTCGGTCGCTCGCGCGGCGTGCCGCAGGTGTGACCGCAGATCGCCCGGTGTCGTAGCCCGGGTAAGCGAAGCGCACCCGGGAAGCCGATGGATCCAGTCCATCGCAGCTTTGCGATCTGATGCGCTTCGACGCCCCGGGCTACAGTGACGCCTGGCTTCCGCCCCCTCGGCCCGCATGGATCGCGACGAACTCCTCCGCCAACTCGCCCGCACCCGCGCGGGCCTGATCCGCACCTACGTGTTGCACGTGGTCTGGTTCGCGGTCATGTGCACCGCGACCGCGATGCAATGGCGCCAGGACGGCCTGACGGCCTCGGTCCTGCTGACGCTCGTGACGGTGCCGCCGGTGCTGTTCTACACGGTGCGCGCGCACCGGCTCTGCCGCGCGCTCGATCCACCTGCGCGTACCGTCGGCCTCGTGCCCGTGCTGATCATCACCGTGATCCTGAGCCCCTTCGAATCCGGCCTGGTGCTACCGCTGAAGAACCTGCTCGCGACCAATCGCGTGCTACGCACCGCGCGTGCAGCGAACCACGCGCGCATTCAAGACAGCGAAACCGTCTTCGCCGCACGACGCCCTGGGCGTCGTAGGCCGGGTAAGCGAAGCGCACCCGGGGAATGGAACGCGTCCGCGCGGCGCTTCACGCGCACCAATGCACGTCCAGCGGCGTGCCATAGCTGCTGTCCAGCGTCACCAGCACCGGCCACCGCTGCCGGTCGCCCGCGGCGACGGCCTGCTCGAACACCGCGCGCTTCCGTTCGCCCTGGATCAGCAGCAGGCGATGCGCGATGCGCGCGATCCCGCGCGGCGTGAGGCTGATGCGACGCGTCCACTGTCGCGCGCCCGGGCACCCCTGCGCGTCGACGGCGACGTAGTCGCGCGGGCTGGCGAGGACGCGTTCGGCGTCG
Organism: Lysobacter auxotrophicus; assembly: GCF_027924565.1. Lineage (NCBI taxonomy): Bacteria > Pseudomonadati > Pseudomonadota > Gammaproteobacteria > Lysobacterales > Lysobacteraceae > Lysobacter > Lysobacter auxotrophicus. The sequence goes on from NZ_AP027041.1 coordinate 1,636,992, forward strand.
TTCATGCCGGGGAACAGCGATGCCGTATGCCCGTCATCGCCCATGCCGAACACGGCGACCGTCGCTTCGCGGCGCGCGTGCGCGTTGGCGGTGGCGACCGCGCCTTCGAGGTTGCGACCGGCCTGCGTCATCGGTTCGAAGTGCGCGACGGCCGCGTGGTCGCGCAGGAATTCGCGATGCACGAGGTACGCGTTGCTGTCCGGATCGTCCGGCAGCAGCCAGCGTTCGTCGACGAGGCCGACGTCCACGCGCTCCCAGTCCAGCGGCGCCTGCGACAGGGCGCGGTAGACCGGGCCGGGCGTTTCGCCGCCGGACAACAGCAGCCGCGCGCGCGGCTGGACGATCAGCTCGCGGCGCAGTTCCGCCGCGATGGACACCGCCGCCGCCCAAGTCCAGACCTCGCGGTTCGCGTGGGCATGGAAGACGTACGTCGCCCCGGCTTCGGGCGTCGGAAGGGGCGTGCGGTCGGCCATGCGCCGGATCCTCGCACAGCGCCCCGAAAGACCACGTGTGGTGTCAGGTGCCTTCCAGGGCCAGCGCGGCGGCGCCCAGCAGGCCCGGTTGCGGGTGGATGACCGCGAGCGTCGGGATCCGCGCCATCACCGGCGAGAAGCGGCCCTTGTATTCGAAGCGCTGGCGGAAGGCCGAATGGGCGATGGACGGCAGCAGCTTCGGCACGAGGCCGCCGGTGAGGAACACGCCGTCCCAGGCGCCCAGCGTCAGCACCAGGTCGCCGGCGGCCGCGCCGAACACCGCGCAGAACACGTCGATCGTGCGCAGGCTGCGCTCGTCGCCGCCTGATGCGCGTGCGGTGATGTCGGCCGGCTTGAGCGGGCCGGGGTCTTCGCCGGCAATGTTGCTCAACGCGCGGTGCAGGTTCACCAGGCCCTGGCCGCTCACCAGGCGCTCGTTCGACACGCGGCCGAATTCGGCGGACATCTGCTGGAGGATCTCGATTTCCTCCGGCGAGTTCGGCGCGAAACTCACGTGGCCGCCTTCGGTCTGCAGCGGAAAATAGCGGCCGCCGCGGCGCAGCAGCCCGCCCACGCCCAGGCCCGTGCCCGCGCCGATGATGCCGAAGGTGCGGTCCTGTGCATCGTGGCCGTTCCAGCCGATGCCGCCGACCGGCACCACGTCTTGCGGGCGCAGCAGCGACGCGCCCATCGCCTGCGCGGCGAAGTCGTTCACCAGGCGCAGCGAGGTCAGGCCCAGCGCTTCGCCGGTCCGCGCGGCGGAAATCACCCAGGGATGGTTGGTGATGCGCGCCTCGTCGCCGTCCACGCGGCCTGCGACCGCGAACACGCCGGTGCTCGCGATGGCGCCGGTGGTGTCGAGGTAATGGCGCGCGGCGTCGGCCAGCGAGGGGAAATCGGCGACCACGAACTCGCGCACGCTCTCCATCAGCAGCGGATCGACCGCGTCGGGTCGCGCGAGCGCGAACCGCGCGTTGGTGCCGCCGATGTCGGCGAGCAGGGCGTGGGTGTCGGTCGGGGGGATCTCGCTCAAGGCATCACCGGAAGGCATCAACGCGGATGGGTCCGCAGCGTAATGGAGCGGCCGGCGCCTGTCTGCGATGCCGTCGCGCCGGGCCGTGCGGCGTGCGCTGAATACGAAATCAGTGCCGCGGTCGTGCGGGGAGAAAGAACGCGGCGGGATCCGATGCCGTGGGAGGGAAGGGCAACGGATCCCGTCGCGAAAAACGTCCGCGTTCCGGCCCCGTGGTCGGGCGTCGTCGGCGGGTGATAGGCATGAAAACGGTTACATGGCAGGATAACGAAGGCCGGCGCCATTTGCATTGCCGGAACGAACACAATGCGAGCGCCGTCCCGCTTGGACCGCAGGGCTCACCCGAGGAACTCAATGGCGAAGGTCACGCTGGATCGTCTGCGCAAGGTTTATCCCAACGGCTACGTGGGCGTGGACGACGCGACCTTCGACATCGGCGATGGCGAACTGCTCGTGCTGGTGGGGCCTTCGGGCTGCGGCAAGTCGACGCTGCTGCGCATGATCGCGGGGCTGGAGACGATCACCTCAGGCGAACTGCGCATCGGCGATCGCATCGTGAACGACGTGGCGCCCAAGGACCGCGACATCGCGATGGTTTTCCAGAGCTATGCGCTGTATCCGCACATGACCGTCGCCGAGAACCTCGGCTTCGGCCTGAAACTGCGCGGCGCGCCGAAGGACGAGATCAACCGGCGCGTGAACGAATCGGCGCAGATGCTCGAACTGGAATCGCTGCTGGACCGCAAGCCGGCGGCGTTGTCGGGCGGGCAGCGCCAGCGCGTCGCGCTCGGTCGCGCGCTGGTCCGGCAGCCGCAGGTGTTCCTGCTCGACGAACCGCTGTCGAACCTCGACGCGAAGCTGCGTGCGTCCACGCGCGTGGAAATCGCGCGCCTGCATCGCAAGCTCGGCACGACGATGATCTACGTCACGCACGACCAGGTCGAGGCGATGACGCTCGGCCAGCGCATCGTCGTGCTCGACAAGGGACGCATCCAGCAGATCGACACGCCGATGGCGCTGTACAACCGCCCGGCGAACCTCTTCGTGGCGACTTTCCTCGGCAGCCCGAAGATGAACCTGCTGTGGGGCGAGGTCGTGGAACGCGGCGACGATCTTGCGCTGCGCATCGCGGAAAACGTCGAGCTTCCGCTGCATCCCGAACCCGGGCTGCGCGAACGCGTGCGCGGCTACGTCGGTAAGCAACTGACCGTCGGCCTGCGCCCGGAAGACCTCACGCTCGCCGCGCCCGGTCCGGGACACCTGCAGGCGAAGGTGGAAACCGTCGAGCCGGTCGGCAACGAGGCGTTCCTCAACCTCGGTTGCGGCGGTTGCGAACTGATCCTCCGCCTCCCGCCGCGAAGCCTTCCCGCCGCAGGCGACATCGTGCACCTGGGCCATCACCCCGAGCACATGCATTACTTCGATCCGGAGAGCGGGCGGAGCCTGCGCGGCTGATCGTCAGCCGGGGTGCGTCGTTTCGCGCACCACATCCGCCGCATTCACATCCTCCGCCCCCGGCGAGGTCGTCGTCGCCGCGGGTACATGCGCCCGGTACACCCGCGAGTCCGCGTCCTCTGCCGCGCGGATCGCCCGCGCGACGCGCACGCGCGGCAACGCGTACGGGTGCGAGGCGTTGAGGAATTCGATCATGCGTTCGCGCACGGCGCAGCGCAGGTCGAAGAGGTCGCCGGAGTTGCGGGCGCTCACCAGCAATCGCACCTGCACGGTCGAGCGGTCCGAGTCGGTGATCTGCGCGACGCAGACGCGGCCATCCCAGCGCTCGTCGGTTTCGCAGATGTGTTGCAGCGCCTTGCGTACTTCGCCCATCGGCGTGCGGTAGTCGAGCCACAGGAATGCCGTGCCGAGCAGTTGCGACGTCGTGCGTGTCCAGTTCTCGAACGGGTTTTCGATGAACCATTGCAGCGGTACCACGAGGCGGCGTTCGTCCCAGATGCGCACGACCACGTAGGTGCTGTCGATTTCCTCGATGCGGCCCCATTCGCCCTGCACGATGACCACGTCGTCCAGGCGGATCGGCTGGGTGAGGGCGATCTGCAAGCCGGCGATGAGGTTGCCGAACACCGGCTTGGCCGCGATGCCCGCCACCAGGCCGATGATGCCGGCCGAGGCGAGCAGGGTCGTGCCGAGCTGGCGGATCGCGGGGAACGTCATCAGCGCGATCGAGACGCCGCCGAGGATGACGGCGCCCTGGGCGATGCGGCTCAACACACGCGTCTGCGTCTGCACGCGTCGGGCTTCGAGGTTGTCGGCGACCTCCACCGGGTGCTGGCGCAGGATGCGTCGCTCGATCGCGCCGATCGCCCGCACCAGCAGCCAGGTCACGCAGAGCAGGCCGCCGACGCCGAGCCAATGCTGGATGCGGTCGATCCAGTCCTCCGGCAGCGGCACGGCCCGCACCGCGATGCTGAGGAAGAACAGCGGCAGCGCCACGGCCGCGGGCAGGGCGATGACCTGCACGATCCGGGCGCGCATCCGCGTGGCGAGGTGGGCATCCGCCCGGCGAGCCAGCGCCAGCAGGGCGCCATGGACCACCAGGCCCAGCACCAGCGCGATCGTCAGTGGCCACGCGATCGCGCCAGCCTGCAACCAGAAACCTCGATCCATGGCCCCAGCCTCGCAGCGGCGCCGTAAATGCCGCGTCGACCGGACCCGCCTGCCGTACGGGGCCTGTCCCGACGGGCCATCCGGCCCCGCAGCGCCGGCCAGCCTCGCTATACTCTTTCATCTTTCGGCTGAAACGCCGAACCTTCGCTATACCGATCAAGCAGTTAGCGTAGATAAGTCATCCACCTCACGAGGATGCGCGCGCGGTCAGGCGACACGCATCGAGCCCGAGAACCCATCGACGCATGCGTCTGTCCACGATCAAGCTGTCCGGCTTCAAATCCTTCGTCGATCCGACCACGCTGCATTTGCCGACCAACATGACCGGCATCGTCGGTCCCAACGGCTGCGGCAAGTCCAACATCATCGACGCCGTGCGCTGGGTGATGGGCGAGAGCTCCGCCAGCCGCCTGCGCGGCGATTCGCTGACCGACGTGATCTTCGCCGGTTCCTCGGCACGCAAGCCCGTCTCGCAGGCGATGGTCGAGCTGATCTTCGACAACTCCGACCACACCATCACCGGTGAATACGCGGCGTTCAACGAGATCTCGGTCAAGCGCACCGTCAGCCGCGACGGCAGCAACCAGTACTACCTCAACGGCGCCAAGTGCCGCCGCCGCGACATCACCGACCTGTTCCTCGGCACGGGCCTGGGCCCGCGCAGTTACTCGATCATCGAGCAGGGCATGATCTCGCAGGTCATCGAGGCCAAGCCCGAGGAACTGCGCGTCTACCTGGAAGAAGCCGCCGGCATCTCCAAGTACAAGGAACGGCGCAAGGAAACCGAAACGCGCATCCGCCACACGCGCGAGAACCTGGATCGCCTGAACGACCTGCGCGAGGAAGTCGGCAAGCAGCTCGAACACCTCAAGCGCCAGGCGCGCCAAGCCGAGCAGTACCAGGCGATCCAGGCCGAGCGGAAGGTCAAGGACGCGCAGTGGAAGGCGCTGGAACACCGCGCCCTCGACCAGAAACTGCAGGGCCAGCGCGAGAAGCTCGCGCAGCAGGAAACCCGCCTGCAACAGCTCATCGCCGAACAGCGCGAGGCCGAGCGCGAGATCGAAGTCGGCCGCGTGAAGCGCGAAGAGGCCGCCGAGGCGCTCAACAAGGCGCAGGCCGCCAGCTACGAGGTCAGCGGTTCGCTGGCCCGCATCGAACAGCAGATCCAGCACCAGCGCGAAATGGCCAGCCGCCTGCACAAGGCGCGCGACGAGGCCATGACCGCGCTGGCCGAGCTCGGCCAGCACATGGGCAGCGACCAGTCCAAGCTGGACGTGCTTCGCGAAGCCGTGGGCGAGTCCGAACCGCGCCTGGAGCAATTGCGCGAAGAAGACGTCATGCGCCAGGAGACGTTGCGCGAGGCCGAGGCCGCGCTCACCGACTGGCAGCAGCGCTGGGAAGCGCACAGCCGCGCGCAGGCCGAGGCCTCGCGTGCCGCCGACGTGGAGCGCACGCGCATCGAGCACCTGGACCGCCAGGTACTGGAAGCCGATCGCCGCCGCGAATCGCTCAATGCCGAACGTTCCGGCCTCGACCTGACCGCGCTGTCGGACTCGTTCGCCGAGCTGCAGGAAAAGCACGAAACGCAGAAGTTCTCCATCGACAGCCTCAGCGAGGAACTGGAGACGCGCAAGGGAACGCTGGCGCAGCTGCAGGAACAGCAGCGCACCACGCAGTCCGAACTGGCCGATGCCCGCAAGCAGGCGCAGGCCGCGCGCGGTCGGTTGTCGTCGCTGGAAACCCTGCAGCACGCGGCACTGGGCCAGGAGCAGGGCGCCGCGCTGGCCTGGCTCAAGGCGCGCGAACTGGATTCGGCCACGCGCGTGGGCGAAGCGCTCGACGTCGATGCCGGCTGGGAAAACGCGGTCGAAAGCGCGCTCGGCCAGATGATCGAAGGCGTGCTGGTCGAATCGCCGGAAACGCTGGTGGAAGCCATCGGCGAACTGGGCGAAGGGCGCCTCGCGCTGGTCGATCCGCAGAACGATTCGGTGCAGTTCGCGCCGACGTCGCTCGCATCGAAGGTACGCGGCCCGATCGCGATCCGCCGCATCCTCGCGAAACTGCATGCGGCCGACGACCTGACGCAGGCGCGCGCGTTGCTGCCGCAGCTGGGCGAAGGCGAATCGGTCATCACCCGCACCGGCGAGCGCCTCGGCGCGGGCTGGGTGCGCGTGCTGCGCTCGGGCGCGGCCCAGCAGGGCGCGCTGCTGCGCGAGCGCGAAATCCAGACGCTGCGCGGCGAAATCGAAACGCTGCTGTCGCGCGAAAAGGAACTCGAATCGCTGCTGGTCCAACTGCGCGACCGTACGCTTGCCGCCGAGCAGCAGCGCGAGGACGCGCAGCGCACGCTGTACATGGCGCATCGCAGCGTGTCCGAGCTCGCGGGCCAGCTGCAGAGCCAGCAGGGCCGCCTCGACAACGCGCGCTCGCGCATCGAGAAGATCGACGCCGAACTCGCGCAGCTCGAACAGACGCTGGAAGCCGCGCAGGACCAGGGGCGCGAGGCACGCAACCGCCAGGAAGAGGCGGTGGTGCGCATGAGCGAACTGGAGGACACGCGCCACGCGCTGGAAGGCGAACGCCGCAACCTCACCGACGCGCGCGACCAGGCCCGCAACATCGCCCGCGAAACGCGCGATACCGCGCATGCGCTGGCGCTCACGCTGGAGTCGCAGCGTACGCAGATCGCCGCGCTGGAACAGGCGCTGTCGCGCATGGGCGGCCAGCGCGGCCAGCTCGATACGCGGCTGGAGGAACTCTCGCTGCAGCTGGCCGAAGGCGACGATCCGGTGGTGACGCTGGAAGAACAGCGGCAGGTCGCGCTGGAGCAGCGCGTGCTCACCGAGCAGAACCTCACCCTGGCGCGCACCACGCTGGACGGCATCGACAACGACCTGCGCCGTTTCGAACAGGTCCGCCACCAGCGCGACGACCAGGCGATCCAGCAGCGCGAAGCGATCGGGCAGCGCCGCCTCGAACAGCAGGCGCTGGTGCTGAAGGCCGAGCAGCTCGTCGCGGCCGTGGTCGAAGCCGGCTTCGTGCTGGAAGACGTGTTGAACACGCTCACCGACGACATGGACGTGGACGTGTGGGGCCGCAGCGTCAACGAACTGGACGCCAAGCTGCGCCGCCTGGAGCCGGTGAACCTCGCCGCCATCGCCGAACACGCCGAGGCCGAGCAGCGCAAGGACTACCTCGACGCGCAGAACACCGACCTCACCACCGCGCTGGAAACGCTGGAAGAAGCCATCCGCAAGATCGACCGCGAAACCCGCGGCCGCTTCAAGGACACCTTCGACCGCGTCAACAGTGGCGTGCAGGAGCTGTATCCGCGCCTGTTCGGCGGCGGCCACGCGTACCTGGAACTCACCGGCGAGGACCTGCTGGACACCGGCGTCTCGATCATGGCCCGCCCGCCGGGCAAGCGCGTGTCGAACATCTCGCTGCTGTCCGGCGGCGAGAAGGCGATGACCGCCGTGGCGCTGGTGTTCGCGATCTTCCGCCTCAATCCCGCGCCGTTCTGCCTGCTCGACGAGGTGGACGCGCCGCTGGACGAAGCCAACGTCGGGCGCCTCGCGCAGATGGTCAGCGAGATGAGCGAGGCGGTACAGTTCCTCTTCGTCACCCACAACAAGGCGACGATGGAAGCCGCGCAACAGCTGTCGGGCGTGACCATGCGCGAGCCGGGCGTCAGCCGCCTGGTGTCGGTGGACCTGGCCGAGGCCTCGCGACTGGCAGGCGTGGCGTGACCGGCCGCGTGTTCCGTGCAAACCCCATCGTGAAGGAGTCCATCTGATGTCCGACGTGACCCTGCTGCGGATCGGCATCCTGATCGCGGGACTGATCCTCGTCGCCGCCATCGTCTTCTTCGGCCGTCCGCGCAAGCCGGGGCAGGGCAAGCGCCTCCCGCGCGAACCGGCGTCCTCCGCCGGCGCGCCGCGCCAGGAACCCACGCTGGGCGAGCAGATCGAACGCGACGCAGCGCAGGGTGCGGCGGGCGGCTCGACCGCGCAGGCCGAACTGGAGCTGTTCGACCGCACGCTCGAAGGCGGCGCGAACAGCGAACTCGGCCGTCGCGTCACCGAGGAATTCGACAAGATCGTGACCCTGTACCTGGCCGCCCGCGCCGGACAGAAGCTGCACGGCCCGGACATCGTCGTCGCCGCCGAAAAGGCCGGCCTGGTCTACGGCTACATGGGCGTGTTCCACCGCCTGGTCGAGAACCACCCCGACCGCGGCCCGGTGTTCAGCGTGGCCAACATCATGAAGCCCGGCAGCTTCGACATGGCCAACATCCAGTCGATGGAAACGCCGGCCATCGCGTTCTTCCTCACGTTGCCCGCGCCGGTGAACGCGCTGGACGCGTGGGAGACCATGCTGCCCACCGCGCAGCGCATGGCCGAACTGCTGGACGGCGTGGTGCTGGACGAACAGCGCAACGCGCTCGGCCGCCAGCGCATCGCGCACATCCGCGACGAACTGCGCGCCTACGACCGCCAGCGCGAAGCCCCACCGCTGACGAAGCCGGCGCGCTGGTGATTGCGAGACACCTCATTGCGTTCAACGCGATGACGATTTGAGCCCCTCTCCTCCGGAAGAGGGGTTGGGGTGAGGGTCGGGGCGTGCGGTGCACTGACGATCGCTCCAGCTGAAGGCCACTACGCGGCAGCGTCTTCGCCGATACGCGAGCCCAGCAATCGCTGCAAACCAGGCAGCCCGGGGCCCGGCTTTCGCCGGGATGACGGTGTCATCGAAGGATCCGCGTACCATCACGATGCGCTCCCGAGGCTTCCGTCCTCACATTCTTACCCGCACACTACCCACGCTCCCGCCGTGCAACGGCCGAAGGACTGACGTGGCCAAGACTCCGACTCCCGCCGATCGCATCGCCGAACTGCGCCAGCGCATCGACGACGCCAATTACCGCTACTACGTGCTCGACGATCCGGCGATTCCGGATGCCGAATTCGACCGCCTGCTGCGCGAACTGCAATCGCTCGAAGCCGAACACCCCGACCTCGTCACGCCCGATTCGCCCACGCAGCGCGTCGGCATCGCGCCGTCGGGCACGTTCGCTGAAGTGCGCCACGCGATCCCGATGCTGTCGCTCGGCAACGCGTTCACCGACGAGGAAGTCGCCGACTTCGAGCGCCGCATCGAGGAAAAACTCGGTCGCCGGGCGCCGAAGTTCTCGGTGGAGCCCAAGCTCGACGGCCTCGCCATCAGCCTGCGCTACGAGAACGGCCGGTTCGTGCAGGGCGCCACGCGCGGCGACGGCGCAACCGGCGAGGACGTGACCGCCAACCTGCGCACGATCAAGGCGATCCCGCTGCAGATGCGCGGGAGCGACTGGCCCGCCGTGCTGGAAGTGCGCGGCGAGGTGTACATGCCGCTCGCCGCGTTCAAGGCCTACAACGAGCGCGCGGTATCGGACGGCGGCAAGGTGCTCGCGAACCCGCGCAACGGCGCGGCCGGCTCGCTGCGCCAGCTCGATCCGCGCATTACCGCGCAGCGGCCGCTTGCGTTCTACGCCTACGCGGTCGGCATCGTCGAAGGCGCCGAACTTCCGCCGACGCATTCGCAGACGCTGGCGAAACTGCGCGACTGGGGTTTCCCGGTCAGCGCGCTCAACGACGTGGTCGCCGGCGCCGAAGGGCTGCTTGGCTATTACAGCGGCATCGGCAAGCAGCGCGAATCGCTGCCGTTCGATATCGACGGCGTCGTCTACAAGCTCGACGATTACGACGGCCAGCGCGAAATGGGCTTCGTTTCGCGCGCGCCGCGCTGGGCGATCGCGCACAAGTTTCCGGCGCAGGAACAATCCACGGTGCTGGAAGGCATCGACATCCAGATCGGCCGCACCGGCGCGGCGACGCCCGTCGCGCGCCTGAAACCCGTGCAGGTCGCGGGCGTCGTCGTCACCAATGCGACGCTGCACAACGCCGACCAGATCGCACGCCTGGACGTGCGCATCGGCGACACGGTGATCGTGCGTCGCGCGGGCGACGTGATCCCGGAAATCGTCCGCGTCGTGCCCGAATACCGCGACCCGCACGCGCCGCAATGGCAGATGCCGACGCAGTGCCCCGTGTGCGGTTCGGACATCGTGCGCGAGGAAGGCGAGGCCGTGTGGCGCTGCTCGGGCGAGCTGACCTGCGCGGCGCAGCGCAAGGAAGCGATCCGCCATTTCGCCTCGCGTCGCGCGATGGACATCGAAGGCCTCGGCGAGCGCTTCATCGAGGATCTGTCGGACCTGGGTTATCTGCAGTCCGTGGCCGACCTCTACAAGCTCGAACTCGACGACCTGCTGGAAATGAAGCGGCGCGCCGACGAGCGCGACGGCACGACGCCCGAGACGGTGAAATCCGGCAAGGTCGCCACGAAGTGGGCCGAGAACCTCATCGAGGCCATCGACCACAGCCGCAACACCACGCTGGAGCGCTTCCTCTACGCGCTCGGCATCCAGCACGTCGGCGAAAGCACGGCGAAGGCGCTGGCGAACTGGTTCGGCGACATCGCGCTGATCCGCCGCCTGCCGTGGCCACTGTTCAAGCGCGTGCCCGACGTCGGCGGTGAAGTGGCGCGCGCGATCGGGCATTTCTTCGACCAGCCGGGCAACCAGCAGGTCATCGACGACCTGCTCGCACGCGGCGTGACCATCAACGACACGCATGCGCCGAACGCGAAGCTGCGTGACGGCCTGGATTTCGCGACCTTGTTGGGCGATCTGGAGATACCGAAGATCACGAAGGTGCGCGCCGAACAGCTCGCGTCGGCGTTCCCGGACGCGCAGGCGCTGCTCGACGCGCCGCAGCACGGTTTCGTGACCGCGGGCTTGCCGAACGAAACCGCGATCGCGCTCGCGCAGTGGCTGGAAGACGAGGAAAACGCGCGACTGCTTGGTCGCGGCGGCGAGTCGTTGTCGACGCTGCAGTCGTTGACGCCGGCCGTCGAAGCGTCGGCCGCCGGCCCGCTCGAAGGACAGACCGCCGTGCTCACCGGCACGTTGTCGGCGATGAGTCGCGACGAGGCCAAGGCGAAGCTGGAAGCGCTCGGCGCGAAGGTCGCCGGCAGCGTGTCGAAGAAGACCAGTTTCGTCGTCGCCGGCGAAGCGGCCGGTTCCAAGCTCGACAAGGCGACCGAGCTCGGCGTCGAGGTCTGGGACGAAGCGCGCCTGCTCGCGTTCCTCGCGCAACACGGAGGCTGAGGCATGGGCGACTGGCAACCGTCGGCGTCGTTCGACGTCCTGCGCCTGCGCGCGCGGCTCAACGCGACCGTGCGCGCGTTCTTCGCGCAACGCGACGTGGTCGAAGTGGAAACGCCGGTGATGTCGATGGCCGGCAACAGCGACCCGAACATCGCGTCGTTCCATCTGGAATTCAGCGGCCGCACCGACGGCGCGCCGCGCACGCGTTGGCTGCGCACCTCGCCGGAGTACCCGTTGAAGCGGCTGCTCGCGGCGGGCTTCGGCGATTGCTACGAGCTTGGCCGCGTGTTCCGCGACGGCGAAGCCGGTGGCCGCCACAATCCCGAATTCACGATGCTGGAGTGGTATCGCCTCGGCTGGGACCACACGCGTCTAGTCGACGAAACCGCCGCGCTGGTGCGGGCGGCGCTCGCGCTGGTCGGCCGCACGGCGACGCTGTCGCGCATCACGTATCACGACCTGTATCGCGAACGACTGGGCATCGATCCGGCCAGCGCGAGCGAGGCACAACTGCGAGCGGCGCTTGGCGATGTGGTGATCGATCCGGCGGGGCTGACCCGCGACGACTGGCTCGACCTGCTGATGACCCACCGCCTGCAACCGTCGTTCGATCCGGACGAACTGCTGGCCGTGTACGACTACCCGGCCTCGCAGTGCGCGCTGGCGCGCATCCGTGCGGGCGAGCCGCCGGTGGCCGAGCGCTTCGAGCTGTACCTGGGGCCGCTGGAGTTGGCGAACGGCTATCACGAACTGGCCGACGCGGCGGAGCAGGGCGCGAGGTTCGAGCGCGATCGCAGCGTGCGCCGAGGTCGGGGCGACATCGAGCCGCCGCGCGACGAGCGCCTGCTGCATGCGCTGTCGGCGGGGTTCCCCGCATGCGCCGGCGTCGCGCTGGGCATGGACCGCCTGATGATGGCGATGCTGCGCACCGGCCGCATCGCCGATGTGCTGGCCTTCGACTTCGCCCGCGCCTGACGTCCCGTTTTCGCGATCCGCCGGGTTCTTGATGCCCGTTTACGCGCGGACCCGATACAGTGGCGTCTGGAAGACAGGGGTGCATGATGCGCGGCTTGGCAGTCTCGACGTTGCTTGCGGCATGTGTGGTGGTCGCACCTGACGCGTTCGCGCAGGAGGAAGGCGGGCGTTTCCTCGGCGACCGGATCCTGCGCTGCGAATCCAAGGACGGCGAAGACAACCTCTGCCCGGCCGACATCCGCGGCGGCGTGCGCCTGTTGCGCACGCTCTCGCGCACCGACTGCGACGAGAACAAGACCTGGGGCGTCAGCTCCGCCGGCGTCTGGGTGAAGGACGGCTGCCGCGGCGATTTCGTGCTCGGCTACGGCGGCAGCGTGGGCGGCGGCACCGGTTCGCGCGTGATGCGCTGCGAATCCAAGGGCAATCGCTGGACGCACTGCCCGTCCGAAACGCGCGCCGGCGTCGAGCTGGTCCGGCAGCTTTCCAAGAACCCGTGCATGCGCGGCCAGAACTGGGGCGCCGACGCCCGCGGCGTGTGGGTGTCGGGCGGTTGCCGGGCCGAATTCCGCATGATGGTCGACGTCGCCAACGAAGCGCCCCGCGAGATCGTGCGCTGCGATTCGGTCGACAAACGCCCGCGCCATTGCCCCATCGACACCAAGGGCGGCGTGCGCGTGTTCCGCCAGCTGTCGCGCGCGGCCTGCGTGGAAGGCCGCAGCTGGGGCGTGGACGACAACGGCATCTGGGTCGAGGACGGCTGCCGCGCGGAGTTCGAGATCCACCAGAAGCCGCAGCAATCCGGCGGCTGAACCGCCGTGATCCGGGCCCGCCCGGTGCGGCCCCCGTTAAGCCTCGCGCGTTAGTCTGAGAAAAATTCTCATCGCACGCAGGGGGCTTCGATGATCGCGCAATCGCTCAGGGCTTTTGGCTTCTTGTCCGTCCTCGCCGTCGGCGCGCTCTGGGCGCAGGCCGCGCAGGCACAGGTGGATGCGCAGCGTTACGGCTCGGACCGGACCGTGCGCTGCGATTCCAACGACAGCCGCCTGCATCGCTGCAATGCCGACACGCGCGGCGGTGTGCAACTGCTCCGGCAGGTGTCTAAGGCCTCGTGCATCGAGGGCCGCACCTGGGGCTACGACCGCTCGGGCATCTGGGTCAACAACGGATGCCGGGCGGAATTCGCGCTCGGTCGCGACAACGGCTGGGGTAACGGCTGGGGTAACGGCGGTGGCGGTGGCGATGGCCGCACCGTCCGCTGCGATTCCAACGACAACCGCTATCGGCAGTGCGCCATCGACGGCCGCGGCGCGACGCTCGTTCGCCGGTACTCCAAGTCCGCCTGCGTCGAAGGCCGCAGCTGGGGCGTGGGCCGCGGTTTCGTCTGGGTGGACAACGGATGCCGCGCCGAATTCGCGACCGGCTACGGCGGCGGCTGGGGCGGTGGCAACGGCGGCGGGCACGGCGGTGGCTGGAATGGCCCCGGCGGCGGCAACGTCCAGACGCTCTACTGCGGCTCCGACGACCATCGTGAACGCCGCTGCAACGTCACCATCCGCCGTGATGCGCGCCTGGTCCGCCAGGCCTCGAAGTCCGCCTGCATCGAAGGCCGCAGTTGGGGCTGGGACCGCAATGGCGTCTGGGTAAGCAACGGCTGCCGCGGCGACTTCCAGGTGCGCTAGGCCGCAAACGCGAGCACGCGGAAACGAACGAGTGGCCGGCCGCTCGTTCTGGTTCCCGTTCACCCGCTCCGGGCGGTGGCGCTGCGCAGCGGCCTGTAAACTGGCCGCATGAACACCAACGCCATAGATTTCGACCGCTACGACCGCATCCGTCCGATCCGCTGGACCGGAGACGCCCTCGAACTGCTGGACCAGCGCAAGCTGCCGTTCGTGGTGGAATACGTCACCTGCGCCGACAGCGACGCCGTCGCCGCGGCGATCCACGCGCTCACCGTGCGCGGCGCACCGGCCATCGGCATCGCTGCTGCCTGGGGCGTGGTGCTCGCCTCGCGCACGATTGAAGCAAACGACGGCCGGGAAGCGGCTGCGAAGCTCGAACCCGCGCTGCAACGCCTCAACGCCGCCCGTCCCACCGCGGTGAACCTCGCCTGGGCGCTGGCGCGCATGCGCCGCGTGCTCGCCGTCGCTGGCAGCGACTGGCGCGAGGTGCTCGAACGCGAGGCGCAGGCCATCGCCGACGAAGACCTCGCCGCCAATCGCCGCATGGGCGCGCTCGGCGCCGCGCTGATTCCGCCGGGCAGCGGCGTGCTCACGCACTGCAACACCGGTTCGCTGGCGACCGCGGGCTTCGGCACGGCGCTGGGCGTCATCCGCGCGGGCGTGGCCGAAGGCCGCATCGACAAGGTGTTCGCCGGCGAAACGCGCCCGTGGCTGCAGGGCGCGCGCCTGACGGTGTGGGAACTCCAGCAGGACGGCATCTCGCCCACGCTGATCGCCGACGCCGCCGCCTCGCACCTGATGAAGTCCGGCGACGTGCAGTGGGTGGTCGTCGGCGCCGACCGCATCTGCGCCAACGGCGATACCGCCAACAAGATCGGCACCTACCAGCTCGCCATCGCCGCCCGCCATCACGGGTTGAAGTTCATGGTCGTCGCGCCGTCGTCCACGGTCGACATGGAAACGCCTTCGGGCGATGCCATCCACATCGAGGAGCGCGATCCCGGCGAGCTGTTCGCCGTGGGCGGCATGCGCACGGCGGCCGAGGAAATCGGCGCCTGGAACCCCGTCTTCGACGTGACGCCGCATGAGCTGATCGACGCCATCGTGACCGAGCGCGGCGTCATCGAGCGCCCGGACGAAGCGGCGATGAGGGCGGCGTTTGGTTGATCGTCGACCGCCCCGTTCCTGACGGGAGAGGGTCGGCGCAGGTGGCGTTGGCCAAGCGCACCTGATCGCCTACCAGCGCGGCCGTGACCGCAAGCCCCCGCATGCGCATCGGTGCATGGCGGGAGCTTTCGCCGTGCGCGGGCCTCGCCTCGCCGGCAACACCGCGCCTGATGCGCGGAAAACCGGCCGATTGCTTCGCAAGTCATTGTTTCTGCCCAAGAAACGGGTGTCTCGAAACCCCGTTCCGTGCTATCATTTCCTGTCGATCCGACACCGCCCGCAGCGGACTGGAACGCCAGCCCGCAAGGGGTGTTTTGCGGCTGAAACTTCGTGCTGAGCGAACCGCCGGTTCGGCCGCGCGCAAACAAACAAACACGGAAACCCGATGGCCGAACTCGCCAAGGAAATCATCCCGGTCAACCTCGAAGACGAGATGCGCCGCAGCTACCTCGATTACGCGATGAGCGTGATCGTGGGGCGCGCGCTCCCGGACGCGCGCGACGGCCTCAAGCCGGTGCATCGCCGCGTGCTGTACGCGATGAACGAACTGGGCGCGCACAGCAACAAGCCGTACTACAAGTCGGCGCGTATCGTCGGTGACGTCATCGGTAAGTACCACCCGCACGGCGACACCGCCGTGTACGACACGCTGGTGCGCATGGCGCAGCCATTCTCGCTGCGCTACATGCTGGTGGACGGGCAGGGCAACTTCGGTTCGATCGACGGCGACAACGCCGCGGCCATGCGATACACCGAAGCGCGCATGTCGCGCATCGCGCACGAGCTGATGGCCGACATCGACAAGGAAACCGTCGATTTCCAGCCCAACTACGACGAAAAGGAACTCGAGCCCACCGTCATGCCGACGCGTGTGCCGAATCTGCTGGTCAACGGCTCGGCCGGCATCGCGGTCGGCATGGCGACGAACATCCCGCCGCACAATCTGTCCGAAGTGATCGACGCGACCATCGCGCTGATCGACGAGCCGACGATCGACGTCGACGGCCTGCTGCAGTACATCCCGGGCCCGGATTTCCCGACCGCCGGCATCATCAACGGCACCGCCGGCATCACCGCCGCCTACCGCACCGGTCGTGGTCGCGTGCGCATGCGTGCGCGCGCCGAGGTGGAAGTGGCCGACAACGGTCGCGAGGCGATCGTCGTCACCGAGATCCCGTACCAGGTCAACAAGGCGCGGCTGATCGAGAAGATCGCCGAGCTGGTGAAGGAAAAGAAGCTCGAGGGCATCAGCGAGCTGCGCGACGAGTCCGACAAGGACGGCATGCGCATCTACATCGAGGTCAAGCGCGGCGAGTCGGCGGAGGTCGTGCTCAACAACCTCTACCAGCAGACCCAGATGGAGTCGGTGTTCGGCATCAACATGGTCGCCATCGTCGACGGCCGGCCGAAGCTGCTGAACCTGAAGGAGATGCTGGAAGTCTTCGTCAAGCATCGCCGCGAAGTCGTCACCCGCCGCACCATCTTCGAACTGCGCAAGGCCCGCCAGCGTGCGCACATCCTGGAAGGCCTGACGGTCGCGCTCGCGAACATCGACGAGATGATCGAGCTGATCAAGACCTCGGCGAATCCGAACGAAGCGCGCGAACGCATGCTCGCCCGCACGTGGGAGCCGGGCCTGGTCGGCGCGCTGCTGGCCGCGGCCGGCAGCGATGCCTCGCGTCCGGAAGACCTGCCGGCCGGCGTCGGCCTCATCGACGGCCGCTACCAGCTGACCGAAACGCAGGCGCAGCAGATCCTCGAAATGCGCCTGCACCGCCTCACCGGCCTGGAGCAGGACAAGCTCACCGACGAATACAAGCAGCTGCTGGAAACCATCCGCGGCCTGATCGAGATCCTCGAGGATCCGAACGTGCTGCTGGAGGTGATCCGCACCGAACTTCGCAACGTCAAGGAAGAATTCGGCGACGCGCGCCGCAGCGAGATCCGCGCCAGCGAGGAAGACCTCGACATCCTCGACCTCATCGCGCCGGAAGACGTGGTGGTCACGCTGTCGCATTCGGGTTACGCCAAGCGCCAGCCGGTCAGCACGTACCGCGCGCAGAAGCGCGGCGGCAAGGGGCGCAACGCGGCCTCGACGAAGGACGAGGATTTCATCGACCACCTGTGGCTGGTGAACACGCACGACACGCTGTTGACCTTCACCAGCGCCGGGCGCGTGTTCTGGCTGCCCGTGCACCAGTTGCCCGACGCCGGCCCGAACGCGCGCGGCCGTCCGATCATCAACTGGATCCCGCTGGAAAACGGCGAGCAGGTGCAGGCCGTGCTGCCCGTGCGCGAGTACGCCGAGAACTGCTTCGTCTTCTTCGCCACGCGCAACGGCACGGTCAAGAAGACGCCGCTCACCGAGTTCGCCTTCCGCCTGCAGCGCGGCAAGATCGCGATCAACCTCGACGACGGCGATGCGCTGGTCGACGTGGCGATGACCGATGGCGAGCGCGACATCATGCTGTTCGCGAGCAACGGCAAGGCCGTGCGTTTCTCCGAGGACGCGGTGCGTTCGATGGGCCGTACCGCCACCGGCGTGCGCGGCATCCGCCTGGCCGAAGGCGAGGAGGGCGAGGAGGGTGACGACAACGGTGGTCGGAACACCAGCGGCGCGTACGTCGTGAGCCTGATCGTCGTCGACGGCGACGGCGACATCCTCACTGCGAGCGAACGCGGCTACGGCAAGCGCACCGCGCTGGAGGAATACCCGCGCAAGGGCCGCGGCGGCCAGGGCGTGATCGCGCTCAAGACCACCGAACGCAACGGCAAGCTCATCGGCGCGGTGCAGCTGTCGGATCACCACGACGTGCTGCTGATTTCCGACGGCGGCACGCTGGTGCGTACGCGTGCGGCGGAGATCTCGCAGGTCGGCCGCAACACGCAGGGCGTCACCCTGATGCGCCTGTCGCCGGAGGAAAGCCTGCAGACGATCGAACGCGTGGACGCGTCGCTCGACGAGGACGAGGAGAACGGCGGCGGCGATGCGACGGTCGAGGGGATGGCGATCGAAGGCGCGGCGTCCGAAGTCGCGACGGAAGCGTCGGGCGAATCGGAGTCGCCGGCAGCGACCTGATCCAACGCGTTACGGCATCAACAGGAACGCCGCCTTCGGGCGGCGTTTTTGTTTGGTGCAGTCGCAGGCGCGGCCGCGGTCGCCGTCGCCGTCGCCGTGGTTCTAGCCCGTCATCCCGGCGAAGGCCGGGACCCAGGCCGACACGCCTTCCGAAAGGCCGTGGGATTGCACGTCACGCGTCGCATGCCTGGGTCCCGGTTTTCGCCGGGATGACGGGAAAGCGGATGGAGTGAAACGCCGCTGCGCCTACCCCAACACCCGCACCGCATCTCCACGGCGCACCACGCCGAACGACCGCGGAATCAGATGCCGCCCGAACGTCACGCCGGCGTCGAACCGCCTGTAACCGGTCAGCGTCTTCAACGGTTGGCCGTCGTGCGACCGGCGCCCCGTCGCCGGATCGATGTTGACGAAGTTGCAGCGCGTGCAGTCCTTCGCCACATCGAATTCCAGCTCGCCGATCGCGATCCGCGTCCACGCATCTTCGGCGTGTGGCTCGTCGACATCGACCACGAAATTCGGGCGGAAGCGCGTCATCGACACCGGCACGTCGAGCTGCGAATTGAGCCGGTCCAGCGAACCGCGGCCCAGCAGCATGATCGGGAAGCTGTCCGCGAAGCCGACGATGTCGCCCTCGCGTGCGAACGTCGGATCGACCTGCCGCAGTACGGTGTCGTCCATGTAGACCAGCCGCACGGCGCTGCCGAGATAGCGGCTGAGCCAGTCCCCGGCATCGTCGGATGCGAACGTCGCGCCGACCGGCTTCTTCCAGATTTCCACCACGGAATGTTCTGAGGGCGCCGGGAGGGGCACGGAAAGCGTCGGCATGCCGGGCGCGTCGAACGTCAGCCCATTGTCCGCAGGGCGCGCGCGCAGCAGCGTGAGTTCCGGAAACTGGCGACCGGTGACGAAGCGACCATCGGCGTCGACGATCATCCAGCGGCGGTCGCCGGCGAGTCCGCGCGATTCCACCCGCGCTTCCTCCAGCGCCAGCGGCGCGCACGACTTCACGGGGTACAGGTACAGGTCGCTCAGCTTCATGTCGGATCGCACGCGCGGGGACGCCGCATCGTGACCGCCGCGGGCGCGGCGGTAAAGCCGTCAGGCGTGCGGCAGGCGACGCAGCACGTCCGCGAGCACGGTCTCGACCGGCAACTGCGCGAGGTCGGACACCTGGATCGCCTCGAAGGCGCGCATGCGGATGCCGGTGCGCTCGACCGACGTGTGCGAACCGAACAACGCCAACCCCGGGACGCCGAGCGCCGCCGCGAGGTGGGTCGGCCCCGTGTCGTTGCCCACGACGAACGCTGCGCGCTGCAGCACGCCGGCGAGCGCGAACCAGTCCAGAAAGCCGCCGTCCGGTCGGGTCAGCACGTGGCAGGGCAGGCTGCGGGCGAGTTCGAGTTCGTCCGGCCCCGGCACGACGACGACCGCATGCCCGAGCTCGCCCAGGCGCCGGGCGAGAGCGGCATGGCCGGGCCAGCGCTTGTGCGCGTGCCGCGCGGCGCTGCCCGGGATCAGGACGATGTAGTCCGAAGGCACGCCCGCGCCGGCGAGCAGGGCGCCGGCGTCCTCGGCCATCCACGCCGGGTCCGGGGCGTCGGCATGGCGGACCCGGATGCCGGCCTGCGCCAGCATCCACGCGTAGGCCAGGCGGTCGGGCGTGCCGCTGCCCGACGGATTGTGCTTGCGCAGCCACTGGGGCGTTTCCGGCATCAGCCGGCGGTAGAGCGCGGTGCGGTCGCTGCCCTGCAGGTCGTAGACGCGCTCGAAGCCGCGCTCGCGCAAGGTGCGCAGCAGCGACAGGTTGCGGCCGAGTTGCAGCAGCGGGGCGCGCGGATCGGCGATCACCTCGTCCACGTGCGGGCAGCGCGACATCAGCCGCGTGTAGGGCGAGGAGGCGAGCAGGGCGATGTGCCGGTCGCGATGGTGCTCGCGAAGATCGCGCAGCGCGCCGTCGGCCTGCAGCAGGTCGCCGAATGCACCGTGGCGGATGACGAGCACCGGACTTCGGGTTCGCGCGGCGTCGTCCGGAACGGCGGCCGGGTGCGCCGGCGGTTCGGTTTCGGCGATGGCAGGACGCGGTACGTCGCGCGACATGCAGTGGGTCGGGAAAGTCGAGGCGGCCGATGATCGCACACGCCATGTGACAACCCCGACAGGCGTTCCGGCCCGCTGTGCACGGCGTCCGGCCGGCGAAGTTTTCGTGGCCGGAATCTATACTCGGCGCACCTCTGGGGAGATCGCATGAAGCGCGCAGCCGAAGCATTCGTCCACGCCCGACTGGACCACGGCCGCGTGATGCGGTGGTTCGCCTTCCTTGTGCTTGCCGCCGCGTTGCTCGCCGGCTGCAAGCGCGATGCGAACGGCCAGCTTCCCGCACCGAGCGGCGAGGCGATACAGGCGAAAGCGCAAACGGTGCAGGGCTTCGCGCTGCTCGCGGCGTATCCCGACCAGAAGGGCGACGAGCAGCTCGCCATCGCGCTGGAATTCAGCAAGCCGCTGGTGGGCACGCAATCGTTCGACGAACTGATCGCCGTGACCGACAAGAACGGCGCGGTCGTCAAAGGCAGCTGGGTGCTGGCGGACGACGCGAAGGTGCTGCGTTTCCCGCACGTGGAAGCGAGCAAGGACTACGTCGTCGCGATCAAGGCCGGGCTGACCGCCGCGTCGGGCGATCGCCTCGCACAGCCGCTGCGCAAGGAGATCTACACCGG
Organism: Lysobacter auxotrophicus; assembly: GCF_027924565.1. Lineage (NCBI taxonomy): Bacteria > Pseudomonadati > Pseudomonadota > Gammaproteobacteria > Lysobacterales > Lysobacteraceae > Lysobacter > Lysobacter auxotrophicus. Next base: position 1,657,947 of record NZ_AP027041.1, read on the forward strand.
TCCGCTCGATCCGGTCGTCGGTTTCGCCTCGCAGGGCAGCGTGCTGCCGGCTCGCGAAAGCCGCGGCCTGCCGGTGGTCTCGGTCAACGTGCAGGAAGTGGACGTCGAATTCCTGCGCGTGCGCGAGAAGGAGCTGCCGAAGTTCTTCGCCGAATACCAGCGCGGCGGGCGTCGCGGCAGTTGGGAACTGGCCAGCGAATACAGCGAGAAGACGCCGCTGGACCAGCTTGCAGAACCGGTCTACGTCAATCGTTTCGTGCTCGGCGGCAAGCCCAACGAACGCGTGCTGACCTACCTGCCGGTGCAGGACATCAAGGAACTGCAGGAACCCGGCCTGTACTTCGCGGTGATGAAGCGCGCAGGCCAGTTCCAGGACCAGTACGAGACCGCGTTCTTCACCGTCAGCGACCTCGGCCTGCACGTGCGCGCCTACAAGGACACGCTGTTCGTGCACACCGCATCGCTGCAAAACGGCAGCGCCGTGTCGGGCGTCGAGCTGCGCATCCTGGACTCGCGCGGCGAGCCGGTGATGAAGGCCGAAACCGACGGCAACGGCAACGCGCTGCTGAAGTACAAGCTCGATGCCGCCTACGTGCTGGTCGCGAGCAAGGGCCGCGACGTCTCGATGCTGCCGTTCAACCAGCCGGCGCTGGACCTGTCGGAGTTCGCCGTCAGCGGGCGCGAGCAGGCGTGGTTCGACGTGTTCGCCTGGTCCGGTCGCGATCTGTACCGGCCGGGCGAAACGGTGCGCTTGTCGGCGCTGCTGCGCGACCAGGACGGCAATCCGGTCGCGGCGAAAACGGGCAAGGCGCCGCAGCCGGTGTTCCTGCGTTACGTGCAGCCGGACGGCAAGACCTTCCTGGAAACGCGCCTGCAGCCCGACGCGCAGGGTTACGTGCGCCACGAGCAGGTCATTCCGGTGGACGCCGCGACCGGCCGCTGGCGCGTGGAATTCCGCACCGATCCGGGCAGCAAGGACGCCGTGCAGGGCATGACGCTGCGCGTGGAGGAATTCCTCCCGGAACGCCTCAAGCTCGACCTCGATGCGCAGCCGGTGCTCAAGCCGGGCGAAGCGCTGAACCTGCGCGTCGACGGCGCGTACCTGTACGGCGCGCCCGCCGCGGGCAACCGCTTCACCGCGAAGCTTGCCGTGGCCATCGAGCAGCATCCGCTCGAGCAGCTGCCCGGCTGGTTCTTCGGCGATCCCACGCTGTCGCTGCCGAAGGAAGCCGCCGACGTCGTCGATACCGAACTCGACGCGCAGGGCAAGCTCGAGCAGGAGATCGCGCTGCCGGACGAAGCCAAACCCGTGAGCACGATCGCCGCGATCGTCACCGGCAGCGTGTACGAGACGGGCGGGCGCAGCGTCAATCGCAGCCTCAAGCGCGTGCTGTGGCCGGCCGATGCGCTGGTCGGCGTGCGTCCGTTGTTCGACGACAAGGATGGCGCCGACGCGAACGCGCGCGTCGGCTTCGAGATCGGCCGCTACGGCAGCGACGCACAGCCGCGTCCGGCGAAGGCGCTGCGCGTGACGCTGGTGCGCGAGCACCGCGACTACCACTGGAACCACGGCGACGACGGCTGGGATTACGACTTCACCCGCCGCTACGAGGACATCGAGACGAAGACGGTCGACGTGGGCACCGCGTCGGCACGCGTCGATTTCCCGGTCGAGTGGGGCGATTACCGCCTCGACGTGTTCGATCCGGCGACGAAACTCACCACGCGCTATCCCTTCACCGCCGGCTGGAGCTGGAACGATGAGAACCGCGGCCTGGATGCGCGCCCCGACAAGGTGAAGCTCGCGCTCGACAAGACCGCCTACCGCGCCGGCGACACGCTCAAGGTCACGCTGACGCCGCCGCATGCGGGCAAGGGCCTGCTGATGGTCGAGACCGACCGCATGCTCTACGTGCAGGATATCGACGCGAAAGCCGGCAGCACGTTCGAGATCCCGGTGACCAAGGACTGGGAGCGCCACGACGTCTACGTCACCGCGCTGGTGTTCCGCGGCGGCAGCGCGCCGAGCAGGATCACGCCGGCGCGTGCGGTGGGCGTGGCGTTCGTGCCGATGGACCGTCGCGATCGCAAGGTGGCCGTCGGCCTGTCCGTGCCGAAGCAGATGCAGCCCGAGCGCGACCTGCCGGTCACGGTGAGCGTGCCGCAGCTGGCCGGCAAGGACGCGTTCGTGACGGTCTCGGCGGTGGACGTGGGCATCCTCAACATCACGCGCTTCCCGGTGCCCGATGCCGCCGCGCACTTCTTCGCGCAGCGCCGCCTCGGCGTGGATGCGTACGACGTCTACGGTCGCGTGATCGAGAGCTTCGAAGGCAACATGGCGAAGATCCGCTTCGGTGGCGACATGGCGCTGACCGCGCTGCCGCAGGCGCGGCGCCCGACGGCGAAGGTGCAGACGGTCGACCTGTTCGCAGGTCCGGTGAAGCTCGACGCGAAGGGCAATGCGCGCGTTCGCCTCGCCGTTCCGGACTTCAACGGCACGCTGCGCGTCTCGGCGCTGGTGTACTCGGCCAGCACGTATGGCAGCCGCGCGGCGGACACCATCGTGCGCGCGCCCGTGCTCGCCGAAGCCAGCCTGCCGCGCGTGCTCGCGCCGGGCGACCGGAGCAACGTCACGCTGGACGTGCAGAACTTCACCGGCCGCGCCGGCACGTTCAAGGTGCAGGTGACGGGCGAGGGGCCGATCGCGATTTCCGAGGGCACGCGCACCGCGCAGCTCGCGTCGGAGGCGAAGACCACCTACACCTTCCCGCTGCAGGCCCGCCCCGGCATGACCGTCGCGCAGGTGCGTGTGCGCGTGGACGGGAACGGCGTGAAGGTCGATCGTCGCTACGACCTGCCGGTCCGCCCGGCGTGGCCGTCGGTGGTGCGTGCGCGCACGAAGGTGCTCGATTCGCTGGGCGAGATCGCCCTCGACCAGGCGCTGGCCGAGGGCCTGATGCCCGAGTCGGTCAACGCGCGCCTGTCGGTCAGCGCATTGCCGCCGATTCCGTTCGCCACCGCGTTGCAGGGCGCGCTCGAGTATCCCTACGGTTGCGCCGAGCAGACCACCAGCAAGGGCTTCGCCGCGCTCGAACTCGACGACGCCACGGCGAAGATGCTCGGCACGACGGGCCTTGATGCGGGCAAGCGTCGCGCGCGGATGGAAGGCGCGTTCGGGCGGCTGGCCGCGATGCAGATCGGCTCGGGCCATTTCTCGATGTGGGGCGATGGCGATTACGTCAATCCGCTGATCACGCCGTACGTCGTCGAGTTCCTCCTCGACGCGCGGGACGCCGGCTTCGCGGTGCCCGACGCGATGTTGCAGAAGGCGTTGAAGGTGCTCAACGAGGACCTGCTTTCCGGCGGCTCGCCGTTCTTCGGCTACGACCGGCGCGAACACCTCAAGTTCGCCTACCAGGCCTACGCCGGTTACGCGCTCGCGCGCGTCAACCGCGCGCCGCTGGGCACGCTGCGCGCGCTGTACGACAACGAGCGCAAGCAGAGCCTCACCGGCCTGCCGCTGGTGCACCTGGGCATCGCGCTGTCGCTGCAGGGCGACAAGGCGCGCGGTGCCAAGGCGATCGCCGAAGGCTTCGCGCGCGATGCGGCGGATCGTCCGGAGTACCTGGGCGACTACGGCAGCCGCCTGCGCGACGACGCGCTGATGATCGCGCTGGTGCACGAGCACAAGCTGGCGAAGCCCGAATTCGACGCCCGCGCGGTCGCGCTGGGCCGCGAACTCGACGCGCGGCGCAACAACAGCTGGCTGTGGCTCAGCACGCAGGAGCAGGTCGCCATCGCGCGTCTGGGCAAGGCCTTGATGGCCGAGCAGGGCAGGCAGGTGTCCGGCGAATGGAAGGTCGGCGACGCGACCAGCGAGGCTGGCCCGGCACGCCTGATCGGACGGTTGTTCGATGCGGCCGCGGTCGCGCGTGGCGTGAGCTTCGCGCCGAAGGGCGAGCCGCCGCTGTACGCCAGCTTCGAAATCGCCGGCGTGCCGCGCACCGCACCGGCGCCGGACAAGTCGGTCATCGACATCGATCGCAAGTACTACACGACCGACGGCACGCCGTGGACCGGCGGCACCCTGGCCGAAGGCGACGCGCTGATCGTGCAGGTGAACGTGCGTGCGAGCCGTCCGATGCCCGACGCGCTGCTCACCGACCTGTTGCCGGCGGGACTGGAGATCGAGAACTTCAATCTCGGCGACGGCAAGCAGTGGGCCGGTGTGGTGATCGACGGGATCGAGCTGAGCGATCGCGACGACGCCGCCGAAGTGCGCCACGAGGAGTTCCGCGACGACCGCTACGTGGCCGCGCTCAAGCTCGACGTGGGCGATACGGCGCGCGTGTTCTACCTCGTGCGCGCGGTGACGCCGGGCACCTACACGGTGCCGCCATCGCTGGTGGAAGACATGTACCGCCCGGAGCTTCGCGGCGTGGGCCGGGTCATTCCGGCGACGCTTACGGTGACGCAGCCGGGAGGGAAGTGAGGCTCCAGGTGTTGCAGCACCACAATCCGTCAATGTGTGGGTTGCACTCGTGCAGCCCGCATCGCCCATCTACCGTCATCCCGGCGAAGGCCGGGATCCAGGCCGTCACGGCCGACGAAGAGCGGATGGCGGCACCGGACGCGCATTCGGCCTGGATCCCGGCCTTCGCCGGGATGACGGGTACCGGACGTGAGTAGACACGGCACCGGCAATGGCGTTCACGAGGCGCCGCACTTCGGACGCCGCCGACTCGCCCTGAAAACCCTCCTCGCCGCGCAACTGCTGCTCATCGCGGCGATGCTGGCGGACCTCGCGTTCCCGCTTCCATTGCCAGATGAACGCGATCGCGGCGCGCTCGTCACCGCGGCCGATGGCACGCCGCTGCGCGCGTTCGCCGACGCGGGCGGCATCTGGCGCTATCCGGTGGACACCAGGCAGGTGTCGCCGCTGTACGTGCAGGCGCTGCTGACCTACGAGGACTGCTGGTTCTGGCGGCATCCGGGTATCAATCCGGTCGCGATGCTGCGCGCCGCCGGACAGTGGGTGCGCAGTGGGCGCGTGATATCCGGTGGCTCCACGCTGACGATGCAGGTCGCGCGCATCCTCGACGCGAAGCAGGAGGCGCAGGCGGCGAACCGCCGCACGCCGATGCGCAAACTGCGCCAGATGCTGCGTGCGGTGCAGCTGGAAGTGCATCTGTCCAAGCGCGAGATCCTGTCGCTCTACCTCAACCACGCGCCGTTCGGCGGCACCGTCGAAGGCGTGGACGCGGCGAGCTGGGCGTACCTGGGCAAACCGTCGTCGCGCCTGTCGCACGCCGAAGCGGCGCTGCTGGCCGTGTTGCCGCAGTCGCCCAGCCGGCTTCGCCCCGATCGCGAACCCGAGCGCGCGCGCATCGCGCGCGACAAGGTGCTCGCGCGCATGCGGCAGATGCAGGTCTGGACGGCGGAACAGGTGGCCGATGCGCGCGTGGAGCCGGTCGTCGCGCGCTCGCTGCAACCGCCGCGCTACGCGCCGTTGCTCGCGCAGCGGCTGCGCTCCGAACGGCCCGACGCGGTGCGCATCGTCTCCACGCTCGACCTGGACCTGCAACGCACGCTGGAAGACCGCGTCGCCGCGTATTTCTCGCAACTGCCCGAACGCACGTCCGCCGCGTTGCTGGTCGTCGACAACGCCACGCTGGAAGCGCGTGCCTACGTCGGTTCGCTCGCGTTCGCCGATGTCGCGCGCGTGGGGCACGTCGACATGGTGAAAGCCTGGCGCTCGCCCGGATCGACGCTCAAGCCGTTCCTCTACGGTCTGGCGCTGGACGACGGGCTGATCCATTCGGAGAGCCTGCTGGTCGATGCGCCCCAGGCGTTCGGCGACTACCGGCCCGGCAACTTCGACGCTGCATTCAACGGCCCCGTGGGCGCGGCGCAGGCATTGCGGCTTTCGCTCAACGTGCCGGCGGTGGACCTGCTCGACCGCGTCGGCCCGTCGCGTTTCTCCGCACGGCTCGCGCACGCCGGCATCCGCCTGCAATGGCCGCCGGGCGCGACGCCGAACCTGTCGATGATCCTCGGCGGCACCGGCGCGCGGCTTGAAGACCTGGTCGGCGCGTACGCCGCACTGAATCGCGACGGCATCGCCGGGCGCGTGCGCTACACGCGCGATGCGCCGCGCGTGGACCGGCGCCTGCTCTCGCCCGGCGCGGCGTGGATCGTGCGCGAGATGCTGGAAGCCAATCCGCGCCCCGGCAGCGCGGCCGACACGTTCGACCCGCGCGGTCGCCCGCGCGTGGCGTGGAAGACGGGCACGAGTTTCGGGTTCCGCGACGCGTGGGCGCTCGGCGGCACGCGTCGCTACACGGTGGGCGTGTGGGTGGGGCGGCCGGACGGCACGCCGCTGCCCGGGCAGTACGGCGCGATCACCGCGCTGCCGCTGATGTTCGAAGTGATCGACAGCCTCCCGCGTGCGCGTGCCGATGGCGCGCCGCGCCCGCCGCCGGCGAGCGTGGCCAGCCTCGAGATCTGCTGGCCGCTCGGCCTGCCGCCGGACCCGTCCGCGCCGCAGTTGTGCCGGCAGCGGCGCGAGGCGTGGACGCTCGATGGCTCGGTGCCGCCGACCTTCGCCGAGCGCGACGCGCGACTGTGGAATGCGGGTGTCGAGCGCTTCGACGTCGATGCGCGTACCGGTTTGCGCCTGTCGGCGGACTGCTCGGCCACGCACGTGCGCGAAACCCGCGAGATCGCGCGCTGGCCGGCGCTCGCGTCGCCGTGGCTGTCCAGTTCGGCGCGTGCCGCATCGCGGCTGCCGTCGTTGTCGCCCGACTGCGTTGCCGACGGGCGCGATGCCGTGCAGGAGCTGCGCATCGAAGGATTGAACGATCGCGCCACGCTCGCGCCCGCGCCCGGCGGCGCGCAGCACGTGCGGCTATCGCTGCGTGCGCTGGGCGCCGACGCGCGCGTGCGCTGGTTGCTCGACGGCCGCCTCATCGGCGAATCGATCGGGCAGGGCACGTTCGTGCACGACTTCGACCAGCCCGGCGAACACACGCTGACCGCGCTGGCCGACAGCGGTGCGTGGTCGCGGCTGGGCTTTCGCTTGCAGTCCGCCAACCAATAGCCGGACGCGCCGGGGACATCGCACGCGTTTGTAGCCCGGGTAAGCAGAACGCACCCGGGGCAGCGGAGAGCGTTCCCGGGTGCGCGTTCGCATACCCGGGCGACAGCAGCCGGTTACAGGTGCTTGAGCTGCTCGAGCACGTGCTCGGCCGAGGACACGCGGAATTCGCCCGGCGCTTCGACGTTGAGCAGCTTCACCACGCCGTCGTCGGCATAGAGCGCGAAGCGCTTGGCGCGGCGGCCCATGCCGTAGGCGCTGGCGTCCAGTTCCAGGCCGAGCGCGCGCGCGAAGTCGCCGTTGCCGTCTGCGAGCATCATCAGCCCGTCGGGCACGTTCTGGCTTTCGCCCCAGGCCTGCATCACGAACGGATCGTTGACCGCCATGCACGCGACCTCGACGCCGCGGCTGCGGAATTCGTCGAAATGCTGCACGAAACCGGGAAGGTGCTTTTCCGAGCAGGTCGGGGTGAACGCGCCGGGCACCGCGAACAGGACGATCTTGCGGCCGTCGAACAGCGCGTTGGTGTCGAGCGTCTCCACGCCCTCGCGGATGCGCTGGAGCGGGACCTCGGGGATGCGTTCGCCGATCTGGATCGTCATGGCCGTTCCTGTGTGTATGCGGATTCCCGACGATTCTAGACCCCGCGGCCCGGTAACCGGCGTCAACGGGTGCTTGAAAGCCCGGCGGGCGGCGCCAATCTGTTCGGCGCGGCGCGACCGGCGAGCCCGGCAGCGCCGGAACACCTCGGCTTCGCCGCGGGTGCGCTAACCTCCCGCCTTCGCGGCGAACCGCGTACAGCCTTTCCGGGACGGATCATCGATGCAGTTCAAGGATTACTACGACACCCTGGGCGTTGAGCCCGGCGCCGGCGACGCCGAGATCAAGACGGCGTACCGCCGGCTCGCGCGCAAATACCATCCCGACGTCAGCAAGGAAGCCGGCGCCGAAGAGAAGTTCAAGGCCGTCAACGAGGCCTACGAAGCGTTGCGCGATCCGCAGAAGCGCGCTGCTTACGACCAGCTCCGTGCGCGCGGTTATCGTCCCGGCGACGAAGTGCAGCCGCCGCCGGGCGGTTTCGGCGGCAACGGGTATGGCAACCCGGACTTCGAGGAAATCTTCGCCGGCGGTGGCGCGGGCGGCGGGTTCTCGGACTTCTTCGAAAGCCTGTTCGGACGCGGCGGCTTCGGCCAGCAGCGTGGCGCCGGCCCGCAGCCGCGCGGGGATTCGCGCGCCAAGCTCGCCGTGTCGCTGGAGACCGTCTACGAGGGCGGCACGGTGCGCATCTCGGTCAACAACCGCACGCTCGACGTCCGCGTGCCCAAGGGCATCCGGCCGGGCCAGGTGATCCGCCTGGCCGGGCAGGGCGCGCATGGCGACCTCCTGCTGGAGATCGAATACGCCGCCAACCCGCAGTTCGAAGTGGACGGCCGCAACGTGATCCATGTGCTGGCGATCGCGCCGTGGGAAGCCGCGCTCGGTGCGACGGTGAGCGTGCCGACACTGGGCGGCGCGGTGGAGCTGAAGATTCCCGCCAATTCCGAAGCCGGCCGCAAGCTGCGCCTGCGCGGCCGCGGCCTGCCGAACGATCCCACCGGCAAGCAGCCGCCGGGCGACCAGATCGTCGAGCTGGAAGTGTTGGCGCCGCGTCCCAACACGGACGCCGAGCGGGAGGCCTACGAGCGGCTGCGTGATGCGTTCGGCGACGATTGGCGACGCGCCTGAGTCGCGACTCGTCGGAAATGAAAAGGCGCCCATCGGGCGCCTTCTCGTTTCCCGCCAGCGACAGGCGCGGGGCGTTCGCTCAGCGTTTCATCACCTGGCCGATCACGTCGGACAGGTCGCCTTCGCTGAAGGGCTTGGTGAGGTAGGCCTTCGCGCCCTGGCGCATGCCCCAGACGCGGTCGGTGTCCTGGTCCTTAGTGGTCACCAGCACGACCGGGATGTGCGAGGTCGCTGGGTCGCGCGTGATCGAGCGCGTCGCCTGGAAGCCGTTGAGATTCGGCATCACCACGTCCATGAGGATCATGTCGGGCAGCTCGCGCTTGGCGGCCTCGACACCCGCGGCGCCGTCCTCGGCAGTGAGGGCCTCGTGGCCGAGCTTCTCGACGATGCGCCGGATGCCCATGAGCTGCGACGGCGAATCGTCGACGATGAGAATGCGCGCCATAAATGTCCCCCTGAACGTTTGGGGATTGTAGCCAGCGTCCGGGCTGTCGCAACAGCGGGCGGCGGACGTTCCGCGCGCCCAATCCGTGCGTCAGATCACGACCAGCGTACGTCCCAGCGAACCGCCGGCCAGCATCGTCGAGAACACGTCCGGCAATTGCTGCAGTCCGACCTCGCGCATGCAGATGCGCTCCAGGTGCTGCGGCTTCCAGTCATCGGCGAGGTGCTGCCAGACGCGCTCGCGGATGTCGCGCGCCGTGCCGGCCGACGCGACGCCCAGCAGCGACACGCCGCGGATGATGAAGGGCATGACGGTGGTGTCCAGCTCGGCGCTCGCGGCCAGGCCCGCGCTGGCGACGTTGCCGTACGGCGTGGTCTGGGCGAGCAGGCTGGCGAGCATCGGACCGCCGACGTTGTCGAGGCCGCCACCGAACTGCGCCGATTCCATCGGCCGCGTGGTCGACAACGCATCGCGCCCGAGCACCTGCGTCGCGCCGATTTCCTTGAGGTAATCGGCGTGTTCGGGCTTGCCGCTGATGGCGTGCACCTCGAAGCCTGCGCGGCTGAAGATGTCGACCGCGAGCGAGCCAACGCCACCGGTCGCGCCGGTGACCGCGAGCGGACCGAGGTCGGGTGTCTGGCGGTTTTCGGTCATGCGCAGCAACGCGAGCGCGGCGGTGAACCCGGCGGTGCCCAGGATCATGCTTTCGCGCAGGCTGAGGCCGCTGGGCAGCGGGATGACCCACTTCGCTTCCAGGCGCGCGTATTCGCCGTACCCGCCGTCGCGCGTTTCGCTCAGCCCGCAACCGGTGACCAGCACCGCGTCGCCTTCCTTGAACCTGGCGTCGGTGGAGGCGACCACGTGACCGGAGACGTCGATGCCGCCCACGAGCGGAAACCGACGCAGGATCTTGCCCTGTCCCGTGCCGGCGAGCGCGTCCTTGAAGTTGACGGACGAGTAGGCGGCCTTGACGACCACCTCGCCCGGCGCGAGATCGTCGAGGCCGACCTGCTCCAGCCCGCTGCGATAACCGCTGGCGTCGTTGTGGATGCGAAAGGTGGAGAAGGTGGTGGGGATGGTCATGGCGTCATCCGGATGTGGAGCCGTGTCAGAGGATATCGGGAGAAAGGTCGCGCCATTGTGGATTCGTGGATTCGATGAGCTGGATTTTCCAGCTGCGGCGCCATTCCTTGATGCGCTTCTCGCGACGAATGCCTTCGACGATGGATTCGTGTGGTTCGAACCAGACCAGCGTGTGTACACCGTACCGCCGGGTGAAACCAGGCACCACGTTGGTCACGTGCTGATGGATGCGCTGGACGAGGTCTCCGGTTACACCCACGTATAGCGTGCCGTTGCGTTGGCTTGCCAGGATGTACACGCATGGATGCATCACCACTTTTAGCTCCGTCATCCCGGCGAACGCCGGGACCCAGGCTCGTAGCGTGCAACGTTGCGCAAGCCCCGCTCTATCGGAAAGTGCCGCGAGAGCGCGTCGGGTTTGCGAGGTCCCCGGCCTGGGTCCCGGCGTTCGCCGGGATGACGGCTTTTCTTTTAGTAGGTCACCGCCCGAGCGGGTGACCTCTCCTCACCGCATCGCCCCACGCCGCTTCTCATCCATCCACTTGTCCGCCTGCGCGGGCTTGTACGCCTGCATCCAGGCGAGCATCGCGTCCATGTCGTCGCCGTGCCACAGGTCGTCGCGCTGGTCGGGGTGCAGGAAGCGTTCGGCAACCATGCGGTCGAGCATGCCCATCAGCGGCGAATAGAAGCCGTCGACGTCGAAGAACGCGCACGGCTTGTCGCCGATGCCGAGCTGGCGCCAGGTGAGCATCTCGAACATTTCATCCAGCGTGCCGAAGCCGCCGGGCAGGGCGACGAAACCGTCGGACAGATCGAACATGCGCGCCTTGCGCTCGTGCATGGAGCCGACGACTTCCAGGCGTGTCAGGCCCTTGTGCGCGACTTCCCAGTTGACCAGTTGCTCGGGAATCACGCCGACCACCTCGCCGCCCGCCGCGAGCACCGAATCGGCGACCACGCCCATCAGGCCGACATTGCCGCCGCCGTAGACCAGCGTGATGCCGTCCTTCGCCAAGCGCGTGCCGAGGGCGATGGCACGTTCGGTGTAGATCGGCCTGGAGCCGGAGTTGGAGCCGCAGTAGACGCAAAGGGAACGCATGGTTTGAACTCGCTGGGGTCGTGGTTCTGGATCAGTTGGCGTGCATCAGCACGATGCCGGACATGCGACGCATCTCCTCACGTTTGCGCGCAGGCTGGAGGCGGTCGAGCAGCTTCCACAGCCAGATGTTCGGCATGGTGCGATCAAGGCGCAGCGATTCGTCCCAGGTCGAACGGAACTCGCTTTCCTTCCAGCCATGCGGCGCGAAGAACGCCGTGCCTTCGGCCGGCCCGAAGCGGAACGGCGCGTTGCCCGCATTGAGTTGCGGCTGCCAGCGGCGCTTGAGCATCTTCAGCAGGCGCGGCGAGGCGAGGTCGGTCAACCACCATCGCGCGTGGGCGATGTCGTGCAGGTCGGCGGCGAGTTCGGACACGTTCTCCGCCTCCAGGTAGACCAGCAGCCCCTCGGTGATCGCCAGCACCGGGCCATTTTCCGCAGCGCGGGCGAACACATCGCGTCGCGTCTGCGCATCACGCAGGTCCGCGCCGATGTATTCGACCTCGCAGCGCGGCGTTTCGCCGGCCATCTGTTCGCGGAAGTCGGCCACGGAGTCGGGCAGGTCGACGTGCATCCAGCGCAGCGTCGGCGGCAACGGCAAGCGGTACGCACGCGCGTCCAGCCCGGCCGCGAGGTTGAGCACGGTTGCCGCGCCGTCGCGCACGCAGCGCATGACGATCTCGTCCATCACCGCGGTGCGCACGACCATCGGCCAGCTCATCGACGCGCCGCGCGGCATCGCGCGCACGATCGCCTCGCCGCGCGCGCCGCCGAGCCGTCGCGCGTAGGGATCGTGGAAGAGGGCGTCCGGGCGTTCGCTTTCCATCGCGCGATAGATCGCGACCCAGGCGGCGGTATCGGACACGTTGCGGATCGGAGTGCCGGTCACGGTGACCCCCAAAAACAAAAGGCCGCCAGCACCGTGAAGTGATGGCGGCCCGGTTGCGGCGCGAGGCCGGTCGCGATCAGTTCGCCTTGTGGATGGCGCGCTTGGAGACGGCCATCGCGGCGTCGTGGATCGCTTCCGACAGCGTCGGATGCGCGTGGCAGATGCGGGCGAGGTCGTCGGCCGAACCCTTGAACTCCATCGCCAGCACGCCTTCGTGGACGAGTTCGGACACGCCGACGCCCACCAGGTGCATGCCGAGGATCAGGTCGGTTTCCTCGTGCGCGATGACCTTCACGAAGCCCGCCGGCTCGCCCATGGCGACGGCGCGCGCGATGGCCGCGAACGGGAAGGTGCCAACCTTGTACGGCGTGCCTTCGGCCTTGAGCTGCTGCTCGGTCTTGCCGACCCAGGCGATTTCCGGCTCGGTGTAGATGACCCACGGAATCGTGTCGAGGTTGACGTGGCCCGGCAGGCCGGCGATGAGTTCGGCCACCGCGATGCCTTCCTCGAAGCCCTTGTGCGCTAGCATCGGGCCGCGCACGCAGTCGCCCACGGCCCACACGCCATCGACGCCGGTGTGGCAGTGCTCGTCGACTTCGATCATGCCGCGCTGGTCCAGCTTCACGCCGGTGCCTTCGGCCAGCAGGCCGCGCGTGGCGGCGCGGCGGCCGACGGAGACGAGCAGCTTGTCGACGGTGAGCGTCTTCTCGCCTTCGGCGTCGGTGTAGGTGATGAGGACTTCCTTCGCCTTGCCCTTGCCGGTGATTTCGGTGTTGCTGACCTTCGCGCCGAGCTTGATCTCCAGGCCCTGCTTCTTGAATTCCTTCGCGGCGGCCTTGGCGACCTCGGCGTCGGCGGCGGCGAGGAAGTCCGGCAGCGCCTCCAGAATCGTGACTTCCGCGCCAAGGCGCTTCCACACGCTGCCCAGTTCCAGGCCGATCACGCCGGCGCCGATCACGCCCAGGCGCTTGGGCACGGCGGTGAAGTCCAGCGCGCCGACGTTGTCGACGATGTTCTCGCCGTCGAACTTGGCGAACGGCAGTTCGATCGAATCCGAACCGGCGGCGAGGATCACGTTGGTGCCCTTGAGCTCCACCGTGCTGCCGTCGTGCTGCTTGACCGTGACGACGTTGCCCGGCTGCAGCTGGCCGAAGCCGTAGAACGGCGTGATCTTGTTCGCCTTGAACAGCATCGCGATGCCGCCGGTGAACTGCTTCACGATCTTGTCCTTGCGGCCGATCATCGTGGCGACGTCGATCTTCGCGTCCTTCGCCGTGATGCCGTGCTCGCCGAACAGGTGGCCGAGGTTGTAGAACTGGCGCGAGCTGTCCAGCAGCGCCTTCGACGGCACGCAACCCACGCGCAGGCAGGTGCCGCCGAGCGCCGGCTTGCCGTCCTTGCCGAGCGCGGCGTCGATGCACGCGGTCTTCAGGCCCAGCTGGGCGGCGCGGATGGCCGCGTGGTAACCGGCCGGGCCGGCGCCGATGACGATGACGTCGAATTGCTGCTGTTCGCTCATTTCTTTTCTCGGGAATGGGGAATGGGGAGTAGGGAATCGGAAGGTCGGGAGTGGGGCGGGTTGCGATTCCCGATTCCCCATTCCCGATTCCGTCTTCTTACATTCCCAGCAGCATGCGGTGCGGGTTCTCGAGCTGGTTCTTGATGTCGACCAGGAACAGCACGGCGTCCTTGCCGTCGATGATGCGGTGGTCGTAGGACAGCGCGATGTACATCATCGGCGCGGCGACGACCTGGCCGTTCTCGACGATCGCGCGCTCCTTGATGGCGTGCATGCCGAGGATCGCGCTCTGCGGCGGGTTCACGATCGGGGTGGACATCAGCGAACCGAAGGTGCCGCCGTTGGTGATGGTGAAGGTGCCGCCCTGGAGGTCGTCCAGGCCGAGCTTGCCGTCGCGCGCCTTCTTGGCGTAGTCGGCGATGCCCTTCTCGATGTCGGCGAAGCCCATGCGCTCGACGTTGCGCAGCACCGGCGTGACCAGGCCCTTGTCGGTCGACACGGCGATCGAGATGTCGGCGTAGCCGTGATAGATGATGTCGTTGCCGTCGACCGAGGCGTTGACCACCGGGTGCTTCTGCAGCGCGTTGGCGGCGGCCTTGGCGAAGAAGCTCATGAAGCCCAGCTTGATGCCGTTGGCCTTCTCGAACTGCTCGCCCAGCTCCTTGCGCATGGCCATGACCTTGCCCAGGTTGACCTCGTTGAACGAGGTGAGCATGGCGATGGAGTTCTTCGACTGCATCAGGCGCTCGGCGATGCGCGCGCGGATGCGGGTCATCGGCACGCGCTCTTCCGGACGCGCGCCACCGGCGACGCCACCGGTCTTGCCCGAGGCGTAGTTGACCAGGTCTTCCTTGGTCACCGCGCCGCGACGGCCGGTGCCTTCCACCTGCGACGGATCGATGCCCTGCGTGACGGCGGTGAAGCGCGCGCCCGGCGGGAGCTGGTCGACGCCGCCGGCGGCCTTGGTGGCTTCGGCCGCGGCGGCCTTCGGGGTCACCGGCTGGGCTTCGGCGGTCGTGGCGGCGACGTTCTTGGCGTCGATCGAGGCCTTGTCGGCCTTGGCTTCCGGCGCCGGCGCGGCGGCGGCCGCGCCTTCCTCGACGACGGCGATCAGCTGCTGGCTGGTCACCGTGTCGCCTTCCTTGAACTTGATTTCCTTGATCACGCCGTCGACGGGCGAGGGCACCTCGAGCACGACCTTGTCGGTCTCCAGGTCGACGATGTTCTCGTCGCGCTTGACGGCATCGCCGACCTTCTTGTGCCAGGTCGCGATGGTGGCGTCGGAGACGGACTCGGGCAGAACGGGGACTTTGATCTCGGTGCTCATGGGGCGCGCATCCTGGATGACTTGATCGGTGTTCGAGTTTGGGGTTCGAAGGTCGGACGCTGGCGGGTCGTGTTCGACCACCCGCCAGCTACCGGCTTCATTCGGCGGTGATTTCGCCGCGCAGCGGGTTCTTCAGTGCATCGGCGACCAGCGCGGCCTGCTCGGCGACGTGGTCGGCGAGGTGACCGGCGGCCGGCGACGGCGAGCGCGCGCGACCTGCGTAATGCAGCGTCTGGCCCGACTGCAGGCAGGCGGCCAGGTGGTGGCGGATCTGGTACCACGCGCCCTGGTTCTGCGGCTCTTCCTGGCACCACACCACGTCGGTGGCGTTCTTGAAGCGCGCAAGCTCGGCCTGCAGCATCGCGCGCGGGAACGGATAGAGCTGCTCGACGCGCAGGATCGCGACGTCCTCGACGCCCTGCTTCTGCTGTTCTTCCAGCAGGTCGTAGTAGACCTTGCCGCCGCAGACGACGACGCGCTTGACCTTCTTCACGTCCGCCGAGGCGTCCGGGATCAGGTGCTGGAACTCGCCCTTGGCCAGTTCGTCCAGCGTCGACACCGCGAGCTTGTGGCGCAGCAGCGACTTGGGCGTCATGACCACCAGCGGCTTGCGCGTGGTCATGCGCATCTGGCGGCGGATCATGTGATACGCCTGCGCCGGGGTGGTGGGCGTGCAGACGATCATGTTCTCCAGCGCGCACAGCTGCAGGAAGCGCTCAAGGCGCGCGGAGGAGTGCTCTGGGCCCTGGCCTTCGTAGCCGTGCGGCAGGAACAGCGCCAGGCCGCACAGGCGACCCCACTTGGCCTCGCCGGAGGACAGGAACTGGTCGATCACCACCTGCGCGCCATTGGCGAAGTCGCCGAACTGCGCTTCCCAGATGTCCAGCGTCATGGGATCGGCCGTGGCGTAGCCGTATTCGAAGCCCATCACCGCTTCCTCGCTGAGCAGCGAGTCGATGATGGTCACGTCGGTCGGGTTCTTCACCAGGCGGCGCAGCGGCAGGACGTACTCGTCGTTGCTCTGCTCGTGCAGGATCGCGTGGCGGTGGAAGAACGTGCCGCGACCGCAGTCCTGGCCGACCAGGCGCAGCTTGTAGCCTTCGTCCAGCAGCGTGGCGTAGGCGAGGTTCTCCGCGAAGCCCCAGTCGCCCGGCTGCTCACCGGCGGACATCTTGCGGCGGTCCTCGTAGATCTTCGCCACGCGCGGGTGCAGCTTGAGGTCGGCCGGCACGTCGTTGATGGTGGCGGCGAGCTTGTCGAGCTTCTTGCGGTCGAACGTGGTGTCCACCGGGTCGGTGAGCTTGCCCGAGAGGTACTTCGACCAGTCGATGGTGAACTCGTCCGGCTTCACTTCGACCACTTCGGTGGTGACCACGCCGTCGTCGAGCTTCTGGCGGTAGCCGTCGACCAGCGCCTGCGCCTCGTCGGCGCTGAGCGTGCCTTCGGCGACGAGCTGCTGCGCGTAGAGTTCGCGCGGCGTCTTGTGCTTGCGGATGACCTGGTACATCACCGGCTGCGTCGCCGCCGGCTCGTCGGCCTCGTTGTGGCCGTGGCGGCGGTAGCAGACCAGGTCGATGACCACGTCCTTGCCGAACGCGTTGCGGAAGTCCAGCGCCAGCTCGGCGCAGAACACGACCGCTTCCGGGTTGTCGCCGTTCACGTGCAGCACCGGCGCGCCGACCATCTTGGCCACGTCCGTGCAGTACAGCGTCGAACGCGCGTCCTGCATCGCGCTGGTGGTGAAGCCCACCTGGTTGTTGATGACGATGTGCACCGTGCCGCCGACGCGGAAACCGCGTGCCTGCGACATCTGGAACAGCTCCATCACCACGCCCTGGCCGGCGAACGCGGCGTCGCCGTGGATCAGGATCGGCAGCACCTGCTGCGCGCCCTTCTCGCCGCGACGCGACTGGCGCGAACGCACGGAGCCGGCGACGACCGGGTCGACGATTTCCAGGTGCGACGGGTTGAACGCCAGCGCCAGGTGCACCGGGCCGCCCGGGGTGGCGACGTCGGCGGAGAAGCCCATGTGGTACTTCACGTCGCCCTGGTGGGCGAGGTCGCTGTGGACGTGCTCGAACTTGCCTTCGAACTCGTCGAACAGGTGGCGCGGCGGCTTGCCGAGCGTGTTGATCAGGACGTTGAGGCGGCCGCGGTGGGCCATGCCGATCACGACGTCCTTCGCACCCTGCTCGCCGGCGCGGCGGATCGTGGTGTCCATCAGCGGGATCAGCGCATCGCCGCCTTCCAGCGAGAAGCGCTTCTGGCCGACGTACTTGGTGCCCAGGTAGCGTTCCAGGCCATCGGCGGCCGTCAGGCGCTCCAGGATCCGCTTCTTGTCCTCGGCGGTGCGGCCGAACTTGCCGCCGGCCTTCTCCAGGCGCTCATACAGCCAGCGACGCTGTTCGGCGTCGGAGATGTGCATGAACTCGGCGCCGATCGGGCCGGTGTAGGTGGCCTTGAGCAGGGCGAACAGGTCGCCGAGCTTCATGCGGTCGTTGCCGCCCACGCCGCCGGTGCTGAACTCGGCGTTGAGGTCGTTGTTGGTGAGCTGGTGGAACGCCAGGTCGAGGTCCGGCGCGTCCGGCTTCTGCCACAGGCCCAGCGGGTCGATGTTGGCGCCCAGGTGGCCGCGCGAGCGGTAGGCCGTGATCAGGCGGCCGACGTGGCGCTCGCGCTCATCGCCGGCACCGGCTGCGACCGAAACCACGCCGCGGGCGGCCTGGCGGCCGGCTTCGGCGATCTGCTCGATCACCGCCGAATGCGGGATGTCGCCGGCCTCGCGACCCTTGAAGCCGTCGAAATACGCCTTCCATTTGGGATCGACACTGTCGGGTGCAACCAGGTACTGCTCGTACAGGTCTTCGACGAAAGCGGCGTTGGCGCCGAGCTGGGAGGACTGGGAGAACTGCTTCAGGAGACTGTCCACGATGGCGATCGGGAAACTCGGTGGGGAAAGGCGGAGTGAGCCTGGATTGCACGAGCTCGGCTATTCAGGCGCCAAGATTCGGAATTATAGCCCTTGGCCGCGGACAAACGCCTAACACCAACGTCGAAGTGCGGTTGCGGGCCGATAGCGAAAAGCGGCCCGGAGCGCGTGATCGCCCCGGGCCCGTGAATAGCGTTTGGGCATGTGCCGCCCGTTCAAGGGCGCGCGCGGGACGGGATCCGTTCAGATCCCGAGCGCCCGGTACTCGGTGCAGGGACGTGCCCGCTCCCAGACCGGCGCGAAATGGGCGCGGAGCTGGCGGGCGCGCGCTTCGTCGTCCAAGCGGGTTTCGCCATCGAAGCGGTGGCCGAGCGTGCGGAAGTACCAGCCGCCCCGGTCGCCCACGACGTAGGCCGATGCGTAATCGCGATCGACCGGCTCCTCGACGGCGCGGAAGGCGAACGCGCTCGGCAATCGCTGGGACAGGCCGATCAGCGGGGCGAGTGCGCGTCGCGGCGCCTCGGGATCGTGCAGCAGCACGCGCACCTCGCCGCCGCCGACCGCAAAACGGCGCAGCGCGGCCATCGCCTCGGGCGTGTCGAGCAGGCCGGGATCGAGGTCGCGGCTGTAGACCAGCAGCTGCCGGCGCGCCCCGTCGATCACGCCCAGCAGGGCGGCGAGGCCGGCGTCGCGGCGCAGGACCGGATTGACGCCGCCGAGCACGAGCCGCATCGACTGGTGGTCCAGGCCCGCCTCGACGAAGCGCCCGCCATACGGAAGGAAGCCCTGCCGCGCGTAGAACGCCATCGCCTTCACCTGCGCGTGCAGGGTGACCTCGTTCCAGCGCAGCGCCTGCGCCTGCGCGAGCAGCGCCTTGAGCAGCGCCTCGCCGACCCGTCGGTTGCGCCACTGCGGCAGCACCGCCATCCGGCCGATGCGGCGGTCCGGCGTGAGCCGGCCGGTGCCGATCGGCCGACCATCCGCATCGCGCGCGAGGACGTGCCGGCTCAGCGGGTCCAGTGCGTCGCGTTCGATCTCCACCGGGACACCCTGTTCCTGCACGAACACGGCGTCGCGAACGGCGCGCAGCTCGGCGGCGGCCTGTTCGAAGGCGACCGCTTCGACGTGGAACACGGCATCGGCGCGGCTCATTCCTCTTCGTCCGGCAGCGCGAGGTTGTAATGGCCCGACTGGATCAGGGTCTGCACGAGGTCGCGACCGGCCTCCGACAGCGCGGCGTAGGCGGCACCGTCGAGCTGCGCGGCGTCGGCGATCAGCGCCGCATCCTCGGCGGGCAGGGCATGGTCCTGGCCGCTGACGAAGAGCCGCGCGGGCTCGCCCTTGCGATGTGCGCGCCGCCACGCCATGCGCGAGTACGGATGGCGGTACAGGCTCGCGCCGTGTTCCAGGTCCCATTCGATCTCGATGCGCGAGCGCGGCTCGCCGCCTCCGTGCACTTCGCCGCCGGCGCGGTACACGGTGATGAAACGGCCGAACCAGTCGCCGAGGCGATCGGGATCGTTCATGCGCAGCAGGTTCAGCGCTTCGACGGCGCGGTTCATTGCCGCCACGTCGATCTCGTTGGGGTCGGCCGCGGGCGCGAGGTCCGGATCGGTGTAGCGCAGCGCATCGTCGGCATCGGCCGCGAGGGTGTCGACGAAATCCCCCAGCAGTTCCGCCGCCGACGGCGCGCGCATGCCGACGGAGAAGGTGAGGCACGCGTCTTCGGCCACGCCGTTGTGCGGCACGCCGGGCGGCAGGTACAGCATGTCGCCCGGGCCGAGCACCCAGTCGTGCGTCGCGTTGAACTCGCGCAGCAGCTTGAGCTCGACGTCGGGGCGGAAGTCCAGCGGCGGATTGGCACTGGCGTCGATCTGCCAGCGACGATGCCCGTACGCCTGCAGCAGGAACACGTCGTACTGGTCCACGTGCGCGCCGACCGAACCGCCCGGCGCGGCAAAGGAAATCATGACGTCGTCGATGCGCCAGCGCGGCAGGAAGCGGAAATGCTCCAGCAGCGCGGCGATGTCGGGATCCCACTTGTCGACGTCCTGCACCAGCAACGTCCAGTCCTGGTGCGGCATGCCGGGGAATTCGTCTTCCTCGAACGGGCCGTGCCGTACCGTCCAGCCGTCGTTGGCGCGATCGTGCATGACGATGCGCGACAGCGCGGTTTCCTCGCAGGCGAGGCCGGCGAGGTCTTCGGGCTGCACCGGCGTGTCGAAATCCGGAAACGCATTGCGAATCAGCAGCGGGCGCTTTTGCCAGTAGTCGCGCAGGAAGCGCTCCGGCGTCATGCCCAGCGGCGGCAGCGAGCGGGCATCGATCTCGATGGGGAGTTCGGCACGCGCGGCCTTGGCGGTCTTCGCGGAGGCGATCTTCTTCGGTGCGGCCTTCTTGGACGCGGTCTTGGATGCGGTCTTTCGGGTCATGGCGTGGCGATTTCGTCGTAGCCGCGGCCGAGGAACTGCAGCAGGCACCAGCCGTGTCCGAATGGATCGGCGAGGGTGACGATGCGGCCCCAGTTGGCCTGGCGGATGGGGGAATCCTGCGTGGCGCCGGCGGCGAGGGCGCGTGCGAGCGCGGCGTCGAGGTCGTCGACCACCACGTCGCAGTGCACGGGCGTCCAGTGGCGGGCGTAGTCGCGTTGCGACCGCCCGGCGCCGGCGCTGCCGGCGTCCTTGCGCAGCAGGTACAGGGGAGATGCGAAGCCGAGCAGTTCCAGCACGTCGGCGCCGAGGCGGCGCGCGGGCGTCAACCCGAACGCGCCGGTGTAGAAGGCTTCCGCCTCGTCCAGATCCGGCACGTCGATGTTGACGAGCAGTTTCATGGCGTGATCTTCCTCTCCCAGAACTGGAGGACGCGGCTAGCTAACGTCCTGGCGTCTATCGATCCGTCAACGCCAAGTAGACCGGCCTCCTCTTCGTCCAAATGGACAAGAAGTGGTTCGGCAAAGTATCCCTCTTCGACGTATCCCTTAGCGACATATCGGGACTTCTCGACGTTCAAGACGGAACTGTGGCGTCTGTCTTTCGTACGGAAGTGCTTAGCGCCGTTCGCTAGATGCGAAGTGACCCGAAGAATTGCATTTTCTTGACGCAGAGCGCTCCGCGCATTTTTGTCGTCTGGGTATAGCCAATCGATGATGTGTTCGGCCGTTACGAAAAAATCAAAGGCCGCGTATTGGTCCTCAGGGTCGTCACCCATACGCGCCCAGTCATGACGCAGCTTCAGTAGCAAATCGTCAGGCGTGTTCAGCTCAGCGAACCCTGAAAATGACATTAGATCTCGCGCGCGAGGCGTTCGGCGAGGCCCACGTAGCTGCCCGGCGTCATGTCGAGCAGGCGCTGCTTGTCGGCGGCCGGCAGCTCCAGCGTGCCGATGAACTCGCGCATCGACGCCTCGTTGATGCCCTGGCCGCGGGTCAGCGCCTTGAGCTGTTCGTACGGGTTCGGCAGGCCGTGGCGGCGCATCACCGTCTGCACGGCTTCGGCGAGGACTTCCCATGCGGCATCGAGGTCTTCGGCCAGGCGCTGCGGGTTGGCGCTGAGCTTGCCCAGGCCGCGCAACAGGGCATCGAAGCCGATCAGCGCGTGGCCGAACGCGGTGCCGAGCGCGCGTAGCACCGTCGAATCGGTGAGGTCGCGCTGCCAACGGCTGATCGGCAGCTTCGCCGCGAAATGCTCGAACAGCGCGTTGGCGACGCCGAAGTTGCCCTCGGCGTTCTCGAAGTCGATCGGGTTGACCTTGTGCGGCATGGTCGAGGAACCGACTTCACCGGCCTTCACCGCCTGCTTGAAATAGCCCAGCGAGATGTAGCCCCACACGTCGCGGCACAGGTCGATCGCGATGGTGTCGATGCGGCGCTGCGCGTCGCAGATCTCGGCGATGCCGTCGTGCGGCTCGATCTGCGTGGTGTACGGCTGCCAGTTCAGGCCCAGCGAATGCACGAAGCGCTCGGAGAACGCCGGCCAGTCGATGTCCGGATAGGACGCGACGTGCGCGTTGTAGTTGCCGACCGCGCCGTTGATCTTGCCCGGCATGCGCGCCGCGGCGAGCGTTTCGCCCTGGCGCTGCAGGCGCGCGACGACGTTCGCGATTTCCTTGCCGACCGTGGTCGGCGAGGCGGTCTGGCCGTGGGTGCGCGACAGCATCGGCAGCGCGGCGTGTTCGTGCGCCATCGCACGCAGCGTCTGGATCAGGTCGTCGAGCTTGGGCAGCAGCACGTACTGGCGCGCCTCGTTGAGCATCAGCGCGTAGCTGAGATTGTTGATGTCCTCCGACGTGCAGGCGAAGTGCACGAATTCCAGCGCCGGGCCGAGCTCCGCGTCGTCCTTCAGGCGTTCCTTGATGAAGTATTCGACCGCCTTGACGTCGTGGTTGGTGGTGCGCTCGATCTCCTTGACGCGCGCGGCATCGGCCGGCGTCAGCGTGTCGACCAGCGCACGCAGGCGCGCGGCGGCGGCGTCGGAGAACGGTGCCAGTTCGACGATGCCCGGCTCGGCGGCCAGCGCCAGCAGCCATTCCACTTCCACCTTGATGCGCGCGCGGATCAGGCCGTACTCGGAGAAGATCGGGCGGAGCGCGTCGACCTTGCCGGCGTAGCGGCCATCGAGCGGGGAAAGGGCGAGCAGCTGGGCTTCAACGGACATGGCAGGCGTCTGGGGGCGATGGCGATGGCGGACCGCGATTCTACTACTCCCGCCCGGCGCGGCCCTTCGCAAGCGCCGGCCCGGGTGAAACGCGCGTAACGCGCCGGGCGTAAGCTGCGCGCATCCGAACCGGAGGACACCCGATGGCCAAGCAGGCCCGCCGCGACAGCGGCTTCCGTATCGAACGAGACAGCATGGGCGAGTTGCAGGTGCCCGCGCAGGCGCTGTGGGGCGCGCAGACGCAGCGGGCCGTGCAGAACTTCCCGATTTCCGGCCGGCCGATGCCGCGGGAGTTCATCCGCGCGCTGGGCCTGATCAAGGCGGCGGCGGCGGAGGTCAACGGCGGGTTCGGGCTGCTGGGGAAGGGCGCCTCCCAGGCGATCCGCGCCGCCGCGCTGACCGTGGCCGCGGGCGAGCACGACGCGCAGTTCCCCATCGACGTGTTCCAGACCGGTTCGGGCACCTCGAGCAACATGAACGCCAACGAGGTCGTCGCCGCGCTGGCGAACGCCGGCGGCAAGGTCGCCAAGGCGATCCATCCGAACGATCACGTCAACCTGGGGCAGAGCTCGAACGACGTGATCCCCACGGCGATCCGCGTGAGCGCGCTCATCGCGACGAGCGAACAGCTGCTGCCAGCGCTCAAGCACCTGCGCCGCACGATCGAGCGCCAGGGCAAGGCGCTGGGCAAGATCACCAAGACCGGTCGCACGCACCTGATGGACGCGATGCCGCTGACGTTCGCGCAGGAATTCGGCGCGTGGGCGTCGCAGCTCGCGTCGGCGCAGGCGCGCATCGAGGATGCGCTGGGTCGCGTGCGCAGGTTGCCGATCGGCGGCACGGCGATCGGCACCGGCATCAACGCCGACGCGCGGTTCGGCAGAGCGATGGCGAAGTCGCTGTCGGCGCTGTCGGGCGTGAAGTTCGACTCGGCCGACGACAAGTTCGAGGGCATCGCCTCGCAGGACGATGCCGTGGAGCTGTCGGGCCAGTTGAACGCGCTGGCGGTCGCGCTGATGAAGATCGCCAACGACCTGCGCTGGATGAACTCCGGGCCGCTGGCGGGGCTGGGCGAGATCGAACTGCCGGCGCTGCAGCCGGGCAGTTCCATCATGCCGGGCAAGGTGAACCCGGTGATTCCCGAAGCGACGTGCATGGTGTGCGCGCAGGTGATGGGCCACCACACCGCGATCACCGTGGCGGGGCAGAGCGGCAATTTCCAGCTCAACGTGATGCTGCCGCTGATCGCCTACGACCTGCTCGATTCGATCCAGCTGCTGGGCAACGTCATGCGGCTGCTGGCGGACGACGCCATCGCCGGCTTGAAGCCGCGACCCGAGCGCGTTCGCGAGGCGCTGGACCGCAATCCGATCCTGGTCACCGCGCTCAATCCGATCATCGGGTACGAGAAGGCCGCCGCGATCGCCAAGCAGGCGTACAAGGAAGGCCGGCCGGTGCTGGAAGTCGCCGCCGAGTCGAGCGGGCTCTCGTCGAAACAGCTGCGCGAGCTGCTGGATCCGGCGGCGCTGACGCGCGGCGGGATCCATGAGGGAAGTGGTGGGGGCGGGTAAGCGGCCGCTTCCGCGCGTTGAGCCCCTCTCCCGAAGGTAGAGGGGCTAAAACATCACTGCTTCGTCGGCACCTCGGCCGCCTTCGCTGCTTCTTGCGCCGCGTCGGCCGCCGATGCCGCCACCGTCTCGCCCTTGTGCTTCGCGTCGGTGCGGCACTCGTCGATGTCGGCCTGCGTCATGTTCGCGTAAGGCTTGAACTCGGGCATCGCGGCGGCCAGGCGGTTCTGCGACTCCATCATTCCCGGCAGCGCATCGCACAGCGCCATCGCGGCATCTTCGACCTTCGACGCCTGCGCCTTCACGTTGCGCTCGATGTCTTCGTCCGAGCCGCCGGTGAACACGCTCTTCAGCGACTGGGTCACCGCCTGCGTGGCCAGGTCCGCGCTGTGCATGCCGATGGTGACGCCCGCGTTGGCGACCTCGATCACGTGGCCGCGATATTCCAGCAGTAGCGTGCGCTGCTGCGGCGTCACCGGCACCGGCTGGCCGTCGATGAGCAGGTCGCCCTTGGGCGAGATCTCCACGCGCTTTCCGCGGGTGCCGCTGTTGTTGACGCTGATGTTGCCTTCGGCGATTTCCTTCTTCGCCTTCGTCAGCGCCTTCTGCACGGCGCCGGAGACGACGCTTCCGGTGTCCGCCGCTTTCTGCGAGGCCTTTTGAGAAGGATTAGCGTCGCACGCGGCCAGCAGCGTGGCGCTGGACAGGGCCGCGGTGAGGGCGATGAGTCGCAGGGTCATGACGGACATCCTTGGAAGTTGGATGGAAGGGATCAGTCGTCGGCGGGCACGCTGACCGTGCCCTTCACGCCGCTGTGGTCGACGCCGCCACTGCCGACGCGGCGAACCGTGAGGTTGCCGGCGACGTCGTGCGCGTCGAGCCCGCCGGAGCCGATCTTCCCGGCGATGACGTTGCCGCCGACGCGCTGCGCTTCCAGCCCGCCGGAGCCGATGCTCTCGATGCTGACGTTGCCGCCGACCTCGCGCAGGTCGATGTCGCCCGATCCCACGCTGCCGATCTCGACGTTGGTCTTCACGCGACGCGCGGTGAGGTCGCCCGAACCGACGGACAGCACGTGCAGCGAACCGATCGTGTCCAGTTCGATGTCGCCGGAATTCACGTCCGCCGTGACCAGGCCGCGGATATTGCGGGCTTCGACATCGCCGGAACCGACGTCCGCGCTCAGCGCCGCCGCGCCGCTGACGCGCGCATCGCCCGAGCCGACGTCCAGCTGCACCAGCACGTTGTCCGGCACGGTCGCGTTGAGCGACAGGTAGGCGTAGTGCGATCCGCCGAAGTTGAAGTTGATCGTGTCGGCGCGCTTGGCCGTGACGATGATCTTGTCGCCCACGCGCTGCTGGGTGAGCGAGAGCTCCTTCAGCTTGTCAGCGTTGGAGGCGCAGGCCTTGCCCTGCACCGCGCCCTTCGCGCCGGGCGAGGCGGTGACGGTGAGGTCGTGCGGGCCGATGTCGAACATCACCGTCTTCACGCCGGAGAAGTCGAGCGTGAGGTTGCGCGGTTCGGAATGGCTGCATTCGTTGGCGAAGGCCTGGCCGGCGAACAGCGCGAAAGGAAGCAGGGCGAAGGCGAGGGTGGGCTTGCGCATGGTGGATCTCTCCGTGAAAGGCCCTACTTGGATGCACCCGAGGTGCGCACGGTTGCACCGTCTCGCGCATCGCCCAGCAGCAGCGGGCGCAGGGTCGGCCAGGCGTTTTCGAGCACACGCGGCTGGGCGGCCGCGTTGGGGTGGATGCCATCGTCCTGCAGCAGCGCCGGCGTGGTGGAGATATCACCCAGCAGCGAGGGAAGCAGGGCGATGCCCTGTGTCTTCGCGACCGTGACGTAGGCCTCGCGCAGCAGATCGGCGGAACCGTCCTTGTCGAACGCCGGCGGTACCGCGAAGCCGAGGATCGCGACCCTCGCGCCCTGCGCCCGCGAAAGTTCGATGAGCCTGCTCAGATCGCGTTCGATCGCGTCGCGCTTCGCGCCGAGGATCGCGTCGTTGCCGCCCAGTTCGAGCACGACGACATCGGGGTGGTGCGCGGTGAGCAGGGCCGGAAGTTCTTCGAGCGCATTGGTCAGCGTCTTGCCGCCGCGGCTCGCGTTGACGATGGCGGGCGGGGTATCCGTTTGCGTGGCGAGCTTGGCCTGCAGCAGGGAAACCCAGCCTTGCGATGGCTCCATGCGGTGGGCGCTGCTGAGGCTGTCGCCGACGATCAGCACGTTATCCACGACGGTGTCCGCGGCGCCATCGGCGGCGAACGCTGGAAACGATGCGGCGGTGAGCAGTGCGAGGAGCAGGGCTGCGGACTTCGGGCGCATCGGGGGACTTCCTCGTGAAGTGTTTTACTTCTTAGGTCTGCTTCGCTTGCGGTAATGCGGGTGTTCGGTCCTGCTTCATCGATTTCGATGGCGTTGCTGAGTCCCTGGCGTCGCGTCGCGGGCTTTGGTTCGCCCGGCCCGGCCATCCGTGGGCGGTCATTCGCGCCGCGCGGCAGTGCCGCGGCTTTCGCTTCGATTACGTTGCGACTGCCATCCCTGGCGTCACGCTTCGGGCTTCGGGGAGCCCGGCCCGGCCATCCATGGCCGGTCATTCGCGCCGCGCGGACCAGTGGTCCGCGCTGGCGCTCATCCCTCATCCCGCCAGCGCCTCAGGCGGATCGCACCGAAGATCATCACCGCACCGGCCAGCGCACCCACCCACAGCTGCGGCGTGGCGAGGACCGAGTACATCGTGCGCAGGCTCAGCAGCGAGTGCACCGCCTGCGGGCCGTCGAAGTTCACATCGGCGGTCTGCGCCGCATTGAACCAGGAACCCGGGGCCACGCTCAGCAGGCTGCGGGCGACGACGTTCTTCCAGAACCAGCCGGTTTCCAGTTCGAACAGGTGCATCAGGTCGAACCAGCTGACGAAGATGCCGGCGAAGACCGGGATCATGATCGCCCACAGGAACGGCTTGCTCTTGGCCCAGGCGGAGCAGAGCATCAGCCAGCCCACCGTCGGCAGCGCCCACAGTGCGTACACCGGGATCGAGGCGATCAGGTGCAGGCTCACCTTCAGCGGACTCGCCGGGCCCCACAGCATCGTGACCGGGTTGCCGCCGTGCAGCAGCACCGCGAAGCTGTAAACGACCATCGAACCGAACACCGTCGCGATGGCGGCGAGGGCGGCGATGGCCGGCGCCATCAGCGTGGCGCTGGCGACCTTCGACAGGACCGTGTCGCGGTCGGAAATCGGCAGCGATTTCCAGAACAGCACGCTGCGGTCGCGGCGATCGTCGTACAGGCTGCCCAGGCAGTAAAAGAACACCACGAAGGCCAGCACGATGAAGGGCCAGCTCGCCGCCATGTACAGGCTGGCGTCGATCACGCCGCCGAACTCGTGCAGCTCGCTCGGGCTCATCTTCGCGGTGAGCTGCGACAGGTCCAGTCCGTTGACCTGGAAGCTGCCGCCTTCGACGTTGATCGTCGCGCGGTCCGGCACCTTGCGCAGCAGCACTTCGCCCGCGCCGATGCCCATCAGCGTCAGCACCAGCAGGATGCCGCCGGCCACCAGCGGCGCCCACAGGAAGCCGCCCTTGTGCTCCCAGAACTCGCGGCGCATCAGCATCTTGAACGTGTGCGTGGGATGCGTCGTCGCGACCGCGGCGGAGCGGGGAAGCTCGTGGGATTGGTTGATCGCGTTCATGCGTAGGTCCCCTTCATCGTGGCGACGAACAGATCGGCCAGGCCCGGCGTGCGGGTTTCGCCCAGTCCGGCGAGCTGCGCGCGCGGTACGCCGTCGAAGAGCATCACCGTCTTGCCGAAGGGCAGGGCGCGCTCGTCGATCGGGCGCAGTGCGCGGGCATCGTTCGTGCGTTCGCCGTTGACCATCACTTCGGTGAAGCGCTCGCCGAGCGTTTCCATGTCGTTGTTGAGCACGACCTTGCCGTCGCGGATGAACATCACGTCGGTGAGGATGTGCTCGATTTCCTCGACCTGGTGCGTGGTCACCAGGATGGTCTTCTCCTCGTCGAAGTAGTCCTCCAGCAGGCGCTGGTAGAACTGCTTGCGGTAGAGGATGTCCAGGCCGAGCGTGGGTTCGTCGAGCACCAGCAGGCGTGCGTCGATGGCCATCACCAGCGCCAGGTGCAGCTGCACGATCATGCCCTTGGACAGCTCGCGCACGCGCATCTGCGGCTTGAGCTGGGTGTGGGCGAGGAAGCGTTCGCACTTGGCGCGGTCGAAGCGCGGGTGCACGCCGGCGACGAAGTCGATGGCTTCCTTCACGCGGATCCAGCGCGGCAGCACCGCGACGTCGGCGATGAAGCACACATCGCGCATGAGTTCGTCGCGTTCGGTACGCGGATCGCGACCCAGCACGCGCAGCTCGCCCTCGAACGGGATCAGTCCGAGGATCGCCTTGAGCGCCGTGGTCTTGCCGGCGCCGTTGGGGCCGATCAGGCCGACGATGCGGCCGGCGGGGATCTCGAACGCGGTGTCGTCCAGCGCGAGCTTGTTCTTGTAGGCCTTGCGCAGGCCGCGGGCGCTTACGACCGGCGCGGCTGCGGAGACGAGGGAAGCGGAGGCGTTCATGGCGAGCCTGCCTTGGCCGGGGTGAGCAGGTCTTCGGCGGTGAGGCCCAGCCGCAGGATGCGTTCGAGCACCAGCGGCCACTCCTCGCGCAGGAAGCGTTCGCGTTCGTTGAACAGCAGTTTCTTTGCCGCCTCTTCGGTCACGTACATGCCAAGACCCCTGCGTTTCTCGACGAGAGCCTCGTCCGCCAGTTCCTGATAGGCGCGCGAGACGGTGATGGGATTGAGCTGGTATTCGGCGGCCACCTGGCGCACGGAGGGGAGGGCGTCCCCCGGCTTCAGGATTCCGTCGAGCATCATCGCGATGACGCGATCCTTCAGCTGGCGATAGATCGGAGCGCCGTCGCTCCATTGGATTGCGGTCATGGTTCAGCCCCGCGGTGCGAATGAGAAATAAGGCATGACTAGGGTTTGCCGGCGATGCCGGGCGGCGGTCCGTGCCTTGTGTTCGGTGTCGCGGTCGGTCTCGCCGGCGGTCTTCACCGCTTGGGCCAGCGCCGTGGCGGTGGCGATTTCCGCCGCCAGCGTCGCGGCATCGGCCAGGGTGTCGACGCGCTCGGCGCGGCGTTCGATGCTGCGGGTCAGCGCGTCGAGCTGTTCCTGCTGGCTGCGCGAGGCGTCGGCCGGGACGAAGGTGGCATCCAGCGGCCCCAGCTGAACGGCCATGCGTTCGGCGTGGGCTTTCTGGGCGGCGGGCATCGCCATCGCCAGGCACAGTGCCAGGGTGGAGGCGGAAGCCAGCAGAGCCGTGAGCGAGTTCTGGAACCTGCGGTTCATGGTGAACGTCCTGCTCGTTAGTAGACCGGTGTTGTAGGCAACTATAACACCGAAATACGGCAGGTCAACCGGCTGCCAGCCAACTGATGGCATAGCCGACGGACGGCGCCGGACAGGCTGTTCAGGCAAGGGGTGTCGCCCAGCATCCGCCCCGGGCGCCCGGGCTGTCTTTGCGATGCCTGTCGGCTGGTGCACCGGCGTGCACACGCGTCGGCCTCGCATGCGCACACCGCTTCACGGGGCGCATGCGCGCATCGCGTGTACAGACGGTTGGCGATTGCCGCGACGCGTCGGTGCCGCGACAATGCATGGCTTGCACGCGCCCATCTGCTGCGGCGTTCGCAAGGCGCCGGCACATGCCGGACGACAAAACCCATACGGAGTAGGTTCCCGATGAAGGCATTGATGCGCGGCGCCGCCGTGTTGCTTACCACTGCGGCCACGCTGATCGGCGGGGCGGCCTCTGCTCAGGAAAAGAACGTGCTGACGACCGAACGCGAAAAGACCAGCAACATGGTGGGCACGGACATCGCCCAGTCCATCACGCCGCTGTCGCCCGACATCGACCTGGCCGCGTTCCAGCGCGCCATCCAGAACGCCTTCGACGGCGGCAAGCCGCTGATCACCGAAACCGAAGCGCAGACCGTCGGCCCCGCGCTGATGCAGCGCATCGCCGTGCGCACCGGTCAGGCGCCGGCCGGCACCAAGGCGCCGGACGTGCCGAAGGACAAGGTCGCCTATCTCGTCGGCGCCGACGTCGGTCGTTCGCTCGCGCCGATCAAGGACGAACTCGAATTGCCGGTCGTCATCCAGGCCATCCGCACCTCCTTCGACAAGGGCCAGCCGCTGCTGAGCGAAACCGAGCTGGGTGCGATCCGCCAGTCGTTCCAGCAGAAGGTCCAGGCCAAGATGCAGGCGCAGGCCGCGCAGCTGGGCGACAAGAACAAGGCCGAGGGCGCGAAGTTCCTCGCCGAGAACAAGACGCAGAAGGGCGTGATCACCACCGGTTCGGGCCTGCAGTACATGGTGCTGCGCCAGGGCTCGGGCCCGCGTCCGGCCGCGACCGACCGCGTGCGCGTCAACTACGAGGGCAAGCTGCTCGACGGCACCGTGTTCGACAGCTCCTATGCGCGCAACCAGCCGGCGGAATTCGCCCTCAACCAGGTTATCGCGGGCTGGACCGAAGGCGTCGGCATGATGCCGGTGGGCAGCAAGTTCCGTTTCTGGATCCCGGGCGATCTCGCCTACGGCGCCAACGGTACGCCGGGCGGCCCGATCGGCCCGAACGCCACGCTGGTGTTCGACGTCGAACTGATGGGCATCCTGTAAGAAGCGTTCCAGTGCGCGCGTGAGCAACGCGCGCGCATGAAAGCGTGCGTCGATCGACAGGCGTGCCGCGCGGTGCGTGGTACGCCTGACGTTCAGTTCGCCGCTGGCAGTTTGTCAGGCCGCAAACGCCGGGGCGGATCCGTCACGGCGATCCTTCCTTCCTGGAGTCCCCCGATGAAGTTCACTTCGCGCCACACCGGCCTTGCCCTGGCCGTCGCTTCGCTCGCCGCACTGACGGCCGCCTGCAACAAGCCGGCCGACAACGCCGAGGCCAAGAAGGAAACCGCCACCGCCGAAGCCGGGAAGGATGGCGCGACGGCGATCGCGGGCCTGGCGACGGAGAAGGAACAGGTCAGCTACATGATCGGCATGGACATGGCGCGCTCGCTCGAGCCGGTGAAGGGCGAGATCGACCTGGACACGCTGCACAAGGCGCTCAAGACCTCGCTGGAAGGCGGCAAGCCGCTGCTGGACGAGAAGCAGGCCGCGCAGATCCGCGAGTCGTTCGGCCAGAAGGTCCGCGCGCAGCAGATCGCCAAGCTGGAGGCCGACGCGAAGAACAACGCCGAGGCCGGCGCCAAGTTCCTCGCCGAAAACGCGAACAAGCCCGGCGTGACGACCACCGCCTCGGGCCTGCAGTACCAGGTGCTCACCGAAGGCAAGGGCCCGAAGCCGCAGGCCTCCGACGTCGTGAGCGCGCACTACAAGGGCACGCTGCTCGACGGCAAGACCTTCGACAGCTCATACGATCGCGGCGAACCGGCGACGTTCGTGCTCGCGCAGATGGTGCCGGGCTGGCAGGAAGGCCTGACGCTGATGCCGGTGGGCAGCAAGTTCCGCTTCTGGATCCCGAGCAAGCTCGCGTACGGCGAGCAGGGCGCAGGTCCGATCGGTCCGAACCAGACGCTCGTGTTCGAAGTGGAGCTGCTCGACATCGTGAAGCCGGGGCAGGCCAAGCGCTAACGGGTGAAGACGACCGGAAGCGAGCAGGCTCTTCACTCGCGACTGGTTACCGTGCACCCCTCGTCACGCTCGGAGCAACTGCATGCGCGTCACCATCTTCGGAACGGGCTACGTCGGCCTGGTCACCGGAACCTGTCTGGCGGATGTCGGCCATGACGTGGTCTGCGTCGATATCGACCAGGCCAAGGTCGAAGGCCTCAACCGCGGTGTGATCCCGATCTACGAGCCCGGCCTGGAGCCGATGGTGAAGGCCAACCACGCCGCGGGCCGGCTGACCTTCACCACCGATGCGGCAGCGGCCATCGCGCACGGCGATGTCATCTTCATCGCCGTGGGCACGCCGCCGGACGAGGACGGCAGCGCCGACCTCAAATACGTGCTGGCCGTGGCGCGCACGATCGGCAAGCACCTCGAACGCCCCGCGGTGGTGGTGAACAAGTCCACCGTGCCGGTCGGCACCGCCGACAAGGTGCGTGCGGCCATCGCCGAGGAACTGGGCAAGCGCGGCGCCGAAATCTCGTTCGAAGTCGCATCGAACCCGGAATTCCTGAAGGAAGGCGATGCGGTCAACGACTGCATGCGCCCGGACCGCATCGTCATCGGTTCCTCCAGCGCGGTCGCGGTCGATCGCCTGAAGCGCCTGTACGCGCCGTTCAACCGCAACCACGAGCGCATCGTCGTGATGGACGTGCGTTCGGCCGAGCTGACCAAGTACGCGGCCAACGCGATGCTGGCGACGAAGATCAGCTTCATGAACGAGATCGCCAACATCGCCGAGCGCGTGGGCGCGGACGTGGAGATGGTGCGGCAGGGCATCGGTTCGGACCCGCGCATCGGCTGGCACTTCATCTATCCCGGCGCCGGCTACGGCGGCTCGTGTTTCCCGAAGGACGTGCAGGCGCTGCATCGCACCGCGCAGCAGCACGGTTATACCGCCCAGCTGCTCGGCGCCGTCGAAGGCGTCAACGAACAGCAGAAGGGCCACCTGTTCGAGCTGATCCAGCGCCACTACGACGGGAACATCCAGGGCAAGACGTTCGCCGTGTGGGGCCTCGCGTTCAAGCCGAACACCGACGACATGCGCGAAGCATCGAGCCGTCGCCTGCTGCAGCAACTGTGGGAGGCCGGCGCCAAGGTGCGCGCGTACGACCCGGAAGCGAGCGAGGAAGCGCACCGCATCTTCGGCGATCGCGACGACCTGGCGTTGTGCGATTCCGCGCGCGCCGCACTGGCCGGCGCCGACGCACTGGTGGTCGTCACCGAATGGAAGCAGTTCCGTAGTCCGGATTTCGGTCGCCTGAAGCAATCGGTGGGCGATGCGGTGATCTTCGACGGTCGCAACCTGTACCACCCGGACGAGGTCGAATCGGCCGGGCTGGCGTACTACGGCATCGGGCGCGGGCGCTCGATCCAGACGCACTGACATGACGGCAGGACACGACGAGCTCGAGCAGCGCCTGGTCGATCTGGAAACGCGGCTCGCGTTCCAGGAGCAGGCGCTGTCCGAACTGAGCGATGCACTCGCCGCCTCGCGCGGCGAGGAAGCGCGCAACGCGCTGGCGATGCATCGCGTGCTGGAGGAACTGCGCCAGATGCGGGCCGCGCTCGCGTCCAACCCGTTCTCGGCGGACCCTTCGCAGGAACCGCCGCCGCCGCATTACTGAAGACCATGCCCGGCGCGCGGCCGATGGCCCGCGCGCTGCGGCCCCGTGCTGCCTATACTTCGGGCCGGCAGTCCTCTTTCCCCTCGCAGCAGCATCATGAGCAACAGCCTCCGCGACCAGTTGATGGGCCTGGGCTTCAAGCCCGCGCCCAAGCCCGAACGCCCTGCGCAGAGCAAGGGCCCGCAAAACAAGGGCCCGCACGCCAGGGGCGGCAAGCCGGATCACCGTGCGGGCGGAAAGCCGCACGGCGCACAGGCGCACGGCGCGAAGCCCCAGGGCGAGAAGCCGCAGGGCCGCCCGGACGGACGCAAGCCCGATGCGCGCAAGCCCGGCCAGCGACATGGCGGCAGGCCGCAGAGCCGCGAGGACATCGATCTGGCGAAGGCGTACGCCATCCGCGCCCAGCGCGAGAAGGACGAGCGCATCGCCGCCGAGGCCGCCAAGCAGGAAGAGGCGCGCAAGCGCCGTGAGGCGCGCGCGAAGCTGGCCGAACTGGTCAAGGACAAGGCGCTGAACGACGCCGCGGCCGAGATCGCGCGCCATTTTCCGTACGGCGGCAAGATCAAGCGCATTTACGTCAACGAGGCGCAGCTCAAACAGCTCAACGCCGGCGAACTCGGCGTGCTGCAGATGGACGGCCGCTACCTGCTGGTCACCGCCGAACTGCTCGCGCAGGCCGAAGCGATCTTCGCGCCCGCCGTCGCCCTGAAGGTCGATCCGAACGCCCCCGCCGCGGAAGACCCCTACGCCGATCCGCAATACCAGGTGCCCGACGACCTGGTGTGGTGATCCGTCGAACCGGCGTTCCTATTCCGACGTAAACGAGCGCAGCCACTGGCTCGATTCGTGGCCCGCTTCGCGCAGCGTCGAGATGCCGAGGTCGCGGATGAGGCGGTGCGTTGCATGCGGCACGGGCGACTCGTCGAGATCGTGCGGTGCGATGTTCTTGCCCAGCACGCCGGGCAGGAACTCGATGCCGGCCGCGGCGTAGCAGTGCTGGACCATCGCCGAGCAATACAGCGCGCCTTCCTTCGCCAGCAGGTTCTCGCGACGGCGCAGGCGACGGCTGTGCATTGCCAGCAACGTGCCCATCAATTCGCTCAGGGAATAGCTCACCAGCCCGGACAGCAGGTCCAGGCCCGCGCGCTGCACCTGCAGCACCTGCGCATCCGTCAGGCCGAAATCGAGGATCGCGAGGTTCGGAAAGGCCTCGTCGTCGAAATAGCGATCGACGCGGTTTTCCTGCACGCCGAGGCGGATCTGGCGGTAACGCAGGTCGAGGTCGGACTCGATCACCCACCAGTGCCCATCCACGCGCCGCTCGCTGAAGACGAACGCGTGCGACCACAGGCTGCGGTGACCGTCGGACGTCAGCGGCGCCTGCGCCTTGCGAATGAGTTTGGTCATCCAGTCGCGGCCGCCGACCAGGCCGATGCAGCCCGGCGCGGCGTACTTGTGGATGAAGGCGGCGTTGCCGGTGGCCGGCACGATCGGATGCGGCGAGGCGGCGATTTCGAGGTTCATCGAAGCGTCCATTGCAAACCTGCCGATCGAAGCACAAGCGCCCGACGATGCCCCCGCGAACCCGTCGCATCGACGCGCGCGAGAGCGATCACTCGGGGTCGTAGTCCAGGTTGGACGCCAGCCAGCGCTCGGCCTGCGCGAGACTCACGCCCTTGCGGCGCGCGTAATCCTCGACCTGTTCCTTCGACACACGCCCCACGACGAAATACTGGCTGCGTGGGTGGCTGAAGTAGTAGCCGGAGACCGCCGCGGCCGGGTACATCGCGAAGCTCTCCGTCAGCCGCACGCCGGCGTTGTTCTCTGCGTCGAGCAGGCGGAACAGCGTCGCCTTCTCGCTGTGTTCGGGGCACGCGGGATAACCCGGCGCGGGGCGGATGCCGACGTAGGCCTCGTCGATCAACGCGTCGTTGCCGAGGGCCTCCGTCGCGGCATAGCCCCAGAATTCCTTGCGCACGCGTTCGTGCAGGCGTTCGGCCAGCGCTTCGGCGAAGCGGTCGGCCAGCGCCTTGAGCAGGATCGCGTTGTAGTCGTCGTGGTCGGCTTCGAAGCGCGCGATGTGTTCCTCGATGCCGATGCCCGCCGTCACCGCGAAGCCGCCGATCCAGTCCTGGCGGCCCGAATCCTTCGGCGCGATGAAATCGGCCAGGCAGAAATCCGGACGATCGGCGGGCTTGTCGACCTGCTGTCGCAGGAAGTGCAGGGTGGTGGAGGTGCCGTTCGCGTCGACCACCACGTCGTCGCCGATCGCATTGGCCGGCCACAGCGCGAAGACCGCCTTCGCCGTGAGCCAGCGCTCCTCGACGATGCGCCTGAGCATCGCGCGCGCATCGCGGTACAGCTCGCTCGCCTGCGCGCCGACGACCTCGTCGGTGAGGATCGCCGGGTACTTGCCGGCCAGCTCCCAGGTGTTGAAGAACGGCGTCCAGTCGATGTAATCGACGAGTTCGGCCAACGGGTAATCGTCGAACACGTGCAGGCCCGGCTGGTTCGGCGCGGGCGGCGTGTAGTCGCCCCAACCGCCGTCGAAGCGCTGTCCGCGCGCCTTTTCCAGCGGGACCAGGCGCTTGCCGTCGCCGCGCTGCTTGTGGCGCTGGCGGATCTCGGCGTAGTCGGCGTCGTTGGCGGCGACGAAGTTGCCGCGCAGGTCCGGGCTGATCAGCGACTGCGCGACGCCGACCGCGCGCGAGGCGTCCTTCACCCACACCGTCGGCGACTTGTAGTGCGGATCGATCTTCAGCGCGGTGTGCGCGCGCGAGGTCGTCGCGCCACCGATCAGCAGGGGCACTTCGAAGCCCTGTCGCTGCATCTCGCGCGCGACGTGGCTCATCTCCTCCAGCGATGGCGTGATCAGGCCGGACAGCCCGACCAGATCGGCGTTCTCGGCCCTGGCGCGATCGAGGATCACCTGCGCCGGCACCATCACGCCGAGGTCGATCACTTCGAAGTTGTTGCACGCCAGCACGACGCCGACGATGTTCTTGCCGATGTCGTGCACGTCGCCCTTGACGGTCGCCATCACGATCTTGCCGTTGGACTTGCCCACATCGCCCGTGCGCAGCTTCTCGGCTTCGATGAAGGGCAGCAGGTACGCCACCGCCTTCTTCATCACGCGCGCGGATTTCACGACCTGCGGAAGGAACATCTTGCCGGCGCCGAACAGGTCGCCGACGACGTTCATGCCGTCCATCAACGCGCCTTCGATCACGTCCAGCGGACGCGTCGCCTGGGCCCGCGCTTCCTCGGTGTCGGCTTCGATGTACTGGTCGATGCCGTGCACCAGCGAATGCGACAGGCGTTCGCGCACGGGCTTCTCGCGCCATGCGAGGTCCTCGACCTTCTTCTCGCCCTTCTTGCCCTTGTAGCGATCGGCGATTTCCAGCAGGCGTTCGGTCGCGTCGCTGCGGCGGTTGAGCACGACGTCCTCGACGCGCTCGCGCAGTTCGGCGTCCAGGTCGTCGTACAGCGGCAGCGCGCCGGCATTGACGATGCCCATGTCCATGCCGGCCTTGATGGCGTGGTACAGGAACACGACGTGGATAGCCTGCCGGACCGGCTCGTTGCCGCGGAAGGAGAACGAGACGTTCGACACGCCGCCGGAGATGTGGCTGAACGGGAAGCGCCGCTTCAACTCGCGCGTGGCTTCGATGAAGGCGACGGCGTAGTCGTTGTGTTCCTCGATGCCGGTCGCGATGGCGAACACGTTCGGGTCGAAGATGATGTCTTCCGGCGGGAAGCCGACCTGTTCGGTCAAAAGCCGGTAGGCGCGCGAGCAGATCTCGACCTTGCGCTCGATCGTGTCGGCCTGGCCGGCCTCGTCGAAGGCCATCACCACCACCGCCGCGCCGTAGCGGCGCACCAGGCGCGCCTGGCGCAGGAATTCGTCCTCGCCTTCCTTCATCGAGATCGAGTTGACGATGCCCTTGCCTTGCAGGCAGCGCAGACCGGCCTCGATGACGCTGAACTTCGAGCTGTCCACCATCACCGGCACGCGTGCGATGTCCGGCTCGGCGGCGATGAGGTTGAGGAACTCGACCATCGCGCGCTCGGAATCGAGCAGGCCTTCGTCCATGTTGACGTCGATGACCTGTGCGCCGTTCTCGACCTGCTGGCGCGCGACCACGACGGCTTCGTCGAGGCGGCCTTCCAGGATGAGCTTCTTGAACTGCGCGCTGCCGGTGACGTTGGTGCGCTCGCCGACGTTGATGAAATTGCTTTCCGGCGTGATCTGCAACGGCTCCAGGCCGCTGAGGCGCGTCTGGCGGGGAAGGGCTGGGGTCATTGCGGTCACGGAATCCGTTCGCGAGGGCGCGGAAAGTCGGGTGTTCGGTTCGATGCGGCGGACGTCAGGCCGCGGCGGCCAGCGACGGCAACGTGCGCGGCGCGACGCCTTCGACGACCTTCGCGATCGCCGCGATGTGCGCCGGCGTCGTACCGCAGCAACCGCCGACGAGGTTGAGCAGGCCGGCGCGGGCGAACTCGCCGAGCACTTCGGCCATGTCGTCCGGCGTTTCGTCGTAGCCACCGAACGCGTTGGGCAGGCCGGCGTTCGGGTGCGTGCTGACGTACGCGTCGGCGACCTGCGCCAGCACGTCGACGTGCGCGCGCAGGTCTTTCGCGCCGAGCGCGCAGTTCAGGCCGATCGCCAGCGGCTGCGCGTGGCGCAGCGAATACCAGAATGCTTCGGCCGTCTGCCCGGAAAGCGTGCGGCCCGACGCGTCGGTGATCGTGCCCGACACCATCACCGGCAGGCGCACGCCGCGCGCGTCGAAGGCTTCCTCGATCGCGAACAGCGCCGCCTTGGCGTTGAGGGTGTCGAACACCGTCTCGACCATCAGCACGTCCGCGCCGCCGTCGATCAGGCCGTCGGCGGCTTCGCGATACGCCACGCGCAGCTCGTCGAAAGTGATGGCGCGAAAACCGGGGCGGTTCACGTCGGGGCTCAGCGAGGCGGTGCGGCTGGTCGGCCCGAGCACGCCGATCGCGTAGCGCGGGCGCGAAGGATCGGCGGCCTCCGCGGCGTCGCAGGCTTCGCGCGCGAGGCGGGCGCCGGCTTCGTTGAGCTCGCGCGCCAGGTGCTCCAGGCCGTAATCGGCGAGCGAGACGGTGGTGGAGTTGAACGTGTTGGTCTCGATCAGGTCGGCGCCAGCATCGAGATATTCCGCGTGGATACCGCGGATGATCTGCGGCTGCGTCAGGCTCAACAGGTCGTTGTTGCCGCGCTGGTCGCGCGCGCAGCCGCAGTTGTCCCCGTGCACGTGTTCGACGTGGTCGTACGCGTGGTCGTAGCCCTTGGCGAAACGCTCGCCGCGGTACGCGGCTTCATCGAGCGAATGCTGCTGGATCATCGTGCCCATCGCGCCGTCGAGCACGAGGATGCGCTCGCGCAGCAGGCGCTGCAGCGATTGCGCGCGTTCGGGGTTGAGCCACGGCAGGGTGTTCATCAGGACTTCCTCGTCGTCTTGCGCGCGTCGCCGGCCTTGCGGCCGATCAGCGCGATCACTTCGAAATGGGGCGGACGGCGCTCGCGCGTCACGGTCTCGCAGCTGCCCACGTCCAGGCCGGCCTTGGTCGCGAACTTCACCAGGTCCTTCTCGCTGAAGCCAAGGTTCACGTGGCCGTAGGCGTCCACGACGCTGCGGTGTTCGTGGCGCGCGAGGCTGGTGAGCAGCAGCCGGCCGCCGGGGCGCAGCACGCGCGCCGCTTCGGCGACGGCCTGCGCCGGGTGTTCGGCATAGGTGAGCGCGTGCATGAGCACGACCAGATCGAAATGTGCGTCGTCGAACGGCAGCGCGTGCATGTCGCCCTCGCGGACTTCGACGTTCTTCAGCTTGCGCAGGCGCTCGGACGCGGCGAGCACGACCTTCGTGCTCGAATCCAGGCAGACATAGCGGTGCGAGTGCGGCGCGAGGAGTTCGGCGAGCACGCCGTCGCCGGAGGCCACGTCCAGCACGTCGCCAGGCTCCAGCAGCGGCAGCGCGGAACGGGCCATCGCTTCCCAGGTGCGGCCGGGGGAGTAGTGGCGCTCCATGTCGCCGGCGACGGTGTCGGCCCAGTTCTGGTCGGCCGCGCGCGAAGCCAGCACGTCGGCGACGCGCTCGGCGTCCTGGCGCAGCAGCGGGTCGTCGCTGCCTTCGCGCAGCGTGGTCCACAAGGCGCGCTGGGCGCCGTCGAGCGCGGCGTCGTCGAAGCGGTAGTAGGCCGACACGCCGGCGCGGCGATCGCGCACCAGCCCGGCTTCCTTCAGCTTGGCCAGGTGCGTGGACACGCGCGGCTGGGCCAGGCGGGTGATGCCCGACAGTTCGGCCACGGTCAGCTCCTCGCGCTCCAGAAGCGCCAGCAGGCGCACGCGCGTGGCGTCGGCGAATACTTTGAGCCGTGAAGACCAGCCTTCCAGATCCATGCTTCATCAACCTATCGCGATATAGCGATAAGTGTCGTTGCTGCGCCCCGCAGGGTCAAGCTCGGCGCGCGCCGGATCCCCGCAAAAGCAGGTCCGCACGGCAACGGCCACCGGTTTCCACCGCGCCTGCATCGTCGATGCGGCCGCGCCATGCGGCATGGAAGCGTCGTCGCCTGCGCTTTGCGCGGCAGGTCCGACGGCGCGTTTATTGCGCTGCGCAACGGCTCGTACCTGCGAATTCCGGACAGGCCGGCTACAATTTGCGGGCTGTTTCGCCCAATGAACCAAAAGACTCAAGTACGAGGTGTCTAACGTGGATTTCAGCTTCACCGAAGAGCAGTTGATGATCCAGGATGTGGCCCGCCGCATCGCCCAGGAGAAGATTGCTCCCAGCGCCGAGCACCACGACAAGACGGGCGAATTCCCGCTGGAGAACATCCGGACCCTCGGCGAGAACGGCCTGATGGGCATCGAGGTGCCGGCCGAATACGGCGGCGCGGGCATGGATCCGATCAGCTACGTGCTCGCGATGATCGAGATCGCCGCCGGCGACGCCGCGCACTCGACCATCATGTCGGTCAACAATTCGCTGTTCTGCAACGGCATCCTGAAGTTCGGCACCGAGGAGCAGAAGCAGCAGTATGTGCGCGCCATCGCCGAAGGCCGCGAGATCGGCGCCTTCGCGCTGACCGAGCCGCAATCCGGCTCCGACGCCACCGCCATGCGCTGCAAGGCGACGAGGCAGGCCGATGGCACCTACCTCATCAACGGCAAGAAGAGCTGGATCACCTCCGGCCCAGTCGCCAAGTATTTCGTGCTGTTCGCGATGACCGAGCCCGACAAGGGCGCGCGCGGCATCACCGCGTTCCTCGTCGACGGCGAGCGCGCCGGCTTCCATCGCGGCAAGACCGAGCCCAAGCTCGGCATCCGCGCGTCGGCCACGTGCGAGATCGAGTTCGCCGATTACGTCGCGCAGCCGAACGAAGTGCTGGGCAAGGAAGGCGAGGGCTTCAAGATCGCGATGAGCGTGCTCGACGCCGGCCGCATCGGCATCGCCAGCCAGGCCATCGGCATCGCGCGCGCCGCGTACGAGAAAACCCTGGAATACGTGAAGGAGCGCAAGGCGTTCGGCGCGGCCATCGGCACGTTCCAGATGACCCAGGCGAAGATCGCCGACATGAAGTGCAAGCTCGACGCGGCCACGCTGCTCACGCTGCGCGCGGCCTGGCAGAAGGGCGAGTTCGACAAGGGCGGCGCGCGCTTCAGCAACGAGGCGGCCATCGCCAAGCTCACTGCGTCCGAAGCGGCGATGTGGATCACCCACCAGGCCGTGCAGATCCACGGCGGCATGGGGTATTCGAAGGAAATGCCGCTGGAGCGTTACTTCCGCGACGCCAAGATCACCGAGATCTACGAGGGCACCAGCGAGATCCAGCGCCTGGTGATCGCGCGCAACGAAACCGGCCTGCGTTGACGGCCCGGTTTCGAACGCATCTCCGGCACGCACCCGGCACACGAGCCCGCACGAACCCGACATGAAACGCTTCGGATCGTCACGTCCCACCGCCTGTCCTGTCGATCGCGGCCGCGATCGTCGTCCGCGCGAGGATGCCGCCAAAACGGCTTCGCGCCCGATCGTGTCCGCGAACAGCCCGTACTGAACCGTATCCCCCGGCCCACGTGAAGAGCGTGGGCCTTATTTCATTGGAACTTCCGTTGCCATGAGCACCAAACGTAACGCTTCCGCCAAACCCGCCGCCAAGGTCGAACCGGCCAAACGCGCTCCCGCCAAACGCACCGCCGCGAAGGCCGGCCAGCAGGACGACACCGTGTCGCTGGCGCCCATCGTCGAAGCCATGCGTACGCGACTGCCCAAGTCCCGCCACGCCGAGGCCGAAGCGTTCATCACCGCGTTCTACAAGCGCATGAGCAGCGACGAGTTGCCGCAGCACGACGCGCAGGGCTGGGCCGAACTGGCCATCGACTTCCTCGACTTCGCCCGCGCGCGCAAGCCGGGTTCGGCGCTGGTGCGCCTGTTCAATCCGACGATCAAGGGCGAGGGCTGGGAATCGGGCCACACGGTCATCCAGATCGCCAACGACGACATGCCGTTCCTGGTCGATTCGGTGACCATGGCGCTGGCCGAACAGGGCATCGGCGTGCATGTGCTGGGCCATCCGGTGGTGCCGTTCAACCGCGACAAGACGGGCAAGATCCTCGCCATCGGCGACGGCCAGCCCGAATCGCTGATGCACCTGGAGATCGACCGCCAGCCGGCCGAGGCGATGCCGAAGATCCAGAAGGCGCTGGAAGCGGTGCTCGCCGACGTGCGCGCCTCCGTGCGCGACTGGCCGCAGATGCAGGCCAAGATGCTCGCCGTCGCCGACGAGCTGGCCCAGCGCAACCTGCCGGTGACCGAAGCGGGCAAGCGCGAGGCGCAGGAGTTCCTGCGCTGGGCGGCCGACAACCACTTCACGTTCCTGGGCTACCGCGAGTATGAAGTCGTCGAGAAGGGCGGCGCGGAAGTGCTCAGCGCGATCAAGTCCAGCGGCCTGGGCCTGCTGCGCGGCAAGGACGTTGGCAAGCCGCGCCTCTTGACCTCGCTCGCCGCGCACTACATGCCGCAGTCGGGCGCGGTGGACGCGCTGATCCTCACCAAGACCAACTCGCGCGCGACGGTGCATCGCCCGGGCTACATGGATTACATCGGCGTGCTCACCTTCGACGCGAAGGGCAAGCCGGTGCGCGAGGAACGCTTCCTCGGCCTGTACACCTCCAGCGCGTACAACCGCCGCCCGTGGGACATCCCGCTGGTGCGCGAGCGCCACAACTACGTGATGCAGCAGTCCGGCCTGAAGCCCGACAGCCACAGCGGCAAGGCGCTGCGCCACATCCTGGAATCGCTGCCGCGCGACGAGATGTTCCAGTCAAGCGAAGAGGAGCTGCTGCGCACCGCGACCGGCATCCTCGGCCTGCAGGAGCGCGTGCGCAGCAAGCTGTTCCTGCGCCGCGACCGCTACGGCCGCTTCTTCTCGGTGCTGGTCTACATCCCGCGCGACCGCTTCAACACCGACGTGCGCCTGCGCATCGAGGCGATGCTCAAGCGCGAACTGCACGGCGAGCACGTCGATTCGTCCGTGACGCTCGGCGGCGAATCGCCGCTGGCGCAGGTGCACCTGATCGTGCGCCCGAAGTCGGGCGAGGCGATCGAAACCGACAGCGCGAAGATCGAAGCCGAGCTGTCCAGGCTCGTGCGCAACTGGCAGGACGACCTGCGTGAACGCCTCGTGGTGCGCCACGGCGAACAGCGCGGCCTCACGCTCGCCAACACCTACGGCCGTGCGCTGCCGGCGGGCTACATCGAGGACGTCAGCGCCGACGTGGCCGCCGACGACGTCGAGCATCTCGCCGCGCTCACCGGTCCGGACGACCTGCGCCTGAGCCTGTACCGCGCGCACAACGGCGACGGCGGCCTGCGCTTCAAGTTCTATCGCCAGAACGACGACATCCCGCTGTCGGACGCGCTGCCGATGATGGAGAACATGGGCCTGCGGGTGATCTCCGAGCATCCGTACCGCCTCACCGCGAACGGCCAGACGCTGTTCGTACAGGACTTCGAGGTCGAAACCTCGAACCCGAACCTCGACGTGTCCAGCCTCGATGCGAACTTCGAGCAAGCCTTCGCGCAGATCTGGCGCGGCAATGCCGAGAACGACGGCTTCAACCGCCTGATCCTCACCGGCAACCTGTCGTGGCGCCAGGTGGCGATGCTGCGCGGCTACTGCAAGTACCTGCTGCAGGTCGGCGTGCCGTTCTCGCAGGCGTACGTGGAAGAAACCCTCAACCGCTATCCGCTGCTCGCGCGCCTGCTGGTGGAGCTGTTCGAAGCCAAGTTCGATCCGATCACCGGCAGCGAATCCAAGGCGCAGATCAAGGCCGGCGTGGAAGCCTTCCGCGCGCAGCTTTCGGTCCTGGCCAATGGCGACGAAGCCACGCTCGCCGCGCTGGAGCCGATGCTCGAAGCGCGCGCCGGCAAGCGCGAAGCGCAGATCGAAGCCACGCGCGAAGCGCTCAAGGGCCTGTTCGACCGCGTCGCCAGCCTGGACGAAGACCGCATCCTGCGCAGCTTCATCGGCGTGATCGACGCCACGCTGCGCACCAGCTACTACATCCAGCACAAGGACGGCCTGCGCGCCGACGGCGGCCCGGCCGACTACATCAGCTTCAAGTTCGATTCGTCCAAGGTGCCGGACCTGCCCAAGCCGCGTCCGTACCGCGAGATCTTCGTGTACGGCCCGCGCGTGGAAGGCGTGCACCTGCGCTTCGGCCCCGTCGCGCGTGGCGGTTTGCGCTGGTCGGATCGCCGCGAAGACTTCCGTACCGAAGTGCTCGGCCTGGTGAAGGCGCAGATGGTGAAGAACACCGTCATCGTGCCGGTGGGTTCGAAGGGCGGCTTCATCGCCAAGCAGTTGCCCGATCCCTCGGTGAATCGCGACGCGTGGTTCAACGAAGGCGTGGCCTGCTACAAGCGCTTCATCAACGGCCTGCTGGACATCACCGACAACCTCGCCGGTGGCAAGGTCGTTCCGCCGCAGAACGTCGTGCGCCATGACGGCGACGATCCGTATCTCGTCGTCGCCGCCGACAAGGGCACCGCGACGTTCTCCGACATCGCCAACGGCATCGCACGCGCGCACGGCTTCTGGCTGGACGACGCGTTCGCCTCGGGCGGTTCGGTCGGTTACGACCACAAGGGCATGGGCATCACCGCGCGCGGCGCGTGGGAGTCGGTCAAGCGCCACTTCCGTGCGATGGGCCGCGACAGCCAGAAGCAGGACTTCACCGTGGTCGGCGTCGGCGACATGTCCGGCGACGTGTTCGGCAACGGCATGCTGCTGAGCAAGCACATCCGCCTGGTCGCGGC
The DNA here is from genome assembly GCF_027924565.1 of Lysobacter auxotrophicus. Taxonomy (NCBI): domain Bacteria; kingdom Pseudomonadati; phylum Pseudomonadota; class Gammaproteobacteria; order Lysobacterales; family Lysobacteraceae; genus Lysobacter; species Lysobacter auxotrophicus. Next base: position 1,702,930 of record NZ_AP027041.1, read on the forward strand.
GTTCGATCACCGCCACGTCTTCATTGATCCGAACCCGGATGCGGCGTCGACGTTCAAGGAACGCGCGCGCATGTTCAAGCTGCCGCGTTCGAGCTGGGACGATTACGACCGTTCGCTGATCAGCAAGGGCGGCGGCATCTATCCGCGTTCGGCCAAGTCGATCCCGCTCTCGGCCGAGGCGAAGACCGCGCTTGGCATCGACCCGACCGTCACCGCGATGAGCCCGGCGGAACTGCTCAGCGCGATCCTCAAGGCACCGGTCGACCTGCTGTGGAACGGCGGCATCGGCACGTACGTGAAGGCGTCGAGTGAGACCAACGCCGACGTGGGCGATCGCGCCAACAACGCGCTGCGCGTCAACGGCCGCGAGCTGCGCTGCAAGGTGGTGGGCGAGGGCGGCAACCTCGGCATGACCCAGCTGGGCCGCATCGAGGCTGCGCAGCATGGCGTGCTGCTCAACACCGACTTCATCGACAACTCCGCCGGCGTGGACACCTCCGACCATGAGGTGAACATCAAGATCCTGCTCAACGGCGAGGTGCAGAAGAAGAAGCTGACGCTGCCCGAGCGCAACAAGCTGCTGGCGCAGATGACCGACGAGGTCGCGCAGCTGGTGCTCACCGACAATTACCGCCAGAACCAGGCGCTGAGCCTGATGGAGCGGATGAGCGTGCACCGCCTGGGCTCCAAGCAGCACTTCATCCGCACGCTGGAATCGCAGGGGCTGCTCGATCGCCAGATCGAGTTCCTGCCCAGCGATGCGGAGATCGCCGAGCGCAAGTCGCGCGGCCAAGGCCTGACCCGTCCGGAACTGGCGGTGCTGCTGTCGTACAGCAAGATCGTGCTGTTCCAGCAGCTGCTGGAATCGGACGTGCCGGAAGATCCGTACCTGTCCAAGGAGCTGGTGCGCTACTTCCCGCAGCCGCTGCAGGCCAAGTACGCCAAGGCGATGGAAGGCCACCGCCTGAAGCGCGAGATCATCGCCACGGCGGTGACCAACTCGATGGTCAACCGCATGGGCGCGACCTTCACCCTGCGCATGACCGAGGACACCGGCCGCACGCCGGCCGAGGTCGCCGAGGCCTACACCATCGCCCGCGAGGCGGTGGACGCACGCGGCCTGTGGGCGCAGATCGACGCGCTCGACGGCAAGGTGCCGGAAGCGGTGCAGGTCGATGCGCTGCAGGTCATCTGGCACCTGCTGCGTTCGATGTCGCGCTGGCTGCTGTCGCGTCCGGGCAAGATGCCGGAAATCACCGCCGCGATGTCGCGCTACGGCGACGGCCTCAACGCGGTGCGTGCGTCGCTGCCGGCAGTGCTCTCGGGCATGCGTCGCGACGCGTACGAGGCGCGCATGAACGAGTGGAAGGGCAAGGGCCTGCCGGCGCCGCTCGCCGAGCAGCTCGCCGCGCTGCCGCTGCTGGAGTTCGGCTGCGACATCGTCGAGATCTCGCTCAACCGCAAGCTCTCGCCGGTGGAAGTGGCGAAGGCGTACTTCTCGCTGGGCCAGGCGCTGAGCCTGCCGTGGCTGTACGAGCAGGTCGAACAGCTGCCAGTCGACGGCCGCTGGCAGGCGCTGGCCCGTGGCGCGCTGCGCGACGAGCTGGCCACGCAGGCCCGCTCGCTGGTCTCGCAGATACTCGCCGACGGCGGCAAGAAGCCGGTGGAGCAGAAGGTCGACGCGTGGCTCAAGCGCGACGACTCCTCGCTGCGCTTCACGCTGGCGATGTTCGCCGACCTGCACAACCAGAAGGCGCTGGATTACCCGACGCTGTCGGTGGCGGTGCGGAGGTTGGCGCAGGTGGCTTCGGTCGGGGCGTAAGCGCCCTGATTATGTGGACGAGAAGGCCTGGCGAACGCCGGGCCTTCTTCTTTGTATCCCTTCTCCCTCCGGGAGAAGGTGCCCGAAGGGCGGATGAGGGGTAACGGAGCGCCACGGCTGGAACGCGCGGTGAAGCGCCGCACTGCTGGTTTTAACCAGACACTTCGTTGCCCCTCACCCCAACCCCTCTCCCGTTGGGAGAGGGGCTCTGTCGCCACTTCGATGACGACGACGTCCCACCGGTTATGCTGCCTCCCTCACCCCCGGAGCCGCCGATGACCGCGACGCCACGCATCGCCTTCCTCGCCAGCCACGCCGATGGCGCGCAGCGCGCCCTCGAAGCCCTCACCGCGCAGCACGGCCAGCACGCGCCGGAGGATGCCGACATCCTCGTGCCGCTCGGCGGCGACGGTTTCATGCTCGCGACGCTGCATCGCTACGGGGGCCTCGGCAAACCCGTGTACGGAATGAAGCTCGGCACGGTCGGCTTCCTGATGAACCAGCACGACGGCGACGGCCTGCTCGGTCGCCTGCACGCCGCCGAACCGGCGGTGCTGCGCCCGCTGGAGATGGTCGCGCAAACCGAATCGGGCGCGACGGTGGGCTCGCTCGCCTACAACGAGGTCTCGCTGCTTCGCCAGACCCGCCAGGCCGCGCACCTGCGAATCGACCTCAACGGCGAAACGCGGCTGGACGAACTGATCTGCGACGGCGTCATGGTCGCCACGCCCGCCGGCAGCACCGCCTACAACTTCTCCGCGCACGGGCCGATCCTGCCGCTGGGCGCGAACGTCGTCGCCCTGACGCCGATCGCCGCCTTCCGCCCGCGTCGCTGGCGTGGCGCCGTGCTCAAGGCCGACACCGAAGTGCGCTTCCACGTGCTCGATCCCTACAAGCGCCCCGTTAGCGCCACCGCCGACTCGCACGAAGTCCGCGATGTGGTGGAAGTGACGATCCGCGAATCGCACGATCGCACCGTGACGCTGCTGTTCGATCCGGAGCACAACCTCGAGGAGCGGATGCTGGCGGAGCAGTTCGTGGCGTAGGGGCGGGGCGCCTATACCGGCATGCCGGCGAAGCCCCGGGATCCAGGCTGTCGCGCCGTCCGCATTCCCGCCGTCATTCCAGCGAAAGCTGGAACCTATTTTGCTTGTGCGATTTCCGCTCGCGGCGAAACAAGCAACAACGCAGCGGTGTACGGCAACCGCTGTTTACCGCTCCCGCTTCGTTGCCCCTCACCCCAACCCCTCTCCCGAGGGGAGAGGGGCTTGACGCGTCAATCCGGCGAAGGCGGGGCCAGGCTGTTACGCCGTCCGCATTCCCTCCGTCATTCCAGCGAAAGCTGGAACCCATTTGCTTCTCTGATTTCCGCGCGGCGAGAAGCAACGGCGCAGTGCAGCACCCTGACCGCTGTTCACCGCTTCGGCTTCGTTGCCCCTCACCCCAACCCCTCTCCCGAGGGGAGAGGGGCTTGAAAGCGTCATCCGGCGAAAGCCGGGGTCCAGGCTGTCACGCCGTCCGCATTCCCGCCGTGATCCAGGCTCTCGCCAACCGTCTCAATCCCCGCGACCACGCTGCGGCATAATTCCGCCATGCCCGACCGTGATGCCGATCCGCTGATCGTCGCGATTTCCTCGCGAACCCTCTTCGATATGGAAGACAGCCACGCGCTGTTCGAGCGCGAGGGCATCGACGCTTACGCGGATTTCCAGCGCTCGCACGAAGACGACCTGCTCACGCCCGGCATCGCCTTCCCGCTGGTGCGCAAGCTGCTCGCGCTCAACGACGGTGCGCCGCCGGAGGCGCCGCGCGTCGAGGTCATCCTGATCTCGCGCAACTCGGCCGACAGCGGGCTGCGCATCTTCAACTCGATCGCGCATTACGGGCTGGCGATCAAGCGCGCGGCGTTCAGCAACGGCGCGCCGCCTTACCCGTACATCCGACCGTTCAACGCCGACCTGTTCCTGTCGGCCAACGCCGAGGACGTGCGCAGCGCGCTCGCCGCCGGCGTGGCCGCGGCGACGCTGTTGCCGGCCCGCGCGCCGCAGCAGCGGCACGATCAGTTGCGCATCGCGTTCGACGGCGACGCGGTGATCTTCGATGACGAGGGCGAACGCGTCTCGCGCGAGGGCGGCCTGGCCGCGTTCACCGAGCACGAGCGCAGCCACGCGGCGCAGGCGCTCTCCGGCGGGCCGTTTCGCGGCTTCCTGGATGCGTTGCACCGGCTGCAGCAGGCGTTCCCGACGGGGCAGGCGTCGCCGATCCGCACCGCGCTGGTCACCGCCCGCTCGATCCCGGCGCACGAACGCGTGATCCGCACGCTGCGCGAGTGGGACATCCGGCTCGACGAGGCGCTGTTCCTCGGCGGGCGCGCGAAGGGCCCGTTCCTGGAGGCGTTCGGCGCGGACATCTTCTTCGACGATTCCGAGCACAACATCCTGTCGGCCCGCGATCACGTCGCCGCGGGGCACGTGCCGCATGGCGTGGCGAATCCGGCGATCGTGAAATAACGGGTGATGTGCGGTGTTCTTCTCGCGCCGGGCTGCGTGCGCTGGTCGCCCGGGTAAGCGAAGCGCACCCGGATAATGCGTGCGGGTCCCCGGGTGCGCTTCGCTTACCCGGGCTACAAAAGCCTAGGGCCCGATCAACGCCGCGAGCGGCAATCGGATATCCGTCAGCTTCCAGCGCAACCCGTTGCGCGTGAGCACGAACACCACCGGATCCCCATCCGCATTGCGCACGGTCGCCGTGAACCGCGACGGCGACTCGAACCGGTAGCTCGCATCACGCAGGGGATCGGGCGGTGGCACATGCGCCGTGCCGTCATCCGGGTCGACACCGCCGCCGCTCAAGCGATGCAACAGCCCGCGACCCTGCAGGACCGCGCCGATGCCGGCCGGCGTCGCCAGTGCATCGACGATCCCGCCCGCCGCCTGGTTGGCCAGCCCCAGCGCGAACGCGCCCAGCGGGTTGTTCTGCGCATCGATGCCGGCCTTGCGCGCGAGCGTGTCCTCGACCTGCGCCCGCAGGCTGCGCCGCACCGCCACGAAGTCGACGTGTTCGGCCAGCTCCGCCGTGTCCTCCTCGGCAACCGCCGTGCGGATCGAGTTGATCGTGAGGAACGGGCCGGCGGCGATCCAGCCGGCCAGGGCCAGCAGGGCGACCACGAGCAGGGCGATCCACTTCTTCATCGGGTGCCACCGGCGACAGGGAACCGCGATGGTAGGACGGCCCGGCCGCCCATGCGATGAAGGCGGCGGATGCGTGCAACATCGGGGGGCTGGCGCGCAAGCTGCACTGCACGTCGCATCCGGCCGGGCGATGGCTCAGTATGTGCGCCTTCACACCCGGTTCGAACGAGGTTCTGCATGCAGTCATGGCTCCGGCGAAAGGACATCGACAGGCTCACCGTCCATGAGGAAGGGCGGCGGCTGGTGCCCACCCTGGGCTGGCCGCACCTGGTCGCGCTGGGCATCGGCGCCATCGTCGGCACCGGCATCTACACGCTGATCGGCGTGGGCGCGGACAAGGCCGGCCCGGCCGTGCTGCTGTCCTTCATCGTCGCCGGCGTGGTCTGCGCCTGCGCGGCGCTGGCATACGCCGAGATGTCCACGATGATGCCGGCGGCCGGCAGCGCCTATACCTACAGCTACACGGTGCTGGGCGAGGCGATCGCCTGGATCGTCGGCTGGAGCCTGATCCTGGAGTACTCGCTGGTGGTCAGCACGGTCGCCGTGGGGTGGTCGGGCTACTTCGCGGGCTTCCTGCAGTGGGTGCACGACCAGACCGGATGGAACGTGATGCTGCCCGCTGCGCTGGCGGCCGGCCCGCACGCGGGCGGCGTGATCAACCTGCCGGCGATCGTCATCACCTTCCTGGTGGCCGGCATGCTCATCGCCGGCACGCGCGAGAGCGCCACGCTCAACGCGATCCTGGTGGTGTTCAAGCTGATCGCGCTGGGCGTGTTCATCGCCGTGGCGCTGCCGGCGTTCGATTCGGCGAACCTCACGCCGTTCATGCCGTACGGCTTCCCGAAATCCATCGATGCCGCGGGTGTCGAACGCGGCGTCATGGCGGCGGCAGCGATCATCTTCTTCGCCTTCTACGGCTTCGATGCGATCTCCACCGCGGCCGAGGAAACCAAGAACCCGGGCCGCGACCTGTCCATCGGCATCATCGGTTCGATGGTCGGCTGCACGCTGATCTACGTGCTCGTCGCACTGGCCGCCGTGGGCGCGATGAGCTTCACCGTGTTCGGCAAGAGCGCCGAACCGCTGGCGCTGATCATGCGCGAGCTGGGGCACCCGCAGGCGGCGCTCATCATCGGCATCGTGGCGGTGATCGCGCTGCCCACGGTGCTGCTGGCGTTCTTCTACGGGCAGAGCCGCATCTTCTTCGTGATGTCGCGCGATGGCCTGCTGCCGCGCAGCCTGTCGAAGGTGAACCCGCGCACGGGTACGCCGGTGGCGATCACGCTGTTCACCGCGGTGCTGGTCGCCGCGCTGGCGGGCGTGGCGCGGCTGGACGAGATCGCCGCGCTGGCCAACGCCGGCACGCTCGTGGCGTTCATCGCGGTGTCGGTGTGCATGTTGGTGCTGCGCAAGCGCGATCCGAACCGCCCGCGCGTGTTCCGCACGCCGATGGCGTGGGTCGTTGGCCCGCTGGCGATCTTCGGCTGTCTGTACCTGTTCTGGAGCCTGCCGCACACCACGCAGAAGTGGTTCCTGGTGTGGAACGTCGTCGGCGTGATCGTCTACGTGCTCTACAGCCGCCGCGCGAGCCTGCTCGCCAAGGGGCAGGACGCCTGAGGCTTCGGGTTCGGCAATGAAGAAAGGCGCCCCTGAGGCGCCTTTCTTTTTGGCCGTCTTTCCCGTCTACGCAAACGGGCGTTTGCAGCCGGGGTAAGGCGAAGCCGCAGCCGGGAGCTGTCACGTCGTCAGTCCCCGGGTGCGCTCCGCTTACCCGGGCTACACGAGCAAGAAGCGGGAATCCTGCATCACGAAAGCGCTGCCAGCAGCACCGCGCCGGCCTCTTCCTCGATCTTCAGCGCAGCCAGCTCATCCGCCCGCGTGCGCCCGCGGTTGAGGATCGCCAGCGGGATGCGCGCCTCATGCGCCATGCGCGCGAAACGGAATCCCGAGTACACCATCAGCGACGAGCCCACGACGAGCATCGCGTCGGAGGCCTTCAACGCCTCGCCGGCGCGCACCGCGCGGTCGCGCGGCACGTTCTCGCCGAAGAACACCACATCGGGCTTGAGCATTCCGCCGCAGGCCTCGCAGGCGGGCACGGTGAAGCGGGTGAAATCGTGGCCTTCCAGGTCCGCATCACCATCGGGCGCGGTGCCGGCGTCCAGATTCGCCCATTCGGGATTGGCTGCGGCCAGTCGCGATTGAAGTTCCGCGCGCGTCGATTCGGCCTTGCACTGCAGGCAGACCACGCCGTCGAGCCGACCGTGGAGGTCGATCACGTGACGACTCCCGGCACGCTGGTGCAGCCCGTCGACGTTCTGCGTCAGCAGCATCGACACGCCGCCGCGCGTCTCCCAGCCTGCGAGCGCGTGGTGCACGCCGTTGGGGCGTGCTTCGTCGATACGCGGCCAGCCGATGAAGCTTCGCGCCCAGTAGCGGGCGTTCACGCGCGGATCGCCGGTGAAGGCCTGGTAGGTGACGGGCGGCGTGCGCTTCCACTGGCCGTCCGCGTCTCGGTAATCGGGGATGCCGGAATTCGTGCTGCACCCGGCGCCGGTCAGCACGAAGACGCGATCGAACGGCGCAAGCCAGTCGCGCAGCACTGCGGCGGACTCGGCAACGGGGTTGGGCAGGGCGGACATGCCTCCATCTTATGGGCGAGGGGACGCGGCCCAAGTCCGCGCCTCGAACATTCCCACGGGCGAGGCGCAGGGGGCTGGCTGAACGGGCTGCCGTTCGCCCGCCGATCCTGAACGCCTGTCCCATCGTCGTCTCACAACCTGAGACACGCCTCCCGCACCATCCGACCCCATGCCCCTGAGCGCCTTTCATCCCGCCGTCGCCGCCTGGTTCGCCAAGGCGTTCCCCGCGCCCACGTCCGCGCAGGTCCAGGCGTGGCCGGCGATCCGCAGCGGCCGCAACACGCTGGTCGCCGCGCCCACCGGTTCGGGCAAGACGCTCACCGCGTTCATGACCGCCATCGACATGCTCGTCCGCCGTGGACTGGAGCATGCGAACAACGGGAGCCTGTTCGAGGAAGCCGCGGCGCTGCCGGACGAAACCTTCGTCGTCTACATCTCGCCGCTGAAGGCGCTGTCCAACGACATCCGCATCAACCTCGAGGCCCCGCTCGCCGGCATCCGCGAGGAACTGGCCGCGATGGGCCTGCCGGATGTCGAGATCCGCACCGCCGTGCGCACCGGCGACACGCCGCAGGCCGAGCGTGCCGCGAACCGCCGCAAGCCGCCGCACATCCTCGTCACCACGCCCGAATCGCTGTACGTGCTGCTGGGTTCCGAATCCGGCCGCGCGATGTTGTCGACCGTGCGTTCGGTGATCGTCGACGAAATCCACGCCGTCGCCGCGAGCAAACGCGGCAGCCATCTCTCGCTCTCGCTCGAACGCCTGGAAGCCTTGTGCGGCCATCGCCTCACGCGCGTGGGCTTGTCCGCCACGCAGAAGCCGATCGAGCAGGTCGCACGATTCCTCGTCGGTTCCGCCGCCGTCGCGCCGGACGGCACGCCCGATTGCGAGATCGTCGACATCGGCTACACGCGCGAACGCGACCTCGCGCTCGAATTGCCGCCGACGCCGCTGAGCGCGGTGATGTCGTCCGACCAGTGGGAGCAGGTGTACACGCGCGTCTGCGAGCTGGTCGAACAGCACCGCACCACGCTCGTGTTCGTCAACACGCGCCGCATGGCCGAGCGCGCCGCGCACCACCTGGGCGAAAAACTCGGCAAGGACGCGGTGGCCGCGCATCACGGTTCGCTGTCGAAAGAGCTGCGCCTGGATGCCGAACAACGCCTCAAGCGCGGCGAACTGCGCGTGCTGGTGGCGACCGCCTCGCTGGAACTGGGCATCGACATCGGCGACGTGGACCTGGTGTGCCAGCTCGGTTCGCCGCGTTCGATCGCGGCGTTCCTGCAGCGCGTGGGTCGGTCCGGACACTACGTGGGCGGCACGCCGAAGGGGCGCCTGTTCCCGCAGACGCGCGACGAACTGGTCGAGTGCGCGGCGCTGCTCGACGGCGTGCGTCGCGGCGAACTGGATGCATTGATCATGCCCGAGGCGCCGCTGGACGTGCTCGCGCAGCAGATCGTCGCCGAAGCCGCGTGCCAGGAGTGGAGCGAGGACGCGCTGTTCGACTGGGTGCGTCGCGCGTGGCCGTACGCGCAGCTCAAGCGCGAGGATTTCAACGCGATCGTGCGCATGTTGGCCGATGGCTTCACCACGCGGCGCGGCATCCGCGCGGGCTACCTGCATCGCGACGCCGTGAACCGCGTCGTGCGCGGCCGCAAGGGCGGACGCACCACCGCGCTCATGTCCGGCGGCACCATTCCCGATACCGGCGATTACTCGGTGATCATGGAACCCGAGTCGGTGTTCATCGGCACGGTAAACGAGGATTTCGCCATCGAAAGCATGGCCGGCGACATCTTCCAGCTGGGCAATGCGAGCTACCGCATCCTGCGCGTGGAGCCCGGCAAGGTGCGCGTGGAAGACGCGCAGGGCCAGCCGCCGAGCATCCCGTTCTGGCTGGGCGAAGCGCCGGGTCGTACGGATGAACTGTCCGTCGCCGTGTCGCGGTTGCGCGAGGAAGTCACCGCGCGCCTCGCTGTTGAGCCCCTCTCCCCCCGCGAGAGGGGGTGGGGTGAGGGTCGGGACGGACAGGGCAATGATGCGGCCGATGCTGCTCTTGCAACCGCGCCCGACGCTCTGCAAACCAACATCGAATCCACCAGCGCCTTCCGCCATCTCACCGAAGAAGTCCTGCTCACGCCCGAAGCCGCGCGCCAGATCATCGAATACCTCGGCAGCGCGGCCGCCACGCTGGGTGCGATGCCGACGCAGCACACGCTGGTGCTGGAGCGCTTCTTCGACGAATCCGGCGGCACGCAGCTCATCATCCACACGCCTTACGGCAGCCGCATCAACCGCGCGTGGGGCCTGGCCCTGCGCAAGCGCTTCTGCCGCAAGTTCAATTTCGAACTGCAGGCGGCGGCGACCGAAGACGCGATCATCCTGTCGCTGTCCACCAGCCACAGCTTCCCGCTGATCGAAGTCGCCAGCTACCTGCATTCGGCATCCGCCGAACACGTGCTGGTCCAGGCGCTGCTCGACGCGCCGCTGTTCGGCGCGCGCTGGCGCTGGGTCGCGACCACCGCGCTCGCGCTGCCGCGCTTCGTCGGCGGCAAGAAGGTGCCGCCGCAGTTGCAGCGCATGAAGTCCGAGGACCTGCTCGCGACGGTTTTCCCCGATCAGGTCGCGTGCGCGGAAAACCTCGTCGGCGAGCGCGAGGTGCCCGACCATCCGCTGGTCGCGCAGACCTTGCACGACTGCCTGCACGAGGCGATGGACATCGACGGCTGGCTCGACGTGCTGCGCGCGATGGAAGCGGGCGAAGTGCAGGTCGTCGCGCGGGACTTGAGTGCGCCGTCGCCGTTCGCCGCGGAAATCCTCAACGCGCGTCCCTACGCCTTCCTCGACGACGCGCCGCTGGAAGAGCGCCGCACGCAGGCTGTGCAGACGCGCCGCTACACGGACGCGCGCAGCGCGGACGATCTCGGCCGCCTCGACGCCGACGCCATCGACGCCGTGCGCGAGGAATGCTGGCCGCAGGTCCGCAACGCCGACGAGATGCACGAGGCGCTGATGGGCCTGGGCGTCGTCAGCGAGCGCGAAGTGCGCGAAAACGGCTGGGCCGACTGGCTGCAGCGCCTGGTCCGCGCGCATCGCGCGACGAAACTCATGCCGCCGCCGATCGACAAGCCCGTGGGCCAACGCGGCAGCGATGGCAATGGCCTGTGGGTCGCAGCCGAACGCCTGCCGCAGTTGCAGGCGGTCTACGTCGACGTGCCGATGCAGGCGCCGATCCAGGCGCCCGCCGAATACGCCGCGCAAGCCTGGGATCGCGAGGACGCGCTGGTCGAACTGCTGCGCTCGCGCCTGACCGGTCTTGGGCCGACGCCGTCGTCGGTCATCGCGGACGATCTGTCGTTGCCGCGCAGCGACGTGGACCTCGCACTGCTGCGCCTCCAGAACGAAGGCTACGTGATGCAGGGCCGCTTCACGCCCGGCATCGGCGTGGACGAATGGTGCGAGCGCCATCTGCTCGCGCGCATCCACCGATACACGCTCAAGCGCCTGCGTCGCGAGATCGAACCGGTCGCGCCGCGCGATTTCATGCGTTTCCTGTTCGACTGGCAGCGCGTCGCGCCGAGCACGCGCGTCAACGGGCCCGAGGCGCTCGCCGGCGTCGTGTCGCAGCTGGAAGGCTTCGAAGCGCCCGCGGCCGCATGGGAAAGCGAACTGCTGCCGGCGCGCATCAACGACTATTCCATCTCGTGGCTCGACGACCTGTGCACCGCCGGCCGCACGCTGTGGACGCGCCTGCGCGCGGGCCCGGCCGATACGGGTGCGGCGAAGGGCAGTACGCCGGTGCGCGCCACGCCCATCGTGCTGTTGCCGCGTCGCGATGCCGCGGCGTGGACGCGACTCGCGCCACCGCCGGCGGCCGATGAGGCGCTGTCGTCGCGCGCGCAGAAAGTCGTGGATTACCTCGGCGAACACGGCGCGTCGTTCTTCGACGAACTCGTCGGTGGCGCGCATCTGCTCCGCACCGAACTGGAGGACGCGCTGGCCGAACTCGTCGCGCGTGGCCGCGTGCATTGCGACAGCTACGCCGGTCTTCGCGCGTTGCTCGTGCCCGCGTCCAAGCGTCCGAGCGCGACCAACCCGGGCCGTCGTCGTCGCATTGCGATGAACGGCATCGAGGACGCCGGCCGTTGGGCGTTGATCCGGCGCAATGCGTCGGCCGAACAGGCGCGCACGCCGGAAGACGTCGAACACGTCGCGCGCACGCTGCTGCGCCGATATGGCGTGGTGTGCTGGCGCCTGCTTGAACGCGAGGCGCAATGGTTGCCGCCGTGGCGCGAACTCGTCCGTGTCTACCATCGCCTCGAAGCGCGTGGCGAAATCCGCGGCGGTCGCTTCATCGCCGGTCTTTCGGGCGAGCAGTTCGCGTTGCCGGAGGCCATCGGCCTGATGCGCCAGATCCGCCAGCGTCAACACGATGGCGCGATGGTGTGCGTGTCGGCGGTCGATCCGCTCAACCTGGTGGGCACCATCGTCAGCGGCGAGAAGGTGCCGCGCCTGGCCGGCTCGCGCATCCTCTATCGGGATGGCGTGCCGGTGGGAACGCTCGTGTCCGGCGAGGTGAACCTGCTGGCGGAACTGCCGCACGACGAGGAAGCGAAGGTCCGCCGCCTCCTGCTGCGCGAACCGGAACGTTCGATCGCGGGATTCACCGCGCCCATCTCGTTGACGTCGCTGGCGCCGGTGGTGCGCACGACACACTGACGCCCATGCTTAGTAGCTTTTGTAGCCCGGGTAAGCGTAAGCGCACCCGGGGTGCATCACGGCTGCCGAACACCATCACTTCGTTCTCCCGGGTGCGCTTACGCTTACCCGGGCTACAAGGGCTGCGCTTACCCGGGCTACAACAGCAGAGGGAAAGGCCGCGTAACGAAAACCCATGGTGGCCTTCAATCTTCCTTGATGGTGCAGTCGCCAACATCACTCCGTCCAACGCACGGAGCCCGCATTGGCCACCCGCAAGACGCCCCCGAAACCCCCAGCCAAGCGCCCGCGCAAGCGCGTAGCGGTGCGCGATGGCGAAGCGCCGGAGCCGGTGGACGACAGCCTCGCCGCGATGCGCGAGGCCGCGAAAGGCTGCAAGCGCTGTCCCTTGTGGAAACCTGCGACGCAGACGGTATTCGGCGAGGGCCCGGAAGACGCGCGCGTGCTGTTCATTGGCGAACAGCCAGGCGACGCCGAAGACCTGAGCGGTCAACCGTTCGTCGGGCCTGCGGGCAAGCTGTTCGATCGTGCACTGGCGGAACTCGGCCTGGATCGCGCGGCGTTCTACGTGACCAACGCCGTGAAGCACTTCAAGTACGAATGGCGCGGGAAGGTGCGGCTGCACAAGAGCCCCGACGCATCCGAACGCGCCGCCTGCCGCCTCTGGCTCGAGCGCGAACTCGCCGCGGTGAAGCCCGACATCATTGTCTGCCTCGGCGCGATCGCCGCGCGTTCGGTGCTCGGTAGCAAGTTCCGGTTGATGGCCCAGCGCGGCGCGTGGCAGACGCTGGCCGACGGCACGCGCGTGCTGGCGACGGTGCATCCCTCGTTCGTGCTGCGCCAGCGCGGCGACGAGGATCGCCATGCGGCCTATGCGCAGTTCGTCGCCGATCTGTCGCTGCTCAAGCGCAAGGGGCGAAAGGGATGACGGCGAAACAGGGCAGGGTGCACATCGGCATATCCGGATGGCGCTACGCGCCGTGGCGCGGCGTGTTCTATCCGCAGGGGCTCGCGCAGCGGCGCGAACTCGAGTACGCCTCGCGCTGCTTCCACAGCATCGAGATCAACGGCACGTTCTACTCGCTGCAACGCCCGGAAAGCTTTCGCCTGTGGCGCGACGAAACGCCGGACGACTTCGTCTTCGCCGTGAAGGGAAGCCGCTTCCTCACGCACATGAAGCGGCTGAAGGACATCGACACGCCGCTGGCCTCGTTCTTCGCGCAGGGGCTGCTCGCGCTGGGGCCGAAGCTCGGGCCGATCCTCTGGCAGTTGCCGCCGAACTTCCAGTTCGATGCCGATCGCCTGCGCGCGTTCTTCGGCAAATTGCCGCGGGATACGACGCAGGCGGCGAAGCTCGCGCGGCGTCGCGAGGTCGCGCTCATGAAGGGCCGCAGCGTGCTGAGCGCGCAGGGCGAGTTTCCGCTGCGGCATGCACTGGAGATACGTCACGAAAGCTTCCTCGTGCCCGAGTGCACCGCGCTGCTGCGCGAGTTCAACATCGCGCTGGTGGTGGCCGATACCGCGCGGAAGTTTCCGTTCGTGGGCGACGTCACGGCGGACTTCGTCTACGTGCGCCTGCACGGCGACGAGGAACTGTATGCGAGCGGCTACGGCGAAAAAGCGCTGGACGACTGGGCGCGACGTATCCGGGCGTGGCGCACCGGCGGCGTGCCGACCGACGTGCCGCGCATCGAGCGCGCCCGCCCGACGCGGCAAGCGCGCGACGTGTACTGCTATTTCGACAACGACGCGAAGGTCCGCGCGCCGTTCGACGCACGCGGGTTGATGGAGCGGCTGGGCGGCTGACGCGCGACGGTCAACGGCGCGCAATCTTCGGCCGCGAGGATGGCGCGGCCGGTTGCTCGGGGGAGCCGGCATCCCCTGAACGCAAGGAGCGAACCATGCCCGCCTTCACCCGGTTGTTCCGATCCGCCGCCGCGACGCTGCTCGCGTTCGGCATCGCCACGCCCGCCGCTTTCGCCGATGATGCGGCGATGAGCGCCTCCGCCGACCGCCATCGCCCGTCCGATCCACTCGGCCGCCAGGGGCTGATCGTGATCGGCCATCGCGGCGCCAGCGGGTATCGGCCCGAGCACACCCTGGAGTCGTACCGCCTCGCGATCCGCCAGGGCGCGGATTTCATCGAACCGGACCTCGTCGCGACGAAGGACGGCGTGCTCGTCGCGCGCCACGAGAACGAGATTTCCGGCACGACCGATGTCGCCTCGCATCCGGAATTCGCCAATCGCCGCGCGACCAAGACCATCGACGGCCTCACGATGACCGGCTGGTTCACCGAGGACTTCACGCTCGCCGAGCTGAAGACGTTGCGCGCGAAGGAGCGCATTCCCGCGATCCGCCCCGGCAACACGCGCTTCGACGGGCTGTATCCGATCCCGACGCTCGCCGAAGTGATCGCGCTGGTGAAGCGCGAAAGCCGCAGCGGCCGCCGCATCGGGATCTATCCGGAAACCAAGCATCCGACGTATTTCGCGCGCGAAGGCCGACGCATCGACGGCGCGCCGATCCATGCCTCGCTGGGCGCGAAGCTCGTCGAAACGCTGGTGGCCGAAGGTTTTACCGACCCGCGCCGCGTGTACATCCAGAGTTTCGAGTTCGAGAACCTGATAGAGCTGAAGAAGTCGCTGATGCCGGCCGCTGGCATCGACCTGCCGCTGGTGCAGCTGTACGACGACCTCCAGGGCGCCGCCCCGTACGACGTCGCCTACAACGTCGCGCACGGTGCGAACCTCGCCGCCCTCTACGGCGGCCTGGTGCAGGCGGCGGGCGGCCTCGATGCGGACACGCGATACGGCACGTTCGCCACCGAACCGGCACTGACGTGGATGCGCGCGAATTACGCCAGCGGCGTCGGCCCGTGGAAGGGCAGCCTGTTGCCGCGCACGACGCTGGACGCGACGGTCGATGCGAATGGCGACGGCAAGGCGGAACTCGCCGCGCAGGGCACCGGCCTCGTGCACCCGATGCTCGGGTGGGCGCTGAAGGCGGGATTGCAGGTGCATCCGTACACGCTTCGCGCGGAGGAAACCTACCTTGCGCAGACGCCGGGCGGCATGCCGCAGTCGGTCGTCGCCGAAGCGCTGCAGCTGTACGGGCTGGGCGTGCAGGGGTTTTTCATCGATCAGCCCGACCAGGGCGTGCTGGCGCGGGAGATTTTCCTTGAGGTGAATCGGCTGCGGGAGAGGTGACGTGCATGTTGCCTTTCGGCCATAGCGCACCCTGATGTTTCGTCATCCCGGCGAAGGCCGGGATCCAGGCCTGGATGCCATCCGAATGGGGGCGTCTTCGCGAATGGACTTGTTCCCTCCAGCTAAGAAGTGAGCACAAAAGCGTAGCGCTGTACGCAAACGGCGGTTCGCCATTGTGGCTTCTTTGCCCCTCACCCCAACCCCTCTCCCGCAGGGAGAGGGGCTAAAAAAAACCGCCCGGTTTCCCGGGCGGTTTTTCGTTACACGTCGCGACGAAGCGACTTACTTCTTCGAAGCCTTCGTCGTCGGCTGCGACGGCGCGGTGGTCAGGCCACGCTTCTCCAGCAGCGGCTCGATCTTCGGATCGTGGCCGGCGAAGTTGCGGAACAGCTGCAGCGCGTCGGTGCTGCCGCCCTGCGAGAGCAGCGTCTGGCGGAAGTGGTCGCCGTTCTTGCGGCTCAGGCCGCCGTTCTGCTTGAACCACTGCACCGAGTTGGCGTCCAGCACTTCAGACCAGATGTAGGCGTAGTAGCCGGCCGCGTAGCCGCCCATGATGTGGCTGAAGTACGGCGTCTTGTAACGCGGCGGCACCGCGTAGAAGTCCACGCCGTCCTGCTTGAGCGCATTGGCTTCGAACGCCATCACGCCGTTGGCCGCCGGGAGCTGGCCTTCGGTGGCCTGGTGCCAGTTCTGGTCGAGCATCGCCGCCCCCAGGTATTCGGTCGTCGCGAAGCCCTGGTTGAACTTCGAAGCGGCGATGACCTTGTCCAGCAATTCCTTCGGCATCGGCGCGCCGGTCTGGTAGTGCTTGGCGTAGTTGGCCAGGATCGACGGCCAGTCGGCCCACATCTCGTTGACCTGCGAGGGGTACTCGACGAAGTCGCGCGGGACGCTGGTGCCGCTGAAGTACGGGTACTTCACGTCCGAGAACATGCCGTGCAGCGCATGGCCGAACTCGTGGAACGCGGTGGTCACTTCATCCCAGGTCAGCAGCGTCGGCTTGCCTTCGCTCGGCTTGGGGATGTTGAGGTGGTTGGCGACGACCGGCTTGAAGCCGCTCAGCTCGGACTGGTCGACGTAGGAGTTCATCCACGCACCGCCGCGCTTGGACGAGCGGGCGTACGGATCCCAGATGAAGATGGCCAGCTGCGAGCCGTCCTCGTTGAACACGTCGTACACCCAGGTGTCCGGGTGGTACTTCGGCAGGTCCGTGCGCTGCTTGAACTTCAGGCCGTACAGCTGGCCGGCGGCGTAGAACACGCCGTTCTCGAGCACGTTCTGCATTTCGAAGTACGGCTTGAGCTGCGACTCGTCGAAGCTGTACTTCGCCTGGCGCACCTTCTCGCTGTAGAAGGACCAGTCCCACGGCTCGAGCTTGAACGTCGGCTGGCCCTTGGCCTTCTGTTCGGCATCGATCATCGCCTGCAGGTCGGCGGCTTCGCGCTTGGCGTTGGCCACGGCGGCCGGGGCAAGCTGGCCGAGCATCGCGTTGACGGCCTGCGGCGTCTTCGCCGTTTCGTCTTCCAGCACGTAGGCGGCGTAGTTCGGGTAGCCCATCAGCTTGGCGCGTTCGGCGCGCAGCTTGGTGACGCGCGCGACGATGCCGGTGTTGTCGAACTCGTTGCCGCGGCTGCCGCGTGCGACCGAGGCCTTGTGCAGGCGCTCGCGCAGCGCGCGGTTGGTCAGCTGCGCTTCGGGCGGCTGGCCGGTGGTGTTGAGCAGCGCGATCACGTACTTGCCCGGCAGGTTGCGCGCCTTGGCGGCTTCGGCGGCGGCGGCGATCTGCTCGTCGGACAGGCCGTCGAGTTCTTCCCTGGTATCGACGGTGATCGCCGAGGCGTTCACTTCGGCCAGCACGTTCTGGCTGAACTTGGTGCCCAGGCCCGCCAGCTCGGCGTTGATCTGCTTCAGCTTGGCCTTGTCGGCGTCGGACAGGTTGGCGCCGGCGCGGACGAAATCGGTGTAGTAGCGCTCGACCAGGCGCTTGCCCTGCGCGTCCAGGCCCAGCGAATCGCGCGTGTCGTACAGCGCCTTGACGCGCTCGAACAGCTTGCCGTTGAGGTTGATCGCGTCGCGGTGCGCGGCGAACTTAGGCGCGTAATCGCCCTGCAGCTTCTCGCGCGTCGGATTGGTGTCGGTGCCGACCAGGTTGAAGAACACGGTCGTCGCGCGGCCGAGCGTGCGGCCCGAGTTCTCCATCGCGATGATGGTGTTCTCGAAGGTCGGCTTCTCGGGGTTGTTGGCGATCGCGTCGATTTCCTTCAGCTGCTGCGCCATGCCGGCGTCGAAGGCGGGGCCGAAATCGGCGTCCTTGATCTTGTCGAACTGCGGGTAATGCAGCGGCAGCGGGCTGTCGGCGAAGAAGGGGTTCGCGCCTTTAACGGCATCGGCTTGCGCACTCACGGCGGTACCTTGCTTGGGGGTCTTGGCGTAAGTGGGGGCGGTCGCGGCGATTGCCACGGCCAGCGCCAGCGCGAGAGGGTGCTTCATGGGCTCGGAAACCTCGTCAAAGGGAGCCCGAAGCCTACCCGATGGCCCACGGACGGACCCATGACGAAAGGCATGGGGGAATGAACGGCCTCCGGCGGCACAGGCTGGCTACACTCCCGGAACAGTCGGGCCGCCGGTCCGGGCAACACACAGGGCAGACATGGACATGAACAAGAAGACTCGCATCGCGCTGGCCGGATCGCTCGCGCTGGGCCTGCTGGCCGTGGCGCCGCACGTCCTGGCGGCCGAAACGCTGCGCTATGTCGCGCTCGTGGACGGCGGAAAGCAGGCGGGACAGCAGGTCGTGACGCGCGGCGACGACGGCACGACGAAGGTCGAGTTCATCTTCAAGGACAACGGCCGCGGCCCCGAGCTGAAGGAGGAATACACCCTCGCGCCGGACGGCACGTACCAGACCTACAAGGTGCAGGGCACGTCGACGTTCGGGGCGAAGATCGACGAGAGCTTCCGCCGCGATGGCGACCAGGTGCAGTGGAAGTCCACGTCCGACGCGGGCAACCAGGCGGTGCAGGGCACCGCGCTGTACCAGCCGCTGGGCGGCTCGCCCGCGGGGTTCTCGGTCGCGTTCAATGCGCTCGCCAAACGGCCCGACGGCAAGCTGCCGCTGATCCCCAGTGGCACGCTGACCTCGCGCAAGGTGGCGCAGGCCCAGGTGCAGTGCGGCGCGAAGACGCGCGACGTCCAGCTGATGGCGGTGACCGGCGTGGGCCTGGTGCCGACGTTCGTGTGGGCCACGACCGACGCCAGCCCGCGCCTGTTCGCCTTCATCTATCCGGGCTTCGTGCAGCTGGTCGAGGACGGTTGCCAGGCCGTCGCCGCGGATCTGGAAAAACAGCAGAAGCAGGCCGAAGGCGATGCGCTGGTCGATCTGGCAAAGCGCCTGGGCCATCCGCTCGCCGGCGCGACGCTGATCCGCAACGCCCGCGTGTTCGACAGCGAGAAGGCGACGCTTGGCGCCGCCAGCGACGTGCTGGTGAAGGACGGCAGGATCGTCTCGATCACGCCCGCGTCGGCGTCGAACAAGCCCGCCGCGGCCGACCACGTCATCGACGCCAACGGCAAGGTGCTGCTGCCGGGCCTGTTCGACATGCACGGCCACGTCGGCCGCTGGGACGGCGGGCTGAACCTCGCCGCCGGCGTCACCACCGTGCGCGACATGGGCAACGACAACGCGACGCTCCAGCAGATGCTCGGCGAGATCAAGGCCGGCACGCTGATGTCGCCGGACGTGGTGCCGGCGGGTTTCATCGAGGGCGAGAGCAAGTTCTCCGCGCGCAACGGCTTCGTGGTGAAGAACCTCGACGACGCGAAGAAGGCGGTGGACTGGTACGCGGAGCACAAGTACCCGCAGATCAAGATCTACAACTCGTTCCCGAAGGACATCCTCAAGGACACCGTCGCCTACGCGCACGCCAAGGGCCTGCGCGTCAGCGGCCACGTGCCGGCGTTCCTGCGCGCGCAGGACGTCGTGGACGACGGCTTCGACGAGATCCAGCACATCAACCAGCTGATGCTGAACTTCTTCGTCGACGACAAGACCGACACGCGCACGCTGGCGCGCTTCTACCTGCCGGCCGACAAGACCGACGGGCTCGACCTCGACAGCAAGCCGGTGCAGGACTTCATCCACACGCTGGCGCGCAAGCAGGTGGTGATCGATCCGACGCTGGCGACGTTCGAGTTCCTGCACCAGCGCGAAGGCGAGATGTCGCCGATCGTGGCCGACGTCGCCGACCATCTGCCGCCGGACGTGCAGCGTGGACGTCGTGCGGCGGAGATGAACATCCCCGACGATGCGACCGCGGCGAAGTACACGCGCTCGTACGCGAAGATGGTCGAGTTCGTCGGCCGTGCCTACAAGGCCGGCGTGCCGGTGGTCGCCGGCACGGACGAAATGGTCGGCTTCACGCTGCAGCGCGAACTCGAACTCTACGTGCAGGCTGGCCTCACGCCGTCGCAGGCGCTGCAGGTGGCGACCTGGAACGGCGCCAAGTACAGCCGCACGCTGGCCGAGCGCGGTTCGATCACGCCGGGCAAGCGCTCCGACCTGGTGCTGATCGATGGCGATCCGACGAAGAACATCGCCGACATCCGCAAGGTCGCGCTGGTGCTGAAGGGCGACACCGCGTACTACCCGGAAGAAATCCACGAGGCGCTGGGCATCAAGCCGTTCGCGCCGGCGGTGCGGGTGGCGAAGTAACGCGCGGGTGGTGTTCCCTCTCCCGCCTGCGGGAGAGGGGCTTCAAGGCACTGGGGTAGGGGCGCGGGCCCTCGGTACGCCCCGGTACGGCGCTTTAACACTCTGGTAACATTCCCGCGTCATGTCGAGCTGCCAGGGCGCGGGACCGGGTCCGCGCCGAGGCCGTCAAGGGACGGTCCTGAGTTGATCCATTCGCTCATCGCATCGTCGTAGCGCGCGCCGGAGAGAAGCCGCGTTGCGTCGGCCTTCGAACCCTTGGCGCCTCCATCCTTCGGCGCCGCACATCGAGACCGCCCCATGCCTTCCATGCCGCTGCCTCCGCGCACGCTTTCCCGCCACGCCCTGACCGTCGCCATCGCCCTGATGCTGCCGGCGCAGGCCGCCCTCGCGCAGGACGCGCAGACCACGACCGACACCCCGAGCGCCACCACGCTGGACACCGTGCAGGTGACCGCGCAGCGCAAGGTCGAGAACCTGCAGGACGTGCCCGTTTCGGTCAGCACGATCAACGCGCAGGAGCTGGACGTGCTCAGCGCCGGCGGCACCGACGTGCGCTTCATGTCCGGCCGCGTGCCGAGCCTGAACATCGAGTCCTCCTTCGGCCGCGCGTTCCCGCGCTTCTACATCCGCGGCTACGGCAACACCGACTTCCGCCTCAACACCTCGCAGCCGGTGTCGCTGGTGTACGACGACGTCGTGCAGGAAAACCCGATCCTCAAGGGCTTCCCGGTGTTCGACCTGGATCGCGTGGAAGTGCTGCGCGGCCCGCAGGGTTCGCTGTTCGGCCGCAACAGCCCGGCCGGCGTGGTGAAGTTCGAATCGGCCCGTCCGTCGCAGGAAACCAGCGGCTACGGCAAGCTCGGCGTGGGCACCGACAACATGGTGAACTTCGAGGGCGCCGTCGGCGGCGCGCTCACCGAGAACTGGTCGGCCCGCGCCTCCGCGCTGTTCCAGCGTCGCGACGACTGGGTCACCAACGATTACCCGGGCCCGAACGACGGCTTCGAGGGCTACGACGAATCCGCCGCGCGCGTGCAGTTCCTGTACGAGAACGGCGACTGGGACCTGCTGCTCAACGCGCACGCGCGCCGCCTCAACGGCACCGCGCGCCTGTTCCGCGCCAACATCATCGAGCCGGGCACCAACGACCTGGTGGCGGGCTTCGACGAGGACCACGTCTCGCTCAACGGCCTGAACCACTCCGAGCTCGACAGCCAGGGCGCCAGCGCGCGCCTGAGCTGGAACCTCAGCGACACCTACACGCTGTACGCCATCACCGGCTACGAGTCGGTGGAAACCTACAGCCGCGGCGACATCGACGGCGGCACGCCGGACGGCCCGGGCTTCATCCCGTTCCAGTCCGAGACCGCCGACGGCATCCCGCGCCACGCGCAGTGGACGCAGGAATTCCGCATCGAATCCAACACCGGCACGCCGTGGAACTGGCAGGGCGGCGTGTTCTATTTCAACGAAGACTACGACGTCGAAAGCTTCAGCTACGACTCGCTCAACAACGGCCAGCAGGACGGCTACGAGCGCGTGCGCCAGACCAACGATTCGTGGGCGGTCTTCGCCGCCGGCACCTGGCAGGCCACGCAGGCGCTGGAACTGCGCGCCGGCGTGCGCTACACGTGGGACGAGAAGGAACTCAACGTCATCGATTACTGGAACACCGGCTTCGCGCCGTGCATCGGCCCGACGCTGGGCATCATCCCCGGCCCGGTGCTGTGCACGAAGGACGACCTGCTCGCGGCCGAAGGCCCGGGCGGCACGCTGTCGGCCGCGCCGGAAGACAAGAAGTTCAGCTGGGACCTGTCGGCCACCTACGAGATCAACGACGACGTGAACTTCTACGGCCGCGTCGCCACCGGGTATCGCGGCAGCTCGATCCAGGCCGCCGGCGCGTTCAACCGCATGTCGGTCGCCGGTCCGGAAACCTCCACCTCGTACGAAGTGGGCGTGAAGGCCGACCTGTGGAACAACCGCGCGCGCATCAACGCCGGCGTGTTCTATTACGAAGTGAAGGACCAGCAGCTCACGGCCGTGGGCGGCGCCGCCAACGCGAACATCCTGCTCAACGCCGACAAGTCCGTCGGCCAGGGCTTCGAGATGGACTTCCAGGCGTACCTGACCGACAACCTGCTGGTCACGCTGGGCAGCAGCTACAACGACACGGAGATCAAGGACAGCGATCTCAACGTGGCCGGCTGCGCGGCGTGCACCGTGACCGATGCGCCGGTGCTCAACCCGGCGACCGGCGAGCCGACCGGCAGCTACTACATCGGCGGCAACGAACTGCCGCAGGCGCCGAAGTGGACGCACAACCTCACCGCGCGCTGGGGCCTGCCGATGGACAACGGCAACGAGTTCTACGTCTACACCGACTGGATGTACCGCGACGAGCTGAACTTCTTCTTGTACGACTCGCTCGAGTTCCGCGCGAAGTCGCTGGTCGAAGGCGGCCTGCGCGTGGGTTACAGCTGGAACTACGGCAAGTACGACGTGGCGCTGTTCGGCCGCAACATCACCGACGAAGTGCAGGTGGTGGGCGCGATCGACTTCAACAACCTCACCGGCATGATCAACGAGCCGCGCACGTTCGGTGCGGAGTTCCGCGCATCGTTCTGATCGAACGTCGACAAGGTTCGGATACAGCGACGCCGGGCTTGTCCCGGCGTTGTTGTTTTCCGGGTTCGACATGCGGCGCCCCGAGTTCCGTCATCCCGGCGAAAGCCGGGACCCAGGCCTTCGCGCTTTCCGAAGCGCGAGGCCGCCGCAAGATCCGGCGCTGCGTGCCTGGGTCCCGGCCTTCGCCGGGATGACGCTTCGATTGCGCACCGACGTGCGGGCGCGCGGCGCTATCCTTGCAACACCCCACACCGGAGCGCCGCAATGACCACCGCCTACGACTTCACCGCCACGGACATCGAAGGCCAGCCGCGCGCGCTGCGCGAGTTCGAAGGCAAGGTGCTGCTGGTCGTCAACGTCGCGTCCAAGTGCGGGTTCACCCCGCAGTACACCGGACTGGAAAAACTCCAGCGCGATTACGCCGACCGCGGCTTCGACGTGCTGGGCTTCCCGTGCGACCAGTTCGGTCACCAGGAGCCGGGCGATGAAGCGGAAATCCGCAATTTCTGCTCGCTCACCTACGACGTGACGTTCCCGATGTTCGCCAAGATCGACGTCAACGGCGACGCCGCGCATCCGCTGTGGAAGTGGCTGAAGGACGAGAAGGGCGGCTTCCTCGGCATCGACGCCATCAAGTGGAATTTCACCAAGTTCCTCGTTGGCCGCGATGGCCGCGTGCTCAAGCGTTACGCGCCGAACGACAAGCCCGAGTCGATCGCGAAGGACATCGAGGCCGCACTGGCGTGAATCGCGCCGGCGCCGGCGCCCGCGCACGAAACGCGGGCGCCACGCGAATCACTGCGCCGTGTAGCCGCCGTCCACCAGCAGCGAGGCGCCGGTGACGAAGGAGGCGTCGTCGCTGGCGAGGAACAGCACGGTGCGCGCCACTTCTTCCGGGCGGCCCAGGCGCCCCATCGGGTGCAGGCTCGCGAGCTCCGCCTTCGCCTGCGCCGGAATGTCCTTCAGCAGCGGCGTCTCGATGTAACCGGGGCAGACCGCGTTCACGCGGATGCCGCGCGCGCCGTAGTCGATCGCCAGCGTCTGCGTCAGCAGTTTCACGCCGCCCTTGGCCGCGGCGTACGCGGTGACGCCGTGCTTGCCGACGTGGCTGTGGATCGAGCCGCAATTGACGATGACGCCGCCGCCCTGCACCAGCATCTGCTCGATGACGTACTTGTCGCACAGGTAGACGCCGGTGAGGTTGATGTCCAGCGTGCGCGTCCACGACGCGTCGTCGAGCTGGTCGATCGGCCCGTCGTGCGCGATGCCGGCGTTGGCGAACAGCACGTCGATGCGCCCGAACGCCTCGACAGTGCGCTGGACCATGTTCCGCACGCTCGCGCTGTCGGCGACGTCGGTCTTGACGAAGAGCGTGCGCGGGCCGTTCGCGGCGATCGCGTCGGCGACGGCCTGGCCGCCATCGGAGAAGTCGGCGATCACGACGTGCGCGCCCTCGTCGGCGAACTGCCGCGCGGTGGTCTCGCCGATGCCGCTGGCGCCACCGGTGACGATCACGACCTTGTCCTGGAATCTCATCGCACTGCTCCATCCGGGGGGAGGAGCCAGTCTAGTCCCCGCGCTCCGGCGAGGTCCGGCGGTGGCGTCGCCGGCACGCGGATCCGAGATTACTTCTCGACGAACGCACGCTCGAACACGTACTGCCCCGGCGTGCCGATGCGCGGCGCGGCGGTGAAGCCCCGGCGGTCGAGGATGTCGCGGAAATCGGCCAGCATCTGCGGGCTGCCGCAGATCATCGCGCGGTCGTGTTCCGGATCCAGCGCCGGCAGGCCTAGGTGCTCCATCATGCGGCCACTGTCGAACAGGTCCGTCAGGCGGCCGCGCTGGTCGCGACCGTCGAATTCGAACGCCTCGCGCGTCACGGCGGGGTAATACTTCAGCTTCGCGGCGATCTGCTCGCCGAGGAACTCGTGACGCGGCAACTCGTTGACGAAGTAGTCGCGATACGCGAGATCCTTCGCGCTGCGCACGCCGTGCGTGAGGATCACGTTGTCGAAACGCTCGTAGGTTTCCGGATCCTTGATCACCGCCAGCCACGGCGCCAGGCCCGTGCCGGTGCCCAGCAGGTACAGGTTGCGGCCGACGTGCAGGTCGTGGATCAGCAGCGTGCCGGTCGGCTTGCGGCCGATCAGCACCTCGTCGCCCGGTTTGATCGACTTCAAGCGCGAGGTCAGCGGCCCGTTCGGCACCTTGATGCTGAAGAACTCCAGCTGCTCCTCCCAGTTCGCACTGGCGATGGAGTACGCGCGCAGCAGCGGCTTGTGCGAGCCGTCGGGCTGCTCGACCTGCAGGCCGATCATCACGAACTGGCCGTTCTCGAAACGGAAGCCGTCGTCGCGCGTGGTGGTGAAGCTGAAGTAATCGTCCGTCCAGTGACGGACATCCAGCACCGTCTCGGTGCCAAAAGCGGAGGACATCGGGGTGTCTGGGGCGAGTGGGGGAAGCGCCGCCATTGTAGCCCAGACGCCTTCACTTGATATTGATTCTCATCTGGGCGACATCCCGCCGACTATGCTCCGGTCCATGCGAACGATCTGGACCGTGGGCCATTCCACGCGCGAATGGCCGCAATTCCTCAGCCTGCTGATGCAGGCGGGCATCGAGGCCGTGGCGGACGTGCGGCGTTATCCCGGCTCGCGCCGGCACCCGCAGTTCGCGGCGGCGAACATCGCCGCGGGCCTGGCCGAAGCCGGCATCGAGTACCTGCCGATGGTCGACCTGGGCGGGCGTCGAAACCCGCGGAAGGACTCGCCCAATACCGTGTGGCGCAACGCGTCCTTCCGCGGCTACGCCGATTACATGGAGACCGCCCAGTTCCAGCAAGCGCGGGACCGGCTGGAAGCGATCGCCTCGACGCGGCGCACCGCCGTGATGTGCGCCGAGGCGTACTGGACGCAATGCCACCGAAGCCTGATCAGCGACGATCTGAAATCGCGCGGCTGGACGGTGGTGCACCTCATCGCACCCAACCGCGCGGAAGAGCATCCGTACACGAAGGCGGCGCGGATCGTCGACGGCCGGCTGGATTACAGCGCACCCGCGCAAACCGCGCCGCAGGGCGATCTGTTCTGAACGCTACTTCGCGTCGGCCACGCGCGAGGAATGCGAGGCGATCATCTTCCACGCGCCGTCGCGTTGCACCCACACGCGCGTGAAGCGGAAGCGGCCGTTCCAGGGCACGCCGTTGCTGACGCCGGACTGCACGCTGGTGCCCGTGACGACCATCGTGTCGCCGTAACGGCGCACGCGCACGTCCTCGTTGCCGATACCCGAGTTGCGACGCGTGCTGGTGCGCAGTTCGTCGAGGTAGTCGGCCTTGTACTGCACGCGGCCGTCGGAGTGGGTGAGCATCCAGTCGTCGGCGAGGATGCGATCAAGCCCGGCGACGTCGGGCTTCATGCGCAGCTCGTTCCACGTGGCGTCGAGCGCGAGCAGTTCGGCGTCGGTCTCGGACGCGAAGGCGGAGACGGAGACGAGCAGGGCGAGGGTGAGGAGAAGCGTCCGGATCATGGGGGGTTCCTTGTTTGCATTGGCCTGCGCGAAATCAACGTGCGCGTGCGACGTCCGTTGCATCGTCATGTCGAGTAGGCGGGGATCCATCTTTCCGACGCATCACGCTATACGGAAGCCCGAGCGTGCAGGGCTGGATTCCTGCCTTCGCGCGAATGACCGGAAATGGTTTGCCCCGCAAGGAGTGCCCGCGCGTGCCCACCCTGGGTCCCGGCGTTCGCCGGGATGACGATGTTTCTCTCTCCGGCATGCTCCGGCATGACGAAGCTCCGACATGCCGTTTCTCTCTACGAAGTGACGAAGCTCCGACATGCCGCACGCGCGATCACGCGTGCGGCGGGCCCGATCACCCCTTCGGCGCGTCCAGCCGCAGCAGCTTGCCGTCGGTTTCGTCGGTGAGGACGTACACCGCGCCGTCGGGTCCGACGCGCACATCGCGGATGCGCGCGCCGAGGTCCTTCAGCAGGCGCTCTTCGCCGGTAATCTTGTCGCCGTCCAGCGTCAGGCGGATCAGGCTGCCGTCGGCGAGCGCGCCGAGAAACAGGCTGTCGTTCCACTTCGAACCCGCCTGGCCGGTGAGGAACGCCATGCCCGACAGGCCCGGCGACTTCTCCCACACGTGGTACGGCTGTTCCATGCCGGGCGCCGACGTGCCGACGGCCTCGGGGATCTTCAAACCGGAATAGTTGATGCCGTGCGTGATGATCGGCCAGCCGTAGTTCTTGCCCGGCTGCGGCAGGTTGATCTCGTCGCCGCCCTTGGGACCGTGCTCGGCTTCCCACACGGTGCCGGTGCGCGGATCGGTCGCCAGCGACTGCATGTTGCGATGGCCGTAGCTCCAGATCTCCGGGCGCGCGTCCTTGCGGCCGACAAACGGATTGTCGGCCGGCACGCTGCCGTCGAGGTTCAGGCGTACCAGCTTGCCCTGCAGCATGTCCAGCTTCTGCGAGGTCGGGCGGTCGTTGCGCTCGCCCTGCGTGATGAACACATGCCCCTTGCCGTCGAAGGCGATGCGCGAACCGAAGTGGTTCGGGCCGACGAGCTTGGGCTCCTGGCGATAGAACAGCTTCACCTCGCTCAGCGCGCCGTCGCCGAGCGTCGCCGTCGACACGGCCGTGCCGGCGCTGCCGTCCGGGCCCGGCTCGGAATAGCTCAGGAAGATCTTCCGGCTGGTCGCGAAATCCGGAGCGAGCACGACGTCGAGCAGGCCGCCCTGGCCTTCCGCCCAGACCGTCGGGACGCCGGTGATCGGCGCCGATACGGCACCGTCGGCGGATACATGGCGCAAACGCCCCGGGCGTTCCGTGACAAGGAAACCGCCGTCCGGAAGTAGGGCCACGCTCCACGGATGTTCGAGGCCGGCGGCGATCGTGGTGACGGTCACCTGGCCGTTCTGGCTCGCCACCGTCTGCGTCGGAAGCGCCTTCGGCGCGGCGGTCGCGGCTTTCGCCGGCGCGGCGTCTTCGCCCTGGCGGGCCTGGCAGGCGACCAGGGTCAGCGAAAGGGCGAGGGCGAGCGAAGTGCAATGCAAGGCATGGCGCATGGGGGCAGGGCTCCTGTCCGGTCGTGCGTGGGGTGTTTGCCAATCGTGGCGCGGGATGCGTCAACGATAACCGGCGGCCTGCAGCTCGAACAATTCCGCGTACCGGCCGCCCTGCGCCAGCAACTGTTCGTGCGTGCCGCTGGCTTCCAGCCGCCCGTCGGCCAGCACCAGGATCCGATCGGCCATGCGCACGCTGCTGAACCGGTGCGAGATCAGCACGGCCGTCTTGCCGCGCGAGAGATCCTTGAAGCGCTGGAACACCTCGAATTCCGCGCGCGCATCGAGCGCGGCGGTGGGTTCGTCGAGGATCATCACCTGCGCGTCGCGCATGTAGGCGCGTGCGATGGCCAGCTTCTGCCATTGGCCGCCGGAGAGGTCCACGCCGGTCTTGAAGCGACGGCCGATCAGCTGGTCGTACTGGTTCGGCAGGCGCTCGATCATCTCGTCCGCCATCGCGCGACGCGCGGCCTCGCGGATGCGCGCGTCGTCGTTCATCGCATCGATGCGACCGACGCCGATGTTCTCGCCGGCGGTGAGGTGGTAACGCACGAAGTCCTGGAAGATCACGCCGACGTTGCCGCGCAGGTCGTCGAGGTCGTACTCGCGCAGGTCGCGCCCGTCGAGCAGGATGCGGCCCTCGTCGGGGTCGTACAGCCGCGCCAGCAGTTTGACGAGCGTCGTCTTGCCGGCGCCGTTCTCGCCGACCAGCGCCAGCACCTCGCCCGCGCGCAGTTCGAAGTCGAGCCCGCGCAGCGCCCACTTGTCCGCGTCGGGATAACGGAAGCCGACGTTCTCGAACGTAAAGCCGCGTGCGATCGGGCGCGGCACCGGCGCCGCATCGACCGGCGAGGCGATTTCCGGCTGGATCTCGAAGAACGAGAACAAGTCGTCGAGGTAGAGCGCCTGGCCGGCGACCTGCGAGAAACCGACGAGCAGGCCTTCGAGCAACTGCCGCAAGCGCAGGAAACTGCCGGCGAGGAAGGTCAGGTCACCGATGCTGAAATCGCCGCGCACCGTGCGCCATGCGATGTAGCCGTACGCGACGTAATAACCGAGTGTGCCCAGCGCGGCCAGCAGCGCGCCCCAGAACGCCCGTCGCCGCGCCAGCGCCCGGTTCGCCCGGAACAGCGCATCGGCGAGTTCGCGGTAGCGCGCGATGAGGAAGCGATGGAGGTTGAAGATCTTCACCTCCTTCGCCGTGTCCACGCTCGCGCCCATCTGCTTCACGTATTCCAGCTGCCGGCGCTCGGGCGTCCACGCGAAATTGAGCGAATAGCCCAGCGCGTTGAAGTGCGCCTCGCCGACGAACGCCGGCACCAGCGCGATCGCCAGCAGCAGGATCAGCCAGGGCGCGTACACCAGCAGGCCCGCCGCGAAACTCACCACGGTGATGGCGTCCTGCACCTGGCCGAACAGCTGGCTCATCAGGTTCATGCGACCCATCGTCTGGCGACGCGCGCGGTCCAGCTTGTCCTGCAGGTCGGGGTCTTCGAAGTCCTCCAGGTCGAGCGTCGCCGCGTGTTCCATCAGGCGCACGCTGGTGACGTTGGTGAACATCTCCGAGAGCAGCGCATCGCCGTAGCTCACGAGCCGTCCGAGCAGGTCGGACGCGATCGCCAGCCCGAACTCCAGCGCGAGCAGCGAAAGCAGCGTGTCGAGTTGCCCGCTGTGCCAGGCCTCGCCCAAGGTGTCGAACCCGTTGCCAGCGGCGACCAGGCGCACGGCCTCGTCGATGATCAGCTTGCCGACGTACAAGGTGGCGACCGGCAGCAGCGCGCGGATCACGCGCAAGCCGATGGTCATCAGCGAGAGCAGGGGACTGGTGGACCAGATCTGCCGCAGGAACGGCGGCAGGTTGCGCAGCGCGTCGAACCGCTCGCGCAGGCTGGGACGAGGGGCGGGACTGCCCGCGTGGGGATCGCTCATGCGGCGATTGTGCACTGCGCGCGCGCACGCCGCGTCGTCACGGCCCCATGCGCCTTTGTAGCCCGGGTAAAGCGAAACGCACCCGGGATCGGCCTTGATGGCCTTCACCCCGGGTGCGCTTTCCCTTGGCCCGGCTACACGAGCCGAGCTATGGCCGATGGAGCGTCAGTGTTCTCGCGACCGACGCATCGGTTCGCGGCGATTCGCGTCATGCGCGTCGTCGTCCTCGTCGTCGCGCTGGTCGAACTGCGAACTGGAGAAGCCGCTGCCCTGCTGGTCGAAACCGCTGCGCACCGCGCGACCGGGCGGGCCGAACGACTTCGCGCCCTTGTCGACCTGAATGCGGTTGTTGACCTCGCGAACGCCCTGCACCTCGGCCGCGAGGTTCTCCGCGAGATGCTTCATCTGGCGCTCCGGGACTTCGCCGGTGAGCGTGACCGTGCCCGCATCGACCGCGACGAGGATTTCGCTCGCATCGATCTCCTCATCGCGCGTAAGCCGTTCGATCAAGTCGTCCGCGATGCGTTCATCCGAACGCAGGATATTGCGCGGACCGCGGCCGCGATGGCTCGTCGAGCGCTGCTGCGTGTCGCGCCGCGACGCATCGCCGCGCGTTTCGCCGTAGCCGCCCTGGCCCGGATAGCCGAAGCCGTCGTCGCCCTGCGGCGAGCCCCAGGTGCGGTTGGTCACCGACGGCATGCCGCGGTAGAGCTCGTGTCGATGCTTGTCGTCGGGATGCCTGGCCATCGGTCGCTCCTGTCGTGTTCGATGCATCGATGCTGCGAATTCGACGGTTAGCGCGGCGGCAACGGGTCGTGATCCCTTCGTTTCATTGTGCGGCGCGTCGCGTTCGCCTCGCGGGCGCCGCGCGTTTGGCGGCGGTCTTCTTCGCCACCTTTCTGGTCGTTTTCTTCGTCGCTTTCTTCGAGGCCTTCTTCGCCACCTTCTTCGTGGCCTTGGGGGCGGTCTTGCCGGCGGTTTTCTTAGCCGCCTTCGCCGGCCCCAGTTCGATCCACGTGGGCGCGTGGTCGCTCGGTTTCACCTGGCCGCGCACCCAGCGATCCACGCCCGCCGAACGCAACCGCGGCAGCAGTTCGGCATTGAGCAGGAGGTGGTCGATGCGCAGGCCGGCGTTGCGTTCCCAATGCTGGCGGAAGTAATCCCAGAACGTGTAGACGCGCTCCTCGCCGAACACGTGCCGCACCGCGTCCGTCCAGCCCTGGTCGAGCAGGCGCTGGTAACGCTCGCGGCTTTCCGGCTGCAGCAGGGCGTCCTTGCGCCAGGATTTCGGGTTGTAGATGTCCTCGTCGGTCGGCACCACGTTGTAGTCGCCGGCCATCACCACCGGCTGCCCGCTGTCGAACCAGTACTGCGCGCGCTGGTGCAGGCGTTCCATCCACGCGAGCTTGTAGTCGAACTTCGGCCCGGGCTGCGGGTTGCCGTTGGGCAGGTAGAGGCAGACGACGACGATGCCGCCGACGGCCGCTTCGATGTAGCGGCTCTGCAGGTCCTCCGGATCGCCCGGCAGGCCGCGGCCGATTTCCACCGGCTCGGCGTCGCGCGCGAGGATGGCCACGCCGTTCCACGACTTCTGCCCGTGCCAGATCGCGCCGTAACCGGCCTCGGCGATGGCCTGCGCGGGAAATGCGTCTTCTGGCGCCTTGAGCTCCTGCAGGCAGGCGACGTCGGGCTGCTCGCGGCGCAGCCATTCCAGCAGCGCGGGCAGGCGCGTGTTCACGCCATTGATGTTGAAGGTCGCGATCTTCACGCGCGATGCCGCCCTTTATGGGATCGATCGCACGCTAGCGGGGCTGTCGTGAAGGCGCGGTTCCCGGCAGGCCGCATCAAGCCGATGGCGCTCGCGGGCGGCTAGACTCGGCCGACGTTCTTCCGGGGGAATGCCCATGCTTCGACACGCACTGCTCGCCGCGGCCGTCGCCGCCTGCCTGTCCGTTTCGCCCGCGTTCGCGCAGGCGCCTTCCAGCACGCCGGCCGCGAAGGTCGCCACCAGCCGCAGTCCCGCCGCGACCGCGCTGCACGCGCTCTTCGACGAGGAGTGGGAGCGCGGCATGCGCGAGAACCCGGAGGAGGCGAGCTGGCGCGGCGACAAGCGCTACAACGATCGCTGGACCGACATGAGCATGGCCGCCATCGAGCGCCGCATGGAGGGCGACCGTGCGGCGTTGAAGCGTTTGAAGGCGATCGACCGCAACGCGCTGACCGAAGACGACCGCCTCAGCTACGACGTCTTCGCATGGGGGCTGGAGAAGGCCGTCGAACGCCAGAAATATCGCGAATACCTGCAGCCGATCGGCCTAAGCGGCGGCGTGCAGACCGCCGAAGGCATCGCCGAAGTCCTGCCGTTCGCCACGGTGAAGGATTACCGCGACTGGCTGGCGCGCATGCGCGCGCTGCCGGCGCTGATCGAACAGAACCAGGCGCTGCTGCGCGAGGGCGCCGCGAGCGGCAACACGCCGCCGCGCGTGCTGATGGAGCGCGTGCCGGCGCAGATCCAGTCGCAACTGGTGGACGATCCGACCAACAGCCCGTTCTACAAGCCCTTCGCGAAATTCCCCGACGCCATCGGCGCGGCCGATCGCGCCGCCCTGCAGGCGGAAGCGAAGCAGGTCATCTCGCAGGCCGTGGTGCCGGCGTACCGGCAGTTCGCCACGTTCTTCAAGGGCGACTACCTGCCGAAGACGCGCACCTCGATCGCCGCGGTCGACCTGCCGGACGGCAAGGCGTACTACGACTTCACCGCGCGGTATTTCACGACGACGAACCTGTCGGCCGACGAGATCCACCAGATCGGCCTGAAGGAAGTCGCGCGCATCCGCGCGCAGATGGAGAAGATCAAGGCGGAGGTCGGCTTCAAGGGCACGCTGGCGGAGTTCTTCCAGTACCTGCGTACCGACCCGAAGTTCTTCTACAAGACGCCGCAGGAGCTGTTCACCGCGTACCAGGCGATCGCCAAGCGAATCGACCCCGAGCTGGTGAAGGTGTTCAAGACCATTCCGCGCCTGCCGTACGGCGTGCGGCCGATTCCCGACAACATCGCGCCCGATACGACGACCGCGTATTACCAGCCCGGCGCCGTGGATGGCACCCGCGCCGGCTTCTACTACGTGAACCTCTACAAGCCCGAGGTCCGGCCGAAGTGGGAAATGATGCCGCTCTCGCTGCACGAGGCCGTGCCGGGGCACCACTTCCAGTTCGCGCGCGGCATGGAACTGCCGGACGTGCCGATGTTCCGCCGCGTCGGGTACTTCGTCGCGTACGGCGAGGGCTGGGGCCTGTACGCCGAGCGCCTGGGCTACGACATGGGCCTGTACGACGACCCGTACGACCGCATGGGCCAGCTCGCCTACGACATGTGGCGGGCGGTCCGCCTCGTCGTGGACACCGGCATGCACAGCAAGGGCTGGAGTCGCGACAAGGCCATCGCCTTCTTCATGGACAACTCGCCCAAGACCCGCCAGGACGTGGTCAACGAGATCGACCGGTACATCGGTTGGCCGGGGCAGGCGCTCGCCTACAAGATCGGGCAGCTCAAAATCTCCGAGCTGCGTGAGAAGGCGTCGAGGCAGCTGGGCCCGAAGTTCGATCTGCGCGAGTTCAACGACGCCGTGCTGGAAACCGGCTCGGTCCCGCTGGAGGCGCTGGAGGCGCACATCGACGCCTGGGTGAGCAGCCGCGCTCGCGAACCGTAGGTTCGCGCGGCTGCGAACGCCCGGCCACGGATGGCCGGGCAGGCTCTCTGAAGCCGGATGCGTCCCGCCAAGGATGGCTGTAGTGGCCCGCCCGGGTAAGTAGCCGGCCATTTGCCTTCAACCCATTGATCCGCCATACTTTCCGGCTCCCACGGCTCCGGCCGGTGGGAGACCTTGCTCCACCGCGCCCAGTTCCGGGTGCCGGGGGGCTGATCCGGACGCGGCGAAGCCCGCGGCCATCATCCACAAGGAATCACACAATGCGTCATTACGAAGTCGTGTTCCTGGTCCATCCGGACCAGAGCGAGCAGGTGCCGGCCATGGTCGAGCGCTACAAGGGCCTGATCGAAGGCGGCGAAGGCAAGATCCACCGCCTGGAAGACTGGGGCCGTCGTCAGCTGGCCTATCCGATCGAGAACCTGGTCAAGGCCCACTACGTGCTGCTCAACATCGAGTGCACCCAGAACGTCCTGAACGAGCTGGTCGACGGTTTCCGTTTCAACGACGCCGTCCTGCGCCACCTGGTCATCAAGCGCGACGGTCCGGACACCGAGCAGTCGCTGATCATGAAGTACAAGGACGAGAAGGGCGACAAGCCCGAGCGTGGCGAGCGTCGCCGCCGTGACGAGGAAGGCGTCGGCACGTCCGACGAGTCTTCCGACGACAACGCCGAAGCCGCCTGATCACGCCCTAGGAGCACACACTCATGTCCAAGTTCTTCCGTCGCCGCAAGTTCTGCAAGTTCACCGCCGAGGGTGTCAAGGAGATCGACTACAAGGATCTCAACACCCTGCGCCAGTACCTCACCGAGACCGGCAAGATCGTGCCGAGCCGCGTGACCGGTACCAAGTCGAAGTACCAGCGCCAGCTGGCCACGGCCGTCAAGCGCGCCCGTTTCCTGGCCCTGATCCCGTACACCGACAACCACAACGCGTAACGCGGATCCCTCCGCAAGAGCCCGCACATCCATGTGCGGACTCTTCAAGAAAACCGGACTTCGATTTGGTATCCGTCCTACGCGGAGGGTGCCTCAGAGACGTCATTCGGACAGCCACCGCTGCGGGCCAAAGGCTCGCTAACGAATACGGAGCAACACCATGCAACTGATCCTCCTGCAGAACGTGCAGAACCTCGGCAAGCTCGGCGACAAGGTCAACGTCAAGCCGGGCTTCGGCCGCAACTACCTGATCCCGTACGGCAAGGCCGCGCCGGCGACCGAGGCCAACCTGGCCGAGTTCGAGGCCCGCCGCGCCGAGTACGAAGCCAAGGCCAAGGCCGCGCTGGAAGGCGCCGAAGGCCGCAAGGCCGCGCTGGAAGGCGTCGAGGTGACCATCACCGCGAACGCCTCCACCGAAGGCAAGCTGTACGGCTCGATCACGCCGCGCGACATCGCCGAGGCGCTGACCAAGCACGGCCACAAGGTCGAGAAGTCGGAAGTCGTGCTGGGCGAAGGCCCGCTGCGCCGCACCGGCGAATACGAGATCGTCGTGCACCTGCACGCCGACATCGAAGCCAACGTCAAGGTCATCGTGGTCGGCGAAGTCGCCTGATCCCGGTCACCGAACGGGCTTGAAGGGAAGGGCGCCTCCGGGCGCCCTTTTCTTTTGCGCCCGATTCCTTGTGCGAAGAACGGGAAAGGTTTTCGGATTTTTCCGATAGGGCGTCAGAAAAGTGCGTGACACAGTCTGGGCACTCACTCCGGTACCGCCGCCATGGACCAGCGCCTCGACCTTCCCGAACTCGATCCCTCGCTCGAGCTCACGCTGCATTCGCTACAGGCCATCGCACCGCCTTGCGCGCCGTTGTCGTTCGCCGACCTGATCGCCGCCAGCCTGCGCGAAGCCTGCGAGGCCGACGGCGACGCGGTGTTCCCGATCATCGCCCGGCTGATCGACCAGCACATCGCCGGCGCGCTGCAGCCGCGTCGCATCGGCCGCTGGCGCGACGAAGCGCTGGACGACCTGCTGTCGGTGATCTCGCCCGGCATGCGCGCCCGCGCCGGCATCGCCACCCCGGGGTGACGCCCCAGCGCCTCGCGCGGTGTCTCATCGGGCGAGACGACCGCGTGGCCCCATGCCCGGCATGAGTATCCACGCGATATCCACAGACTTATCTGCAACGCCCGACGCCATTCCGCGTCTACGATGCCCGACCCGCGACAACGACACGGCCGGCGCGACGGCGCACGGAAAAGGTGACTGAGGGCATGAGCGCACGACCTGGTTTTCGCAGGGAGAAACGGTTCGAGACGCGCAACGAGCAGCGTATGGACCAGTTGCGCGTGCCGCCCCAGTCCATCGAGGCCGAGCAGGCCGTGCTGGGCGGTCTCATGCTGGCGCCGGACTCCTGGGACCGCATCGCCGATGCGCTCAGCGACCACGACTTCTATCGTCGCGACCATCAGCTGATTTTCCGCGCGATCAGCGAACTGGCCGAAAAGAACCGGCCGTTCGACGCGGTCACGCTCGGCGAGTGGTTCGAATCCCAGGGCCTGAGCGAGGAAGTCGCCGGCGGCGCCTACCTGATCGAGCTGGCCAGCAACACGCCGTCGGCGGCCAACATCACGGCCTACGCCGAGATCGTCCGCGACAAGGCGATCCTGCGGCAGCTCATCGACGTCGGCACGGGCATCGTCAACGACGGTTTCCAGCCGGACGGCCGCGATTCGGCGGAGATCCTCGA
This sequence comes from Lysobacter auxotrophicus, assembly GCF_027924565.1. Lineage (NCBI taxonomy): Bacteria > Pseudomonadati > Pseudomonadota > Gammaproteobacteria > Lysobacterales > Lysobacteraceae > Lysobacter > Lysobacter auxotrophicus. The sequence continues at coordinate 1,739,242 of NZ_AP027041.1, forward strand.
GGAAGCCGAGCGCCAGGTGCTGGCGATCGCGCAGGCCAACACCAACGGCAAGACCGACTTCACCCCGGTGACCAAGGCGCTGTCGGAGGCCTTCGACACGCTGCAGACGCGTTACACCAACGGCAGCGGCGTCACCGGCCTGTCGACCGGCTATACCGAACTCGACATGATGACGGCCGGCCTGCAGAAGACCGACCTGATCATCCTGGCCGCGCGTCCCGCGATGGGCAAGACGACGCTGGCGCTGAACATGGCCGAGACCGCCGCGTTCCGCAGCAAGCTGCCGGTGGCGGTGTTCTCGATGGAAATGTCGGCCTCGCAGCTGGCGATGCGACTGATCTCCTCGGTGGGCCGCGTCAACGCGCAGCGCCTGCGTACCGGCCAGCTCGAAGACGAGGACTGGAGCCGCGTGACCGGTGCGATCCGACAGTTGCGCGAAGTGAAGATCTTCATCGACGACGAACCCGGCCTGTCGCCGGTGAAGCTGTCGGCCAAGGCGCGTCGCCTCAAGCGCGAGCACGGCCTGGGCCTGATCGTCATCGACTACCTGCAGCTGATGTCGGTGCCGGGCAACAGCGAGAACCGCGCGACGGAAATCTCGGAGATCTCGCGTTCGCTCAAGGGCCTGGCGAAGGAACTGCAGGTGCCGGTGATCGCGCTGTCGCAGCTCAACCGATCGCTGGAAACGCGTACCGACAAGCGCCCGGTGATGGCCGACCTTCGCGAATCCGGCGCAATCGAGCAGGACGCGGACATGATCATGTTCATTTACCGCGACGACTACTACAACAAGGAGAACTCGCCGGACAAGGGACTGGCCGAGGTCATCATCGGCAAGCAGCGTTCGGGCCCGACCGGCTCGATCAAGCTCAAGTTCTTCGGCGAGTACACCCGCTTCGACAACCTGTCGCACGATTCGGTGGGCAGCTTCGAGTAAGCGCACGCCCTCGCGCATCGACGTCGGTGTCACGCACGCGGCGCTAGAGTCCGCTGCCGATGGAACGGGTACGCGTGGAATCGGATGCCATGGCGAGCGTCGGTTACGACGCCGACCGCCGCGTGCTGGAGATCGAATTCACCAGCGGCGAGGTGTACCGGTATTTCGACGTGCCGCCGCACCTGCATGCCGGCCTGATGGCGGCCGGATCGCACGGGCAGTTCTTCGCGGAGCACATCCGCTATGCGGGCTTCGACTACGAACACGTGAACGAAGACGAAGCGCTGCGGCGGCGTGGCAGCCGCACCTGACGCGGATTGACGCCCCCGTAACGAGCTCCGGTGCAGCGTGAATGCAGGTCGCCAAAGGAGTGCCGTCATGCGCCGCATCGCGTTCGTGAATCATGTTCTTGCCCTCGTCGCCATGGTCGCACTGGCCGGGCCGGCGATGGCGTGGCAGTCGGGTACCTCGTCCAGCAAGGGCAAGCACTGCTACGACGTCGAAGTGCAGAAGCCCAAGGAAGTGAAGGACGAGCACAAGATCACCGGCACCGTGGCGGGCGGCGTGGTCGGCGGTCTGCTGGGCAACCAGGTCGGTGGCGGCAGCGGCAAGAAGATCGCCACCGCGGCCGGTGCCGTGGGCGGTGCGTTCGCCGGTCGCAAGATCCAGGAAAACCAGCAGAACAAGACCGAGACGGTGATCGAGCGTCGCTGCGATTGACCGGCTTGGTGTCCTGAGCGGGTGAGCGGCGTCCGGTCGACGCTCCTCGACCCGCTCCCCGTAGGAAAGGGCCTCAAGCGCCGCGGGCGAAAGGGCTGGGCGAAAACCGACCCCGCTAGAATGGATGTCCGAGCCCCCGCAGCGGACACGCAGTGCACTCCACGCCTGGCATGCCCCCCGCCGTCAGCGAGCGTCCGACTCGCATCACGGTCGATCTCGACAACCTGACGCACAACCTCCGCGCCATTCGCGCGCATGTGGGCGTGCCCGTCATGGGCATCGTCAAGGCAAACGCCTACGGGCACGGACTCGTGCCGGTCGCGCTGCACCTGCAGGCGCAGGGCGTCGAACAGCTGGGCGTGGCGTTCGTGGAGGAAGGCATCGCGCTGCGACGGGCCGGCATCACCGCGCCCGTGCTGGTGCTGGGCGGCATCTTCGGTCCGCAGGTCGCGCAGTTCATCGCGCACGATCTGGAGATCACCGTGTCCTCGCTCGACAAGCTGCGCCAGGTGGAAGCCGCGGCGGAGGCAATGGGGCGTCGCGCCGTGATCCATTTGAAGATCGACACCGGCATGGAACGCATCGGCGTGCACAGCTACTCGTCACGGCCGTTCGTCGAAGCGGCGGTGGCATCGAAATGGTGCGTGCTGAAGGGCATCTATTCGCACCTGGCGTGCTCGGACGATCCGGCGTCGCCGATGACGCTGCAGCAGGTCGAACGCTTCCACGAGGCCTGCGCGCACATCGAGCGGCTCGGCGCGCCGATGCCGTTGCGCCACCTCGCGAACTCGGGCGGCGTGCTGCATTTCCCGCAGACGTGGCTGGACATGGTGCGCCCGGGCATCGTGCTGTACGGCGTGCTGCCCGATCCCGCATCGCAACGCACCATCGACGTGAAGCCGGCGATGTCGCTGCGCTCGCAGGTCGTGTACTTCAAGGTGGTGAAGGCGGGCAACCCGGTGAGCTACGGCGCGACGTGGCGATCCGGCCACGACACGCGCGTGGTGACGGTGCCCATCGGCTATGGCGACGGTTTCCCGCGTTCGTTGTCCTCGCGCGGATCGGTGCTGATCCGCGGGCACCGTTATCCCATCGTGGGGCGTGTGTGCATGGACCAGTTCATGGTCGACATCGGCGGCGACAGCGCCTTCAACGAGGACGACGTCGTGCTGATCGGCGCGCAGGGCGGGGAGGCGATCCGCGCCGAGGACGTCGCGACGCTCGCCGGCACGATTCCCTATGAGATCCTCGTCGGCCTCAACGACCGCATTCCGCGCGAATACCGCGGCGGCTGACGTCGAGGGCGCGTCGACAACCCGTATCGACCCTTCGGCATACTGGCCGCGACGATTCCGTTCCACTTCCCCGGGTGCCCGATGTCCGCCGCCGAATCCAACGCGCTGGCGCTGGTGTGGTTCCGCAACGACCTGCGCCTGGACGACAACCCGGCCCTGCAGGCGGCGCTCGACAACGGCTACGTGCCGATCCCGGTCTACATCCACGCGCCGGACGAAGGCGGCGACTGGGCGCCCGGTGCGGCGTCGGATGCATGGCGCCATCGCTCGCTGGCCGCGCTCGACGAGGCGTTGCGCCGGCGCGGGTCGCAGCTGCGGCATTTCTTCGGGCCGAGCCTGGCGACGCTGCAATCGCTGATCGCCACCACGGGCGCCGAGGCGGTGTTCTGGAACCGCCGCTACGAACCGGCCCACGAGCGCCGCGACGCGCACATCAAGACCACGCTGCGGCACGAAGGCCTGCGCGTGGAGAGCTTCAACGCCGCGCTGCTGTTCGAGCCCTGGACGGTGCGCAACAAGCAGGGCCTGCCGTTCAAGGTGTTCACGCCGTACTGGAAGACGCTGCTGACGCAGTGGCAGCTCGGGCTGTGCATCGACGCACCGTCGCGGTTGCCGCACAGCGACGAGGGCCCGTCGGGCGTGTCGCTGGATGCGCTGAAACTTGCGCCGAAGCTCGCCTGGGACCGCGGTTTCTGGGACGAATGGACGCCCGGCGAAGCCGGGGCGCACGCGGCGCTGGACACCTTCGTCGATGGCGCGCTGCGCGGCTACCGCGAGCAGCGCGACCGGCCCGACCGCGTCGGAACATCGCGCCTTTCGCCGCACCTGCATTTCGGCGAAATCGCGCCGTGGCGCGTGGCATCGGTGCTCGAACGCGAGCGCACCGCGGCCAATGGCGCCGACATCGACGCGTTCCTTCGCGAGCTGGGGTGGCGCGAATTCGCGCATCACCTGCTGCATCACTTTCCGGAGACGCCGGACCACAACTTCGACGCGCGCTTCAACGATTTCGCGTGGTCGAACGTCTCGCCCGATCGCCTGGCCGACTGGCAACAGGGCCGCACCGGCGTGCCGATCATCGACGCCGGCATGCGCGAGCTGTGGCACACCGGGTGGATGCACAACCGCGTGCGCATGATCGTCGCGAGCTTCCTGACCAAGCACCTGCGCTACCACTGGCGACACGGCGCGCGCTGGTTCTGGGACACGCTCATCGACGCCGACCTGGCGAACAACACGCTCGGATGGCAGTGGGTCGCCGGCACCGGCGCGGATGCGGCGCCGTATTTCCGGGTGTTCAACCCGGTGCTGCAGGCGAGCAAGTTCGACCCGGACGGGCGTTACATCGCGCGGTGGGTGCCCGAACTCGCCGGGCTGCCGGTGCCGCTGCGCTTTTCGCCGTGGCAGGACCCGCAGGCGCTGCGCCGCGTCGCACCGGACTATCCGCCGCAACCGCTGGTCGACATGGGCGCGGGACGGGAATCCGCGTTGGCGGCCTACCGGAAGCTGCGCGGCTGACGCGGCGCCGCGTTGACGCTGTGCGCGAGGGCGTGATTCACTCGGCCCGACGCGCACGGGAGAGCCGACCGCCATGGCGACACGGACTGGAGCACGCCGGCGCGGTCGCCGCGAACCGATGTCGCGGGTCGATACGGCGTGGCTGCGGATGGAGCGGCCGACCAACCCGATGATGATCACCGGCGTGCTGATGTTCGCCGAGCCGATGTCGCTGGAACGCCTCAAGCGCGTGGTGAAACAGCGCTTCCTTTCGTACCGCCGCTTCCGCCAGAAGGCCGTGGTCACGCCGGCCGGCGCGCAGTGGGAAACGGACCTCAACTTCAACCTCGACTGGCACGTGCAGCACGCCGCGTTGCCCGGGCGCGGCGACAAACGCGCGCTGGAGCGCTTCGTCAGCCAGCTCGCGTCGTCGCCGCTCAACCACGATCGCCCGCTGTGGCAGTTTCATCTGGTGGAACGCTTCGACGGCGGCGGTTCGGCGCTCGTTGCCCGAATCCACCACAGTTACGCCGACGGCATCGCGCTGGTGCAGGTGCTGCTGTCGCTGACCGATACCGCGCCGGATGCGGGCGACGGCAGCGAATTGCCGCGCGCGTGGCTCAAGAAGGAACACGCTGGCGTCGCGCGCCGCGTGGGCGCGGTGGACCGCTACGTGAAACTGGGCAGCAAGGTCGTGGAAAAAGGGCTGGAGATGTATCGCGACCCCTCGCTCGCCGCGGTGCTGGCGAAGGAGGGCGGCGAGATCGCGCGCGAACTGCTGCACGCGCTGTCGTTGTCGGACGATCCGCCCTCGATGCTGCGCGGGCGCCTGGGCACGAGCAAGCGCGTCGCCTGGGCCGAGCCGTTGGACCTGGAGGAAGTGAAAGCCGTCGGCCGCGCCTGCGACTGCACCGTCAACGACGTGCTGATGGCCACCGCCGCCGGCGCGCTGCGCAGCTACATGATCGAACGCGGCGACCACGTCGACGGCATGACGTTGCGTGCGACGGTGCCGGTGAACCTGCGCCCGCTGGAGCATGCGCGCAAGCTCGGCAACCACTTCGGCCTGGTGTTCCTCGACCTGCCGGTGGGCGAGGACAATCCGATCCGTCGTCTCGAACGCGTCGCCCAGTGCATGGAAGACCTCAAGCGCTCGCGGCAGGCGATCGTCGCCTACGGGCTGCTCGCGGCGCTCGGCATGGCGCCCGCGTCGGTGCAGGGGCTCGCGCTGGAATTGTTCAGTCGAAAGGCCACCGCGGTCGCGACCAACGTGCCCGGCCCGCAGCAGCCGCTGTATCTCGCCGGCTGCATGCTGCGCGAGATGATGTTCTGGGTGCCGCAGACCGGCTCCATCGGCATCGGCATTTCCATCCTCAGCTACAACGGCCGCGTGCACTTCGGCCTGATCTCCGATGGCCGCCTGATTCCAGATCCGGATGCGGTGATCCGCCGCTTCGGCGCGGAGTTCGACAAGCTGCTGTACCTGGCGCTGATGGGGAACTGGGACGTGCGCCTCGATGCGGATGCAGCGCAGGCGTTGATTCCTGCCGCCGACTGAACACGCGAGGCGACGATCACTTGCGCCAGACGTGAACGCGGTTAGCTTGTGCGCGTTCATCACTTCCGTCTTTCACGCAAGGACCACTCCATGAAGAATTTCGTCAAGGCCGCATGCGTGGCCGTCGTCACCACCGCGCTGCTCGCCGGCTGCGCCACGGGCGGCGGCAACTACTACGGCCAGCCGTATCCGCAGCAGCAGCCGCAGCAGCAGGGCCAGCAGCAGGGCATGAGCAAGACGGGCAAGGGCGCGATCATCGGCGCGCTGGCCGGCGTCGCAGCAGGCCTGCTCAGCGGCGACGACGCGACCGAGCGCCGCCAGCGCGCGCTGGTCGGCGCAGGCGTCGGCGGTCTCGCCGGTGCGGCCATCGGCAACTACCAGGATCGCCAGGAAGCCGCGCTGCGCCAGCAGACCGCTGGCACCGGCGTGGACGTCGTGCGCCAGGGCAACAACATCACGCTCAACATGCCCAGCGGCATCACCTTCGACTTCGACAAGTCGAACCTGAAGCCCGAGTTCTACCCGGTGCTCGACAACGTCGCGCGCACGCTGCAGGAGTACAACCAGACGGTGATCGAAGTGGCCGGCCACACCGACAGCGTCGGCAGCGATGCGTACAACCAGAAGCTCTCCGAGCAGCGCGCCAACACGGTGTCGAGCTACCTGCAGAGCCGCGGCCTGAACCGCGAGCGCTTCATCGTCGTCGGCGCCGGCAAGACCCGCCCGATCGCCAGCAACGACACCGAAGCCGGCCGTGCGCAGAACCGCCGCGTCGAGATCACGCTGGTGCCGATCGAGTCCTGATCGCCACCACGGTATGCACGAAGAAACGGGCCGCCCATGCGGCCCGTTTCTTTTCGGGCGACGGGCCCAGCCCGGCACGCAACGCAGTTCGGCACCGGGCGATCCAGACGGAAACAAAAAGGCCCGCTCGCGCGGGCCTTTCAACCGTCGCGGCGAGCGCGATCAGTCGTGGTGCATGCCGTGCAGATCCTGCAACGAACCCTTGCGCGAACCGAAGTAGGCGGCGAGATCGGCGATCTGCTGGTCGGTCAGTTCCTTCGCCTGGCTCGACATCAGCGGGTGCTCGCGATCGCCGTCGCGATACGCCTGCAGCGAGTGCGCGATGTAGTCGTAGTACTGGCCGGCGAGCTTCGGGTAGGTCTCGTCGATCGGCGCGTTGCCTTCGGCGCCGTGGCAGTCGACGCACGACTGGCCGGTGGCCTTGCCCTTGGTCTGCGCCAGCTTCTCGCCCGCGGCGATGTGGCCGGCCGGCAGGCCCGCGGAGGACGAGGTGTGGCCTTCGCTGCGATCGGCGGCCGAGTGCTCGGCCGGGGTGTCGCCACCGGAGCAGCCGACCAGTGCGAGGGAGGCGAGCAGGGCGATGGCGAGGATCTTGTTCGTCATGGGTCTGCTCACTTCACGGTCGAAAGGAAGGCGGCGATGTCGGCGATGTCCTGGTCCGAGAAGCTCTGCGCCTGGGCCTGCATCGTCGGGTGCTTGCGCGTGCCCTTCTTGTATTCGGTCAACGCGTTGGTCAGGTAGACCTCCGACTGCCCGCCGATGCGCGGCACGTGGTAGTTCGGATACGCGTTCTTGTAGCCGGTGACGCCGTGGCAGCCCTGGCAGGTGTAGGTGAGCTGCTTGCCCCGTGCGGCATCGCCCTTGAGCGAAACCGGAGCCGTCGGGGCCGTCGGAGCGGCAGCCGCGGGTGCGGCAGCGGCCGGGGCGGCGGGAGCCTGGGCGTCCTGTGCCGACGCGCTGAATGCGGTGGCGGTCAGCAGGAAGCAGGCGGCGATCATCAGCGGTCGCATCATGTCGTAGTCCGCAATCTCGTGTGGCTAGCGAAAGGTCTAGGTGCTGGCTGCATGGCGCCTCCCCATTAAGGCGGCCGCGCAAGAGTCGGCAAGTATAGCCATGGTTCGGATTGCAACGAAGCCGCCCCGTTTTGCATCGATGGTTGTTGCGTGCCCGCTTCGCGGTTTTTTCGGACGCGGTGCACGACGTGGCTCCAGTCACCATGACCTTCGGCGGATGGAAGGTGACTGGGGCGGTGATATACCTACATACAACACCGGTACAAGCGCCGGTCTCAGCCACCTTGGGGTCCAATTCATGCGTCACTTCACCCGAAATCGCAGCCGTGGTTTTGCCCGCGCCGCTGTCGTCCTGCTGCCGTGCCTGTTGCTGCTCAGCGCCTGCAAGGGCGGGGGCGAGGGCGAGGCCCAGGCCAAGGCCGGGGAAGACAAGAAGGGCCCCGAAGCCGTGCCGGTCGAGGTCGCCAAGGCCTCCCGCCGCGCCGTCGCCGCCAGCTACACCGGCACCGCGCCGCTGGAGCCGGTCGCCGAGTCGCAGGTGGTCGCCAAGACCTCGGGCGTCGCGCTCAACGTGATGGTCGAAGAGGGCCAGCCGGTCCGCGCCGGCCAGACGCTGGTGCGCCTGGATTCGGCCCGCTCGCAGCTGCAGGCCGCGCAGACCGGCGCCGCGATGCGCAAGCTGGAAGCCAACTACAACCGCGCCAAGCAGATGGCCGACCAGAAGCTGCTCAGCGCGAACGACAACGACCAGCTGCGTTACGACCTGGAAAACGCCCGCGCCGCCAACCGCCTGGCGAACCTGGAGCTGTCCTACGCCAACGTCGAAGCGCCGATTTCTGGCGTGATCGCCTCGCGTTCGATCAAGACCGGCAACTTCGTCCAGATCAACACGCCGATCTTCCGTATCGTCGACACCTCGCGCCTGGAGGCCACGCTCAACGTGCCCGAGCGCGAGCTGGTGACGCTCAAGGCGGGCCTGCCGGTCGCGCTCGTGGTCGACGCGCTGCCGGGCAAGACTTTCCAGGGCACGGTGGACCGCGTGTCGCCGGTGGTCGATTCGGGCAGCGGCACGTTCCGCGTGGTCTGCTCGTTCAAGGGCGAGGGCATCCTGCAGCCGGGCATGTTCGGCCGCATCAAGATCGACTACGACCAGCGCGCCGATGCGCTCGTCGTGCCGCGCGTGGCGCTGCTGGAAGACGATGGCGATCCGGCGGTGTTCGTCGTCACCGGCGACAAGACCAAGCGCGTGCCGGTCAAGCTGGGCTACATGGACGGCTCGTGGGCCGAAGTGCGCGACGGCGTGAAGGAAGGCCAGCAGGTCGTCGTCGCCGGCAAGACCGCGCTGCGCGACGGCTCGGTCGTGCAGGTGCTCGGCCAGCCGCAGGCGAAGAAGGAAGTCGCTTCCGTCGCCAAGCCCGAAACCAACAAGAAGTAATTCCGGAGAACCCACGTGACGCAACACGCGCACACGCCCGGTTTCAACCTGGTGGAGTTCTCCACACGCCGCCGCGTCACGGTGGCGATGGTGACCCTCACTTTCGTCCTCTTCGGCCTGATCGCGCTGGGCGACCTCAAGGTCAACCTGCTGCCCGATCTGAGCTATCCCACCCTGACCGTCCGCACCGAATACACCGGCGCGGCGCCGTCGGAAATCGAAACCCTGATCAGCGAGCCGGTGGAAGAAGCCGTCGGCGTGGTGAAGGGGCTGCGCAAGCTCAAGTCGGTCTCGCGCACCGGCCAGAGCGATGTCGTGCTCGAGTTCGCCTGGGGCACCGACATGGACCAGGCCAGCCTGGAAGTCCGCGACAAGATGGAAGTGCTGCAACTTCCGCTTGAAGCCAAGGCGCCGGTGCTGCTGCGCTTCAATCCGTCGACCGAGCCGATCCTCCGCATCGCGCTGTCGCCCAAGAGCGAGGCGTCGAGCGACACCGAGGCCATGCGCCAGCTCACCGGGCTGCGCCGCTATGCCGACGACGACCTGAAGAAGAAGCTCGAGCCCGTCGAAGGCGTGGCCGCGGTGAAGGTCGGCGGCGGCCTGGAAGACGAGATCCAGGTCGACATCGACCAGCAGAAGATCGCGCAGCTCAACCTGCCGATCGACACCGTCATCCAGCGCCTGCAGCAGGAAAACATCAACATCTCCGGCGGCCGCCTGGAAGAGGGCTCGCAGCGTTACCTCGTGCGCACGGTGAACCAGTTCGCCAGCGTGCCGGAAATGCGCGAGATGCTCGTCACCACGCAGAGCGGTGGCGACAGCGCGGCCGCCTCCGCGGCGGCGCAGATGGCGGCGATCGCGGCGCAGACCGGTTCGGCCGAAGCGATGGCCGCGGCGGCCTCGGTGCAGAGCGCCAATTCCGCGGGTGGTGCGTCGGTCGCGGGCGGCATGCCCGTGCGCCTGAAGGACATCGCCGACGTGCGCCAGGGCTTCAAGGAACGCGAGGCGATCATCCGCCTGGCGGGCAAGGAAGCGGTCGAGCTGGCGATCTACAAGGAAGGCGACGCGAACACCGTCGCCACCGCCGACGCGATCCAGAAGCGCCTGGAAGAGCTGAAGCAGCAGGTGCCGCCGGACGTCGAACTGACGACCATCGACGACCAGTCGCAGTTCATCCGCCACGCGATTTCCGACGTCAAGAAGGACGCGGTCATCGGCGGCGCGCTGGCCGTGCTGATCATCTTCCTGTTCCTGCGCGATGGCTGGAGCACGTTCGTCATCAGCCTCTCGTTGCCGGTGTCGATCATCGCGACGTTCTTCTTCATGGGCCAGATGGGCCTGAGCCTCAACGTCATGTCGCTGGGCGGCCTGGCACTGGCGACCGGCCTGGTGGTCGACGACTCCATCGTCGTGCTGGAAAGCATCGCGAAGGCGCGCGAGCGAGGGTTGGGCGTACTCGAAGCGGCCATCGCCGGCACGCGCGAGGTGAGCATGGCCGTGGTCGCGTCCACGCTGACGACGATCGCCGTGTTCCTGCCGCTGGTGTTCGTGCAGGGCATCGCGGGGCAGTTGTTCCGCGACCAGGCGCTGACCGTGGCGCTCGCCATCGGCATCTCGCTGATCGTATCGATGACGCTGATCCCGATGCTGAGCGCGCTCAAGGGCCGTCCGCCGATGGCCTTCCCGGAGGAAGCGCCGCATCCGCGATGGGAGCCGAAGTCGAATGTCGGCAAGCCGCTGGCGTGGTTCCAGCGCGGTCTGAACTGGGTGCTGCGTACGTTCTTCTTCAGCATCGCCTGGGCGATCGTCCGCGTGTGGCGCGTGCTGGTGGCGGTCGTCGGTCCGTTCATGCGCAAGCTGAGCGACCTGGCGATGGCGCCGTACGCCCGCGCCGAACGCGGCTACCTGAAGCTGCTGCCGAACGCGCTCAACCGTCCGGTGCTGGTGCTCGGCTCGGCCGCGGCGGCCTTCGCGCTGACGCTGCTCGCCGTGCCGCTGCTGGGCGCGGACCTGATCCCGCAGCTGGCGCAGGACCGCTTCGAGATGACCGTGAAGCTCCCGCCCGGCACGCCGCTGCGCGACACCGACGCCCTGGTGCGCGAGCTGCAGCTCAAGCACGCGAAGGACGATGGCATCCGCGCGCTGTACGGCGTGAGCGGTAGCGGCACGCGCCTGGACGCCAACCCGACCGAGAGCGGCGAGAACATCGGCAAGCTCACCGTCGTGATGGCGAACGGCGGCAGCAAGGACGTCGAAGCACGCGAGACCGAAGCCCTGCGCGAGACGATGAAGGATCATCCGGGCGCGCAGGTCGACTTCGCGCGTCCGGAGCTCTTCAGCTTCTCCACGCCGCTGGAGATCGAGCTGCGCGGGCAGGACCTGGAAGGCATCCAGCAGGCCGGCCAGCGCATGGCCAAGCTGCTTCGCGCCAATCCGCACTACGCCGACGTGAAGTCGACGGTGGAGGAGGGCTTCCCCGAGATCCAGATCCGCTTCGACCAGGACCGTGCCGGCGCGCTCGGCCTGACGACGCGCCAGATCGCCGATGTCGTGGTGAAGAAGGTGCGCGGCGACGTCGCCACGCGCTACAGCTTCCGCGATCGCAAGATCGACGTGCTGGTGCGCGCCCGCGAAACCGACCGCGCTTCCGTCGACAGCATCCGCCGCCTGATCGTCAACCCGAACAGCAGCCGCCCGGTGACGCTGGACTCGGTCGCCGACGTCGTCGCAACCACCGGCCCCAGCGAGATCCACCGCGCCGACCAGGTGCGCGTGGCGATCGTCTCGGCGAACCTGCGCGACATCGACCTGGGTACCGCGGTGCGCGAGGTCGAGGACATGGTGTCCGAGCAGCCGCTCGGTGCCGGCGTGAGCATGCACATCGGCGGCCAGGGCGAGGAACTCGCCGAGTCGGTCAACGCGCTGCTGTTCGCCTTCGGCCTGGCGGTGTTCCTGGTGTACCTGGTGATGGCGTCGCAGTTCGAATCGCTGCTGCACCCCTTCGTCATCCTGTTCACCATTCCGCTCGCGCTGGTCGGTGCGGTGCTCGCGCTGCTGATCACCAATTCGCCCGTGTCGGTGGTGGTCTTCATCGGCCTGATCCTGCTGGTCGGCCTGGTGGTGAAGAACGCGATCATCCTGGTCGACAAGGTCAACCAGCTGCGCGAAGCGGGCGTCGCCAAGCGCGAGGCGCTGGTGGAAGGCGCGCGCTCGCGACTGCGCCCGATCATCATGACCACGACGTGCACGCTGTTCGGCTTCCTGCCGCTCGCGGTGGCGATGGGCGAGGGCGCCGAAGTGCGCTCGCCGATGGCGATCACGGTGATCGGCGGCCTGCTGGTGTCCACGCTGCTGACGCTGGTGGTGATCCCGGTCGTATACGACCTGCTGGATCGCCGCGCCGACGACTACTACGTCACCCGCGCCAAGCGCACGCACGGGGCGGTCGCCACGGGCGAAGGCGCCGCCGGCCACGCCGAGCCGGTCTGAGGAGCGCGCGAGATGAGTATTGCGGAGCTCAGCATCAAGCGGCCGGTCACGGCGATCATGTTCTTCGTGTCGCTGTTCGTGATCGGCCTCATCGCGGCGATCCGCCTGCCGCTGGAGGCCTTTCCCGAAGTCTCGCCGCCTTTCATCTTCGTGCAGTTGCCCTACACCGGCTCCACCCCCGAGGAGGTGGAGCGCACGCTGCTGCGTCCGGTGGAGGAAGCGCTGTCGACGATGACCGGCATCAAGCGCATGGACGCGAACGCGCGTGCCGACGGCGCCGAGATCTTCATGCAGTTCTCCGACTGGAACCGCGATGTCGCCATCGCGGCGTCGGAGGCGCGCGAGCGCATCGACGCGATCCGCGACGACCTGCCCGACGACCTGCAACGCTTCAACGTCTTCAAGTTCTCCACGACCGACGAACCGGTCCTGCGCGTGCGACTGGCCAGCAAGAGCGACCTGACCGGCTCGTACGACATGATCGAGCGCGAGTTCAAGCGGCGCATCGAACGCATCCCGGGCGTGGCGCGCGTGGATGTGACGGGCGCGGCGCCGAACGAGGTGGAAATCGCCATCGATCCCGATCGCCTCACCGCGCACAACCTCAGCCTCAACGACCTCAACGAACGCCTGAAGGCGGTCAACTTCTCGATCTCCGCCGGCCAGATCGACGACGGCGGACGCCGTCTTCGCGTGCAGCCGGTGGGCGAGATCGTCGACCTGCAGCAGCTGCGCGACCTGGTGATCAACAACGCGGGCGTGCGGCTGGGCGACATCGCGCAGGTGCGGCTCAAGCCACAGCGCATGAACTACGGGCGACGCCTCGACGGTCGTCCGGCGATCGGCCTGGACATCTTCAAGGAACGCAACGCGAACCTCGTCGACGTGTCGAGCAAGGCGCTGGCGGAAGTGGAGGCGATCCGCAAGCAGCCTGAACTGTCCGACATCCGCATCATCATCATCGACAACCAGGGCGACAACGTCACCAAGTCGCTGCTGGAGCTGGCCGAAGCCGGCGCGATCGGCCTGGTGCTGTCGATCGCGGTGCTGTTCTTCTTCCTGCGCCACTGGCCGTCGACGCTGATGGTGACGCTGGCCATCCCGATCTGCTTCGTGATGACGCTGGGCTTCATGTATTTCGCGGGCGTCACGCTCAACATCCTGTCGATGATGGGCCTGCTGCTCGCGGTCGGCATGCTGGTGGACAACGCGGTCGTGGTGGTGGAAAGCATCTACCAGGAACGCGAACGCATGCCCGACCAGCCGGTGCTCGCGTCGATCCTGGGCACCAAGCACGTCGCGATCGCGCTGTCGGCCGGCACGCTGTGCCACTGCATCGTGTTCCTGCCGAACCTGTTCGGCGAGCGCAACTTCCTGTCGATCTATCTCTCGCAGATCGCGATCACGATCTCCGTGTCGCTGCTGGCGTCGTGGCTGGTCGCGGTGAGCCTGATCCCGATGATCTCCGCGCGCCTGAAGACGCCGCCGGCGGTGAAGTCCGATCGCGGCATCATCCCGCGCATGCAGAAGCGCTATGCGTCCTTCCTGCGCTGGACGCTGGAGCATCGCGGGAAGGCCGTGCTCGGCATCCTGATGATCATCGCCATCAGCATCGTGCCGTTCAACCTGACCAAGAAGAACATGTTCGGTGGCGACGACGGCACCGAGACGAACATCTTCTACCAGTGGAAGGGCGCGTACACGAAGGAGCAGATGTCCGACGAGATCCTCAAGATCGAGAAGTTCCTGGACGCGAACCGCAAGAAGTACAACATCACCCAGATCTACTCGTACTACAGCGAGCAGGGCTGGGGCGGCACGCGCATCACCTTCGACACCAAGAAGATCAGCGAGTCCAAGGGCATCGTCGAACAACTGCGCAAGGACCTGCCGAAGTCGGCGCGCGCCAACATCGGCATCGGCAACCAGGGCGGTGGCGGCGGCGGTGGCGGCGGGCCCGGCCAGAACGTGCAGGTGCAGCTGGTCGGCGATTCGACCGAGACGCTGGTCGAGCTGGCCAACGACATCGTGCCCATCCTCGCCAAGCGCAAGGAACTGCGCGACGTGCGCGTGGACATCGGCGACCAGAACAGCGAGCTGTCGGTGCGCGTGGATCGCGAACGCGCGGCGTCGTTCGGCTTCAGCGCGCAGGAAGTGGCGAGTTTCGTCGGCCTCGCGCTACGCGGCGCGCCGCTGCGCGAGTTCCGTCGCGGCGACACCGAAGTGCCGGTGTGGGTGCGCTTCGAAGGCGCGGAACAGTTCGGCATGGAGGACGTTGCCAGCTTCACCGTGCGCGCGCCCGACGGCCGCACCGTGCCGCTGCTGGCGATGGTCGACGTGGCCGTGAAGCCCTCGGCGACGCAGATCCAGCGCGCGAACCGCCAGACCACGGTGGCGATCCAGGCCAACCTCGGCGACAAGATCACCGTGCCCGAGGCGCGCAAGGCGATGGAGGAGGTGCTGAAGGCGGTGGCGTTCCCGGCCGGCTACAACTACACCTTCGAGTCGGGCGCGTTCGAGGACGAGGCCGAGGCGAACAAGCAGATGATGTTCAACCTGCTGATCGCGCTGATCATGATCTACGTGGTGATGGCGGCGGTGTTCGAGTCGCTGCTGTTCCCCTCGGCCATCATGACCGGCGTGCTGTTCTCGGTGTTCGGCGTGTTCTGGCTGTTCTGGCTGACCGGCACCGAGTTCAACATCATGGCCTTCATCGGCATCCTGGTGCTGATGGGCGTGGTGGTGAACAACGGCATCGTGATGATCGAGCACATCAACAACCTGCGACGTCGCGGCTTGTCCCGCACCGACGCGCTGGTGGAAGGCAGCAAGGAACGCCTGCGCCCGATCCTGATGACGATGGGCACGGCGATCCTCGCGATGGTGCCGATCTCGCTGACGCAGACGCAGATCGGTGGCGATGGCCCGCCGTACTACCCGATGGCGCGCGCCATCGCCGGCGGCCTGGCGTTCTCCACCGTGGTCAGCCTGCTGTTCCTGCCGACGATCTACGCGATGCTCGACGACCTGCGCAACAGCACCTCGCGCATGGTCCGCCGTGCGCGCGGCAGGCAGGTCGAAGGACCGGTGGGCGGAGCGACGATCACGGCGCTCAAGGTCGACTGAAGTCGGCACCGTCCAGCAAGGCACGAACGGCGTGCAATGAAAAGGGCCGGAGCTTGCTCCGGCCCTTTGTCTTGGCGGCGACGCCTCGTGTAGCCATCCGGTTTTTGTAGCCCGGGTAAGGCCGAAGGCCGCACCCGGAAAACGTCATCGTCGTGCGCGCGAACCCGATGGCGCTTCGCTTATCCGGGCTTCAACGGCCGCAAACGCGCGATTAGTGCAGCAACCGTCCGCCGATACGGAACAGGCCCGTCCAGGCGCCGATCATCGAGCCCAGGTTGGTCAGCAGGAAGGTGAGCAGCACGCGTGCGACGCGGTTGCGGTACCAGCCGCGCACCGATTGCACGTCATCGCGCAGCGACATGAAGTCGGCGTAGGTCGGCTTGCGGATGCGCGCTTCGGTGAGTGCGCTGAACGTGCCCGTCGGCACGCCGAGGCGGAACGGCTTCAGCGGCGCGAACAACGCCGCCGTCAGGATGCTCAGCGGATGCGCCGTCGCCAGCGCGCAACCCAGTGCGGCGAAGCCGGCGGTGCAGATCACCCACTGCAGCAGGAGGTCGGCGCCCATCGCGAAACCGCCGCGCCAGATACCCACGCCGATCGCGGCGACGATGAAAGCGACGATGGCGATGCCCAGCCACGGCGTCTTGCTCTTCTTGCGGACGGTTTCGAGCTCGGTGCGGATCGTTTCCGGATCGCGCGTTTCCTCGCGCAGATGGCGCGCAAGGCCCTGCAGATGCCCGGCGCCGACCACCGCGAGCACTTCGCGCGCATCGCCATGCGTTTCGCGCAGGCGCGCGGCCATGTAGCGATCGCGTTCGGCGATCACGGCTTCGTAGAGTTCCGGGCTGTCGCTGGCGAACTCGCTGAAGCTCGACTCGAGCATGTCGCCCTGCTTGAGCTTCTCGATGTCCGCCTCGCCGACTTCCTCATCGACGAACAGCGCCGTCATGAGTCCCGCGCCCAGCTTCATCCGGCCCCAGAAACCCAGGCCCGCGCTGGCGCGCTTGAAGGTGAGGCCGACGTCGCGATCGATCAGGTGCACGGGCAGGTCGCGCTGGCGCGCTTCCAGCACCGCGCGCTTGAGTTCGGCGCCGGGCTCGATGCCGAGCTGCTCGGCGAGGCGGCGCTGGTAGGCGGCCAGCGCGAGGTTCGCCGCGAACAACGCGGTCTTGCCGTTGCGGATGACTTCCACCAGGTCCATGCGCGCCATCGCGTCGGGATCGGTGAGGGCGGTCAGGCGTTGCGGGTCCAGTTCCACCGCCACCGCGTCGAATGCGCCGCTGCCGACGGCGTCGCGTACCGCCTCGACGCTCGCCTGCGATACATGCGCGGTGCCGAGCAGCGTGTAGCGCACGCCGTCGCGTTCGACGATCGCGTGGGGCTGGCGTTCCAGCAGCGCGTGCAGCGACTCAGACATCCAGGCGCCCTTCGACGGAGACGACACGTGCAGCGTAAATCGGCATGGTTTGGGCGGTCCTGCAGCAAGACGGCGCCCGCAGGCGCCGTCGTGGGAAATCGGTTGCAGGAAGCTTAGGGCCTGACCGGGAACGGGGCAATGAAGGGCGGTCTCAGGCAACGCCGAAAGGCAGGTTGGGGGAGGACACCGCGCGCTCGCCCACGGTTTCGCCGCGCAGGAAACGCATCACGGCGCCGATCACCGCTTCGTCGTCGAGCACGCGACGGTGGCCGAGCCCGCGCGTCGTCAGCAGGCGCGAATCGGGCCAATAGCGCGCATACCGCTCGCCTTCCGACCACGGCACGTCGCGGTCTTCCAGATCGTGGACGATCAACGCCGGGCGACCGATCACCGGCGCGGTGCGGTGCGCCTGCTGTTCGTCGAAGCTCAGGCCGATGCGGCTTTCGAAATACTCGAACATCCGCCGGCAGACATTGGCGCCGATCCAGAGCAGGTCGGCGAAGCGCTCGGCGGCGGCCACCGGATCGGCGGCCGGCGCGATCAGCACCGCGCGCTCGGCTTTCATGCCGCGCGCGAGGGCGTTCGCCGTCGCGGCGCCGCCCAGCGAATGGCCGATCACCACCGCAGCCGGCCCGAAGTGTTCGGCCACCGCCATCAGGTGGCGGGTGAAGCAGGGGAGCGTCGCGCGCTCGCCCGGGCTGCGCCCGTGGGCTGGCTGATCGAACGCGACGACGGCGTACCCCGCGGCGCGAAGCCGCGGCAACCACGCCGCGACGCGCGTGCCGTGGCTCGACCAGCCGTGCGCGAACAGCACGTACGGCTGCCGCTGCGGATCGCCCCAGACGTACGCCGTGACCGGGTGGTCGTCGACGATGACGCTTTCCTCGCGTGCTTCGAAGGTCGGCGCGGCCAGCGCCCGGCTGCGCGAGGACGCCATCGGCGTGCAGAAGATCCGGGCCGCGCGGGCGACGGCGCGGCGCGGCGCCACGAGGCCGCCGATCGCAAACCACAGCCGCAGTCCGTACAGGCCGAAGAGTTTACGAACGGTCGTGCTAATTCTGGCGATGAGCGGGTACATGGCGATCCCTCCGTGGGGTGGAGTCAGGCGCGGGGAGCGGGGGCGTGGGGGGCGTAGGAGCGGAACAGCCGCTCCATCGCGCGGCGGCCACGGTCGGCAGCCGTCTCGAAGCCGAACAGGCCGGCGTCGTGGTGGACGATCAGCGCGAGGCTGTAGAGCTCGAAGGCCATCTGGTCCGGATCGGTGTCCGTCGCCAGTTCGCCGGATTCGATGGCGAGCACGATGGCCCGCGCGACTTCCTGCCGCCAGCGGCGATCGTGTTCGACCAGGCGGTCGCGCAGCGGGCCAGGGCGGTCGTCGTATTCGCTCGCGGCGCTGAGCAGCAGGCAGCTGCCTTCGGACTGCCGGACCCAGTCGTACCAGGCCTCGAGGATGGCGCGGAGACGGGGCAGGCCGCGCGGATGTTTCAGGGCCGGGCGCAGCACGTGGTCGACGAAGCGGACGCCGGCCTCATCGAGCACCGCCATCTGCAGGTCTTCGCGTGAGCCGAAATGGGCGAACACGCCGCTCTTGGACATCCCCACCGCCTGGGCCAGCGGACCGATCGACAGGCCCTCCAGACCGGCTGCGCAGGCGATGCCGTAGGCCCGGTCGATGATGGCCTCGCGGGTCGCAGCGCCTTTGCTGGTGGCGGTCAGAGCGTTCATGGCCGGAAAAATAGCACGGCCGTTCGTTTTATTATCGACCGTTCGTCGGCATCAGGCCGGGTCGGACTGAGCCCCGGGCCCGAGCGCCCGCTGCATCTGGACCGTATCCAGCCATCGGCCGTGCTTGCGCCCCAGCCCCTGGAAGACGCCGACCGTGCGGAAGCCGAGCCGCTCGTGCAGGGCGATCGACGCCGCATTGGTGACGTCGCCGACGACCGCGACCATCTGGCGCAGGCCGAGGGCGGTGCAATCGTCGATCAGCCGCTGCAGCAGCGCGCGCCCGATGCCCTGGCCGACGAAATCCGGGTGCACGTAGACGGTGTCCTCGACCGTCCAGCGATAGCCATCGCGCGTGCGATAGCTGCTGGCGTAGGCGTAGCCGGCGAACCGGCCCTCGCGTTCGGCGACGAGGTAGGGATAGCCCTGCGCGACCACCGCCTGCCAACGGCGCGTCATCTCGGCTTCGTCGGGCTCGTCGTACTCGTAGGTCGCGACGTGATCGCGGACTTCCTGCGCATACAGCGCGGTGATCGCGGAAAGATCGGTAGCGACGGCGCTGCGAAGGAGCAGCGCGGACGGGGTCGCGGCGGGGGCGGTTGGCGTTGACATGGCCCAAGCGTAACCGCGGCCATGGCTTGCGTCGCTGGTCGCGACCCGACTTTGACGTCATCCCCGCGAAGGCGGGGATCAACTGCGCATGCATCACGCCCGACGTAAGACGGGATGCCTCGGATCGATGGATCCCGCCTGCGCGGGAATGACGGCTCAGCGACGGTGCCCCGGCGCTCGCTGAACTCAATCCCGGTAACGCTTGAGCAGGTCGCCGTACGCGTCGATGCGGCGGTCGCGCAGGAACGGCCAGATGCGGCGCACGTGTTCGCTGCGTTCCATGTCGACCTCGGCCATCAGGATTTCCGGATCGCTCGTCTGCGCCTCGGCCAGGAACTCGCCCTGCGGGCCGAGCACGTGGCTGCTGCCCCAGAACTGGATGCCGGACGCGCCGAGCGGCGAGGGCTCATGGCCGACGCGATTGCAGCTGAGCACGGGCAGGCCGTTGGCGACGGCATGGCCGCGATGGCTCAGGATCCACGCATTGCGCTGGCGATCCTTCTCGGCCTGCTGGTCGTCCGGATCCCAGCCGATCGCGGTGGGATACAGCAGCAGTTCCGCGCCAGCGAGCGCCATCAGGCGCGCACCTTCCGGGTACCACTGGTCCCAGCACACCATCACGCCGAGGCGGCCGACGGAGGTGTTGATCGGCTCGAAACCGATGTCGCCCGGCGTGAAATAGAACTTCTCGTAGAAGCCCGGATCGTCCGGGATGTGCATCTTGCGGTACTTGCCCGCGACGCTGCCATCGGCTTCGAAGACGACGGCGGTGTTGTGGTACAGCCCGGTCGCGCGCTTCTCGAACAGCGAGCTCACCAGCACCACGCCGTGCTGCCTGGCGAGCGGTGCGAGGCGCTCGGTGCTCGGGCCCGGAATGGTCTCGGCGAGGTCGAACTCGCACACATCCTCGTGCTGGCAGAAGTACGGCCCGTTGTGCAGTTCCTGCAGCAGCACGAGCTTCGCGCCGCGCTTGGCGGCCTCGGCCACGCGCTGCTCGATCACCGCGAGGTTCGCGTCGGCATCGCCGTGGTTGCGCTCCTGGATCAGCGCGACGGGGAGGGTGGTCTTCTTCATCGGTTCCGGATCGAAAGCTGCGCAACGCGCGGAAGGCCTGCAATTGTAGGCCTCGCGCATGACGCGAACGAAAACGTGGGCGAAACGCAGCGGTCATGCCGCTGCGTGAAGGATCAGGCGACGACGCCCTGCGGCAACTGCATCGTGATGCAGTGGAGGCTGCCGTTCTGCCAGATGAGCGAGCGGCACGGCACCTGGACGATCTCGCGGCCCGGGAAGGCCTCGGCTAGCACGGCCTGCGCCTTCGCGTCGGCTTCGTCGCCGTATGCGGGCATCAGCACGGCGCCGTTGACGATCAGGAAGTTGGCGTAGCTCGCGGCGAGGCGGCGGCCCTCGTCGAGGATGGGCTTCGCCCACGGCAGCGGGAACAGGCGGTACGGCTTGCCGTCCCTGGTGCGCAGCGCGGCGATCTCATCGCCCATCGCCTTGAGCTCGGCGTGGTGCGAGTCGGTTTCGTCGTCGCAGGCCTGGAAGATGATGGCGTCGTTCGGCGCGAAGCGGGCGAGGGTGTCGACGTGCGCGTCGGTGTCGTCGCCCTCTAGGTAGCCGTGATCGAGCCACAGGACGCGATCCTGCTGGAGCCAACCGGCCAGCTTGTTCGTCAGTTCCTCGCGGGAAGCATCCGGGTGGCGCTCACGCAGGCACTGCCAGGTCGTCAGCAGGGTGCCCGCGCCGTCCGTGTCGATGGCGCCGCCTTCCAGAGCGAAATCAATGGATTGGCGTGCGCTCTTCGAGAAGATTCCGGCATCCGACAAGCGCTCGACAAGCAGATCGTCTTGGCTCGCATCGAACTTGCCGCCCCAGCCGGTGAAGCGGAAATCGAGCAGGCGGAAGCCGTCGCCGTCGCGCAACGTGATCGGGCCGGAATCGCGCAGCCACGTGTCGTCGTACGGCGCTTCGACGAAGCGCACCTTCGCCATGTCCACGCGCGCCGAGGACAGGCGCGCACGTGCGTACGCCTCCACGTCCTCGTCGGCCACGCACACGATCGCGTCCTGGAACCGGGTAATCGCCGCGACGAGCGCGATGTAGGTCTCTTCGACCTCGCCCAGGCGGTCGGCCCAGTCGGTGTCTGCGTTGGGCCAGGCGATCAGGACGGCCGACTGGGGTTCCCACTCGGCAGGAAAGCGTGCGTGTGCGTTCTGGTTCATGACGTCATCGGAAGGGGCTCAGCGGATGGGGGGCTTGGGGCCCACTTCCTCCGCGCTGGCCTTGTTGGCTACCGCGTCGATCACCTTGTTCTTCTCGAAGTAGACGGTGAACGACGGATAGACCCAGCGGTTGATGGTCGGCCACTGGCGCTTCTGTCCACCTTCGGCTTCCAGCTTCTGCGCGGGCGCGCCGTAGCTGGATTCCACCTGCGCCATGGTCTGGCCACGTGCAGGCAGGGTCGCCTGGTTTTCTTCCTGGACGCGTTCGACCAGCAGGGTGTCGGCCGAAGCGACACCGGACAGGGCGAGCGCAGCGAACAGCGGAACGGCGGCAATGCGATGCTTCATGGCGAGTCCCCTTCGAGCCCCCTCGTGGTAGTGCGCGATTGTACGCACAACCCCTGACGCCCCGGCAGCGCGCGGCCGTCACGTTTTGGAGGTTTGCACCGTAGAGGCCCGTGCGAATCGGGCGCGCAGGTGCAGCGGGGAACGCCACAATGCAGAAGGCCGCCCGAGGGCGGCCTTCTCGCGTTTCAGTCCGACGTAGAACGCCGGACGGGGTGGATCAGCGCTGACGCGCCTTGAAACGCGGGTTCGACTTGCAGATCACGAAGACCTTGCCACGGCGGCGAACGACCTTGCAGTCGCGGTGACGGGCCTTCGCCGACTTCAGGGAGGACAGGACCTTCATGACAGACCTCGGCTACAGGTAAATGGGTTAACGGACGAAGCCGGCGATTCTAACGGGTAAATTCCCCGCGGATCAAGTGTTTGCACGCACGCGACGGAAACAGGCATCGCCCGGGTGGGATCGGTGACGGCGCGAGGCGCGAAAACGCTTGCGCGCGCAGGCGTTTTTCCGGCCATTCGCGCCGAGCACGCATAATGCCCGCATGAACAGCCCCCATCCGAATTCCAGCGTCCCCGTCCTCACCATCGATGGCCCTTCCGGCTCCGGCAAGGGCACCATCAGCCGGCTGGTCGCCGCCCGCCAGGGCTGGCATTACCTCGATTCCGGTGCGCTGTACCGCGCCGTCGGCGTCGCCGCCGGCTGGGCCGACCTCGACCTCGCGGACCCCGCGGCCCTGGTCCGGTGCACCTTCGATACCCGGATCGATTTCCAGGAAGACCCGGTGTCCCGCGAGCTGCGGATCCTGGTGAACGACATGGACGCCACGGACGAACTGCGCACCGAGACCGCCGGCGCCGCGGCCTCGGCCATTGCCGCGATCCCCGAAGTCCGGGCCGCCCTGAAGGACCGGCAGCGTGCCTTCCGGCAGGCGCCGGGGCTGGTCGCCGACGGCCGGGACATGGGCACGGTGATCTTCCCGGACGCCCCCTACAAGGTGTTTCTGACCGCCAGCGCCGACGAAAGGGCCGAAAGGCGCTATAAGCAGTTGAAAGACAAAGGGGTTTCCGTTAATTTAGACGGTCTGCTACGGGAGATCCTCGCCCGCGACGCGCGTGATGCCAATCGTGCGGTGGCTCCGTTGAGGCCGGCCGAAGACGCCGTCCGCATCGACACCACCGGCCTTGGCATCGAAACCGTCGTGGAGCGCGTGTTGGCGTTGTTGCCTTCGCGCTGAGCATCGACCGCGGCAGAACAGCGCCATCGCGTGTCCGTCGGAACGAGGACGCGTGCTGGTTTCCTTCATAACACATGGCGCAGCTGCATCGCGCCACACAACGGGTGGGTCGACCACGCGCTGCTTGATGCCTTCTAACTCAGTTAGGCCCTGACAGCCGGTGCGGCCCGTGTGTTCAACCGAGTATTTCTTCAATGACCGAATCATTTGCCGAACTGTTTGAACAGAGCCAGACCAACCTGGCCAAGCTGAAGCCGGGCGCCATCGTCACCGGCGTCGTCGTGGAAGTCCGCGGCGACGTGGTGGTGATCAACGCCGGCCTGAAGTCCGAAGGCATCGTGCCGATCGAACAGTTCCGGAACGACGCCGGTGAAATCGACGTGGGCGTGGGCGACGAAGTCAAGGTCGCGCTCGACTCCATCGAGAACGGCTTCGGCGAGACCGTCCTGTCGCGCGAGAAGGCCAAGCGCGCCATGGTGTGGGACGAACTCGAGCAGGCGCTCGAGAAGAACGAGACCATCACCGGCCGCATCAGCGGCAAGGTCAAGGGCGGCTTCACCGTCGACATCAAGGATGTCCGCGGCTTCCTGCCGGGTTCGCTGGTCGATGTGCGCCCGGTGCGCGACTCGGCCTACCTGGAAGGCAAGGAGCTTGAGTTCAAGCTGATCAAGCTCGATCGCAAGCGCAACAACATCGTCGTCTCCCGCCGTGCGGTGGTCGAGAGCGAGTACAGCGTCGAGCGCGAGCAGCTGCTCGAGAAGCTGCAGGAAGGCGCGATCCTCAAGGGCGTCGTCAAGAACCTCACCGATTACGGTGCGTTCGTCGACCTCGGCGGCATCGATGGTCTGCTGCACATCACCGACATGGCGTGGAAGCGCGTGCGTCACCCGTCGGAAGTGGTGGAAGTCGGCCAGGAGCTGGACGTCCGCGTGCTCAAGTACGACCGCGAGCGCAACCGCGTCAGCCTCGGCCTGAAGCAGCTGGGCGAGGATCCGTGGGACAACATCGCCCGTCGCTACCCGGCCAACACCCGCGTGTTCGGCAAGGTCTCCAACGTCACCGATTACGGCGCGTTCGTCGAGATCGAGCCGGGCGTGGAAGGCCTGGTGCACGTGTCCGAGATGGACTGGACCAACAAGAACGTCAACCCGTCCAAGATCGTGCAGGTCGGCGACGAGGTTCAGGTCATGGTCCTGGACGTCGACGAGGAGCGTCGCCGCATCTCGCTGGGCATGAAGCAGGTCACCAGCAATCCGTGGGAAACCTTCGCCGCCATCCACAAGAAGGGCGACAAGGTGTCGGGCCAGATCAAGTCGATCACCGACTTCGGCATCTTCATCGGCCTGGACGGCGGTATCGATGGCCTGGTGCACCTGTCCGACCTCAGCTGGAACACCACCGGCGAAGACGTGGTCCGCAACTTCAAGAAGGGCGACACGCTGGAAGCCGTCGTTCTCGCCGTGGATCCGGAGCGCGAGCGCATCAGCCTGGGCGTCAAGCAGCTTGAGCAGGACCCGATGGGCCAGTACGTGGCGTCCAACGCCAAGGGCTCGATCGTCCGCGGCAAGGTGAAGGAAGTCGATGCCAAGGGCGCGACCATCGAGCTGGACAATGGCGTGGAGGGCTACATCGCCGCCCGCGACATCGCCAAGGAGCGCGTGGAAGACGCTTCCCAGTACCTGAAGGTCGGCCAGGAAGTCGAAGCCAAGATCATCGGCAACGACCGCAAGGGCCGTTCGATGCAGCTGTCGATCAAGGCGAAGGACGAAGCCGAGCAGCAGGAAGCGCTGGCCGACTACAACCGCGCCTCGTCGGAAGCCTCCAGCGGCACCACCAAGCTGGGCGCGCTGCTGCGCGAGCAGCTGGGCAACAAGTCCGAGTAATACCGCTCTTCGCGTAACTCGAAGGCAGCAGTAAACGAAGGCGGTCCGGCTCGTCCGGGCCGCCTTCGATATGCGGGGCTCCCGCAACCGACCGCGTATGGGGCGCGGTGGGACCAGACCCAGAGCGTGCATGACCAAGTCCGAACTCATCGAGATCCTTTCGCAGCGTCAGGCCCATCTGAAGGGCGAGGACGTGGATCTGGCGGTGAAGGCGCTCCTGGAGATGATGGGCGGCTCGCTCGCCACCGGGGAGCGGATCGAAATCCGCGGCTTCGGCAGTTTTTCTCTGCACTACCGCCCGCCGCGCCTGGGCCGCAACCCGAAGACGGGTGAGTCGGTCGCGCTGCCGGGCAAGCACGTTCCGCACTTCAAGCCGGGCAAGGAACTGCGCGAGCGCGTCAGCGGCGTGGTGCCGCTGGACGAAGCCGACTGACCTGCACGGTCGACGCATGCGGCCCTGCGCGCGCATCGTCGTTCCACTGGACCTGCGAAGAAGGTCCGTTAAGCTAAAGCAGACCACAGCGGTCGATGGAGGCCGTGATGCGCCTGCTCCGTTTCCTGATCGCGATTGCGTGCCTTGCGGCCGGCGCCATCGTCGGCGCGCTGAACCGTGCACCGGTCGTGATCGATCTTGGATTCTCGCGGCTGCCGACCAACGTCGGCGTCTCGTTGCTCGTCGCGTTGTTGCTGGGCGTGGTCATCGGCGGCCTTGCGATCAGCGCCAGCGTGGTCCTTCCCATGCGCCGTCGACTGGCGCGCGCGCAACGCCAGGGTGCGACGACCGCACCCACTTCCGGAAGTTGATGCATGGCTTTCATCAGTGAGTGGTTCTGGTTCTTCCTCCTCCTGCCGATCGCGGCGGTCAGCGGCTGGATCATCGGCCGTCGTGGCGGCGAGCGGCACAGCGACACGCAGGTCAGCCGGCTGTCGACGACGTACTTTCGCGGCCTGAATTACCTGCTCAACGAACAGCCGGACAAGGCCATCGAGTTGTTCCTGCATATCGCGGAGCTCGACAAGGACACGTTCGAAACGCAGGTCGCGCTCGGCCACCTGTTCCGCCGTCGTGGCGAAGTGGACCGCGCGATCCGCCTGCACCAGGCGTTGGTGCAGCGTCCCGGTCTGAGCGACCAGCAGCGCGTGCAGGCGCTGCTCGCGCTGGGTGAGGACTACATGCGTTCGGGCCTGCTCGATCGCGCCGAAACCGTGTTCTCCGACCTGGTCGCGCTCGACATGCGCGCGCCGCTCGCGCTGCGTCATCTCATCGGCATCTACCAGTCCGAGCGCGACTGGGACAAGGCGATCGAGAACGCACGCCGCTACGAGGAAGCCACCGGCGAGCCGATGGGCAAGCTGATCGCGCAGTTCGAATGCGAACTGGCCGACCGCCATCGCGCTGCCGGCGACACCGACGCCGCGCGCGAAGCAGTGAAGCGCGCCTACGAGGCCGATGCGAACTCCGTGCGTGCCGGCATGATCGAAGGGCGGCTGGAAGTCGACGCCGGCAACGACGCCGGTGCGATCCGTGCATTCGAACGCGTGGCGCGCGTCGACCCCGACTACCTGCCCGAAGTCCTCCCGGCGCTTCTCGACTGCTACGAACGCGTCGGCGATGCGCCCGGTGCGCGCGCGTTCCTCGCGGAAATGACCGAGCACTATCGCGGAATCGCGCCGGTGCTCGCACTCACCCGCATGGTCGAGAGCGAGGAGGGCGTGCCCTCGGCGCGCGCCTATCTCGCACGGCAATTGAAGGATCGTCCTTCGGTGCGCGGCGAAGCGGCGCTGATCGACCTGACGCTCGCCGAAGGCGCGGACCCGGCCGCGACGCTGCACGATCTCAAGCACATCACCGACCAGTTGCTGGTACGCAATCCGAGCTATCGCTGCAATCGTTGCGGCTTCGGTGCGCGCAGCCACCACTGGCAATGCCCGAGCTGCAAGGAGTGGGGCACGATCAAGCCGCTGCTGAACTACGCGGTGGTCTGACGGATGCTGGAATGGCTGGTGGTGCACTTCTGCATCGGCGTGGCGGGCACGTGGCTTGCGCGCCGTTATGCGCTCATGCGGTCGCTGATCGACCAGCCGGGCGAACGTCGCAGCCATAGCGTGGCGACGCCTCGCGGCGGCGGCATCGCGATCGTGATCTCGCTGCTGGTCGCAGCCGTTGCGTTGGGCGTGCGCCAGCCCGAACAGGCGCCGATCATGCTGGCCTTCGGCGTAGGACTGGTGATGGTGGCGGGCATCGGCTGGGTGGACGACCACCGGCCGCTTTCGCCTTGGATCCGGCTCGGTGTGCACGTGCTGGCGTCCGGGCTGTTCGCGCTCGCGGCCGGGGACTTGTACGACTCGGTATGGATCGCCGCGGCGGCCTTCGTCGCGACGCTGGTGCTGACCAACGTCTGGAATTTCATGGACGGCATCAACGGGCTGGCGGCAAGCCAGGCGCTGCTCGCGGCCGTGGGCCTGGCCGGAATGGCCGGCGGTGCGTTCGGCCTGCTGGGTCTCGCCCTGGCGGCCGCGTGCCTTGGCTTCCTGCCTTTCAATTTTCCGAAGGCACGCATTTTCATGGGCGACGTCGGGAGCGGGGCGATCGGCTTTGCGCTTGGGGCGCTTTGCGCCGTGGCCGCGGCCCGCCTCGGGGAAAAGTTCGCTCTGGTGCTACTGCCGGTTTCGGTGTTTGTTGTCGACGCCTCCCTGACCCTCCTTCGCCGCGTCCTGCGGGGCGAGCGCTGGTGGACGCCGCACACCCAGCATGCCTACCAGGCCTGGGCGCGTGCGGCCGGTCACGGACGCGTCACGCTTTGCTATGCGGCCGTTTTGCTGGTGGTCATAATCGCAGGCTGGGGAGGGCTCCCTCGCGATGCGTTCTTCATCGCCGGTACGGTAGGCGCGTGGTATATGTGCTGCGCTTTTTTTTGGCTGGTCCTGCAGAAGAAGTTCCGGGCGCAGCTTCCTGATTGAATACTTGGCAGTTCGTAAGAAATAAAAGGGGCGAAGGATGAGCTCATGGCGTGATCGGTGGAAGAGTGGACTGCCGCGCCTTGCGGTGGTTGCGCACGATCTCGCGATGGTATGGGTCGTCTGGCAAGCCCTGCATCGCCTTCGCTGGGGTATCGAGGCCAACGCGCCTGCGATCCCGTTGTGGTCCGCCGAGATCGCGCTGGTACTCGCCGCGCAGGGTCTGGTGTTCTGGCAGGTCGGGCTGTACCGCGGCCTGTGGCGCTTCGCCGGCGTGCCCGATCTTTGGAACATCCTGAAGGCCTCGGTGCTCGGTCTGTTCGCGATCGTCCTCGGCCTGTTCCTCTACAACCGCCTGAGCACCGTGCCGCGCACGGTCCTGGTGCTGTATCCGCTGGTGTTGATGGGCATGCTCGGGGCTCCGCGCCTGCTGTATCGCGCGTGGAAGGACAGCCGGGTCGAATCCGCATCCAAGTCCTCTGTCCGGATCCTGATCCTGGGCGCCGGCCACGCTGGCGAAGCGCTGGTTCGCGACCTGCGTCGTTCCGGCACGTATCAGCCGGTCGGTTTCCTCGACGATGCCGTCCGCCTGCGCGGCAGCAAGGTCCAGGGCGTTCCAGTGCTCGGCCGCGTACAGGACGTCGCGGAGATCGCGCGCGAAACCGCTGCCAAGCTGCTCGTGATCGCCATGCCGTCGGCCGATGCGAATGCGCTGCAGCGCGTCGTCGTGTCCTGCGAGCGCACCGGGCTGCCGTTCCGCATGGTGCCCAAGCTGCAGGACGTGCTCGAAGGGCGTTCGCTGCCCGGCGAACTGAAGGAAGTGGCGATCGAGGACCTGCTCGGCCGCAAGCCGGTGCTGCCCGACTGGAAGGCGATCCGCAGTTGGCTCGGCGCGCGCTCGGTGCTGGTGACCGGCGCCGGTGGGTCCATCGGTTCAGAGCTGTGCCGCCAGTGTGCCCGTCACGGTGCGCGCCGCATCACCCTGATCGAAGTCGACGAGCTTGCGCTCACCACCACCGAAGCCGCGCTCAAGCGCGATTTCCCGGACGTGGAATACATCTCCGTCCTGGGCGATTGCGGCGACCCGGCCGTCATCGCGCACGCGCTCAAGCGCGCCGAGCCGGACGCCGTCTTCCATGCAGCGGCCTACAAGCAGGTGCCGCTGCTCGAGCTGCAGCTTCGCGAAGCCGTGCGCAACAACTCGCTCGCGACGGAAACCGTCGCCCGCGCGTGCTGTCTTGCCGACGTGGGCACCTTCGTCCTGATCTCCACCGACAAGGCGGTCGACCCGGTCAACGTGCTCGGCGCCACCAAGCGACTGGCCGAAATGGCCTGCCAGGCGCTGGCCGGCCAGTTCGCCACGCGCTTCGTCACGGTGCGATTCGGCAACGTGCTGGATTCAGCCGGCAGCGTCGTGCCGCTGTTCCGCGAGCAGATCCGCGCCGGCGGCCCGGTGACGGTCACGGACCCGGAGGTCACGCGCTTCTTCATGACCATCCCGGAAGCCTGCCAGCTGATCCTGCAGGCGTCCGCACTCGGCACGCACGAGGCCATCTACACGCTCGACATGGGCGAGCCCGTACCGATCAGGCTGCTTGCCGAGCAGATGATCCGCCTGGCGGGCAAGCAGCCGGGCCGCGACATCGCGGTGGTCTACACCGGCCTGCGCCCCGGCGAGAAGCTGCACGAGACGCTCTTTCACGCGGACGAGCGCTATCGCCAGACCACGCACCCGAAGATCCTCCAGGCCGAGCCGCGTGAAGTGGTCGTCTCCCACCTGGAAAGCTCGCTCGGACAGTTGCGCGAGGCCAGCGGCCGCTACGACCTGGAGCAGTTGAACCAGCTGTTGCGGACGGCCGTCCCTGAATTCCAGCCCGTGGGTACACATCCGGATTACCAGGAATCGGCGACAGTGGTGGCCTTTCCCGCACGCAACGCCAGGAAGGTTTGATGTCCGCACGAATCCGCAAGGCCGTTTTCCCCGTCGCCGGCCTCGGCACCCGCTTTCTCCCCGCCACCAAGACCGTCCCGAAGGAAATGCTGCCGATCATCGATCGGCCGCTGATCCAGTACGCCGTGGACGAAGCCATCGAAGCCGGCTGCGACACGCTCGTGTTCGTCACCAACCGCTACAAGCACGCGGTCGCCGATTACTTCGACAAGGCGTACGAGCTGGAGCAGAAGCTCGAGCGCGCCGGCAAGAACGAACAGCTTGAGCTGGTGCGAAACGTACTCCCGGAAGGCGTTCGCGCCGTCTTCGTCACCCAGGCCGAAGCGTTGGGCCTCGGCCATGCCGTGTTGTGCGCGAAGGCCGTGATCGGCGATGAGCCGTTCGCTGTACTCCTGCCCGACGACCTCATCTGGAACCGCGGTCCCGGCGCGCTGAAGCAGATGGCCGACGCCGCCGAAGCCACCGGCGCCAGCATGATCGCCGTCCAGGACGTGCCGCGCGAACAGACGGCGAGCTACGGCATCGTGGCGACCGAAAACTTCGAGAAGCGCCAAGGTCGCATCCGCGCCATCGTCGAAAAGCCCAAGCCCGAAGTCGCGCCGAGCAACCTCGCCGTCGTCGGCCGTTACGTGCTCAATCCGCGCATCTTCTCGCTGCTGGAGTCGACCACGCCGGGCGCGGGTGGCGAAATTCAGCTGACCGATGCGATCGCATCGCTGCTGGAGGAGGAGGCCGTCAACGCCTACCGCTTCCAGGGCACGCGTTTCGACTGCGGCACGCACATCGGCCTGATCGAGGCGACCATCCGGTACGCGCTCGACCACGAGAAGCTCAGCGATTCCGCACGCCAGTTGATGCAGAACGCGCTGGCCGAACTGGGCGTCGAAGAGCTGAACTGACGTCGGAACGCCGGCCCCGCCGGGCGGACGACCGGCGTCGGTACCGCGCCGATGACTCGACGACGTGGCGGTCTCGCGTCCGCCGCGGTAGGTTCGCGGGATGACCGGTCTGGATTCCAATTACTACCTTGCGACCGTCCCCGAGCGTGAGCTCGGGTTCGGTCCGCTGCGCGGCCCGGTGGCGGCGAGCGTCTGCATAGTGGGCGGCGGCTTTGCCGGACTCAACGCCGCGCTGGGCATGGCCGAGCGCGGTGTCCGCGATGTGGTGCTGCTGGAATCGCAGCGGGTCGGGTTCGGTGCGTCGGGACGCAACGGCGGCTTCGTGTTCGGCGGCTTCTCGCGTGGCGAGGAGAGCCTGCTGCACGATCTTGGACCGGATCGGGCCCGCGACCTCTATTCCGGCACGACGGGCGCGGTCGAACTCATCCGCGCGCGTACGCAGCGCTACGAGATCGACTGCGATCGCGTCGACGCCGGTGTGATCTGGGCCAACTGGTTCCGCGATCCGCAGGTACTAATCGAGCGCCAGCAGTTGCTCGAACGGAGCTTCGGCGCCCATTGGCAATGGATGCCCCGCGAGCGCCTGCGTTCCCTGGTCCACACGCGGCGCTATCACGACGGCCTCTTCGAGCCGGACGCCTTCCATTTCCATCCCCTGAAATACGCGCGCGGCATCGCGCGTGCCGCGATGGCGCAGGGCATCGGCATCCACGAACAGACGCCTGCCGTCGCGCTGGAACGCGCCGGCAGGGGCTGGCGCGTTCGCACGCCCGAGGGCGTGGTCGAGGCCGATCAGGTCGTGCTCGCGTGCGGCGGGTATCTCGCCGGTCTGCGCAGCGAAGTCGATGCGGGCGTGTTGCCGATCGCCACCTACGTGATGGTCACGCAGCCGTTGGGCGCGCGGCTGGACGAGGTCATGAGCACGCGCGCGGCCGTGTACGACACGCGATTCGCTTTCGATTACTACCGCCCGCTGCCCGACACCCGGTTGCTGTGGGGTGGGCGCATCTCGGTGCTCGACCGGTCGCCGGCCGAGGTCGAAACGGTGCTGTATCGCGACATGTTGAAGGTGTTCCCGCAGCTGGACGGCGTTCGCATCGACCACGCATGGTCCGGACTGATGAGCTACGCGCGTCACCAGATGCCGCAGATCGGTGCCATCGATGATGGACTGTGGCTGGCGCAGGCATTCGGCGGGCACGGCGTCGCACCGACGACGTTCGCCGGCGAGCTGTTGGCGAGCGCCATCGCGGACGGGGACATGCGCTGGCGCGAACTGAGTGGCTACGGCCTGGTCTCGGCGATCAAACCGGTCGGCTTCGTCGGTGCGCAGTTGAGCTACTGGTGGGCCGAGCTCAGGGACGACTGGAAGGACCGAATGGAACGCAGTTGGGGACAGGCGAGGGAAGAATGACCGACACGATCAGCTGGGCCGATTTCGAGAAGGTGATGCTCTGCGCCGGCACGGTGCAGCGCGTGGAGGAATTCCCCGAGGCGCGAAAGCCGGCGTGGAAGCTGTGGGTCGATTTCGGCCCGCACGGCGTGCGCAAGACCAGTGCGCAGGTGAAGCGTCTGTACGCCGCCGACGAACTCGTCGGGCGGCAGATCGTGGGCGTGATCAACTTCCCGCCGAAACAGGTCGGGCCCTTCATTTCGGAGTTCCTGTTGACCGGGTTTCCGACGGAGGAGGGCGTGGTGATCACCACGATCGAGCGACCCGTGCCCAACGGAACGCGCATGGCCTGACATCGCACCCAGCTCGCAAACGAAGAGGCGGCCATCCGGCCGCCTCTTTCGTTGGTGCACGGCTTACTGCGCCGGCGTCACACGGGCTTCCTCGCCCTGGCCCTGGATGAAGACCTTCTGTCCTACGCGCAGATTGGTTGGTTCCTGCGTGACCGAGACGAGCACGCCGTTGTTCAGACGCACGATGATGTCCTGGCCCGGAGTGGGCGCCTGGTTGCGCCGCTGCACCGTATTGCCCGTCACCGCACCACCGATCGTGCCAAGCACCATCGCGACATCGCGACCGGTACCGCCGCCGATCAGGCTGCCCACGCCCAGGCCGAGCGCGCCGCCGACCACTGCCCCTAGGCCTCGCGTCTTGGTATTGGAAATTTGTACGTCGGTGATCTGTTCGATCACGCCCGAACGTACTTCCACGGCGCCCTGCATCGAACCGGGTGTCGTGGTCTGGCAGGCGGCTACCAACAACGTGATCAACGCCAGCAACGGACCGGCGAGTTTGCGCAGGGACATGAGCGTTCTCCTTGTCGAGGGTTTCGAACGAACCGGGAACGAACAAGGGCATCGCTGACGGTGGACGTGCCGACGCCCCGCGCCGGCGAATGCGAACACGTCCGGCGCCGCTGCGATGCTGTGCTCAGCTGCGCGACAGGGACGTGAAATCGGCGAGAAGGCGAGGGCCGTCCGCAATGAAGAAGGGCAGCCCGAAGGCTGCCCTTTTCTTGGAGCTCTTGGAGGCGGCGGCCCTCAGAGGGCTTCGAAGATGCCCGCCGCGCCCATGCCGGTGCCGATGCACATCGTGACCATGCCGTACTTCTGCTGGCGGCGGCGCAGGCCGTGCACGATGGTCGCGGTGCGGATCGCGCCGGTGGCGCCGAGCGGATGGCCCAACGCGATGGCGCCGCCGAGCGGGTTGACCTTGGACGGATCCAGGCCGCTGTCGCGGATCACCGCCAGCGCCTGCGCGGCGAAGGCTTCGTTGAGCTCGATCCAGTCCAGCTGGTCCTTGGTCAGGCCCGCCTGCTTGAGCGCCTTCGGGATCGCCGCGATCGGGCCGATGCCCATCACTTCCGGGCGCACGCCGGCCACCGAGAAGCTCACGAAACGCGCCAGCGGTGTCAGTCCGTAGTCCTTGATCGCCTGCTCGGACGCGAGCAGCACGCCGGCCGCGCCGTCGCTCATCTGCGAGCTGTTGCCCGCAGTGACGCTGCCGCCGAACTGGCCGTTGCGGAACACCGGCTTGAGCTTGGCGAGGCCCTCGATGGACGAATCCGGGCGCGGGCCTTCGTCGATCTCCACGATCGACTTCTTCACGCGCACGGCGTTGCCGGCGAGGTCCGGGATGCGCGAGATGACTTCATACGGCGTGATTTCGGATTTGAACTCGCCGGCCTGGATCGCGGCGATGGCCTTCTGGTGCGAAGCGAGCGCGAACGCGTCCTGCTCCTCGCGCGAGACCTTCCACTCCTCGGCCACCTTCTCGGCGGTGATGCCCATGCCGTACGCGATGGCGACGTTCTCATCCTTCGCGAACACCTGCGGGCTCAGCGCGACCTTGTTCCCCATCATCGGCACCATCGACATCGATTCGGTGCCGCCCGCGAGCATGAGGTCCGCGTTGCCGAGGCGGATCTGGTCGGCTGCCATCGCCACGGCCTGCAGGCCGGACGAGCAGAAGCGGTTGATCGTCTGCGCCGCGATGGTGTTGGGCAGGCCGGCCAGCAGCGCGCCGATGCGCGCCACGTTCATGCCCTGCTCGCCCTCGGGCATGGCGCAGCCGATGATCGCGTCGTCGATGCGGCCGAGGTCGATGCCCGGCGCCTGCGCGACCACGGCCTTGAGCACGTGGGCGAGCATTTCATCGGGACGGGTGTTGCGGAACACGCCGCGCGGCGCCTTGCCGACCGGCGTGCGGGTGGCGGCGACGATGTAGGCGTCCTGGATTTGCTTGGTCATTTTCTGGGGTCCTGTGTCGTCGTCGCTCAGTTGCGCAGCGGCTTGCCGGTCTTGAGCATGTGCGCGATGCGTTCCTGCGTCTTGGGCATCTGCGCCAGCGCGACGAAGTGTTCGCGTTCGAGTTTCAGCAGCCATTCCTCATCGACGATCGCGCCGCGGTCGACTTCACCGCCGCACAGCACGGTGGCAATGCGCGAGGCGATCTCGTAATCGTGCGGCGAGATGAAGCGGCCTTCGAGCATGTTGACCAGCATCATCTTGAACGTCGCGATGCCCACGTCACCGGCGACCTGGATGCGGCGGGCAGGCAGGGGCGGGCGGTAGCCGGATTCGGCCAGCGCGCGCGCGTGCGCCTTGGCGACATGCAGCAGTTCGTACGCGTTGAAGACCACCGCATCGTTGTCGCGTGCGAGCTTGAGCTCCTTCGCCTCGAACGCCGACGCCGACACCTTGCCCATCGCCACGCTCTCGAACGCGGTCTTGAGCTGCGCGAAGACGTCACCGCCCGGGCCGGCCGCTTCGGAGGCGCGCACCGCGAACTCCTTCAGGCCGCCGCCGGCCGGCAGCAGGCCAACGCCCGCTTCGACCAGGCCGATGTAGCTCTCCAGCGCGAACACGGCCTTGGCCGAGTGCATCTGGAACTCGCAGCCGCCGCCGAGCGCGAGGCCGCGCACGGCTGCGACGACCGGCACCAGCGAGTACTTGATGCGCTGGCTGGTGGCCTGGAAGTTGGCGACCATCGCCTCGAAACCCTTCACGTCGCCGGCCTGCAGCAGGCCCAGCGCACCGGCGAGGTCGGCACCGGCGGAGAAGGGCTCCTTCGGCTGCCAGATGACCAGGCCGGCGAAGTCGCGCTCGGCGATGGAGATGGCTTCCTGCAGCCCGTTCAGCACGTGGTCGTTGACCGTGTGCATCTTGGTCTTGAACGAGACCACGGCGATGTCGTCGCCGTCATCGGCCCACATGCGGATGCCATCGTTCTCGAACACCGTGCGGCCCTGCGAGAACTTCTCGCCGAGCAGCGGATCGGGGAAACGCTGGCGCCCGTACACCGGGTTGGACGAGCGCGGCACCTGCGCCTTGCGCGCCGGGCTGAAGCTGCCGTCCTTGTCGTGCACGCCGTCGCGGCCGTCGAACACCCAGTCCGGCAGCGGCGCGCTGCTCATCGCCTTGCCGCCGACGATGTCCTCGGCGATCCAGTCGGCAACCTGCTTCCAGCCGGCGGCCTGCCAGGTCTCGAACGGACCCAGCGACCAGCCGTAGCCCCAGCGCATCGCGAAGTCGATGTCGCGCGCGGTCTCGGCGATCGATTCCAGGTGATAGGCGCTGTAGTGGAACGAGTCGCGGAAGATCGCCCACAGGAACTGCGCCTGCGGGTGCTGGCTGGCGCGCAGCGCGGCGAACTTCTTCGCCGGATCCTTTTCCTTCAGCAGTGCGGCGACTTCCGGCTCCAGCTCACCTGCCGAGGCGCGGTAATCCTGCGTCTTGAGGTCCAGCACCAGGATGTCCTTGCCGCGCTTGGTGTACACGCCGGCGCCGGACTTCTGGCCCAGCGCGCCCTTTTCGATCAGCGCGGAGAGCCACTTCGGCGCCTTGAAGTACTCGTGCCACGGGTCGTCGGGCAGCGTGTCGGCCATCGTCTTGATGACGTGCGCCATCGTGTCCAGGCCGACCACGTCCGCCGTGCGGTAAGTCGCCGACTTCGGGCGGCCGATCGCCGGGCCGGTCAGTGCGTCGACGGTGTCGAAGCCCAGGCCGAACTGCTCGGTGTGATGCATCGCGGCCAGCATCGAGAACACGCCGATGCGGTTGCCGATGAAGTTCGGCGTGTCCTTGGCGATCACCACGCCCTTGCCGAGCGCGGTGGTCAGGAAAGTTTCCAGCGCCGTCAGCACGTCGGCGTCGGTGGTCCTGGCCGGGATCAGCTCGGCCAGGTGCATGTAGCGCGGCGGGTTGAAGAAGTGCACGCCGCAGAAGCGGTGGCGCAGCTGCTCGGGCAGCACTTCGGCCAACTTGTTGATGCCAAGGCCCGAGGTGTTGCTGGCGAGGATCGCGTCGTCCGCGACGAACGGCGCGATCTTCTTGTAGAGGTCCTGCTTCCAGTCCATCCGCTCGGCGATGGCCTCGATGATCAGGTCGCAGCCGCGCAGCTGCTCCAGGCCGGTCTCGTAGTTGGCCGGGGTGATGCGCTCGGCCAGCGTCTTGCTGGCGAGCGGGGCGGGGCTGAGCTTAGCCAGGTTGGCGATGGCCTTGCCGACGACGTCATTCGGGTCGCCTTCCTTGGCCGGAAGGTCGAACAACACCGTGTCGACACCCGCGTTCGTCAGGTGGGCGGCAATCTGCGCACCCATGACGCCGGCGCCAAGCACGGCCACGCGGCGTGCAAGCAGTTTCTTAGGCATGTTATGCAAATCCTTGTTTAACAAGTATTTCGAACAGGGTTCAGGACTTGAAGCCGGCCGCCGCGAAACGGATCAGCTCGCGTGCGGCACGTTCGCGATGGGCCGCTTCGGAGACGCCGGCGGGCCGCTTGATCAGGCCGAAATCGGCCATCGCGTAGGTCAGGGAGCCGGCGAGGAAGTCGAGCCGCCAGTACAGCTCCTCCTTGCTCAGGCCCGGCACGCAGCCGGCGATCGCCTTGGCGAACTCGCGCAGCACGTGGCCGTAGTGGTCGGACAGGAACTTGCGCAGGCGGTCGTTCTTCTCGGCGTAGGCACGCGCCACGACACGGACGAAGGCGCCGCCGCCGTGGCGGTCCTGCGCCATCGCCAGGGCGGGCTGGACGAAGGCGGCGAGGATCGGCTCCAGCTCGCCGGGGTGCTGTTCCAGCGCGGCTTTCAGCGCGCCCAGGCGCTGGGCGCTCATGTCGTCCATGCGGCGGCGGAAGACCTCGTTGACGAGGTTTTCCTTGCTGCCGAAGTGGTAATTCACCGCCGCGATGTTGACGTCGGCGCGGCTGGTGACCTGGCGAAGGGAGGTGCCGGTGAAACCGAACTGGGCGAACAGTTCCTCGGCGGCGCCAAGGATCCGGTCCTTGGTCGAGAAATGGGCGGTGGTGGCCATGGGTACTGCGGATGTCCTGGGGCTGCGGTGGCTGAATCAAACGCTTGTTTGATGCTAGTCCCTGCCGGCCTGAACCGTCAACGGACGCCGCGCAAAACCCGCCGCCAGACCCTGCAAAAATGCCGTGCGATCCGTTAGAATTACCGGAGCCTTGTGGGCTAAACCCGCGTCCGTACGCGGGTTTTTCTGTTATCCTCGGGCGCGAACCCTGGTCAAGTCACCACGTTCGGCGGCCCGCCTACCCGGAGAGAATCCATGGCGCTGGAGCGCACCCTGTCCATCATCAAGCCGGATGCCGTCGCCAAGAACGTCATCGGCGAGATCTACACCCGCTTCGAGAAGAACGGCCTGAAGGTCGTCGCTTCGAAGATGAAGCAGCTTTCGAAGCAGGAAGCCGAAGGCTTCTACGCCGTGCATCGCGAACGTCCGTTCTTCAATGCACTGGTCGAGTTCATGATCTCCGGCCCGGTGATGATCCAGGTGCTCGAAGGCGAGGGCGCGGTGCTGAAGAACCGCGACCTGATGGGCGCCACCAATCCGAAGGACGCAGCGCCGGGCACGATCCGCGCCGACTTCGCCGACAGCATCGACGCCAACGCCGTGCACGGTTCGGACAGCCTGGAGAACGCCGCGATCGAAGTCGCGTACTTCTTCCCGGCGACCGACGTGTACGCCCGCTAAGCGACCAGCGCAGACGTAAAGGCCATGACCACGCAACGGGAACGCATCGACATCCAGCTCGCAGGGCAGACGCCCGGGACGGAATCGGCTGCGCGCGTGGAAGCGGGCGTGGCCGGCAAGAACGCGGTCGGGTCCTCGAAGATGAATCTCTTCGATCTCGACCGCGCTTCGCTCGAGCGTTTCTTCGAAGAGACGCTCGGCGAGAAGAAGTTCCGCGCGCACCAGGTGATGAAGTGGATCCATCACCGGTACGTGACCGATTTCGCCGAGATGACGGACCTGGGCAAGGCGCTGCGCGCCAAGCTCGAAGCGAGCGCCGAAGTGCGCGTGCCGCAGGTCGTGTTCGACAAGGCGTCCACCGACGGCACGCACAAGTGGCTGCTCGGCATGGACCCGAAGAACGCCATCGAAACCGTCTACATCCCCGACAAGGGGCGCGGCACGCTGTGCGTGTCGTCGCAGGTGGGCTGCGCGCTCAACTGCCAGTTCTGCTCCACCGCCACCCAGGGCTTCAACCGCAACCTGTCCACCGCCGAGATCATCGGCCAGGTGTGGGTCGCGGCACGCCACCTGGGCAACGTGCCGCACCAGCAGCGCCGCCTCACCAACGTGGTGATGATGGGCATGGGCGAGCCGCTGGCGAATTTCGACAACGTCGTGCGCGCGATGAGCATCATGCGCGACGACCTGGGCTACGGCCTGGCGAACAAGCGCGTCACGCTGTCGACC
The DNA here is from genome assembly GCF_027924565.1 of Lysobacter auxotrophicus. Taxonomy (NCBI): domain Bacteria; kingdom Pseudomonadati; phylum Pseudomonadota; class Gammaproteobacteria; order Lysobacterales; family Lysobacteraceae; genus Lysobacter; species Lysobacter auxotrophicus. Next base: position 1,778,544 of record NZ_AP027041.1, read on the forward strand.
GCCGGCATGGTGCCGATGATCGACCGCCTTGCGCTGGAGAGCGACGTCTCGCTCGCAGTGTCGCTGCATGCGCCGAACGACGAGCTGCGCAGCGAGCTGGTGCCGCTCAACAAGAAGTACCCCATCGAACAGCTCATGGACGCCTGCGTGCGCTACGCGCTGCGCAAGCGCGGCACGTCGGTAACGTTCGAGTACACGCTCATGAAGGGCGTGAACGACCAGCCGCAACACGCGCGCCAGCTGCTGCGCCTGATGCGCCAGTTCGACAACGCCGTGCAGATGAAGGACGCGGCGAAGGTCAACCTCATCCCGTTCAACCCGTTCCCGGGCACGCGCTTCGAGCGGCCGGACGACGCGGCGATCCGCGCCTTCCAGAAGCTGCTCAATGAAGCCGGCATGATCGCCCCGGTCCGGCGCACGCGAGGCGACGACATCGACGCCGCGTGCGGGCAGCTCAAGGGGCAGGTCATGGACCGCACCCGGCGCCAGGCGGAATTCAACAAACGATTGCAGGCGCAGGGTCTCGGGAACGAGGCCGCGTAATGTCAGGAGCCCGCTAGCCATGGACGTCCGCGGCCGCCCGCTGAGCCTCACGATCTCGACCGCGTTGGCGATCGGGTTGCTGGCCACCGGTGCGTGCAGCCGCGTGCCGTTCGTCAAGCAGGACTTCAAGCGTCAGGATTTCGAGCGCACCTCGCCCGAGGTCAACGTCGCCGGCAACGGTCGCAACAAGGACGCCGTCGCCGCGAGCCGCCCGCTCGAACTGGCCCGCGCGCGCCTGCTCGCCGGCGATTACGCCGCGGCCGAAAAGGAAGCGCTGAAGGCGCTCAAGCTCGATCCGAAATCCGCCGACGCCGAGACCGTCCTCGCCGTGGTCGTGGCCCGGCGCGGCGATTCGGCCGAAGCCGGTCGCCGTTACCAGCGCGCCGCCGAACTCGCGCCCACCAACGGCGCGATCCAGAACAATTACGGCGTCTGGCTGTGCCGCGAAGGCCGTGCGGCCGAGTCGCTGGCCTGGTTCGACCGCGCGCTGCAGGACCCGCGCTACACGACGCCGTCGGTGGCGCTGGCGAACTCCGGAAGCTGTGCCGCCCGAGCCGGCCAGGACGACCGCGCGCGTCGGGACCTGCGCCGCGCCGTCGAGCTGGATCCGAACAACGCCACGGCACTTGGCGCGTTGGCGGAGCTTGAATTCCGTCAAGGAAATGCCTTCGAAGCCCGCGCATTCTCCGAGCGCCGCCTGTCGGCTGCACCAGCGGATGCGGGGGCGTTGCAGCTTGCGTCACAAATCGAAGAGAAACTCGGCGACAGGGCTGCCGCCGCAAGATACGTTCAGCGAATGAGGGCGGAGTTCCCGCAGACGCGGGGCTCCGGCATGGGGGATGACGGAAAGCGATGAACTCGAACCAACTCGCGCCTGAGATGGGCGCCAGCATTGGCGTGCGCCTTAAGCAGGCCCGCGAAGAGGCGGGCCTGTCGCAGGAAGACGTCGCCGCCAGCCTGAAGATTCCGGTCAAGGTGATCCGGCAGCTCGAATCGGGGGACTCGAGCCAGCTGGGTGCGCCGGTCTTCGTCCGCGGGCAGATGCGCAGCTATGCGCGCCTGCTCGGGGTCAAGTTCGACGAGGAACTCGGCCAGGGCGCGCGACCGATCGCGCCGTCGGACCTTGTCAGCCACACCCACACGCCGCGCTACCGCCGCGTGTTCGAACAGGCCACGCGTCGTGCGATCTACATCGTGCTGACGGCGGCCATCGCGGTGCCGATCTGGATGGCCTCGCGCGAACTCAAGAAGGACGACGCCAAGGTCGAGTCGCTCGACGTGGCGACCGCGCCGGCGACCCCTGCGAACAATGCGCAGCCGACGCCGTCCGAGCCGGTGCACCGGACACCGCTCGTCGCCTCGATGGCGACGCTGCCCGCGGCGCCTGCCGCTACGCAGCCGGCGTTGTCGCTCAACTTCATCGGCAACAGCTGGGTCGAAGTGCGCGGCGCCGACGGCCGCGTGATCGAAAGCGGCGAACTCGGTACCGGCCAGCAGCGCAGCTACGCCGCGGGCGAAGTCTCGCGCGTGGTGCTGGGAAATTCTTCCGCGGTCGAAGTCCGCAACGCGGGCAAGACGGTCGATCTGACGCCGTTCAGCCGCGCGAACGTGGCGCGCTTTACGCTATCCTCTGACGGTTCCCTCACGCCGGGCGATTGACCGGCGGTACGGGAAATCCACATGCACCGGCCCGCGCTGCGGGCCGGTGCTCCTATTTCGGATTCCCGCCGTAACGGTGGGCCACAGAGCACGGCAGCCAGCCCATGGCGATTGACGATCTTCTCGACGAACACGAACAAAGCGAACGCGTCCTGCAGTGGCTGCGCAACAACGGCGCGGGCCTGATCGGCGGCATCGCCCTGGGTCTGGCGGCCATCGGCGGCTGGAAATGGTGGGACCAGCGCCACGAGCAGGAACGCATGGGCATGGCCACGCAGTACCAGCAGGCCATCGACGCCATCGACGCGAAAGACAAGACCGCCGACGCCAAGGTCAAGGCGCTGGAAGAAGGTTCGAGCTACCGCGCATTGGCGGCCCTCGAACTGGCCCGCTCGCAGGTCGAGGCGAAGCAGAACGACGCCGCGCTCGCCACGCTCCAGGGCATCCGCACCGAGGATCCGGCGATCGCGCAGATCATCCAGCAGCGCACCGCGCGCCTGCTGATCGACAAGAAGCAGGCCGATGCCGCGCTGAAGCTCGTGGCCGACGCCGACACCGCGGCGGGCATCGAAGTGCGCGGCGATGCGCACCTCGCGCTCGGCCAGAAGGACCAGGCGCGCACGGCGTACGCCGAGGCGATGGCCAAGCTGGACGTGGCTTCGCCGCACCGCCGCCTGCTCGAACTCAAGCTCACCGAAGTCGGCGGCACGCCCGCCAAGCCCGAGGCCAAGTCCTGATGAAGCACCGCTCCATGCTGCTGCGTACCTCCGTCGTGCTGCTGTGCGCGGCTTCGCTCGCCGGGTGCTCGACCGTCAAGGGCTGGTTCGGTGGCGACAAGAAGAAGGACGACGGCAAGCCGAACGAACCCGCCGAGCTGACCGACATCACGCCCTCGGTGACCGTCCAGAAGATCTGGTCGGCCAACGCTGGCAAGGGCGAAGGCCGCAGCGGCGTACGCCAGGGACCGGCGGTCGCCGACGGTCGCGTCTTCGCCGCCGCGATCGAAGGCGGCGTGCACGCGTTCGACCTGCAGACCGGCAAGCAGGTCTGGGAATACCGCCCCGACAAGAAGGCGAACGTCCGCCTGTCCGGCGGTCCCGGCGTGGGCGAAGGCCTGGTCGTGGTCGGCGGCCTGGATGGCGAAGTCATCGCGCTCGACGCCAGCACCGGCGAAGAGAAGTGGAAGGCCCACGTCCCGAACGAAGTGATCGCCGCGCCGGCGATCGGCATGAACTCGGTGTTCGTGCGTTCCAACGACGGCCGTGTCACCGCCTTCGACGCCGCCAGTGGCGAGCGTCGCTGGTTCTGGGTGCAGGAAGTGCCGATGCTGTCGCTGCGCGGCAACGACGGCCCGGTCCTCGGCCCGGGCTTCGTGTTCATCGGTAACGACGACGGCACCGTGTCGGCGCTGTCGGCCAGCGATGGCCGCCCGATGTGGGAGCAGCCGGTCGCGCAGCCGGAAGGCCGTACCGAACTGGATCGCATGGCCGACATCGACGGCACGCCGGTGCTCGAAGGCACGACGCTGTTCGCCACCAGCTTCAAGAAGCAGACCCTCGCCATCGATGCCCCGAGCGGCCGTCCGATGTGGTCGGCGGAGCACGGCGGCGCAGGCCGCATCGGCCTCGCGTCCGACCGCCTGGTCGTCACCGATCCCAGCGGCTCGGTCTTCGGCTTGGACAAGAACAGCGGCGCGGCCCTGTGGTCGCAGCCGGCGCTGGCCCGTCGCAACGTGACCGGCGCGGCGGTGCAGGGCGATTTCGCCGTGGTCGCCGATTTCGACGGCTACGTGCACTGGCTGAAGCTGGACAACGGCGAGTTCGCCGCGCGTGAGCGCGTTGGCGGCAAGGCCGTGAAGGCCGCTCCGGTGGTCGCCGACGGCATCGCGGTGGTGCAGAACGTCAACGGCGAGCTGACGGCGTTCCGCCTGCAGTAAGCGCTGGCGGCACCCGCTGCAGACGAACGGCCCGGGCGCGAGTCCGGGCCGTTTTGCATGCGGCATTCGGCCCCGGTTTCCCTTTTGGCGCCGGGCCCGTCATCATGCCGTACCCCGATACCCACGGACCGGGCCGGACCCGGCCGCCGCGCGCCTTCCCGCTGCGCGGCACGGCGCTCCGCTTCCCCGATCCCCCATTCCGCACCGGCCCTCACCATGCTTCCGCTCGTCGCCCTCGTTGGCCGTCCCAACGTTGGAAAATCCACGCTGTTCAATGCGCTGACGCGCACCCGCGACGCCCTGGTCCACGACCAGCCGGGCGTCACGCGCGATCGCAACTACGGCGTTGCGCGGCCGGAAGGCAAGCGCCCGTTCGCGGTCGTCGACACCGGCGGCATCGCCGGCGAGGACGAGGGCTTGGCGGGCGCCACCGCGCGCCAGGCGCGTTCCGCCGCCGAAGAAGCCGACCTGGTGCTGTTCGTCGTGGACGGTCGTGAAGGCGCCTCGGCGCTGGACGACGACATCCTCGCGTGGCTGCGCAAGACCGCGCGGCCGGCGATGCTGGTGGTCAACAAGACCGACGGCCTCGACGCCCAGGCCGCGATCAACGAATTCGCCCGTTACGGCATCACCGACGTCATCGCGGTGTCGTCGGCGCATCGCCAGGGCATCGACGAGCTGATCGACAGCGTGCTCCAGCGCGTGCCCGAAGAGGGCGCAGCGACGGAGCTCGACACCGATCCGTCGCGCATCCGCGTGGCCTTCATCGGCCGCCCGAACGTCGGCAAGTCGACGCTGGTCAACCGCCTGCTCGGCGAGGAGCGGATGATCGCCTCCGAGGTGCCCGGCACCACGCGCGACTCGGTCTCCATCGACATGGAGCGCGACGGCCGCCTGTACCGCCTGGTCGATACCGCCGGCGTGCGCCGCAAGGCGCGCGTGGAGGAGGCGGTCGAGAAGTTCTCGATCATCAAGACGCTGCAGGCGATCGAGCAGTGCCAGGTCGCCGTGGTGATGCTGGACGCGAGCGAGGGCATCACCGACCAGGACGCCACGGTGCTGGGCCTCGCGCTGGACGCGGGTCGCGCGCTGGTCGTCGCCATCAACAAGTGGGACGGCCTGACCGATTACCAGCGCCAGCAGGCCGAGGCGCTGCTGACGCGCAAGCTCGGCTTCGTCGAGTGGGCCGAAGCGGTGCGCATCAGTGCCAAGCACGGCTCGGGCCTGCGCGAGCTGTTCCGCGCCATCCATCGCGCGCATGCGTCGGCGACGCACGAATTCAGTACCAGCGAAGTGAACAAGGCGCTGGAAGTCGCGTACGAAACCAATCCGCCGCCGACCGTTCGCGGCCACGTCGCCAAGCTGCGCTATGCGCATCCGGCGGCGAACAACCCGCCGACGTTCGTCGTACACGGCACGCGCCTGCGCACGTTGAGCGACACCTACAAGCGCTATCTGGAGAACTTCTTCCGCAAGCGCTTCAAGCTGGTCGGCACGCCGGTGCGTTTCGTGTTCAAGGAAGGCGCGAACCCCTACGAAGGCAAGAAGAACGTGCTCACCGAACGCCAGGTCGCGCGCAAGCGCCGCCTGCTGAAGCACGTCAAAAAGGGCAAGTGACGAAACGACGCGGTCGCGCCTGCCGCGATCGCCTTTGTCGTTTCGTCATCCCGGCGTAGGCCGGGATCCAGCGTAGTCACGCGGTCGCGCCTGACGCGATCGCCTTTGTCGTTTCGTCATCCCGGCGAACGCCGGGATGCAGGCCGGTCGCGTCTAGCGCGATCGCCTTTGTCGTTTCGTCTTCGCGGCAGGTGCTGTCATTCCAGCGCAGGAATCCATCGTGCGTTGCGTCCAAAGCAGGAAAGCAACACCGCAGCGCTGTGCGGCAACGCTCGTTTGGCCCAATCGCCTCGTTTCCCCTCACCCCAACCCCTCTCCCGACGGGAGAGGGGCTGAGAAGCGTCATTCGTTGGAAGGCGAACACGTTCGTTTGGCGGCCAGGATCCCGGCCACCGCCGGATGACGGCTACGAGACGCCGTAAAATCCCATCCATGACGCTGCAGCCTTCCGACATCACCCTCGGCATCCTCGCGGGCGGACGCGCAAGCCGGCTCGGTGGCATCGACAAGGCCTGGCTCATGCGCGACGGGATGCCGCAGGTCGAACGCTGGCGAAAACGCTTCGCCACTGACGTCTCGAACGTTATCGTCAGCGCGAACCGCGAACCCGAACGTTACGAACGCATCGGCCTGCGCGCCGTTCGCGATCGAGTGACCGTCGACCTCGGCCCGCTCGCCGGGCTCGATGCGCTCGCCGCCGCGTGCCAGACGCCGTGGCTGCTCACGCTCCCGGTGGACCTGATCGGTGTGAAAGACTGCCTCGTGCCGAGCCTGAGCGCCGCCGCGGGATCGCACGGCGCCTACGCCGTGGACGACGACGGCCCGCAGCCGCTTGTCGCGTTGTGGTCCGTGGCATCCCTGCGCGAGGCGACCGCGCATGCGATCGACGCGGGCGATCTTGCCGTCCATTCGTTGCAACGCCGCCTGCGCATGGTCGCCGTGCGGCTGGACGGCGTACGCTTCGGCAACCTCAACACGCCGCAGGACCTCGCCGCCGCCGGCGCGGTGCCCGGCGATTCCGACGGACGCGACCCCACCGCATGACCGACTTCCCGACACAGCTCGCCTTCGACGAGGCCGTCGCGATCATCCGCGACGTCGCGGCGAAGCATCGCCTCGACACCGAAACGCTGCCGCTGTCGCGTGCACACGGGCGCATTCTCGCGGCCGACGTGCACGCGCCGATCCCATTGCCGCCGTTCGACAACAGCGCGATGGACGGCTTCGCACTGCGCCATGCCGATCTGCGCGAAGGCGGGACGACGCTGCGCCTGGTCGACGAACAGTTCGCCGGCCGTGCCCGCGAGATCACGGTGGACGAGGGCGAATGCGTGCGCATCACCACGGGCGCACCGATGCCCGCGGGCGCCGACACGGTCGTCATCAAGGAAAACACGCGCGTGGAAGGCGATCGCGTCGTGGTCCTCATGCCGCCCGCCGCCGGCGCGAACCTGCGCCTTGCCGGCGAGGACGTGCAGGCCGGCGAATGCGTGCTGCAAGCCGGCAAACGCCTGACGCCCGCGCGCGTGTCGCTCGCCGCCTCGCTCGGTGTGCCGTCGCTGACGGTGTTCCGCAAGCCGACGGTCGCGGTGTTCAGCAGCGGCGACGAATTGATCGAACCCGGTCTTTCGCTGGCCCCGGGCGAGATCTACGACAGCAATCGCGAACTGCTGATGGGCCTGCTGCGCGCGGAAGGGTTGGAGCCGACGGCCTGGCCGCGGTTGCCCGACGATCCGAAGCAGGTCGAGATCGCACTGCGTGATGCCGGCTGCGCGTTCGACCTGATCGTCACCTGCGGCGCGGTGTCGGCCGGCGAGAAGGACCACATTCCGGCGGTGCTGCAGCAATTCGGCACCGTGCATTTCTGGAAGGTGCGGATGAAGCCCGGCATGCCGGTGCTGTTCGGCAGCCTCGACCAGGCGCGCGTGCTCGCGCTGCCGGGGAATCCGGTGTCGGTGTTCGCGACCTTCCTGGGGTTCGGACGCACGCTCATCGACGCATTGCAGGGCCGCACCGAGCCGCGTCCGGTCGAGCGCGCGCAACTGGTCGCGCCCGTCGACAAATCCCACGCGCGACGCGAATTCCAGCGTGCCACCGTCTTCTGCGACGAACACGGCGTGCTGCGGGCCGATCCGAATCCCGCTGTGGGTTCGCACCGCCTGCGAGCGGTCGGCGAGTCCAACGCGCTGATCGTCGTGCCCGATGGACCGCAGCGTTTGGCTGCCGGCGCCGTGGTCGAGATCCTGCGTTACGCCTGAGGGGCGATAATCGCGCCATGGATATCACCGACCAGATCGAACGCATCACGCCCGCCGACGCCTTCCGCCGCCAGCGCGACGGCGCGGTGATCGTCGACGTGCGCGAATCGCACGAGCGCGCGACCGGCATCGCCGAAGGCGCGCTCGGCGTCGCTCGCGGCGCACTGGAGGCCGATCCGCAGGCGACATTGCCCGACCGCTCGGCCGACGTGCTGATCATCTGCCAGTCCGGCGCGCGCTCGATGAAGGCCGCGCAGGCGTTGCATGCGGCGGGTTACGCACGCGTGGCGTCGGTGGAAGGCGGTACGACGCGCTGGATCGCCGAAGGCCTGCCGATCACGCGCGACGAGCGCGAATTCGACTTCTACGACCGTTATTCGCGCCACCTGCGCCTGCCCGAAGTCGGCGAGACGGGACAGCGGAGGTTGCAGGCCGCACGCATCGCGATGGTTGGCGCCGGCGGCCTCGGCTCGCCGGCAGCGTTCTATCTGGCGGCGGCCGGCATCGGCACGATCGTGCTGGCGGACGACGACATCGTCGATCGCAGCAACCTGCAGCGGCAGATCCTGCACACCGAAGACCGCATCGGGGTGCCGAAGGTCGAGTCGGCGCGCATTGCGCTGTCGGCGCTGAATCCGTCGGTGAACATCGCGACCTTCCAGGAGCGCATCACCGCCGCCAATGTCGAACGTCTCATCGACGGCGCGGACGTGGTGATCGACGGCGCCGACAACTTCCCGGTGCGCTACCTGCTCAACGACGCCTGCGTGAAGCTCGGCAAGCCGCTGGTGTACGGCGCGGTGCATCGTTTCGAAGGTCAGGTGAGCGTGTTCGATGCGGGGCGCCATCGCGGCCATGCGCCGTGCTATCGCTGCCTGTTCCCCGAGCCGCCGCCGCCGGAAGCCGCGCCCAACTGCGCCGAAGCGGGCGTGCTCGGCGTGCTGCCGGGCGTCATCGGCCTGTTGCAGGCGACCGAGGCGATCAAGCTGATCCTCGGCGTCGGCGAGCCGCTGGCGGGCCGCCTGCTGCACTTCGACGCGATGGGGATGCGGTTCCGCGAAACGCGGCTGTCGGCCGATCCGGACTGCCCGGTGTGCGCCGCGGGGCGCGACTTCCCGGGCTACATCGACTATGTGACGTTCTGCGCCGCGTAGGCTTCAGCGCAGGAAGTCGGCCAGCGCCTGTTCGAACACCGGATCGCCGCTGATCGTGTTGTGCCCGGCCTGCGGCAGGTCCACGACTCTCGGCGGCTTGCCGAGCACCGCGATCAGGCGGTTGGTGTTCGCCGGCGGCACGATGGTGTCGAGCGCGGCGCGGATCACCATCACCTCGCCCTCGTAGCCGCGCAGGCGCTCGATCGAATCGAAGCGGTCGCGCATGATCCAGCGCACCGGCAGCACCGGGTAATGCACCTGCGCCACGGCCGTGAGGCTGTCGAACGGCGCGATGAGCACCAGCTGCGACACCGGCCGCTGGCTGGCGACGTAACTGGCGACGCCGGTGCCCAGGCTGGAGCCGATCACCGCAATCGGCTGGTCCGGGTGGCGCGAACGCACTTCGTCGAACAACGCCAGCGCATCGCCGAGCAGCGCCGCCTCGCTCGGTTGCCCGCCGCTCGCGCCGTAACCGCGATACGACACCAGGTACACGGGGCGATCGGGCAGCAGCCGGTCGAGCATCTCGCGCCGGTTCTGGATGCCTTCCGCGTTGCCGCCGAAGTAGATCACCGGGCGCGACGCATGCGGATGCAGCACCCAGCCGTGCAGCTGGACGTCGCCGCGCGCGAGGGTGAAGTCGGTCTGGGCGACGTCGATGCGCGTGCCTTCGGGGAGGTAGATCAGCTCGCGCTGCTTGGAGAACAGCCACGCGACCATGCCCGCGTAGCCGAGCACCGGCAGCGCCGCCCAGCCCAGCCACTGGCGGCGCCCGAAACTCATCCGGCGTGACGGCGTTGCGCCGCCTCGAACGCCGCCAGCTGCTCGGGCGTCGCCTCGCGCTGGTGCTGCGCCTTCCATTGCGCGAAGGGCAGGCCGTAGATCGCCTCGCGCGCCTCGTCCTTGGTCATCGTGATGCCGCGCTGCTCGGCGGCCTCGCGGTACCAGTCGGCCAGGCAGTTGCGGCAGAAGCCGGCGTTGATCATCAGGTCGATGTTCTGCACGTCCGGGCGCTCCTGCAGCAGGTGCTGGAGCAGCCGCCGGAAGGCGGCGGCCTCGATCTGGGTGGTTTCGAAATCGGGTTCGGTCATCGGGGGCGTCGTCGTCGCGGTGCGGGGTAGGGCGGTGGAGCGGCGTGCCGGCCGCCGGCAGGTGGCTTGAGCGATAATGCCCGGCCCGAATGTACTCCAGCCCACGGCATGACCGTCTCCACGACCCACGCACCGGCCCGAATCCTCGACGGCAAGCGCATCGCCGAGGACCTGCTCGACACGCTCAAGAGCCGCGTCGATGCGCGCGTCGCGTCGGGCAAATCGCGCCCCGGCCTGGCCGTGGTGCTGGTCGGCAACGACCCCGCGTCCAGCGTCTACGTGAAGAACAAACGGCGCGCGGCGCAGAAAGTGGGCATCCGCGCGATCGACTACGACCTGCCGGCCGATACGGGCAATGACGAACTCCTCGCGCTGATCGACAGGCTCAACGCGGACCCGGAGGTGCACGGCATCCTGGTGCAGCTGCCCCTGCCGGACCGCCGCGACGCAACGGAGCTGATCCACCGTATCGACCCGCGCAAGGACGTGGACGGGTTCCATCCGGAGAACGTCGGCCACCTCGCGCTGCGCCAGTTCGGCCTGCGCCCGTGCACGCCGCGCGGCATCACCACGCTGCTGGCCTACACCGACCGCCCGGTGCGCGGGCAGAGTGCGACGATCGTCGGCGTGTCCAACCACGTCGGGCGCCCGATGGCGCTGGAACTGCTGATCGCCGGCTGCACCGTCACCAGTTGCCACAAGTTCACCCCGCCGCAGGTGCTGGAGGCGTCGATCCGCAACGCCGACATCCTCGTGGTGGCCGTCGGCCGCCCGGGCCTGATCCCCGGTGAATGGGTGAAGCCGGGCGCGGTGGTCATCGACGTGGGCATCAACCGCCTCGACGACGGCCGCCTCGTGGGCGACGTGGGGTTCGACGCGGCGGCCCAGCGGGCCAGCTGGATCACGCCCGTCCCGGGCGGCGTCGGCCCGATGACCGTCGCCACGCTGATGCAGAACACGCTCGAGGCCGCCGAGGCGGCGGATTCGGGCCGTGGGTGGCATGCGGTGAAGTAGGCTGGCAATGGCTGCCTGAAAAGCACCCCACAGCGCTGTACCGACCACGCGATCCGGGATTGTGTAACTCCGTTGCCCCTCACCCCAACCCCTCTCCCGGTGGGAGAGGGGCTGAAGACCAAGGGCGAAGCGAGGCGTTTGCCCCAGCCCCTGAGTCAGGGGCGGTCGCCGCGGAGCGGCGAGGGGCGGGTGTGGTGCACGTGTCGGAGTCGATTTGCGAAGCGAATCGGCTCAAGCGCGACCCGCCACTCCTGCAGAACGACACATCCCAGCGCGAAGGCAGCGTCGAGGACCCCGGACACGTTACAATGTCGCGCTTCACCTCTTCCGGCCCCCGCCCATGCTGCGCATCCAGGCTGAAGCACTGACCTACGACGACGTCTCGCTCGTCCCGGCCCATTCGACGGTCCTGCCCAAGGACGTCTCGCTCACCACCCGCCTAACCCGCGACCTGAACATCCGGCTGCCGATCCTGTCGGCCGCGATGGACACCGTCAGCGAAGCCCGCCTGGCCATCGCCATGGCGCAGCTGGGCGGCATCAGCATCGTCCACAAGAACATGAGCCTGGAAGCCCAGGCGGCGCAGGTCGCGCAGGTCAAGAAGTTCGAGGCCGGCGTGATCAAGGAGCCCTTCACCGTCGGGCCCGACACGACGATCGGCGAAGTCCTCAAGCTCACCCGTGCGCGCAACATCTCCGGCGTGCCGGTGGTGGAAGGCGGCCAGCTGATGGGCATCGTCACCAGCCGCGACATGCGCTTCGAGAAGAAGCTCGACGATCCGGTCCGCCACATCATGACCAAGAAGGACCGCCTGGTGACGGTGCGCGAAGGCGCCACCGACGAGGAAGTCCTGAGCCTGCTGCACAAGCACCGCATCGAGAAGGTGCTGGTGGTCAACGACGGCTTCGAGCTGCGCGGCCTGATCACCGTGAAGGACATCCAGAAGAAGTCCGACAACCCCAACGCCGCCTACGACACCAGCGAACGCCTGCTGGTCGGCGCGGCCGTCGGCGTCGGCGGCGACACCGAAGCGCGCGTGGAAGCGCTCGCCGCGGCCGGCGTGGACGTGGTCGTGGTCGACACCGCGCACGGCCATTCGCAGGGCGTGCTCGATCGCGTGAACTGGGTGAAGAAGAACTTCCCGCAGCTGCAGGTCATCGGCGGCAACATCGTCACCGGCGACGCCGCGCTCGCACTGATGGACAACGGCGCCGACGCGGTGAAGGTCGGTGTCGGCCCCGGTTCGATCTGCACCACCCGCATCGTCGCAGGCGTCGGCGTGCCGCAGGTCACCGCCGTGGCGATGGTCGCCGAAGCGCTGCAGGACCGCATCCCGCTCATCGCCGACGGCGGCATCCGCTACTCGGGCGACATCGGCAAGGCGATCGTCGCCGGCGCATCGACGGTGATGATCGGCGGCCTGTTCGCCGGCACCGAGGAAGCGCCGGGCGAAGTCGAGCTGTTCCAGGGCCGCAGCTACAAGAGCTACCGCGGCATGGGTTCGCTGGGCGCGATGGAGCAGGGCTCCAAGGATCGTTATTTCCAGGACGCGTCGGATGCCGACAAGCTCGTGCCCGAAGGCATCGAAGGCCGCGTCCCGTACCGCGGCCCGCTTCGCAACGTCGTCCACCAGCTCGCCGGCGGCCTGCGCGCCACGATGGGCTACGTCGGCTGCGCGAGCATCGAGGAAATGCGCACCAAGCCCAGCTTCGTGCGCGTGACCAACGCCGGCGCGCGCGAGAGCCACGTGCACGACGTGCAGATCACGAAGGAACCGCCGAACTATCGCGCGAGCTGACGCACGCGCGCGTGATTCGCGATGGGTGATTCGTGATTCGTCGGGGACTCGGCTCCGCACCACGGGATCGCTGCTGCGAATCACACTTCACGAATCACGAATCACGGCCGTCCATGACCAACATCCACACCGACAAGATCCTCATCCTCGATTTCGGCGCGCAGTACACGCAGCTGATCGCCCGCCGCATCCGCGAGATCGGCGTCTACTGCGAGATCTGGGCGTGGGACCACGATCCGGCGGAAATCGCCGCGTTCGGCGCGAAGGGCATCATCCTGTCGGGCGGCCCGGAATCGACGACCGAGCAGGGCGCCCCGCGCGCGCCGCAGGAAGTCTTCGACGCCGGCCTGCCGATCCTGGGCATCTGCTACGGCATGCAGACGCTCGCCGCGCAGCTGGGCGGCGCGACCGAAGCGGCCGATGCGCGCGAATTCGGCCACGCCGAAGTCGAGCTGGTCGCGAGCGACGCGCTGCTCGGCGGGCTGACCGACCACGACGGCGAGCCGCGCATCGACGTGTGGATGAGCCACGGCGACCACGTCGCCAAGGCGCCGCCGGGCTGGACCGTCACCGCCGTGACCGATCGCATTCCGGTCGCCGCGATGGCGCGCGAGGACAAGCGCTGGTACGGCGTGCAGTTCCATCCGGAGGTCACGCACACCAAGCAGGGCCAGACGCTGCTGCGCCGTTTCGTGGCCGAGATCTGCGGCTGCAAGACGCTGTGGACGGCCGCCAACATCATCGAGGACCAGATCGCGCGCGTGCGCGAGCAGGTCGGTTCGGATGAAGTGATCCTCGGCCTGTCCGGCGGCGTGGATTCCTCCGTCGTCGCCGCCCTGCTGCACAAGGCGATCGGCGAGCAGCTCACCTGCGTGTTCGTCGACACCGGCCTGCTGCGCTGGAACGAGGGCGACCAGGTGATGGCGATGTTCGCCGAGCACATGGGCGTGAAGGTCGTGCGCGTGAACGCCGCCGACCGTTACTTCAAGGCGCTCGCCGGCGTCGAGGATCCCGAAGCCAAGCGCAAGATCATCGGCAACCTGTTCGTCCAGATCTTCGACGAGGAGTCGGCCAAGCTGAAGAACGCGAAGTGGCTCGCGCAGGGCACGATCTATCCGGACGTGATCGAGTCGGCGGGCAGCAAGACCGGCAAGGCGCACGTCATCAAGAGCCACCACAACGTGGGCGGCCTGCCGGAAGACATGAAGCTGCGCCTCGTCGAGCCGCTGCGCGAGTTGTTCAAGGACGAAGTGCGTCGCCTCGGCGTCGAACTCGGCCTGCCGCGCGCGATGGTCTATCGCCATCCGTTCCCGGGCCCGGGCCTGGGCGTGCGCATCCTGGGCGAAGTGAAGCGCGAACACGCCGAACTGCTCGCACGCGCCGACCACATCTTCATCGAAGAGCTGCGCAAGGCCGATCTCTACGACCGGACCAGCCAGGCCTTCGCCGTGTTCCTGCCGGTGAAGTCGGTGGGCGTGGTGGGCGATGCGCGCGCGTACGAGTGGGTCATCGCGCTGCGCGCGGTGGAAACCATCGACTTCATGACCGCGCACTGGGCGCACCTGCCGTACGATTTCCTCGGCCGCGTGTCCAATCGCATCATCAACGAGTTGCGCGGCGTCTCGCGCGTCGTGTATGACATCAGCGGGAAGCCGCCGGCCACGATCGAGTGGGAATGAGCGGCCACGATGATGAAGAGCCCCGCATGGCGGGGCTTTTTTGTTGGTGCAGCGGATCGGTTTTTGCAGCGCGGGTAAGCGAAGCGCACCGCTCAGAACGAATCCGCCGGCACCCGCACCCAGCCTTCCATCAACACGCGCGCGCTGCGGCTCATGATGGCCTTCGTCACGGTCCACTGGCCGTCGACGAGCTTCACCTGCGCGCCCACGCGCAACGTGCCGGAGGGGTGGCCGAAGCGCACCGACTCGCGTTCGCCGCCGCCTGCGGCGCGGTTCACCAGCGTGCCGGGAATCGAGGCAGCGGTACCGATCGCCACCGCGGCCGTGCCCATCATCGCGTGGTGCAGCTTGCCCATCGACATCGCGCGCGCCTGCAGATCGATATCGTTCGCCGCAACCTGCTTGCCGCTCGAGGAAACGTAATCCGCCGGCGGCGCGACGAACGCGACCTTCGGCGTGTGCTGGCGCGTCTTCGCCT
Source organism: Lysobacter auxotrophicus (assembly GCF_027924565.1). Taxonomy (NCBI): domain Bacteria; kingdom Pseudomonadati; phylum Pseudomonadota; class Gammaproteobacteria; order Lysobacterales; family Lysobacteraceae; genus Lysobacter; species Lysobacter auxotrophicus. The sequence continues at coordinate 1,793,771 of NZ_AP027041.1, forward strand.
CGTCCAGATGCTTGATCAGCCCCATGCGCAGGGCGCCGTGCGCACGGATCTTCTCGAAGTTCGCCAGCGCCGTGGCGTCCTTGTTGATCGCGTCCTGCAACTCGCTGCCGGTGTACCCCAGATCTGCGGCGTCAAGGAAGATCGTGGGAATTCCCGCAGTGATCATCGTCGCCTTGAACGTGCCGACGCCCGGCACCTCCAGTTCGTCGATGAGATTGCCGGTGGGGAACATGGAGCCGCCGGCATCGCCGTCGTCGGACGGATCGAGGAATTCCAGCTGGATTTCCGCAGCGGGGAAGGTCACGCCGTCCAGTTCGAAATCGCCGGTTTCCTGCACCTGGCCGTGGGTCACCGGCACGTGCGCGATGATCGTCTTGCCGATGTTCGCCTGCCAGATGCGTACCGTGCACAGGCCGTCCTGCGGAATGCGCTCGGCGTCGATCAGCCCGGCGGCGATCGCGAAGGGACCGACCGCCGTGCTCAGGTTGCCGCAGTTGCCGCTCCAGTCGACAAAGGATTCCTCGATGGCGACCTGGCCGTAGAGGTAATCGACGTCGTGCCCGGGCACGGACGACTTCGAGATGATCACGCACTTGCTCGTGCTGGACGTCGCGCCGCCCATGCCGTCGGTGTGCTTGCCGTACGGGTCGGGCGAACCGATCACGCGTTGCAGCAGCGCATCGCGCGCCTTGCCGGGCACGCGCGCGGCTTCGGGCAGGTCATCCAGGCGGAAGAACACGCCCTTGCTCGTGCCGCCGCGCATGAAGGTGGCGGGGATGCGGATCTGCGGTGCGTGGGTCATTGGGTACTCGTTCTTGTGTTTGATGTCATTTCCGCGAAGGCGGGAATCCAACTTGCCGACAAATCACACTCTCCGGAAAGCTGGACACGCCGCAAAGTTGGATCCCCGTCTTCGCGGTGCGACGCCGGTCATCACGCCCCGTCCGGAATCTCCGGCTCCACCAGCTTCGCCAGCATCTCCAGCGATTCCTGCCACCCCAGGTAGCAGAACTCGACCGGGATCGAATCGGGAATGCCTTTCTGCACGATGCTCACGTCGGTACCGACCATGCCGGGCTTCAGCGTGATCTCGACTTCCATCGTGCCGGGGAGCTCGGGATTGTCGAACTGGTCGTCGTAGCGCAGCTTTTCGCCGGGGACCATCTCGCGGTACGTGCCGCCGAAGGAATGGCTGCCGCCGGTGCCGAAGTTGGTGAACGACATGCGGTAGCTGCCGCCGACGCGTGCATCCATCGAATGGACCTCGCCGGTGAAACCGTGCGGCGGAAGCCACTTCACCATCGCGGCCGGCGTGATGAAGGCACGGTAGATGCGTTCGGCGGGCGCGCGGATGACGCGGTGCAGGGTGACGGTGCCGGGCATGTCGCTACTCCTTGCGGGGTGGGAAAGGGCGTGCGATGAGCGGGCACGCGGCGGTCAGGCCGCGCGCGCCGACGATTCCAGGAAGTCCTGCGCGAAACGCTGCAGCACGCCGCCGGCTTCGTAGATCGATACTTCCTCGTCGCTGTCGAGGCGGCAGGTGACGGGCACCTCCACGCGCTCGCCATCGCGGCGATGGATCACCAGCGTGAGGTCCGCGCGCGGCTTGCGCTCGCCGATCACGTCGAAGGTCTCGGTGCCGTCGATGCGCAGCACCGTGCGATTGAAGCCCGGCTTGAACTCCAGCGGCAGCACGCCCATGCCGATCAGGTTCGTGCGGTGGATGCGCTCGAAACCTTCGGCGACGATCGCTTCCACGCCCGCCAGGCGCACGCCCTTGGCCGCCCAGTCGCGCGAGGAGCCCTGGCCGTAGTCGGCGCCGGCGATGATGATCAGCGGCTGGCGGCGTTCCATGTAGGTCTCGATCGCTTCCCACATGCGCACGACCTGGCCGTCCGGCTCGATGCGCGCCAGCGACCCCTTCTTCACTTCGCCATCCATCACGGCCATCTCGTTCATCAGCGTGGGATTGGCGAACGTCGCGCGCTGCGCGGTGAGGTGGTCGCCGCGATGCGTCGCGTACGAATTGAAGTCCTCTTCCGGCAGGCCCATCTTGTGCAGGTATTCACCGGCCGCGCTGTTCATCAGGATCGCGTTCGACGGCGACAGGTGGTCGGTCGTGATGTTGTCGCCGAGCACCGCCAGCGCACGCAGGCCGCGCAGCGTGCGCTCGCCGGCCAGCGCGCCTTCCCAGTACGGCGGGCGGCGGATGTAGGTGCTCTGCGGGCGCCAGTCGTACAGCGGGCTCACGCGTTCGCCGTGTTCGACGCGGATGTTGAACATCGGCTCGTACACGCGGCGGAACTGCTCCGGCTTCACGCTCTGCGCGACGATGGCGTCGATTTCCTCGTCGCTGGGCCAGATGTCCTTGAGCGTGACCGGCTTGCCGTCGGCGTCCGCGCCCAGCGCGTCGCGTTCGATGTCGAAACGCACGGTGCCGGCGATGGCGTAGGCGACCACCAGCGGCGGCGAGGCGAGGAACGCCTGCTTCGCGTACGGATGGATGCGCCCGTCGAAGTTGCGGTTGCCCGACAGCACGGCCGTGGCGTACAGGTCGCGGTCGATGATTTCCTGCTGGATCGCCGGATCCAGCGCGCCCGACATGCCGTTGCACGTCGTGCACGCGAACGCGACGATGCCGAAGCCGAGTTGTTCGAGCTCCGGCAGCAGCTTCGCGTCTTCCAGGTACAGCTGCACGGCCTTCGAACCCGGCGCGAGCGAGGTCTTCACCCACGGCTTGCGCGTGAGGCCGCGCGCGTTCGCGTTGCGCGCGAGCAGGCCGGCCGCGATCACGTTGCGCGGGTTGCTGGTATTCGTACAGCTGGTGATGGCGGCGATGATCACCGCGCCATCGGGCATCAGCCCTTCGGCCTCCTGCGCGCGTGCCGCGTCGAGGTTGCCGGCGATGCCGCGCTGCGTGAGGTCGGACGTCGGCAGGCGCTTGTGTGGATTCGACGGGCCGGCCATGTTGCGCACCACGCTGGACAGATCGAACGTCAGCGTGCGCTCGTACTGCGCGGCCTTCAGGTCGTCGGCCCACAGGCCGGCGGTCTTCGCGTAGGTTTCGACGAGCTTCACCTGCGCGTCTTCACGGCCGGTGAGGCGCAGGTAGTCGAGCGTCTGGTCGTCGATGAAGAACATCGCCGCCGTCGCGCCGTATTCGGGCGCCATGTTCGAGATCGTCGCGCGGTCGCCAAGCGTCAGGCTGGCCGCGCCTTCGCCGCGGAATTCCAGGTACGCGCCGACGACCTTTTCCCTGCGCAGGAATTCGGTGAGCGCGAGCACGATGTCGGTCGCGGTGATGCCCGGCTGCCGCTTGCCGGTGAGTTCGACGCCGATGATGTCCGGCAGGCGCATCCACGACGCGCGGCCGAGCATGACGTTCTCGGCTTCAAGCCCGCCGACGCCGATCGCGATGACGCCCAGCGCATCGACGTGCGGCGTGTGGCTGTCGGTGCCGACGCAGGTGTCGGGGAACGCGACGAGCTTGCCGTTCTCGTCGCGCTGGGACTGGATCACCGGCGACATCTTTTCGAGGTTGATCTGATGCATGATCCCGTTGCCCGGCGGGATCACGTCGACGTTCTTGAACGCGTGCTTGGTCCACTCGATGAAGTGGAAACGGTCCTCGTTGCGGCGATCCTCGATGGCGCGGTTCTTCGCGAACGCATCGGGGTCGAAGCCGCCGCACTCCACCGCGAGCGAGTGGTCGACGATCAGCTGCACCGGCACGACCGGGTTCACCTTCGCAGGGTCGCCGCCCTGGTCGGCGATGGCATCGCGCAGGCCGGCGAGGTCCACCAGGGCCGTCTGGCCGAGGATGTCGTGGCACACCACGCGCGCGGGGAACCACGGGAAATCCAGGTCGCGGCGGCGTTCGATCAGCTGCTTCAGCGACGCGACCAGCGTCGTCGGGTCGCAGCGGCGCACCAGGTTTTCCGCCAGCACGCGCGAGGTGTAGGGCAGGCCGGCCCACGCGCCGGGGGCGATGGCCTCGACCGCTTCGCGTGCGTCGAAATAGTCCAGCGACGTGCCGGGCAGCGGTTTGCGGTGTTGGGAGTTCATGGGCGTGGCATTCATGGACGAAGCGCGGTCCTGGGTTTGGCGGGCGGCCGTGGCGCGGGGCCGTCGGTGGCTGGCTGCCGCTTGAGCGCGGGGAACGTCAATTTTAGCGGTTCCGGGCACGCGGCGGCTGATCGGATGGGGCGCAACGGGCGGTGAATCGCGCTCGGAGCGTGGCGGGGCCGCGCGGGCTCGGGCATCCTGTCGCGATGGTTCAGGAAACGACGAACGCGCCGCAGGCCGAAGATGCCGACCTGCATTGGATGCGCCACGCGATGGCGCTGGCCGAACGCGCCGAGCGCGAGGACGACGAGATTCCGGTCGGTGCGGTAATGGTTTCTGCCGACGGCGAAGTGCTGGGCGAGGGCTGGAATCGCAACATCACCCTGCGCGATCCCACCGCGCACGCCGAGATCGTCGCGATGCGCGAAGCCGGGCAGCGCGTGGGCAACCATCGGCTACTGGGTTCGACCCTGTACGTGACGCTGGAGCCGTGCGCGATGTGCGCGATGGCGATGGTGCACGCGCGCGTGGCCCGCGTCGTATACGGCGCGCGCGACCCGAAGACGGGCGCGGCGGGAAGCGTGTTCGATCTGCTCGCCGATCCGCGTCACAACCACCGCGTGCAGGTCACCGGCGGCGTGCTGGGCGAGGAATCCGGTGCGCGGTTGACGGCGTATTTCCGGCGAAAGCGGGGGAAGGCGACGCCCGCTGCGCCGCAAGGCTAGGCGCTGTTGTAGCCCGGGTAAGCGAAGCGCACCCGGGGTGTGTCACGCCCAAGAGCGGTCATGCGCTGCCGCTCGTGCTCCGTCATTCCAGCGAAAGCTGGAACCCATTTTGATTCTCGCCGTCCAGGAGAGGACCGAACGTCACTCCTTCACTTCCAACCGATCCTTCGCCAACTGCTCATCCAGCTCGCGATCCAGCATCCGCAGCCCGAGCTTCGCCTCATGCCCCAGGCACAGCGACGCGGCGAACATCAGCAGTACGCCGACCACCGCCAACCCCGTCGGCACCAGGTCCAGCCGGTAACCGAAGAACGCATCCACCGCGATGCCCAGGCTCGTGCCGACGAACGCGCTGATCGCCGCGTAGAGCATCCGCACCGCGGCGAGGACGAGGTACGAGCGGCGGCGATGGATCGCGATCCGTGCTTCCTGCTCCACGCGGGCCGGGCCCTGCGGCAGGCCCCGGAGCGTCTCGATGTCCGCGCGCATGCGGTCCACCACGCGCGCCAGGCGGTTGTTCGATGAGATCTGCATGGAGCTTGCGGCGGTCAGGAAGAACGCCGGGGTGATCATGGCCGAGACGACGGCGTAATGCGTTGGATCGATCGCGACGGGCGAGGGCATTCGTGGCGTTTTCCGTGAGTGCGGCGCGAAGCCGCCGGGCGGGCTGGCTGTATGATGCGCCGGTCCTCATTCCAGTGCGAGCGCATGGCGGCCGTCCCTTCTGTGAACGACGAACACCTGATCTGGATCGACCTGGAAATGACCGGGCTCGACACCGACCGCGACTCGATCCTGGAGATCGCCACGGTGGTGACCGACAAGCAGCTCAACGTGCTCGCCGAAGGGCCGGAGCTGGCGATCTCGCATCCGCTGTCGCGGCTGGAAGCGATGGACGAATGGAACCGCAACCAGCATGGCCGTTCGGGCCTGTGGCAGCGCGTGCTCGACAGCCGCGTGGAGATCGCGCAGGCCGAGCAGCAGACGCTCGAGTTCCTGCAGCGCTGGGTGCCGGCGGGCAAGTCGCCGATGTGCGGCAACTCGATCTGCCAGGACCGCCGTTTCCTCCACCGCCTGATGCCGCGGCTGGAGAAGCACTTCCACTACCGCAACCTCGACGTCAGCACGATCAAGGAACTCGCGCGCCGCTGGGCGCCCGACGTGCTGGCTGGCGTCAACAAGGACGCGCGCCATACCGCGCTGAGCGACGTGCGCGACTCCATCGCCGAACTGCGCCACTACCGCGGTTTCATGGGCCGCCTCGGCGGCGACGCGCAGGACTGACCGTCAGCGCAGCTCGGGCGGCGTCTGCTGGTCCGGCGACGGCGACGACGTCGCAGATTGTTCCTCGGGCGAGGACGACGGCGCCGTCTCGGTGACGCCGGCCGCACTGGTCGTCGACGACTGCACCGCCTCGAGTACGCGCCGCTGTGCGCGGATGTCGCGCTGCGCCTGCTGGATGCTGATGTCGGCGCGGTCGAACGCCTTCTTGATGCGCTCGTTGAGGTCGCACTTCGTCGCGAAGTGATCGGCGTTGCTGACGTGGCAACGCACGCCCAGGCGCACCGCAACGTCGGCCAGCTCGTACACCACGACGTCCGGTGCCGGCGCGTCGAAGATGCGCTTGTCGGCTTTCATGATGCCCATGATCGCCGCACGGGCGAGGTCGATGTCGTCCTGGTAGCCGATGCCGATGATCAGCTCGATGCGCCGGCGCGTGTCGGGCGTGAGGTTCACGATCGGCGCGGTGGTGATCAGGTTGTTCGGCAGCACGATGGTCTGGTTGTCGGCGCCGCGCAGTTTCGTCTGGAAAATGCTCACGTTCTCCACCGTGCCGCTGCTCCCGCCGATCTGCACCACGTCGCCGACGCGGAACGGCTTGAGCGTCACCAGCATCACGCCCGAGGCGACGTTCGACAGCGAATCCTTCAGTGCCAGGCCAATCGCGAGGCCCGCCGCGCCGAGGATCGCGATGAACGAGGTCGGTGCGATGCCGAAGAAGCCCTGCAGGATCGCCAGCAGCAGCACGATCAGCAGCGCGATGTAGATCACGCGGCTGATGAACTGGAGCGAGGTCGCTTCGACATGCGCGCGCGTGAGGCCGCGTCCGGCGGCGCGCACGATCCACTTGGCGACGTGGTGGCCGATGTAGAAGACGAGCAGGGCGCCGCCGATCTTGATGCCCACGTCCATCGCCCAGGCCCAGAACTGGTCGGCCGTCATCGCGCTGAAATGCGCCGGTGGCGCGAGTTCGCGGGTGATGTTCGGCAGGGAATCCTGCAACGTGGCTTGCGGCGTGGGATCGGCGGTCAAGACGGCCTCCTTCGGTACGACGGATTTGATGGTGCGTTCACAAAATACGACGCCCCGCATAAGCGGGGCGTCGATGCGTCACGGTAGTTCAGTGCAAGGCGGGTGTCAGGCCGCAGCCTTCTTCGCCTTGGCCTTCGCCAGACGCAGCCAGGTGTCGACGACCGTGTCGGGGTTGAGCGACACCGATTCGATGCCCTGGTCCATCAGCCATTCGGCCAGATCCGGGTGATCGCTCGGTCCCTGCCCGCAGATGCCGACGTACTTGCCCTTCGCGCGCGCGGCCTGGATCGCCAGCGACAGCAGCTTCTTGACCGCCGGATCGCGTTCGTCGAACAGCTGCGCGACGATGCCCGAATCGCGGTCCAGGCCCAGCGTGAGCTGCGTCAGGTCGTTGGAACCGATGGAGAAGCCGTCGAAGATCTCGAGGAATTCCTCGGCGAGCAGCGCGTTGGACGGCACCTCGCACATCATGATGATCTTCAGCCCGTCCTTGCCCTGTTCCAGGCCGTTGGAGCGGAGCACCTCGACGACCTTGCGGCCTTCGTCCAGCGTGCGCACGAACGGGATCATCACCCAGCAGTTGGTCAGGCCCATCTGCTCGCGCACCTTCAGCACCGCGCGGCATTCCAGCGCGAAGGCCTCGGTGAAGCTCGGATCGACGTACCGGCTCGCGCCGCGGAAGCCGATCATCGGGTTCTCTTCATGCGGCTCGTAGCGCGAACCCCCGATGAGGTTGGCGTATTCGTTGGACTTGAAGTCCGACAGGCGCACGATCACCGGGTACGGCGCGAACGACGCGGTGATCGTCGCGATGCCTTCGGCGAGGCGATCCACGTAGAAGTCGACCGGGCTGGCGTAACCGGCCATCTTCTCGTCGATCTTCTTCTTCGTCGCGGCGTCCTGCTGGTCGTACTCCAGCAGCGCCTTGGGATGCACGCCGATGTGGCTGGCGATGATCATTTCCAGGCGCGCCAGGCCGACGCCCGCGTGCGGCAGCATGGCGAAGTCGAACGCGCGCTCCGGGTTGGCGACGTTCATCATCACCTTGAGCGGCGCTTCCGGCATCTTGTCGAGGTCGGCCACGTTGCGCTCGAAGGGCAGGGTGCCCTTGTAGATGAAGCCGGTGTCGCCCTCGGCGCAGCTGACGGTGACTTCCTGGCCGTCCTGGATCGTGTCGAGCGCATTGCCGGTGCCGACGACGGCCGGCACGCCGAGTTCGCGCGCGATGATCGCCGCGTGGCAGGTGCGGCCGCCGCGGTTGGTGACGATGGCCGCCGAGCGCTTCATCACCGGCTCCCAATCGGGGTCGGTCATGTCGGCGACGAGCACGTCGCCGGGCTGCACGCGGTTCATGTCGGCCAGCGAGCGCACGACGCGCGCCACGCCGGTGCCGATCTTCTGGCCGATGGCGCGGCCTTCGCACACGATGTCGCCGCGCCTGGTGAGCTGGTAACGCTCGATCTGCGTGGCATGGCCGCGCGACTTCACCGTTTCCGGGCGCGCCTGCACGATGAACAGCTTGCCGCTCACGCCGTCCTTCGCCCACTCGATGTCCATCGGGCGGCCGTAGTGCTTTTCGATCGTCAGCGCCTGGCGCGCGAGTTCATGCACGTCCTCGTCGCTGATGGAGAACGTCGCGCGCAGATCGGCCGGCGTTTCCTCGATGCGCACGCGCTCGCCGGGCTTGTCCGAATACACCATGCGCTGCTGCTTCGCGCCCATGCCGCGGCGCAGGATCGCCTGCTTGCCCTGCAGCAGCGTCGGCTTGTAGACGTAGAACTCGTCGGGATTCACCGCGCCCTGCACGACCATCTCGCCCAGGCCGTAGCTGGAGGTGATGAACACGACGTCGCGGAAACCCGACTCGGTGTCGAGCGTGAACAGCACGCCGGAGGATCCGACGTTCGAGCGCACCATCAGCTGCACGCCGGCGGAGAGGAACACGTCCTCGTGCTTGAAGCCGTGGTGCACGCGGTAGGCGATCGCGCGGTCGTTGTAGAGGGAGGCGAAGACTTCCTTGACCTTGTGCACGACGTCGTCGGCACCGGTGACGTTAAGGAAGGTTTCCTGCTGGCCGGCGAACGAGGCATCGGGCAGGTCTTCGGCGGTGGCGGACGAACGAACGGCAACGGCGACGTCGCCGCCGCCGTTCTCGTCGCAAAGCTGCTTGTAGGCCGCGCGGATGTCCGCATCCAGCTGCGGCTGTAGCGGGGCATCGATCACCCAGCTGCGGATCTCGCCGCCGGCAGCGGTCAGCGCGTTGACGTCCTCGACGTCGAGCGTGGCGAGCTTGTCGTAGATGCGCTGGTGCAGGTCGTTGTGCGCGATGAAGTCCTTGAAGGCTTCCGCGGTGGTCGCGTAGCCGCCGGGCACGGAGACGCCGAGGTTCGCGAGGTTGCCGATCATCTCGCCGAGCGAGGAATTCTTGCCGCCGACGCGGGCCAGGTCGGTAAGGCGCAACGCGTGCAGCCAGAGGATGTTCTCGTTCAAGCGGGCGATCTCCAGACAGGAAAAGCAGGCGATTCGAAGAGGAGTGGCGGAACGGCCGGCGCGCCCTCGGCGCTTGGCGCGCAGCGATCCGGATATGATCGCCCGGGCGCCGGAGGCAGACAAGCTTGATACATCGGCGTTTTTTGTATTGTGAACGCCCAGTTCAGGAGAAAACCGATGGCCGGCGTGCGTCCCGTCTTCTACGTATCCGATGGTACCGGTATCACTGCCGAGACCATCGGCCACAGTCTGCTCACCCAGTTCACCCAGACGCGCTTCGTCACCGACCGCATTCCCTTCGTCGACAGCGCCGAGCGCGCGCGTGAAGTGGGCGAGAAGATCCGCGCGGCCGCCGAGTCCTACGGCGTGCGCCCGGTGGTGATCAACTCGTGCATGGACACCGAAGTGAGTGCGGCGCTGGCCGAAAGCGGCGCGCTGATGCTCGACGTCTTCGCGCCCTTCATCGAGCCGCTGGAGCGCGAACTGGAACAGACGCGCGAGCGCCGCATCGGCCAGGCGCACGGCATGGTGGATTTCGACACCTACCACCGCCGCATCAACGCGATGAACTTCGCGCTGACGCACGACGACGGGCAGGCCATCAACTACGACGATGCCGACCTGGTTCTGGTGGCGGTGTCGCGTGCCGGCAAGACGCCGACGTGCGTGTACCTGGCGCTGCATTACGGCGTGCGCGCGGCCAATTATCCGCTGACCGAGGAAGACCTGGAGCACGACCGCCTGCCGCCCCGGTTGCGCCCGTACCGCAACAAGCTCTTCGGTCTGACGATCGACCCGGTGCGCCTGCAGCAGATCCGCCAGGAGCGGCGCCCGAACTCCCGCTATGCGCAGTTCGAGACCTGCAAGCGGGAGGTGGCGGCCGCCGAGGCGATGTTCCGCGCCGAGCGCATCTCGACGCTGAGCACGACCAACACCTCGATCGAGGAAATCTCGAGCAAGGTCCTGACCACGCTGGGGATCCATCGCGAGATGTTCTGAACGGCGGCGGAGCGGGAAAACCCCGGAAAAAGGCCGTCGCGAGGAATCCTTACCGTATGCCTGCCGGGGGCGTGCGTCAACGCTGCCGCGCCGAGGTTGTGCCGTGTAGCATCGACTCCATATCGGTGTCCATGCCCATGTCACTCGCTACCCGCAAAGCACGCATTCCCCGCCTCAGCCGCTTCGGCTGGCTCATGGGGCTGTACGCCGAAAACCACGCCCGTTTCGCGCGACTGTTCCCGTCGGCGGTCCTGGAGGTCGGCACCTACCACTCCAGCGTCGGCGACGGCCTGGACCTGCAGCTGGACGTAATCGAGCGCCATCCGTACACCACGGAGCTGCGCCTGACCTACGCCATGCGCGATCCGGTCACCGGAGAGCAGGATCCGTCGGCCTATCTGCGGCTGTATCACGACGCGCGCCAGCTGGAAGTCACCAACTGCTACGTCGGCCGCCGCTGGCAGGACGTCATCGGCATGTATCCGCCGGCGGCGGAAGTGCTCGACCACAGGACACGGATGAACACGTTTCTCGGAAAGTGGCTCGAGTATCTAGCGGAGCGGGGACATGGTGTGGCAACATTGCGCCCCGTCGACGCCGGTACCAGCACCGGCGGACGCGACGAAAAAAATCTGGCAGCGAACGCTTGACGACATCGCTGAACGCCCGCTAGAATTTTCGTCTTTCCAGCAGCACGTGGGGCCATAGCTCAGCTGGGAGAGCGCCTGCATGGCATGCAGGAGGTCGCCGGTTCGATCCCGGCTGGCTCCACCATCTCTTCGGGGATGATGCTGAAACAAAGAGTTTTGTCCCCATCGTCTAGAGGCCTAGGACATTACCCTTTCACGGTAGCGACCGGGGTTCGAATCCCCGTGGGGACGCCAAATAGTGAAACGCCGAAGGGCTCCGGAAACGGGGCCCTTCGGCGTTTTGCGCTTTGGTTTTTTGATTCGTGATTCGTGATTCGTGATTCGTGATTCGTGATTCGTGATTCGTGATCCGTGATTCGTGATTGGCGGTTGGTGGTTGGGTAATGGTGATTCGATTTACGGCGCCCACCCACCTCAGCGCCCGCGTCCCGCACGACGTCGTTCGCTTCCCGCCTCGAACGACAGCGGCGCATCGCCCGCACCGCGTTGGGATGACGAATCCGCATCCGCATCCGGTGCTGCGGCCAGATCCTCCAGGATCGGACAGTCCGGCCGATCGTCCCCGTGGCAGCGACGTGCCAGGTCCTGCAGCGTCCGCTGCATCGCCTGCATCTCGGCGATCTTTTCGGCCAGCTCGTCCACGTGGGATTGCGCCAGGCGCTTCACTTCGGCGCTTGCGCGCGATCGGTCGTCCCAGAGGCCGAGCAACGCCTCGATCTGCCGGATCGAAAAACCCAGCCCGCGTGCGCGACGGATGAATCCCAGACGATGCAGGTCGGCGTCGTTGTAAAGGCGATAGCCGGCGAAGGTGCGGTTCGGCGGCGGGATCAGGCCGATGCTCTCGTAGTGCCGGATCATCTTCGCGCTGACGCCGCTCTGCCGCGCGGCTTCGCCGATGTTGTGCAGGCCCTGCTGGCGAGCGTCGGCGAGTTCGGGTCGTGGCATGCGGGGCATGGTCGGCTCCTTGCGATTCAAACGTGCGTGGTTCATGTCGAGAGGGTTTGAAGGCGATGCGGTCGCCAGCCGCGCAGAAGCAGCGCGTTGGTGACGACGCTGACCGACGAGAACGCCATCGCGGCGCCGGCGATCACCGGATCGAGCAGTCCGAACGCCGCCAGCGGGATGCCGACGACGTTGTAGACGAACGCCCAGAACAGGTTCTGATGGATCTTTCGCGTGGTGCGACGCGAGATTTGGATGGCGTCGGCGACGAGCGCCGGTTCCGGTCGCATCAGCGTGACGCCCGCGGCATGCATCGCCACGTCGGTGCCGCTGCCCATCGCGATGCCGACATCCGCCGCGGCGAGCGCGGGTGCGTCGTTGATGCCGTCGCCCACCATCGCGACCACGCCAAACCGGCGCAGCTGGTCGATCGCGGCCGCCTTCTCGTCCGGCAGCACGTTGGCGCGCACGTCGTCGATGCCCAGGTCCGCGGCGATCGCCCGCGCGGCGCCTTCCTGGTCGCCCGACACCATCACCGTGCGCACGCCCAGTGCGTGCAACCGCGCGATGGCCTCGCGTGCGCCGGCGCGCGGCGTATCGCGGAAGGCGAGCAGGCCAAGCAGGCGCGGACGCGGGCCCCCTGCGGCTGTCGCCGCCCACGACACGGTGTGGCCGCTGGCGGTCAACGCTTCCGCGCGTGCGGAAAGCAGCGCGACATCCACCGACACCTCGCGCATCATCCGCTCGCTGCCGATGAGCACGTCATGCGAACCGATGCGGCCGCGCACGCCGCGTCCCGGCACCGCGCGGATGTCGGCTGCCGTAAGCAATGGCGCGTCCTTCGCCGCATGCACCACGGCCGCCGCGAGCGGGTGCTCGCTGCCGCGTTGCACCGCCGCCGCCTGCGCCAGCAACGACAACGTGTCGCCATCGAGCGCGATGGCTTCGGCCAGTGCCGGCTTGCCTTCCGTCAGCGTGCCGGTCTTGTCGAAGGCGACGACGGCGATGCGCTTGGCCGTTTCCAGCGCCTGCGCGTCCTTGATCAGGATGCCGGCGCGCGCCGCGACGCCGGTGCCGGCCATGATCGCGGTGGGCGTCGCCAGGCCGAGCGCGCACGGGCAGGCGATGACCAGCACCGCGACCGCGTTGAGCAGCGCGCCGCTCCAGTCGCCGGTCGTCGCGCCCCAGCCCAGCAGCGTGACGAGCGCGATGCCGATCACCACCGGCACGAACACCGCGCTGACGCGATCGACGATGCGCTGGATCGGCGCCTTCTTCGCCTGCGCATCCTCGACCAGCCGGATGATCCGCGCGAGCGCGCTCTCGGCGCCGATCGCGAGGGTCTCGACCACGATGCGGCCTTCGCCGTTGACCGCGCCGCCGGTGACGCGGTCGCCCTCCGAACGCGCGATCGGCAGCGATTCGCCAGTCAGCATCGATTCGTCGGCATGCGTGCGGCCGTCGAGGATGCGGCCGTCGACCGGAATGCGTTCGCCCGGGCGAACCACGACGGCATCGCCCACGCGCACCTGGGCGAGCGGCACGTCCGCCTCGACGCCGTCACGCAGCACGCGCGCGGTGGCGGGACGCAGCGCCTGCAGGGCGCGGATCGCGGCGGTGGTCTGGCGCCGGGCGCGCGTTTCCAGCCACTTGCCGAGCAGCACCAGCGCAATGACGACGGCGGAGGCCTCGAAGTACAGCGGCGCGTGATCGCCGCCCGCGAGCAGGTGCCACACGCTGAGGCCGTAACCGGCGCTGGTGCCGAGCGCGACCAGCAGGTCCATGTTGCCGCTGCGCGCCTTCAGCGCCGCCCAGCCGGCACGATAGAAGCGCGCGCCCAGCCAGAACTGCACCGGCGTGGCGAGTGCGAACTGGATCCAGCCGGGCAGCATCGCGTGCACGCCGAACGGCATCGCGAGCATCGGCAGCACCAGCGGCAGCGCCAGCGCGATCGCGAGCCAGAGATGCCGGCGTTCGCGCGCGTCGGCCTGGTCGGTTTCGGCGTCGGGAGATTGCGCGGTGTCGGCCCCGTCCCGGTCCGGTGCACTGGCGCGATAGCCAGCCGCCACGACGGCGGCAATGAGATCGTCGGCCGATACGTCCGGCAGCACGCGCACCTGCGCCCGTTCGGTCGCGAGGTTCACGTTGGCGTCGATCACGCCCGGCACGGCGCGCAGGGCTTTCTCGATGCGTCCCGCGCACGATGCGCAGGTCATGCCGCCGATAGCCAGGTCGAGCGTGCGTTCCGGGACGCGATAGCCGCTGCGCGACACGGCGTCCGCCAGCGCGGGCGCGGCGACGCTGCCATCGGTCGCCACGTTGGCGGTCGCGGTGGAAAGGTTCACGTCCGCGCGCAGGACGCCCGGAACGGCGGCGAGCGCGCGTTCGATGCGTCCGGCGCACGAGGCGCAGGTCATGCCCGCGATCGGCAGGCGCAGGTCGGTGGCGGCGAGGGTGTTCATGCGGGCTCCATCGGCGGATTCGATGGACGCAGCCTGGGCCTTCCCATCGTGGGAAGGTCAACGCACCGCCGCCTGCCGCACCGGGTGCGGGGCAGGGCGGGACGGCGGTGCGTCATGGCGCGCATGGCGATCAGAACCAGAGCCGCACGCCGGCGACGAGGCGCGTGTCCTCGACGGCTTCGCCTTCGTCGCGGCGCAGGTCTGCCGTGCCGCCGTACGCGCGCTCCCACGCGACGCCCACGTAAGGCGCGAATCGCCGCGTGACCTCGTAGCGCAATCGCAGGCCGGTTTCGACCGTCGACAGGCCGGAGCCGACGCCTCGCCCGGGATCGTCCTTGCCGAACGCCTCCACTTCCACGCGCGGTTGCAGGATCAGCCGGTTCGTCAGCAGCACTTCGTACTCGGCCTCGACCGTTGCCGCCGTCGCGCCGCCTTCGCCGATGTACGCCGTCGCGCTCACCTCGAACTTGTACGGCGCAAGGCCCTGCACGCCGAACGCGGCCCAGTCGCGCGAACGGCCTGGCTTGAAGTCGTGCTTCACGCCGGCGACCACGTCCCACCACGGCGTGACGCTGCGGCCGTAGAGCAGTTCGAGGTCCGCCGATTCGGTGTGTCCGTGCTCGCGCTCGCCTTCGCTTCGAAGCCACAGCCGATGGATGTCCGAACCGAACCAGGCCTGCGCTTCCCACGCTTCGCCCCGGCCGTCGTCCAGATCGATCGCTTCCAGGCGATCGAACAGCACGAAGCTGTTGCGCTCCGGCGCGTGGTGCATGCCGTGTTCGAGCTGCGGGAACGCGGCCGCGCGATCGGCATCGGTGATCGCCGGGATGGGCTCGCGTGGCGTCGCCTGCGAGGGCGTCCCGTGTCCCATCGCGGCGTGGTCGACGGCGCCCTGGTGCGTGCCGTGATCCATCAACGCGTGATCGTGCGCGGAAGACGGCTGCGGCTGCGGCGGTGCGTGGTGATGCGCAGGGTCCTGCGCCCATGCGGGTGCCAGCGCAAGCGACAACGCAGCGGCGAGCAGCGTGCGCGATGCGTTCGTGCGAAGCGACCTCATGCGCGCTCCTCCACGCGCACTTCGCGCATCATCCCGGCTTCCATGTGGTAGAGCAGGTGGCAGTGGTACGCCCAGCGGCCGAGCGCATCGGCGCGCACGCGATAGCTGCGCTTCGTTCCCGGCGGCATGTCGACGGTGTGCTTGCGCAGGTGGAACTCGCCGGCCTCGTTCTCGACGTCGCTCCACATGCCGTGCAGGTGGATCGGGTGCGTCATCATCGTGTCGTTGACCAGCACGATGCGCATGCGCTCGCCGTAATTCAGCCGCAACGGTTCGGCGTCCATGAACTTGAGGCCGTCGAACGACCAGGCGAACTTCTCCATGTGCCCGGTGAGGTGCAGTTCGACGGTGCGCGAAGGCTCGCGGCCGTCGGGATCCTCGAACAGGCTGCGCATCGCGCCGTAGGTGAGCACGGTGCGCCCGTTGTCGCGCAGGCCGATGCCGGGGTCGTCGAGCCTGGGCGCCGGCGACATCGTCTGCATGTCGATCAGCGGATTGCCGTTCTCGCTCGCCGGATGCGACTGCATCCCGCCGCCATGGTCCATGCCGGCCATGTCGTGGCCCGGGCTTTTCGTGCCCATGTTCGCGCCGCAGCCGCCTTCCATCCCCTTCATGCCCATGTTCGCGCCGCAACCGCCTTCCATGCCTTTCGCGCCATGCTTCATGCCGGCGTGATCCATGCCGCCGTGGCCCATGTCGTCCATCGTCAGGATCGGCCGTGGGTCCTGGGCCGGCAGCGGCGCTTCGAGCCCGTGCCGCACCGCGAGCGTGCCGCGCGCGTAGCCGGTGCGGCCCATGTCCTGCGCGAAGATCGCGTACGCGTCCTGGCCGGACGGCTCGACGATCACGTCGAAGGTTTCCGCCACCGCGATGCGGAATTCGTCGACGGTGACCGGATGGATGTACTGGCCGTCGGCGGCGACCACCGTCATCTTCAGGCCCGGAATGCGCACGTCGAAATAGGTCATCGCCGAGCCGTTGACGAAGCGCAGCAGGACCTTCTCGCCGCTGCGGAACAGGCCGGTCCAGTTGCCCGACGGCGCGGTGCCGTTGAGCAGGTAGGTGTAGGTGTTGGCGTTGATGTCGGACAGGTCGGTGGGCGTCATGCGCATGCGCCCCCACTGGCCGCGATCGCGCAGCGTCGCCGACAGCCCGTCGCGCGAGACGTCGTCGAAGAAATCGCCGACCGTGCGCTTATGGAAGTTGTCGTAGCCGGCCATCTTCTTCATGCGCCGGAACAACGCGGCCGGTTCCAGGTCGGTCCAGTCGGACAGCAGGACCACGTGCTCCCGATCGAACGCGTACGGCGCCGGCTCGCGCGGATCGATCACGATCGCGCCGTACAGGCCGGCCTGTTCCTGGAACAGCGAATGGCTGTGATACCAGTACGTGCCGGACTGGCGGATGTCGAAGCGGTAGGTGAACGTCTCGCCGGGACCGATGCCGTCGAAGCTCAGGCCCGGCACGCCGTCCATGTTGGCCGGCAGCACGAGGCCGTGCCAATGCACGGAACTCTGTACGGGCAGGCGGTTCGCGACGCGCAGCGTGACGGTATCGCCCTCGCGCCAGCGCAGGATCGGCGCGGGCAGCGACCCGTTGACGGTGACCGCCGGACGCGTGCGCCCGGTGAAGTTGACCGGCGCGGCGTCGATCGAAAGGTCGAACTGCGTGCCGGTGAGGACGTTGGCGGAATGCGCCGGCGAGGCGAGGGCCGCCGAACCGGGCAGGTGCCACAGGCCCGCGCCCGTGGCGACGCCGCCGGCCGCCAGGCCGGTGACGAAACGACGGCGCGACGGCGATGCCGCGCGACGCCGGAAAACATCGGATGTCATGGACTGCTCCGTGCAGATCATCGTCGATGCGGCGCGCTGGCCGTCATGGCGGCCAGGTGCGCACGCGTGGAGATCGGCGCGCGGTTGCGCGCCCGGAGTCAGGCGATGGGAGGTCGGAGCAGGTTCGGCAGTGCCGGCGCGATGGGACTCACAACGCCGGGTTGGGCGATGTCGGCGTCCGGCGGCACGGGGGTAGCGACCGCGAGGACGGACATCGCGGCGGTCGCGTGCTGGAGGCAATCGCAGTTGCAATGCGAGGACTGGCAGCACGAAGGCGCGGCGGGGTTGGACGGATCCGCCGCGAGCCCGGCATGCGAATGCGCTGTTTTCGCAGCGTCCTGCGCGGGCGCTTCCTCATGGCACGGCGGGTTGTTCGCCGCCTCTTGGGCGGCCAGCGCCATCGCCACGTGCGCCACGTTCATCTGCGTCGCGGCCACCGCATAGCCCGTCCCGTTGAGGACGAGCATCAGGCAGAGCAGCAGGCGGAACGCGATGGCACGCATGGAAACAGTCTAGCCTGAATGGTGAGGGCGGAGATCACGTTGCCTGAACGGGCGGGTATATACTCCGGCCAGTGCGAGGCCGGCAGCGGCCAGGATCGGGACCGCTGCCTGGCGGCGCGTTCTCCGAGTGAAGCCGCGTTGCGAGTGAAGCTGAGGAGCCCGCTTGGTTTTCCATATCGTTCTCGCCGATGACCACCCGATCGTCTCCAGCGGCGTGCGTGCGCTGCTGGAGCAGAGCCCGGGTTTTCGCGTCGTCGCCGAGGCGACCTCGCCGGATGAGCTGCTCCGCGTGCTGGACAGCACGGCCTGCCAGCTGGTGGTCACCGACTTCAACATGCCCGGCGAACAGGCCGCCGACGGCCTAAGCCTGCTGCAGTTGCTCGGACGGCGCTGGCCGGACCTCAACATCGTGGTGCTCACCCAGCTGGCCAATCCCGGCGTGCTCAACAACATCGCGCGACTGGCGAACGTGCGCGGCGTGGTCAGCAAGTCGGACGCCATGAAGGAACTGCCGACCGCGGTGACCGCCGCCACGGCCGGCCGCAGTTACCTCAGCGCATCGGTGCGCAAGCAGATCGAATCGGCGCAGGGCGAGAGCCCCAACTCCACGACCACGCTGTCCAAGCGCGAGGCCGAGGTGATGCGCCTGTTCGCGCTCGGCCACACGGTGTCGGAGATCGCCCGTCAGCTCAACCGCAGCGTCAAGACGGTGAGCAGCCAGAAGGTCGAGGCGATGCGCAAGCTCGGGGTGAAAAGCGACCTCGAGTTCTACGCGTACGCGCGCGAGCACGGGCTGGGATCGTAAGCGCCGCAACGCGCGGCAAGGAACGAGCGGCGAGTGGAGTCCCGTCACCGGTTCTCGTTCCCCGACCACTTGTTCCCGGCTTCTCAATGGCGCTTGAGCATCTCCTCGCGCGACTGTTCCGCACGCGATGCGCCGATCGCGGTTTCGACCTGCTTGACCTCTTCCGGCGGCGGCAGCACGGCCGGCAGGCCGAGGGACTGGATCCACAATTCCCGCGCCCAGCCCTTGGTGTGATAGAGGTGGTGGTCTTCGTCCTTCTCCACCGACTGGTACGCCTGCTTCAGCACGTCGGCGAAGTCCGCCTTGGTCTTCAGCGCGATCTGGCCGATCAGCTCCCAGTTCGAGTGATCCTTGGTTTCGGCCAGCACCACGCATTCGGCGGCGACGAGTTCCGCCGCGGCCGGATCGGCGTTCTGCATCGCCATCTCGATCGCCGCGACCAGCGACTGCCCCAGATGCGCGACGACCGCGCGGCCCGGGCTCTGTTCCTCGGTATCCATCCCCAGCTGCTGGAACACCCGCGTGAGGATTTCCTCGTGCGTGGTGGTTTCTTCCAGGTATTCCTGGAATTCCTTTCGCAGGTCCGGGTTCTGCGCCGCCTTGATCGCCGCGGTGTAGACCTGGATGCCGCCGCGCTCGGTTTCCAGCGCCTGCAGCAGCAGTTCGCGGACCTGGGCCTGGTCGAAGTTGGACGTACGTGCCATGACGCGGATTCCTGTCGTGTTGAAAACGTCGTCCGTTATAGGAACCGCGGCAACCACATTGCGTGAAGAATCACGCGGTGCGCCGTAGATTCGTGCGTCGCGTCGCATTCGACATGCGCACGCACGAATTCAGTTTCGTCGTCAAAACATCACGATGCACCGCGGCGCAGGTGAAGCCGCGTGCGATTACTCCTTCCACTCCATCGGCGCGAGCGGCTCGCTGGTGGGCCCGTTGAGAATGGCGCCGGTAGCGCCTTCGAAGCGCGAGCCGTGGCACGGGCAGTCCCAGGATTTCTCCTCGCCGCTCCAGCGCACGACGCAGCCCATGTGCGGGCATCGCGCGTTGAACGCGTGCAGTTCGCCGTCGCCGCTGCGGTACACCGCCACGCGATGCACGCCGCGACGCAGCACCGCCCCGCCGCCGAGCGGAATGTCGTCGGCGTCGCCAATCGCCGACGGCTTCAGCCAGTCGCGGAACTGGAACGCCGCGTTCGCGTTCTCGCGTATCCATTCGCCGGCGGCGCGCACGGGCTTGCGCGCGGGGTCGTAGAGCTGCGTCCACGGGTTGTCGCGGCCCTGCACCAGGTCGCACACCAGCAGCGCGCCGAGCGTGCCGTGCGTCAGTCCGTTGCCGGAATCGCCGGTGATCAGGAACACGTTGTCGTTGTCCGGGTCGGCGCCGATGAAGGCCATGCCGTCGACGGGTTCGATGATCTGCCCGGACCACGCATGCGTGAACGGACCCGCGTCGGGGAAGCGTTCGCGCGTCCACTCCTGCAGGCGGACGTAGGCGGTCGGATCGTCGTCCTGACCGGTCTTGTGGTCCTCGCCACCGACGATGATCCAGTCCTTGCCGTCGCCATCGCGGAACAGGCGGACGTAGTGGTAGGCGTCGGCCGTGTCCCAGTACAGCGCGTCGGCGAGGTTCGACGGCGCTTCGCCCGCGACGACATAGCTGCGGTACGGCGCCTGCTTCATGTACGTGGCGTTGGTTTCGTGGATCGGAACGTTGGTGGCGGCGACCACGGTCTGCGCGGAGATCGTCGAGCCGTCCCGGAACACGATGCGGCAGGTCGATCCGCCTTCGATGTTCGTCACTTCCGCACGCACGAAGCGCCCGCCGGCATCGCGGACTTCCTGCGCGAGATGGCGCATGTACGCGCCGATGTCGATGCGCGCCTGCTGCTCGAAGCGAAGCAGCGGGCCGAGCACCGCCGGCGCTTCGTCGCCCGCGCCGATCAGCCTTGCGCGGACGCCCGCCGCGTTGGCGGCTTCGGCCTCCTTCTCCAGTTGCGAGACGTCGCCGTCATGCCCGAACAGATAGCCCGGGATGCGCTGGAAGCCGCAGCCGTCGACGCTGTCGCGGCACAGCGATTCGATGAAGTCGATCGCGGCGGCGTGGCTTGCGGCGGCGAGTTTCGCGCCGTCCTCGCCGTGCTGGCGGGCGAGGGTGTAGTAGCGGTCGTCAAGCGCATTCGACAGATGCGCCGAGGTGCGCAGCGTTTCGCCCGCGCCGACGCCTTCGCGTTCGATCACCGTCACCTGCCGGCCTTCGCGCAGCAGCGCCAGTGCGGTCGTGAGTCCCGCGATGCCCGCACCGACGACGGCGACATCGAGCGCCTTGGCGGACGGCAGGTCCGACCAGCCGCCCGGCGGCGTGTTGATGGACATCCAGACCGGAATGGTGCGTGCGGTGCTCATTCGCGAAGATTCCTGCGTGTCGTCGGATGAGCCCGCATGCTCGGCGATGCACGGTGAAGCAGCGGCGAACGCGCGCCGCATTCAAGGCGATGTGAAAGGACGGTCATGCCGGATCCGCGACGGCCGGCCACACGCCGTGCGATGCGGCCTCGACCTCGTCGATCTTCCGCATCGCGCGACGCAGCATCGCGGCCCGCGCCCGCAAACCGCCGTGGCGTCGCGACAGATTGTGCGCGTCCAGGCAGGCGAGCCAGCGCGCTGGCGACGTGCTCGATGCGATCAGCGCCTTGCCGCTCCAGTGCTCGCGCACGTCGAGGCGGTCGAGCACGATGGTGATGCGATAGCCGCGATGGACGGCGGCCGGCGAGCACACGATCGCCAGCGCGTCCGTGTCGCTGCGCCGATGCGCGCCGGCCATCGCGCGCGCCGCGCTGCTGCGCGCGAGCCGCGACGCGATGCGCCCGCGCTGGGCGCGATTGCGACGGAGCGCGGCGTTGGTCGAATGGATGCGGTTCGGTCGGATCATCGGATTCGGGACACGCCCTGCGCGGGTCCCTGGACTGAGCGACGCAAGGCCCGTGCCAGCGCCAAGCGGGCTCTTCGCGGCGCGGCGCATCGCATTGCGCGCGCGAAGTTCAGCCCGCAGGAAGTTCTTTCCGCCCGCGACTCAGGCCGGGCGCGCGACCATCAGGTAGAAGATCGCCAGGAAGCTGATCAGCGCGGGCACGCCCAGCGCCGCCCACGCGCCGAGATAGCCGTCGTAGCGCAGCGGCAGCGGTTCGTTCTTCGCGGCGGCTTCGACTGCCATGTCGCGCAGGCGCATCTGCAGCCATACCACCGGCAACCAGCACAGCGCGGCGATCACGAACAGCACGATGGACCAGTACAGCCAGAACGACGTCAGCGGATAGCCGAGCTTGTGGGCAAGGTACAGCCCGCTCAGCGGCTGGAAGACGATGGTCGTGGCGGTGAAGATCCAGTCGGCGACGACCACGTAGCGCGAGATCGCCGCGACGACATGCACATCGCGCGCGCGGCTGGCGACCAGCAGGTAGAACGCCGTGCCCACGCCGGTTCCGAACAGGAACGTCGAGGAGAGCACGTGCAGGTACTTAACGACGATGACGTCCATGCGGTGCGTCCAGTTCGCGGGCCGTCGCGATCGCCGCCAGCAGCGGCAGGTTCTTCAGGATCGGCCCGTAGGGATGCGCCCAGTATTCGGGCAGGAAGATCGTGATGATCACGGTGTAGCCGGCGATCAGCAGCAGCTGCAACGAATACGACAGTCGCCGCCAGCGCGGCGCGAAGAGCATCACGCCGAGCAGGGCATCGGCCGCCGCCGCGCCGTACAGCGCGATGTCGGCGACAACACCGTGCAGGCCGGTACGCGCGAGCAGCGCGAGGCTGTCGCGCACCGGATACACGAGGGCCGACACGTACGCGGTGACCAGCCACATCAGCGCGATCGACCATCGCAGCAGCGGCCGCAGCCATTGCAGCATCGCCGCCAGCCGCAGCCCGGCGCGATTTCCGTCGTCGACGAAGGTCTCGACCTCGCGCGGCTCTCGTCCGAGCAGGTTCGTCAGCGGCGCCGGCGCGGCGGTCGAGCCCGCATCGAGCATGCGCATCGTCTCGCCCGACAGCCACGGACTGAAACGGCCGAACAGCGCCGACATCCCGCGAAGCATCCCGGACGGGATCGACACGAAACCGCCGCCGGCCCCGATCCCGTGCTTCAGCGCGGCAAGATAGCGACGAAGCGTGAGCGCATGCGGCCCGACGAGGATCAGCTCGCCCGGCACCTCGCGCGCGACGACCAGGCGCGCGATCGCATCGGCGACGTCGTCGATGTGCACCGGCTGGATGTGCTGGCCGCCGCCGCCGGGAAGCGGCGTCAGCGGCAGCGCGGCAAGCGCGGCGAACCACTGCGTGCTCGGCCCCTCGGCGGAGAACACCAGCGACGGACGCACGATGGTGCTTTCGATCGGCATCGCGGTGAGTTCGGCATCGGCGCGTCCTTTCGTGGACAGGTAGGCCTCGTCGCGATACGGGCTCGCGCCCAGCGCGGAGATCTGGATCACCCGGCGCACGCGCGCCTCGATCGCCGCACGGAACAGCGCGACCGGGCCCTTCACGTGCACTGCATCGAAGCTCTGGCCTGCTTGCTCGGTGAAGATCCCGACGGCGTTGATCACCACGTCGACACCGCGCAGGTAATCCGGCCAGGGCGGCGTGTCGCCACCGAAGCCGCCCGGCACGACGTGCGCGTGCGGCCAGCGCGCCTTCGCCGCGTCCACCTCCCGAACGACGAGCACGAGTTCATGCCCCGCGTCCGACAATCGCCGCACCACCGCGCTTCCGATCAGCCCCGTCGCACCGGTCATCAGCACGCGCACGACGTGCTCCCGGCAGGCGAGGGCGATGCCAGCGCGTTGACGCGGCGCGTCGCGCGCTGGTCGATCCGCACGCTGGTGTCGGGATCGTTCGCGAGCATCGCGTCAACCCTCGCTGTTGCGCTGCATTCGCGCGCACGAACCGGGCGCGCGGCGAGCGGCGTCAACGCGACCAGCCACTGGGCGTGGGGCGAGGCGGCGATGCATCGCCACGGCACCGACATGCGGCACACCGCGCTCGGCTACGCGATCCACCACGCCAGTTCGCTGTGGTGGGCCGGCATGTTCGAAGCCTGCGCGCACCGCAAGCGGCCCGAGGCCGTTGCCGGGCTCGCCGCTGCTACCGCCGTCACCGCGTACGTTGTCGACTATCACGTCGTGCCGCGACGCCTGACGCCTGGATTCGACCGCCATCTGTCCGCCGGCGGCATGGTGTCGGCCTACGCGGCCTTCGCGGTGGGTTTGGCCGGCGCGCATCTGTTGTTCAGGCATCTGCGCCAACGTTCCGCCTCCGGTTCGCCACGCGCAGCGCGTCGCGGAATTCCATCAGCGCCGGCGCAACGCACAGCACCAGCGCAGGCAACAGCACGGCCGCCCAGATCCCGATCGACAGTTGTGTTTCGCGAAGAGTGAGCCCCCACTGCGTCTGCGGCGCGCGCCAGGCGAGCCACGCCGTCGCGGCGAGGGCGATCCACGGGGCGACGTCCAGCACGCTGTGGATGTGCTGTTCGATCGGGGAGATGGTGCGGCCTGCCAGGAACGCGGCGCGCGTGTCGCGATAGCCCGCCCACGCGTGCACGACGACGATGAAGCCCACCAGCAATGCGAGCCCGGCCGTCGGCGCGAGCACGAGCCACAACACCGCGCCGCCACCGCACAACGCGAGCTGCACAAGATGCAATCGCGATTCGGCGATGCCCGAGGTCGCGGGCAGGTTGGTCGCGCGATGGCAGGCGAAATCCAGGCAGCCGGCGATCGTCCACAACCAGTAGAGCGCGAGCGCGCCCCACATCAACGAGGAACGCGCCGGGACATCGTGGCCCGTGGCGATCAATGCGGTCGCGAAGGCAGCCTCCATGGTCGCCCGTCGTCGCGCGCCTTACGACGTCGCCGGCTTCGCGGCGTCGGCCTTCGCCGGATCGGGCAACGCCTTGCCGCCCGCGTCCAGCAGGGTCCAGTGGCCCCACTTGTCGCGCACGCCATGGCCGCCGGTACGCCCCGCGCCGGTGTCGGCGTTGTAGCGATACAGCGGCTTGCGATCGTAGGTCACTTGCGTGGTGCCGTCCGCGCGGCCGACCGTGCCGAGCAGTTCCGCGCGCAGCCCTTCGCCGACGCCGCTGCGCGCATCGGTCGTGAGCAGCGGCGGCCAGACTTCGATGCACGCGTCGTCGCAACGGTTGCCGTTGACGTCGCCTTCCAGCGCATACACGGCGGAGTTCGCCGAATTCACCAGGTACGCGCCGCC
Source organism: Lysobacter auxotrophicus (assembly GCF_027924565.1). NCBI lineage: Bacteria > Pseudomonadati > Pseudomonadota > Gammaproteobacteria > Lysobacterales > Lysobacteraceae > Lysobacter > Lysobacter auxotrophicus. The sequence goes on from NZ_AP027041.1 coordinate 1,818,877, forward strand.
GTCGGCGTTCTGCGCGAGCGCGAGCACAGGGCCGCTCGCCGGATTCGAGGCGGACGGCGTCGCGCCGCCCGGCGTCGGCTGCTCGGGCGCGGGTGTCGTCGGCTCGCGTTCGGTGGCGTTGCCCTGCGCATCGGTGGCGCCGTTGATGCGGCCGTTCGGGCCATCGCCGCACGCCGTCATCGCGAGCGTTGCGGCGATCAGCGCGAGCGTGGCGAAGCGTTGCGAAGCATGCATGCGTTGGAATCCGATTCGTCGATCCATCGTGCATACCGCCGCGGCGGTGAATGGATCGTGCACGAACTGAACGACTCGTTGGGGCCGCGCACCCGACGCGAATTGCTGCGCGCACGCGGAATCTTTTTCGCGTGAATGCGCCGTCGAGCCCGTTAGGGCGCCTCACCGCCGTGGCACGACACTTGCGGGGACATGGTCATGGCAGCGCACGCAACGCGTTGCATCGCGAATGTTCGCGGGAGGATGACATGACGACTCGGATGATCAGCTACAGCCAACTGGTGTCCGTCATCGGCGAAGGCGCACGCGAGATCTACGGCGCCGACTGGGACACCGCCGAACGCGCCGCCGCGGCGCTGTGGAAATCCTACGAACAGGCCACCGGCCTGTCGTGGGAAGAGGTCGAGCCGGACGTGCGCGCCGCGTGGGAACGCGCGAGTCTGTTCCCGCGCACCGACGGCCTGCTGCGACTGCATTGATCGCGCTTTGCTCCAACGACAACCACCCACGAAGGATCCCGACATGAACCGTGCATTGAAGCTTTCCCTCGCCACCTCCCTTGCGATGCTGGCCCTGACGGGCTGCAACAATCGCAACGACGACCAGGCCACGGCCGACAACGCACCGGGTACGCCGGCGACGTCCGCCACCCCGGCCGTCGACCAGACCGCCGACACCAGCGCCGAGCCGGGCAACAACGCCAGCACCACCGGCGATGCCAGCGCACAGGCGGGCTCGACCGCCGCGACCACCGACCAGAGCAGCGCCGCGTCGCCGAACGCCTCGGCCACCGGCGCGATGACGCAAGGCCAGGCCGTCGCGCTCGTCGGCGCCGTCGACAAGCATGAGATCGCCGCCGCCGAACAGGCCAAGGGCAAGAAGGTGACCGGCGATGTCGCCGATTACGCCAACATGCTGCATCGCGAACACTCCAAGAACCTCGAAGCCGGCCAGAAGCTCGGCGCCAGCGAAAGCAACCCCGAAGTGACCGCGCTGGAAGAGAAGGGCCGCAGCGAGTTGTCCACGCTCGACCAGAAGTCCGGCAAGGACTACGAGAAGGCCTACGTCGATGCGATGGTGAAGGGCCACCAGGAAGCGCTGTCGCTCATCGACAACCGCCTGCTGCCGGCCGCGCAGGACGCCAACGTCCGCACGTTCCTCACCAACTCGCGCGAACACGTGGCGATGCACCTGGAACGCGGCCAGGCGCTGCAGAAGAAGATGGGCGGCACCGCGCAGTAACGCTGCGCGCCGTCTCGATGTGCGACATGAAGTTGTTTCTGGCGCGACGAAGCCGTTTCATCGGCGCCTTGCCGTCGAGGCCGCCTGTGCGGTCGCGCGAGTGGCACGCGTCTTGCGCGGTGTAATTCCAACCCGACGACAAGGAGCTTGCTCATGAAAGCGCTGACCTGGAACGGCTCGTACGACGTGCGCATCGAGAACTTGCCCGATCCGACGATCATCGAGGACACCGACGTGCTGCTGCGCGTCACCGCCACGGCGATCTGCGGATCGGACCTGCATCTGTATCGCGGCAAAGTCCCGGGCATGAAGGACGGCGACATCCTCGGCCATGAATTCATGGGCATCGTCGAGGATGTCGGCCCGGGCGTCACGCGGGTGAAGCGCGGCGATCGCGTCGTCGTGCCGTTCACGATCTCGTGCGGCGACTGCTTCTTCTGCAGCCGCGCGCTCTTCGCCGCGTGCGAGAACACCAACCCCGACCGCGGCGCCATCCTCAACAAGAAGGACGCGCGCTCCGGTGCGGGCATGTTCGGCTACACGCATCTTTACGGCGGTTATGCCGGCGGGCAGGCCGAGTTCGTGCGCGTGCCGCAGGGTAACGTCGGGCCGCTGGTGATTCCCGACAGCACGCTCAGCGACGAGCAGGTGCTGTTCCTGTCCGACATCCTGCCGACGGGTTACCAGGCCGTGATCAACGCAGCGGTTGGACCGGGCTCGTCGCTGGCGATCTTCGGCGCGGGCCCGGTCGGCATGATGGCCGCCGCGAGCGCGCGCCTGCTCGGCGTCGAACGCATCTTCATGATCGACCATCATCCGTATCGGCTGGAATTCGCGCGCGACACCTACGGCGTGGAGACGATCAACTTCGACGAGGAGGAGGATCCCGCCGAGCGCATCGTGTCGCTGATGGACAACCGCGGCGTCGATGCGTCGATCGAGGCGGTGGGCTTCGAGGCCAAGGGCAGCAAGCTCGAAACCGCGATGACCACGCTGAAACTGGAAGGTTCCAGCGGCAAGGCGCTGCGCCAGTGCATCGCGGCCACACGCCGCGGCGGCGTCGTGAGCGTGCCCGGCGTGTACGCCGGTTTCATCCACGGGTTCCTGTTCGGCGATGCGTTCGACAAGGGCCTGGCGTTCCGCATGGGCCAGACGCACGTGCAGCAGTTCATGCCGAAGCTGCTGGAGCACATCTCAAACGGCGAGCTGCACCCGGACGTTATCATCAGCCATCGCATGCGGCTGGAGGACGCGCCGAAGGGTTACGAGCTCTTCGAGAAGAAGCAGGACAACTGCCGCAAGGTGGTGCTCACGCCCTGACGGTTTGGCGGGCAGGGGCCGGGCGACGGGACGTTCGCCCGGCGCCGCCCGTCACAGCCACTTGCGTCGCCACGCCCACCACAGTCCCACCAGCGCCATGCCGAGCATCGCGCCGACGGCGATGAGGAATCCCGCCAGGCCGGTATCGAAGAACGGCGCCTGGAAGTTCATGCCGAGCACGCCGGCGACGACCGCGAGGCCGCCCATCACCGCCGTCAGGATCGTCAGCACGCGCATGATCGCATTCGTGCGCAACGCGGTCTGGTTGCTGAAAAGTTCGAACGACCCGATCACGACCTCCCGCGCGTTCTCGACCGCTTCCATGGCGCGCTGGAAGTGCGTGTCGACGGTCTGGAAATGGCGGTTCACTTCGCCCTCCGCACCGGGGCGGAAGTCCGGCCGTGCGATCGCGGAGAACACGCCGCGATGCGCCGACAGCATCCGGCGCAATCGCGACGCCGCCTTCCGCAGGCCGCGCAGGCTGTGCAGGCATTCGCCGTGGCGATCATCGAGGATGTCGGTCTCCAGCCGCTCGTCCGCGCTCTCGAAATCCGCCACCGCCTCGAAGTAGGTGTTGAGGTGCCAGTCGAGCAGCGACGCGGTGAAACTGTCGGCGCTGAGCATGCCGAGGCCGGAGTCGTCGGACTCGCGCTCGCGCAGCTGCGTGATGAAGTCCATCGGCTCCTGGTGCGCGGTGATCACGAAGTTGTGGCCGGTCAGGATCGCCAGCACCGAACCGTTGAACGCCAGGTCGCCATCGTTGCGCACCGCGACCACGCGGACGAAGAACGTCCCGTTGTTCACGCGCAGCTCCGGCATCGCGCTGCGGTCGCAGAATGCGCCCACGATGTCCTCGTGCAGGCCGAGCGTGCGCAGCACCTGCGCCGTCGACGGATCGCCGCCGCCTTCCAGGTCGATCCACAGGAGCTGGTGCTCCTGCAGGTTGTCCAGGTTCGCGGCATCCAGATCGATCGCCTCGACCTTTCCGTTGCTGTCGAAAAGACGTATGTCGCGCGTGCCGGCGTCGTCGGGCATCCAGGGGGGCGGGGTAGTGATGGCGCCATGAATCTGCGGCGCCTTCTGTCGCCCCGGCGTGAGCGCACCGGCCGCGCGCGGGTTTCCTGCCAGCCTGTGTTCAGCGTCCCGACGCGCGGATCAGCGGTGCGCGACGTCGTCGACCTCTTGGGTGCGGCGGTCGATCACGCCTCGCGGGCGATGGTGCATGCCGGCCCGGCTCTGGTCCTGCGCCAGCGCGCAGACGACCTGTCCGGACGTCATGTTCGATCGCACCCACCAGGTGCTGCTGATTCCGTTGGGCGCGATCAGGCGCAGCCGGCAGCGTCCATCGACCGTCGCCGGTTCGGCATAGATGCGCCAGCCCTTCGGCAGGTCCCCTTCGTGCATGCGATGTCCCCTGTGGATGCGTGATGCTCGACAGGCGTGACGCAAGGTGCGTGCCAGCCGGTCGGGAACGCACCGACGCGGCTTGCAGGCGCCGCGCGACGCGCGGCAATTCCGCAGTGGGAAGAAAGTGCGTACGGCGATGAAGAACTGGGGCGTCCGAATCGCCCAGCCCGCTTGCTGCCGGCACTCGCCATCACCACGCCATCTTCGCCAACGTGAACGTCCGCGGCGTTTGCGTTACGCAACGTCGACCTGCGTGACGCCAAGCTTGCTGGAGGTCAGGGCGCGTCGTGCGTTTTCCTGCCCGCGCATCCGCTCGACACATTCTCAGGAGATCGCCCGATGGCCAGCCGCAAGAAGCCAGCATCCAAGACGCCCGCACGCAAGTCCTCCGCCGCGAAGAAGAGCACCGCCGCCAAATCCGCGCGCCGCGCACCGACCGACAGCGGTCCTGCGCAGATGTCGGGCGAAGGCGCCGACGATCCGGCCGTGCAGCAGGGCCTGGACGCACAGGCGCTCGCCGCGACGTTCGACCACAACCCGACGAAGGCCGCCGAGTACGGCCGCGACAACGCCCTCGCGCCGCCGGAAGGCGCGCACGTCACGCCGACGCCGCTTGCGGGCGCGAGCACGCTGACCGAATCGCAGACCTCCGACAAAGTGGGCACGCAGGCGCAGCCCGGTACGAATCCCACGGTGCTGCCGCTGGACCGCGTGCGCGTGGATTCCGGCGGACAGCGCCTCACGACCAACCAGGGCGTGCCCGTTTCGCAGAATCAGGATTCGCTCAAGGCCGGTTTGCGCGGGCCGGCGCTGCTGAAGGATTTCATCCTGCGCGAGAAGCTCACGCACTTCGACCACGAGCGCATTCCGGAGCGCATCGTGCATGCGCGCGGCTCCGGCGCGCACGGATTCTTCGAGTGCTACCGCTCGCTGCGCGGCATCACGCGTGCGGCGCCGTTCCAGGAAGACGGCAAGATCACGCCAGTGTTCGTGCGTTTTTCGACCGTGCAGGGCGAGCGCGGTTCGAAGGACACCGCGCGCGATGTGCGCGGCTTCGCGGTGAAGTTCTATACCGATGAAGGCAACTGGGACCTGGTGGGCAACAACATCCCGGTGTTCTTCATCCAGGACGCGATGAAGTTCCCCGACCTGGTCCATGCGGTCAAGCCCGAGCCGCACCACCAGATGCCGCAGGCCGCGACCGCGCACGACACCTTCTGGGATTTCGTGTCGCTGATGCCCGAATCCACGCACATGCTGCTGTGGGCAATGAGCGACCGCGCGATCCCGCGCAGTTACCGCATGATGCAGGGCTTCGGCGTGCATACCTTCCGCTTCGTCAACGAGGAAGGCGAGTCGCGGCTGGTGAAGTTCCACTGGACGCCGCGCCTAGGCACGCATTCGCTGCAGTGGGACGAGGCGGTGAAGATCTCCGGCGCCGATCCGGATTTCCATCGTCGCGACCTGTGGGAAGCGATCGAGGCGGGTGAGTTCCCCGAGTACGAACTCGGCGTGCAGATCTTCACCGAGGAGCAGGCGAACAAGTTCAGCTTCGACGTGCTCGATTCGACCAAGATCGTGCCGGAGGAACTGGTGCCGGTGGAGCCGATCGGCCGCATGGTGCTCAACCGCAATCCGGACAACTTCTTCGCCGAGACCGAACAGGTCGCGTTCTGCACGGCGCACGTGGTGCCGGGCATCGACTTCACCAACGATCCGCTGCTCGCCGGGCGCATCCATTCGTACGTCGACACGCAGCTGACGCGTCTTGGCGGGCCGAACTTCCACGAGATCCCGATCAACGCGCCGATCGCGCCGGTGCACAACAACCAGCGCGACGGTTTCCATCGCCAGGCGATCAACCGAGGCCGCGTCGCGTACGAACCCAACAGCCTGGCCGGCGGTTGTCCGTTCCAGGCGGGTTCGGCGGGCTTCGTGTCGTTCCCCGAACCGGTGCGCGCCGAGGAACTGCGCGGACGGCCGGAGAAGTTCGCCGAACACTACAACCAGGCCACGCTGTTCTACGACAGCCAGAGCGAGGCCGAAAAGGCGCACATCATCGGCGCGTTCCGGTTCGAGCTGAGCAAGGTCACGGTGCCTGCGATCCGCGAACGCATGGTGGCGAACCTGATGAACGTGTCGCAGGAACTGGCGACGTCGGTTGCCGCGGGGCTCGGCATGGGCCCGGTCCAGCCGACGCCGCGCGCGATCGCACGCGTGCCGCGTCCGGAGGTGCGTCAGTCGGCGGCGTTGTCGCTGCTCGCGCATCCGGGCGACGGCAGCATCCGGTCGCGCAAGATTGCGCTGATCGTGTGCGATGGCGTGATCGGCGAATCGCTGGCGGCCGCGCAGCAGGCGCTGTTCGAAGCCGGCGCGGTGCCGCGCCTGGTCGGCCCGCGCATCGGTCCGTTCATCACCGCCGAAGGCGAGACGATGCAGGCCGACGCCTCGATGGAGAACGAACCGGCGGTGCTGTTCGACGCGCTCGTGCTGCCCGATGGCGAGCGCGCGGTGAAGGCGCTGGCCGTCGACGGCCGCGCGGCGGAGTTCGTGAAGGAGCAGTACCGCCACTGCAAGCCGATCCTCGCGCTGGGCGCATCGAGCACGCTCCTGGAAGGCGCGGGCGCGTCGAAGATGCTCGACGACGGCACCGAAGACCCGGGCATCATCGCCGGGAAGGACGATGACGACGAGGCGATCGCGGCATTCATCGACGCGATGTCGCAGCACCGCCACTGGGTGCGCGAAAAGGATCCGCCGCTGGTGTGATGCGGCATCGCGCCCTCCCTTGCGGATGCAGGGGAGGGTCGTGCCTCAGTAGCTGTTGTAGCCCGGGTAAGCGAAGTGCACCCGGGTAGTCCCGCTGCCTGCGCGTCACCCCGGGTGCGGCTTCGCCTTACCCGGGCTATCAAAACGGTGGACATTCCGAGCGGTCGTGGCCAGGCAGTTGTAGCCCGGGTAAGCGAAGCGCACCCGGGGACACTCACGCTTGCCGGCACTTCACACCGACGCGTCTCCCGACGGGAGAGGGCACAAGCTCACGTCCCCGTCTGCGAATGCGGCGCTTCCACCGGCTTGCTCTGCGGTGAGCCGTCCTGGCGCAGCCAGATGCTCAGCACGACCAGCGCGAGCACGGCGAGGAATTCCGACTGCCAGTTCTGGAACGACTCGAACCAGAACTCCGGCTCGGTCAGGTAATCGAGCATCGTGATGGGCGCCTCGCCGCGCAACGCACGGTCGACCAGTTCGCGCCGCCAGCTGCCCGACCAGTGCAGCACGAACGACATCGCGAACAGCAGGCCGAACGCGATCGCCAGCGAGTGCCCGTACAGCGTGCGCCAGATCCCGCCGGCGCGCACCGGCCACGGCGTCGGGCCGGGTTCGAGCGTCGGCTCGTCCTCGTCCGGCTCGGACATCGGGCGCGACTCCGCCGAACCCTTCTGCCGCAGCGAGACCGTCAGCAGCACGTACATGCCCATCTGCAGGAACTCGCTTTCCCAGTTCTCGAAGATGGACGACATCAGGTGGCCGCTGTGCAGGTACGCGGCCATCGACAGCGGCGCGCCGCCTTCGCGCACGAGTTCCTCGTTGTAGACCTTGTGCCCGGTGAGCACCTGGCCCACGAGCGGCACGATCAGGCACGCGAGCAGCACCAGCGACAGCCCGTTGTTACGCAGGAATTGGCGCATCGCATCGAACCTCCAGTCCAGTCCGCTGCAGCGTAGTCACGCCGACGTGGCGCTTCCGTATACGTCGGCCGCGCTGCCTCAACCCTGGCTGTACGCGATGGTGCTCATCAAAGCGTTTTCGGCCTGACGCGAATCCAACCGCGTGTGCTGCACGATCACCGGCACGTCGGACTCGATGACGCTCGCGTACGGGGTATCGCGCGGGATGGGCTCGGGATCGTCGAGCTCGTTGAAGCGCAGGTGCTTGGTGCGGCGCGCCGGCACCGTGAGCGTGTACGGGCCGGCCGGTTCGCGATCCTCGTAATAGACGTGGATGCGGATGGTCGCATCGTCGTCGGTCGTGTTCAGGATGCAGCACGCCTCGTGGCTTTCCAGCTCCGGCGCGGGCCCGTTGCTGCGGCCGGGAATGTAGCCTTCGGCGATCGCCCAGCGCGTCTTTCCGATCTTCGTGTCCATGGGCGCGGTCTATCACGCACGGCGGAAAGGCCGCGTCACGGCACGCGCGAAGGCGTCGCGTTCACGCCGCGTGCGTACGCTCGTCGATACAGGCGCAACGACGCGGCACGCATGAAGATCGGCTACCACGCATCGCACGAACAGTTCCCGCCGGGCGAGCTGCTCGACCTCGCCGCGCACGCGCACGAGGCGGGCTTCGACGCGATGATGTGCTCGGACCACTTCCATCCGTGGTCGCGCGCGCAGGGACACAGCGGCCACGCGTGGACGTGGCTCGGCGCGGCGATGGCGCGCGTGGACACGAGCTTTGGCGTGGTGAATTCGCCGGTCGGCCGCTACCACCCGACGGTGATCGCGCAGGCCGCGGCGACGCTGGCGTCGATGTTTCCGGGGCGTTTCTGGATCGCGGTCGGCAGCGGCGAGGCCATCAACGAGACCATCACCGGCGCGGAATGGCCGTCGAAGGACGCACGCAATCGCCGCCTGCTGGAAGCGGTGGAGGTGATGCGTGCGCTGTGGCGCGGCGAAACGGTGAACCACGCCGGCGAGTTCCGCGTCGCGCATGCGCAGTTGTTCACGCGCCCGGACACGCCGCCGCGCGTCTACGTCGCCGCGCTGTCGCCGGAAACCGCCGCCTGGGGCGCGGGCTGGGCCGATGGGCTCATCACCGTCAGCCAGCCGATGGACAAGCTCAAGCCGATCGTCGAGGCGTTCCGCGAAAATGGCGGCGACGGCAAACCCGTGCAGCTGCAGGTCAAGCTGTCGTACGCGAAGACCGAAGAGGACGCGCTGCGCGGCGCGCACGAGCAATGGCGCACCAACGTGGTCGAGCCGTCGCTCACGCAGGACGTGAGCACGCCGCAGGCCTACGAGGCGCTCGGCGAACAGGTCACGCCGGAGCAGGTCGCCGAAGCGGTCAACGTGTCGGCCGATCCCGCACGCCATGTCCAATGGCTGCGCGAGTACGCCGCGCTCGGCGTGGAGGCGTTGCAGCTGCACAACGTGAATCGCTGGCAGCGGGAGTTCATCGACGCGTTTGCGCGCGAGGTGATTCCGAAGGTGCGGTGACGCATCGCCCGCGTTGCAGAACGCGTGATGCATCGGAACGCGTGATGCATCGGAAGGTTGGATCCCCGCCTTCGCGGGGATGACGGTTGGATAGCACAGGACGCCTGGCCACCGGGCGGTTGTAGCCCGGGTAAGCGAAGCGCACCCGGGGGCTCTCAAACGTCGGCCGGCGCGTCACCCGGGTGCGGCGTCAACTTACCCGGGCCAAGCCGTCATTCCCGCGAAGGCGGGAATCCAACGGTCCGAGTATCACGTCGTCCATGACCATCAGCGGCGCACAGACGTGGCCCGCGTTGCAGAACGCGTGATGCGTCGGAAGGTTGGATCCCCGCCTTCGCGGGGATGACGGTCGGATAGCACAGGACGCATGGCCACCGGGCAGCCGCACCTCAAGGCGCAAACCGCTCCCGCAGTTCGCCTTCCATCGCCATCACCTCGCGCCACGTCGCGTGCTCGGCGCGCACGGTGAGTTCGCCTTCCAGTTCGCGCACCTCGAAGCGGCTCTCGCCGCCGGAGTCGCGCCAGAAATGCAGGCTCACGCGCGCCTCGCCGACGCGCATGCCGGTCAATGTGAGCGCCGGCAGCCACGGCGGCAGGTGCGGATCGACCAGCAGCAGGCGCAGCGCGGCGTAAGGCTGCAGGCCCAGCAGCGACTGCACGTACATCAGCACGGCGCTGGCCGACCACGCCTGCGGCGAGTTCGCCGGCGGGTACGTCGCGGGGAAGGGATGGTGCTTGTCGCGCATGTGGCCGCTGAAGCATTCCGGCAGCCGGTACTGGTCGAAGGCGGACGCCGCTTCGAACTGCGCGCGGCACACCTGCTGCATGCGTTCGATCTGCCCGTGGTGGAAGCAGCCGCGCACGATCGCGCCGTGTTCCACCGGCCAGATCGTGCCGCGGTGATAGGCGTAGGGGTTGTACGCGGGATGGTCGCTGGACAGCGTGCGGATGCCCCAGCCGCTGAACATGTCCGGCGCGAACACGCGCTCCATCAGGCGCGGGATGCGCTCGTCCGGCACGATGCCCGAGCCGACGCAGCGCAACGCGTTGGAGCCGATCGAACGTACCTGGTGACCGTCGCCGCCCAGCGCCATCGCGTAGCAGCCGACGTCGTCCATCCAGTACGCCTCGTCGAACCGCTGCTGCAACGCCTGCGCTTCCTGCAGCAGGCGCTGCGCCTCGCGCTTGTGGCCCAGCGCGTCGAGCACCTGCGCGATGCCGCGCTTGGCCGCGTACGCCAGACCCTGTTCCTCGCACGTCGCGACGGGATGTTCGACGGTGCGGCCGTCTTCCTCGACGATGCCGTCGTCGGAGTCCTTCCACGTCTGGTTCTTCAGCCCGTCCTTCGAGCGCGTCGCGACGGCGTAAAAGCCGTGCTGCTTGTCGCAGGCCGATTCGTCCAGCCATCGCAGCGCGGCGAGCGCGGGCTCGATGAGCGGCTCGACCGCGTCGCGATCGCCGGTCCAGTGCCACAGGTGCGTGAGCGCCGTGCAGAACAGGCCCGGCCCAGTGAGCGTGCCGTAGTAACGGTCCTTCGGCTTGAACTGCAGCAGCGACAGCGGGCCCGGATGCGCTTCGTGCAGGATGCGGCCCGGCGCCTCGTCGCGCCACGCATCGTCCTTGCGCGCCTGCCACTGCGCCATCACCGGCAACGTGCCGCGCAGTACTTCCGGGCCGAGCATCGCCACCTGCTGCGCCGTGGTCAGCGTGTCGCGGCCGAACAGCGCGACGTACATCGGCAGGCCCGCCGCCACCGTCCAGGCATCGGGCGCGACGTCGAAACGCGGCAGCCGCAGCGCGGCGAGGTCCAGGCGCGCGCGATGCACGGCGCTGTCGACGACACTGGCGAGCGTGTCGCGTTCGAGTGCGTCGATCACGGTGGCCTCGCGCAGGTAGGCGCCCTGCGGGTTCTGTTGCTCGTCCACGCCGTCGAGTTCGCGGTCGGCCTCGGGGCAGGGCAGCGTTTCGTCGCCGAAGCGCGCCAGCCACAGCAGTTTCGCGCACCAGGTGTCCTGCGGCGCCAGTTCGATGTCGAAGGTGATGCGGCCGTCGCGATGCTTCGGGACGACCTCGCCGGTATCGATCTGCAACGTCATGCCCGCGTCGAACCGCAACCGCTGCCGCTTGCCGTCGCGCTGCACGGTGCGCGCGACGCTGTAATCGAAGGCGAGTTCGAAGCGGCCATCTTCGCCGCGACGCCAACGACGCTTGCGCGTGCCTTTCTGCTGGCGCTCGCCGCGGGTTTCCTCGATGTCGGCGAAGTCCGAATCGATCTCCAGCGCGAAGCGGAAGCGCACCGTTTCCCGCGTGTAGTTGGTCAGCGCGTATTCCTCGCGCATGCCGTCGCCGACCCAGCGCGACAGGCGCAGCTCCAGCGCCTGTTGTGCTGCCGCCGAGGCGAGGTCGTCCGGATCGGCCTCGCCCACACCGGGCGCGGGCACGACGTAGTAGCCCATCCAGCTGTCCTGCCGGACGCTGCTGAGCGTCACCGGATGCGGCCGCCTGCGCCCGATGAAACAGCGATAGCGGCTGAGCATGCGCGTCTGCCGCACGTAGAGGCCTTCTTCGCCGCCATCGATGAAGCCGGTGGTGCCGGTGGTCAGGACCGTGTCGGCTGCGCTGACGTAGGCGGCATGTTCGCGAACTCGCAGGCGGATGAGGCTGCGTTCTACGGGGAAACGTTCTTTCATGGCCGGAATATCGGGCGGCCGACGTGATGCCGTTGTCCATGGTGGATGGCGTTCACGGGTGCGCACGCGCGCCCGCAGTCACGTCATCCCGGCGAAGGCCGGGACCCAGGCTGTCGCGCTTGCCGCGTAAGCGAACCTCGACGCATCGAGCGTCCCGCCCCTCACCCCAACCCCTCTCCCGATGGGAGAGGGGCTCAAGCAACCTCACATCCGATCCGCATCCATCACCGCCTGCGCGAAGGCCTGCGGCGCTTCCTGCGGCGGGTTGTGGCCGATGCCGCCGGTGAGCAGGCGGTGCTGGTACTTGCCGGTGTAGCGCTTCGCGTAGCTCGCCGGCGCGGGATGCGGCGCGCCGTTGGCGTCGCCCTCCAGCGTGATCGTCGGCACCGCGATGGACGGGAACGTCGCGAGCGTCCGCTCGATCGCGTCGTACTTCGGCTCGCCCTGCGCCAGGCCCAGGCGCCAGCGGTAGTTGTGGATGACGATGTCGACGTGGTCCTCGTTCTGCAACGCGGCGGCGCTGCGGTCGAAGGTCGCATCGTCGAAAGCCCACTTCGGCGAGGCGAGCTTCCAGATCAGTTTCGCGAAGTCGTGCCGGTTGGCCGCGTAGCCGGCGCGGCCGCGCTCGGTCGCGAAGTAGAACTGGTACCACCACTGCAGCTCGGCCTCCGGTGCGAGTGGCGCCTGCGCGGCCTGCTGGCTGCCGATGAGGTAGCCGCTCACCGCGACCAACGCCTTCACCCGTTCGGGGTGCAGCGCGGCGACGATGTCGGCAGAACGGCCGCCCCAGTCGTACCCGGCGATCACCGCGCGCGGGATGCCGAGCGCGTCCATCAGCGCGATCACGTCGTCGGCGAGCGCGGCGGGCTGCCCGTTGCGCGGCGTGTCGGGCGAAAGGAAGCGCGTGCTGCCGTAACCGCGCAGGTGCGGGACGATCACCCGATAGCCGGCCGCGGCGAGCAGCGGCACGACGTCGGCATAGCTGTGGATGTCGTACGGCCAGCCGTGCAGCAGCAGCACCGGCGCGCCGTCGGCGGGGCCGACGTCGACGTAGCCGACGTCGAGCACGCCGGCGCGGATCTGCTTCACCGGACCGAAGGCCGCGCGGGTCGCGCGGATCGGGCCGGGGGCGACGGAACGCGGTGCGGCCTGCGCGCGGCCGGCGACCAGGCCCAGCGAGGCGGCGGCGAGCCCGGCGGCGGCCGTGCCGAGGAAGCGGCGGCGTTGCGGATCGATGCGGTCGGAAGCGGGCGTGTCCATGTTCGAAGCTCCGGTGGTGGATGCGGCGCGATTGGCCGGCGGAGCACAGGTTCGCGAAGGGGCGTATCCCGCTTGTGTTCGGCGCGGCGGGGTTTTGTATCGGCGTGTAGCGGCGCCTCGACGCCATCGGCGGGTGCCCGCGTTTTGCCGAAGTTGCCCATTCGCGTCACCCCGCCCGGAACGCCACGTGCGCCGCCGCGCCGCGCGGGGCCTTCACGCGCGAAGCGACAATTTCGGTAACATCGGTGCACCGCCGCGGGTGAGACGGCGGTCACATTCATCCGACGCCATCATGGTTCCTGACGTGAGCCAGGAAATTACGCGACTGCTGCGCAATTGGAGTGCCGGCGACGACGAGGCACTCGATCCGCTTTTCGACCTCGTCTACGAGACGTTGCGCGAAATCGCGGTCGCGCGCCTGCGCGGCGGCGCGGCGCACACGCTGCAGCCGACCTCGTTGGTCAACGAGGCCGTGCTGCGCCTGATGGGGCGGAACGTGGAGTGGAACGACCGCGCGCATTTCTTCGCGGTGGCGGCACTGAAGATGCGCGCGGTGCTGGTGGACCACGCACGCGCGATGGCCTCGGCCAAGCGCGGCGGCGACGTCGAGCTGCTCACGCTCTCGCACGCCGAGCACGAGGGCGAGGCGATCGAGTTCGACGTGCTGGCGCTGCACCGTTCGCTCGAACGCCTGGCCGAGCGCGACGCGCGCGCGGCGCGGGCGATCGAGATGGCGTATTTCGGCGGCATGGACCGCGACGAGATCGCCGCGGTGATCGGCGTGTCGGTGCCGACGGTGGATCGCGACCTGCGTTTCGCCAAGGCGTGGTTGAACCGGGAACTGGCCTGAGCGCGAGCGCGGGCGAACGACAACGAGCCCAGGGGGAGGGCGATGGACGCGGCACGCTGGCAGGAAATCAGGGAGTTGTTCGACGCGGTGTGTGAGCTTCCGCCCTCGCGCTGGGAGCCGACGCTGCGCGCGATGAGCGCCGATCCGGCCACCATCGACGAAGTGCTGTCGCTGCTCGACGCGCAGACGATGCAGCTGCAACGCGCGTCCGGCCCGGTCGCGACGCTGCTGGCGAATCTGCCCGACGCGCAGTTGCAGCCGGGCGATCGCCTCGACGGCTGGCGCCTGGGCGAACGCGTTGCCAGCGGCGGCATGGGCAGCGTGTTCGTCGCCGATCGCGCGGACGGACTGTTCAAGCATCGCGTGGCGATCAAGCTGCTGCGCGGTTTCGCCGGACCCGTCGCGGCGCAACGGCTGGCGGCGGAACGGCAGATCCTGGCGAGCCTGCAGCATCCCGGCATCGCGCGCCTGTACGACGGCGGCACCACGCCGACCGGCCAGCCGTACCTGGTGCTGGAGTACGTCGACGGCCTGCCGCTGGACGAATACGCCGACCGGCAGAACCTGCGCCTTCGCGCGCGCATCGCCCTGTTCCAGCGCGTGTGCGCGGCGGTGTCGGCGGCGCACCGGCAACTGGTGGTGCATTGCGACCTCAAACCCGGCAACGTGCTGGTGCGTGGCGACGGCGAGCCGGTGCTGCTCGACTTCGGCATTGCGCGGCTGCTGGCCGAGCACGGCGAGGATTCCGCCGCCGGCTACGGCACCGCGGGGTACGCCAGCCCGGAACAGCTCGCCGGCGACCGCATCGGCGTGGCGAGCGACGTGTACGGCCTGGGCGCGCTGCTGTGTCGGCTGATCGCCGGCCGCGCACCGGTGGTCGAGGACGGCCGCATGCGCGCGCCGAGCGCGATGGCGACCGCGGCCACGCCGTGGCACGGCGAGTTGCGCGGGGACCTGGACGCCATCGTGCTCAAGGCCTGCGATGCCGATCCGGAACGCCGCTACGCCACGGTCGATGCGCTGTCGGGCGACCTGCAGCGGTACCTCGACCGTCGTCCCGTGCTCGCGCGCCCGCAGGCGCCGGGGTATCGCGCGTCGCGCTTTCTTGCGCGGCGCTGGAAGGAAAGCATCGCGGCATCGCTCGCGCTGGCGCTGTGCGCGGCGTTCGTCTGGCAGCTGAGCGAGCAGCGCGAGCGTGCCGAACACGAGGCGGCCGTCGCGAAGGAAGTCAGCGACCTGCTGCTGAAGGCCTTCGCCGAAGCCGATCCGAAGGCGCGCGGCGCCCGTGGCACGCAGGTCACCACCGCGCGCGACGTGCTCGACAGCGGCGCGGCGCAACTCGAACGCATGACCGGTTCGCCCGACGTGCTGGCCCGCCAGCGTGCGGTGATCGGCATGGCGTACCAGAACCTCGGCGAGACGCAACGCGCCGAACCGCTGATGCGTCGCGCGGCCGACGAACTCATCGCCGTCGGCGCCGAGGCCGAAGCGGCCGCCGTGCTGAGCGAACTGGCGGTGCTGCTGGGCAACGACAAGCGCGGCGACGATGCGGTCGCCGTCGGCCGGCGTTCGCTGGAACTGCGCGAACGCATCGGCGCCGAGCCGCTGGCGATCGCCGATTCGTACAACTCGCTGGGCATCGCGCTCAACACGCAGGGCGACACCGACGCGGCCGTCGCCGCGCTGGAAAAGGCGCTGGCGACGCGGCGCGAATACCTCGGCAAGGACGCGCAGGCGGTGACGGTCACGCTGCAGAACCTGGCGATGGTCCATCGCAGCCAGGGCGAGTACAAACGCGCCGAGCGCATGTACCGCGAGGCGCTGGCGCTGCGTCGCCGCGACAGCGAGCGCTCCTACGGCGTGCTGGTGGCGCGCGACGGGCTGGCCAAATCGCTCAACGACCAGGGCCGCCAGGCCGAAGCCGCCGTGCTGCTGCGCCAGAACGTCGAACTGGCGCGCGAGCTGTACGACGATCGCGGCGACCACATGGCCAGCGCGCACAGCGAGCTGGCGAGCACGCTGCAGGACATGGGCGACTACGCCAACGCGCTGCCGAACTATCGCCGTGCGCTGGAGATCACCGTCGAGTCCGGCGGCGAGGGGACGATGCAGTACGCGATCGACCTCAACAACATGGCGACGCTGCTGGAAGCGCGCGGCGAGCTGGCGGCGGCGGAAGCGGCGTTCCGGCAATCGCTGCGGATCCGCCGGGCGAACCTGCCGCCGGACGACCGCAGCGTGGTGCGCGCCGAAGGCAACCTCGCGCGGTTGCAGATGCGCCGCGGGCAGATGCGCGAGTCGCGGCCGGTGCTGGAGCAGGGCATCGAGCAGTGGCGCCGCAAGTCGGACAAGCCGACGCCGGAACTGGTCATCGCAATGCTCGGGATGGTCGAGTGGTACACGCGCGACGGGCAGCTCGACGCGGCGCAGGCGCTGCTCGACCGCACGCCGGCGTTGCCGGAGGAATCGCCGAACCTCGCGCTGCGCCGGCTGGGCTTGCGCGCGGACATCGCGCAGCGTCGCGGCGACTGGCCGCAGGCGCAGGCGCTGTGGGCGAAGGTGGTCGAGGGCAACGGCGGGCGCGATCCGGTGATGGCCGCCAAGGCGCGCGTGCCGTATGCGGAATCGCTGCTGGGGGGCGGTCGGCGCGACGAGGCGCGTCGTGAGGCGGAACTGGCGCAGGCGCCGCTGCGCGCGGCGCTGGTGGAAGGCGCCGAGCCGCTGCAGCGGTTGCAGGCGCTGGAGGGGCGGTTGTCGAAGGGGTGAGCGTCGAAGGCGTCTGCCCTCCTCCCAACTCCTCTCCCGCAGGCGGGAGAGGGGCTGCCCAGGCGGAGAGGCAGCGCTCATAGCCCCTCTCCCGTCCACGGGAGAGGGGTGGGGGTGAGGGCAATGCGCCGGTGCGCTTCGACCAAACAGCGCGCCCCGACACAAACATCGAAACGGCGTGATAGGGCCGCGCCGCTTTTGCCGGTTATCCAATACAGGGGGAGTGCGCATGCGCGTGGGGCCCCCGTGTTGCCGTTCGATCCTCAGGGGGGAAGCCATGAAGCAGCTGCTGATCTACGAGCGCCCGACGCCGCTCAATCGCGACATCCACCGCCACCTGCGCGTGCACGCCACGCCGGGCGATTTCCGCTTCGCCGCGCACGTGAACTCCGTGCCGCTGGCGGCGACCGAGTTCGCCCGCGCGAGCGCCGATTTCCCCATCGTCTTCGCGGGCGAGGGCACGCCGGTGCCGGCCGCGCTGCTGGGCCTGCGCGTCAACGAGAACCTGATGACCGACGCCGAAGGCCGCTGGCGCGACGGCGCCTACGTGCCGGCGTTCCTGCGCCGCTATCCGTTCGTGCTGGCCGAGAAGCCCGACAGCGACGACTTCACCGTGTGCCTGGATGCCGCGTTCTCCGGCCTGGGCGGCGACGGCGAGCCGCTGTTCGACGAAGCCGGCGAGGATTCGCCGCTACTGAAGAACGCGGTGAACTTCCTGTCCGAATACCAGCAGCACCTGCGCCGCACGCGCGAGCTGGTCGCGCGCCTGCAGGAACTCGACCTGCTCGTGCCCAAGGTCGTGCGCGTGGAGCCGCAGGGCGCGGAGGCCTTCCAGATGCAGGGCTTCAGCGTGGTCGACGAGACCCGCCTGCAAGCGCTGAAGGGCAAGCCGCTGCAGGAACTGATGAAGTCCGGCGACCTGGGCTTCATCTACGCGCACCTGGTTTCGCTGGCGCGCATCGAGCGGCTGACCGCGCGGCTCGACGCCCGCGGCGGCGCGCCGACGCACTGACCTTCGCACTGAAGCAGCGGTCGCGGGCCACGCCCGCGCCGCACCACCACCGCACTGGACACGCAACGACGCCGGCCACGCAGGCCGGCGCCCGGGGACGCACATGACGCGCAACGATCGCCACACCGCCCACCTTCCGACGCAGGCCGCCACGGTCCGCACCCTCACCGCGGCCATCGCCTCGGTGCTCGGCATCGGCCTGCCCGCACAGGCCTGGGCGCAGGCGACCAACGTCGTGGCGGACGGCCGCACCGGCACCACGGTGACCGGCACCGGCACCGGCACGCTGGAGGTCAACACGACCACCACGCGCGGCGCGAACGCGATCAACTCGTTCCAGCACTTCCAGGTGGGCAGCGGCGATACGGTGAACCTGCGCCTGCCCGGCGGCACGCGCAACCTGATCAACCTGGTGTGGGACAGCCAGGCGCTGGTCAACGGCACGCTCAACAGCTACCTGTCGAACAACCAGATCGGCGGGCGCGTGTTCTTCGCCGATCCGCACGGTTTCGTGCTCGGCAGCCAGGGCGTGATCAACGTCGGCGCGCTGTCGATCTCCACGCCGACGACGGGCTTCATGAACTCGGTGCTGATGGACGGCACCGGCGACGGCGCCATCGCGCGCCTGCTCAAGGGCGACGTCGAGCTGTCCGACGGCAGCGTCACGCTCGCCGGCCGCGTCAACGCGCTGGACGACGTGCGCGTGCAGGCGCACGCCATCGACGCCTCCGGCGTGCTGTGGATCGAAGGCGGCAACGGCGAGGACAAGCTCGACACGCAGATCGCCGTGAACACCGGCGCCGGCACCGGCACGCGCCTGGTGCAGGACGGCGACACGATCCTGCTGGTCGCGGCCGATTCCATCGACGTGTCCGGCACGCTGCGCACGCAGGGCGGCGACGTGATCCTGCAGTCCGACGACGCCGTGACGCTCGCCGGCACCGCGCAGGTCAACACGCGCCAGGTCGCGGGCGCCGCCGACGCGTCGCTCGACGCCACGGTTTCGACCGGCGACTCCGGCAACGTCACCGTCGCCGCGCGCACGATCGACGTGGAGCAGGGCGCGCGCGTGCTCGCGTTCGGCAACAACGGCCGCGCCGCGGGCGACGTCACGCTGGCCGCGTCGGCCTTCGACAAGGTGCAGACCGGCAACGCGGACGCGACCAGCTCGGTGTCGGTCGACGGCACGCTGCGCGGCCGCAACGTGTCGGTGACGGCGCGCTCGGAAGCTGTGTCGGGCTGGGATTTCGATGCCAACGGCGACGTGGTCGATCCGGTGCTCGGCACCGGCGCGACGCTGCTCGGCCTGGCCGGCAACATCACGCTCGGCTACCTGGATGCGACCTCGAACGCGAGCGTCGACATCGGCCAGCACGCCGTGCTGCGCGCGAGCGACGACCTCACGCTGAAGGCCGAGGCCATCGACAAGGTGGAGACCTCCGCGTCCAACCTCGGCAGCGGCGGTCCGGTGAACAAGTACGCCGGCCTGGCGTCGGTCTACGGCGCCATCGACGCCGATGCGACCGTCGCCGTCGCCAGCGGCGCCAGCGTGCGCGCCGGCGATGCGCTGTCGATCCAGGCGCGCACCGACAACACGATGGACATCTCGGCCAAGTCGATCACCACCGGCGACCAGCCGTTCGTGGCGACGATCGCCTGGTCGGACATCGACGTGGACAGTTCGGCCACCGTCGCCGCCGGCGCGGACCTCGCCGGCAACGCGGTGGAGATCAGCGCGGCCAACAGGAACAGCTTCTCCACCGCCGCCACCGCGATGTCCAACCCGACCGGCAAGGTCGGTATCGCCGGCGCGGTAAGCCTGCAGGACGTCAACGCGACCGCGACCAACGGCGCCTCGATGGCGGGCATCGGCTCGCTGCTGATCGACGCCGACACCACCACGTCGAAGAACGCCACCACCGCCAGCGTCGGCGTCGCCAGCCAGGGCATGGCGATGAAGATGTACCAGGTGGCCGGCGATGCGATGGACGCCATCGGCAGCAAGGTCACCGGCGCGATGCGCGACAGCTCCGGCCAGATCGGCGACCAGAAGTCGACCACGCACGCCAGCGATACGCCGTTCCGCCTCGGCGGCGCGCTCGCCTACACCGATGCGCAGCACGATGCCAGCGCCGAGCTGTCCGACAACGCCAGCATCACCGCGAGCGGCAACGTCACCGTGCATGCCGGCGTGACCGACGGCGCGATCCGCACCCACGCAAACAGCGCGGTGGATTCGGACACGCAGCAGAAGAACGAAGACGGCTCGATGTCGAACGTCTCGATGTCCGCCGGCGTGAACTGGGCGAACTACCGGCACAACGCCAGCGCGCGCGTGGGCCGCGGCGCGTCGATCGACGCCGCGCGCATCGCGGTGGGGTCGGAAACGCGCGTGCCGGTGAACATCACCTGGACCGACTTCTCCAGCCTCGACCAGATCCTGGGCAAGCTCAATTCCACGCTCGGCGTGGCCGACGAGGTGCTCACCAGCTACACCAGCGCCAAGAGCAAGGCGGGCGACCTCGCCATCGGCGGCGCGGTCAACTACCACCAGGTGACCAACAACAGCACCGCGTGGATCGACGACGACGCGCGCCTCACCGCGCGCGCCACCGGCGACGACGCGTGGTCCACCGCGCTGGCGTCGGGCAGGACCGCCAACTGGGCGCAGTCCATCGACGTCGCGGCGATCAACGAAGTCAGTGCCGTGCACGTGGCCGGCAGCATCGGCCTGCCGATCCCGGTGGTCGCGGTGGAATCCGGCCAGGACGGCGCGGCGGTCGGCGGCGCGTTCACCGACACCATCTACACCGGCAAGACCGTCGCCGGCATCGCCGCCGGCGCGAACGTCGCCACCGCCGACGGCCTGTCC
This sequence comes from Lysobacter auxotrophicus, assembly GCF_027924565.1. Lineage (NCBI taxonomy): Bacteria > Pseudomonadati > Pseudomonadota > Gammaproteobacteria > Lysobacterales > Lysobacteraceae > Lysobacter > Lysobacter auxotrophicus. The sequence goes on from NZ_AP027041.1 coordinate 1,839,743, forward strand.
GTGCGCGCCGAAAGCCGCGACCACATCGTCACCGTCGCGCCGGTGGCGGGGAAGGGCGCCAGCATCGGCGTGAACGGCACCGTCGCGATCGTCGACGTCGACAACGCCACGCACGCGTCCATCAGCAACAAGGCGACCGTGGCCGCCGATTCGGTGGACCTGTCGGCGCAGGAAGACCTGTTCGTGTGGTCCGTCGCCGGCGCGCTGACGATGGCCAACTCGGTGTCGATCGGCCTGAGCGTGGGCATCAACAACCTCGACGCCGACACGCGCGCCTTCGTCGGCGACAACAGCGGCGACGACGCGACCGGTACCACGTCGACCGCGGCCAGCGGCCAGGTCGCGACCTACGACCTCGACATCGACGCGCTGACCAGGGGACAGGCCGGCGCCGTCACCGTCGCGGGCAGCTACACCAGCAGCTCGCCGCCGGACTCGCCGCCGGGCTTCATCGACCGCCTGAAGACCTCCGTCAACGGCAAGATCGACGGCCTGCGCGGCAAGGCGGCGGACAAGTTCACCAACCTGCCGCTGCTCAACAAGGTCGCCGACAGCGTGCGCGGCAAGCAGGACCAGCCGCCGGCGACGGAAAAGGCCCAGCCGAAGTTCGGCATCGGCATTTCCGGCTCGGCCAGCGTCAACATGGCCAAGCTGGGTTCGCGTGCGTACCTCGACGGCGCGAACGTCGTCGGCCGCAATGGCGCCGAGCAGGACACTTCGATCCAGGCCACCAATTCGGCCGAACTGGTCAGCGCCAGCGGCGCGGCGGCGATCGTGCGTTCGCAGGCGCCCAGCAGCAAGTTCAACGCGGCGATGGCCGGCGCCGTCGCCTACAGCCTGATCGACAACACCACCGAAGCCACCGCGACGAATTCGACCATCGCCAACGCCGGCGACGTCACGCTGCGCGCGCTCAGCGCCGGCGAGCAGACCGGTATCGGCATCAGCGTCGGCGTGGAAGCCTCCGGCGGGAACAGCGCCAGCGCCAGCGTCACCGGTTCGTTCTCCATCGGCCAGTCGGCCAACACGACGCGCGCCGGCATGGACGACACGACCGTCACCGGCACCGGCGCGGGCGACGTGGAAATCACCGCCTACGACCGCACGCGCATCGGCCTGGGCGGCGGCGCGCTGTACGTCAACACCACCAGCTCCAGCTCCAACGCCAACATCGGCGCGGCGTTCACCTACGCCGAAACCGACGAGGAGACGCAGGCGTTCGTGAAGGGCGGCAGCCTGACCTCGTTCGAGGCGATCCAGGTGCGCGCGGTGGATTCGGCGCTCATCGGCACCGCCGCGGCGATGGGCGGCGGCGGCTCGCAGGCCAACGGCCTGGCGGGCGCGTTCGTGTGGAACGACATCGGCAACACCACGCGCGCGTCGATCACCGACGGCGCCGTGCTGCGCACCACCGGCGCCGACGGCATCGCCGTGAGCGCGCGTGCGAGCGCGCCGATCGGCGCGCTCGACGCACTGATCGACGGGGGCATCAGCAACCGGTCCGGCTACGACTTCAGCGGCAACGGCCTGTACGACAACGCCGGCGAAACCGGGCTGCCGGGCACGTCCATAGTCTCCGTCGCCGGCCTGGTGCAGGTCGGCAAGAACAACATCGGCCTGTCGTTCGTCGGCAGCGACGTGCACAACACGCACGAGGTCCAGATCGACTCGGCCACGCTCGATGCCGACGGCGGCAAGCTCGACCTGCATGCCAGCGACGACACGCGCATCGTCTCGCTGTCGGTCGGCGTGGGCGTGGCGACCGGCAAGTTCGCCGGCATCGGCAACGCCACGGCGAACCAGATCGCCAACATCGACCGCGTGCTCATCAACGATTCCTCGCTGACCGGCGCCAGCCTCAGCGCGAAGGCCGAAGACGCCTCGCGCATCGACTCGCTCGCCGGCAACGTGAGCTATTCGGCCAACACCGCCGTCGGCGCGGCCGTGACCTACAACAGCATCGCCAACACCGTGCAGGCGCACGCGAGCGGCAGCACGTTCGACATCGACGACGCCGCCGACTTCACCGCCGTCAACGCAGCGCAGGTGATGGCCGGCGCCGTCGCGGGCGCGGCGTCGCAGAGCGTGGCGATCACCGGCTCGTTCAGCTGGACCGAGAGCGACAGCACCGTCGACAGCACGGTGGAAGGCAGCGACGTCACCGCCGGCGACCTCACCGTCCGCGCGGAAAACGCCGCCGACCTGAAGACGCTCGCCGGCAGCGTGGCGATCTCGAAGCAGGCCGCCATCGGCGCCGCGTTCAACGTCGTGGACGTCAGCGACACGACGACCGCACGCATCCTCGACTCGGGCCTGTCCATCGACGACGCGCTGCGCGTGGCGGCCGAAGGCACCGGCGAGGTGTACTCGCTGGCGGTCGCCGGCGCGGTGTCGCAGAACGTCGCCGTCGGCGGGTCCAACACCGACAACTTCATCGACAACACCGTGACCGCCGAAGTGGACGGCGTGCGCGGAACCGGCGCGAACGCCGCCGCAAGCGCGCGCACGCTCGACGTGGAGGCCACCAACACGCTCGCCGCGCATTCGCTGGCCGGCGCCGTGGCCGCCGCGAAGAGCGTCGCGGTGGGCGGCGCGGTCGGCGTCAACATGATCGAAGGCGGCACGCGCGCGGTGGTGACCGACTCGGTCCTCGCCGTGACCGACCGCGTGGACGTCACGGCCGGTTCGCAGGCGACCATCGAAACCATCGCCGTCGCCGGCGGCGGCGCGCAGACGGTCGGATTCTCCGGCTCGGCGAGCACCAACACCATCGACAGCGTGGTCGAGGCGGGCATCGCCAACACCTCGCTCGCGCAGGCGGGCAACCTCACCACCGTGCAGGCGCACGACGCCTCGCAGATCGACTCGCTCGCCGGCGCGGTGGGCGTCGCGCAGAACGCCGGCATCGGCGTCGCGGTCGCGGTGAACCGCGTCGGCACGGACGTCACGGCGTACCTGGACGGCGGCGCCGACAACCGCCAGTACCACGCGGGCGACGTCACCGTCAGCGCGCGCGGCACCAACCGCAACGCCGACGATTCGGCCAACATCCGCACCATCGCGATCGGCGTGGGCGGCGGCGTGGACGTCGGCGGCGCGGCGTCGGTCGCGGTCAACCTGATCGACGGCGACATCGCCTCGCGCATCGGCAACGGTGCCAACGTGCTGGCGCAGAACAACGTCGCGGTGCTCGCGGAAAACCGCCAGGGCATCGACGTGTTCGCCGGCAGCGCGGGCATCAGCCTGATGCGCGCGGGCATCGGCCTGGGCGCGGTGGTCAACGAGATCACCGGCGACACCAGCGCGCTCATCAGCGGCAGCACCACGCAGGTCAGCGCGCTGGCGAAGGGCGACGGTCGCACGGTGTCGAACGGCAGCCTCGCCAATCCCGACGCCGTGAACGCGATGGACCTGGAGAACGTCGAGGACTATGTCGCGCCGGACCTCGGTTTCGGCACGACCACCGTCAACGGCATCGCGGTGAACGCCGCGAGCGCGCAGCACGTCACCTCGCTGGGCGCGAGCCTGGCGCTGTCGTTCAACCCGAAGGGCTCCTTCGCGCTGGCGGCGATTTCCGGCACCAACGTGCTGGGCGGCACCACGACGGCGGGCATCGACGGCGCGCGCATCAACCAGGCGTCGGGTGCGGCGTCGGACCAGAACGTCGACGTGCGCGCCGGCAGCCACGTCATGAGCGCCAATTTCATCTTCGGTGCCGCCGGCGGCACCACCGATGTCGGCGCGACGGCGGCGATCGCGACCACCGTGTTCGACCAGGGCACCAGCGCCTACCTGCGCAACGCCACCGTGGATGCGGCGCAGGACGTGAACGTAAGCGCGGAAGCCAGCCAGAACTCGGTGGCGATCGCCGCCGGCGTGGCCGGCGCCATCGTCGGCGGCGCGGCCAGCGGCGCGATCAACCTGTTCGACGCGGACACGCGCGCGTTCGTCGAAGGCGGGTCGGTCGATGCCCGCAACCTCGGCGTGATCGCGCTGGACACCACGCACGTGAACCTGATCTCCGGCAGCGGTGCAGGTGGCGCGGTCGGCGTGGCGGGCAGCTTCCTGGTCAACGTCGGCCAGACGACCACAAAGGCCTACGTCGGCGATGCCGACAGCGCGACGACGCTGACCCTGTCGGGCGATGCGGACATCAGCGCGACCACGCGCAACGACATGCAGGGCATCGCGGTGTCCGGCGCGGTCGGCGGCGCGGCCGGCGTGGCTGGCATGGCGATCGTCAACGTCGTGCAGAACGACACGCAGGCGTGGCTGCAGAACGCGACGGCACGCGTCGGCGGCACGTTCGACGTCACCGCGCGAGAGGAACTCGACCTGCGCGCGTATTCCGGCGCACTGGGCGTGGGCCTGGGCGGCTACGGCGTGGGCGCGGCGGCGAACGTCGCCGTGCTCGGCAGCAACGTCTCGGCGGCCGTGGTCGACAGCGACGTGGATGTCGCCGGCGCCATGCGCGTGGACGCCGACAGCGACCGCAAGCTGGATTCGATCACGATCACCGCCGGCGTCGGCCAGACCGCCGGCATCGGTGGCGCGGCGTCGCTGGTGATGATCGGCGACGGCGAACGCGGCGATGCCGACAACGAACTCGACGCGGACGGCGACGGCACGGTTTCGCGCCTGGACGAGCTGGCGAAGCTTGGCCGCGTCGATTCGTCGCTGGTCGGCGACGCGCTCAGCGAAAGCGAGCGCCAGCGCATCAACAACCGGTCTTCGTTCGGCCTGAAGGACGCCGTCGGCGGCGGCCACGACGGCGTGTACGCCAGCGTGCACGGCGGCAGCATCGATGCGGCCTCGCTCGCGGTGAACGCGCAAAGCACGGTGCATGCGGAGAACCGCGTCGGCGCGCTCGGCGCCGGGCTCGGCGTGGGCATCGGCGGCTCGTTCGGCTACACCGCGCTGTACGGCACGACGCAGGCGGAAATCGCCGGCGCGACCGTCACCAGCGACCACATCGACGTGACCGCCAGCGCGGGCAACGGCAACGGCCCGGCGGCGCTGACGGAAAGCTACGTGGGCGGCATCGGCCTGGTCGGCCTCGGCGCCGGCGTGGCGATGACGCGCGTGGACCAGCTCGTCGCCGCGAGCGCGGGCGGCACCTTCGCCGGCCACGGTCATCTCAACATCCAAGCCAGCGACGACAGCGAAGCGCAGGCCCACGCGTACGGCGGTTCGGCCGGCGGTGCGGCGGTCGGCGTGGTGGTCGCCGATGCCGGCAAGTCGAGCCAGGTGAATGCCGCGCTCGCAAGCTCCGCACGCGTGTCGGGCTTCGATTCGCTCACCGTGGAGGCGCGCAGCCGCGGCCGCGTGGAAGCCGAAGGCATCGGTGCCAGCGGCGGCCTGAGCGTCGCGGCGAACGGCGTCGGCGTCACCGCGCGCGACGCCTCGCGCGTGCGTGCGGACATCGGCGACGACGCGATCGTCGCCGTGCGGCAGGCGCTCAACGTCACCGCATCCGCGCGCCCGCAGGCCTCGGCCGATGCGCTCGGCGTGACGGTCGGCGGCATGGCGGGTCTGGGCGCGTCGGTCGCCATTGCGCGCGCCGACGTCGACGTGGCCGCGCATGTCGGCGACAACGTGGTGCTCAGCGCCAATTCGGTGAACGTCGATGCCAGCGCGTCGCCCGACGGCAGCACGCCGGGCGCCTACGCGAAGGCCGTCGCCGGCACCGGCGGCACGCTGCTCGGCGCCACCGCGTCGGTAGCCGAAGCCCACGGCGATTCGAAGGTCTCGGCCACGACCGGCCGCGACGTGACCATCCTCACCGGCGATCTCGACATCGCCGCGAACAACACCACCTCGCAGAGCGCCGAAAGCCTCGGCGTCGCGGTCGGCGTGCTGGCCGTCGGCGCGTCCGTCGCAAAGGCGACGTCCAACACGCAGACCACGGCGACGCTGGGCGAGAACGCCAGCGTGCGCGACGTGCAGCGCGACGCGAACGGCAACATCGTCAACGGCGCCAACGGCAACCCGGTGTACGTCTACGCCGGCGACGTGCGCGTGTCGGCCGAAGGCCTCGACCGCAACCGTGCGAACGCCACCGCCGGCAGCGGCGGTGTCGTGTCGGGTTCGGCGGCGGAAGCCACGACCTCGGCCGATTCCACCGTCGAGGCGGCCGTCGCCGCCGACGCGACCGTCCGCGCGACGCGCATCGACGTGAACGCCGACCACGATTCGCGTTACGCGGGCCTGGCCGATTCGACCAACGCCGCCGTCGTCGGCGGCAGCGGCGCGGCGGCGTACAACCGCGCCGACGCCGACGTGCGCGCCAGCGTCGGCAATGGCGCCACGCTCGATGCGATCGGCGACATCGCGGTGCTCGCCAACAACGCCTTCCACAGCGACGTCACCGACACCTCGGTGTCGGCGGCGGGCGGCGGCGTCATCAACGGCAGCGCGGCGCTGATCCAGACGCGCCTGGCCGGCAGCACGCGCGCCGACATCGGCACCGGCGCCACGCTGCTCACCGGCATGGGCACCGGCACGCAGCCGGGCGAGATCGACGTGATCGCCAGCACCATCGCCGACACGAACGACACCGCCAGCCTCAGCACCGGCGGCGCGATCGACGTGGCCATCGTGCGCGTGGACGTGGAAGGCGACTTCGACAACCAGGTGGCGATCGGCGCGGGCGCCGCGCTCGACAGCTTCGGTTACCTCAACATCGGCACCTACACGCAGGCCGCCTCCACCGGCCGTGCGCTGGTGAACACCTGGGGCCTGGCGGCGGTCGGCAGCGCGCATGCGGACGTCAGCTTCGATTCGACGCAGGGCGTGAGCGTCGGCGCGAACGCGACGCTGGAGGCGTTCCGCAACATCTACCTGACCGCCGGCCGCGACGCGCGCAACCTGCACGACACGCGCCTGACGGCGACCAGCCAGGCGCAGGGCTACGTGCGCGGGCTGATCGCGATCCCCGATGCGAGCGCGTCGGCCGATTCGCGCAGCACGTCCGATGTCAGCATGGCCGCCGGCAGCAAGGCGCTCAGCGCGAGCAACGTCACCGCCGGCGCGTACACCGGCGAGCTGCGCAACGAGGTCGACGGCACCGGCCACGGCTACCAGCTGGGCTTCATCCCGGTCACGCAACACGACAGCGACAGCAACACGTACGGCCGCGGCACGCTCAACCTCAACGGCGAACTGCTCGCCGGCCGCTACAACAAGCTCGACATCGTCATCGATGCCGCCGGCAACCTGACCCAGAACGCCGGCATGCCGGTGCTGGCGACCACCGGCACGTTCAACCCGGTGCAGTTCCTGGACGCGCTCAGCTGCGGCGGCTCGGAAAGCGACGGCTGCAAGGCGCTCAGCGCGCTGCGCGGTTCGGTCTACAACGGCCTGACCGGCTACTGGCAGCTGGGGCCGATGTTCGCCTCCGGCGGCGATGTCTTCCTGCACGGCGACAGCATCACCGGCAGCGGCACGGCGACGGCGAAGGGCGCGCCGAGCATCTCGGTGGTCAACAACTCCAGCCGCTACCTGATCCTGGATTCGATCGAGACGCCGGACTACTCCGGCGGCCGCGTGCGCTTCACCGGCACCAGCAACACCGCCGGCGGCATCGCGCTCACCCAGGAAGCCTCCGGCGCGCAGCCGAAGGTGTTCGTGCACAACGCGTGGACCGGCAGCAACGGCCCGGCGATCTTCATGATGGAAGACGTGCGCAACATCGGCGGCCTGGTGCACGTGCGCAATGACGAGGGCTCCATCGGCCAGTTCGGCACCACCTACGCGCAGCAGCAGATGGTGGAGGCGCCCAACGGCATCGTCACCTTCAATGACATCAACGCGAACTGGTTCTCCGGCTCCAACCCGCAGTCCGACTGGCGCAACGTTATGCTGCGCCCGGGCAGCGCCAACGACGCGGTGGCCTACATCGGCAACTACGTGTACGGCAGCACCAGCAACCTGCTGTACCAGGCCGGGCCGAACGGCGACTTCGCCGGCCAGTCCACCGTGCTGTGGGGCGCCTGCAGGCCGTACACCAGCAACGACGGTTGCGGCGTCGGCCCGTACGGCACGGTGGATTTCCACGGTCGCGCCATGCCGTACCTGCCGGGCCGCACGCTGGGCCAGACGCTGGGCTACGAGTCCTCCGGCGCGGCGACCAACGCCGCAGGCAGCAGCTTCCGCGGCCAGCAGATCTACGTGCGCGCGGCGTACATCGACATCAACAGCGAGATCAACGCCGGCGCCGGCACCAACTGGTCGCTGCGCATCGACGCGGCCGCCAGCAGCTGGATGAGCGGCATCGACGCGAGCGGCGGCACGGGGCTGTACGAGATCCCCGAGGCGATGCTCGCCACGATGGGCGCCGATTCCAACCTGATCCACGCCTGGTACGACGCCACCAACAAGCGGATCCTCGTCGACGACGTCAACGCGTCCGGCGGCGGCTACGTGTACCTGGACGGCCGCATCGTCTCCAGCACGCCGCACGGCAAGATCAAGGTCAACAGCGGCTACGGCGACGTGCGCATCGACAGCCAGGTCGCGCTGCCGGTCACCGTGCAGGACATCAACGTCGGCAACGGCGCGGTGGGCGTGATCGAGATCGTCGATCGCCAGAAGGCCGTGCAGAACGGCCGTCCGTACACCACCTGGTACGTGAGCCGGCAGGGCCAGGACGCGGTGGCCTACGACAACCGCAACGGCGCGAGCAGCTACGACAACGCGTTCCAGCTGGGCGACGCGACCGGCTACGACCCGACCGCCGGCATGCGCTACCGCTGGCAGGAAACGGCGTACGTCGGCCGCGACAGCACCGGCAGCAACTGGTACTGGACCGACGCCTCCGGCGGCGGCATCGACGACGGCCAGCAGTGGAACATCCGCAACGCCGGTTTCTACCTCGGCACGGCGGGCGGCCCGGCATTCCAGGAAACCATCACCGGCGGCTTCACCGGCGGCAGCGGCACGCGCGTCAGCTACGGCTGCGACGGCGACGGCGACTGCAATTACGGCTTCCCGACGCCGCCGAACGGCATGCACTGGGCCGAGGATCGCAACGAAGGCAAGGGCGGCTGGGAAACGTGGTGGCGCTACTACATGCCCACCCGCGGCTACATCACGCTGGACTCGTCGGTGAAGGCCGACAACCGCATCGCCATCGACTTCAGCGGCAACACGAAGGCGAACATCGACGTCTCCGCGCGCGGCGACCTGTACCTGGACGGCCGCATCTCCAACCAGTTCGGCGACACGCGCCTGGCCGCCAACGGGCAGGGCGGCGCGTCGGGCGCGGGCGACATCGTCCGCGCCGGCGACACGTCGGAAATCCTGGCGAAGGACCTGCGCCTTGAAGCCACCGGCGGCATCGGCGTGCACGACGTGGTGAACCCGCTGCAGGTGACGCTGATCGACGGCGGCAGCATCACCGCGATCTCCGGCAACCGCGGCGTCAACCTCGACATCGCCTCCGACGCCAGGGTGAACATCACCGCCGGCAACGCGACCGTCGGCTACGGCGACGTCAACGTCGTCGCCAACGGCGACCTGACCGGCATCGCCGGCCACAGCCGCGACATCGTCGGCCGCGACATCACCCTGCGTAGCCGCTACGGCGACATCGGCAGCCTCGCCAATCCGCTGAACCTGGAAGCGCACGAAACCGCGCTCTACGACGGCGGCACCAGCGGCGGCGTGGTGAACGCGACCGCGATGGGCGACATCGCGCTGCGCGACCACGCGGGCGATTTCTGGGTCGGCTCGATCGTCTCCGAAGCCGGCGACGTGCGCCTGGACGCGCCTAACGGCGCGCTGCTCGACGCGAGCCTGCGCACCGCCGCCGACACGCTCACGCCGGAACAGGCGCAGACCATCTGGGACGACCTGCAGCTGGACGGCAGCGGTCGCGACGATTCGGTGCGCGCCTACGAGAACCAGGTCACCGCGCGCTACGCCGAATACTGGCGCCTGCTCGGCATGGGCGACGTGGTCGGCGGGCAGTTCGTGCTCGACGACGCGCGCCTGGCGCTGTTCCGCCCGCAGGCCGAGGCGGCCGCCGGTCGTGCCGGCCTGACCGACGCGGAAGTGCGCGCCTACGTCGCCACGCGCTACGACAGCATCGCGCTGCTGTTCCAGCAGGCCTACGGCGACGGCTGGGCGCAGCGTGCGGAGTTCCAGTCGCAGGCGGCCAACTACGCCTACACGGTGGACACGACTTCGCAGCTGTACACCGACCTCACCCGCAACGCGGTGTGGACGCAGGAGCAGCTGCGTTACGCGATCAACGCCAACGCGCTGCAGCCTTCCGGCGGCGCGGTCGGCGAGACCGATCCGAACGTGTCGGGCCGCAACGTGTCGCTCAACGCGCGCGATATCGGTCGCCTTGCCAGCGACCTCGACGTCGCCTATGCCGACCTCGCGTCGGGCAACGTCAACGTCGAGCAGGCGCTCGCGCTGGCGCTGGCGAACGCGCCGGGCGACGTGTCGCTCGTCGCGCCGGACGGCCACGTGCTGACGCGCGCGGAACTGGAAGCGCTGGGCGAGGACGACATCCGCAACGGCGCCATCGCCACGGTCCGCGTGAAGCGCACCTCGCCGCTGTTCGTCGAGGTCACCGGCTCGCTCGCGGTGGATGCGACCAATAACGCCTTCGTGCAGGCCAACGGCGACGTGCGCGTGGACCACGTCACGGCCGGCGGCAGCGTGCGCCTGGCGGCGGGCGGCAACATCGCCTCGGCCAAGCACGACGGCACGGCGGCGATCACGACCGGCCAGGACCTGATCCTGCTCGCCGGCAACGGCAGCATCGGCACCGCGTCCAACGGCGTGGACGCGGCCTCGCCGCTGGTGGTCGACATCGGTGGCAAGCTGCTCTCGGCCTCGGCCGGGCAGGACGCGCTGCTGCGCCAGATCAACGGCGACTTCGTCGTCGGCAGCGTGTTCGCCGGCGGTTCGGTCGACCTGGAAGCGCGCGACGGCAGCCTGCTGTCGTACCTGGACGTGGTCGCGGTCGAAGGCCGCGACGTGCGCCTCACCGCGCAGGGCGACATCGGCGGACGCCGCGACGCCAGCGCGACCGGCATCGATTCGCCGATGCGCGTGCGCAGCCTCGGCCAGCTCGACGGCTCGGCCGGCGGAAACGCGTGGATCGTCAGCGACCTCGACCTCGCCATCGGCGGATTCGACGCGCAGGGCGAGCTCACCGTCACCGGCGCCGGCTCGCTCGACGCGCAGCGCCTGGCCGCCGGTGGCGCGCTCACGGCGTCGGCCGGCAGCGACGCCGACATCGGCGACGCGCAGGCCGGCGCGAACCTCGCGCTCAATGCCGTGGGCGACCTGCGCATCGGCACGAACGCGAACGCGGGCGGCACGCTCGACGTGCAGGCCGGCGGCGCGATCGACGTCGCCGACGACGCGCGGCTTTCGGGCCACGGCGTCTTGCTCGATGGCGCGTCCATCGCGCTCGGTGCGCGCGGCACGATCGAGAGCACGGCCGCGGTCGCGCTCGACGCCGACGGCGCCGTCGTCATGGGCGAGGGCAGCCGCATCGATGCGGACGGCACGTTCGACCTGCACGCCGGCGCGCTCGACATGGGCGCCGGCACGACGATCGCCGCCGCCGACACGCTGCGCCTGCACACCGCCGGCGACATGACGCTCGGCCAGCTGCACCACGATTCGGCGCTGGCCGGCACGCAGTTCGAACTCGTCGCCGGTGGCCGCGTGCTCGCCAACGGCGACGGCCGCACGAACCTGCTCACCGGCAACGCCGCGCCGATCACGATCGACGCGGGCCAGGGCATCGGCAGCGCGCAGGACTACCTCACGGTCGATGCGCCGGAACTGACCCGCGCGACGGCGACGCAGGGCGATGTGTACCTGCGGATGCTGCGCTCGGTCGCCGGCGACACGATCCGTGCCGGACAGGGGAACGTGACCGTCGATGCCGCCGGCGATCTCACGTATGCGCAGGTGGTGGCGGCAGGCGATCTGTCGGTCGATTCGCAGGGCGCGATCGACCTCGACGACGCCAGCGCGGGCGGCGACGCCCGCATCGACGCGGCCTCGGCCCTGGCGTTGGGGAGCGTCAGGGCCGGGGGCGCGCTCGTGGCCGTCGCGCAGGGCGCGATGGTCGTCGGCGACGCGCAGGCGGGCGGCGACGCGACGCTCGACGCGCGTTCGACGATGACGCTCGGCCAGGTCACGGCCGGCGGCGACCTGTCCGCGACCGCGCAGCAGACGCTGCAGTTCGCGTCGCTGACAAGCGGCGGCAATCTCACGGCCCGCAGCATCACGGGCGACGTGCTCGGCGGCGACATCAACGCCGGCGGCAACGCGACCGTGCAGGGCGGTCGCGATGTCGTGCTCGGTCGAGTAGTCGCCGGTGGCGAAGCGCGGTTCGACGCGGGCCGCGATCTGTCGGTCGATTCGATCGAGGCCGACGGCGACCTCATCGCCAACGCGGGCAACGCGCTCGCCATCGGCAACGCGAACACCGGCGGCGACGCGACGCTCGACGCGCACGGCGATCTGTCGGTCGTTTCGATCGATGCCAACGGCGACCTCGTTGCCAGCGCCGGCAATGCGCTCGCCATCGGCAACGCGAACGTTGGCGGCAACGCGACGCTCGACGCGGGCACGACGATGACGCTCGGTCAGGTCACGGCCGGCGGCGATCTGGCCGCGACCGCGCAGCAGACGCTGCAGTTCGCCTCGCTCACCAGCGGCGGCGATCTGACCGCTCGCAGCGTCACGGGCGACGTGCTCGGCGGCGACGTGAACGCCGGCGGCAACGCGACCGTGCAGGGCGGCCGCGACGTGGTGCTCGGTCGGGTAGTCGCCGGTGGCGACGCGCGGTTCGACGCGGGCCGCGACCTGTCGGTCGATTCGATCGAGGCGAACGGTGACCTCATCGCCAACGCCGGCAACGCGCTCGCCCTCGGCAACGCGAATGTCGATGGCAACGCGATGCTCGACGCGGGCACGACGATGACGCTCGGCCAGGTGACGGCCGGCGGCGACCTGTCCGCGACCGCGCAGCAGACGCTGCAGTTCGCCTCGCTCTCCAGCGGCGGCGATCTGGCCGCTCGCAGCGTCACGGGCGACGTGCTCGGCGGCGACATCAACGCCGGCGGCAATGCGACCGTGCAGGCGGCGCGCGACATCCGCGTCGGCCAGGTGGACGCGGGCCGCACGGTGTCGATGGATGGGGGCGAATCGCTGCAGGTCGCCGGCATCCGCGCCGGCACCGGCATCGAACTCGCCGCCGGCAACACGCTGGGGTTCCAGAACCTGGAAACGCGCGGCAACCTTGGCCTGCGTTCGCGTCGCGGCGACGTGCTGGGCGGGTCGATGGCGATCGGCGGCAACGCATCGCTCCAGGCCGCGCACGACGTGCACCTGGCGGACTTCGATGTCGGCGGCACGGTCGCGGTGACCTCCGGCAACGACACGACCATCGGCAACGGCCGCAGCGCCGGTTCGCAGACGCTGCTTTCGGGCGGCAGCCTGCGCTTCGCCTCGCTGCACAGCGACACCTCGCTGTGGGGCGAAGCGGCCGGCGGTTCGCTCACCGGCGGCCTGGTGGACGCGCCGCGTGCGGAGTTCTCCGCGCGCGATGCGATCTCGCTGGACCTCGCCCGCGTGGACGAACGCCTTAACCTCGCCGCGACCGACGTGCTCGCCAACGTCGAGCAGACCGGCAGCGGTCCGCTCTCGATGGTGCTCACCGGCTGGCGCGGCGGCATGGCGCGCCGCGTCGTGCTCGACGTGGAAGCGCGCGACATGTGGCTGCTGGAACGCCTCGCGGCGATGCAGGCGCAGCTGGACACCACCGCGCCGAACGTGTCGATCGTGGACGGCGAAATCGGCGACACCATGCGCCTGACCACGCCGTTCGCCTCGGTGTGGATGGACAACGCCCGCGCGCAGCTCATCGCCGCCGACGTCCAGCTGCTGGAGCTCGACAAGCGCTTCATGCTGCTGCAGTCGCAGCGCCACACCTACACCGACGCGTACGTCATCCGCTTCGCGCCGGGCTTCGCGGTGCAGGTGCCGAACTTCGACGCCGCGCACCAGTGGGGCGAGCTGGATTACCTCGGCGAAAGCGCGCTGCGCTTCACCTGGCGCTCGCTGGAGCAGGCGCTGTACCACGACGCGCAGACCGGCGAGGACGGCGAGGAGAAGGAAGACCGCGACGATCCGCTGCTGCCCAGCGTGGACGGTGCGGTGAAGCTGGCGGTCGGCCCGTGAGCGCCGGCCGTCATCAACGTCGCGTCCTGCCGGGACGCGGCGCGGCAATCGAACAGGGGATGCAGTACCGCATGAAGCACCACACCCGCACGGCCGTCGGCCTGCTCATCGCCGCGACCGCCGGCCACGCACTGGCCGCGCCGCAGACCACGCAGCCTTCGACGCTGCAAAGCCAGGAGCAGCGCACCGAGCGCTACTACCTGCAACGCGAACAATCGCAGCCGCAGGCGCCGGCCGCCGATCCGGTCGCCGACACCGCGCCCGCGGCCACGACCGCACCGGCCGAAGGCGACGTGCGCTTCGTGCTGCGCGAGGTGCGTTTCGGCGAGTCGGCGTTCCTGCCGGCCGACGAGCTCGCCGCCATCGCCGCGCCGTACACCGGGCGCGAAGTCGGCATGGCCGACCTGCAGGCGCTCGTCGCCGAAGTGAACCGCCGCTACGCGCAGCGCGGCGTCACCACCGCGCGCGCCGTGCTCGGCCACCAGGCGATCCAGGGCGGCGTGCTGCAGGTCGAGCTGGTCGAAGGTCGCTTGGGCGAATTGCAGATCGAGGGCGAGGCGCAGACGCGCGAGGCCTTCATCCGCAAGCGCATCCACCAGCAACCGGGCGACGTGGTCGACAGCGACCGCCTGCGCGACGACCTGGTCTACCTCAACCGCACCTCCGACGTGCAGGCGCAGGCGCTGCTGCGCCCGGGCGCGCAGGTCGGGCAGACCGACGTCGTGCTGCACGCGAACGAAGTCGACCGCCGCTACCTCGACGTGTTCGTCGACAACGCCGGCGTCGACAGCACGGGCCGCGAGCGCATCGGCCTGCAGGGTTTCGTCAACGGGCTGGCCGGCATCAACGATCGCCTGTCGGCCTCGCTCGCCTACGCCGAAGGCGGCCTGGAAGGGCAGGCCTCGTATTCGGGCATCGTGAACCGCCGCAACGGGCGCCTCGGCCTGAGCTGGTCGCGCAGCCAGATCAACCTGGTGAACGGCGCCTACCGCGACCTCGACATCACCGGCGAATCGCAGGCGCTGACGGTCGATTTCACGCAGCCGCTCGTCGCCACGCGCACCTGGCTGGTGCAGGCGATAGCGTCGGCCGGCCGCACCGAGTCGAGCACCGACATCGCCGACGAGCGCATCTCGGAGACCGAATCCACCATCGCGACGCTCGGCGCGAGCGCGTCGCGTCGCTCGCCCGGCCGCGAGTGGACGCTCACGCAGGTGGTGTCGCGCCTGCGGTCGGAAGAACCGCTGCTCGGTTCGCGCAGCTTCGTCACCGCGGTCGGCGGGCTCGGCTACCTGCAGAAGATCGGCCAGAGCCGCTACCTGGTGCGCGTGAACTCCGGCTGGCAGTACAGCAACGACGACGTGCTGCCGTCAGGCAACCTGTTCCAGATCGGCGGCGTGGGCAGCGTGCGCGGTTACGAACGCGGCGTGCTGTCGGGCCCGCGCGGCTATTTCGTCGGCGCGGAACTGCATCGCAGCTTCGGTGAATCGCTCGACGGTTACGCCTTCGTCGACCACGGCTCGGTGAGCAGCGACTTCCCCGGCGCGCAGGACATCACCGGCACCGGTATCGGCGCGAGCTTCCAGAAGCGCTGGTTCTCGGCCAGCGTCGACGTCTCGCATCCGCTGGACGAGGTGCTGAACGAGCAGGATTCGGTGCGCGTGGATTTCCGTCTGACGGCGCGCTGGCAGTAACGCGGCGGAGCGGGGCGTGCCGGCGCACGCCTCGTCCCGCTGCGGTCATTCGCCGCCGACGCCGTGGATGCGCCCGGCTTCGCCCGGCGTGTACAGCGTGCCCATCGGATTGCGCGGCATTTCGTCGCGCTGCTGGCGACTGGCCTGCTTGGCCGACATGCGATCGGCGAGCTTCGGGAACAGGTACGACGCGGCGGTGTTCACGCGCGCCATCGCACCGACCTTGACGTCGCGGCCGCCTTTTTGCGCCGCATGCAGAATCGCGTCGGCGACCTGGCCCGGATCGATCTGCGGCGTCGGCAGCTTCGGCTCGCGCGGCATCGTGTTGCGCGCGTGTTCGGGAAACGGCGTGTTGACCGCGGTGGGCTGGATCAGCACGACGCACACGTTGGCGTCCTCGACGTTCTCCAGCTCGACGCGCAACGTGTCGGTGAAGCCTTTCACCGCGTGCTTGCTGGCGGCGTAGAGGCCCTGCAGCGGGATCACCGCCTCGGACACCTCGCTGCCGACGTTCACCAGCACGCCGCCATTCGCGCGCAGGTGCGGCAGGGCGACGAGACTGCCGTGCACCACGCCCCAGAAATTCGTGTCGAACAGGCGTCGCGCGTCCTCGAGGTTGGTGTTCTCCAGCATGCCGTAGATCGACACGCCGGCGTTGTTCACCCAGGTGTCGATGCGGCCGAACGCGTTGACCACCGCCTGCGCCGCAGCGTGCATGGCGTCGATGTCGCCCACGTCGGTGGTGATGGAGATCGCGCGACCCCCGCTGGCATTGATGTCGTCGACGAGCTCATGCAGCGTCTGTTCGCTGCGCGCGAGCAGCGCGACCGCGGCGCCGCGCTGCGCGGCCGCGGCGGCGGTCGCCAGCCCGATGCCGCTGCTGGCGCCGGTGATGACGATGACCTGCTGTTCGATGGGTTTGAAATCGCTCATGGTCCGCTCCGTGCGCATGTCCCGCATCACGCTCGCACCGGCGTCGTTCGACAGGCGTGACGCGGTGGCGTAGTCGTCTTCACCGGTGCTTCGCATAGTTCGTCATCCGCTCCACGCCCGTCATTCGCGCGAAGGCGGGAATCCAGCCGTGCGCGTGTCGCGCTCGGCGGAGGAGGTGATGCGTCGGGGAGTTGGATCCCCGGCTTCGCTCGGATGACGGAGGGCAGGGCGTGGCGTCGGGACGCGCATAGGCGTGCGCCCTACGACGCATCGATCCCATCCGGCGTCACCCGGTCCGGATCCCATCGGAGCCGCCGTTTCGCCCACGTTTCCGCCGTCTGCGGCTTGACGAACAGCGCGGTCACGTCCGGATGCGTCTGCTGCACGGCGCGTTCGATGCGCATCACGCAGGCCTCGATCTGCGGCGTGGTGAGTGCGTCGTGGAAGTCGGCGCTGAGGGCGGCGATGATGCTTTCGGGGCCCAGCTGCTGCGTGAGCACGCCGTTGGCGCAGCGCACGTCGGGGTCGCTCCCGGCGATGCGCAGGATGTCCTGCACGACCTGCCGCGTCGCCAGTTCGCCCAGCAGCAGCCCCTTGGTCTCGCGCGCAAGCAGGATTGCCGTGACCGCCAGCACCACGCCGATGCCGAGCGAGGCGTAGCCGTCGTAGCGCGGATCGCCGGTGAGCTGCGTGGCCGTGATCCCCGCCAGCGCGATCAGCAGGCCGAGCATCGCGGCGGTGTCCTCGAACAGCACGGTGAACGTGCTCGCGTCCTTGCTGTCGCGGAACGCCTGGATCCAGCCGCGCCGGCCTTTCGCCGCGTGGAACGAACGCAGCGCGATGAACCACGTCACGCCCTCGAACAGCAGCGAGGCGCCCAGCACGATGTAGTTCACCAGCGGGTTGGCCATCTCGCGCGGATGCCGCAGGTGCGAGACGCCCTCGTAGAACGAGATGCCGGAGCCGAGCGCGAACACCATCAGCGCGACGATGAACGCCCAGAAGTACAGCTCGCGCCCGTAGCCGAACGGATGCGAGGGATCGGGCGGGCGCGCCGCACGTCGGATGCCGTGCAGCATCAGCACCTGGTTGCTGGTGTCCACCAGCGAGTGCACGCCTTCGCTGAGCATCGCCGACGAGCCGGTGAAGGCCGCCGCGACGAACTTGGTGGCCGCCACGGCCGCGTTGCCCAGCAGCGCGGCGACCACCACCATGCGGCCGGATCCGGCCATGGCGTGCGCTCCCGTCTATCCGCAATCGTCGGGACGATCGTCGTTGGTCGCCGGTAAATGCACCGTGCACGGCGTGCACGGGATCGTGCTCCACACCTTCGCGGGGCGCGCTCTTGTAGCCCGGGTAAGCGCAGCGCACCCGGGGGCTGTCACGCTAACCGCCACGTTTCCCCGGGTGCGCTGCGCTTACCCGGGCTACAAAGGCATACGGGCTACAAAGGCATACGGGCTACAAAGGCATACGGGCTACAAAGGCATACGGGCTACAAAGGCATAAGGGCTACAACAGCGTCACGGCGGCGCCACGCTGCCGACGTGGAATCGCGCCAGGATCGCCGCGATCTCCGCCGCGTTGCGCTCCAGTGCGCGATCCAGCTCGCGGCGTAGTTCGCGGTCGTCGCGGCGGACGCCGAGCGAGATGTCGAACGTCATCGGCCACAACGGACCGTCGAGCCACGGCTGCACCGGCACCAGTTGCAGCGCATCGCCGTGCCGTGCGGCGTAATAGCCGGCGGTCGGGCCCCAGACCACCGCGATATCGACGCGGCCATCGGCCACCGCATCGACGATCGCCGCCTGCGGATCCGGCCGCGCGTAATCGCCGTACACGGTGAAGCCGCGCACGTTGGCGACCATGCCGCGCCGCGCGAGCGAATGCGCCGGCGGCGTGTTCGCGCCATCGTCGCCGACCAGCTGCACGCCGATCGTCGCATCGCGCAACTGCGGATCGTCGAACGTCGCCACGGCACGCCACGGCGAATCGCGCCGCGCGACGAACATGTACGTGCCGCGGTAATACGGGCGCGTGGTCGCGAGCATCTCCATGCTGCTGGCGATGCCCGGCACCACGTCGCACTTGCCGGCGTTGAGCGTGTTGCGCAACGCGCCGCGCCGCTGCGCCCACCAGATGTACTCGACGTCCGCGCCGAGATCGCGCGCGATCACCTCGACGATCGCGTTCTCGAACCCCTCGCGCTGTGCGTTCGAGAACGGCAGGTTGTTCGGGTCGGCGCACACGCGCAGCTCGCGAGCGCCCGCGACGTTCGCGGCGGCCAACAGCATGGCGATGCACGCGAGCCGTTTCATGGCGTCACCTCGATTCCCCACGGCTTGCCGCCGAGCTTCACGGTTTTCATCGGCACGTTGCGCACCAGGTCGATGATCGTCAGATCCCCCGACAGGCCTGCGGCCGCGTAAAGCCGCTTGCCGTCGCGCGACAACGCGACCGACCACGTGCGCTGGCCGACCGGGAAATACCGCAGGATCTTCCCGCTGGCCGGCTCGATTTCGGCCACGTGGTTGCCGCGGCCGAGCGCGACGAACGCGCGGTCGTAGCGCGGCGAGAGCGCGATGCCGACCGCCTGCACGCCGATCGGCGCGTTGTCGTCGCGGTCCAGATCGATCGTGCGCACCAGCTTGCGGGTGCGCATGTCGAACACCGACACCGTCGCGCGCATTTCCGACGACACCCACAGCCAGCGGCCGTCGTCGGAAAACACCGCATCGCGCGGGCGCGTGCCGACCAGCACGTTGTCGACGACCTGCCGCGTCCGCGCGTCGATGAAGTGCACGACGCTCGCGGTTTCGGACGTGCAGATCACCCAGCGGCCGTCGGGGCTCGCGGCCATGCCTTCGGGCTCCGCGCCGACGGGTACCTCCGCGACGATCCGGCGCGATGCGAGATCGACGAACGACACCTTCGCGTCGTCCTCGTTGGCGATGTACATCCAGCGGCCGTCGGGGCTCAGCGCGAACTGTTCGGGATCGGGCCCGGACGGCAGCTCGCCGGTGCGCTTGCCGCTGCGCAGGTCGATCACGTCGATGCGGTGGTCGTTGCTCGCGGCGACGAAGAGCAAGCGGCCGTCGCGGCTGGCATGCAGGCCGCGCGGGCGCTTGCCGGTGTCGATGGTGCGCAGCACGCGGCCGTCGTCGGCGAGCACGTGCAGCACGTGTTGCGCTTCGTCGGAGACGTAGAGGGTGTCGGCATGCGCACGCGGCGCCGCGAACGCCGCCAGCAGCACGAGCCCTGCGACGCCCGAACGCCGCGCCGTGTCCGACACCAGCCCGCGCGCGAGCAGCGCGATGCCGGCGCCGGCGTGCACGAGCCCGCCCGGCACCCACATCAGCAGGCCGGCAAGCTGCTGGTCTTCGGTCGGGCTCATGCCGAACGCATCGAGGCCGAGCGCGCTGTAGCCGGCGTACCAGGGCCCGCGCGAGAACGCCATCAACGCGCCCAGCGCGCCGCTCACCGTCGCGGTGAAGAACAGGCAGCCGACCGACACGCCCAGCCGCAGCGGGCGCGCCATCAGCATCGCCCACCAGAACAGCAGGGCCGACACGAGGAAACACAGGTGCTGCACGATGTGCCAGGCGGGGTTTGCGAGCGCGAGGTCGAACGCCGCCGGCGCGTGCCACAGCCACAGCACGGCGGCCTGCAGCAGCGTCGCGACGATCGGCGCGGTGAGCAGGCGCCACGGGCCGGCAATCGCGCCATGCCGGCCGGCGTTCGCCCAGGCCAGGCGCCACCCGTGCGGCAGCGCCCAGAGCGCGGTCGCGACCGGACGCGCCATTACCAGCATCGGCGCGGCGACGAGCATCAGCAGTTCGTGTTCCAGCATGTGCGCCGCGAAGGAACGCTCGCCGGCCGCGTGCAGCGGCGTGACGAGCGCGCCCGCGAGCACGATCCACCCGCCGATGAACCACAACAGGCTGGCGCGATGCGCGGACGGGTTCGACGAACGCCGCGTGAGCCGCACATGGCCCGTGACGAACCACGCCAGGCTGAGCAGCAGCGGCACGACGATCCAGGGATCGAATGTCCACGTCAGCGGCTTCAGCGGTTCGCCGTGCGCATGCGCCAGCGACGGAATCGCGGCCGCGACGCAGGCGAGCGCGACGCTTCGAACGGCGCGCCGCGCGATCACGGGCACGACGGCACCAGCCACGTCGCCAGCGTCTGCCACGCCACGCCCACGGCGCACAGCGCGCACGCCAGCCAGCCCAGCTGCGCGGTGAAGCGGCGCGTCTGGAGGTGCGGATGCGCGTCGTCGCCGCGCACGGCGAACCACGAGATCGCACTGCCCGATGCCATCAGCAGCCACGACACCGACGCGACGCCCAGGCCGATGACCAGCGAGCCCAGCTCGCACTGGAAACGCAGCATGTCCGCCAGCAGCTGGTGGTGCAGCGCCTCGCCGCCGAGCGCGGCGACCAGCGCGGCCCACGGCGCGAAGCGACTGGTGCCCAGGACGTTCATACCCATCGCGGCGTCCAGTAGATGACGACGTAGATCGCGACCCAGCCCCAGACGATGAAGTGCCAGTACATCGCGTTGTCGGCGACCCCCGAATGCTTGCGGCCGCCGAACGGCTTGGACCACGTCAGCGCGGCGAGCACGCCGGTGTCGAACACGTCGGTGAGCATGTGCATCGTGTGCAGCACGATCAGCGCCCATACGATCGAGCCGTACGCCGTGCGGTCCCAGCGCACGTTCATCGCGTCCATCTCGACCGCGCGCAGCACCAGCGTCGCCAGGCCCAGCAGCGTCATCAGCAGCAGGCCCCAGCGCACGGCCGCGTTCTGCTTCTGCGTCGCCTTGCGGCCGAGCCACACGTTGGGGATTTCCGTCAGCACCAGTGCGACGGTGAACACGGTGGCCCACAACAGCGGCGGTGGCGACGAGGACGGCGGCCACGTGGTTTCGTTGTGCAGCAGGTAGTAGTACGCGCCGATCGCGAGCACGAACGCCGTGCCTTCGATGAGCATGAAGCCCATCACGCCCCACCAGCTGATCGTGGACGAGCCGAACGCGTAGTCGCGCAGGCCCGCCACGTTGGTGACGGCGACGGGCTCGCGCGCGGTGGGGTCATGCCGCATGGCGTGGCTCCCCGTCGTCGCGGCCTTCGTCGGTGTGTTCGTCCTCGTCGTGCTTCAGGCTCGGGTCGGAGCGCTTGGGCCAGAACCAGATCGTCAGCGTGATCGCCAGCGGGATCGCGCCCCACACGATCCCCCACTGGTCGAAGATCGACCACACGAACAGCACCGTGATCGCCAGCGCGCTCCAGAACGGCCAGATGCTCGGATCCGGCAGCGCCCACCGGCAGCAAGGCGTCGCATCGACCGGCGTGGTGAGCAGCACCTCGCGTCGGTCCTCGCGCACGCCTTCGGCGACGGGAAGGCGCGGCTCGGGCGTGGCGTTGTCGTCCGCCCACAGGGGATGGCGGCCGGTGACCACCGGAATGTGCGCAAAGTTGTACGACGGCGGCGGGCTCGACACGGCCCAGGAGAGGTCGGGCGAACCCCATGGGTCGGCCGGTGCGGCCTCGCCCTTGCGCAGCGAGCGCGCGATGTTGATCACCAGCAGAAGCACGCTCGCGGCGATCATGTACGAGCCGACGGTCGAGATGAAGTTGTACAGGTCCCAGCCCATGCCGGCCGGGTAGGTGTACACGCGGCGCGGCATGCCGATGAGCCCGAGGTAATGCATCGGGAAGAACGTCACGTTGAAGCCGACGAAGAACAGCCAGAACTGCCAGCGCCCCATGCGCTCGCTGAGCATCCGGCCGCTGATCTTCGGGAACCAGTAGTACAGCGCGCCCACCAGCGGGAACACCGCGCCGCCGATCAGCACGTAATGGAAGTGCGCGACGACGAAATAGGTGTCGTGCACCTGCAGGTCCAGCGGCACGGACGCGAGCATCACGCCGGTGAGCCCGCCGAGCACGAACAGCGCGAAGAAGCCGATCACGTGCAGCAGCGCGACGCGCAAATGCAGCCGTCCGGTGGCGAGCGTCGCGATCCAGCAGAAGATCTGCACGCCGGCCGGCACGGCGATCAGCATGCTCGCGGCGGTGTAGAAACTGTTGCCCATCGGCGGCAGGCCGGTGGCGAACATGTGGTGCACCCACAGGCCGAACGCCAGGAAACCCGTCGCCACCAGCGCCAGCACCATCGGCACGTAGCCGAAGATCGGACGGCGCGCGAAGGTCTCCACGATGCTGGAGATCATCCCCAGCGCCGGCATGAAGATGATGTAGACCTCCGGATGCCCGAAGAACCAGAACAGGTGCTGCCACAGCAGCGGATCGCCGCCTTCGGCCGCGTTGTAGAACTGCGTGCCGACCAGGCGGTCGGAGATCAGGAAGCTGCTCGACAGCATCACCGCCGGCATCGCGAAGACGATCATGAAGCTGGTCACCAGCATCGCCCACACGAACAGCGGGATGCGCGCCAGCGTCATGCCGGGCGCGCGCATGGTCATCACCGTGGCGATGATCTCCACCGCCACGCACAGCGCGGCCACTTCGGTGAAGGTGATCATCTGCGCCCAGAAATCGGTGCGCTTGCCGGGCGAGAAGTCCGACGAGGACAGCGGCACGTAGCCGGACCAGCCGGCCTCCGGGCCCACGTCCATGAAGAACGCGACGAAGATCATGATCCCGCCGAACAGGTACACCCAGTAGCTGAAGGCGTTGAGGCGCGGGAACGAGATGTTGCGCGTGCCGACCATCAGCGGGACGACGTACACCGCCACGGCTTCCATCACCGGCACCGCGAACAGGAACATCATCGCCGAGCCGTGCAGCGAGAACATCTGGTTGTACAGGTCCGGGCCGATCAGCGAGTTTTCCGATACGGCCAGCTGCGTGCGCATCGCCAGCGCGAGCAGCCCGGCGAGCACGAAGAAGCCCAGCGCGGTGGCGATGTAGCGCCTGGCCACGCGTTTGTGGTCGACGGTGGTGAGCCAGCCGATGAAGCCGGGCGGATCGGACCAGGTGGCCTGCAGGCGGTCGGTCGCGGCGTTCATCGCAGTTCCATCAGGTAATCGACGAGCGCGTCGGCGTCTTCGCGGGCGAGCGGCACGGCGGGCATCAGGTTGCCGGGCTTGGGATGCTGCGGGTCGGCGATCCAGCGGGCGAGGGCGTCGCGTTCCATCGGCAAGGAGCCGGCGGCGAGCGTGCGTCGACTCGCCAGGTGCGTGAGGTCCGGCCCGGTGCGACCGCCGGCCGGCGTGCCGCGGATCGTGTGGCAGTTGCCGCAGGCCGAGCGCTGGAAGACTTCCGATCCATGCAGGGTTCGATCATTCGACGGCGAGGGCGCCGGCTGGAGCTGCTGCGCGCGCCAGGCGTCGAACCGCGCCTGTTCGGCAACCTGCACGTCGAGCGCCATCTTCGCGTGCTGCAGTCCGCAGAATTCGGCGCACTGGCCGCGGAATTCCCCGGCGCGTCGCGGCGTGATCCACACCGCGTTGGTGCGGCCGGGCACGAGGTCTTCCTTGCCGCTCAGCGCCGGCACCCAGAAGCTGTGGATGACATCGCCCGAGCGCAGCTCGATCCGCGCCGTGCGATCGCGCGGCAGGCGCAGCTCGTTGGCCGTGGTGAAGCGACGCGAGACGTCGTGGTCGAGGTATTCGACCTGCCACCACCATTGGCGCGCGGTGATGCGCACTTCCAGGTCAGGCTTCGCATCGCCCGAGCCGCTCCCGTGCAACCGGCGATCGGCGAGGAAGCTGATGGCGACGAACCACGTCAGCAACCCGACGACGAGCACGGCCCACGCGGCGAGCGCACGCGCGAGCATCGGGTCGTGGCGCGCGCCTTCGCTCGCAAGCGCACGACGACGGCGCCAGATCGCCCAGGCGAGCACGCCGAGCACGAACAGGTAGATCGTGCTGCACGCCCACACCATGATCTGCCAGACGCGGTCGATCGCTTCGGACTGGTCGGACGCGGGCGTGAGCATCGACTGCACGCCCGCGTGCGCCGACAGCGCGAGCATCAGCAACGCGGCGAATGCGAGGCATCGTTTCATTGCGGCGGCGGACTCTGCGCGGAGGCCTCGCTGCCGCGCGGCGGCTGCTCCGGCACCTGCGTGAACGGCGGCGTCGCGGCGAGGCCCTCGCGACGACTCGGCGCCGCGGCCTTGGACACGTTGCCCGACATCGCGCGCACGTACGCGGCGATCTGCCACGCCTGCATGTCGGTGAGCTTGCCGTGCCACGCCGGCATGCCGTTCGGGCGGCCTTCGATGATGCTCGAATGGATCTGGTCGATGCTGCCGCCGTAGCGCCACTGGTCGTCCATCAAGGCCGGGCCGATGCCGCCGCCGCCGTTGTTGTGGCAGCCGTTGCAGTTGAACCAGCGGTACAGACGCCCGCCCTGGGTGATGTGGTACGCGTTCTGCTGGTACTGCTGGCCGATGGCGCTGGCCACCTTCGGCTGCGGCGAGCCGGGCTGGAAATCGGTGAGCGCCGGGCCCGGGTTGGTGCCCTCCGGCGCTTGGTGGTACGCACGGCGCTCGCGATCGCAACCGCTGGCGATCAACGCCATCGCGGTGACCAGCGCGACGAGTTCAACGCGGCAGCGAGAAGACATACAGCGTCCCCCCGGCGGTCGTGCGGTCCTTGAGGTCCGGCAACGCGCTGCCCCAGCCGGCGGCGGCGGTGGCATCGCGCGTGTCGAGGTTGTTCACCACGACGGCGCCGGGCCAGCCGCCGATGCCCGACAGCACCGCGATGTACTGGCGCCCGTCAGGGCCGCGATAACTCACCGGTTGCCCGATGATTCCGGAGTCCGTCTTGAACTGCCAGAGCAGCTTGCCGCTGCGCGCGTCGACGGCCTTGAACCAGCCGTCCATCGTGCCGTAGAACACGAGCCCGCCCGCGGTGGTCAGCGTGCCGCTCCACACCGGCAGGTCTTCCCTGATCTGCCATGCGGCCTTGCGCGCGACCGGATCCCACGCGGTGAACAGTCCGCGATTCCCGCCGGGCCCGGCGTAATACACCGCATCGGCGCCGACGTATGGCGTGCCCGCGATGTAGTTCACCTCGTTGGGCTGCCAGTCCATGCACAGGTTGTTGTGCGGCACGTAGAGCAGTCCGGTCTGCGGCGACCACGCGGACGGGTTCCAGTCCTTCGCGCCGGGCGCGGCGGGGCAGATCTGGCGCGTGACCTTTCCGCTGGACGGCTGTTTCTCCGTGTTCCAGTGCGGCCGTCCCGTCTTGAGATCCACGCGATCGATGGCGTTCACCGGCACGAAGGCGTCGGCCGACAGCAGCTGCCCGGTCGCGCGATCCATCACGTACAGGTAGCCGTTGCGCTCCGGGCGCACGATCACCGGGCGAAGCTGCCCGTTGATGTTGAGGTCCACCAGCACGCTCTCGTTGATCGCGTCGTAGTCGAACAGGTCGTGCGGGCTGAACTGGTAGAACCAGCGTGCCTGGCCGTCGTCGGGATCGCGCGCGAACATGCCGGCCGTCCACTTGTTGTCGCCGGGGCGCTGCTCGGCATTCCACGGCCCGGCGTTCCCCGTGCCGTAATAGATGAGGTCGAGTTTGGGGTCGTAGGAAATCCAGCCCCACACGGTGCCGCCGCCGATCTTCCACGCGTCCGGCGGCCACGTGGTCTTGCCCAGATCCTTGCCGCGTTCGCTCGCGTAGTACGGCTTGAAGGCGGGGCCGATGAGCACGTCGCTGTCGGGGCCGGTGCTCCACGCCTTCCATGCGGTCTTGCCGGTTTTCGCGTCCAGCGCGACCAGCCAGCCACGCACGCCGAACTCGCCGCCCGAGTTGCCGACCAGCACCTTTCCCTTCACCACCATCGGCGCCATCGTGATGGTCTCGCCGATATTGATGTCGGCCAGCTGCGTCTCCCACAGGCGCTTGCCGTCGTTCGCGTCGAGCGCGATGGTGCGGCCGTCGAGCGTGTTGAAGATGATCCGGCCTTCCCAGAACACGACGCCGCGATTGACCACGTCGCAGCACGCGACGCCCTGCGCGGGGGGTCTCGGGCGCGACTCGTACTTCCACTTGGTCGGCGCGCCCGGTCGGCTCAGGTCAAGCGCGTACACGACGTTGGGGAAGGGCGTGACGATGTACATCGTGTCGCCGACGATGATCGGCGCGGCTTCCTGGCCGCGCGCCACGCCGGTGGAAAACGTGAATTCGACCTTGAGCGACGACACGTTGCGCGCGTCGACCTGCGTCAACGGGCTGTAGCGCGTGTTGGCGTAATCCAGCGTGGCCATCGGCCAGTCGCCATCGCGCGGGGCGGGTGGTGCGGTGTGGCCTTCGGGAAGGAAGAACAGCGCGGCCGCCAGGACGGCGGCCGTTGTGCGCTGGTTGCAGGGCATGGCTCGCTGCCGCATCGAATGAACTGATGACGACGCTGCGCCGGCCGATGTGAAAGGCACGTCCAATGGCTGAACAAGCCGGACCGGCGTCGCCAGACGCCAGTCCGATGCGTGTCGGAACGCAGTTAAATCACGCGTCGTCCGGATCCGGCGCGAGCAGTGCGACATCGTTTTCTAGTGCCAGTTCAAGCCAGCCGCGCACGCGTTCCAGGTGCATGTTTTCGTGATCGAGTGCGACGGCGAAGCGCCGCGCAAGCTCGTCCTGGTCCAGCTGCGTGGCGAGCGAGATGAGCAGTTCCCACGACGCGACGTCCACCAGTTCCGCGGTCATCAACACCTGCAGCGACTGCGCGAGCGTCGCGCGCGCCTCGTTCATCGCCTGGATCAGGCCCATGCCGGCGACGGCGGTCATGTCGGCGCACGGCGTCTGCACGGTCGCATCGCCGCCGAGTTTCTCGATGGCCTCCACCAGCAGCGTGAAGTGCGCCACTTCGTCGTTGCGGATGGCCTGCACCGTCTCGATGCTCATATCGCCCGGCAACGCGGCATCCACGGCGGCCGAAAGACGCTGCAGGAACGCGTCGTACAGCCGCACGCCCGAGCGCTCGTACGCGGCGCGTTCGCCGAGCTTGTCGAGGAGGATGTGCATGCGCCGTCCCTTGAGCGATTCGCCGACGGCGCCGACCACGCCGCGCAGCGTGTTGGGCGGCGGCATCGAGCCAACGGGTTCGGCTTCGTCGCGATACGAGGCGCGCAGGTCGGCCGCGCCGATGGCGGGG
The DNA here is from genome assembly GCF_027924565.1 of Lysobacter auxotrophicus. NCBI lineage: Bacteria > Pseudomonadati > Pseudomonadota > Gammaproteobacteria > Lysobacterales > Lysobacteraceae > Lysobacter > Lysobacter auxotrophicus. The sequence continues at coordinate 1,867,730 of NZ_AP027041.1, forward strand.
TGCGGGCTGCCTTCCTGCAGGTCGAGGCCCGAGAGCATCGCCTCGGAGTGCATGGGCGAGCTGGCGATTCCGGTGCGGTTCGCGCCGAGTTTGATCCGGTCCTGCATGACAGCCTCCTATGCGATGCGCCGGTTGAGTTCGGTTCCGGGGTGGAACCGGTAATCCTCGGCCACCGCTTCGGTGGGCGAGCCTTCGGAGTTCAGGTGCGCGCGATAACGCTGGCTCGCTTCGCCTTCCTCCTCCTTCGGTACGTAGTCCGGCCCGCGCGCGCGCAGGTCGACCTCCGCCAGCAGCGTCTCGCGAACGAAATCGCGCTGGCTCTCGAAGGGAATCGGGTCGGGCAGCTTCGCCGGGATCAGCTCGGCCGGATCGCGTCGCGCGATGTCCTTGAACAGGCCGGACACGAACTGCAGCTGGCCCAGCTCGTAATCCAGGAAGCGTTCCCACAGCGCCTTGATGCGCGGGTTGCTCTCCTGCTGCGCGCAGCCGTAATAGTTGTAGACCTCCATCAGCTCGTGCATCAGCCACTGTTCCAGCCACGTCTGGTTGGGGTCGATGATCGATTCGTACTGCGTGACGTGCTGCTCCTCGATCGATGCGATTTCCGCATAGAGCAGGCGCGCGAGTGGATCGCTGAACAGCGGCCCGATGTTCATGTAGTAATTGTGCGTCTGCTGCTCGGCGGCCATGATCGTGAGCGCATGCAGCTTGGACAGCGGATCGGCGGTCTTCGCGTCGAACGGCGTGCGCAGGTCGTCCTCGGGATCGCGGTGTTCGACCACCGTGGGCCGCCCGGGCAGGATGTCGGTGTAGCACTGCAGGATGTTGTTGGCGTCCTTGCCTTCCAGTCGATCGAGCATCGCCGAATAGCGGTACATGTGGTCGAAGTCTTCCAGCAGGCCGTAGCGGTAGGTCTGCGCGAGGTACGGGTCCGGTTCGCGTTGCGCGACGGCGGCGGTCACTTCGATGGCGACCTGCTCGTAGGCGATGGTCGTTTCCAGCGGCGAATGATCGGCGCCGAGCAGCCAGTTGATCGCCGTGGCCTGGTGGTGTTCGACCCGCCGCAGTTTCGCCAATGGCAGGCGCAGGTCCGCGTTCATGCGTGCGGCGGCGTGCTGGAAGCGAAGCGCTTCCAGCTCCAGCCCGTTCATCAGGATGATGCGCACGCGGGTGAACGCATCATCGTCCAGCTTGCTGATCGGCTTGCCCGCCAGCTCGCGCCAGGTGAAACGCTGGCGTTCGATGGGGCAGCCGCGGATATCGGAAAGGTCCAGGCTCATCGCGATCTTCTCCTTGGCGTACGCAGGGGAAGAACGCAAGAACGATGCCATCGCGTGCGGCGGTGTGCGGCGCGCGTTGGCGCATCGCGAAACGGCTGCGCTCGCAGATGTTTCGCTGGGTTGAAGATTCTTCAGCGAGGGCGTTGGTGTGCGGCGGCCCGCTCCTGATCGTCATTCCCGCGAAGGCGGCAATCCATGCGTGCACGCGTCACGCGCCCGCGAGCGCGATACGCCGGACCGATGGATCCCCGCCTTCGCGAGGATGACGGCTATCGGGGCGCCCCCAACTCGAACGTCATCGCATCGAAGTCCAGCGTCCACGAATCGAACTGGTCGAGCACGTCGCCGCCGAGCAGGCCGAAGTTCTGCGCCTGCACGTCTTCGCCGTCCTTCGTGACGATGGTCAACTCGGGCAACATCGCGCGACGGCCGGCAAGGTCGAGCGCCGCATCCGCGATACGCGCGACCCGGCGCGTGGTGGCACCGCCCGCGCCGGCCATGCGCTCGTCCTGCTGCGGTAGCCCGTCGGCGAAATGCGGATGGCGCGCGGCGAACCGCGACGACAGGGACGAGCGCGGCCCGCCGGTGTCCAGGTGCAACGCCACCGGTACATCGCGCAGCTTCGCATCGACGTACAGCGCGCTCGCGACGATGCGCAGGTTCTCCGTCGTCGCCTCGGCATGCACCGGCGCCTGTGGCACCAGCGCACCGCTGCGTTCGAAGCGAAGGCGGCGGAATTCGCGCAACACCGGGAAACCGATGATCGCGTCGATCGTGTAACCGCCCGGCACCGGCAGCTCGAGCTGCCTGTCGTCGAGCACGAGGAAGGCGACGTCGCGCAGCTCCAGTCCCGCGAAGGCGAAACGCTCGGCGATGCCGATGCGCGTGGGCACGGCGTCGCGGCTGGCGCTGTCGATCGTGGCCGCCGCATCGAGCATGCGCAGGCCCAGCCGCGTGGCCGTGCGCTGAGAGACCACCGACAGGCCGGCGCCGGTGTCGAGCACCGCTTCCTGCACGTGGCCGTTCACCGTGGCATCGGCGCGCGACAGGCCGACCTTGTCGCGACGTGTCGCGGCCGGCGCGGGCACGAGCGAGTGCATGCGCTGTTTCGGCGCGGTCGACAACGCGCGGGCCAAGGCGCCCAGGCGCTGCGCGTCGTCGCGTTCGGACTGCGGCGCGCGGGTCCGGTTCAGCGCGTCGAGCCAGCCGTCGGCGGCGGTCGCCGCGTCGGCGTAATCGCCGGCGGTGAACGCCGCATCGGCAAGCACCGCGAAGGCGCGGGCGCGATGCGCGGGCGGGGCGTCTTCGTCGTCGGCGACGGGACGGGCGAGGGCGATGGCGTCCTTCGCGCGCAGTCGTGCCGCGGCGATGCGCGCGTTCGCAATCGCGCTCAGGCGGGCATCGGCGCTGGTGGTTCCGTGGCGTTCCAGCGCGAAGACGTCGCCCCCGTCGGCGTCGTCCAGTGCCTGTTCGAAGGCGGGCGAAATGGCGGTGGCCGCCGGGGTCGCCGGCGGCTGGGCCGCCACACAGACGCCATGGGCGAGGAGAAGCGAAAAGGCCCACGGGGCCAAGCGGGGCGTGCTGGGGGTTGCCATGTTAGTATTTGTTGATCGGATATAAATTATTGTAAAACAGAAACTAATATGCGTGATACAGGAATGTCAATGGGCCTGGCGCGGCATGCGCGCGTGCTGCGCATCGCCGCGCTGGCGGCAGGCGCGTTCTATGTCATGGCGACCTTCGCCGCGATGCTGTCGCTGCATGGCTGGGGCGGGCGCTTCGTGGCCGCGACGCTGGAAGCCGGCGACATGCCGACGACCTGGGCGGCGTGCACGGCCATCGCGATCGCGCTGCTGATCGGCGCGGCGATGTTCGAACTGGCGCGGATGCTCGGCCGTGTCGGTCGCGAGCGCATGTTCTCGGCCGACGCCACGCGGCATTTCCGACGCTTCGCGCTGTGCTTCCTGCTCGCCACGCTGGCGCGCGCGGCGATGCCCGCCGTGGCGATGGCGGCGCAGTCGATTCCGCAGGGCGCGTTGCGGTTCCGTCTGGACGGCGGCGATCTGGTGACGTTGCTGGTCGCCGCGTTGTTCTGGCTGGTGGCGCGCCTGTTCGACGAGGCCGCGCGGCTCGAAGACGACAGCCGGTCCATCGTCTAGGAGCGCGGCATGGGAATCATCGTACGCCTGGACGTCATGCTCGCCCTGCGCAAGGTCCGCTCGAAGGACCTCGCGCAGCACATCGGCATCACCGAGTCGAACCTCTCCCTGCTGAAGTCGGGGAAAGTGCGCGGCATCCGCTTCGAAACGCTGTCGGCGATCTGCAGCTACCTGCAATGCCAGCCGGGCGACATCCTGGTGTTCGATCCGGAGGTGGAATCGGAGGCTGGCGATGATTGAGCGGCGCTTGCTGTCGTAGCGATCTGTGACGCTTCTTGTGGCTCTTGTAGCCCGGGTAAGCGCAGCGCACCCGGGATGGCGTGCGGGTCCCCGGGTGCGCTTCGCTTACCCGGGCTACAACAGCTTGCTCCGGATGCGCGCCACTCGCCGTCGGCCATGACGCGTCGGACACATGGATCCCCGCCTTCGCGGGGATGACGGATTCAGGGTGTCGTGTTAGAGCTTCACCCATGTGGCTCTTGTAGCCCGGGTAAGCGCAGCGCACCCGGGATGGCGCGCGGGTCCCCGGGTGCGCTTCGCTTACCCGGGCTACAACAGCTGCAACAGCGAAGAGCGGCGCTCAGCGCCCGCGGAACGCGTCCCAACCGACTTCGCTCGCCCCCGCGGGCGGCGTGAAGACGAACGTGGAATCCGGCAGCGTCGCGCGTTCCACCCACGACAGTTCGGCGGTGTAGCCGGGCAGGCCGGCGTCGCGCGTGTCGACGAAGGCGAGCTTGCACGGCAGGTGCTGCGCATCGGCGAAGACCTCCCACGCGATGCCCGCCTTCTTGTACGAGTAATGGGCGCAGCGGCGTCCGCCGACGAGCGCTTCGCCGGAATAGCTCGCACGTTCGGCGCCTTCGAGCATCCGCGCCTGGTCGTCCCAGGTGAACAGCTGCGCCAGCACCATGCGGAAACCGGTGCGCTGCTCGACGGTGGACACGAGCGTGGACAGCGTGCCGGGCGCCTGGATGCGCGCGTACTGCTTCTGCGCCGGCGAGAACACGGTGATGGTGCGGCCGTCGAACACGATGTCGCGATCGAACCCGATGCCGCGCATGGACGCATGCAGGTGGTCCGGCGCGCGCACCTGGTACTTCGCGGTGCCGGCGAAATCCTTGTACTGCCCCGACGCCAGCGGCGCGCGCGTCTTCACGTCGGCGGACACGGTGTATTCGCGCAGGCCGCGCAGTTTTTCGCCGATCTGCGACAACGCCCTGATGGCCTTGGGGTCGACTTCCGCCGCCTGCTGCGCACGCGCGGGCGACATTCCGGCCAGCGCGAGCGCCAGCGCGAAGGCGAGGGCGGGCAGCTTCATGGCGCTCTCCACATGCATCACCTGGACGTGCCCGCGGTCTGGGCGTCCTTCACCTCGACCCAGCTGCTGTCGGGGTCGAAGGCCTTCATCGATCGCGCGACCTGCTCGCCCTGCGGGCCGAGGTCCTTTTCGAAGACCTCGCCCTCGTGGCTGATCATGAAGCTCATCACGCCGGTGTCGCCGTACTTCGCCGGCCAGGCGACGAGCGCGAAACCGCGGCTCATCGCATCGCCGAGTTTGTAGTCGTACGCGCCGCCGGGCGCCGACGGCCCCTGCGCGGTGAGGATGCGGTAACGGTAGCCGTGCCATTCGCCGTTGGGCGTGTCGTCGCCGAACAGCGGGCCGAGCGGGCTTTCCTCGCCGTCGTCGTCCGCCCAGTACAGGCCGTCGTGCTGGCCGTCGCTGCTGACGAACTTCTGCGCGTACTCCAGCACGCCGTTGCCGTTGCGATCGGCGGAGGCGTAATCGACCTGCGCGTCGTGGTAGGCGAGCACGGCCTGTTCTGCCTCGCGTTCGTTGCGGCCGATGCGGCGCGCACGGATTTCCGGCTCGCCGGCTTTCACGTCGAAGGTCCACCCGCTTGCGCCCTTTACCAGCGGCACGGGCAGGGTCCACGCGTCGTTGCCGACGGCCAGCATCTGGTGCGTGGCGTCCTTCTGCACGAAGGCGTGCTTCTCGCGATAACGCGCGAGGAAGGCATCGACGTCTTCGCGATCGACGCTGCCACGCGGCACGACCTGCTCCCAGCTCGGGCCGAGCAGCGCGGTGAGTTTCGCCTCGTCGGCGGTCTTCGTGCCCAGTGCGGCGACCAGCGCTTGCGCGGCGGCATCGGGCGTGGGGAAGGGTTCCTGCGCGCTCGCCGGCCACGCCAGCGACAACGCGAGGACGAGCGGGAGCCAGCGGACGGATGCGCTCATGGGGTTCTCCTGCTCAACGGCGACGTCCGCCACCGCCGCGCATCGGCGGCCGCGAAGGACGGCTCATCTGGTGCCCGCCACCGCGCGAGGCGGCCGGACGTTGCGACTGCTGCATGCTGCGCTGGCCACGGCCGGCATCGCTGCGGGACATCGCGGGATTGCTGGCGCCGGCGAAGGCGCCGGAATTGCCCGCGCCTCGCGAACCGGCGTGCTGGTCGCGCGCGGCCTGGCGGGTGGAGGCGTTGTTCATGCCCGTATTGCCCGGGCGCTGGAAGTCGCCGCTGCCACGGTTGCCGGAGGAGAAATCGCGCGAGGCCTGGCCGGCGCGCTGCTGCGCCTCGCGGTTGCTCGCCGCCGGCGCTTCGAAGCCGCGCTGCTCCATCGACTGCCGTGCGCGGTCGCGCTCGGCATTGCGAGCCGGGTCGCGTCCACGGGCCGCATCGCGCTGTCCCGCGCCGTCCAGCTGCCGGCCGAACTGTTCGCGACTGGCGCTGTCGCGATACGGCACGCCGTCGCGATTGGCCGCGTTGTGCTGCCACTTGCCGTCGCGGCTGATCTGGTCGCGACCGGTTCCATCGCGGTTGACGTTGCGGTTCGAGTTGCGCTCGGTGTTGCGGTTGAACTCGTTGTAGCGGTCCACGTCGATGTCGATGTCGCTGTGGCCCCAGTCCAGGTCGCCCCACAACGCGCCGCCCACGGCCATGCCGATGCCGAAGCTGATCAGCGCGCCGCCCGGGTAGTAGTACGCCGGCGGCGGGTAGTAATACGGCGGATACGACGGCCACGCCCACGCGCCGTAGACGACGCTCGGGTTGTAGCTGGGCACGTAGACGACGTCCGGCTGCGCCGATTCGATCACGATCGTCTGCGGGGCCGCGGCGCCGGCCGTGCTGCCGGCGGGCGCGGGTTCCTTGGTGACCTTCTGCTGCTCGTTCGACTTGAGGTTGCCGGCGGCATCGGCCTGGCGGCGCAGTCGCTGCACCGATTCCATCACCGCATCAGGCTGCGCGAGGAATGCATCGCCCATGCGCTGCACCCATTTGGGATCCTGCCCGAGCACCGCCAGCAGCTGCGGGAACGCCACCAGCGACTGCACGCTCGGATCCCACGGCTGCGACGCGACCTGCTTCACCGCGTCCTCGCCCTTGGCGTCCTTGTGCGCCTTCGACCAGGCGACCGCGTCGTTGACGTCGCCGGGGTAGGTGGACGCCATCAGGATCTGCGCCAGCAATGCGTCCGGATACAGCGCGATCGGCGCCATCATCTGGTCGAGTTCCTCGCGGGTGAACGTGCCGGAGGACGCGGTGTTCGACGCCGCCGATGGCGTCGATGGCGCCTGCAGCGGCGAGGCGGCGACGTCGAGTGTCGCCAGCAACAATGCGGCGATGGCCGCGCGTAGCATCAGGATGCGCATGGAACCTCCACTGCGCGAAGGCGGGTGGGGGAGGTGGCCCGCCTTCGCGACGGCTGCGTCATTTGCCGGCCTGCACGCCCTTGTCGACGATGAGCTTCACCACGACCTTGCGCGCGCCCGCGTTGCTGCCGGTGCCCGCGTCGGTCGCCACGCCCATGCCGTCGCCGGCGCGCACGCGGCCCGGCTGGAGCCCGGCGTTCTGCTGCAGGTAACTGGCCACCGCGTTGGCGCGGCGCATGCTGAGCTTCTGGTTGGCTTCGGCATTGCCGGTTGAATCGGTGAAGCCCTGCAGCACGACCTGGTAGTCCTGGGTTTCCTTCGCCTTCGCGGCGAATTCGTCCAGGCTCGACTTGCCGGCGGCGTTGATCTTCGCGCTGCCCGAATCGAACAGCACCTCGGCCGTGGCCAGCGCCTCGTACTTGCCGAATTCGTTCATGCGCGCGGTGGTGGGCGCGAGCCCGGCTTCGACCTGCTGCGCGGTGCGGAAGTCCTCGGACTTGAAGGTCACCTCCGTCGCGTTGAAACCGCTGCCGGCGGCGACCGCGTCGACGGTCACCGGCAGGCCGGGCATCAGCGCGCCCTGCTGCACCTTCTCGTGCACCACGCCGGTGAGGCCCTTGGTCTTCTTGTAGGTGGTGGCGGGCGAGAGCGTGATGGTCTGCTCGGCGTTGTTCGCATCCTTGACGACGATGGTGTCGCCCTGCACGGACGTGATGAGGCCCTTGATCTTGCTCTTGTCGCCATCGGCGGCGGAGGCGGACGACGCCGCCAGGACGGCGGCGAGTGCGGCGGCGAGCGACAGCGATTTCAGAAGCGTCGGCTTGTTCATCGATGGATCCTCGTGGGTTCCGGCGTGGGTCGCCCGGCTCGTCCGATGCGTCCCGTCCACCGCCGATTTCTACGCCGATCGCGCGCCGGCTCAATTGGCCCTTGGCCCAACCTGCGGGGCATCGAAGCCCGGCAGGTTTCGTGCCCGCCTGGCTGAACGCTCAAACCATCACCATCACCATCACCGTGCCCCACGTGGTGAGGAACAGGTGCGCCACGGCGACCGCGCCGGTGTAGCCGATCACGGCGACGGGGCTGCCGGATTTCTCCTGGACCGCGGCGAGGGCGGCGGTGAAGGTCTGCGCGCCGGAGATCGCGCCGAGCAGCAGGAGCGGGTCGATCCGCAGCACCTTGCGGCCGAACCACAGGCCCAGCAGCAGCGGCGTCATCGTCACCAGCAGGCCGCCGAAGAACAGGCCGATGCCGGATTCGCGCAGCGCGACGAGGAAGTGCGGCCCCGCGCCGATGCCGATCATCGCCACGAACGCGGCCAGGCCGAAGGACTGCATCAGCTTCACGGCGGCGTCGGGCACGCGGCCGAACAGCGGGCGTCGTCCGCGGATGTGGCCGACGACGAGGCCCGCCAGCAGCGCGCCGATGCTGGTGCCGACGGAAATCGTGATGCCGCCGATCGGCACCGACGCGACGATGCCGAACAGCGCGCCAAGGAAGATCGCGAAGCCCACCACGACGAAGTCGGTCGCGTCGCTCGCGTGCACGATCTCGCCCAGCACGTCGGCCGCGCGCAGCACGGCGGGTTCCGGGCCGACCAGCGTCAGCACGTCGCCGCGTTCGAGCGTGGTGCGTGTGCCGATGGGGATGTCCTGGCTGCCGCGCCGGATGCGCCGCAGGAACACCGCATGCACCTCGTCGCTGGCGGCGATCTCCTCCAGCGTGCGGCCGGTCCAGCGCGATTTGCCGATGAACACCTCGTGCGAGGCGATGGGGATGTCGAGCAGCGCGGCGTCGTCGACTTCCTCGCCGCGCTCGCCGACCACGTGCACCAGCACGTCGCGACGCCCGCCCACGGCGATGACGTCGCCGGCGTGGATCACGCTGTCGGCGTCGACCTCGACCAGCGCGCCGTCGCGACGGATGCGGTGCACGAACAACCGCGCGCCAACGATCAGGCGCTCGGCGGCGGCGACCGGCAGCCCGGCGATCGGCGCGGCGGGCGCAACGCGGTAGGCGCGCGTTTCGAACGGCTGCCACGCGGGCGCGACGCCGTGGCGCTGGCGCCTGATGCCATAGCGCTTCTCGACCTCCAGCGCATGCGCCGCGAGATCCAGGCGCAGCAGCTTCGGGCCGAACACGGTGCAGGTGAGGATCACGCCGAGCGCGCCGGAGACGTAGCACAGCGCATCGCCGACGCCGATGTGTGCGAGGTAGCGCTCGCGCGTGGCGGCGTCGATCGGCAGCGCCTGGATCGCCTCGCTGGCCGTTCCCATCGCCGGCGATTCGGTGAGCGCGCCGGAGATCATGCCGGCGGCGAGGCCGGGATCCAGACGCAGCATCTTCGCGACGATCACCGCCGAGATGAGTCCCACCACCGGCATGAACACGCCCAGCGCGGCGAAGCGCCAGCCGTCGCCCTTCATCGCCGACAGGAATCGCGGGCCAACCTCGTAACCGATGCCGAACAGGAAGAGGAGGAAGACCAGCGATTTGGCCGTCGCAGCGACCGGCACCGCGAACAGCCAGCCCAGCACCATGCCGGCCAGCAGCGAGCCGGTGACGCCGCCGAGCGTGAAGCCGCGCACGCGGATGCCGCCGATCCAGTAGCCGATGCCCAGCGCGAGGTAGACCGCCAGCTCCGGATACCGCGCCAGCGTCGAGGCGAACCACTGCATGCGCTGCCTCCTGCAACGTGGGGTTCAGAGCGCCGGCGGGTCGTAGAAGATCATCAGGCGGAAGTCGTCCAGGTCCGTTTCCACCGGGCCTTCCTGGCGCACGTGCGCGTAACGCATGCGGAACAGCAGTCCCTTGAGGAAACCGTCGGGCACGGCCCACTGGAAGTTGACGTCGTATTCGTCCTTCGCGTACTCGGTGGGCGATTGCGGGTCCGAGCCGTCCACGTACAGCGCATACACGCTCGCGCCCTTGATCCACGGGAAGGTGTAGCCGGCGCGCAGCATCCACGCCGATTCGCCGTCGCGGTTGAAGTCCTCCACCTGCACGCTGGTGAAACCGGGATAACCGCTCCACGGGTTCTGCATGTTGGTGTCGCCGCCGGCGGTGGTGTAGGCGGCGGTGAACAGCGCGCCGCCGTGCGACAGCTCGGCCTTCGCGCCCCACTGGTCGGACGAGAAATCCGTGCCGCGCAGCAGTTCGTCGCCCACGCTGGTCTGGTCGGAATACTGCAGCGAGAAGCTCAGCTTCGTCTTCTCCGCCAGCGGGATGCCGTACTTACCTTCGGCGTAGAAGATGTTGATGATGTCGTCGCTGTAGTAGTTGATTGCGCCGAAGGAGAAGTCGCCGGCCTTGTAGTTCGCGCCGAGCGCGTACACGCCGCGCTCGGTGCCGGCGGGGGCGCCGGCGTCGCGCGCCATCGACACGAAATCCTCGGAGTTGCGCTCCTTGATCTTGTCGATGTAACCGCCGCCCACGCGCCATTCCGGCCGGCCTTCGTCGCCGCCGTACAGGCCCTGGAACAGCACCGTCTGGAAGGTGTTGGGCGTCATGCGCGCGTCGTTGCGGTTGATGTACGGCGTGTCGAAGCCGCGACGACCCAGCGTGAGGCGCGAGTCCTCGTTGATGAGGAACTCGCCGTAGACCTCGCCGAGCACCGTGTAGCCTTCCTGGCCCGGTGCGAGCAGCAGCGTGCCGTCGCGGTCCTCGGGGCCGTAGAGTTCCTGCGAGGTGTAGCCGGTCGCGCCGAAGGCGAACCGGTCGCGGAAATAGCCCGTCTTGAAACCGAGCGATCCGCCCAGCGCCCACGCCTCGCTGCCCGTGTCGTCGTACTTCTCGCGGTCGAGGTAGAACGAGCGCACCTGCAGGTCCCACTTGGTGTCGCGAAACGCCTTGCGTCGCGTGTCGCGCACCCACTGCGCGCGATCGCGCGGCGCGAACGCCTCGTTCATGCGCGTCTGGCCCTGTTCGGTCGAGGTCGGCTGCGTGTCGACGTACACGTCGTCCTCGGTTTCTTCCACCGGTTCGGACTGCGGCGGCACGGTCGTGGTCTGCGCGTGCGCGGCCGAGGCCAGCGCACACGCCATGCAGGCGACGGCCGCGGCCGTCGCGTAACGCGCTTCACGCTTCGTTGTCACGTCGCTCTCCTTCGCCCCTACTGCGACAGGACCATCGCGAAATAGCCGAACACGGTGTAGAGCACGCCGGAGATCGCATAACCCACCGGGAAGCCGACCCACGGCACGGTGCTGCCGATCTCCTTCGCCGCCTCGCGCGCGGGGCCGGAGTGCGAGCGCGATCCCGCGACGCCGCCCATCAGCACGGCCGGGTTGATCTTGAAGAAGTGGTAGCCGATCGCCCAGGTGATGAACGGCGGAATCGTGCTGGCGACGAAGCCTGCGACGAAGATCTTCAGCGCGATCGATCCGGTCAGCTGTTCCAGCAGCGTCGCGCCGGCGTTGATGCCGACGATGGCGATGAAGGTCACCAGGCCCAGGTCCTCGAGGATGTTGCGCGCGGCGTTCGGCGTGCTGCCGAAATAGCGCAGGCGCGAGACGATCGACGAGATGAAGATGCCCGACAGCAGCAGGCCGCCCGCGTTGCCCAGGCCCACGGAGAAGTCGCCGACCGGCACGTTGATCTTGCCGATCAGCAGGCCCAGCACCATGCCGGCGGACAGCGTCAGCAGGTCGGTGGACGTGCTCGGCCGCGCGACCTTGCCGAGGATTCCCGCGGCCTTGTCGACCGCGCTCTTCAGGCCCGTCACGAACAGCACGTCGAGGCGCTTGAGTTCGGTTTCCGCGCCGACCGGGATCGGTTCGCCCGAACGCTCCAGCCGCGTCACCTGCACCTGGCCGGCGAAGCCCTCGTTGGCCAGCGCCTTGAGCGGCTTGCCGACGATGTCCTTCTGCGTGACCAGGATTTCCGCCTGGTCCAGCGGCACGTTCAGCGCCTGCGGGTCGTCGACTTCCGCGCCGATCAGGCCGAGGTTCGCGGTGAGGTCTTCCAGCCGGCCGCCGAGCGCGACCACGTCGCCGTGCAGCAGCACCAGATCCGGCGATGCACCCAGCGAATCCTCGCCGCGCCGCACGTTGACGATGCGGTACTGCGGGAACTTCGCACGGAACTGCGCGATGTTCTGGCCGGCGGTCTCGACGTTCTCGACCCGGTACGCACGCAGGCCGCCGCCGCGATAGCCGGTCAGCGCCGCGTCGTCCACGTTGCGCACGCCGTGCGCCTGCTCGTATTCGCGCGCGGCCTTGCGGGCGTCCACGCCCCACCAGCGCGGCAGGTATTTGCAGATCAGGATGATGCCGACCGTGCCCCAGATGTAGGTCACGCCGTAGCCCAGCGCGATCATGCCCGACACCTGTTCGACCGTCGTGCCCGCCGGCACCTTGTACGCGCCCTGTTCGACGGCCATCTCGGCCGTGCCGATCGCGGCGGACATCGTCTGCGAACCGGCGAGGATGCCGCCCGCCGAACCCGGCGGCAGCGCGAACCACTTGGTCATCAGCACCACCAGCCCGAGGCCGAGGAACGAGCAGATCACCGCCAGGATGGTGAAGGTGATGCCGTCCTTCTTCAGGCTGTTGAAGAACGCGGGCCCGACGCGCAGGCCGACGCCATACATGAACAGGTAGTAGAAGAGCGACTTGGCGAAGTTGTCCAGCTGCAGCTTCACGCCGTAGGTCGATGCCCACGTGGCGAGCGCGGCGCCCACGACGACCGCGGCGGCCACCATGCCCAGGCCATAGCCCTTGACCGCGAACTTGCCGACGAGCACCGCCATGCCCACGGTGAAGAACAGCAGGATGTACGGGTTTTCAGAAAGGAACTGGAAGAAACCTTGCATGACGGCGTGCTCCGGAAGGTGGATTACCGACGTGGGTCCTGCCCGTGCTGCGGATGGCTACATCGAGGTGGCGCGACGGCTTCCCAGGGTCGAGGGCTTGATCAGCTTGATGCCCTGCGCGGCGTGGTAGCCGTGGATTTCCTTGACGTCGAGCTTGCGCATGAAGGCGATCGTGTCGGCGGTGATGACCTGGCCCGGCACCATGATCGGGAAGCCCGGCGGGTAGGGGATCACGAAGTTCGCCGACACCATGTCCGGCCCGTCGCGCAGGCGCTTGTCGACCTCGTCGCTGGCGAGCTTCACGTACTCGCAGTTGTCCTCGTCGTAGGCCATGAAGAACGCCGGGCGCATGTGGCCCTCGTTGCTGGCGCTGTTCGGGTCCTCGCGGAACGCATCGTGGAAGCGGCTGAAGTTCGGCAGGTCGGGCACGTCGGTCATCAGCGATTTCACGCGGTCGGCGAACACCTGGTGGCCGATCGAGCCTTCCTGCGACAGCCGCGATTCGATCTCGCGCGACAGATCCGCCAGCGCCTTGATCAGCAGCGCCGCATCCGAATGCGTGTTGTTGATGTTGGTCTGCACCAGCACGCTGTTGCGCGAGGTCTTGTTGATCTGGATGTCGAAGCGCTCGGCGAGCAGGCCCTTGAACTGCGTTCCGTCGAAGCCCGCCGCGCCGCAGATCAGCGTCAGGCGCGTGGGATCGAGTGCGAACTCGTCCAAGTCCCACGCTTCGGCCGACTCGGCCCAGCTGGCGTTCGGCGGACCGTAGTCGGTGAGGCCCGATTCGCGGTACTCGGCCGGGATCATGTCTTCCGGCGTGGCGACCGTGAAATACTTCGAGATCAGCGGGTGCGTGTTGACCGCGCGGCGGATCTTCAGCGCCAGGTCGGTCATCTTCAACGTCAGCGCGTAGCCTTCCAGTTCCATCTGCCGGCGCGCGAGGTCGAGCGACGCGATGAGCTGGAGGTTGGGCGAGGTCGAGGTGTGCGCGAAGAACGCTTCCTCGAACGGGCCTTCGACCTGGTGGAAGTCCTCGTCCCACACCAGCATCATCGAGCCCTGGCGGAAGGCCGACATCGACTTGTGCGTCGAGTTGGTCTGGTAGACGCGGATGCGCACCTTGTCCGGATCGGGCAGGCCGCGTTCGTCGATGAGCGAGGCATCCGCCGGGTCGCGGTCGCCAAGCTTCGCCTTCCACGCGTCGTATTCCTCGCGGTAGGCCCTGCTGCGGTAGCGCTGCGTCAGCGCGGCGGCGGCGCCCATCGCGGTGCGACGGCGATGCAGCGGGTTGAACCGCGCGAAGCCGAACCACGCCTCGTCCCACAGGAAGATCAGGTCGGGCTTGATCGCCAGGCATTCCTCCATCACCCGGCGCGGGTTGTACATGTGCCCGTCGAAGGTGCAGTTGGTCATGTCGATGACCTTCACGCGCGACAGGTTGCCCGCCGCGGCGCAGTCGATCAGCGCCTGCTTGATCGTGCGCAGCGGCACCGCGCCGTACATCGAATACTGCGTGAGCGGGAAGGCTTCCACGTAGTACGGCTGCGCGCCGCTGAGCACGAAACCGTAGTGGTGCGACTTGTGGCAGTTGCGGTCCACGATGACGATGTCGCCCGGCTTGCACACCGCCTGCACGACGATCTTGTTCGAGGTGGACGTGCCGTTGGTGCCCAGGTACGCGCGCTTCGCGCCGAACGCGCGCGCCACGGCTTCCTGCGCCTTCTTGATGTTGCCGGTGGGCTCCAGCAGGCTGTCCAGGCCGCCGGTCGTCGCGGACGATTCGGCGAACAGGATGTTGGTGCCGTAGAAGTGGCCCATGTCGCGGATCCAGTTGGATCCGAAGATCGACTTGCCGCGGGCGATCGGCAGCGCGTGGAAGGTGCCGATGGGACGCAGCGCGTACTTCTTCAGGTTGTCGAAGTACGGCGTTTCGTAGCGGTCCTTGATGCCGTCGAGGATCGACAGGTGGATCTCCATCGGCTCCTCGACGTGGTGGAACACGCGGCGCAGCGGCGCGGCCTCGTCGCTTCCGGCGAGCGCTTCGGGCGCGCGGTCGGACAGCAGGTACAGGTCGAGTTCGGGCCGGTAGCCCTTGATCGTCGCGGCCAGCGTCAGCGCGAGCGTGCCCGGGCGCAGTTCATCGGGATCGACGTGGATGTGGCGCGCGATGAACGCCTTGAGGTCCGGCACGTCGTGGCGCGAGGCGAAGCCGAAGCCGTCGATGAGCACCACCGCCTGCAGGTCGGTGTTGACCATCATCGCGAGTGCGGCGTCCTCGAAGCTGCCGGCGTGCACGGCGGCGTAGTGGAACTGGTCTTCGGGACGGCGCATGCGGCGCATCTCGTCCTTCGAACGCGCCCACTGCGCGGGATCGCTCGGCGTCACCACGAGCACTTCGAAATAGGGCTTGTCGGCGAGGCCCCCGATGTCCGGCGGCAGCGCGTCCAGCGTCGTGCGATCGAGTTCGTCGTCCAGGCTCCAGACCTGTTCGTCGCGGCGGTAGTCGCCGGAGAGGATCGCGGCGGAAATCTTCTGCGCGTAGCGCGCGAACGATGCCGCATCGCCCTGGTCGAGCGCCTCGCGCAGCGCGCCGAGCAGGCGCTCGCCCGGATACGCCCAGCAGTGCTCGATGCGCAGCACCTCGTCGAGCTGCTCCTGGCATCGCGCGCGATGCTTCGCCGCCGCGTCGGGGCGGGCATCGGCCCACGCGCGCGCGCTCGCGTTCAGGTGGCGCCACTGGTCGGCGCGGAGCGATGCGGCCATGAGGACGCTGGAAAGGGTGCGCTGAGGCTCGGAGTGGACGTCCTGGTTCATGGGGCACCGGAAGGTTGGGCGGGGGATGGGAGCGCGGCGAGTGGCAGGCGCATGTCGGCGACGCTCAACGTAGGACGATGCCGTCCAGCGTGAAATTGGCCCTTGGCCCAAGGTCTTCGCATGGAATGCAGGCGCGTCGGGCACGGAACTTGCCGCGCGTGGAACGTGAACGGATCACGCTGAAGCGTCGCGGCGTTCGGCGGGTTCGCGCGCGATGGCGCCGCCTTCCCACTGCGCCTTCGGCACGATCTTCGGCGCTTCCGGATCGGCCTCGTAGTTGGGCGACATGATCTGCACCCCGGCTTCGTTGAACGCGTCCTGGATGTTGGCGTGCAGCGTGCTTCGCGCGATCAGCCGCTGCTGCACGTCGGCGATGCGCGCGCGCAGCACGTATTCGACGTAGAAGTCCGACAGGGCCGCCTGTGCGACGAACGGCGCCGGCGTCGCCATCACGCCGGGCGTGCGCTGCGCGGCGTCCAGCAGCAGGCGATGCACCTGTCGCCACGGCGCGTCGTAGCCGATGGTCACCTTCGATTCGATCCACATGCCGGGCCCGTCGGGGTGGCGCGAGAAGTTCTGCAGCATCCCGCCCAGCACGACGTTGTTCGGATAACTCACTTCCACGCCCAGCGGCGTGCGCAGCCGCGTGGTGAACAGGCCGATCTGCTGCACCGTGCCCTCGGTTTCGCCGATGCGCACCACGTCGCCGGGCGTCATCGTGCGCGAATACAGCAGCGTGAATCCGCCCGCGGCCTGGCCGACGATGCTCGACGCGCCCAGCGACACCATCAGGCCGACGAACACGCTCAGGCCCTTGAACGCCTCGGTTTCCGCGCCGGGCAGGTACGGGTAGGCCATCGCCAGCGCGAACAGCCAGATCAGCACGGTCACGATCTTGCGCGTGGGTTCGGCCAGTTGCTGGTCCACGCCCAGCAGCTGGAAGCGCCCGGATTCCACGCCGTGGAAGGTGATGCGCACCGCCTGCGTCACCAGCCGCGCGAGCAGGAAGATCAGCAGCGCGCTGAACAGGCCGGGCAGGGCGGAGAGGATCGCCGCACCGAATCCCGCGGTGCGCGCGGCGATCCAGTCGGTCATCGCGTTCGCCCACGGCTGCGTGTACGGGAAGCGGCCCAGCGCGAAGCGCAGCCACTCCTCGAAGGTGAGCAGCACGATCAGCCACATCGCCAGCCGTGCGAGGCCGCGCGCACTGGCGATGAGCCCGGAGAGCATCTGTCGCGCCGATTCGCTCTTCAGCTGCGACAGCCGTCTTGCGACCCACGCATCGACGCGGTGCCGCACGCGCAGCACCAGCTTGCGCAGCAGCCACAGCGCGCCGAACGCGACGACGGTGCCGATCGCCACCCACAGCAGGCCCTCCAGCACGCGCTGCGGCATGCGTGCCTGTTCGGCGGCGTCCACGGCGACGGTTAGGCGCGACACCGTCTGCGCGCGCAGCTGGTCCAGCGTCTGCCCGCGCAACGTGTCGCGGTCGCCCGGCACCAGCACGGTGACCAGTTGCCCCGACATCAGGATCGCCACGCCCTGCGGGACGACTTCGTAGCCGACCTTCGCCGCGCCGGGCTCGTCGATGATGCGCGCGATGTTCGCCTCGGCCACGCGGGCGCGGCGCGCCGGCGAATTGCCGAAGAACGGCACGCGCAGGACCACGATGTCGCGGTTGAAGTACCTCAGCGTGGCGGGCGCGTGGCCGACGGCAGGGGTGGGCGTCGTCGCCGGTGCCGCGGTCTGCGCGACGGACGTCGCCGGCAGCAGCAAGGCGGCCGAAAGCATCGCGGCGAGCACGGCCGCGACGAGCGACGAGGCGATCGCCCGCACCGTCCGCTTCCTTGCCCCCTCGCTCGCGCGCGTCGGTCGCATGGTGGCGTCAGAACCGGTACGTCAGGCCCAGGCGCAAGCCGCTGTCGATGAACTCGAGGTTGCCGATGAAGTCCGAGCGCTCGGCATCGGCGGTGATCCTGCGTCGCGTGTAGTCGAGCGAGATGCCGGTGCGTTCCCACGGGAACCACTCCACGCCGATCCGGCCGAAGGTGATGTCGGCATCGATGTCGTTCACGTCGGCCGAGAAATAGCCGACGTCGGCCGAGAACCGCCACTGCTCCAGCGGGGCCCAGCGCCAGCTGCCGCCGATGCTCGGCGCCGGCAGGTCGGCGTCCACGGTTTCGCTGATCGCCCCGTCGATGCGGTTGCCGGCCGAATCGATCTCGACGTCCAGCCCGAGCCGCATGCGGTACCAGACCAGGCCGAAGCGCGGGCCGAGCGCCCAGCGCTCGTTGTTGGCGGCCCACCAGACGTAATAGAGGTCGTAGGCGTCCAGGTCGAAACCCGCGCGCACGGTGCTGTCGGCTTCGTAGACGGTGCCGTCGAAGTCGATATCGCGGTTGATGCGTCGCGTCGCGTCGGCGTCGTCCTGGTAGTAGGACAGGCCGAATTCGTGGTTGTCGAACGGCCGCCACGTGACGCCGACGATGGCGACCGTGTTGCTCTTGTCCAGGCCGAAATCGCGTTGCAGGTCGATCTCGGTGCCGGTGCGGGTTTCGCCGTCGGCGCGCACCTGGGTATCGAAGTCGGTGACGTAGCCGCCGATGCGTGCGCTGAAGGTATCCAGCGGTTCGATCGCGCGGGCCGGCATGGACGCCAACGCGAGCAGCGCGGCGATCGACGCGGTCAGTGGCATGGCGATGCGGGTGTTCATGGATCGCTCCTTCGCGGAAATCGGGGTCATCGGGAATGCGCCGCGGTCTGCAGCCCGACCAGGCGCGCCACCAGCAGCGCCAGGTACAACTGGCCGATCACCGCTTCGAATACGGCCAGTCCGCGCATCGCGGGCGTGGCCGGCGTGAGGTCGCCGTAGCCGAGCGTCGCCAGCGTGACGAAGCTGAAATAGATGGCATCGCCCATGCCCAGGCCGGCCGGTGGTACCACGCCGCCGGCGAGCAGCGAGCCGGGCAGGGCGCGCGTCATCGCCGCGTACACCACGCCCCAGCACACGCCGATCAGCAGGTACGCGCTGAGCGCGGCGTACACGCGTTCGGCGTCGATGCGCACGCTCGACAGCGAGTAGCGCACCGCGCGGTACGCGGCGATGAGCGCGATCACGCCCCACGTCGCCGCGCCGAGGATCGCCAGTGCCGGTGCGTTGGGCCCGTGCGTGGCGATCCAGCGCAGCGCCACGGCCAGGCCGATCAGCGCGAACAGCGTGCGGCGTTCGGCGTTCAGCACGATGGGGAACACGGCGGCGATGAGGTTCACGGCGAGGAACGCTTCCATCGCGGTGCGGCCGAAGTTCATCGCCTCCAGCAGCGGCCCGATCGCCACGGTGAGCAGCAGCGAATAGAACAGCAGCGCGTAGCGGCGCCGGTCGAGGAAGGAGCGCGCTGGCGCGGCCGCGGCGTTCATCGCGCCCCCGTCACGTCCGGCACGTAGAAGAACACCGCGGCGAGGATCAGGTACACCGCGAGCAGCTGCACGCCGCGCAGCCAGTCGGTGCGGCCGTCGCTGGTGATCTGCCCGGTGATCATCACCGAGAACAGGATGATGATCACCAGCCCCGGCCCGAACACAAGCCCCATCGGATGCGGCCCGATGACGTAGCTCAGCAGCACCAGCAGCGGCGCGATCAGCAACGCGAGCTGCACGCTGGCGCCGAGCGCGATCGACATCGCCAGGTCCATGCGATTCTGGCGCGCGGCCACTATCGCCGTGGCCTGTTCGGCCGCGCCGCCGATCACCGCGAGCACGAACACGCCGGTGAAGGCGTCCGATAGGCCCAGTTCCTCGCTCGCCGGCTCCACCGCGCCGACCAGGATCTCGCTCAGCCAGATGATGCCCAGGCTCACCGCGGCGAGCACGATCACCGCCTTCTTCGGGCTCCATTGCGGCGCGTGGTGCGCGTCGTGGACGTCGGCCGCGGCCGGATCGCTCTGGGCGGGCGCACGCGCGCGGATCGCGCGGCTGGCGATGAGCGTGTAGGCGACGTTCGCCACGTAGACCAGCAGCAGCGCGACGGCGATCCACGCGCTGATCGGGTCCAGTCGTTCCTGCGTGTCGGGCACGATCGCGCCATACGCGGCGGGCATGATCAGCGCGATCACCGCCAGCGTCAGCATCGTCGCCTGCGTGCGCGCCGAGCGGCCGTCGTAGCGCTGTTCGCCATGGCGCGTACCGCCCAGCACCATCGCCACGCCCAGCACCAGCAGGATGTTGCCGATGATGGTGCCGGCGATGGACGCCTTCACCATGCCGTGCAGGCCTTCGCGCAACGCGGCCAGCGCGATGATCAGCTCGGCCGCGTTGCCGAACGTCGCATTGAGCAGGCCGCCGATGCCGGGGCCCAGCCGCACGGCGAGCGAGCCCGTCGCCTGCGCCATCAGCGAGGCCAGCGGCACGATGCCGATGCCGGCGACCAGGAAGATCAGCAGCGAGCGCTGTGGCGCGTAGTGCTCCAGTGCGATCGCCAACGGCATGAGCAGGAGCAGCCATCGCATCGTTGCGTCCTCAATGGGCGGCGGGTGCGGCGCCGGCGTCCGGCGCCACCTCCGCCGGCGTGCCGAAATTTCCGCCGAGCGCCAGGTGCAGGTCGACGCGGCGGCTGAGCCGTTCGCGCTGCACGCTCAGCAGCGCGGTTTCCGCGGCCCATGCCGCGAGTTGGCGCTGGCTGACCGAGCGCAGGTCGGCGCGGCCGATGCGGTACGCCGATTCCTCCATGCGCACGATGTCGCGGTTGGCTTGGACGGCTTCGCGCAGGATGCGTTCGCGCTCGGAGAGCACGCGCTCGGCGGTGAGCGCGTCCTCGACTTCGTCCAGCGCGTTGAGTGCGCGGCGCGCGTAGTCGGCGACGGCTTCCTTCTGCTCGGCCGTGCGCAGCGCGACCTGGCCGGTGAGTGCGCCGCCGGTGTATATCGGCACCACGGCCGTCGCCGCGACGCTGGACGTGGTCTGTTCCAGGTCGTCGCGCACTTCGACCACTTCGTTGCTGATGCGTCCGTAGCCGGCCGACAACGTCAGCGTGGGCAGCATCGCGGCCTTGGCTTCGCCGACCAGGTCGAACGCGGCGGCGACGCGGCGTTCGGCGGCGATCATGTCGGGCCGGCGTGCGAGCACGTCGGCCGGGATGCCCGCCGGAACCGGCGCAGGGAAGGGCGTGAGGTTGCCGGCGACGTCCAGCGCCGCGCCCGGATAGCGCCCGAGCAGCAGCTCCAGCGCACGCAGCGCCTGCCGGTGCGCGAGTTCGATCTGCTGCTGCGCATCGGCGTAGGTGGCGAGGTTCGCCTGCGCGACCATGACGTCGGTCTGCGTGCCGGCGCCGACGCGCACGCGCTGGTCGGACAACTCGACCAGCTTCGTGCCGGCGTTGGTCATCTCGGCCGCCAGCGCCATCTGCAGGCGCGTTTCGTTGGCGACGAACCACGCGCGCGCGACGCTCGCGGCCAGCGACTGCTGCGCGAAGCGGTAGTCGGCGCTGGAGGCATCGCGCGCCGCGCGTGCGGCGTTTCGCGCATAGCGCATGCGGCCCCACAGGTCGAGCTCCCAGCTCAGCCGCAGCATCACGCCGCTGAGCAGCGGCACGAGATCGGCGATGGGCTTGGAGCCCGCGCGCCCGAGCAGCCCGAGCGCCGGTTTGAGTTTCGATTCGGCCAGATCGACCTGTGCGTTGGCCTGTTCGACACGCGCGGCGGCCATCAGCAGGTCGGGGTTGTGCACCAGCGCTTCGTGCACGAGCTGCGTGAGCACCGGATCGTTGAAGCTCGCCAGCCAGCCTTCGTCGACCTGTGCGGCGCTCGCCTGCGCGGACCAGTTCGGCGGGATGGTCGTATAGCCCAGCGCCTGCTCGCGCACTTCGTCGCCGGTCGGTTCGGGCAGCACCGCGCAGCCGGTCGCGACCACCAGCAGGAAGGCGGCCGCGAGCGTCCTGCCCTGGCGGGTCGTGCTCGCGAACCCCATCGCGGCGCCTTCGCTCATCGCGGCCTCAGTGCAGCTTCAACACGAGCCAGTCGAGCTTGCTGCCCACGCGCAGGATCACCTTGCGGATGATGTGCAGCAGCTTGCCGTGTTCGGTGTAGATCGCGCCCTGGCCCTGCGCGCCCATGGAGATGAACACGTCCTTGTCGCGTCCGGTGGGGCGCAGGCGCACGGCGATGCGGCCCAGCGGGATCGGGCTGGTGCCGCTCTGAGGAACCATGCCGCTGATCGGCATCTGCCCGGTGCCCGAGGCCCACACCACCGAGTCCACGGCGCACTTGATGATGCGGTTGGGGTAGGTTTTCAGCGCGATTTCGGCCTCGTTGCCGGCGGCGACGTTGGCCAGTTCGTTCTGCGCGAACATCGCCAGCACCCACTGTTCCTTCTCGACGAAACTCATCACCGGCGTGAGCGGCAGGTTCGCGGCGTAGGAACCCTCGCGCAGCTGCAGGTTGATCACGCTGCCGTCGGCCGGCGCGTAGACGGTGGTCTGTTCCAGCTGCCAGCGCGCCTGGACGATCTGCGCCTTGAGCTGTTCGACGGCGGCGCGCGCCTGCGCCACTTCCGACAGCTGGCCTTCGCGCGTCTTCGCCGACATCTTCTGCTGCACCTGCGCCATCGCCGCCGTCGTGGACGCCAGCTCCGAGCGCAGGCTCGCCGCTTCGGTCTGCGCCTGTTCCTGGTCGAACTTGGAACCCGCGCCGGTGCTGGCGAGTTCGGCGGTCTGCTTCTCGCGTCTGGCGGCGAGCTGCAGGCGCGTGGACAACGCGTCGCGCGTGGAGCGCGCGGCCTTGAGCTGCTCGTCGAGTTCGCGCTGGTAGGCCATCGCGGTGTCGAGCTTGGCCATCATTTCCGGCAGTTTGGCTTCGAGCGTCGAGAGCTCCTGCTGGTACGGCACCGGGTCGATGCGGAACAGCACGTCGCCCTTCTTCACGGGGCGGTTCGCCTCGACCGGCACCTCGATCACGCGGCCCGCCACGCGCGGCACGACCTGCACGACGTAGTTGATCACGCGCACGTCGGAGGACGAGGGCGCCACCACGTTGAGGATCAGGATCATCGCGGTGAGCGCGAAGATCGGCAGCGAGACCACGATGATCTGGCTGACGAAGTTCCACGGCAGCCATTTGAACTTGAAGAAGATCAGCCAGACGAAGAACGAGTAGATGAGCAGCAGGATGATTTCCATGGCTTACTCCTCGTCGCCGCCGGGCGTGGTGCGCGCCGAACGCTCGCCGGGGCGTTCGCCCATCGCAAGCGCCATTTCCAGCGAACGGATCCGACGGCGCATGTCGTCGACTTCGGCCTGCGTTTCGACCGCGCGCGGGCGCGTTCCCGGCACGGGCTCGGGTTCCGCGGCGGGTTCGACGGCCGGTCCGACTTCGGCATCGTGCAGCGGCGTGAGCGCGTCGCCGCCGTGGCCGTGGTGGTCGATGGTGTCGGTGCCGTAGGCCATCTTGTGCAGCACGGGCCGCGTATAGGCCCACAGCCACGCCAGGGGCCAGAGCAGGCCACCGAACACCAGCGAGAGCAGGCAGAGCGTCTTGATCGCATCGAGCTGCGGATGCTTGCGCTTCTCGGCGATCTGCTCGGGCAGGATGTGGACGATCCAGAACACCGCGATCAGCACCACCGGCACGACGATCAGCGCCAGCCACGCCACCGCGTTGGCCATCGCGTCCAGCGCGTCGCCGCTGAGCAGCGAGGCGTGCGCCAGGCACGGCGTGAGGAGCGCGGATGCGAGGACCGTGCGGGCGAGCAGCACGCGGGGCAGGGCGCGGCGTCCGCGGCGGACGCTGCGTGGATCGCGGGGGTTCGTGCTCGCTGGGCTCATGGTCGTGCGCCTTCGGCCTTCGCGCTCATGCGCCCGCCCCGCGCGGTCCCACCGCATCGAGGATGGCGCCGATCAGCGCTTCGTCGTCCACCGGTTTGCTGAGGAACGCCTTCGCGCCGCTGTCCAGTGCGCGCCTGCGTCCCTCGGCCGTGTCGTTGCCCGTGAGCACCACGACCGGCAGCGGCAGCGCCCATTCCTGCAACTGGTTCTGCACGTCGAAGCCGCTCAGGCCCGCCATGTGAAGGTCGAGCACGACGCAATGCGGCGCGCTTTCGCGTGCGTGGCGGAGGAATTCGGAGCCCGTCGCGTAGACGAGGACCTCGAATCCCGCCGATCGCAGGAGGCGGTGCAGCGCGTGGCGGACGTCTTCTTCATCGTCCACGACGGCAATGGTGAGGGGGCGTCCGGCCATGGGGCCACTAGAGGACACGTCGGAAATGCGTTCAATTGGCCCTTGGCCCTAGAACGCGCGTGTCCAGGCGGCGGCATGGTTCTTGCGAGACGTGACGACGCGCGGGGCGACGACGCGCGAAGACGCTCAAGGCACTGGACGAGGCCGCCGCAATGTCCGAATAATCGGCTGTCCGGCGTCTGCATCGAGTGGCTCTTCAAGGAGTAGTCCGATGTCCGCAGTCGTGCATATGGTCGACGACGATTCCGACGTGCTGGTGGCGCTCGGACGCATCCTTCGAACGGAAGGCTTCGCGGTGAGCGCGAGCCGCTCCACGCGCGAATTCCTCGAACGCTACGATCCCGACATCCCCGGCTGCGTGGTGCTGGACCTGTCGATGCCCGAGATCGACGGCCTGCAGACGCAGGCGTTGCTGGAGAGCCGCGGCATCGCTTGCCCGGTGATCTTCCTCACCGGCTGCGGCGACGTGCACAGTTCGGTATGCGCGATGAAGAACGGCGCGATCGACTTCCTCACCAAACCGGTGGAGGCCGATGCGCTGATCGAAGCGGTGTCGCGCGGCCTGGAACACGACCAGCGCGCCCGCGCACAGGCCGAGGAGCAGTGCCGCGTGTCGATGCGCTTCGCCGTGCTGACGCCGCGCGAGCGCGAGGTGCTCAAGCACGTGCTCGCCGGAAGGCTCAACAAGCAGATCGCGGCGGACCTGGGCATCGTGGAGAAGACGATCAAGGTGCATCGCTCGCACGTGATGCACAAGCTGGGGGTGCGCTCGGTGGCGGAGCTGGTGCGGCTGGCGGAGCGGGCGCACGTGGCGTGAGGGTGGGGCGCTGCGGTTGGTTGTCGGCCTTTCGGCGGACGCTCGATCCCGTTCTGGCGTAGGCGTTCTCGACGCGTAGCGCGGGCTCGTGCGCGTTCACGCTCGCGAATAATCGTCATCCCGGCGAAGGCCGGGACCCAGGCCGGCAACGCATGGGCACTCTCGTGGCGGCGAACACCCCGCCGGCATTCTCGTGGCGGCGAGCACCCCGCCGGCATTCTCGTGGCGGCGAGCACCCAGCGGTCATTCTCGTTGCGGCAAACACCGCACCGTCATTCTCGTTGCGGCGAACACCCCACCGTCATTCCAGCGAAAGCTGGAACCTATTTTGATGTTGATGTTGATGTTGATGTTGATGTTGCTCTTGCTCTCGCCGCTCCGCTCCCGCTCTTGATCGTCATCCCCGCGAAGGCGGGGATCCAGGGACGTTTCACGCTTTCCCGTGTGCTCTCCAGAAGAAGAATCACAAGCCAAGCTTCCGATCGCCTGCGGCGCCCGGGTCACTTTTCTTTGCTTGCCCAAAGAAAAGTAACCAAAAGAAAGGGCAGTTCCCCGACAAATCAATCCCACGACCGGACGGAGCAAGGGCGCGTTCGCGATTCGCCATCCATGGCTCAGCGCTCACCGCCGCACATCCATGTGCGGCGCCCGTTGGGGCTAGCGACGAATAGGCTGTTCAACAGCAACAGCAACAGCAACAGCAACAGCAAGCGCAAAAGCAAGCACTGCGCTTTTGTAGCCCGGGTAAGCGAAGCGCACCCGGGGTCTTCGTCGCACATCCCGGGTGCGCTTCGCTTACCCGGGCTACAAGAGCTGCGCCTTCAATGCGCGCGCAACACGCCAACACGCCCACCACCCGCTACTCCACCCGGGCCGCCGGCAGCTCGATATGCAGGTGCGCGCCGCGGCCGCCCGCGCCGTTTTCGGCCCACAAACGGCCGCGATGCGATTCGACGATGGTGCGGCAGATCGCCAGGCCCAGGCCGAGGCCGTTGGGCTTGCTGGTCTGGAACGGTTCGAAGATGCGCTCGTGCATGCCGGTCGCGATGCCCGGGCCGTCGTCGGCGACGGTGAGGCGCACGCTGTCGCGGCGGCTGTGCGAATGCACCGTCAGGTGGCGGCCGTCCTCGCCGGCCATCGCGTCGCAGGCGTTGAAGATCAGGTTCAGCAGCACCTGCTGCAGCTGCACCTGGTCGCCCTCGATCGCCGGCAACCCCGGCGCGAGGTCCAGCACCACCACCACGTCGCGATTGCGTAGATCGCTACGCAGCAGGCGCAGGCACTCGCGCACGGTTTCGTTGATGTCGATGCGCGTCAGGTCCTGCGAACCCTTGCGCAGCAGCGTGCGCAGGCGGCGGATGACATCGCCCGCGCGGCGGTCGTTGTCGACGATGTCCGACAGGATCTCGCCGATTTCCGACAGGTCCTCCGGATTGCGCAGCAGCATGCGCTGCGCGGCCTGCGCGTTGCTGAGGATTGCGGCCAGCGGCTGGTTGAGTTCGTGCGCGAGCGAACCGGACAGCTCGCCGAGCATCGTCACGCGCGACAGGTGCGCGACCTCGTCGCGACGCAGCGAAAGCTCGGCGTCCTTGCGGCGACGCTCGGACGTGTCGGTCACCGCGGCCAGCGTCAGCGTCTGGTCGCCGAAGCGGATCGGATTGAGGCCCACCTCGATGGGGAATTCCGTGCCGTCCTGCCGCAGGCCGTGCAGTTCATGGCCGTTGCCCATCACGCGCTTGGTCGGCCCCAGGCTGTACATCTGGCGATGGCGCACGTGCGCGCCGCGCATGGATTCGGGCAGCAGGCGCTCCAGGTCGCGCCCGAGCAGTTCCTCGCGCGCGTAGCCGAACATGCGCTCGACCTCGGCGTTGAGAAGGCAGATGCGCCCGGCTTCGTCGATCAGCAGGATCGCGCTGGGCGCGGCTTCGAGCAGCGCGCGGAAGCGCTCGCCGGACAGGCGACTGTCGGTGTCGTCGCGCGCGACCCCGCGCATCGCCAGCGCGCGGCCCTGGGCGTCGAATTCCATCTCGCCGGTCACCGTGAGCCAGCGTTCGGGTTCGTTGCGCGCCAGACGGAAGGTCGTGGTGAACGTGCCCGATTCCCAGGCGTCCTCGATCGCGCTGCGCAGGTGCGGACGATCGTTGGGGTGGATGCGGCGCATCACGCTGGCGAGCACGCATTCGTGGTCGTGTTCGCCGAACCATTCCTGCGCCTTGGACGAACCGACGATGCGATCGTCCGGGATGTTCCAGGACCACAGCCCCACGCCTGCGGCCTGCGCGGCGTGCTGCAGGTCGCGTTCGCCCTGCAGGCGCGCGACCTCGCTTTCGCGCAGTCGCGCCGCCAGGCGGTTGGACTCCAGCAGGTCCGAGCCGAGCTGGTAGCTCATCGCCGCGATGACGAAGACGAAACTCGGCGTGCCGATGAAGGGCGTCTTGCCGAAGTTGAGCGTCATCGCCAGCGACGACAGCATCAGCAGGCCGATGAAGAGCAGCCAGCCGCCGCAGATGATCATGGCGTGGCGGCGCAGCTGGGCGTCGGCGGAACGCATCATCGAGATCAGCAACAGCGCGATGTAGACGGCCAGCAACACGTTGCTCAGCTGGTTGAGCACGACCCACGGATTGGCGGCGCCGATCGGGTAGGCGACCCACACGTCGCCCGGCCAGCGCACGCGCCCGACTTCCTGGATGGCGGCGAAGTTGAGGTTCGCGCCCATGGTGAAGTTCGCCACCAGTCCCGCAAGGCGCAGCGCGATCGCGGTGGCGGCCAGCGACAGGTAGGCGTTTCCGAAGGACAGCCGGGTGAAGACGACCAGCGAGACGACCAGTGCGGTGGTCGGGACGTGCATCCAGCGGATCAGCGTGCCCAGCTCGTGCGCGCCGCGCGCGTGCACCGCCATCAGCTCCAGGATCGCGAGTATCGAGAGCGACACCGCCGCGCACGCGAACGCCAGGTGCTGCGGCACCGACCGCTGGCGTATCCAGATCAGCGCATGGATCAGCCCCAGCGTCAGGCTGGCGGCGGCAAGCATCGGCCACGCGATCTGCACCCACGACATGCATGCCACCCCTCGTCCCCAGGGTATCCCCGAGCATAACGCCGGAGCGGGGTGGAAGAGGTCAAGGCGGCTGACGGTCCCGCTTGTAGCTGGAGGGCGGCCGGGGTGTCCCCGGGTGCGCTGCGCTTACCCGGCTACAAAGGCGGGCTGGCGTTCGCGCACTGGCGCAGCCGGTACGCCACGTAGCGCTCGAACAGCGTCGTATGCAGGTTGTGCAGCGCCAGTTCGATGCGGAACGGCGTGCGCGGATTGCGGTCGAGCAGCCGTGCGATGTGGAAGCCCACCGGCTTCACGCCCTGGCGGTGCACGTAAACGCGGAAGCCGCGATAGAACGGGTCCGCCAGTTCGGCGTCCAGCTGCGCGAGCGTCGCCTGCGCCTGCGGCGGCAGGCTCGCGCGGAGCGCGGCGTCGCGCTCGAACAGCAGCCGCTCGAAATAGCGCCTGGGGCGGTGCACGGGCATCGACTTTGCCAGCGTCCAGATGGCCTGGTTCCGTTCGTTGTAGTGCTCGAATCCACCGTGTTCGCGCAGGGCCGCGGCGGCGTCCGCGTCGACGTCGTAGACGACGAAGTTCTCCGCCTGGTTGTTCAGGTCGTCGAGCTTGCGCCAGTCGAAGACATGGAAGATGAAACCGGGCAGGCCCATGAACGCCTGCCGCCCCGCGCGCGAGGCGTCGACGGCCAGGCCGTCGCGCGTGAAGTCGCCCGCCGAGGAGCCCAGCAGGATGCTGCGCGTGTCGTGCAGCCGGTTGAAGGTGCCGATCACGATCTCGTCGGCGTCGAACTCGGCGTCGAAGCCTTCCGGGCCGTAGAGTTCCGCCTGCGTCGCGTACTGGGCGACCTGCCGGCCGACGCCGCATTCGGCGCGCACGTGCCCGCGGTAGAACGCGTCGATCGCGCGCGAGTTCGCGCCGCGCGGCTGGTAGCCCCGGCCGAAGGAGGCGATCGGTTCCCAGCCGTCGCGCCGGGAACCGGTGGGGCCGAAGCCGATCCAGCCCAGCTGCAGCCCGGAGAACCTGTAGCCGGGATTGGCGGCGAGCTTGTCGGCGGCACGCCGCGCGGCGTCGCCCAGTGCGTAGCCGTACGCGCATCGCGTCGCGGGATGGCGGAGCAGTTCGTCGTACAGGCGCGCGCGTGCGGCGGCATCCAGGCCACGCGGAATGCGGACCGTGAGATCGCCCGCGGCCTGTGCCTCGGCGAGGTTCGCCCGGTCGCACGGCGTGCCGGGTTCGATGGACACCTGCGATGCGTCGGTCGCGATGAAGCGCCAACCCAGCGACTCGAGCAGGCGCGCCTTGCAGTCCGGTGCATCGGCAGCCGCCGCGCCGAGCGATGCGAGCAGGGCGAGGGCGGCGATCCATCGTGTCGCACGCCGCCGGTGGGTCGAAGAGGAAGGTGCAACAGGCGTCGTCGGCATCGGGCGGCACGCTAGCGCCCGTCATGCGGTGGGGTCGTGAACGCCGTGGTAAGCATCCCGTCACGCATCGTTCACCGCATCGCGCGTACAGCAGGCCCAACAATTCACGCCGGGATCGCGCGCATGGCCCCGCTCAGGATGATCGTCGTGGCCGCCGTGCTGTCGCTGGCGGCTTGCAGCGAAAAGGCGCCGCAGATCACCGCGCGCGATGCCGCGCCGGTCGCGCCGGCAGACGCACCCGCCGCCGCGGCGCCTGCGCAGACCAGCGTGCTGTTCCGCAACGTGCGCATCTTCAATGGCGTGGATCCCACGTTGCAGGCGGCCACCGACGTGCTGGTGCGCGGCAATCGCATCGCGTCGATCGGGCCGTCCGACGTGTCCGCCGCGCAGCCGGGCATGACGATCATCGACGGCGGCGGCCGCACGCTGATGCCCGGGCTGATCGACGTGCACTGGCACACGCTCGCGGTGCGGCCGAGCATCCCCGTCGCCATGCAGGCGGGCACCGGCTACCTCAACCTGTTGGCCGGCGCGGAAGCCTCCGACACCCTGCAACGTGGCTTCACCACGGTGCGCGACCTGGGCGGCGCCTCGTTCGGATTGAAGCGCGCGATCGACGAAGGCTGGCAGGCCGGGCCGCGCATCTATCCCTCCGGCGCGATCATCAGCGTGACCGGCGGGCATGGCGATTTCCGCAGCCCGGAGGAATTGCCCCGCACGCTGGGGTCGGCGGATTCGCGCATGGAAACCATGGGCGACACCGCCATCGCCGACACGCCGGACGAGGTCCGCACGCGTGTGCGCGAGCAGCTGATGCGCGGCGCCTCGCAGATCAAGCTCACCGCCGGCGGCGGCGTGTCCTCGCCGCACAGTCCGCTGGACGTGGTGACCTTCACGCCCGAAGAGCTGCGCGCGGCGGTGCAGGGCGCGAACAACTGGGGCACCTACGTCACCGCGCATGCGTACACGCCGGAGGCGATCCGGCAATCGGTGGAAGCCGGCGTGCAGTGCATCGAGCACGCCAACCTGATGGACGAGGCCACCGCGCAGCTGCTGGCCAATCGCAACGTGTGGCTGAGCATCCAGCCGCTGCCCGAAGAGTTGCTGCGCGCGTTCCCGCCAGATTCGGAGGAATACGCGAAGGGACGTGAAGTGCTCACCGGAACCGACCGCGCGTATCGCCTGGCGAAGCAGTACAAACTGAAGACCGCCTTCGGCACCGACGTGCTGTTTTCCGCCGCGCTCGCGCGCCGACAGGGCGAACTGCTCGCCAGCCTGACCAAGTGGTACACGCCCGCCGAAGCGCTGACGATGGCGACGAGCACCAACGCGCAGCTGCTCGCGTTGTCGGGCAAGCGCAATCCGTATCCCGGTCGCCTGGGCGTGGTCGAAGTGGGCGCGCTCGCCGACCTGCTGCTGGTCGAAGGCGATCCGCTGAGCGACATCCGCATCATCACGCGTCCGCAGCAGAACTTCCGCGTGATCGTGAAGGACGGGCGGATCTACAAGAACACGATCCGGTAGGCCATCGGCGATCCGTTGGACGCGCATTCGTAGCCCGGATAAGCGAAGCGCACCCGGGGCCGCGGGTCAGGGAACACCAGTCCCCGCGCCCGCCGCGAGCCACCCATTGCGGCGATAGATGGCGATCACCGAATCGGCGATGCCCGTCGCCGTGCGCTGCGCCGCGGCGCGTATCGACTCCGGGCCGCGTTCCTGCATCACATTCGACGTGCCCGACACCGCGGCGCTGGTCGCGACCGAACCCGCCGCGCTCGCGAGGCCCAGCGGCAGCAGCACGCCGGGCAGGCGGCCGCCCTGCGTGTTCGCTTCCGCGGTGGCGAGCGAACGCGGACCGGTCGCCGTGATCTGGAACGCCTCCACCAGCGTGCTCAGTTCCCCGCGTCCCGCGCCGAACCCGATCAGCACGCGCGTGGTCCGGCTGCCCGGCGTGATCGATACGAACTCGCCGCGCAGCACCACGTCGCCGAGTTTCGGCACGGGGCCCGCGCCGACGGGATAGGCGTCGATGCCCGCCGCGCGCAGGCGCGCCACCACCTGCTGCGCGACCTGGCGGCCAAGCTGGCGGCCGAGTTCGACGTCCTCGCCGGTCTGCGGCGCTTCGTTCTGCTCGAAGTAACCGGTGATGGGCGAATCCGGCGGCAGGTCGCCGCGCGTGCCGGCAAAGTCGTAGACCAGGATGCGTTCGGGGCGCTCGACCGCATGCCGCGTGTCGGCGCGTTCGAACTGCGGCGTAGGCGTCGTCGCGCATGACGCCATCATCAAGGCGGCGAGCACGCACGCGGTTCGACCGAACCGGGTGGCGTGTGCGGTGACGACGCTGGTGCGACGGCCGATGTCCATGGCGGCAACCCGGTTGGCGAGCCGCCAATACACGCCTGCAATCGTTAGGCAGCGGTGAAAACGCGCGACCGCTGGTCGTCGCGCGTGGCGATCACCAGATCAGGTCGTCCGGCACCTTGAACTGCGCGTAGTAGGCGTCGTCCTCGGACGTCGCGGCATCGGCTTGCGCGCCGGCTTCCAGGCCATGATCGAGCACGATCATGCCCGGGTCGCGTTCGCGTACCTTGTCGGCCGCGGCGCGCGGGAGCAGCTCGAAGCGATCGTCGATGCGCGCGATCACCAGTGCGCCGGAGGACAGCTTCTTTCGCAGGTCGTCGTTGATCAGCAGCGTGCGGATCGTGTTGCCTTCGGTGAAGCGGTATTCGCTTTCCCCCGATCGCGGCACCTTGCGGTCCTGGATGATCTGGCGCGCCTGCGCCCGCAGTTCCGCCGCGCGGGCCTGCGCCTTGCGTTCGGCTTCGATCGCGCGGTCGCGTTCGGCCTTGTCGGCGCGCGCGCGTTCGGCTTCCACCTGGATTTCGTTGCGTTCGGCCGGCGCCTTCGCGTGCCGCGCCTTGTTCTGCTCGCGCGCGACCTCGGCCACCTTGGATTTCTTGACCAGGCCTGCCTTGAGCAGCTGTTCCTGGAGCGGATTCGCCTTCGCCATGTCGCGGTTTCGTGCGGGGGGATTCGGCCCCATGATACTGCCGTCGCCCCCTGTTTCCCGCCGATGGACACGCTGAAATACCTTTCCGGCTACCCCGAACACCTGCTGGCGCGGGTGCGCCAGCTGATCGACGAGGACCGGCTGGGCACGATGCTCGCGAACCGGTACGACCAGCCCAATACCGTGCGAAACGACGCGCAGCTGTACGACTACGTGCAGGCGCTGAAGGACCGCCACCTTCGCAAATCCGTGCCGCTGGGCAAGGTCGTCTACGACAGCAAGCTGCAGGTGATGAAGCACGCGCTGGGCACGCATACGGCCATCTCGCGCGTGCATGGCGGGCGGCTCAAGGCCAGTCGCGAGATCCGCATCGCCACCGTGTTCCGCGATGCGCCGGCGGACTTCCTGAAGATGATCGTCGTGCACGAGCTGGCGCACATGCGCGAAGCCGAGCACAACAAGGCTTTCTACCAGCTGTGCACGCACATGGAAGCGGACTACCACCAGCTCGAATTCGATCTGCGCTTGTACCTGACGCATCTGGACCTGACGCGACGTTGAGGCGCGGCAGGGAGCGCATCAACGAAAACGCCCGCGGGGATCAGCCGCGGGCGTTCCGTCCGATCGGTGGAGCGGGGCGGTAGCCCCGAACGTCAGCTCTTGTAGTTCATCGCGCGGTTGATGCCCAGCGCGGCGAGCGTGCCGATGGCGCCGGAGAGCAGGTACGCGCCCAGCCATGCGAGGCCGAACTGCGAGCACAGGCCCAGCGCGACGAGCGGCGCGAACGCGGCGCCGATCAGCCACGCGAGGTCGGACGTGAGCGCCGCGCCGGTGTAACGGTAGCGGCGGCCGAAGTTCGCCGTGACCGCGCCCGCCGCCTGGCCGTAGGAGAGGCCGAGCAGGGCGAAGCCGATCAGCACGAACGCCGCCTGCCCGATATCGCCGCTGCCCATCAGCGTCGGCGCGAAGCCGCTGAACATGGCGATCAGCAGCGCCAGGCCGCCGAGCGTGCGTGCCCGGCCGACCTTGTCGGCGATCAGGCCCGACGCGACGACGCCGCCGCAGGCGATGAACGCACCGATGATCTGCACGATGAGGAAGGTGACGATGGACTTCTGCGAATACAGCAGGATCCACGAGAGCGGGAAGATCGTGACGATGTGGAAAAGCGCGTAGCTGGCGAGCGCGGCGAACGCGCCGATCACCACGTGGCGCCCCTTCGCGCGGAACAACTCGCCGATCGGCGTGGGTTCCAGTTCCAGCTCGCTCATCTTCTTCTGGTATTCGTCCGCCACCACGATGCGCAGGCGCGCGAACAGCGCCACGACGTTGATCGCGAAGGCGACGAAGAACGGATAGCGCCAGCCCCACGAGAGCAGGTCGTCCTCGCTCAGGCTCGCATACAGGAAGGCGAAGACGCTCGCGGCGACGATGAAACCGACCGGCGCGGCGAGCTGGCCCAGCATCGAGTACCAGCCGCGGCGACCCTTCGGCGCGTTCATCGCGAGCAGCGACGGCAGGCCGTCCCACGAACCGCCCAGCGCGATGCCCTGGACCATGCGCAGCAGCGCAAGCAGCACGATGGCGGCCATGCCGATGGTGTCGTAACCCGGCAGGAACGCGATGCCGGCGGTGGCGCTGCCCAGCATGAACAGGGAAAGCGTCAGCTTGATGCCGCGTCCCCAGCGCTGCTGGATGGACATGAACAGGACAGTACCCAGCGGCCGCGTGATGAATGCGAAGGAGAACAGCGCGAAGGCCGCCAGCGCACCCTGGAGGCGGTCCAGGAACGGGAAGAACACCGCCGGGAACACCAGCGCGGAGGCGATGCCGAAGACGAAGAAGTCGAAATACTCGGACGCGCGCCCGATGACGACGCCGACGGCGATTTCGCCCGGGGCGACGTCGGTGTGCGCCTTGGTGCCGTGATCGTGGGTGGAAGCAGTGGGGTTTACAGTGGACATCGCGCGAGACACTCGATGGACCGGCCGATGGAAGGATCGCCGATGGGACATAAGAGGATGCGACGATAGCCTGACAGAGGCAACCGGTCCGGACGATAGGACAAAACGTCCAATTCTCCCGTCACACGCCCGGGAATACATTGACCATGCTCAAACCGTAAGCCCCCACCTACCCATGTCCATCGTGCGCAGAGCCCTGCAGGCCGCCGTGTTGCTTTTCGCGACCGTCGCCCTGGCAGGTTGCAACCTGTTGGTCCTCAATCCCGCCGGCGATATCGCGGCCCGACAAGGGCAGCTGATCATCGTCTCGACGGTCCTCATGCTGATCGTGATCGTCCCGGTGATCGCGCTCACGCTGCTGTTCGCGTGGCGTTACCGCGCGTCGAACCGCAGCGCCACGTACAAGCCGGACTGGGATCACTCGACCCAGCTGGAGCTGGTGATCTGGGGCGTGCCGCTGCTGATCATCATCGCGCTGGGCGCGATCACGTGGATCAGCACGCACCTGCTGGATCCGTTCCGTCCGCTCGATCGCATCTCCGCCGGTCGTCCGGTGCCGGCCGACGTGAAGCCGCTGGAAATCCAGGTCGTCGCGCTCGACTGGAAGTGGCTGTTCGTCTATCCGGAAGAGGGCATCGCGACGGTGAACGAGATCGCCGTGCCGGTCGATCGTCCCGTGCATTTCCGCATCACCTCGTCATCGGTGATGAACACCTTCTACGTGCCCGCGCTGGCCGGCATGATCTACGGCATGCCCGGCATGGAGAGCGAGCTCAACGCCGTGATCAACGAGGCGGGCGTATACGACGGCTTCTCGGCGAACTACAGCGGCGCGGGCTTCTCGCACATGCGCTTCAAGTTCCATGGCATGTCCGACGCCGATTACGCGCGTTGGCTCAACGACGTGCGCGCCGGCGGCGACGCGCTCACGCGCGCGGCGTACCTCGAACTGGAAAAACCGTCCGAACGCGAACCTGTGCGCCACTTCGCGCGCGTCGACAACGGCCTGTTCGATGCGGTGCTCAACCGCTGCGTGGACATGGACCGCTTGTGCATGAACCAGATGATGGCGATCGACGCCACCGGCGGCTTGGGCCTGGCGGGCCTGCAGCCGCTGGCCACGCCGCGCCGCGGCGACCCGCGCCTGGGCGCGTACGTGTCGGCGAAGGTGTGCTCCGTCAACGATGCCGTGCCCCAGTCCCTGTCTGGCTCGATCGTCGGCATGAAGGCGCCTTGAGCGCCGTCCTGATGCCGACCTGTTTCTTGGCCTGAAAGCCCCGGAATTCCGCGATGTCCCTCGAAAGCGCTACCGTCCCCACCTCGCCGATCTTCGGCCGCATGACATGGGAATCCATTCCCATGTTCCATGAGCCGATCCTGGCGGTCACCTTCATCGGCACCGTGCTGCTCGGCCTCGCACTGCTGGCCGTGATCACCAGGCAGAAGCTGTGGGGCTACCTCTGGAACGAGTGGTTCACCAGCATCGACCACAAGAAGATCGGCATCATGTACATCGTGCTGGGTCTGGTGATGCTGCTGCGCGGCTTCGCCGACGCGGTGATGATGCGCCTCCAGCAGGCCATGGCCTTCGGCGACAGCACCGGTTACCTGCCGCCCGCGCACTACGACCAGATCTTCACCGCGCACGGCGTGATCATGATCTTCTTCGTGGCCATGCCGCTGGTCACGGGGCTGATGAACTACCTCGTGCCGCTGCAGATCGGCGCGCGCGACGTGGCGTTCCCGTTCCTCAACAACTTCAGCTTCTGGATGACCGTCTCCGGCGCGGTGCTGGTGATGATGTCGCTGTTCTTCGGCGAGTTCGCCGCGACCGGCTGGCTCGCGTATCCGCCGCTGTCGGGCATCGCCTTCAGTCCGGGTGTCGGTGTCGATTACTACATATGGGCGCTGCAGATAGCAGGCGTCGGTACATTGCTGTCGGGCGTGAACCTGCTGGTGACCATCATCAAGATGCGCGCACCGGGCATGACCATGATGAAGATGCCGATCTTCACCTGGACCTCGCTGTGCACCAACGTGCTGATCGTGGTGTCGTTCCCGGTGCTGACCGCCGTGCTGGCGCTGCTCGCGCTCGACCGTTACGCCGGCACGAACTTCTTCACCAGCGACCTTGGCGGCAACGCCATGATGTACGTGAACCTGATCTGGATCTGGGGCCACCCGGAGGTCTACATCCTGATCCTGCCGCTGTTCGGCGCGTACTCGGAAATCGTGTCCACCTACTCGGGCAAGCGCCTGTTCGGCTACTCGTCGATGGTCTACGCGACGGTGTGCATCACGGTGCTGTCGTACCTGGTGTGGCTGCACCACTTCTTCACGATGGGGTCGGGCGCGAGCGTCAACTCGTTCTTCGGCATCACCACGATGATCATCTCGATCCCGACGGGCGCGAAGATCTTCAACTGGCTGTTCACCATGTACCGCGGCCGCATCCGCTTCGAAGTCCCGATGCTGTGGACGATCGGCTTCATGATCACCTTCGTGATCGGCGGCATGACCGGCGTGCTGCTGGCCGTCCCGCCGGCGGACTTCGTGCTGCACAACAGCCTGTTCCTGGTCGCGCACTTCCACAACGTGATCATCGGCGGCGTGGTGTTCGGCCTGTTCGCGGCGATGACGCACTGGTTCCCGAAGGCCTTCGGCTTCAAGCTCGATCCGTTCTGGGGCAAGGTGTCGTTCTGGTTCTGGTTCTTCGGCTTCTGGTTCGCCTTCATGCCCATCTACATCCTGGGCCTGATGGGCGTGACGCGCCGCGTGAGCCACTTCGAGGACGCCTCGCTGCAGCCCTGGTTCATGACGGCGGCCTTCGGCGCCGCCCTGATCGCCGTCGGCATCGCGGCGTTCCTGTTCTGCATCTACGTCAGCTTCCGCAAGCGCGACCAGCTGCGCGACGTCACCGGCGATCCGTGGGACGGCCGCACGCTGGAGTGGTCCACGTCCTCGCCGCCGCCGGCGTACAACTTCGCCTTCACGCCGGTCGTGCACGACACCGACGCGTGGTGGGACATGAAGCAGCGCGGGTTCACGCGCGTCCGCGACGGCTTCCTTGCGGTGCACATGCCCAGGAACACGCCGGCCGGCCTGGTGCTGGCGCTGCTGAGCACGGCGGGCGGCTTCGCGATGATCTGGCACCTGTGGTGGCTGGCCGTCGCATCGCTGGTGGCCGTGGTGGCCTACGCGATCTGGCACACCTTCAACTACGACCGCGACTACCACATCCCCGCCGATGAAGTAGCCGCGACCGAACAGGCACGCACCCTGCAACTGGAGACGTTCCGTGGCTGAGTCCATCGCATTGACCCGTGAAGACGGCGCGCCGGTCTTCCTCGACACGCAGGGCCGCCACCATCCGGAGAACGGCACGCTGCTGGGCTTCTGGATCTATCTGCTCAGCGACCTGATGATCTTCGGGTGCCTGTTCGCGACCTTCGGCGTGCTCGGCCGCAGCTTCGCGGCCGGCCCGTCGGGCGCGGACCTGTTCGACCTGAAGCTCGTCGCGGTGAACACCGCCGTGCTGCTGGTGTCCTCGATCACCTACGGCTTCGCGATGATCGCGATGCAGGCGCGCAACAAGCGCGGCGTGATCGCCTGGCTCATCGTGACTGGCCTGCTCGGCGCGACGTTCCTGGCGATCGAGCTGTACGAGTTCCACCACTTCATCCACATCGGCGCCGGTCCGCAGCGAAGCGCGTTCCTGTCCTCGTTCTTCGCGCTGGTGGGCACGCACGGGCTGCACGTGTTCTTCGGCGTGATCTGGCTGATCGTGCTGTGCCTGCAGGTGCGCAAGCACGGCCTGACGCGCGCCAACACGCGCCGCGTCGCGTGCCTGTCGATGTTCTGGCACTTCCTCGACGTCGTCTGGATCGGCGTCTTCACCTTCGTCTACCTGATGGGCTCGCTGCGATGAGTGACCACGCACACCACGACCACGACGACGACTTCCTCGAGACCGGCATCCCGCACGTCTCGAAGAAGGAGTACCTGACCGGCTTCGTGCTGTCGGTCATCCTCACCGCCATCCCGTTCGCGTTGGTGATGGGCGGCTCGGCCATCAGCACGCCGCTGCTGGTGCTGATCCTGCTGGGCTTCGCGGCCGTGCAGGTGGTGGTGCACATGGTCTACTTCCTGCACATGAACGCGAAGTCCGAGGGCGGCTGGAACGCGCTCGCGCTGATCTTCACCGTCGTGCTGGTGGTGATCGTGCTCAGCGGTTCGTTGTGGGTCATGCACCACCTCAACACCAACATGATGCCCGGCGCGCACGAGATGCAGGAGATGCTGAAGAACGCGCCGTAACCGCACGCCATGCACGACGCCGCCGATCCGCAACCGGTCCGCCAGGGGCGACGCCCCTGGGTGCTGGCGATGTTCGCCACGCTGCTGGCGGTCGCCTTCGTCGGCTTCGTGTCGCTGGGGGTGTGGCAGGTCCAGCGCATGGGCTGGAAGCACGAACTGATCGCCCGCGTCGATGCGCGGGTACACGCCGCGCCGGTGCCCGCACCGGCGCGCGCGCAATGGGCCGCCGTTACCGAAGCCTCCGACGGCTACCGGCACGTGAGCGCCTCCGGCCGCTTCGTGCCGGGCATGGAAACGCGCACGCAGGCGGTGACCGAACTCGGCGCCGGCTTCTGGTCGCTCGTCCCGCTGCATACCGACGCAGGCGATTACGTGCTGATCAACCGTGGTTTCGTGCCGGTGATCGGCAAGGCCGCGATCGATACCGACCCCGTCAAGACCGTGACACCGCCGCCGCAGGGCAGGGTGGTCGTCAACGGACTGCTGCGCACCAGCGAGCCCGGCGGCGGTTTCCTTCGGCAGAACGATCCCGCGCAGGGGCGCTGGTACTCGCGCGACGTCGCCGCCATCGCGCAGTCGCACCGGCTGCCGGCCGATCGCGTCGCGCCGTACTTCATCGATGCCGACCGGGAGACCGCTTCGCCGGTGTGGCCGCGCGCCGGCATGACCATCGTGAAGTTCCGCGATTCGCACCTGTCCTACGCGCTGACGTGGTTCGGCATGGCATTGCTGACAGTGGTGGCCGGCGGTTTCCTGTTCGCGTCGGAGCGCCGCTTGCGCCATGATCGGCGCCGGTAAAACGCGCCCCGCGTCGTCATCGACCCGAACATGCCCTCACGCACCCTCCAGGACGAACTGGCCGCCGACAGCGGGCGCAGGCTTCCCGCGTTGACGCGCTGGCGCGGCAGCGCCGGGCTGCGCAACATGCAGCAGCTGATCCAGCTGCGCTGGATCGCGGTGATCGGCCAGGTCGCGACGATCCTCGTCGTGCATTACGGCCTGGGCATCGGGCTGCCGCTCAAGCCGATGTTCATCGTGCTCGCCGCGCTCACGCTGTTCAACATTGCCAGCCAGCTGTGGTGGCGCCGGCGCGAACACGCCTCCAGCAATGCGCTGCTCGTCTCGCTGCTGGTGGACGTCGCGTCGCTGACGATCCAGCTGTTCCTCTCCGGCGGCATCACCAATCCGTTCGTGTTCCTCTACCTGCTGCAGGTGGTGTTGAGCACCGTGGTGCTGCGCTCGCCGCTGAGCTGGGTCATCGCCGGCGCGGCGGCGTTCTGCGTGACGGGCCTCACGCTGGTGCGCACGCCCATCGCGCTCACCGTCGAACCCGCGCGCGGCCTGGGCGATCACTACGTGCAGGGCCTGCTGATCTGCTTCCTGCTGATCGCGGGCCTGCTGGTGGTGTTCCTCACGCGCATCGGCCGCATCCTGCGCGAACGCGACGCGCGCCTGGCCGAACTTCGCCAACGCGCCGCGGAAGAAGAACACATCGTGCGCATGGGCCTGCTCGCCTCGGGCGCCGCGCACGAACTGGGCACGCCGCTGTCGACGCTGTCCGTCATCCTGGGCGACTGGCAGCACCTGCCGACCATCGCGTCGGAAGGGGAACTGCATCGCGACGTCATCGAAATGCAGCAGCAGGTGGCGCGCTGCAAATCCATCGTCACCAACATCCTGCTCGCCGCCGGCGGGCCGCGCGCCGAAGCGCCGGTGGAAATGGGCCTGCACGCGATGCTCGACGGCTTCGCGGAGGAATGGCGGCAGGCGCGCAATCCCGCGCAGTTCAGCTACGCCAACCGTTGCAGCCTCGATCCGCTCATCGTGTCCGACACCGGCCTGCGGCAGATGGTCTTCAACGTGCTCGACAACGCGCTGGAAGCCTCGCCGGGCTGGGTCGCGATGGATGCCCACTGCGACGGCGAGGAACTCATCATCGACGTGAGCGATGCCGGCCCGGGCTTCGCCGCCGACGTGCTCGAACGGCTGGGCTCGCCGTACAACACCAGCAAGGGGCGTCCGGGCGGCGGGCTCGGTTTGTTCCTCTCGATGAATGTTGCGCGTACGCTGGGCGGGAGCCTGCGGGCGAGGAACAGGCCGCAGGGTGGCGCGGTGGTCACGATGACGCTCCCGCTTTCGGCCATCGCGATCGAGGAAGAACATGACGATGTCGAAGACTGAGCGCCGGCTGCTGATCGTGGAGGACGACGAGGCGTTCGCGCGGACGCTGGTGCGTTCCTTCGAGCGGCGCGGTTACCAGGTGCGTCACCTCACGGGCGAGGAGGGCATGCCCGCGTTGCTGGGCGAGTTCGCGCCGACGCATGCGGTGGTCGACCTGAAGCTCGCCGGCGGCGCGTCGGGCCTGTCCAGCGTGAAGCGCCTGCACGCCTTCGACGCGGACCTGGTCATCGTCGTGCTCACCGGCTACGCGAGCATCGCCACGGCAGTGGAGGCGATCAAGCTGGGCGCGCGGCACTACCTCGCCAAGCCGTCCAACACCGATGACATCGAAGCCGCGTTCGACCGCGCCGCGGGCGACACCGAAGTGGAACTCACCGAACGCACGACGTCGATCAAGACGCTGGAGTGGGAGCACATCCACGAAGCGCTCGCCGCAAGCGATTTCAACATCTCCGAGGCCGCGAGGCGGCTGGGCCTGCATCGGCGCACGCTGGCGCGGAAGCTGGAGAAGCGGCGGATCAAGTAGGGCTCGCCGCGTTCGTTCGTGTCGAAACGCAGTTGCCGTTGTAGCCCGGGGAAGCGAAGCGCCCCCGGGGAACGCCGCCGCAAGGAACGAAACCCGGGTGCGCTTCGCTTACCCGGGCTACAAGAGCTACAAGAGCTACAAGAGAGCATGTCCCATCACGGCACGCCGGGTCCGATCCCCGGCGGCAACGTGTACCAGACGGGCCCACGTTTCGCCGTACGTTCGCCCAGTTCGAACAGCCGCTTCATCTGGACCGGATCGAACGCCAGCGGATCGCCCAGCTCCTGGCCGGTCTCGATCGTCACCCAATGGAACGCCGAGCCGTTGCGCTGCGCGAAGGCGTATTCGCGGAAGAGGTCGCCGATGATCGTCGAGCGCCCCGAGCTTTCGATCACGCGCGTGGCGATGCTGCGGAACGAGCGCTCCGCCGGTCGCGCCGGCGGATCAAGCTGGCCGTTGTGGATCACGAAGATCTCGTCGCGCGCGGCGTGCTTCCCGGCGGCGCGATACAGGTGTGACGTGTCGAGCACGCCGACGTTCACGAACACGTTCGCGCCGATGAACCCGTCCACGTGCATTTCGTCGAAGCGTTTCCCGCCGGCTTCCACCTCCACCAGCACCGGCGGGAAGACGATCGGCACCGACGAGGACGCCAGCAGGATCGTGCGGAACAGTTCCAGTGCCCGCGCGTCGGCGTGCGTCGCGATCAGGCCCATGTTCCAGACGATGAACTCGCGCGCGTCCAGGTTCGCCGTGCCGATGTAAAGCCGCCGACCGCTGCGATGCGCGGCGGCGACCTGCGCGAGCAACGGGGCGTCGACATAGCGTTCGATGAGCGACGCCAGCGGGTCGCTGCGCGCGAGCGAATCATGGCGGAACACGACGCCGGCGGCGGAAAAGCCGGCGAGCACGTCGGCGCGCGTGGTGGTGGTGTAGAGCCGCTGCAGGATGTCGTCGTAACGCGGCCCGAGGAACGCGAAGGGCGCCATCAGCGCACCGGTCGATACGCCGGTGACGACCTTGAACACCGGACGCCGGCCCGTGGCCGTCCAGCCGCCGAGGAAGCCGGCGCCGAACGCGCCGAACGATCCGCCGCCCGACAACGCCAGCTGCGGGTAGCGGGTCTCGCCGTTCGCGTCGGGGGGAAAATCCGCCGCCGATTCGTCCTGCAGCGATTGCAGGAAGTCGCGCTCCATCGCGTCGCTGCGTCGCCCGGCGGCCGCGCGCACGTCGGGCATGCCGGCGATCGTCGCCGAGCCGGTGAGTTCCACCGGCACTGGATCGCGCGGCAGCGTCGCGCATCCGGCGAGCCAGAAGCACGCGAACGCCATCGCCGCGAGCACGCTGCGCGCACGCCAACGCGCCCGCCCGAGGGCAATCAGAACGTCACGCGTCCACGCAGGCTGGCGACCCACAGCACGCTCTCGTTCGGGTTGGTGGACGGATCGAGGATGGCCAGCACGTCCGGCGTGATCGCGAAGTTGCGCGTGACGTGGAAGCGGTAGAACACCTCGATGGTGTACTGGGAGCGCAGGAACGACGCCGCCGGTTCCGTCCAGCCCGCGCCGATGCCGACCAGGTTCGCCGGCGAGCCGCCCGGTCGCCAGCCGACGCCGGCCGACAGGCTCTTCTCCGCGGCCCAGTCCTCCGACACGCCGCCGCGGAAGAACACCATCGTCTGCGCCGCCACCATCCAGTTCGCGTTGAACGCGATGCCGTACGAACGCGGCGTGCCGTCTTCCTGCGCGTCGCGGTACCAGCTGGTGATGTGGAAGTTGTCCGGGTCCGTCGGGCCGCGCGCCTCGATCGGCAACCCCGCGCGCGAGCGCTGCGTCCAGCCGATGTCGAAGTGGTAGAAGT
Organism: Lysobacter auxotrophicus; assembly: GCF_027924565.1. NCBI lineage: Bacteria > Pseudomonadati > Pseudomonadota > Gammaproteobacteria > Lysobacterales > Lysobacteraceae > Lysobacter > Lysobacter auxotrophicus. The sequence goes on from NZ_AP027041.1 coordinate 1,910,820, forward strand.
GCTCGGACGTGTTGAAGAAATCGTCAATGGTGCTGCCGGTATCGTCGCTGCGCGCCGTGTACATGCCGGCCTGCAGGTAGAGGCCGCTGTCGGTCGGGTAGTACGCGGCGACCATGCCGAACCCGCGCAGCGGCGACTGGATCGTGGGACTGGTGGAGAACTGCTGGCTCAGGAACTGCCGGTTGTCGTCAAAGAACGGATACGCGTTGACGAAGTTCGGCGCGAAGATCTTGCCGATGGTGTACTGGAACTTGTTGCCGAACAGGTTCTGCCGGATGTACGCCTGCGTCACGCCCAGGTCGAACTCGCCCCAGGTGGCCGCGGTCGGCACGATGGAACCGGCGGCGAAACCGGCGAACAGCGGCGGCAGGTCGCTGCCGAAGATCGGACGGCGATCCTCGATCGCCATCGCGAACGTGAGCGCTTCCGGCGTGCCGGCGCGGAACAGGTCGTAGGACAGGTTGAGCGTGAACTTCGCGCCGGTGGCATCGTGCTGGCCGACGAGGCTGTCGGAATAGTTCTGGTACAGCACGCCGTACGAACCGCCGAACGAGAAGCCAGTGCGCGCCTGCAACTGCTGCTTCCACGCGAACCACGGTTCCAGCACCGAGTCGCGCGGGAACGGGCTGCGCGTCGCCTCCGCATCGGACGCTTCCAGGTCGCCTTCGGCCGACAGCGTGCCCTGCATCAGCGGCGGATACGGCGCGTCGTCGTCCGCCGGCTGCACTTCGCCGAAGGCCGGCGCGCAGGCCAGCATCAGCAGCGCGGCGCAGGCGCTGCGGTGGCGCATGGCACGCGCCGCTTTCATGCGCGCCACGCCGGGCGATCGCTGCCGCGCACGGCCACCAGCGGATCGCGCCAGCGCCCGGGCGTACGCGAGAGTTCGACCTGAGGCGCGAGGCGATCGATGTCGCCGTACGGCGTCTTGCGCGTGATCGTGCGCGGTTTGCCGATGCGATGGTCGGGCGCGTTCGCATCGAAGTTCGTGTCGGCGAACTGGCCGAGCGACTTGTACCACATGCCCGCGCGCGTCAACGACACGCGCACGTGGTAGCTGCCGCCTTCCTTCGCGCGCCGGCGCAACGCCGCGAGCACGCCCGCCGCGCCGAGATAGCCCGCGATGTAGTCGTTCATCACCAGCGTCGGCGGGAAGCGCGGCGTGCCGTTGCCCTCGGCCAGGGTGAAGCCGGACACGGTCAGGCCCTCCATGTCGAAACCGGCGCGGTCGCGCCACGACCCGTCGTGGCTGTAGCAACGCACCGACAGGTACACGATGCCGGGCCGTTTCTGCGCGACGGCCTGCGGGCCGAAGCCGAGGCCGTCCATCGCGCCGCCGCGGAACGATTCGGCGAACACGTCCGTCTGCGGGATCAGCGCGGCAAGCCGCTGGTTCTGCGCGGCATCGCGCAGGTCGACGAAGGTCGAGCGCATGCCGACGTTGACATCCATGACCAGCGCCTCGTGCTCGAACGCCTGGTCGCGCGCGACGTGCAGCACGTTGGCGCCGTATTCGGCCAGTGTGCGCGAGGCGGTCGTGCCGGCGATCACGTGCGTGCACGAGACGACGTTGATGCCGGACAGCGGCTGCTGCGGATCCGGCGTGAACGGCACGGGCGCGGAATCGCCGATCTTCACGATTTCCACCAGCGGTTTGCCCGCGAGGTGCCTACCTTCGGGGTGCTTCGACCACTCGTCCGCGGTGCGATGCATCGCCGCCGCGGCGCGTGCGTCGGCCAGCGCGGTTTCCAGTTCGACGCCGTTCCACTGGCGCACGGCCTGCTGTATGGCCTCCAGGTTCGGCGGGCACTTGAGCGTGTTGAGGATGCGGTCGCTCAGGTGCGGGTACGCGCCGGTGAGGTTCATGAAGCGCCCGTCCTTCGTCGCGAAGGAACGGAACGACATGGGATGGCCGAGCCCGAGCGGCGCCTGCATCATCAATCCGTTGACGGTCGGCATCCACGCAAGATTCGCCGGGATTGGATCGCTCTTCGGCACCAGCCCGCCGGCCTGCATCTGCCGCAGCACCATGCCGACCAGCGGGTTCACGTTCCAGACCGATTCGCGCAGGTCGACCTTCAGGTCCTGGCCTTCGCCGGTGCGCTCCTTCCAAATCGCCGCCGCGCCGACGCCCGCCGCCATCGCCGGAATCGCCATGCTCGCGCCGATGCGGAAATGGCTGCGCAGGATCGGGTCGGCGCCGGTGAAGGTCACGCTGCCGCCGCCGTCGTCCGCGCTGCCGCCGATGTCGCGCATGAACTGCGCGAACGCGCTGTCGATATCGAACGCATCGGCCGCGGCAGGCGCGGCATTGGCGAATGCGGGAACCTGCGAGGTCACGGCCGCCAGCGTGACCAGTCCCGTGCCCTTGAGGAAATCGCGGCGACTCACGCCTTCGGACTCCATGTCTTCCTCGCATTGTCGTCGTCGTGCGGTGGGAGATCCGTGTGATCGTCTCGAAGGCGTTCGCAATGCGCGCGCAGACGCGCCGCGCCGCAAGGCGCGCCTGCATCACGGCTGGCGATGCGGCCGGCGAACGCCGATCAGCGACTGACGCGCGTGGTCGTTCCGTCCGAGGTCACGCGCACGCGGTCGCCGACGCGGTAGTCGTTCGGCGTGCCGGGTTGCACGACCGCCAGCGTCTGGCCCGATTCCAGGCGCACGGTGATCTCCACGCCGGCCGTCGTCGTGCCCGCCATCGCGTTGCCGACCGCACCGCCCGCGACCGCACCCGCGACGGCGCCGGCGGTGTTCGCGCGCGTGCCGCTACCGAGGGTGCTGCCGCCGATGCCGCCGAGCGCCGCGCCGGTGGCGGTCGCGACGCCGCGTCGGTCGTTCTGGATCGCGACGGCGCGAAGGCCCTGCACCTCGCCCCACTGGACGCTTTGTGCGGTGCCGACCTGGCTGCGCGTGAAGGTGCTGGAGGAAGGCGGCGACGTGGAGCATGCGCCCGTCGCGATCGCGATCCCGAGCAGGAGAAGCGTCTTGCGGGGGAGGTCCATGTGTTCCCTCCAGGCTCACATTCGTGAACGTTGTGTTCAGCAATGTTGCGGAGTGCGTAAATATCAAGCCACGCGTGATCCGGTCGTGATGTTTCGTCGTTGAACTGCCGCTGCCGCACGCGCGCCGACCGTGGAGTCGGTGGGTGATGCGATGTGTCTGGCGCGATGCTACGGGCAGATGGACATCCGGGTCCGTGAGGGTGGGAACGTGCGACTACGCGGGCTCCTCGATGCTTTTGTAGCCCGGGTAAGCGAAGCCCACCCGGGGGCTCGTTGCACATCCCGGGTGCGCTGCGCTTACCCGGGCTACACCGGCGTACATCGCTCGCGCACATGCGTGGGCGGCGTGTGGGACCAGATGCTTGCGAGTGGACGACGATTCTGGATCACCGCGTCCTCCGATTCGCGCGGCGAAATGCCCTTTTAGAACACCTGCCGGCCGCCCCGGAGTGGTACCGTCCGCGTTCCACGTCCCTGGATCAAGGAGAACCCGGATGGCCAGCAAGAAGCCGATCGCCAAGAACTCCGTGTGCCTGTGGTACGACGGCACCGCGCTCGATGCCGCGACGTTCTATGCGGACACCTTTCCCGACAGTTCCGTCGACGCGGTGCACCACGCGCCGGGCGATTATCCCGACGGCAAACAGGGCGACGTGCTGACGGTGGAGTTCACCGTGATGGGCATTCCGTGCATCGGCCTCAACGGCGGCGACACGTTCAAGCCGGACGAAGCGTTCTCCTTCCAGGTCGCGACCGACGACCAGGCCGAAACCGATCGCCTGTGGAACGCGATCGTCAACAACGGTGGCAAGGAAAGCGCGTGCGGCTGGTGCAAGGACAAGTGGGGCGTGTCGTGGCAGATCACCCCGCGCGTGCTGGTCGAGGCGATCACCGACCCCGATCCGGCCGCCGCCAAGCGCGCGTTCGACGCAATGATGACGATGCGCAAGATCGACATCGCAGCGATCGAGAAGGCGCGGCGGGGGTGAGGTTCGTCGCGGGCGTCGGATGCGGCGCCGTTGTAGCCCGGGCAAGCGAAGCGCGCCCGTGGCTACGCCTCGCATGTGATCAGCCCCCCCGGGTGCGCTTCGCTTACCCGGGCTACAAAGGCGTTCACGGGGATGTCGGCAGGGAGGACTTCCGGCACCGGTCGACGCCGGGCCCGCGGCTATAGTGGCGACACCCACCCAAGCCCAGGGGCGTCGTCGTGATCCGGTCCAGCCTTCCGCTCGTCGCGTTGCTTGCAGCCGCCACCACCGCCTCGGCGGGAGCCGTGCACGGCATCCATCCCGAGGACATCGACCGCAAGGCCGACGCCTGCACGGATTTCTTCCAGTACGCCAACGGTGCGTGGCGCCAGCAGAATCCGATCCCCAACTACATGGACCGCTGGAGCCGCCGCTGGCAGTCGGGCGAGGTCAACAAGGAACACGTCCGCGACATCCTGACCGAGCTGTCGGCGAAGACCGACTGGCCCAAGGGCAGCGCGGGACAGCTCGCCGGCGACTTCTACGCCGCATGCATGGACGAGTCGCGCGTGGACGCGCTGGGCAGCAAGCCCGTGCAGCCGTGGCTGTCGGAAATCGCGGCCATCAACGACACCGCGGGCCTGCAACGCACGATCGGGCGGCTGCACGACGTGGGCGTCGCGGTGCCGTTCCAGGTCTATGCGGGCGAGGACCTGCACGATCCGTCCAAGACCATCGCGCACGTGTACGCCGGCGGCCTGGGCATGCCCGATCGCGATTACTACCTCAAGCCCGAACCGCGTTTCGTCGAGGCGCGCGCGAAGTACCTCACGCACGTGGCGAAGATGTTCGAACTCGCCGGCGTCCCGGCCGCGCAGGCGAAGACGAACGCCGACACCGTCTTCGCCTTCGAAAAGCGCCTGGCGGAAGCCTCGCTCGACAACGTGCAGCTGCGCGATCCGAAGCTGCAGGACAACGCCACCGCGTTCGCCGGGCTGTCGACGCTTGCGCCGCATTTCGACTGGGCCGCGTATTTCGATGCCGCGAAGATCCCGCGCAACGCGTTGAACGTGACGCAGCCGAAGTTCGTACAGCAGGTGGACAAGGAACTGGCGACCACGCCGCTTCCGCAATGGAAGACCTACCTGCAGTGGCACGTGCTGAACACCGCGGCCGACACGCTGTCGCAGCCGTTCGTCGAGGAGAACTTCGCGTTCAACGGGAAGTTCCTCACCGGCGCCACCGAGATCAAGCCGCGCTGGAAACGCTGCGCCGAGGCGACCGACAACCAGCTCGGCGAGGCGCTCGGGCAGAAGTACGTCGAGAAGTACTTCCCGCCCGAAGCGAAGGCGCGCATGCAGGAGATGGTGAAGAACATCCTGCTGGCGATGGACGACACCATCAACGAACTGGACTGGATGGATCCGGCGACGAAGAAGAAGGCGCTGGAAAAGCGCGCGACGTTCTTCCCGAAACTCGGTTACCCGGACAAGTTCAAGGAGTACGAAGGCGTCGTGGTGTCGCGCGATTCGGCTTGGGACAACGTCGTCGCCGCGTCGCGCTGGAACGTCGCCGACAACCGCAGCCAGATCGGCAAGCCGACCGATCGCAGCCGCTGGGGCATGACGCCGCCGACGTCGAACGCGTACTACAACCCGTTGCAGAACGAGATCGTCTTCCCGGCCGGGATCCTGCAGCCGCCGGCGTTCGACGTGACCGCGACCGACGCGGTGAACTACGGCGCGATCGGCGTGGTGATCGGCCATGAAATCAGCCACGGCTTCGACGACCAGGGCGCGCAGTTCGACGCGCAGGGCCGCCTGGCGAACTGGTGGACGCCGGCGGACAACAAGCAGTTCCAGGCAAAGGGCCAGTGCGTGGTGAAGCAGTTCGAGGGCTATTTCATCGAGCCCGGCGTGCACCACAACGGCAAGCTCGTGCTGGGCGAATCCATCGGCGATCTCGCCGGCGCGAAGATCGCGTACCGCGCGTACCAGAAATCGCGCGAGGGCAAGGGGCCGGAGCCGACCATCGACGGCTTCACGCCGGAGCAGCAGTTCTTCATCGCGTGGGGCCAGTGGCGCGGCGACGAAACCCGCATGGAAACCCAGCGCACGATGGTGCAGGGCGACCCGCATCCCATCGCGAAGTACCGCGTGAACGGGCCGCTGTCGAACCTGCCGGCGTTCCGCGAGGCGTTCCAGTGCAAGGCCGACGCGCCGATGGTGCGGCCGGAGGCGGATCGCTGCGAAGTGTGGTGAACGCGTAACGCGCGCGGTATGGGCGCCGCGGCGCCTGTACCGCGGCGCTCAAACCGCGTTGCCGGCGGCGTGGCCGGACGCCCACGCCCACTGGAAGTTGTAACCGCCAAGCCAGCCGGTGACGTCGAGCACTTCGCCGATGAAGTACAAGCCCGGCACGCGCTTGGACTGCATGGTGCTGGACGAGACTTCGTCGGTGTCCACGCCGCCGAGCGTCACTTCAGCCGTGCGATAGCCTTCCGTCCCGCTGGCGACCAGCGCCCAGTCCTGCAGCGACTGGGCGATCTCGCGCAGTTGCGGCGCGTTGTACTGCTTCATCGGGCGATTGGGCAGCCAGTGCTCGCACAGGCGTTGCGCGAAACGCTTGGGCATCACCTCGCCGAGCATGGTTTTCAGCTCCGCCGCAGGGCGTTCGCGCTGCCATTGCTGCAGGGTTTCCAGCGCATCGTGGCCGGGCAGCAGGTCCAGGCGCAGGTCGTCGCCGGGCTGCCAGAACGAGGAAATCTGCAGGATCGCCGGCCCGCTCACGCCGCGATGCGTCACCAGCAGGTAATTGCTGAAACTCGCGCCGTTGCATTGCGCGGTGACGGGCAGCGCGACGCCGGAGAGATCCGCGAGACGTTCCTGGTGCTTGCCGCTGAGGGTCAACGGCACCAGGCCCGCGCGCGTCGGCAGCACGGCGTGACCGAACCGGCGCGCGAGTTCGTAGCCGAAGCCGGTCGCGCCCATGCTCGGGATCGACAGCCCGCCGCTCGCAACGACCAGTGACGGCGCGGAAAAATTGCCGCGCGTGGTATGCACGCGGAAGCGCGCCTCGTCGCTGTCGCCGTGGTTGAGGCGCTCGATGCTGCAGCTGGTTTCCACGCGCACGCCGGCGGCGGTGCATTCGTCCATCAGCATCTTCACGATGAGCTTGGACGACTCGTCGCAGAACAGCTGCCCGAGTTCCTTTTCGTGGTAGGCGATGCGATGGCGCTCGACCATCTCGATGAAGTGCCACGGCGTGTAGCGGGCGAGCGCCGACTTGCAGAAGTGCGGATTCGCCGAGAGGTACTGCGCGGGCGTCGCGCCGGTGTTGGTGAAATTGCAGCGGCCGCCGCCGGACATCAGGATCTTCTTGCCGACGCGGTTGGCGTGTTCGACCACCAGCACGCGCTTGCCGCGCTGCCCGGCGGTCAGCGCGCACATCAGGCCCGCGGCGCCGCCGCCGACGACGATGACGTCGAAGTGCCCGCTCATGCCGCGATGCGCGCCGCCACGATCAGGCCGCCTGCGTGGCCGGCGCCATGCGCGTGCGCGGACGCAGGGCAGTCGTGCCGCGCTCGCCCATCAGCTGCAGTTCGTCGTCCTGGATCAGCGCGTTGAAGCGCATGCTGCGCTCGATCGCCGCGCCCAGCGCTTCGACGCTTTGTGCGTCGATGTCGATCACGGTGAGGTTGTCCAGCCGCGACAGCGCCGCGGCATTCTTGTCCCACCACACGTCCGCGGCGCGTCCGCCGTAGTTCACGACGATGACCTGACGCGCGCGGCCGCAGGCCTTGCGGATGCGCGACTCGTCGGGCTGGCCGAGGTCGATCCACTGCTCGATCTCGCCGGTGTAGTCGCGACGCCACAGGTCGGGTTCTTCCTCGTTGCTCAGTCCTCGGCCGAATTCCAGCCGCTCGCTCGCGAACAGCGCGAACGCGACCAGCCGCACCATCAGCCGCTGGTCGGTCTCCGACGGATGCTGGGCCAGGGTGAGCGGGTAGGTAGCGTAGTGGTGCCGGTCCAGGTCGCTGAGCGTCAGCTCGGCCTTGACCACGGTCGCCTTGAGCGCCATGTGCGGATGCCTTGGGCGAAAAACGGAGCCGGCATTCTAGGCGTTTGGCGCCGGCATTGCCCGGTCAGCGGCGCGGCGGGGGCGCCGCGCACACCGCCGAGGCGATGTCCTCGAACCGGTAGGGCTTCTGGAACACCGGCGCGTCGGCCGGCGCGCCGCACAACGTGGCGTCGTAGCCGGTCGCGAAAACGATCGGAAGATCCGGTCGCAGGCTGCGCAGCTGGCGCGCCAGTTCCAGGCCGTCCATGCCGCCGGGCAGTTCGATGTCGATCACCGCGCAATCGAAATGATGTTGCGCGAACAACGTGAGCGCCGATCGGGCATCGGGCGCCGGGTGCACGTTCAAACCAACGGCGTTCAACGCCTCGACCGCGTACTGCGCGATCAGGTGGTTGTCTTCCACGAACAGCATCGTGCACGAACAACGCATCGGTCTTTCCCGGTGTTCGCAGCCCCCTGCGGAGCAGGATCCTACGCGGGATTCCCGTCGGAAATCCGTCGGAAAAAAGTGTATGCATCGTGATGCCAGGCCCATGCGTGACCGATTTTGGCTGGCTTCACGCGGCGGGTGCGTTCACTTCTATACGTTCTCAGCGGACTGCACAGGGAGCAGACACCGATATGAACCTCACCATCCAGTGCCTACCTCCGGGTTGGCGGCTCGAAGCGCTGCCGCCTTCACGCGACCGGCGTGAATGCGGCATCCGATTGACCAGTCCGCACGGACAGGAAATCACCTACGTCCACAAACCATTCCAGTTCGCGTGCGAGATCACGCGAGAACTGCAGGCCGATCTTTTCGCGTCGCAACACCTTCGCGACCAGGCCGATCCGTCGCTTCGCATCGCACGTCCCGAGCAGCTCGCCGACGATGCGCGATTGAACGAAGCATTCAACAGCCGGTTGTAAGCGAATGGACCCGATGGAGTCGACCATGAACCAACCTCTCGACACGCTGCCTCCCGACTGGCGCATGGAAGTGCATGGCCCGGCCTGCGGTTGGCCGAACTGCACGCTCATCATCACCAGCCCGCAGGGCGTGCAGATCCGCTTCGTCCATCGTCCGGACGAGGGCGCCTGCAAACTCACCGAGCAGTTGCAACAGGCGATGGGGTATCGCCAGGACGCGGCCCGTTTGGGGTAAGCCGCGGCGTGCGGCTCAGGGCCGCACGCGTGCGCCGACGCCGGCCTTCATCTCGTCGAAGTCCAGGCCGCCGTCGGCGTTGCGATCGAGCCAGCTGAAGCGCATCTCCAGTGCGCGACGCAGTTCCGCGTCGTCGAGCTGGCCATCGCGATCCAGATCGACGGCGATCATGCGTTCCGGCGCGGTCGGCGCATCCGCCGGCTGCGGGCCGAGCGCGGCCTGCAGTTCGTCGGGCGAGAGCAGCTGGTCGCGGTTGGCGTCGGCCGTTTCGAACACGACGTCGCTGTCGTATTCGTACTTGCTCAGTACGCCGTCGCGGTTGGCATCGAGGAAGTCGAACCGGCTCCACGCCGGGTCCGACGCCGGACGCGGCGCGGTGTCGAGTGCGTCGCAGCGCGGCGATGCGCAAAAGCCCAGGCCAAGCACGAGCGCTGACAGCATCAGGCGATGGGTCACGGCGATTCCCCGGTGTGTGTTGATGGGATGCAACGCGAAGGCGCGGGCAGGTCGGACAGGCGCGGGCGGGCGGGGCGACGACCGGTCGATCCCTGCGATAAGCTGCGCCCGGGGAATCGGGAGCCGACATGGAATTCAGGCGTCTGGCGCAGGGCGCCGCGTGGACCGCGGTCGCGGGCGCGCTGCTGGTGTTGGGGTTGTGGCTGGTGGTGGTCGCGATCAATTGGCGCGATGAGGCGCCGTCCGCCGACGCATTGCGGCTTCAGCGCGCGGTCGACGAACGGCCGGCCGTCGCCGACGAGGCGAATGCCTACGTGCTGGTGCTGGGCCTGGGCGTGCCGGCGCAGGCCGATCCGCTTGAATGGGGCATGCGGCGGAAGGCCTTCATCGACGCGTCGGCCGAACGCCCCGCCGTGGCCGGTACCGCGCTGCCCGGCGAGGAACACGACTTCGCGCAGCACAGGACGGCAGCGACGAAGGCGCTGATCGGCGCGTGCCGGGAAGGCAATCGCGGTTGCCTGTCGCGCATGCAGGATGATCCCGAAGCCGTCGCCGCATGGCTCGATTCGGAACGCTGGCTGCTGGAGCGCTATGGGCGGCTCATCGGTCTGGCACAGTGGCGCGAAACGGTCCCGACCGGCATGAACCTGCTGTTTCCGCCGTGGTCGCCGACGACGGATGGACAGCGTCTGCTGCTGTTACAGGCGTGGCAGCACGCGCGGCAGGGCGAATCCGATGCCGCGCGCGACCTGCTCCAACGCGACCTGGTGTTCTGGCGCATGCTGCTGCGCTCGTCGGACACGCTGATCACCAAGATGGTCGCCACCGCCGCGATCCGGCGTCATTTCACGATGGGAAACCTCGTGCTGCGCGAACTCGCGCAACAGGGCGTGGACGCGTCGCCGCCGCCGTCGTGGAACATGCCGATCGATCGCGCCGAGCGTTCGATGCATCGCGCCTACGCAGGCGAATGGCAGTTTTCGAAGGCGGCGGTAAACTCGTCCTTCGAGATGGACGGCGAGGACACGTTACTGCGCAACCGCGTGTATGGCTGGGCGCTTGCGCCGTTGTTCAAGCGCCAGGCGACGATCAACCTGCTCGCCGCCAACCTGGTGCGGTTGAGCGACGGGCTGGACGTCGAACCAGGCGACATGCCTCGTGCGTTGAGCGAGATGGCCCGCCCTCCGGACGGCGGACTGCCGAGCCTCTACAACCCGGTGGGGCAGATGATCAGCCGGATCGGCTACGACGCCTACATGCCGTATGCGGTGCGCGCGAGCGACCTGGAAGGCGTGCGCTGCGCCGCGACGGTCGCCGCGGACATACGCCGTAATCCAGGCAGCGACGCCAGGGCAATCGACGAACGACTGCGTGATGCGACGCAGGCCGGGCCGTGCGCCGACACGCCTTTCGCCAGGGACGAAGCCGCGGGCAGCATCGTGTTCCAGGGCCTGCAGCCGCCGCCGCACGGGCGGCACACGTTCGTGCTCTGACGCCGAGCCTGCGGTTGGCGTCGACGCGCCCGGGAAAGCCGACCGCGTGCGACCGCGCTGAGGAGCGTTACGCCGCGACCGCGGATTCCGGCTCGACCAGCGCGTCTTCGAGCTGCCGGGTGATCTCGCATTCGAGCTGGTACGGGCGGGCCAGGTATTCGACCGTTTCGCCGTTGGGGCTGGTGATGCGGATCGCGCAATCCTCGAAGCGGGGCGAGTGCGGGCTGCGCGCTTCGATGCGCCAACCGGGCGGCAGGGACTGGACGGGAAGGCTCATGGTGCGGTGTGTCTGGTGGTCGGGGCTGTGAACCTAGCCATCGCCGTGCATTCGTTTCGTGATGCGCCGCCGGCAATGTTCAGGATGCGGCCGGGTTGCCGCGACACGTTAAGCTGGCGGCCTTGCCGGATTCGCCAGGCCCCGATGCATCCCGATGTGCAGACACAACCCGCTCGATGAGTGACGCCGACACCACGCAGCCGCAGATCTGGGTCGACGCCGACGCGTGCCCGGTCGTCATCAAGGACATCCTGTTCCGCGCGGCCGAACGCGCCCAGGTGCAGGTCACGCTGGTGGCGAACCAGTGGGTCCGGTGCCCGCCGTCGCGCTTCATCCGTTCGTTGCAGGTGCAGGGCGGGTTCGACGTGGCCGACAGCGAAATCGTCGAGCGCATGCACGCCGGCGACCTGGTGGTGACGCAGGATATTCCGCTGGCGGCGCGGGTGATCGAGAAGGGCGGCGTCGCGGTGAACCCGCGCGGCGAGCGGTACAGCCCGGAGAACATGGCCGAGCGCCTGTCGATGCGCAATTTCATGGAGGAACTGCGCGGTGCCGGCGTGCAGACCGGCGGCCCGCCCGCGTTCCATGCGCGCGATCGGCAGGCCTTCGCCAACCAGCTCGATCGCTGGCTTGCGCAGCGACCAAAACCCCGCGCGAACTGACCGCGCGCAGGCGCTAACGCGCCGCGCAATACGACCTTCGAACGAGGCGCGCCGGGCGTCGGCTACGGCGGGTTTTGCCGACGCCACGGGAACGCCGGAGCGATCGTCTCGGCGGCCGGAACGTTCACATGGGCTCGCACGTCGCATGCCATGCTCATCTACATGAACGACGTCGCCCATGCCTACGACCCCGAAGCGGCCGCATCGAAGCTGCGGCTTTATGAAGCGGTCCTGCAGGCGACGCCCGACCTGGTGTACGTGTTCGATCTGCAGCACCGTTTCATCTACGCCAACGACGCCCTGCTGACGATGTGGGGCCGCAGCTGGTCCGAGTCGATCGGCAAGACGTGCCTGGAACTGGGCTACGAGCCGTGGCACGCCCAAATGCACGACCGCGAGATCGAGCAGGTCATCGCGACGCGGCTGCCCATCCGCGGCGACGTGCCGTTCCCGCACAAGACCAAGGGCGTGCGGATCTACGACTACATCTTCACCCCGGTGTTCGGGCCCGACGGGAACGTGGAGGCCATTGCCGGCAGCACGCGCGACGTGACCGAACGGCAGGAACACGAAAAGCACATGCGCCTGCTGGTGAACGAGTTGAACCACCGGGTGAAGAACACGCTGGCGATCGTGCAGTCGCTGGTGTTCCAGACGCTGGACGGCGCGCCCGACGTGGACGAAGCGCGCGAGAAAATCGAATCGCGCCTGCTGGCGCTGTCGGACGCGCACGACATCCTCACGCGCGAGAACTGGCAGGGCGCCGACATGGTCGACATCGTCGAAGCCGCCGCCGGTTTGTGCCAGCAGTACGTGGGCGAGCGCTTCGACATCGCGGGTTCGACCGTCATCCTCGAGCCGCGGCGCGCGGTCGCGATGGCGATGGCGCTGCACGAGCTGTGCACGAACGCGATCAAGCACGGCGCGCTGTCCGCACCGACCGGACGCGTCGCCATCCACTGGAGTTTCGACGTGGACCGGTCGGCCGTGCAGCTGACGTGGAAGGAAACCGGCGGCCCGCCGGTGAGCCCGCCGACGCAGCGCGGTTTCGGCTCGACCCTGCTGCAGCGCGGCCTCAAGCACGATCTCGGCGGCGACGCGCGGCTGACGTTCGAACCCGACGGGCTGCGCTGCGACATCGTCATTCCGTTCGAGACCCGCGAAGTCGCCATTTCATGAAACGCACGCCATGCACCAGCGCGTACTGATCGTCGAAGACGAATTCCTGATCGCCTCGATGCTGGAAGCGCATCTGGTCCGGCTGGGGTACCTCGTGCCGCCGATCGCCGCGACGGTGGAGGACGCGCTGGCCACGCTGGACGCGCACGAGATCAACGTCGCGGTGATCGACATCAACCTCGCCGGCACCGCGTCGTTCCCCGTCGCCGATGCGCTGAAGGCGCGCGGTATCCCGTTCCTGTTCACCACCGGCTACGGGCAGTCGGGCGTGCCGGAGGCGTACCGCGGCTATCCCATCGTGCAGAAGCCGTACCGCATCGCGAAGCTGGAGCCCATCCTGCGCGGCCTGCTGGCCGAGACATCCACCTAGCGGCTTCTGTAGCCCGGCACGCGGGACCGCTGTCACCCGAACCGCATCAGCAACCGCGGTATTTCCTCCGACACCTCGCGCGCCAGGAAGCCCAGTCGCCCGATCTTCGAGGCGACGCGACGTCCCGCGCGCGCATGCAGCCACACGCCCCAGATCGCCGCCTGTTCCGGCGTGCAACCGCGCGCCAGCAATGCGCCGATGACGCCGGCGAGCACGTCGCCCGAGCCGGACGTCGCCAGTCCCGGGCACTCGCTGTAATGGCGCCACACCCGCCCATCGCGCCCGGCCACGTGCGTCGCGGGACCCTTGAGGACCATGACCGTCTGCGTCGAAAGGGCGAAGTCCCGCGCGATCCCCGCCGCGTGCGCGGTGATTTCTTCGCGCGGACGCGAGGTGAGTTCGGCCATCTCGCCCGCGTGCGGCGTCAGGATCAGCGGCGCCGTGCGCGGCGTCTCGAAGGCGGCGAGCGCGCCCGCGTCGAGCACGCACGGCGCGTCGCTTTCGCGCAGCAGGGTGGAGGCGAACGACGTCGCCTGCGGCGAGGATTCCATGCCCGGCCCCAGCACCAGCGCATCGGTGCGGCGCGACGCTTCGGCGAGCTTTTCCGGAACGTCGGCCAGATGGCCGCTCTCGTCCGCGTCGAGCCCGAACACGCGCGCTTCCGGCACGGCGACCATCAACGCCGGCGCGGCGGATTTCGCCGTCGCGAGCTGCAACTTGCCCGCGCCGGTGCGCAGCGCCGCGATGCCGCTGAGCGCGACCGCACCCGCGATCTCGTCGCTTCCGCCGACCACGAGCACGCGGCCGCGGTCGTCCTTGCCTTCCACGTCGCTGCATCCGGGCAACGGCATGGCGCGCAGCAGGCGCGGCGTGATCGGCGTGACGGTCGAACCGGTCGCGGCCATCGTCATTTCGGCCCGGCCGGCTTGTCGGGCGCGACGGTCACCGCCGCTTCGTCCTCGATCGTCGGCACGACGAAGTTCGCACGCACCAGGCAGAAGCGCGAGTCGGGGTCGGTCCGGTCGATCGCGTATTCGGTGATCGAGCAGTTGGGCACGTCGGCGCGGCGGTCGTGTTCGAGCACTTCGGCCTCGTCCATGCATTCGAGCAGGTAGCGGAAGCAGTTCACGATCACCTGGTGCGCGACGATCACCACGCGGTCGCCGACGTGGTCGCGGCGCAGCACCTCGATCACGCTGCGCAGCCGCAGGATCACGTCGCACCAGCTCTCGCCGCCGGGCGGGCGGAAATAGAACTTGCCGACCGACGCCCGTTGCGCGGCCAGTTCCGGGAACTTGGTCCTGATGCCGTGCACCGTGTAGCGGTCGAGGATGCCGAACTCCTTCTCGCGCAGGCGCTCGTCGAGCTGCACTTCGACCTCCTGCGCCAGGTGCTGCTGGATCGCATGGCAGGTCTGCGCCGAGCGCACGAAGGGCGAGCTGAAGGCGACGTTGGGCTGCTCTGGCGCGGGCAGGGCGCCGAACCAGGCGCCGAGCGCGTGCGCCTGCTGCTGGCCGAGCGACGACAGCGGCGTGTCGGCGTCGCGCGTGGTGATGTCGATCAGCTCCAGCCCCGACGCCTCGGCCAGATCGCGCGCCACGTTCCCGGCGCTCTGGCCGTGGCGGATGATCCAGAGGCGGTCCGGCCAGTCGGTGTGGCGCAGCTTTGCCATCGGGTTCTCGTCGGTCACCTGCGTGGCACGTTGGCGGCAGCGGCGTGAAGCGTGCGTCGGGAAGCGGCCCGTCACCGTACGTGGGCGCGTGGCGGTGTTGAATGCGGGGCCATGGCACGACGCGCTTCCGATCCGCCCGGCACCGACCCCTTCGTCCGCGTTCGCGGCGCGCGCGAGCACAACCTGCGCGAGGTCGACGTCGACATTCCCCGCGACGCGCTGGTGGTGTTCTCCGGCGTGTCGGGGTCGGGGAAATCCTCGCTCGCCTTCGGCACGCTGTACGCCGAAGCGCAGCGGCGCTACCTGGAATCCCTGTCGCCGTACGCACGCCGGCTGATCGACCAGGTCGGCGTGCCGGACGTGGACGCGATCGAGGGCCTTCCGCCCGCCGTCGCGCTGCAGCAACAGCGCGGCACGCCGAACGTGCGCTCCACCGTGGGCAGCATCACCACGCTGTCGAGCCTCGTGCGCATGCTGTATTCGCGCGCCGGCACGTACCCGCCGAAGCAGCCGATGCTGTTCGCCGAGGATTTCTCGCCGAACACGCCCCAGGGCGCGTGCCCGAACTGCCATGGCCTGGGCAGCGTGTTTGAGGTGACCGAGCAGTCGATGGTGCCCGACCCGTCGCTGAGCATCCGCGAGCGCGCCATCGCCTCGTGGCCGCCGGCGTGGCACGGGCAGAACCTGCGCGACATCCTGGTGACGCTCGGCTACGACGTCGACATTCCGTGGTCGAAGCTGCCGAAGAAGGACCGCGACTGGATCCTGTTCACCGAGGACACCCCGACCGTGCCGGTGTACCCCGGCTTCACGCCGGCGGAAACACGCAGCGCGCTCAAGCGCAAGACCGAACCGGCGTACATGGGCACCTTCACCGGCGCGCGGCGCTACGTGCTGCACACCTTCGCCACCACGCAGAGCGCGCTGATGAAGAAGCGCGTGTCGCGGTTCATGACCGGTGCGCCGTGCCCCGTCTGCGGCGGACGACGCCTCAAGCGCGAGGCGCTGTCGGTGACGTTCGCCGGGCTCGACATCGGCACGCTTTCACAGCTCTCGCTCGACCGCATCGCGCAGGTGCTGAAGCCCGCCGCCGAAGGCCGCTTCGACGCGCCGGTCGATACGCGCACGCGCAGCCGCGCGGCGAGCCGCAAGGACGTCGCCACGCGCATCGCGTCGGGCGGCTCGGCACATGCCGGCAGCTCGGACGTGCGCCGCACGCCGGACCTGTCGGAGGAAAAACGCATCGCCGCCCAGCGCATCGCGCACGACCTGGTTGAACGCATCGGCACGTTGCTGGCGCTGGGGCTGGGCTATCTCGCGCTCGATCGGCCGACGCCGACGCTCTCTCCGGGCGAATTGCAGCGCCTGCGGCTCGCGACGCAGATCCGTTCGAACCTGTTCGGCGTGGTCTACGTGCTGGACGAGCCGTCCGCGGGCCTGCATCCGGCCGACAGCGAGGCGCTCTACGACGCGCTCGACCAGCTCAAGGGCACGGGCAACACGCTGTTCGTCGTGGAGCACGACCTGGACCTGATGCATCGCGCCGACTGGCTGGTCGATGTCGGCCCCGGCGCGGGCCAGCACGGCGGGCAGGTGCTCTACAGCGGGCCGCCGGACGGACTGCGCAAGATCGAGCCGTCGATGACGCGTCGCTATCTGTTCGGCGCGCGGGCCGTGCGCCGCACGCCACGCGAGGCGACGCGCTGGCTCGAACTGCGCGGCGTGCACCGCAACAACCTGCATGGCGTGGACGTGCGCTTTCCGATCGGCGCGTTCACCTCGGTCACCGGCGTGTCGGGTTCGGGGAAATCGAGCCTGGTCAGCCAGGCGCTCGTCGAACTGGTTGGCGACCACCTCGGCCACGAGCCCATCGTCGAGGAAAGCGAGGGCGAGGCGCCGTCGTTCAGCCCGATCGCGCGCACCGTCGGAAAGCTCGGCGAAGGCGCCGATGCCATCCGGCGGCTGGTCAACGTCGACCAGAAACCGATCGGCCGCACGCCGCGATCGAACCTCGCCACGTACACCGGCCTGTTCGACCACGTGCGCAAACTTTTCGCCGCGACGAAGATGGCCAAATCGCGCCGCTACAGCGCGGGTCGCTTCTCCTTCAACGTCGCGCAGGGCCGTTGCGAAACCTGCGAAGGCGAGGGCTTCGTCAGCGTCGAACTGCTGTTCATGCCCAGCGTGTACGCGCCGTGCCCGACCTGTCACGGCAGCCGCTACAACGCGAAGACGCTGGAAGTGGAATGGAACGGGCGCAACATCGCGCAGGTGCTGGCGATGACGGTTGACGAAGCGATGGCGTTCTTCGCCGACGAACCCGTCGTGCAGCGCCCGCTCGCGCTGCTGCACGACATCGGCCTGGGATACTTGCGGCTCGGCCAGCCGGCCACGGAGCTGTCGGGCGGCGAGGCGCAGCGCATCAAGCTCGCGACCGAACTACAACGCAGCCAGCGTGGCGACACGCTCTACGTGCTCGACGAACCCACCACCGGCCTGCACGCGGCCGATGTCGACAAGCTGATGGCGCAGTTGCACGGGCTGGTCGATGCGGGCAACACGGTCGTCGTGATCGAGCACGAGATGCGCGTGGTGGCCGACAGCGATTGGGTGATCGACATGGGGCCGGGGGCGGGCGAGGAGGGCGGACGCATCGTCGCGGCGGGCGCGCCGGAAACGGTGAGCCGCGCCAAGGAGAGCCGCACGGCCCCGTACCTGCGGCGGATGTTCGAAGCGCGCTGATTCGTTACGCAATGAAAAACCCCTCGCCCTTGCGGTGAGGGGTTTCCGTCAAGCAGGAAAAACGCGAGTTACTGCGTCATCGACTTGACCGCGCCCTTCATGCCGGCCTTCGCCTTCTCGCCGGCAATCAGTGCCATCGCGGCGTCGGACTGCTTCCACTCCTCGTATTCCTCGTCCAGCTGCGCGCGCTCCTCGGCGGAAAACAGCTCGCGCGCCATCTTGAACATGGTGTTTTCTTCTTCCTTGGCGTGGTGCGTGATGAACTCGCCGAAGACCTTCGTGCGGCCGGCGAATTCCGGCGTGCCCGGATCGGCGGCGTGCACTTCCGGAATCACCGAGTTCTCCACGGCATGGTGCTCGGCGAGCGCCTCGGCGTGCGTTTTCAGGCCGTCGCGGTCCGCGCGTTCCTTGAACGCCGGGTAGAACACCTTCTCTTCCCACTTGGCGTGCGGCATCAGCGCCGCTTCGATCTTCTGCAGCAGGTTCTCGCGCGTCTTGACGCCGCGGTCGGTCGTTTCGTTCAGCTCGGAGAACAGCTGCTTCAGCTCGTCGTGTTCAGCCTTGAGGGTCTTGAGGATGTCGCGTGCCATGGCTTCGTGCTCCGTGAGGGATTGCGCCACACCATTGCATTCTCGCAGTGGAGATGAGGTGGACGTCGCGGCGATGGTGCGCGAAAGCGTTCATGTACGGCGACGAAAACGCCAGGTGCACGATTTTCATGCGCGTGGATTTTTTTGTCGGCGCAAGGCGCGCGAGTTTTCACCGCGCATGGACGCGCGCACTGCCATCGCGCGCCATGCATGAGTCCGCCGCGTGGAGGTTTCGTAAAAACGCGCTGGCACGGGGTTTGCGATGAACTCCGTGCAGGCATCCGCCTGCGTAGACAACTGGAGATAGCAGTGGCCAACAACAACGAGCGTCAGCAGAACCAGGGTCAGCAGAACCAGAACCAGCAGAACCAGCAGAACCAGGGCGGGAACGGCCAGAACCAGCGCCAGGAAGCCCAGGGCAACCAGCGCGAGGAAGGCGGCAACAACCAGCGCGAGGAAAACCGCGGCGGCAACCAGCGCGAAGAGGAGCGCGGCGGCGGCCAGCGTCGCTGAGCACCGCTCGGACGAGCGTCGCAGCGCCCGGGACGTCCCGGGCGCTGTTCCCTGGAAGGGCAAGTGAACGAAATGACCAAGGCGATACGCGTCGACGATCTGTATCTCCATACCACGATCCAGGCGCTGCACGGCGCCGACTCCCACGCGACAGCCGCATTCCTGCGCTCGCAACCGTCGCGAAAACAGCAAACCTACCTTTCCACCGTTTGGACGCTGGACACCGCGTCCGACGCATCGCCGCGCGTGCTGACCTCGCGCGATTTCCCGGCACAGTCGCCGGTGCTTTCGCCCGACGGATCGACGCTTGCGTTCCTGTCGGCACGCGGCCGCAAGAACGCCACCACGCAGGTGCACGTGCTGTCGCTGCACGGCGGCGAAGCGCGCTGCGTGACGTCGATGGAGGAATCGCTGGGCAGCATCGCCGGCTGGTCGGCCGACGGTAAACGGCTGTTGGTGAGCGCGTCGGTGCCGTGGGCCGAAGACGAACGCGACGACGCGTCCCGGCCCGATAACGAGCGCCCGATCGTCGTCAACCACCTGCCGTACAAGCTCGATGGCAGCGGCGCGGCCGTCGGCAAGCGCAAGCATGTCTTCAGCGTGGACGTGCAGTCCGGCGACGCGCGACAGCTCACGCGCGGGGATTTCGACGTCAAGGAGGCGCAGTGGTCGCCCGACGGAAAGCGCCTGGCGTTCGTGCGGACGCGCGAAGGCCGGCAGCGTCACCGCCATGATCTGTGGATCGCCGATGCGCAGGGCGCCGACCCGAAGCAGCTCACGACCGAACTCGCCTCCGTGACGGGCATCCGATGGTCGCCGGACGGCACGAAACTGGTGTTCGGCGCGAACCGGACGCCCGGCAATTCACTCGATCGCCCGTGGCTGATCGACGTCGCCAGCGGCGCGTTGAAGGAACTCGGCGGCGACGATCTGCATCTGGAAGGCGACCGCTTCGTCTGGAATGCCGATGGCGTGCGCGTGGCGACGATCGCGTCCATCCGCGGCATGCAGGAAATCGCCGTCATCGATTGCGAGCGCAACGAGGTGCGCCACTTCGCGCGTCGCCTTCGCCACGTATTGCAGCTCGGTCAAAGCAACGGGCGACTGCTTTACACGGTCGCCACCATGCGTCGCCCCGAAGAGGTGTTCACCTGCGACTGGGACGACGGGAACGAACGCCGCCATACAGCGCTGAACGCCTGGGCGCGCAAGCGCGAGCGGCCACGCGTGAGCGTGCGCCGTTTCGACGTGCCCGATGGCGAGGGCGGCACCGAGCAGGTCGATGCGTGGATCCTGCGCCCGCAGGGCGAGGGCCCGTTCCCCGTGCTCGTGGACATGCACGGCGGGCCGCAGAGCACGGCGCTGATCGACCTGCCCAGCCATGTGTACTGGTACGAACTGGTGGCGCGCGGCTGGATGATCGTCGCGCCGAACGCCGTGGGCTCCGGCAGTTACGGCACCGATTTCGCCAAGCGCCTGATAGGCCGCTGGGGCGAGCTGGACTTCCCGCAGCATTTGGCGATCCTCGACCGGCTGCGCGCCGACGGCCTCATCGACGACCGCATCGCGTGCGCCGGAAAGTCGTATGGCGGTTTCCTCAGCGCATGGGCGGTGGGGCACAGCGATGCGTTCCGCGCGGCCGTGGTCAGCGCGCCGGTGGCGAACATCGAATCGCACGCGGGTACGTCCGACACCGGCTTCTACGTCACGCCGTACGCGATGGGCGGCGAGATCGACCAGGTGCGCGAGCGGTATCACCGCCTGTCGCCGGTCGAATATTGCCGTCGTGCCGATGCGGCGGTGCTGCTGTTGCAGGGACAGGACGACGAGCGCTGTCCGCTGGGGCAGTCGGAAGAGATGGTCGCCAACCTAGTGCGGTGCTCGACGGCGCCGGTGCGGATGGTCGTGTATCCGCGTGGAAGCCACGGCATGGCCGGCACGGGAAACCTGGCGCATCGCGTGGATTACCACACGCGATTGGCCGACTGGGTCTGCGAGCACGCGGGCACGCGGCGCGACGCTTCGTCGAACGATGCGATGAAACGCCGGGACGAGGCGGAAATGACCTGATCGCGCGGTTATGCGCGCAACGTCGAAGCCCCCCTTACGGCGGGCTTCGTTCTTCTTCCGGCGGGGAGGCGTCGGCACTGGCCAGCGACGGCGGCGTATCGGCCTTGCCCGCCAGGCGGCGCCGGAACAGCGCGACGCGCGCGAGCAGCACGGTCGTGACCGGCACGGTGATCGCCAGGAACACCGGCACCAGCAGCGGATGCAGCGCCAAGCGGCCTTCGAGCGCGGAGAAATACAGCACGCCCGCCAGCGCGACACACCAGCTGCCGATGGTGTAGGTCAGCGCGGGCGGATGCATGCGCAGGAAGAACCCCGGCAATCGCAGGAAGCCCGTCGCGGCGATCACCACGAACACGCCGCTGCACACCAGCAGGATCGCGACGAGGGCTTCGATCCACGGCGCGACGGCGTTCATTCGATCACCTCGCCGCGCAGGATGAACTTCGCCATGCCGGCGGAACTGACGAAGCCGAACAGCGCGATCAGCAGCGCCACTTCGAAATAACGATCGCTCTGGTGGAAGATGCCGGTCACCAGCACCACCAGCATCGCCTGCATGTACAGCAGGTCGAGCGCGAACACGCGATCCTGCGCGCGCGGGCCGCGCAGCAGGCGCACCAGGACCATCAGCGACGCGAGCGCGTAGCAGCCCAGCGTGAAGCCGATGGCGTAGAACAGCAGCGTGCTCATTCGAAGATCTCCCGTAGCGGCGCCTCGTAACGCGCCTTGAAGCGGGCCACGAAGTCGGCTTCGTCCGGCGCGTCCCACACGTGCAGCAGCATCGCGCTGCGATCGACCGCCAGTTCCGACCACACCGTGCCCGGCACGATGGTGGTCACCATCGACAGCACGGCCAGGCCGACCGGATCGCGCAGGTCCAGCGGGATGATGACGAACCGGTACGCCGGCTTGTGCCAGCGCCATCGCACGACGCCCCACGCCACGACGAGGTTGGAATGCACCACGTCGCCGGAGACGAGCAGCGTGTAGCGCAGGATCGTCAGCGGATGGCGCGCGCGTGTCGTCGCAGGCCACAGGTTGGCGATCAGCACCGGCATGCCGAGCGCGACCACGAGCCCGAGCGCGATCTGCCCGGCGCTCACGCTGCGCGCGAGCAGCAACCAGATCGCCAGCAACGCCAGCGACAGGCCGGGCAGGGGCGCGATTCTGCGGAGCAGGCTCATGGCGTTTCGATCTGCGGATGGACGGGCGTGGTCGGGCCGGCGCGTGGTGGGGTCTCGAACACGGCGTTCACGTACGGACGCGGCGCATGCAGGTACGCGGCGGTGGCGTTGGTGTAGCGCATCACCGGTTCGGCGAACACGGTCAGCGCCAGGCAGGCGCCGATGAGAACCAGCACCGCGCCGCTTTCGACCAGCTTCAGACGCGGCGCATGGCGTCCGCCGCTGGACCAGAAATGGCGGATGCCGGCGCGCACCAGCGAAATCGTCGTGAACAGGCTGGCGCACAGCAGCAGCGCCATCAGCAGCCATGTCGAGGTGGGGAGGTTCGCGACGGAATCCGCGCCGACGATCGCGGTCAGGATCGCCGCCTTCGACAGGAAGCCGGACAACGGCGGCAGCCCCGCCACCAGCAGCGAGCACGCCATGTACGCCAGGCCCAGCGTCGCCATCGACACCGGGAACGCGCGTCCCACCAGCGGCACCTGCTGGTCGTCGAGGTTGTCGTCCTCGTCGGGCAGCGTGTCGAAGTGCGGCTGTTGCGCCTGGCGTTCGGAGCGCGTGCGCTGCACCGGTTCCACCATCAGGAACAGCGCGCTGACCGCGAAGGTCGAGCTGATCAGGTAGAACAGCGCGGCCGCCGCGGCGGCGACGGAACCCGTCGCGAACGACGCGAGCAGCGTGCCCGAGGTGACGATGATCGAGAACGCCGCGATGCGGTCCAGGCGGATCGACGCCAGCACGCCGATCGCGCCGAAGGCGAGCGTGGCGAGGCCGCCGGCGAGCAGCAGCGGCGCGCCGAACTGCGTGGTGGCGCCGTCGAGCGCGGGGAACAGCAGCATCCACACGCGCAGCAGCGCGTATACGCCGACTTTCGTCATCAGCACGAACAGCGCCGCGACCGGCGCGCTCGCCGCCGTGTAGGCCGGCACCAGCCACGAGTTCAGCGGCCAGATGGCGGCCTTGATGAGGAAGGCCATGGCGAGGATCGCCGCGCCCGCATGCAGCAGGCCGCGATCGCCGACCGGCACGAACGGCACCTTCGCCGCGACGTCGGCCATCGACAGCGTGCCCATCACGCCGTAGAGGATCGCCAGCCCGATCAGGAACAGCGACGAGGCGAGCAGGTTCACCGCGATGTAGTGCATGCCCGAGCGCACGCGCGGCCAGCCCGAGCCGTGCAACTGCAGGCCGTAGGACGCGGCGAGCATCACCTCGAAGAACACGAACAGGTTGAACAGGTCGCCGGTCAGGAAGGCGCCGTTGATGCCCATCAGCTGTATCTGGAACAACGGGTGGAAGTACGACCCCGCGCGTCCCCAGCCGGCCGACGCGTAGAGCGCCGCGCCCAGACTCACCACGCCGACCACCACCAGCAGCATCGACGACAGGCGGTCCGCCACCAGCGCGATGCCGAACGGCGCGGCCCAGTTCGACGTGAGGTGCACGGCGATCGCGTCCGGCCCGGCCGCGCGGTTCACCTGCCAGAGGATCGCGACGGCGGCGACCAGCCCGGCGAAGGTCGCGATGATGTTGATGAGCGAGGTCAACCGGCGGCGAGAATCGCGTACCAGCAGCAACACCGCCGCCGTCAACAGCGGCAGCACGATGGGGACGATGATCAGGGTCGCGAATGGATTCATCGCGGGTCCTGTTCGCCATCGACGTGGTCGGTCCGGCTCAGCCCGCGCGCGGCCAGCAGGACGACGAGGAACAGGGCCGTTGTCGCGAAGCCGATCACGATCGCCGTGAGCACCAGCGCCTGCGGCAACGGGTCTGCGTAGTTGTGCAGGTCGGCGGGCTGGCCCGGCGTCACGATGGGCGGATGGTCGATCGACAGGCTGCCCATGCTGAAGATGAAGAGGTTCACCGCATACGACAGCAGCACCAGCCCCATCACGACCTGGAACGTGCGCGGGCGCAGCACCAGCCACACGCCGGCACCGCCGAGCACGCCGATCACCAGCGCAAGCAGGACTTCCATCAGGGTTTCTCCGGCTTGAGCGGGTTGGATTCCAGCGGATGCGGCGCCGGCGCCTGCTGGCGGATGGACTGGTGCGCCAGCGCGGTGAGGATCAGCAGCGTCGAGCCGACCACCACGCCGAGCACCGCGAGGTCGAAGAACGCCGCCGTCGGCAGGTGCACTTCGCCCAGCAGCGGGAGCGTGACGTGCGCGGTATGCGTGGTCAGGAACGGGTAGCCCAGCAGCACCGATCCCATTCCCGTCACCGCGCCGATCAGCAGGCCCAGCGCGATCCAGCGCGCCGGCCGTACATGCGTGCGCGTTTCGACCCAGCGCGTGCCCGACACGATGTACTGCATCAGCAGCGCGATGGCGACGATGAGCCCGGCCACGAAGCCGCCGCCGGGTTCGTTGTGCCCACGCAGGAAGTAGTGCGCCGCGACGACCAGCGCCACCGGCAGCAGCAGTCGCGCGATCACCGAGGGCACCAGCAGGTAGCCGCGCGCGAACTCGTCCGCGCGTCGCGGCTTGAGCAGGTCGGTCGCCTTTTCCTCCGGCACGGCGCGCTGCTGGTCGGGCTGCGCGATGCTTTCGGCGGGCGGCCGGAACCGTCGCAGCAACGCATAGACGGTGAGCGCGACGGCGCCGAGCACGGTGATCTCGCCCAGCGTGTCGAAGGCGCGGAAATCCACCAGCATGACGTTCACCACGTTGGTGCCGCCGCCGCCGGGCAGCGCGTTGGCGAGGAAGAACGGCGAGATGCTCTGCGGCGCCGGTCGCGTGAGGAACGCGAACGACAGCATGGCAAGCCCGCCGCCGACGATGATCGCCAGCAGCAGGTCGCGCGCGCGACGCACGCGATCGCGCAGCGGCACGGCCTGCCCGGGTTTGGGCATGCGCATCGGCAGCCAGCGCAGGCCGAGCAGGAACAGCGTCGTGGTGACCACTTCGACCACGATCTGCGTCAGCGCCAGGTCCGGCGCGGAGAACCACGCGAACGTCAGGCACGTCACCAGCCCGGCGCCGCCCATCAGCGTGATCGCGACGAGGCGGTGGTACTTCGCCGTCGCGGCGGCGCCGACCGCGCAAACCATGCCGACGATCCACAGCACCACGAACGCGTTGGACGCCGGCACGCGCGGTCGATCGCCCCACGCCAGCGAGAAGCCGCGCGCGGCGAACATCGCCAGCACCACGGCGGTGGCGATCACCATGAACAGCTGCGGCTGCAGGCGCCGCGTGCTCACCACGCCGAGCACGTCGCGCGCGCCGCGCGTGACGGCCAGCAGCATGGACTCGAACAGCTCGCGGCCGTTCCAGCGCGAGATCAGCGGCGGCAGCTCCAGGCGCCCGCGCGCCTGCATCGCGCGCAGCCACACGTACCCGACGCTGCCGCCGACGATGGCGACCAGGCTCATCACCAGCGGCAGGTTGAAGCCGTGCCACAGCGCGAGGCTGTAGGCCGGCAGGTCGCCGCCGACCACCGGCAGCGCGGCGGCGCTCAGCACCTTGCCGATGGCGAACGTCGGCGCCACGCCGACGACCACGCAGGCCAGCACGAGGAAGAACACCGGCATGCGCATCCAGCGCGGGGGCTCCTCGGGCGTGCGCGGCAGGTCGGTGGACGGCGGGCCGAAGAAGATGTCGTAACCGAAACGCAGCGAGTACACGACCGCGAACAGCGACGCGACCGTCGCCAGCACCGGCAGCGTGCCTTCGATGACCGGCGATGCGGACAGGAAGACGGTCTCGGAGAAGAACATCTCCTTCGACAGGAACCCGTTGAGCAGCGGCACGCCGGCCATCGCCGCGGTCGCGACCAGCGCGAGCGTGCCGGTGCGCGGCATCGCGCGGATCAGGCCGTTGAGGCGGCGGATGTCGCGCGTGCCGGTTTCGTGGTCGACGATGCCGGCCGCCATGAACAGCGAGGCCTTGAACGTCGCGTGGTTCATGATGTGGAACACCGCCGCCACCGCCGCCAGCGGACTGTTGAGCCCGAGCAGCAGCGTGATGAGGCCGAGGTGGCTGATGGTCGAATACGCGAGCAGCCGCTTGAGGTCGTTCTGGAACATCGCCAGGTACGCGCCCAGCAGCAGCGTGAAGCCGCCCGCGCCGCCGATCAGCCAGAACCACCAGTCGGTGCCCGACAGCACCGGCCAGAAGCGCGCGAGCACGAACACGCCGGCCTTCACCATCGTGGCCGAATGCAGGTACGCCGACACCGGCGTGGGCGCGGCCATCGCGCGCGGCAGCCAGAAATGGAACGGGAACTGCGCGCTCTTGGTGAGCGCGCCGATGGCGATGAGCACCAGCGTCGCGGGGTACCACGGATGCGCCTTGATCGTCGCCGCCGATTCGAGCACCACGTCGAGCTGGTAGCTGCCGGTGATGTGCGCCAGCAGCACGACGCCGCCGAGCAGGCACAGCCCGCCGGCGCCGGTGACGATCAGCGCCATGCGCGCGCCGCGCTGCGCGTCGGTGCGGTGGAACCAGTAGCCGATCAGCAGGAACGAGGCGAGGCTGGTGAGCTCCCAGAACACCACCAGCTGCAGCAGGTTGCCCGACAGCACGACGCCGAGCATCGCGCCCATGAAGGCC
Organism: Lysobacter auxotrophicus; assembly: GCF_027924565.1. Taxonomy (NCBI): domain Bacteria; kingdom Pseudomonadati; phylum Pseudomonadota; class Gammaproteobacteria; order Lysobacterales; family Lysobacteraceae; genus Lysobacter; species Lysobacter auxotrophicus. Next base: position 1,937,777 of record NZ_AP027041.1, read on the forward strand.
AGCAGCATCGCGTAGAAGCGCGCGGCGGGGTCTTCCGGCGACATGTAGTAGCGCGCGTAGAGGCACACCAGCACGCCGATGACGGAGATCATCACCGCGAACATCCACGCGAAGCCGTCCATGCGGAACGCGAGGTCCAGTCCGATCGACGGCATCCACGCGATCGTCTCGCGGATGACGCCGCCACCGCGCACCATCGGGAACGCCGTGAGCAGGATGAGCGCGACGACCGCGGCGATCAGGCCCGCGAAAGCGGCGAGCAGCGTGCGCGAGCGCGTGGGCAGCACGGCGGCGAGCACGGTGCCGATGAAGGGCAGGGCGACCAGCAGGGCGAGCGGAATCGCCGTCATCGGCGCGCACCGTCGTGGCCGGAAGCCGCCGTCATGCGCGATCGCCCCGCACGGCACGCACGACGAGGACGTCGCCGGGGATCGCGTCGATGATCAGCCGCGAACTGCCGACCACCGCATCGAAGAGCATCCCGCGCGGATGCGCACCGATGACGGTGAGGTCCGCCTCCAGTTCCTGCGCGTGCCGCGGCAGCACGATCGCCGGCGGGCCCGCATCGACCAGCAGGCGCACCGAGGCGCGCGCCCCGTCGGGCAGGCCGGTTTCGTGCAGATGCCGGCGCAGGTGGGCGAGCTGGCCGTCCGCCCATTCCTGGCTTTCCCTTGGCAGCAGGCCGGAATAGGGCATCGAATACGCATGCACGAACGCGATGTCCGCGCCGGGGAACCAGCAGGCGGACGTCGCCAGCGCCTGCTGCGATTCGTCGGTGAAATCGGTGCCGACCATCAGGTTGCGATACGGCGCGTACGGCCGGCTGCGCACTGCGAGCACCGAGGCGGGCGAGGCGCGCACGACGTGGTCGAGCGTGCCTTCGAATGGACCGACGAGGCGGTCGCGGTTCTCGCCGAGGATCACCAGGTCGCAGTCCTCGCGCTGTGCGACAGCGAGGATCGCGTGCGAGGCGGAACCTTCCTCCACGTGCACGTTGGCGCGCACCTGTTCAAGCGTCAGAGTGCGACGCAGCAGGCGTTCGGCATCGGCGCACGGGTCGCGGCGGCCGCGGATGTACGCGTGCGCGTCCACGCCGAACGGAATGGCAGGCCGCATCGCCTCCACCGCGTGCAGCACGTGCAGTTCGGCGCCCCACTGGTTGCATAGCTGCACCGCCCGGTCGAATGCACGATCCGCGCGGCTGGAAAGATCGGTCGCCAACAGGATGCGACGCGGCGGCGTCGCAGGCGGGAAAGGTTGGTTCATGGCAAACCTCGCCGTCGGGTCGTCGCGGATGGACACCGCGACGGAAGGTCCAAGGAGGTGTCGGGTCACTCTAGCCTGCGCAGGCGCCACCCGCCACCACCGGACGAGTCCATATCGCCCGCGCCGCGCAACCTTGTCACCGTTGCAACGTTGCCGTCACGCGAACGGCCCCACGCGGTAGATCATGCTCACCGCCGTGACGATGCCGAGCGTGAGCAGCAGCAGCGCCGTCACCAGCGTCATCGAGGGCGGGAAGGGGCTTTCCGCATGCAGCGTGCCCGCCGCGCGCATCGCTTCGCGCTGCCTGCGCAGCGCGACCATGAACCACGCGTGGTAGACGATGCCCATCAGCAGCACCAGCGCGCCGATGAGCACCAGCGACAGGCCGAAGTTACGCCCCGATGCCGCGTGCGCGATCATCTTGGCTTCCTTCAGCTGGTCGAACACCTTGTGGATGGTGAAGCCGAAGCTGATCAGCGACAGCGACGTGCGGATGACCGCCATCAACGTGCGATCGGCCGCGAGGCGCGTGCGCTGGAACGCCATGCCCGTTCGTCGCGCAGCCAGATCGGTGGACGTGGAAGCGAGCGGCGAGGTGACTGCGAGTTCCTTGTCGGACATCGGTGCCTCCCGGGACGGCGATGGGGACTGCGGGATGTTACGAAACCGTGCTCGCCGCTACGTGATGCTCGATCGCCGCGCGCAGCTCGCTCAGGCCGTACGGCTTGCGCAGGATCGAAATCCCCAGCGCCTCGGCTTCCCCGCGCATCGCCTCGGAAAAACCGCTGGTGAGCAGCACCGGCAGCGCGGGCCGGCGCGTGCGGATCTGTTTCGCCAACGCGATGCCGTTGGTGCCGCCCGGCATCATGATGTCGGAGAACACCAGGTCCACGCGTCGCCCGTTGGCGAGCGCGCCAAGCGCCGCCGTCGCGCTGGTCGCGTGGATCACGTCGTAGCCGATGCCGCGCAGCATCTGCTCCACCAGCGATGCCACCTCGACGTCGTCCTCCACCAGCAGCACGCAGCGCTCGGGCGTCATCGGCGCATCGATGCGATGGTGCGCCTGGCTGATCTCGTGCCGGGCGATCTCGTGCGAGCGGGGCAGGGCGAGGGTGATCCGCGTGCCTTCGCCGACCACCGTGTCGATCGTCACCGCGCCGCCGGACTGCTTGGCGAATCCGTATACCTGCGCCAGCCCGAGTCCCGAGCCCTTGCCGACGTCCTTCGTGGTGAAGAACGGTTCGAACACGCGCGCCTTCACCTCCTCGGTCATGCCCGAACCGGTGTCGCGCACGGTGAGGCTGACGAAATCGCCTTCGATGCCGTCGATCGTCTGCCGCGCATTCGTGCCGGTGATGGTGATCACGCCGCTGCCGCTCATCGCGTCGCGGGCGTTCACGGCCAGGTTGAGGATGACCAGCTCCAGCTCGCCCGGATCGGCGACCACCGGCCACAGGTCGGGCGCGAGGTCGACGTGGACCTTGATGTCGCCGCGCAGGCTGCGATCGAGCAGTTCGGACATGTTGCCCAGCAGCGTCGACAGGTTCACCGTTTCCGGGTGCAATGCGCGACTGCGCGAGAACGCCAACAGTTGCCGGGTCAAGCCCGCGCCGCGCTGCGCCGCCTGCTGCATCGCGCGCACGAGTTTCTCCCGGCGCACGGGGTCGTCGTGCATTTCGAGCATGTCCAGGCCGGCGGTGATCACCATCAGCAGGTTGTTGAAATCGTGCGCGACGCCGCCGGTGAGTTGCCCGAGAGCCTCGAGCTTCTGCGCATGGCGCAGAGTTTCCTCCACGCGCGCGCGCTCGATGATCTCGTCGCGCAGTTGCGTGTTCACCTGCTGCAGCTGCGCGGTGCGCTTCTGCACCAGCGATTCCAGTCCGGCGGCGGCCGCGTCGCGCGCAAGCAGCAGCGCGCGTATCTCGAACTGGCGCCTGCGCGCGCGCAAGGCCGCCTGCATGACGCTGACCAATGTGATGGGCTGCACCGGGCGCTCGAGCAGCGACACGTTGCCCAATCGCTTGATCTGCTGCTTGCGCCATGCCGCCACGCGCGGTTGCTCGTGCCGGCTGGTGAGCATGACAAAGGGAAGGTCCGACCATGCGGGCTGGCGCTGCACCAGGTCGGCGAGGCGTTCCAGCGCCTGCCCGAACAGACCTTCCTCGGCGACGAAGGCGACGCCAGCGCCCGTTTCGATCTGCGCCAGCAACGCGTCGTAACTGTCGCAGATGCGCGTGGCGATGCCGGCACGACGCAGCAGTTCCGATGCGGAGGCCGCATCGCGCCCCGTCGGCGCGAAGATCAGCACGACCTCCTGCAGGGACTCAGTCGGTTCCATTGGCGCCATGCAGCAGCGGCTCGCTGTCGCCGGTATAGGACGGCGTGCCGGAGAAGACACCATGGAAATCGCGCAACGGCTGGCCCAGCAGCAGGCCGTTGCTGCTCAGCTGGAACTCGCGGATCGTGTGCTCGTGGTGGCCGCTTCGCTTCTTCACCACCGACAGCGCGCGTCGCACGGTGCCGGCGTGTTCGAAGAACCGCAGCATCATCACCGCATCGCTGAGGTAGCTGATGTCCAGCGGCGTGTCGGCCGGCCCGACGAGGCCGTGCTGCGCGAGGATCAGGATCGTGAGGATGCCCTGCTGGCCGAGGAAGCTCAGCAGCTCGTGCATCTGCAGGATCAGGAACCGCCCGTCGGGCATTGCGTTGAGGTAGCCGTTGAGGCTGTCGATGACCACCACGCGCACGCCGTCCTCTTCCACGCGCCGGCGCACGATGGCGGCGAACTCGCCCGGCGACATCTCGGCCGGATCGATCTGCTGGAAGATGATGTGGCGCGAATCCAGCGCCGGCTGCAGGTCCAGGCCGAGCGTGCGTGCGCGCGCTTCCAGCGTCCCGCGGCCCTCGTCGAAGGCGAAGAACGCCGAACGTTCGCCGCGCTTGGCGGCCGCGATGGCGTAGGTCAGCGCGAGCGAGGACTTGCCGACGCCCGCCGAGCCGATCAGCAGCGCGTTCGTGCCGCGTTCCAGTCCGCCGCCGAGCAGCTTGTCCAGTTCGGCGTTGCCACTGGAAGTGAACTCGCCCACGAACGGCTTGTGGTGCTCGGCCGCGATCAGGCGCGGGAAGATGTCCAGCCCGCCCTTGCGGATCTTCATGTCGTGGAAGCCGCCGCGGAACTCCATGCCGCGCATCTTGATCACGCGCAGGCGGCGGCGTTCGGCGCCGTATTCGATCGCGAGCTGTTCCAGCAGCACCACGCCGTGCGAGATCGAATGCAGCTGCAGGTCGTCCTGCGCGGAGGACATGTCGTCCAGCAGCACCACGGTGCAGCGACGGCTGGCGAAGAAGTGCTTCAGCGCGAGCACCTGGCGGCGATAGCGCAGCGAACTCTGCGCGAGCAGGCGCAGCTCCGACAGGCTGTCGATCACCACGCGGCTGGGATTGAGCTCGGCCACGCGGTCGAGGATGAGCTTGGTCGTCTCGCCCAGCTCGACCTCCACCGGGTGCAGCACGGTGAGTTCCTGCGACGGATCCAGCGCGGTTTCCGGCGGCACGAGCTCAAAGATCTCCACGCCGCTCAGGTCCCAGCCGTGGCGGCTGGCGACCAGCTGCAGTTCGGCTTCGGTCTCCGACAGCGAGATGTAGAGCGCCTTCTCGCCGCGGCGCGCGCCCTCCAGCAGGAATTCCAGGGCGAGCGTGGTCTTGCCGGTGCCCGGCTTGCCTTCGTAGAGGTACATCCGATCCGCGTCGAGGCCTCCGCCCAGGATGTTGTCGAGCCCGTTGTTGCCCGACGAGATCCGCGTACCGGTGCTGGTCTGCGTATCAGAACGACTCTGCATAGGCCTTCGTCTCCAGTGTGGGTGCGTACGCCACGCGTCCGGGCGAGTCGCGCCAGGCCGACGTGCATCCCACAGGCAAGCTCGTCGGCGTCACGGCTTCCGGCCGTACTGTCGCGTTCGCTTCTACTGTGTACCATGGTGCGTGAAAGCGCATTCAGAGGTGTGAAAAGCGCGAGAAGATGGCGTGCAAAACCGCGCCCTCGCGTGCTTTGCGAACGCGCGAAGCACGTCCACACGGATGAAAGGTCTGCAGGGATCAAGGTCGATGGGGTCGTCGAAGGAACCGCTCTTCATTGGCGCATGGATGATGGGCGGCGCCGTCGCCTTCTTTTTCATCGCGCCGCTGTTTTACCTGTTCTCGGTGATCCTGCTCGGCCTGGGATTGATCGTCCTCGCCTTCGAGATCGAACCCGATGGCGCGCCGTGGCCCAACGGCAGCCGCACGAGCAAGGGGCTCGTCGTTGCCGGCGGGGCGTGCGTGCTCGCGATGACGTGGCGCCTGTTCTCTCCACTGTGGAGCTGACGGGCGGGTTCCAAGCGCGATGCCGATGAGTCCGCCTCGTCCGTGCACGACGAAGCGAAGACAGTCCGCGCCCACCGTTCGTCGCAAATCCGCGAAACCCTGAATCACGCGAGCGTCTGAATGCGAATGCCGCGCGGCCACGCGTGGAACGCTTCACAACGCGCGGACGCGGCGGGCGTAAACAGCGAATCGACCGCGCCGCGCGTCGGGCGCCGGTGCGCACCATGGAGCACCGTCATGAACCGCATCACGCATTCCAGGATCGCGTCGCTCGCCGGCGCGCTCGTGCTTTTGTCGGGCGCGAGTCTTCCGTTCGGCTCCGTACACGCGGCGGTACGCACCGTCACCAACTGCAACGACGCAGGCGCCGGCAGCCTGCGCGCCGTGGTCGGTGCGGCCGCGAGCGGCGATGTGATCGATCTGCGCGCGTTGGGCTGCAGCGCCATCGTGCTCACCAGCGGGTCCATCGCCGTGCCGCAGGCGGATCTGACGGTGCGCGGCCGGTCGCGGTATGCGCTCACCATCGACGGCAACCGCAACGACCGTGTGTTCCTGCACAGCGGCACGGGAACGTTCCGCATCGAATACGTGGCGGTCGCGAACGGTCGTCGCATCGCCGACCAGGAGCGGCAGATCTCCGAGTACGGCGGGTGCATCCAGTCGGCAGGCAACGTCGCGGTGCACCAGGCGTGGGTGCGAGGGTGCAGTGCGCGGGCCCTTGGCTTCATCGACGGGCCACGCACCTGGGGTGGCGGCATCAGCGCGGAAGGCAACGTGGCCGTGACCTGGAGCGCCGTGTTCGACAACGAGGCGCTGGAGGACGGCACCGGCGGCGGCATCTATGCGAAGGGGTATGTGACGCTCTACCACGCGCAGATCTACCAGAACACGTCCTACCTCGGCGGCGGCATCATGTCGGAAGGAGGCGCAAGCGTCACGTACTCGCGCATCTATCGCAATCACGCCGGGACCGCGGGAGGCGGCCTGTATGTCAGCGCGATCTCGCGACCTGCGGATCTCATCATCAACAAGTCCACGCTGTCCAACAACTTCGCCCGCGACGACTGGCGGGGCACCCTCTACGGCCAAGGCGGCGGCTTCGGGTTCGGTGGCCCCGAGACGGGGGGAACGCACCTCATCATCGACAGCACGATCTCCAACAACCGCGCCCATTCCTTCAGCGCGGGATATTCATGGGCCCCGCTCGACATATACAACAGCACCATCGCCTACAACGCGGAGGTCACCAACCAGAACGGCGGCGAGGGGGAGGACCCGCTGCGGCCGTGCGAAACCCGCGGCGCATTGCGCGCCGACGCGCTGCACCTGGAAAGCACCATCATCGCGCGCAACAGCTGCGTCGCCGGGCCGGTGGGTTACGGCCTGAGCGCCGCCACCGGTCCGGTGACCGGCGCGAACAACCTGATCGAATACCCGCTCGTCCCGGTGCCTGCCGATACGCTGTCGGTCGATCCGCGACTGGCGCCGCTCGCAGACAACGGTGGCTATTCGGCCACGCACATGCCGCTGGCCGACAGCCCGGTGCTGGGGCAGGGCAGCAACCTGCTCGATCGCCTGTACGACCAGCGCGGCCCGGGCTTCCCGAGGGTGAAGGGCGCCGCGCCGGATATCGGAAGCGTGGAGCGTTGAGGTCGCCGGACCACCCACGTGCACCACAGGCGTGCGGGGATGGCTACGCCAGCCGGCGCGCGCCGGCCGCCTCGCACAGTGCGTCGATCACCTCGGCTCCCGCGCGTGCTTCATCGTCGTCGGCCGGCGCGAATTCGGTGATGGTCAGGCCGACCACATCGGCATCGAGTGCGATGCGGCGCAGCAGCGCGATCGCATCGTCGACGCGCAGCTTGCCGTCCGGGTAGGCGACATACGCAAACTCCTGCGGGTCCAGCGCGTCCAGGTCGAAATGGACGTGCACCGGGCCATCGATCGGCGTGTGCGGTTCGAGCTTTCGCAGATCGAGTTCGCGCTGCAGCTGCCAGTCGCCCTCGTCGCCGACCTGGATGCCGACGTAATGGAAGCGCGACGGATCGAGCGGCCGCCCGAGCAACGGGCGCATCGGCGCCGGCGCGCGCCCGAGGATCGCGCTCACCGGCATGCCGTGGAAGTTGCCGCTGGGCGAAGTCTCCGGCGTGTTCGCGTCCAGATGCGCGTCGATCCAGATCACGCGCAACTGCGGATGCAGGCGATGCAGGTGATCGATCACCGCGACATCGACGGCGCAATCGCCGCCGGCGGTCAGTACGCGCCGAGCGCCGGATTTCGCCAGCAGCTGCTGTGCGTTGCGGAACTGCGCGAGGATCGCGTCCCAGCGGTTCACGCCATGCGCCATGTCGCCGCCATCGCCGACGGGCGCCATGCGCGTGAGCGGTGCGAAGCGCGCGCACACCGAGGCGGCAGCCTGCGCCCCGCGCGGCAGGTTGGCGTGCCGCCCCGAACCCTGCCATTGCGGATAGGAAAGGGCGAGATCGAACGGCATGGTGGTCCGCCTCCTGTGCGTGGAGTATGCGTGCGATTGTGCACGGGTCGTTGGCGGGGTGCGCGGGACTGACGTTCGGGTTCGCGCGGAGCCGGGGTTCGATCCGAACGAAAGACAGATGCACCACGTCGGCCAGATCGGATGAAGATGTGGCGCGTTGGCCGGGACGCTTCCGCAGCCGGGCTGCCAATGTCTGCTTTCGGCTCAAGTTCGACATCGGCACAGGAACAATCTGATGACCTTGCAGGGACTATCGCCGGTGAGTACATGGAGGCAGTCGGGGCGCGTTTCCCTATGGCGATACACCGAGAATGTGCGCAACTATCCGGGTTGGAACCTCAATGTCGATGCGGCCGGTTGCAGATCGCTGCTGGAGTTGCTCGACGCATTGACGACCGAGGGGACCGGCGGCCGTACGATCACGGTGACCCCGCCCACGTCCGAGCAGCTCCGGGTGCCTAACAATCGGGGCGGCGCTGCTACTTGGCTCGCCCCGGAGAAATGGTATGTCTCGCTCGCATCCGATCCCGGCGCCTGGAATTTTCCTCCAGACACGCAACCGGCCGTGCTGGCGCTCGGCTCGAACTGGCTTGCTCCACTGAGGGCCGGAATAGCAGGCACTCAGGTTGGCATCGGAGATCAATCAATCGGTGATCGCAAGCGTGGACTCGCACTCTGGCTCTGGTGGTGAGTCCTTACCTCCGGGATGTCGGTTTGTGGCCGAGAGCGGACGTTCGGCCGGTACGGCTCCGCAGCCGGGCTGCTAATGTCCGCTTTCGACCCAAAGCGGACAGTCCCTCGATTCGCCATGAGTTCAATAGTTGCCAGCGAAAAGCTTTGGGCCCAACGACCCGACGAAGATCCATTCGAGATCGAGATCCGAATCGGGTTGCCGTACGAAGTCGGGCCGTATGAGTGGGCATGTCCGGTCGTGCTTCAGCCGCTGTATTCGAAGCTTCGTGATGCTCACGCGGGCTCATCTTTCCAGGCGCTTTGCCTCGCATCCGCCTTGGCCTTGGAATTACTGGGCGGATTCAAGGCGAAAGGTGGACGGATTTTCTACGCTTCGGGAGACGACTTCCCGTTAGAGGCGTACGCATTTGGCGTTGCTGTCCGACCTCTAAGCACTGCGCCTGAACTCGACTGATAACCTCCGGGAAGCCTTAGGTTGACGTCCGCTTCTGGCCGATAGCGGACATTAATAGGCGACGTTGGGCCAAGGGCCTACAGACAGGCCACCGATTTGGAGGGATCGTCGGGGGGCTTTCGTGCTGGTCGCCGTGGCGGCACGTAGCGCGCCAGGACGGTGGAATGGCGTGACCTGGGGTCGCGTCATGCGTAAAGCCTCGTGGCGCCGGCCCAATTGCCAGGTCGCCTCCGATGAAGCGCAAGATCAGCCTCTACGTGACCATCTTGTTGGTCGTCACCGCATTGCCCGCGCAGGCCGGCGAGGTATGCGCACTCGCCAGCGGTGGTGGAACGACATCCGGCGGCAGCGTTGCCGACGGAACCGGTGCCATCGCATGCGGTACCAACGCCAACGCCGCTGGCGAGGGTGCAACCGCGGTGGGCGACACCGCGTCGGCGACGGGATTCGTCAGCACTGCGGTCGGGCAGGCCGCCACCGCCAGCGGCGACTCCGCCACGGCGTACGGTGGCATTTCACTGGCCAGTGGCGGGTTCTCGTCCGCTTTCGGCGCATCATCGGGGGCGACCGCGGACTATACGACGGCAATCGGCCACTCGGCGCAGGCAATCGACACGTTCAGTACTGCGATCGGCGCGTCCGGCTTCGCTGGCGGGCTGGCTTCCACTGCATTGGGCTTCAGCACCGGCGCGCTGGGGGCGGGCTCGCTCGCGGTGGGATCCAACAGCCTGGCGGCGAGCGACGCATCAACGGCGATCGGTGGCTGGACGGACCTGGACGGGGACGGATCGGTCGATGCGAACGAGATGACCACGGCCAATGCCACCGGCACTACGGCGCTCGGCAGCGCGGCACTCGCTTCGGGCACCAACAGCATCGCGCTGGGTTTCCGGAGCAGCACGGCTGCCGACGACACGATTGCGTTGGGCAGCCTCAGCAGCGCTACGGCCATCAACAGTGTCGCGCTTGGCGCGAGCTCCATCGCGGATCGAGTGAACACCGTATCCATCGGCCGTGCAGGCGCCGAGCGCCAGCTCACCAACCTCGCCCCCGGTACGCAGGCGACCGACGCGGTGAATCTCCAGCAACTGCAGACGGTCGAGACGAAGGCCGATCTGGGAATCACGAATGCAGCGGCGGCCCAGGGCACGGCGAACACGGCGTTGACCACCGCCGCGACCGCGCAGTCCACCGCGGATACGGCTGCTGCCAGTGCTGCGACGGCGCAGACGACTGCGGACACCGCACTCAATGCCGCCGCGAATGCCCAGACTACCGCTGACAGCGCGCTGACCGCGGCGACCACGGCCCAGGCGACTGCGGACGGGGCGCTGTCCGTAGCCAACAACGCGCAGGCGACGGCGGACGGCGCGGTGACGATCGCCACCAATGCCCAGTCCACTGCGGATTCCGCGCTGACGGCTGCCGGTAATTCGCAGGCCACCGCAGACAACGCCCAGGCCACCGCTACGACCGCGTTGAGCACGGCAAACGCGGCCCAATCCACCGCCAACACGGCACTGTCGGCCGTGAACAACGCCACCGGTACTGCCAACGCCTACGCCGACGCAGGCGACGCGGCGACGCTGGCGTCGGCCCGAAGCCATATCGACAACGCTGCAACCGCGGCAGTGGGGTCGGCGAACGTCTACACGGATCAGAAGAGCGCCCAGGCGCTTTCGTCAGCCAACGCGTATACCGACGCCAGGGTCAGCGCGCTCGTGCTCGACTTCAGCGGGCTGCGCGCGGAAATCGACGACCGTTTCCAGGAGCAGGATCGGCGGATAAGCCGTAACGGCGCGATGTCGGCAGCGATGATGCAAATGGCAGCCAATGCGGCCTATGCCAAGCCCGATCGCGGCAGGTTGTCGATGGGCGTTGGCGTGGAGGATGGCGAGAACGCCGTTTCCATCGGCTATGGACGCCGCATTGGCGACAACGTTTCGATGAGCATCGGCGCCGCCTTCTCCAGCGACGACAACTCGGCAGGCATCGGTTTTGGCGTCGACCTGTAGCGCCCATCCCCGCAACGATGCCAAGGCCGTAGACCGCATACCGATCGGTGGATCGGAGAAAGCGGACATGGCGTAGATGCTAATGTCCGCTTTGGACCCAAAGCGGACATCGCGCATCGGACGGCTTCACATGGACGACGAACAGGCCATGCGTGAGCTAGCGGCCAGGCTTCGCGGTCGCTTTCCGGATGAGGCAGCACAGACGGATAGTCTGTTCGCGGAACGCGGATCGGTCGCGCATTCCGAGTACGACTGGATCGAAGCGTTTGCGGGCCGAGTCGCCGATGCAGTGAGGGAGAGCCGCAGCGCGAACGTCGGGGAGCTGACGGGGTTCTTTGCGAAGCAGTACCGAGACGGCCCCTTAGCCGTCCAGCGCATCGTGGATGTCGCCCTCGCCGAGAACATCCTTCTCGGCCTTGACGATCAGGCGAAAGCTTGGGCATGGCCGCACATTGCGATCGAGATCCGGCATCTGTACGCCGCCACGTGGGGTGTGCCTCACTGATGTCCGCTTCTGGCCCGAAAGCGGACCTCGTCGAACTCTGGTTCCGGTTGACAGGTCGGTCTATGCTCAGCGCGGTCATCAAGGAAGGGGATGCGTGATGCTCAGGGTATTGCTTGCTCTTGCAATCGCAGTGGCAGCCGGCTGTGCGAGCGTGAAGTCGGGTCCGGAGGTCGTGCGGATCGATGCGACGAGCGTCGAGACAGCGGAGGCTTCGTATCAGGCCATGATGGTCGGGCGCAGCGTGGCGCAGCAGCAGCGGTTGGCGCTGGCGGTGCTGATGCTCAACCTGGAAGGGGCCAAGAGCGCGAACGAAGTCGGGAGCGATCCGGGCAGCGTTGGCCCGATCAGGAACAAGGTGGCCGGTCTGTCAGCGGACGAAATCATCGCATTGGCGGCCAGAGTGAAAGAGCCCCGTGTCGAGGCCATCGAGTTCGTGCCTGCTGGCCGTTAGCCAGAACGTTCTGCCGCGCGCCGGGTGTGCTCGCGGACAACGCTCATTTCAGGCGATCGCCGGGCAGTCGGCGGCGAAGCGGACTGCGGAGGTCGGTGGTTGTAGCGATGGCCTACCGGTGATCGAGCCGGCAAATCAGATCGTCCGGACGTGCTGACGTCCGCGCCAAGCCGATAACCGGCTGCGCAGGAGGGCGCACGCGCCTCTTGCATTTGCGCCGCCGATCGTTTCATACTGAACCACATGGTTCAGCATTCGGCCGCACGCTTCAACGCCTCCTTCGCCGCCCTCGCGGACGTCACGCGTCGTGGCGTGCTCGACCGGCTCGCGCGTGGCGATGCCTCCATCACCGAGCTTGCCGACCGGTTCGAGATGACCCTCACGGGCATGAAGAAGCATGTCGACGTGCTGGAACTGGCGGGGCTGGTGACCACCGAGAAGGTCGGCCGCGTGCGCACCTGCCGCATCGGCCCGTGCCGCCTGGAGGAGGAGATGGCGTGGATCGCGCGCTACCGCCAGGTGTGGGACGCGCGCTTCGAAGCGCTGGACGGCGTCATCGATGAACTCAAACGAGAGGAGAAGGGTCGTGGTCGCAAAAAGCGAAAGTGAATCCCGGCGCACGCAGGTGCGGATCGCCTCCGAACGCGAGGTCATCGTCACGCGCACGTTCGACGCGCCCGCGCGGCTCGTGTTCCGGGCGTGGGCCGAGCCCGAATTGTTCAGGAAGTGGTGGGTGCCCCGATCGATGGGCATGACGCTTCGCTCGTGCGAGATGGACGTGCGAACCGGCGGCAAATACCGCCTGGAATTCGGCGACGATCCTGCCAACCCGATGGCGTTCTTCGGCACGTACCTCGACGTGGTTCCTGGCAAGCGCATCGTCTGGACGAACGAGGAAAGTGGCGAGGCGGCCTCGGTCACCACCGTGACGCTGGAAGAGCGCGACGGCAAAACGTTGCTCGTCATGAGCGAGGTGTATCCCACCCGCGAAGCGTTCGACGCGGCCGGCACCGGCGCGCAGGAAGCGACGGTCGAAACGTTCGAACAACTCGACGAACTGCTGGCCGAACTGGCGGCGTAGTGGCCCGCACCGAGCGTCGTCCTGATGGGTGGGCGTCGCCCACGCATCGGCACGACGCGACGGCCCATGCTCGATGCCGCGCCACGTGTCGCGGCTGACCAGTTCGAGTGACAATTCGCGCTTCGGGGAAGCGCGTTGGCGCATGGGGAATTGCATGAAGCACTGCATCAGGGTGTCGACGGCGGCCGTTCTGGCGCTGTCGCTCACCGCTTGCGCGACATTGGAGACGGACGCGGGGGCGTCGGTTTCCGCCCGTGCCTACAACCAGGGAATGGCCACGCAGGGCGCCGATTATTATTGCGGTGCCGGCCACTGCGACCAGCCCCCCAGGCTCGTGAGCGCGGTTGCGCCGACGTATCCGACGGCCGCGCTGAGGGCCGAACGCACCGGGCAGGCCTCCGTGGTGTTCTACATCGACGAGGACGGTGCGGTGTCGGACGCGACGCTCGAATCGGCCACGTCCCCAGACTTCGGGCAGGCCGCACTGCCGGCCGTTCGTTCCTGGAAATACCGACCTGCCACCCGCGCCGGAACGCCGGTCAGGGTCGGTCCGATGCGTCAGATCATTCCGTTCGAGCTGGAGAAGGACGGCTGACGGAACACGGCGCCGTTGCCGCTATCTAGTGCCCGAACCGCACCGCGGCGGCCACGCCATGTCCGCGTCCGGTGCCAGATCGACGACGAACCATTCGCCGGAACGTTCCGCGCCGTCGGCCTGCGAAAACAGCAGGCGACGGCCATCTGGCGACAGCAGCGGGCCCACCTGGAAGACGTCCGTGCGCGCCGGTACGCGGCCGCGTTCGCGCCACGTCGTGCCGCGGCGATCGTAGACGTACAGGTGCGACGTGGTCCCGCGATTGGCCACCGTGACCAGCACGCGTCCGTCGCGCGACAGCTCGGCCTCGTACTCGTTGGCGGGCGTGCTGACGGGGGCGCCGACGTTCTCGACGTTCCACTTTCCGCCTGCGCCGGGCGTTGCCAGATAGATATCGCCCTGGCCCATCCCGCCTTCGCGGCTTGAACCGAACAGCAGGCGGCCATCGGGCTGAGGGCGCGGAAGCAGTTGCGATGCCGCGGAGTTGACCGGCTCGGGCAGGCGTTCGGGTTCGCCCCAGCGGCCGTCGCCGTAGCCGTCGCGTTGCACGCGCCAGATGTCGAGTCGCTCGCCGGCGGGATCGGCGCGCGCCGACACGTAGTAGAGCCAGCGCCCATCCGTGGACAGCGCGGGATCGGCTTCCGACACGTCCGGCATGGCGAAGGAAGGCGCCACCGGCGGCGTCCATCGTCCATCGACGCAACGCGACGTAAGCAGCCGGTATCGCCGATAACCCGCGTCGGCGCGGAAGAAGAACACTTCGCGACCGTCGTTCGAGAACGTCGGCGAGGACTCGTAATCGCCGCTCGAGAACGCGTCGGGCGTCATGCGTACGGGCGCCGCGACGTCGAGCACCTCGGCGCGGCAGTCCGGCGCGATCCACGACAGGAGCAGGCATGCACACAGGGGCACCGTCGTGCGCGAAACGGCATGGAAGGGCATTCGCGTGTCCTCGTCATCGCGGGCGAGGCCCTTATATCGCCTCGCGCGCGCGGCCAGAAGTGCCGGTCGCGCATTGGCTCCTTCGCGCCCCGGAATGGCACTGGGTCGTCACGCATCGGCCTTGGTACGCTCGCGTCCCATGTTCGCCACCGACCCGGGGTGCCTCATGCGCTGGTTGTGTTTCGTCGTACTCGCGATGTTGCTGTCGATGTTGCCGCAGGCCTCCGCGCAACCGCGCTCATGCGATGCGCTCGCATGCGCCGAAGAGGTGGCCTTCGGCAACGGTGACGTGCGCCTGTCCGGAACGCTCCATCGGCCGGCGAACGGGAAGATCAACTCGGTCCTGATCGCGGTGCACGGTGCATCCGGTGGCGAGCGATCCACGGCGATCTTCCAGCGCCTGCACGAAAGCCTGCCGCGCCTGGGCATCGCCGTGCTGGTGTTCGATCGACGCGGTACCGGGCGCTCCATGGGCAATCTGAAAGACGCTGACTACACCGCACTCGCCGACGACGCCATCGCCGCGCGACGTTGGCTTGCGAGCGACCCGGGGCTGCGCGATGCGCCGGTCGGCTACTGGGGTTACAGCCAGGGCGGGTGGATCGCGATGATCGCCGGTTCGCGCGATCCGGACGCCGCGTTCGTCGTCTCGGTCTCGGCGCCGCTGGTCTCGCCGGACCTGCAGATGATCGAGGCCACGCGCAACATCCTGCGCATCCGCGGCGTCAGCGATGCCGACATCGCGATCGCCATCCAGGCGCGCGAGGCGGTCGACGCGCACCTGCGCGGGACGATGGCAGGCAAAGCTCGATCTCGCCCGCTCCAAGCCGTGGTTTCCTCTCATCTACATGAGCGGCGCGCTGGGCGATCCGAAGACGTCGCGCTGGCTCAAGGAGATCTCGTACGACCCGCTCGACGCGCTGTCCAAGGTCGACGTGCCCACGCTGCTGGTGTTCGGCGAAAAAGACGTATGGATTCCGGTCCGGACATCGGTGGAGCGGGCGAGGGCGCTCGATCGCAAGACACTGCAGGTGGTTTCGATCGAAGACGCCGATCACGCCATGATGGAATCGTTGACGCCGCAGCAGCAGATCGACCCGGCGATGAGCAAGCAATTCCGTCCGGAATCGGCAGAGTATTTCGTCGCGCTGGGCAGCTGGCTTACTGCGGGCGGGTTCGGTCGGATGCACTAAGGCGGCAGTGCTTGCCTGCATGCGATCTGGTTCCGAAGCGCAGTGAGTATGCCCGCGGACACGTCGCCACGAGCCGTCGGCGTGTTGCTCCGCGCGCGCTCACGCGTCCGCGACACGCGCGGCACGCTTCGCGCCGCTTCGGTCAGCTCGCGACAAGCAAGCGAACTTTCGCGCGTCGCGCTGGTGCGTGTGGACACGCGACTGTCGCTAGCCGCTTGAGTGCGGCCTGCAGTTCGTCCGCGCAGCATTGCCGCGACCGCGCGATGGAGCGCGTGGTTCCGATCAGCACTGCAAGCTCGCAGCGTAAGGATCTGGATTCGCTGAGCGCCAGTTCGTAGCGCGCAAGCAGGTCGTTGGAGCACGAATCCGCACGCTCCGTGCGCGGGGCAGGAAGAAAGCTGGCCATCGGCGGTCCTCGAGCGGGCCGCACGAAGGACCCAGGGCTGCGGGGAGGAATCCGCTGTGTGCATCCGTTATAGGCGCCGGCGGGTGAGGGTAGCGAGACGATCCGCGCTGTGCCTGCTTGTGAAGGGTGCGATGGTTGGACGGACGATGCGCTCGGCGTGCTTGCTGTTACCGGAGTCCGGAAGAGGGTGTTTCCAAACGTCCATCAACCGGCGATCGCAGGATAAGCGGAAAAAGTGGTCCGCGTCGCAAGCATCGTCCTCCTCTCCAGAGGCACGATCGGCGTGGCGACAGGTGGCTTTGACACCTGGTCGGAAAGCGCCCAAGAATGGCCCCGCGGCACCGCCGGTGCTCGTGAGGAAAGGACACTTCGGAGGGGACATGCGCAAGGCGATCTGGATCGCGGCCGTGGCGGTCGCGGTGGTGGGCAGTGGTGCGTTTGCGATGGCAAACCGCGTGCAGCGACATCCGGGACCATCGGTCGGAGAGCGCTTCGGCGAGATGGTCGATGCTTCGCGGCCTACGGGCCCTGCGCAGGCCAGGTTCGAAGCGAAGCTGGCGGCACAGACCGCACGCGAACTCGATGTGGGCGACCCCGAATCGTTCGGCCGGCCCGTGCGATGGATGGGGTTCGTGTCGACCCCTGGCATCAATGTGCGCGACAGTTGCGAACCACGACCGGACGAAACGCCGTCGCTGTGCATGGAATCGAGTACCGGCGAGGAATACCGTGAGGCCGAATTCCGCGACCTCGCGCAGATCACGTTGCCCGCACGCAGCGCGCACTCGCTGCTGTGCCATTGGCTGACGCCATCGGTGTCCGGCATCCTGCAGAACGCCTCGGGTCGAGACAACGGACAGGCGGAACTGGTCGCCATGCCGTCGATCACAATCGAGAACGAAGTGCTCGACGATCCGACCATCGTCGACCCCGTCACCGGCCTGCCATACAACGGCCGGATGGAGGTGTACGCCAACAGCTCCATGATTTCCGCGCCGCTCGATACGGGCGAGCAGAGTTACCAGCGTGCGTCGTCGACGCGCACCTGCATCAGCGGCTACCTCAACCAGCGCGAACTGGTGTCTTCCTGGGGATTGACGGACGCCCAGGCCCGCGAGTTCTTCCGCAAGCCCATGACGCTGCGCCTGCACATCCTGGTCGCCGCGAGGATGGTCCTCGACGGCCAGGTGGCCGTGTCGGTTCGCTTCGTCGGCGATTGATGCGGCATGCACGACGCGAGGTGGCGGGGTTCGTCCTGCCGCCTTGGGTGATGGTTCGGCGGGCGTGGCTCTGGCGTGCGGCGCATCTGCACTGGAAAGCGTCGCGTCCTCGTACGGAGTCCGTTCCGGTCGCCAGACTGTCGCGGGGCGGGATGTTAATGTCCGCTTTCGACCCAAAGCGGACATTGGTGCCATGCAGAAGATCCTGATTGGCGCGCTGGGTGTCCTTGGGGGCCTGGCGATTGCCGCGGCCGTGCTTTTCCTGCCGTTTCGTCAGCGCCCCGCGTCGCAGGTGCCCCAAGGGTTCGACCTGTCGAAAACGAAGCCTGCTTTTTCTGTCGCGTCCTTCGGAGGAACGTTGCTTGGGTTCGACGAAGGGGAATGGGGCGGGAGCCTTTCATTTCGAGATGCCAAGGGAATTGTCACAGAGGTGATTCCTGACAACGTGCGCGCCATCATTCCGCATGGTCCGGACGTGCTGGTTTTCACCGGATTGAGTCACCTTCGCGAGAATCACGGCGCGATCTATCTCCTGCGTCGGGACGCGACGCGTCAGTTCACCGTGACCCAGTTGCACGCGCTGGACGGGGCGCCCGATGCAATCGAGGCGGATGTGGCCGCCGGCACGGTCGAGTTCAATGTTTTCAGCGGGATGGATGATCGTCGCGGCGAGTGGATTTTTCTATGTCGCCGACTGAAGCGGGATTTTCAACTCGAAGCTTTGACAACCTGCAAGGTGCGCGACCGCGCATGACTGGCGAAGGATTCCTCCAAATGTCTCCTCCTGGCCGAAAGCGGACGTTAGGGCAGGGCAACATGCGAGGGCGGTCCTGATGTCCGCTTTCGACCCAAAGCGGACATTCGAAAATTGGGACGCGCATTGCTGGGGGGATGATGCAGGTTGTGGCATTGCGTGGACGGATCGATCGATTCTGGTTTGTCGCCGGTTTGGCATTGGCTGCCTGGTGGGGCATCTGCCTAAGTTCGGGTGAGACCTATCATCCTGGGCGCTACGGTCGTCCCGGTGCCTGGCTCACCCTCATAAGTGATCCAGAAGGCTACTGGAGGACGATGAATGTCTGGATCGGGCTCTCCGGGTGGTTCTTCGTTCTCAGTGTTTTTCACTCTCCGCTACTGAGTCAGTGGCGCGAACGCACAGACCTTCGCATGGAGCGGGAACGGGCACGTCCAATCAGAAGGTCGATCCTTTGGAAGTTGGTCTTCTACGTTTTCGTTCCGGTTGGTCTTGTACTGGGGCTGTTTATCCTCGCGATTCGCGCCAGTGGCTGACCCCGCTGGAATGTCCGCTCTTGGCCGTTAGCGGACGCTCGACCCGGCGTGGCCGACGAGGCAATGCTAATGTCCGCTTCCGACCCAAAGCGGACATTCATGTCCCCGGTGGCGCCAACAGATTGGAGTCCTATGGAGTCGGAGCAAGTGGCGATTTCTGAGAACGAAGCCATCACGATCGCCAAGGAGTTCGTTCGGGCGAGTCGTCCCGCAGATGCATGGCCTACGGTTATCGAGCCACACAACGTCCGCTTGGATCGTGGCGGATTCCCCACTGATGTTCTTGGGCTTGGCGAGGAGTACTGGTCCATGATCTTCGATCTGGATGTGCCGGACGACTTGGTTCTTACGCCAGACTTCTGCATCGTGCTTGTTGATGCCAAGACCGGAAGCCCCGCCTGGTTTCCAGTTATGTAGGGCGATCGATCTGACCGCTTCTGGCCGATAGCGGACATTCGGCCGGGACGGCTGGCAGCCGGGCTGCTATGTCCGCTTCCGACCCAAAGCGGACGATATGCGCTTTGAGTTTGTGTGGTCGCGAGGGCGCTGCCTACGAGATGGGGAGGGGTATGTACCGCACGTTGCTAGTAGTTGCTTTACTTGTCGCCGCGTCTAATGCACTGGGCTCGGAATCGATGTGTGACCGAATCGATCCGGCCATGCGCTTCATCGGCCCGGATATCTCACCTGCGGAGCTGGAGCAGATCGGGCGCGACCTTGCTGCATCCAATCCTGCCGCTCCCCAAGTTCCATTCGCGTCCGCCAACAAGAATTGGCACTGGCTGCGAGCGCAGTTTCGAGAGGGAGACCGCATCGTCGCATTCGAGAGTCCTCCCGGCCACGACGGACTGCCATTCGCATGGGGATACGCCCTACTCAGAGGGGAATGTGTCGTCGGCTTGCTTACTACCCGGCGAGCTTGAGCGTCCGCTTCTGGCCGATAGCGGACATTCGGCCGGGACGGCCGGTAGCCGGGCTGCTAATGTCCGCTTTCGACCCATAGCGGTCATTCATCAATTCCTAGATCCCGGTACGAGGTGGGTGCGGCTGTGAAGTCAGATATCGGATCCCGCGTGAAGTTGACCCAGCATCTGGCCACTGCGATTGGTTGGCTCTCGCTGTTCATGTACTCCGTGTACGTGCTCGTCGAAAAGTTGGTAGGGCCAGAGCAGGCGAATCCATTTCATGTGATCGCGCCAGTGGCATTGCTGCTTGTCTCGATTCGGGCATGGCGCCGCTATCTGCACATCAGGTCCAACGGCCCCGTGCTCAATGGACATGCGTGAGAGCGGCGGACACGTCCGCTTCTGACCGATAGCGGACATTGGTGCCGGGCGGGCCGCTCGGGGAGTGCTAATGTCCGCTTTCGACCCAAAGCGGACATCTGTATGGCGGTCATTTACGTCTACGTTGACGGCTCCGATAACCACGCTGTCGAAACGCAGCTCCTAACGGAGTTCACCACGCTTGCTGATGAGTGGAGTGCGCTTGGTGCGAATGTCGTAAATGACAGAGACAACGGCACACCTGATCTCAGGGGTGAAGATCTTCCAGACTGGTTCATAGGTCTCAATATCCCTGCAGCCAGCTTAAGTCCTACGGCTGCACGGAGGCTCATTCACTTCATCAAGGGTCTGTCTGAGCAGACAGGCAGGGAGTTCGTCGTCGGGTTGGGCGCCCCTTCTGGAGTATCCGAGGATCTCTTTTTTCTCGGCAGGGACGCGGGAGACCAACAGCTCGCCCAACTTTTGAGCATTGCCGTCCCCCAAGAGCCTTGATGCGACTGTCCGCTCCTGGCCGATAGCGGACGCTGAGCCGGGACGGCCGGCACCCGGGCTGCTAATGTCCGCTTCCGACCCGAAGCGGACGTTTGCATCGCTTGCCTCCGCCCAATCGTTCGATTGCTCATGGTGACTATGGAACCCCATCAGATCGTTCATTCGCGTGGTTCGATTCAGGCGCTGCATCCAGTGCTCGAGAGCCGCGAGGTAGGTGATGTGGTTATCGTCATTTATGACTATATGTGCCTCCGGCAAAGCGAACCCGCCCGGAATCTCTACGCTTACTCGGCACAAACGGGCGAAGAACTTTGGTGTGCCGAGGAGGTTGGCGCTGGCGCCACTGACGCCTACGTCAACGTGATCAGTGAATCGCCGCTAGTTATCGGCAACTTCGCAGGGTTCGATTGCCAGTTGGATATTAAGACGGGCAAGGTCGTTGGGAAGACGTTCTCGCGATGAGTGCGCGAAGTCCGCTCCTGGCCGATAGCGGACGGTCGGGCGCGGCGGCGTCGAGCCGGCAATGCTAATGTCCGCTTTCGACCCAAAGCGGACATTCATTGAGGAAGCATGGAGACGTGCGCCGCGCAGATCGATCACGCGTTTCGCGATGTACCGAAGCGGCCTTCCATCACCCTGCGGGCAGGTAATGCGCTGGACGACTACGAGAACCCGCCTGACTTCGACCCTGCCGTTGACAGCGTTTCACCTGAGTATTTCGAAACGTACTTCTCGGGCATCTCGTACCTGGACCCGCAATCGTGGCTGTTCTACTTGCCGCACCTCCTTAAGCGCTCGCTGGCCTGCCGCGTTGATGGGCGCTCCAGTCTGGTCAATGCGTTTCTCTGGTCGTTACGTCCGCCAGACCGGAATCCGCCGCGTTTCGGTGTGCTCACGACAGAGCAGGAACGAGTAGTAGTTGCGGTACTGGACGAGCTTGCGTTCTCGTCGGAATCAATGTGGCGGGATGAAGCGATGACCGCGCTGGAAGAATACTGGGCGCCCGGGGCGACTTACAGGTGAACAGGGTTTCATCTCGACTGTCCGCTTTTCGCCGTTAGCGGACATCGGCACGCTCGGCAGCGCCCCGATCTTATAGGCTGGCCGATCACGACACCTGGACAGGTATGCGAATGGATTCACGCACCGAGCTCACTCCCGGCGTTCCAAGGCCGTGGCTTCTCAGCAATACGACGTACGAAGGCTATCCCACCTACTTCCGAAGGCCAGACATCAGGGTCTCCGAGTTCGAATCGCTCCGCCCGCGGTTTCCGGTCCTTCTCACCGTCACCCATCACTTAGGTGCGGTAAAGAGCAACGGATTGCCGGAATCGGAATACAACCTCTCCCTGATGGATCTGGATTCAGCGCTGCTCGAACCCTTCGAGGAGGAACTGCACGGACTAGTGGCAGTCGTGGAAACGTTCGCCGGCAAGCGCACCTACTACCTCTATGTCAGCGCGTCATTCGATCTTGACGAGTTCGAGCGTGCCATCACCTCTTGCCACGCGGACGTGCGCATGGCGTGGGAACGCGACGACGACCCGACTTGGCGCCTCTTTCGCGGCTACGCGAGGGACTTCCAGTTCCCGTGAGTCGCGCGCAATGTCCTTAAGCGGAGAAGGCTCACAGGGCCGCCTTCAGCCGTGAACGAACGACCGCTTCTGGCCGTTAGCGGACACTGAGGCCGGACGAGTCCGCTGAGGCGATGCTAATGTCCGCTTTCGACCCAAAGCGGTCATTCAAAGCCGGCCTGTGGGTGGAGCGATGCGTTTCAAGGCGACTGATCACAACCTCACGATCGACATGGACTCTGACGACCCGACTGAGTTGCTTCGGGGTGTCGCCGGTGCGCTCGTGCCTCGCTATGCCAGGAAGATCTACTTCCATTCGGATCAGCCGATTCGGACTGCCATTAACGGAGTGACCGTTGCCGTCGACGGTCAGGAACCAACGAACTTCCTCCGAAGCTTCAGAGTCATCCATAGGGGCAACACAATCACCGTCGTATCCAGCAACGACCGCCGCTTTAGCCAAGACCTATGGCGGCTGCTGGCGGAGGAGTTGCTCGCAACGATGGGCTAACGAGGCAGCAGCCTCTTGCATTTGCCCACGTCCGCTTGTGGCCGTTAGCGGACCTTCGGACGGGACGGCGGGCAGCGGGGCTGCTAATGTCCGCTTTCGACCCGAAGCAGGCATTTAAGGAAAAGCGATGGTGAGTTCCGATCCCTTCGCTGTGCTCCGTGAATATAGTGATGCTATATCCGACGCGGAAGCAGAGGCCGCCTTTTCCGACGGCGATCTGATCGGACGCGGGTACATGGATTTGTTTATGCGCGTCAAGGCGCTCGTTCAAGTCCGCCCTGATTGTGCTCAGTACCTTGATGAGCTCAGCGAGATGTTCAACGCCTATGTCGGGGACGCAGATACCGCCGCGGTCTACATCCTGAAAGTCATCAAGCAACACCACGCGAATCGCCGAGACGGTAGCGGCGCGTCGTCCGCTCCTGGCCGATAACGGTCGTTCGACAACAGCCTCGGCGGCGGCGTTACTTGATCAAAAAGGGGCGGAGGGGTTGCACTCCCTCCGCCACTCATACGTCCTTCGATTACGCGGGCCGGTGGAGCCTTTCATTCCTGCGGGCGTCGCATCGGGACGACGCTATCGTCGGCTACAGCACTCCTGTCGGCGTCGAGCCTGGGCAACGCCAAGTCGACGAGCTCGGCTGTCCAGTCTTCCGCGTGAATCCGGCAGAGTTCGGCCAGGTAGGCACTGTTTCGCTCGCGCACCGATACCGGCCCTGTTTCCGCGTCGGCCAGAACGCTCCGCCACGCGGCCAGCAGCGCGGACGCGTCCGGGTGCGTGGCAGCCAGCGCACGCAGTGCCAATCCCTGGACGTGGACCAGTGCCTGCAGGCTGCACATGGCTTCTTCGGTGTTTCTGTCCATGCGCGTCCTCCAGCCGGGCTCAGGAGTTGAGGACGGACCCGACCTGGATGCGGCGAGGCGTGGATTCGGGACGTTTGGGGATGCTGATGGTCAGCACGCCGTTGTGCCCGGACGCGGTGATGCCGTCCGGGTCGGCGCTGTCGGGCAGTGCGAAGCGGCGGTGGAAGACGCCGTGTCGGCGCTCGATGCGCGAGTACCGTTCGGTTTCGTGCACCTTCTCCTCGCGGCGTTCGCCCTTGATCGTCAGCAACCCCTTGTCCATCTGCACCTCGATGGCCTGCGGATCGACGCCAGGGATATCCGCGTACAGCAGGAAGCGGTCGGCTTCCTCCTTGATGTCCACGCGCGGTACCCACTGGCTGGTGACGACCGACGACTCGTCGGTGGTGTTCTGGAACAGACTCCCCTCGAAGAGGCGGTCGAAGATCTGCTTGACCGGATCCTTCATCGATCCCTGCGCGGGCCACTGGGGATTACGAACCATCTCGTTCATGGCTGGTCTCCAATTGGCAAGGGACGGTCACTCCGTCCGGCGATGGGAGTAGGTTCGCGCCGGCGATTTTCAAGACATGGAGACGATGGGCCCGACGGCGTTCAAAAACCATATGGCTACGTGGAGATGGCGTCGAGGCCTTGGATGAGGCTGGGCGCCGTCAAAGCAGGTGGCGCAGCGTCGGCAAGTACTTCTCGCTGGAGCCGGTGTTCACCGCGACGACCCGCTCGCCGCGCCGGACGAGGCCTCGGTCGAGCAACTGCGGCAGCGCCGCGAGGCAGGCTGCGCCTTCGGGCGAGATCCAGTCGTGCGTGCGGCGCCACGTCGCGGCGAGTTCGGATTCGATCCGCGCCTCTTCGACCGCGACCGCCGCGCCGCCGCTCCGCCGGATGATGTCCAGCACGCGGAAATGTCCGACGCCGCCGGGCACGTTGAGACCCACCGCGAGGGTCGTGCCCGCTTCGACGACGGTCGTGTCCGCCGCGCCCGCATCGAACGCACGCACGAGCGGCGCGGTTCGTGCGCTCTGCACGCACAGCATGCGCGGGCGTCGCGCATCGATCATGCCGAGCGCTTCGAGTTCGTCCCACGCCTTCCACATGCCGAGCACGCCGGTGCCGCCGCCGGTGGGGTAGATCACCGCATCGGGCAACGACCAGCGGGTTTCGCCGGGCAACGGCTCGGCGAGTTCCAGGGCGAGCGACTTCTTTCCCTCGATGCGCCAGCCTGGTTCCTGGAACGTCGCGACGGAAAACCAGCCATCGGGGATGTAGCGCTCCTTGAGGAACGCGCCGGCTTCGCGGATGGTCGGGCCGACCAGCTCGAGCGTCACCCGCTCGGGATGACGTCTGGCCGCCGCGGCGACGCCGCCGAGGATCGGCATGGGCGTGTCATCGGGCATCGCGACCACGACGCTCAGTCCGCCTTCCAGCGCGTAACGCACGAGCGAATCGCCCGCGTTGCCCTGCGTCGGCACGGCGAGCCGGGTCAGGCCCAGGCGTCGCGCCTGCGCGGCGACCATCGCCATGCCGCGATCCTTGAAACTCTGCGTCGGGTTCGCGCCGTAGCCGGGATGCGCCTTGCCTTCGTCCTTGAGCTGGAGCGCGAGGCCCGCCGTCGCCGCAACCGGATGCGTCGAGTAATCGAGCAGCGGCGTGGCGCCTTCGCCGAGCGGAACCAGATGCGCGGCGTCGACCGGATCGTCGGCATCCAGCGCCATCAACGCGCCGAAACGCCACAGGTCGCGGCGCTGCGGGCGATACCACGCCGCGTCCGGTTTTTCGTGCGCCAGCCGCTCCAGGTCGAGCACCATCTCGACCGGGCGACCGTCGACCGGATCCAGGTTCATCGGGGTGTCGGCGGAATACTCGACGCCGGAGGCGATACCGCGAACGCAGCGCACGTAGGACATGGGCGAATCCGAACGGAGGTCCGTCCTTGTCGCAGCACCGCGCCGGGATTGCAACTTCGCGCTTCGCCGCCCGCGCGCTAGTACCCGCCGAAGCTCCCCGCCGCGCCCGGGAACACCACTGGGCTTTCGGTGCCGTCCTTCGCCACGGCGGCCACGCCGAAGAAGTAGTTGTCGATCACCGTGTTCTTCAGCGTGAATTCGGTGACGTCGCCGACCCAGCGGCTATGCGTCCACTGCGGCTCGGTGGTGAGGCGCCAGTAGAGCTTGTAGCCGGCGAGGTTCGGTGCCTGTTTCGCCGGGGCGCGCGTCCACTTCAGCGTGGTGTCGGCGGTCACCGCGCCCTCGATGGACACGTTCGCCGGCGGCGGCGGTGCGGACGCCATGCCGGCGAGGCTGACCGTGTTGAGTGCGGTGAGCTTGGCGGCGTAGGCGAAATCCACGCCTTCGATGGTGTCGCCGTACACGCGCCCGTTCTCCGTGCGCAGGTCCTGGTGCTGGCGGTCGTAGTTCTCGTTGGTTTCCATCACGCGCACGGCGGGGTAGCCCAGGTCGTTGAACGGGCGATGGTGCCCGCCGCGCCCGAAGCGGTCGAGACGATAGACCATCATCACGTCGAGGTTGGGAACGTAGTCGGCCATGCGGTCGATGTAGCGGGCGAGGTTGCGCGTGGGCGAGTCGACTTCGCCGCCGGTGAAGCGACGCTGGCGCGCTTCTTCGGCCGTCTCGTTGGCGCGCGTGCCTTCGGCGAACACGCGCGCGGTGGTGTTGTCCACCACGCCGGTCAGGCCCGCGCTGTTGCCGATCATGTCGTTGTTGAGCACCGCCTCGATGCGCCAGCCGTTCTTCTTCGCTTCCTGCGCGAGGAACTTGCCGCCGAACAGGCCCTGTTCCTCGCCGGACAGCGCCGCATAGACGATCGAGCCGGGAAAGCGCTGCCGGCTCAGCACGCGCGCGGCTTCCAGCGTGCCGGCGATGCCTGAGGCATTGTCGTTCGCGCCCGGCGAATCAGCGGTGGCGTTCATCACGTCGCTCACGCGCGAGTCGATGTCGCCGCTCATGATCACGTAGCGGTTCGGATCGGCCGTGCCGCGCTGGATCGCGATGACGCTGACCACCTCGACCGGCCCCGGGATGCGCGGCTCGCCCTGCACCGTGCCCTTGACGTAGCGCACCTCCAGGCAGCCGCCGCATTCGCGCGAGATGCGCTCGAACTCGTCGTGGATCCAGGCCGTGGCGGCACCGATGCCGCGCTTCGGATCAGTCTGGCTCGACAGCGTGTGGCGCGTGCCGAACGAGACGAGCTTGCGCACGTCCGCCTCGATGCGTGCGGCCGACGGCGCGGTGCCGATGTCGTGCAACCACGGCGTCTCCGCCGGCGGCGGCGCGTCGTGGGCGAAGGCGGGAGCGGCGAGGAGGGCTAGGGCGGGAAGGAACTGGCGCATGGGAGCCTCGGTAGGGAACGCCCAATGTATCGCGCGCGCAACGCGCTGGATGCCCGCGCCGCCGCACGGTTCGCGGTGGATGCGGGTGCCGACAGGACCGGCACAGTCGCGCACGGCGTAGCCGGCAAGCCGACCCGTTCATCAAGTCGAACGGCGGTGGCGCGGGACGCCGGTGCGGGGAGGCCGCGCGAGCGACTCGCATCGCGTACATGCCGGCACGCGGGCGCGACATGCGCGCCATGATCGTCGCGTGAAGCGTCGCGCGATTTCACGGATACGTACGCGACGCGCGGGTTGAATCCGCGCCAGGATTTCGCCGCTCGATCGAGCGCCCGCTTTCCGGTGTCGGATTCGCCGATGCCACTTACGGAGGAGTGCACCGATGATCCGCATCCGTTCCCTCACGCTCGCGCTCGCCCCGATGTGCCTGTTCGCACTCGGTGCCTTCCTGCCCGAAGGCGCGGCGCACGCGGTCACGCGCAAGGTGACCAACTGCAACAACGCCGGCGCCGGCAGCCTGCGCGCGGTCGTGGCAAGCGCGGCGAGCGGCGACGCCATCGACCTGCGTTCGCTCAAATGCAGCAGCATCGTGCTGAACGGCGCGATCGTCGTGCCGCAGGACGATCTGCGGCTGCTCGGGCCGGGCACCCTCTCGCTCACCATCGACGGCAACCGCGCCGGGCGCGTGTTCCTGCACAACGGCGCCGGCACGCTCTACATCGCAAAGCTCTCGGTCAGCAACGGGCTCTCGCTGGTTTCGGCCGGAGACGAGGGCGAGGGCGGATGCATCCGTTCGCTCGGCGGCACGGTCGAGCTGTGGCGCTCGCGCGTGCACGGCTGCGAGGCGTATTCACCGGAGTACACGTCGGTCGCGCTGCTGGGTGGCGGCATCGCCGCGGCGAACGTGACGCTCAATTTCAGCAGCGTGTTCGAGAACAAGGCCGGTATCTACAGCTACGGCGGCGGCATCTACGCCACCGGCACGGCCCGGCTGTACTACAGCGAGGTCTACGGCCACGAGGTCACCGGCGACGGCGGCGGCATCGTGGCGAACGTGGTGGACGCCAGCTATTCGACGATCCGCGACAACACCGCCAACCGCGGCGGCGGCATCGCGTGCCAGCGGCTGAACCTCAACAAGTCGACGGTGTCGGGCAATCGCGCGGTGTTGCGCGATTTCCTCGGCGGCTACACCGAAAACGAAGCCGGCGGCGTGCTGGTGATGGGCAGCGGGCACAGCGTGGTGGCCGACAGCACGATCTCCGGCAACGCCGCCTTCAACTACAGCGCGGGCGAGTTCCGGGCCGGGACGGTGACGATCTACAACAGCACCATCACGGGCAACATCGAGAACTACCCCGAAGGCGACCTGTGGCATTACTACCCGCCCGAGTACTTCGGCCGGGGCGCGCTGCACGCCGTCTCGATCCGCCTGGAGGGCACCATCGTCGCGGGCAACCAGCGCCTGCAGGGCGTGCCTCCGTACGACATCGCCAGCGGCACGGTCACCGGCAGCCACAATCTCATCGGCCATTCGCAGGTGCCGCTGCCGGCGGACACGCTGACCTTCACCGACCCGCGCGTGGCGCCGCTTGCCGACAACGGCGGGCCGACGCGGACGCACCGGCTGCTTGGCGACAGCCCTGCGATCGACCACGGCAACAACCTGCTCAACCGCCAGTACGACCAGCGCGGCCCGGGTTTCCCGCGCACGAAGGGGCCGGCGACGGATATCGGTTCGTACGAGCGTTGAGTGCGGGGCTTGCGGCCGCGCGTGGGGAGCCAGCGAGGAGCGCACCTCAAGCGCGTTCCTCGTTCCGCGCCGCTCGTGGCTATGGCGCCCGGCGTCCCGCCGCCGCGTGCGCCAGCCCCGTCACCACGCCGAGTGACGCGTTGCCCGCGACCAGTTCCGCGTCGGGGAAGAGTTCCTTCACCAGCCGCGGCACGTACGGTGAGCGCGACATGCCGCCGGTGAGGTAGACGGTTTCCGGCGGCTGGTCGAGGTCATCGCGCGCGCGTTCCATCAGCGTGCGCAGCTGGTGGAGGAACGGCGACGCCGCATCGCCCAGTCGCGCCGCATCGATCGGCACCGACAGCCCGGTCTCGATGAAATCGAGCTCCAGCGTCATGCGTTCGGCTTCGCTCAGGCGGATCTTCGCGCGCTCCACCGCGCGGTTCAGGCGCACGGTGTGGCCGCGCTTTTTCAGCGCTTCCAGCCGCTGGCCGTAGGGTGCATCCACGTGCTCGAACGAGGTCTCGCGGAATCGCGCCTGGCGTTGCAGGTCCTGCACGGCCGAGGCTTCGTAGAACTGATGCGCCGGCGTGCGCGTCACGCCCTTGCCGAACAGCGGCATCACCCCGCGCATGCTCAGTTCGATGTCCACGTCGGTGCCGCCCACGGGCTCGCCCCAGGAGTCGTGCACGATCGGCGCGGCGCTATCGCCGCCGACGTCGGCCAGCGCCATGTCGGTGGTGCCGCCGCCGATGTCGAGGATCAGCGTGCGACGCGGGCGCTGCGTCTGGGCGTGGTAACCGTACGCGGCGGCGGCCGGTTCCTCCAGGAATTCCACTTCGTCGAACCCGGCGGCGTAGGCGGCGTCGGTGAGGATTTCCAGCGCCTGCACGCCGCCGGCTTCCTTCATCGAACTGCGAAAGCGCACCGGCCGCCCGAGGATCGCCGCGCGCACGTCGTGCCCGAGCTGCGCGCTCGCGGTCAGGCGGATGTGGCGCAACAGCTGCGTCGCGATGCCCAGCAGCGTGTCGCGCGCACGCGATTCGAGCTTGTAGCCGAGCATCGACTTGGGCGACACGACCAGCTGGCCGGCGCCGCCTTCGATGAACGCATCGACGGCTTCCTCGCCGTACAGCGCCCGCTGCAGGTCGACGCCTTCCAGCATCGCCTTGCGCATCTCTTCGGCCGCCCAGCGCCGACGCACGAGTGCGCGGGCGTCGCGTTCCAGCTCGAGGTCCGAGCGCACGCGCGGCGAGGGGATCATGCCGAGCGCGGCGCTTCGCTGCGGTTCCGGACGCTTCATGGCTTCCTCGCGACGGGCGCGCAGTTCCGCATGCTGCCGCGCCTGGTCGCGGCGGAATTCGCCCACGAGCTGGCGGATCTCCTCGTGCATCGCGTCGGTGAGTTCGAACTCCGACAGGTCCGGCAAGCGCTGCGGGAAGAACACCGTGGTGCGGAACTGCGGCTCCTCGCCGAAGCGGATCAGCTGGAGTTCGCCGTCCACGACGGCGCCGGCGGCCGAATAGCTGGTGCCGAAGTCGATCCCGATGCGCATGTACAACCCGAACGTGTGGCGAAAGACGCAATTTTGCCTTGGATCGGCGTGTCGCCGCCAATGCGGCGAAGCCTGCGTTCTCCGGCGGATCACCGCGCCGGTGGTATATCCGCCGGACGTCCGCCTCTTCGCGCGAGGGATGCATGAGGAAACCGGCCAAGCGGGATTTCCCGCTCACGGTTCAAGCCGCAGAATCTCCAGGGTGTTCGCGATGACGCCGCAGACGCACGCCATCGAACGCGATGGCGAACGTATCGACATGCAGCTCCGTCCGTTGGAACCGCGCGACACCGAGGCCGCGCTCCGCCTCGCCGAACGGATCTCGTCCTTCGGGCCGCCGCCGTGGCGCGATGCCGACCAGTTGCGGCGCGTGGATCGCGACACGCTGCGCCGGGCGATGGAGGAGGGCGGCGAGCACCGGGTGATCGTCGTCGCCGTCGTCGATGCGCAGGTCATCGGGCTGATGCACGTGACCTGCCTGGAGGACTACTACACGCGGCGCCGCAACGCGCACGTCGCCGATCTCGTGGTCGATGCGGCGTGGTCCGGGCACGGCATCGGTTCGCTGCTCATGCAACAGGCCGAGGCGTGGGCGCGCGCACGCGGCGACGACTGGCTCTCGCTCAGCGTCTTCCCGCAGAACGAAGGCGCGGTGCGGCTGTACGAACGCAGCGGGTTCCAGCCGGACATCGCCCGCTACGTGAAGCCGTTGAAGCCGGACACGTAGCGGGCGAGGCGTCAGGCCGTCGCGTCGCGTTCGACCGCGAGCAGCGCGAGCGATCGATCGACGGCGTCCCAGCGTTCGCCGCCCGCGATCGACTGGCCTTCGCGCGCCTGGCTGGTGTCGACGAGCACGCGCCAGTGTTCGCCGGTGATTTCCGGCAGCGTGAAGCCCACCGTGTCGGCAGCAGCGTTGACCAGCAGGAGCAGGGTGACCTCGCTGCCCGGTTCGTTGAGGCCGCTCGACGGCGAACGTCCGTCCAGCCGCATCATCAGCGCGCGGCCGTGCGGATCGTGCCAGTGTTCGTCGGCCATCTCGCTGCCGTCGGGCAGCAGCCAGGTGACATCCTTCAGGCCGAGCGCCTCGTCGTATTGGCCCCGGAAAAAGCGGCCGTGATGCAGCAGGCGGTAGCGCGCGCGGATCTCGCCGAGGCGGCGCACGAAATCGGTCAGCGACTTCGCTTCCTCCTGGTTCGCGGCCTCCCAGTCCAGCCAGGTCAGTTCGTTGTCCTGGCAGTACGCGTTGTTGTTGCCGCGCTGGCTGCGGCCGGACTCGTCGCCCGCCAGCAGCATCGGCGTGCCCTGCGACAGGAACAGCGTCGCCAGGAGATTGCGCTGCTGCCGCGCGCGCAACGCATTGATCCCGGCGTCGTCCGTATCGCCTTCGGCGCCGTAGTTGGCCGACAGGTTGTGGTCGGTGCCGTCGCGGTTTTCCTCGCCGTTGCTGTCGTTGTGCTTGCCGTCGTACGACACGAGGTCGCGCAGCGTGAAGCCATCGTGCGCGGTGACGAAGTTGACCGACGCCGTCGGCCGCCGCCCGCCCTTGTCGAACAGGTCGGCCGACCCGGTGATGCGCGTGGCGAACTCCGCGAGTTGTCCCTCGTCGCCGCGCCAGAACGCGCGCACGTTGTCGCGGAAGCGGTCGTTCCATTCGGCCCAGCCCGGCGGGAAACTGCCGACCTGGTAACCGCCGGGCCCGACGTCCCACGGCTCGGCGATCAGCTTCACGCGGCTGAGCACCGGATCCTGCCGGCACGCGTCGAGGAACCCGCCGCGCGGATCGAAGCCATGGCGCTCGCGGCCGAGGATCGTCGCCAGGTCGAAGCGGAAACCGTCGACGTGCATTTCCTCGACCCAGTAGCGCAGCGAGTCGTTGACCATGCGCAGCGCGCCGGGATTGGTGAGGTCCAGCGTGTTGCCGGTGCCGGTGTCGTTGATGTAGTGCCGGCCTTCGGACAACCGGTAATAGCTGCGGTTGTCGATGCCGCGGAACGAGAGCGTCGGCCCCAATTCGTTGCCTTCGGCCGTGTGGTTGTAGACGACGTCGAGGATCACCTCCAGCCCGGCGCGATGCAGTCGCGCGACCATCTGCTTGAACTCGCCGACGGTGTCGCTGGCCATGTAGCGCGCCTGCGGGGCGAAGAAGCCGATGGTGTTGTAGCCCCAGTAATTGCGCAGGCCGCGTTCGAGCAGATGCGAGTCGTCGACGTAGGCGTGCACCGGCAGCAGTTCGACGGCCGTGACGCCGAGCGAGATGATGTGATCGACCACCTCGTCCACCTGCAGCCCCGCGAACGTGCCACGCCATGCGTCGGGCACGGCGGGGTGGCGCATCGTGAGGCCGCGGACGTGCGCCTCGTAGATGACGGTCTTCTGCCACGGCGTTTCCGGCGGGCGGTCGGCGCCCCACGTGAACGCGGGATCGACCACCGCGCACTTGGGCATCGATGGCGCGCTGTCGCGGCGATCGAAACTCAGGTCCTTGTCGCGATGCCCCAGCACGTAGCCGAACAGCGCGGGCGACCATTTCACCTGGCCGACGATGCGTTTCGCGTACGGATCCAGCAGCAGCTTGTTCGGGTTGAAGCGGTGGCCGGCGTCGGGTTCGTACGGCCCGTGCACGCGATAGCCGTACAACTGGCCGGGGCGCGCGTCGGGCAGGTAACCGTGCCACACCTCGTCGGTGTATTCGGGCAGCACGATGCGTTCGCTCTCGCGGCCGCGTGAGTCGAACAGGCACAGTTCCACCTTCGTGGCGTTGGCCGAGTACAGGGCGAAGTTGACGCCCAGTCCGTCGAACGTGGCGCCCAGCGGGAAGGGCCGCCCTTCCCGGATGCGGGACACGCGGATCAGCCGGCGGGGCATGCGATGCCTCGTCGGGGAATACGGTTTCGATCAGTCATGCGGGCGGTCGCCTGCCTTGCTTGCGTGAGGATTCGGGGGCGTCGGTGTCGTCGGCTTCGGCCTCGACCAGGCGTTCGGCCATGCCCCAGTGGCGCAGCGCCTGGCCTTCCGGGCGTCCTTCGGATTCCCAGATTTCGCGGGCCAGTCGTTCGATGCGGGCGCGACGTGCGGCGTCGCGTTCCGGTGCGTGTGTCGGCGGGCTCATGGGGTTTGGATCAATACGGCGACGGGGGAATGGCGGAACAGTTCGGCGAGCGCGATGCGCCCATCGGCGAGGTCGAACGTGCGTTCATCCAGAACATGCCGCCAGCGCCCGTGTTGCAGCGTGAAGGTTGCGCGGCCCCAACGTTCCGGCGGCGGAAGCGGCTGCTGCGTGCCGTCAAGCCACGGCGCGATGCAGCGCGGCACGGCGACGAACAGCCCGGTGTTTCCGTCGCGACGATGGAACGCCATGACTTTCGCGTCGGGCATGTCGTCGCAGTGCACGGGCTCGTACGTGCCGCGCGCGAACAGCGCCGGCTCGCACGCACGCAACTGCAACAGGCGGGCGATGGTGCGCGCCTTGATCGCGCCGTCGCGCCAGCGTTCCAGCAGCGCCTGCCACGGCGCGTCGTCGCCGAGCCATGCCTGGTTGCGCGCATACGGCACGGGGCGGCGATTGTCGGGATCGACCAGCGAGAAGTCCCAGCCTTCGGTGCCCTGGTAGAGATCGGGCGTGCCGGGCACGGTCAGGCGCAACACGGTCTGCGCGAGGCCGTTGACCGCGCCCGCCGGCGCGATTGCCATCGCGGCCTCGTGAAGCGCGGCGCGCAGATCGGCGCCTTCGTGTGCGGTGAGGATGCGTCGCAGCAGCGCGTCCGCCGCGGATTCGTACGCGCCGTCGGGTTGCGTCCATGAGGTCGCAAGCTTCGCCTCGCGCATCGCCTTCTGCTGCCACTGCGCAATGCGTCGCGCGAAGGCGTCCAAGCCCTGGGCGTCGTCTGGCGAAAGGTCCAGCGGCCACGCGCCGACCAGCATCTGCCAGAGCATCAGCGTGTCGCCGGGCGAGGGCGCCCGTGCGTCATCGCGCAGCGGCGTGGCCAGCGCTTCGAATGCCTCGACGCGCGACGCCCACCCGTCCGGCCGCTCGCTCAGCACGGCGAGCCGCGCGCGCACGTCCTCGCCACGCTTGTGGTCGTGGCTGGCGGTGATCAGCAGCGCGTGCGGCCAGTGCTTCGCGCGTTCGATGCACGCTGCATGGAAGGCGTCGACGCTGGTGGCGAAGTGCGTGGGATGCGAACCCACCTCGTTGCGCGACAGCAACACGCCGTGCCGGTAGAACGCGGTGTCCTCGACGGCCTTCGCGTTGAGCGGCGCGGTCAGGTGTTCGATGCGCTGGCGTAACGCGCGAAGCGCGTCGGCGTCGGAACGATCGCGCACGAGGCGGGCGATCGCATCGATCGCCTCGCCGACGGCGGTGTCGGCGTCGGCCTTCGCCGCGTCCACCGCGGCGTCGAAACGCGCCGCATCGTCGCCGTGCAATCCGTCCGGCGCCGCGTAAGTGCGATACACCGGGAAGCGCGCGAGCAGTGCCGTAAGCCCGCGCGCGAGCAGCGACGCGCCGAGTTCGCGCGCGACGTCGTCGGCGTCGGCCGCGACCTGCAGGGCGCGCAGCGTGCGAAGGAACTCCGAATGCAGCGGTCCCGCCAGCATCTGCCGCCGGGCCTCGTGCTCCTCGATGGCGAAGTCGCCACTGCGGCCGCTGCGTTGCCTCCAGAGCGCACGCAGCGGCGCTTCACCGTCGCCGTCGTGCAGCAGGCCGCCGACCTGGTCCATGAAGTCGTAACCGGTCGTGCCATCGCACGGCCAGTCGTGCGGCAGCGATTCCCCGGGCGCGAGGATCTTTTCGACATGGATCGCGACGGGCGAGTCGGCACCATCGCATTCGCGCGCGGCGGAACCCACCGCGGCGCGCAGGCGGTGCAGATACCCGCGTGGATCGGCAAGCCCGTCCACGTGGTCGATGCGCAGCGCGTCCACGACGCCGTCGCGGATCAGCCGCAGCGGCAGCGCGTGCACGGCGTCGAACACGTCCTCGCGTTCGGTGCGCAGCGCGACCAGCGAGGTGATGTCGAAGAAACGGCGGTAGTTCACGCGATCGTTCCCGGTGCGCCACCACGCCAGGCGATACGGCTGGCGTTCGAGCAATTGGCGCAGCCGTTCGCCGCCCGCGCGCGTGTCCATGTCGAGCGCGTGCAGCCAGTGCGCGCGCGCCGACGGCGTGTCCGGCCAGGTGTCGACCGTCAACGGAAAGCGCTGGTCGCCGACCGTCAACAGCGGCTCGTCGCCGGCGGACGTCGCTTCGATCTTCCGCTGCGCCAGCATCGTCGCCAGCGGCGCTTCCAGCACCGGCAGCCACAGGCGCCGGTCGCAGCCCGGCGCGTCCCAGTCGATGTCGAACCAGTCCGCATGGCGGCTGTCGCGCCCGTGGCGCAGCACGTCCCACCACCACGGATTGTCCGGGTGCGCAGCGACGTGGTTCGGCACGATGTCGAGCACCAGGCGCAAGCCGTGCGTGCGGAGCCGCTCGACCAGCGCGCCCAGCGCTTCCTCGCCGCCGAGTTCCGGATTCACACGCGTGGGGTCGATGGCGTCGTAGCCGTGCGTCGAGCCCGGCACCGCCGCGCCGATCGGCGAGAGGTACAGGTGGCTGACACCCAGCGCGGCGTAGTAAGGCACGCGCGCGGCGGCGTCGTGCAGGGTGAACCCCACGTGCAGCTGGAGGCGGGCGGTGGCGCGGATCGGCGTCATGCGGTGCGGGGATTCGTGTTCGCGTTCGCGTTCGGCGCGCGGGCCTGCGCGAAGGCCTGCAGGCGCAGCGTGAGCGTGTCGAGTGGCAGCGGATCGGGCAGGCGCCGTCGCCAGTTCGGGTGGTCGCCGACGGTGCCGGGCAGGTTGGGCTGTTCGTCGAGTGCGAGCGCGTCCTCCAGCGGAAGCAGCGCGAGCGGCGCGGGCGCGCTGGCGGTGAAGCGCACCCAGTCGAGCGTTTCATCGCCGGACGCGGGTCGCGACGCACCGACCGCGTCGCGAAGGCGCTCGACGTCCGACTGGCGCTCCTGCTTCTGCGCGTCGCAGCCCGATGAATCCCCCGCGATGCGCGCGCGCCACTCGATGTCGCGCGCCGCGCGCCAGCCCGACAGCGTCGGCAGATCGTGCGTGGTCGTCGTCGCGATGGCGTCGCGCCGCCATCGTTCCGGCGGCAGGAACGCGCCGTCCTCGTCGCGCGTGAACAGCAGCACGTCGATGCCGAGCACGCCGCGCCGGGCGAGTTCGTCGCGGAACCCCTCCGGCACCACGCCCAGGTCCTCGCCGATGACGATGGCGCGGTGTCGCCACGATTCCAGCGCGAGCAGGCGCAGCAGGTCGTCCAGTGGATAGCGCAGGTACACGCCGTCGCGCGGCGCGGCGCCGTCGGACACGACCCACAGGCGCATGAGGCCGAGGATGTGGTCGATGCGCACGCCGCCGCGATCGCGCAACGTCGCGCGCAGCAGTTGCAGGAACGGCGCGTAGCCGGTGTTGCGCAGACCATCCGGCGACCAGCTCGTGACGCCCCAGCCTTGTCCGTCGGCGTTGAAGGCATCCGGCGGCGCGCCAAGGGTCAGCCCGTCGAGCGCGGCGTCGCGCCAGCCCGTCGCTTCGCTGCCGTGCGGATCGAAGCCGACCGCGAGGTCCGCGATCAGCCCGATGCCCATGCCGCGATCGCGCGCGCGCGCCTGCAGCGAGGACCAGCTGCGCGCCGCAAGCCACTGCGCGAAGCGATGCAGGTCGGGATCGTGCGCGATGCCGTCGTTGCCCAGCTGCGCAGCATCGGCCGACGCGAAGCGGACGAAGGCGTCGAGCGGTTCGCCGCCGTCTTGAACGAACGCGTCGAAGTCGTCGTGAAGCCGGCCGTCGGAATCGCCGAAGCGGCGATGCAACGCGTGCAGCCATCGCCATTTCGCGGCGGACGCGCCCGGCCAGTCGATCAGCGGCTGCGCCTGCAATGCGAGGAAGGTGTCGCGCAACCCGGCGTCGTCGAGCGCCGCATGCGCGACATCGTCGCCGAGTACGAGCCCCGGCGCGGCATGCATCGGATCGAGGAAACGCCGGTCGCTCGGCGAGTAGGGACTGAAATATCTGCCGTGCGTCCGCGGCGCATGCAGCGGGCTCAACGCGACCGCGTCGCCACCCAACGACGCGACGCGATCCACCCACGCGGCCATCCCGGCCGCATCGCCAATGCCTGCGTCCCACTCGCCGCGAACCGAATACGCCTGCGCCGCGATGCCCCAGCGACGCGTCGTATCGCCAGCGCCGAACGCGTCGGCGGGGCTGAAGCAGCGCGGCGGGCAGACGGCGAGCGTGGTCTGTGCATCGCCACGCTCACCACGAAACGCGAGCGTGTAATAGCCCGGCTTCGACACCGTGGGCACGCGACCCTGCGCGTCCAGCCGCCCATGCACCGCGTCGCCGGCGTCGTCGCGAAGTTCGAACGCAGCGCCCGGCGCCGCGCCGACATCGCACGCAACGCCGACATCGACCACGCGCATCGGCGCATGCCCGGCGCGATCGCGAAGGCGCCGCAGCGCCTCGCGGCAGGCCGATTCGGAGCGCGCCTCATGACCGAGCGCGGCCAGCACGCGCGCGAGCACGGCATCGTCCACGCGACGCGCTTCGCCGCCGGCGTCGGTCCAGTCCGCGCACAGGCCGGCGGCGTCGGCCAGCGCGTGCAGCGCCGCGCGGCTCACGGGTTCGCCGGTGCGAGGTGGGCGACGAAGCCGCACGGCGGCAGCACGCGCAGCGCATCGCACAGTTGCACCGCCTCGGCGTGTGGGAGTTCCGCATGCACGATCTCGCCGGCGGGCCACGGCCCGAGCGCGACCGCCTCGTCGCCGAAATTGACCGCCACGCGCAGCGTCTGGTCGCCGATGGACCATGCGGCCTGCACGGCCTTCGCCCCGATCACGCGTGCGCCGATCGGCTTCGCATCGTCGAGGCGGTCCTGCAGATGGCGCCGGCGGGCCTCGAGCAGGCCGCGGAACCACGCCGCCCAGTCGGCGCCGTCGCCGCGCTCCGCGTCGGCGATGTCCGCGATCGACGCGTCGAACGTCTCCGGGGCATTCGGGTCCGGGATCGACGCGCGGCGCGCTTCATCGGCGAAGGCGGAGAACGTTGCGAACTCGCGTCGCCGTCCTTCGCGCACGGCTTCGTCGAGCGGCGCGTCGAAATCGGTGAAGAACAGGAACGGCGTGCGACTGCCCCACGGCTCGCCCATGAAGAACAGGGGAATCATCGGCGTGAGCGCGGTCAGCGCCATCGCGACGCGCAGTGCGCGTTCCGATACCAGCGTGGACAGGCGCTCGCCGCAGGCGCGGTTGCCCACCTGGTCGTGATTCTGCGCGAACACGACGAACTTCGTCGGCGGCAGGTGGCCGCTGGGCTCGCCACGCGGCTCGCCGTGCACGTTCTCCTCGCCCTGGTAGGCGAAGCCTTCGGAAAGCACGCGCGCCAGTCGCGCGGCCGGCTGGTCGGCGTAATTCGCGTAGTAGGCCTCGTCCTCGCCGGTCAGCAGCACGTGCAGCGCGTTGTGGAAGTCGTCGTTCCACTGCGCCGTGTAGCCGCGCTCGAGCAGGCTGGCCTGGTTGCGTTCGTTCTCCAGCACCAGGTGCACGTGGCGATCCGGCACCGCGGCGTGGATCGCCTCACGCAGTTCGTCGAGGAACTCCGTCGGTTCGATCGCATGCACCGCATCCAGGCGCAGGCCGTCGAAGCGATATTCGCGCAGCCACATCAGCGCGTTGTCGATGAAATAGCGACGCACCGGTTCGCGGTTGAAGTCGATCGATTCGCCCCACGCGGAGGCACGATCCTTGCGGAAGAACGTGCTCGCGTAGCGTCCCAGGTGGTTTCCCGCCGGACCGAAATGGTTGTAGACCACGTCCAGCAGCACCATCAGGCCGAGGCCGTGCGCCTCGTCGATGAGCGCCTTCAGCTCGTCCGGCGTGCCGTACGCCGACGCGGGCGCATAGGGCAGCACGCCGTCGTAGCCCCAGTTGCGCCGGCCGGCGAATTCGGCCACCGGCATCAGCTCGATGGCGGTGATGCCGAGCGCCGCCAGTCGCGGAAGCTGCGCACGCACGCCGGCGTAACCGCCGCAGGTGCCGACGTGCAGCTCGTAGATCACCGCTTCGTTCCACGGACGGCCGCGCCACTGCGCGTGCTGCCACGCGTACGCATCCGGATCGAACACCGCGCTCGCGCCGTCCGCGCCATCGGGCTGCCAGCGCGAGGCAGGATCGGGCACGGCGTAGTCGCCGTCGATGCGGTAGCGATAGCGCGCGCCCGGTGCGGCGTCGATGACGGCCTGGAACGTTCCGTCGGCCTCGCGCATCATCGGCTCGCGGCGGTCGGCGTCGAACTCGACCTCCACCGACGACGCATCCGGCGCCCACAGGCGGAAGCGCGTGCGTGCATCGCCCAGCGACGTCGCGCCGAACGCGGGCGCGGACGCGACGACCGCGCGGGTCACGCGTCCTCCGCGACCAGCCAGATGGTCGCCAGCGGGGGAAGGGTGAGGCGCAGCGATTGCGCGTGTCCGTGCAGCGACACCGGTTCGGCGAACACCGTCCCCGCGTTGCCGACGTTGCTGCCGCCGTAATGCGCGCTGTCGGTGTTGAGGATCTCGCGCCAGCGCCCGCCGCGCGGCACGCCGACGCGGTAGTCCTGACGCGGCACCGGCGTGAAGTTGCTCACGGCCAGCAGCGGCGGGCCGCCACCGTCGTAGCGCACGAAGGCGAACACGCTGTTTTCGAAGTCGTCGCCCACGCTCCAGTCGAACCCGAGCGGCGAGCGATCGGCGCGATGCAGCGCCGGCTGCGTGCGCAGCGCGTGGTTCAGGTCGCCGACCAGGCGCCTCAATCCGCGATGCGGCGCGTGCTGCAGCAGCGCCCAGTCGAGCGCGGTGTCGTGGTTCCACTCGTGCGGCTGGCCGAACTCGCCGCCCATGAACAGCAGCTTCCGTCCGGGGTGCGCCCACATGAAACCGTAGTACGCGCGCAGGTTGGCGAAATGCTGCCATTCGTCGCCCGGCATCTTCGCCAGCAGCGCGCCCTTGCCGTGCACCACCTCGTCGTGCGACAGCGGCAGCACGAAGTGCTCGGAGAACGCGTACACCAGGCCGAAGGTCATCTCGCTGTGGTGGTGCCGGCGATGGATCGGATCGCGGCCCAGGTAGCTCAGCGTGTCGTGCATCCAGCCCATGTTCCACTTGTGGGTGAACCCCAGGCCGCCGTGCTCGACGGGCGCGGTGACGCCCGGCCACGCGGTGGATTCCTCGGCGATGGTCGCCACGCCGGGGAAGCGCTCGGCGATCGCCGCGTTGAGCCGGCGCAGGAAGGCGATCGCCTCCAGGTTTTCGCGGCCGCCGTGCGCGTTGGGGATCCATTCGCCGTCGGGCCGGCTGTAATCGCGATAGAGCATCGACGCCACCGCGTCCACGCGCAGGCCATCGATGTGGAAGCGGTCGATCCACTCCAGCGCGCTGCCGATCAGGTACGCCGCGACCTCGTGGCGTCCGTAGTTGTAGATCAGCGTGTTCCAGTCGCGATGCACGCCTTCGCGCGGGTCCTGGTGCTCGTACAGCGCGGTGCCGTCGAAGCGCCGCAGGCCGTGTTCGTCGTCGGGGAAATGCGCGCTGACCCAGTCGAGAATCACGCCGATGCCGGCGCGATGGCACGCATCGACGAAGCGTGCGAAGCCTTCCGGCGTGCCGTGCCGCGCGGTCGGCGCGTACATGCTCAGCGGCTGGTAGCCCCACGATCCACCGAACGGGTGCTCGGTGATCGGCAGCAGTTCGACGTGGGTGAAGCCCAGGTCGCGCACGTAGGGAATCAGCTGCGCGGCGAGTTCGTCCCAGTCCAGCGGGGTGCCGTCCTCGTGCCGCCGCCATGAGGCGGCGTGGACCTCGTAGATGCTCATCGGCGCGTCGTCGAGCGCATGCCGTGCGCGGCGCTGCATCCATTCCGCATCGCGCCACTCGAAGGTTTCGTGGTCAGGCACGATCGACGCCGTCGCGGGCGGGCACTCGGTCTGGCGCGCCATCGGGTCGGCCTTCTGCGGCAGGCGCGTGCCGCCCGCGGCGACGATCTCGTACTTGTAGCGCGCGCCGGCGGGAATGCGCGGAAGGAAGATCTCCCACACGCCGGCTTCGTGGCGAAGGCGCATCGGATGGCGCCGCGCGTCCCAGCCGTTGAAGTCGCCCACGACCGACACGCTGCGTGCGTTCGGCGCCCACACTGCGAAGCGCACGCCGGCCACGCCGCCGAAATCGACGCGATGCGCGCCGAGCGCCTGCCGCAGCGCTTCGCCATCGCCGTCGACGATGCCGCGCAGCCAGTCGCCCGGAAGCACCGTGCCGAACGCGTACGGGTCCTCGACGACCTCGGTCTCGCCGGGCCATTCGAT
Organism: Lysobacter auxotrophicus; assembly: GCF_027924565.1. Taxonomy (NCBI): domain Bacteria; kingdom Pseudomonadati; phylum Pseudomonadota; class Gammaproteobacteria; order Lysobacterales; family Lysobacteraceae; genus Lysobacter; species Lysobacter auxotrophicus. Next base: position 1,979,492 of record NZ_AP027041.1, read on the forward strand.
CTTCAGCCGGTACAGCCTGCGCGCGGGCAGGCGCGCCTCGAAACCGCCCCCCTCGTGCACGCGGGCGCACGCGGCGAGGTCGGCGCCATTGGCGTCGACGAGCGTCAACGCACGCGCCGTTGGCAGGAACGCGCGCACCACGACGGCCCCGTCGCCGGTGTCGTGCGGCCCGAGCCAGGCGAAGGGCGCCTCGCACCGGCCTTCGACGAGCGCCTGCCAGCGGGCGTGATCCGGGCCGGCGTCGTGCGTGGTCTCCTGCGTCCGTTCGTGCATCGCGACCTGCTCTTGCGTGGCGGGCATGCGCGTCCATTCCCCGCGTTCGCTCATGCGGCCACCGCCGTCCCGGGCGCGTTCGCCGCGAGCAGGCCGTCGTACTGCGCGACGTACTGCCGCGCGGCCGCGTCCCAGCGCGCCGGCGCCCGCATCGCGGCGCGACGCATCGCATCGAGCAGGCCCGGCAGGCGGTACACGCGGAAGGCACGGTGCACCGCGCGACGCAGCGCGTCGGCGGTGGCCTCGTGGCACTGGAAGCCGGTGACGCCGTCCTCGACGGTGTCGATCAGCCCGCCGGTGGCGTGCACGATCGGCAGGCTGCCGAAGCACTGCGCGTACATCTGGCTCAGCCCGCACGGTTCGAAACGCGACGGCATCAGCAGGAAGTCCGAGCCGGCGAACATGCGGCGCGCGAGGCCTTCCTCGAAGCCGATATACGCGCCGACGCGACCGGGATAACGGCGGGCGAGGGCGGCCATTTCCGCCTCGAAGCGCGGCTCGCCGTGGCCGATCGACACCAGCTGGCCGCCGGCGGCGACGATCTGCGGCGCGACCTCGCAGATGAGGTCCACGCCCTTCTGGTGCACCAGTCGCGACACCACGGCGAACAGCGGACCGGTGGCCTCCGGCAGGCCGAATTCGCGACGCACCTGGCGCGCGTTGTTGCGCTTGCCCTGCCAGTCGCCGATGGCGAAGTTCGCGTGCAGGTGCGTGTCGGTGCGCGGATCCCAGCTGGCGTCGATGCCGTTGAGGATGCCGCTCAGGCGACCCTGCGCGTCGAGCTGCGCGAGCAGCGGGTCGAGCCCGCAGCCATCGGCCGGTGCGGTGATCTGGCGCGCGTAGCTCGCGCTCACCGTGTTGACGTGCGCCGCATGCACGAGGCCGCCGCGCAGGAACGACAGCTGGCCGTGGAATTCCAGGTCCGCCACGGCGTCCTTCGGAATGCCGAGTGCCGGCGCGGCCGCCAGCGGGAACACGCCCTGGTAGGCGAGGTTGTGCACCGTCAACAGTACGGGCGTGTCGTCGCCGTTCCAGCGCACGTAACCGGCGGCGAGCGCGCCCGGCCAGTCGTTGAGGTGCAGCAGGTTCGGCTGCCAGTCCAGGCCGGCGCGACCGCCGGCGATTTCCGCCGCGGCGTTCGACAGCGTCGCGAAGCGGATCGCGTTGTCGTCCCAGTCGTTGCCTTCGTCGGTGACGTAAGGCGAACCGCCGCGCGTGAACAGCGCCGGGTTCATCAGCACGTAGACCTTGAGGCCGTCGTCCAGCGTCGCCAGGCCGAGCGTGCACGCCGGCAGCTGGGCCCGTGCGCGCACGGTGCCGACGATGCGCAGATCGCCCACGCGCTGCATCACCGCCGGATAGCCGGGGATCAGCACGCGCACGTCGCACGTGTCGCGCAGTGCGCGCGGCAGGGCGGCGGCGACATCGCCGAGACCGCCGGTCTTGACGAAGTCGGTCATCTCCGAGGTCACGAACAGCACGCGGCGGATGCGCGCGTCGTTCGGCCCGGCGGTGCGTGGAAGGAAGCGGCCGCGTGCATCGCGCGGAGCGGAGCCGCGCGGACGCGCCGCCTCGGCGCGAACAGGGGAGGCGTCTGTATAGCGAAGGGCGATGGCGGCCATGGGGGTATCGAGTGGGGTTCGACGTGCGCGGACGGGAACACGAGCGGACTGCGCACCCTGTGGGGATGCGCGTCCGCTCGGGACCAGTCGGTGGGTCAGGCCAAGACGTGCGTTGCCTGCTTGATTGGAAAGCTATAAAGCGCGCGGTCAAGAAGCCGTGAATCGCAACGCATCGAATTGGTTGCATGCGTGGAAGTGCGGACGCGATTGCGATTACGCGCGATCGCGAAGCGGACTCGACCATGCGATTGCGCGGGATGAGGCCGCTTGTCGCGAACGAAATCGCATGTCGTCATACCGAAACGGCATCGTCATGCAGGTGTCGCATTCGCACGCGATGCGCGGATTCGCGCGTGCTCAGCGCTTGCGTTCGACGCCGGGAATCGGACGCGATTGCGGGAAGTGCGCCTTCAACGCGTCCACGCCTTCCTGCGGATGCGCGAGCGGAAGCAGCGACTGGCGTTCGCGACGGACCTCGTCGGTCGACATGCGCAGCTCGCGGTCGCGCGATTCGACCAGGCCCGGACGGATTTCGCCATCGCGATTGAACGACCAGGCGAGCATCGCCGGGCCGAGCGGCAACGCGTTGCCCGGCTGCACGCCCGAACGCGTGTGCCAGGTGTGCCAGGTCTTGCCGTAGCTGTTCATCTTCGAGCGCATCAGCGCCTGTTCGGCCGCAGCGGGAATGCCCGGCGCGACGAGCTGGCCGGTCAGGATTTCGGCGTTGTGCGGATGCCAGTACGCGCGTTCCTGCGGCGAGAGCTGCTGGAAGAGCTTCTCGGACACGATGTACTCGATGCCCGTCAGGTTGGCCTCGGCGGTGCTGCCGTCGAACAGCACGCACTGCGCGAAGTCCTCGTTGACCTGTCGGCAGAAGTGATGCGCTTCCATCTGGTGGTCGGGCGATTGCTTCATCGGATGGAAGCCGACCAGATGGATGTCGAGCTTCGCGAGCGGGCCGTTGTCCTGCAGCATGGCCGCGCCGGCTTCGAGCACCTGCGTCCGCGGGCGCTTGGCCTCGCCGGGCGGCGCCACGACGGGCTGCGTGTCCTGCGTGCAGGCGGCCAGCGCGAGCGCGGCGAGGCAGGGCAGGGCGGCGGCGCATCTCACGCCGCATCCTCCCGGAAGATCGTGGCCACCAGCTCGCGGATGCGGCACGGCTTGCGCATCACGACGACGTTCGGCGGGATCTCGACGTCCTGGTCGCCCCCGGTCGTGAGTACCGCCGAAAGCCCCGGACGCAGCTCGCGCATCGCGCGCAACAGTTCGACCCCGCTGACGCGTCCGTTGAGGTCCACGTCGATGATCGCCGCATCGAACGGCTTGGCCGTGATGAAGCGCAGCGCGCTGGTGGCGGTCATCGCCGCTTCGGCGGCAAAGCCCTGTGCCTGGAGCGCCTGCGCGGTCGTCCTTGCGAGGAAGCGGTTCGGGTCGACCACCAGCACCGAACGCTTCGCACTTTCTCCCGGATCCTGCATTACCGCCTCTGTTGTCCTGCCATCGAACATGCAGGCCATCAGACGACGACATCGCGCAAATACTCGTGAAATTCCGGCGATGCGGTTCGCATCGCCGGATCGCAGGAAAAACTTTCAGGGCGCGAGCAGACGCTTCATTGCCCCGCATGGCCGCACGAGGCAGGCGGCCGCGCCTGCAGTGCGGCGTCGTTCTCCGCCACCACGGTGAAGTCGATGATGACCACGCCGTGCTCGCGCTGCAGGTAGTCCACGCGCACCGCCTCGCCATAGCGCTGTTCCATCTGGCGCAGCAGCGGCACGGGGTCGTGGTCGTTGAAGAAGCGCATCGTCTCGCCCGGCGTGAGGGCGTCGAGCGCGCCGAAGATCGCCGCATGGCGGAAGCGCTTGCCGATGCCGCGGGCGTCGAACGGATAGAGGTTCATGAAGGCGTCCTGTGTCGGGATGGAAGGCGCATTCGCGCATCGTGGCGGCCGCGCGTCCCTGACGCAGGTCAAGCGCGCGGCCGATTCGATGCGCGGTGGGCATCAATACGTGTACTGCAGCTGCAGCCAGGCCTTGTCGGTGTCGACGGTGCGGGTGGTGTCATCGGAGCGATAGCGCGCCAGCTTCGCCAGCGCGGTCAGTCGCGGCGACCACGGAAGGCGATGCTGGTACGACAGGTCGAGCTCGCGGCCGACGTCCGCATCGCCGCGGTCCGCCACGAAGTCGTGGTACCACGCCTGCAACGTGCCGCCCCACAGCGGGGCGGTCGCGCCGACGTAGCGGTCGCGCAGGCCGTCCGCCGGCGTCGTGAGGAACTGGTCCGCCCAGCCCTGGAACGCGTGCCTGGTTCCCAGCGGCGTCTGGAACGCGCGATTCCCGGTGGCCGTGGCGCTGCCTGCGCCGAGTGTCTCGACCCCGGCTCGCAGCTGCACCTTGTCGATCGCGTATCCCAGTTCGGCCAGCGCGTAGCGGCTGTCGAGTTCCCACGGGTTGTCGGCGGCGTCGGTCTGTCGCGCGAACTCCAGCGCGTAGCTCCACGCGTCGGTGGCGCCGCTGGCGCGCACGCCGGTGGTGATGCTCGACAGCGTGCCCAGCGGCGCGGTGGCGGTGACGGCGACGTTGTCCAGCGCGAGCCGGTACTGGTAGGCGGTGAGCGACAACGCGGGCGACAGCTTCGCCTGCAGGTTCAGCAGGTGGCTGCGGCCGTCGTACCCGGACGGGTTGGTCGCGTTGGCGCGATGGTCGTTCGGGCCAAAGACGCTTTCGACCTGGTCGACGACGCTGTACCAGAGCGTCACTTTTTCCGTCGGCTTAAGCTGCACGGATGCGGCATCGAACGTCTGCTCGTTCTGGCGCCAGCCGACGCCGCCGACGAAGCGCTGGTTGTCCAGGTTGATGCGCTGCCTCCCGAGGATCACGGCCGCCTTCTCACGGTCGTAGCGGACGAGCGCCTGGTTGAACGCGGTGCCGTCCGGGTCGGCGACGACGGCGTACGCGGTCTGGCCGTTGCGCGTGCTGTTGAATCGCTCCGGGCCGAGGTGGCTGACGTTGTCGACTTCGACCAGGCCCGACCAGCCGGCCACGCGCGCCGTGCGATAGGCGATGCGCGTGCGCAGCGTCTGCGCCTGCGCATTGCGCAGCGCGTTGTCGGGGGCGACGTGCTCGAAGCGGTAGCGCGCGTCGAAGATGAACTTGTCGCCGGTGTCGGCTTCGGCCGCGCCCGCCGCCGAGACGGCGGCGAGCAGCGCGAAGGCGAGCGGCGCGGGAGCGAAGCGGTGTACGTGTTGCGACATGACGGGGCCTCATCAGGATGAAAGCGGGTTCCCGCGCACGAGCGCACCTCGCGCCGGCGCAGTGGAGGAGAAAGGGAAGGGCGGATCACCAGGCGAGATGGAATAGCGCCTTCGCCAGCAGGACGATTGCGACGACGTGCGCGAACACGCTCAGGTGCAGCCGGCGCGACGTGCGTCCGGTCAGTCGGCCAAGGCGCCGCAGCCGCATCGCGCAGACGAAGTGCACGAACACGCTGGTCGCCAGCGCGATCTTGATGCACAGCACGACGCCGAATGCCGAGCGCAGCGGATGCACGAGCAACGCGCGGTACTGCCAGGCCAGCGCAATGCCGGCGAGATAGAGCAGCGCCAGCACCCACGGCATCAGCTGTCGCGCGCGGTGGCCGATGGCGCGTTCGACCTCGGCCATCGCGGCCGGCGGCACCTTGCGTCGCACCGCGTGCATCACCAGCACTTCGAAGAACACCGTGCCGACGAAGACGAAGGCGCACAGCAGGTGGACGACCAGGATCAGGTAATACGGCATCGCGCTTCCCCGTTGCGGTCGCGATGCGCCCGGCGGGCGCGTCCGCGATGGCCGCCAGCATCCGCTCGCCCTGTTCAGCCGGACATGATCCAGGTCAAGCCGGAGGCGAACTCCGGGAGATGCGCGCGCGGCGAGGCCTGTTTTGCGGCCCGGCGGCCGGCGGGGTACAACGCGACGCTTTCCCCTTGACTGAAATCAAGGCGCGGTGCGTCGGCGCGGATACGCTGCGTCCATGGCCACTTCGACCGTCCTCTTCGATCCGCAGCTGCTGGCCCGCTACGACCGCCCGGGGCCGCGCTACACCTCGTACCCGACCGCGCCGCAGTTCCGCGCGGATTTCGGCCCGACGCTGTTGCGCGAGGCAGCCGCGCTCACCAACGGCGACCCGATCCCGCGCCCGCTGTCGCTGTACGTGCACGTGCCGTTCTGCACCAGCCCGTGCTTCTACTGCGGCTGCAACCGCATCATCACGCGCGACAAGGCGCGAGGCGGCGCGTACCTGACGCGGCTCTACCGCGAGATCGGCATGATGTCCGGCCTGTTCGACCGCGACCGCCAGGTGGTGCAGCTGCACTTCGGCGGCGGCACGCCGAACTTCCTCGGCGCCGATCAGATCGCCGAGGTCGTCGACGTCATCGGCAACCACTTCGCCTACGCCGATGCGAACTCGCGCGAGCTGTCGATCGAGCTGGATCCGCGCTTCGTGAGTCCGGACGACATCCGCACGCTGGCGCAGGCGGGCTTCAACCGCGCGAGCCTGGGCGTGCAGGATTTCGACCCCGTCGTGCAGAAGGCGGTGAACCGCATCCAGAGCGTGGAGGAAACGCTCGCCATCATCGACGCCTGCCGCACGCACGGCTTCCGCTCGGTGAACGTGGACCTGATCTACGGCCTGCCGCTGCAGACGCTGGACGGTTTCGACCGCACGCTGGACATCGCGCTGCAGGCGCGACCGGACCGCTTCGCCATCTATTCCTACGCGCACCTGCCCAAGCTGTTCCGGCCGCAGCAGCAGATCCGCGCCGAGGACCTGCCGTCGCCGGAAGCGAAGCTGCAGCTGTTGCAGCGGGCGATCGAGCGCCTGGGCGCCGCCGGCTACGTCTACATCGGCATGGACCACTTCGCGCTGCCCGAGGACGACCTGGCGCGCGCGCAATCGCGCGGCGACCTGCATCGCAATTTCATGGGCTACACCACGTGCGCCGACAGCGACCTGATCGGCCTGGGCGTGAGCGCCATCAGCCACATCGGCCCGACGTTCAGCCAGAACCCGCGCGACCTGCCGAGCTGGGAACGCGCCATCGACGAAGGCCGGCTGCCGGTGTGGCGCGGCATGAACATGGACGACGACGACCTGGTGCGGGCCGACGTGATCCAGCAGTTGATGTGCCTTGGCGAGATCGACGTAGCACAGACCGAGCGTCGGCACATGATGGACTTCCGCGACTATTTCGCACACTCTTGGCCGCAGTTGGAATCGCTGGAACGGGACGGCCTGGTGGAACTGTCTTCACGCGCCATACGGGCCACGCCCCGCGGACGCCTGCTGTTGCGGGTGCTGGCGGCGTGCTTCGACCGTTACCTGGTTCCGCAGGACGGAACCGTGACGCAGTTTTCCAGGACCGTGTGACGTCGCGATCGGGCAGGGCATGAGTTCCGGGATCGTTTTTCCACGCACCGATTCATCGATCATCGCCGACGACGGCGACTCGCTGACCTTCTGTTCCACCTGCGCGTTCTCGCAGGCGTGCCTGTCCGAAGGCATGGACAAGAGCGCGCTGATGGACCTGCACGTGCTGGTCGAGCACGTCGGCCCGCTGCACGCGGGCGAACACGTGTTCCGCGAAGGCGACGCGTTCGGCGCGATCGCCGCGGTGCGCGCAGGCACGGTGAAGACCTACATGCTCGATTCGGACGGACGCGAGCAGGTGCTCGGGTTCCATCTGCCGGGCGAGGTGATCGGGCTCAACGCCGTGCACGACGACCGCTATCCGTGCAACGCGGTGGCGCTCGACACGGTGATGCTGTGCCGGTTCTCGTTCCCGCGCATCGCGATGCTCGCCACGCGGCTGCCGAACCTGCAGCGTCACCTGTTCCGGCTGATGAGCCGCGACATCGGCGTGGCGTCGCTGTTCGCCGGCGATCATTCCGCCGACGAGCGCATGGCGGCCTTCCTGATCGGTTTCTCGCGCCGCCTCGCGCAGCGCGGGTTTTCGCCCAGGCGCTTCCAGCTCACGATGTCGCGCACCGACATCGCCAACTACCTGCGCCAGGCGCCGGAAACCGTGAGCCGCGTGCTGCGCCGGTTCGAGCGCGACGGCCTGGTGTCCATCAAGCAGCGGGACGTCGAGATCCTCGACATGGCGCGGCTTGAGGCGATCGCGCTGACCGTGCTGCGGCACTGACCCGGGTGCGGCCTCCGGCCTTGCCCGGGCTACAAAAGCGGCGGCTGACAGGGCGGTTGTAGCCCGGGTAAGCGAAGCGCACCCGGGGCCCATCAAGGTTTCCAGTCGACGCGACGTGGTCCCGGGTCCGGCCTCCGACCTTACCCGGGCTACGAAAGCGGCCGTCCCGCTCCGATTTCCGCCGACTGCGAAACATTCGCATTGCACTTGACCTGTGTCATGTCGTACGCGGGCACCCCGGCCCGAACATGCCTTCGTTTTCAACGGAGTGCTGACATGAATTCGACCCGAAAGTTGTGGGTGGGGCTGGCGACCCTGCTCATCGCTTCGTTCGCCGTCCTGCTATGGGTCGGCAGCGAAATCCACCGACAGTCGCCACCGATGCCCGAGCGGGTGGTCGGGCCGCATGACGAGCTGATCTTCACCCGCAGCGACATCGAAACCGGCCGCCAGGTGTGGCAGTCGATCGGTGGCCAGCAGCTGGGCTCCATCTGGGGCCACGGCGGCTACGTCGCACCGGACTGGAGCGCCGACTGGCTGCATCGCGAAGCCGAGGCCGTCATGGACGTCTGGGCGAAGCGCGAGGCGGGCGTCGACAGCTACAAGAAGCTGCCGGCCGACGTGCGCGCGTCGTATCAGGCCCGCGTGCAGGCGTTGATGCGGCCCAATACGTACGAGGAAGGCAGCGGCACGATCCGCCTGGATGCCGACCGCGTCGCGGCCATCGCCAACGTCGCGCAGCACTACACCAGCCTGTTCGGCAACGATCCGGCGACCGCTGAACTGCGCGAAGCCTATGCGATGCGCAACGACACGGTTCCCGAGGCCGAACATCGCCGCAAGCTGACCGCGTTCTACTGGTGGACCTCGTGGGCGGCGGTGACGCAGCGCCCGGGTTCGGACATCACCTACACGGCGAACTGGCCGGCGGACGAGCTGGTCGGCAACAAGCCCACCACCGGCGCGTTCGTGTGGACGGTCTTCAGCGTGCTGTTCCTGATCGCCGGCATCGCGCTGCTGGGCTGGCACTACGCGGTGAACCACGGCGAGGAGATCGCGCCGAGCCTGCCCAGGACCGACCCGCTGGCGTCCATCAAGGTCACGCCGTCGATGAAGGCCACCGCCAAGTACTTCTGGGTGGTGATCGCGCTGTTCCTCACGCAGATCCTGCTGGGCGCGATCACCGCCCACTACCAGGTCGAAGGCCAGCAGGCCTACGGCTTCGCGCTCGCCGACGTGCTGCCGTACGCATTGACGCGCACCTGGCACACGCAGCTGGCGGTGTTGTGGATCGCCACCGCGTGGCTCGGCATGGGCCTGTACATCGGGCCGGCGATTTCGGGCCATGAGCCGAAATTCCAGCGCCTGGGCGTCAACCTGCTGTGGGTGTGCCTGCTGGTCATCGTGGTCGGCGCATTCGCCGGACAGTGGCTCGCCGTGATGCAGAAGCTCGGGCTGGAACGCAATTTCTGGTTCGGCCACCAGGGCTGGGAATACGTCGACCTGGGCCGTTTCTGGCAGTGGTTCCTCTTCATCGGGCTCGGGCTGTGGCTGACGCTGGTGGGCCGCTCGCTGTGGCCGGCGATCCGCAATGGCGGCGAGTCGCGTTCCATCGTGGTCCTGCTGTTCCTGTCCACCGTCGCCATCGGCCTGTTCTACGCGGCCGGCCTGATGTGGGGCGAGCACACCTCGCTGTCGATGGTCGAGTACTGGCGCTGGTGGGTCGTGCACCTGTGGGTGGAAGGCTTCTTCGAGGTCTTCGCGGTCGCGGTGATGTCCTTCCTGTTCACGCGCCTGGGCCTGCTGCAGGTGAAGACGGCGACCATCGCGGTGCTGTTCGCGACCATCGTCTTCATGGCCGGCGGCGTGCTCGGCACGCTGCACCATCTGTACTTCACCGGCACGCCGACGGCGGTCATCGCGCTGGGTGCGAGCTTCTCCGCGCTGGAAGTGGTGCCGCTGGCCTACGTCGGCTTCGAGGCCTACCACAGCTACAAGATGGGCAAGGCGACGCCGTGGATGCAGCGTTACCGCTGGCCGATCATGTTCTTCATCGCGGTGGCGTTCTGGAACCTGGTGGGCGCCGGCCTGTTCGGCTTCCTGATCAACCCGCCGCTGTCGCTGTACTACATGCAGGGCCTGAACCTCACCGCGACGCACGGCCACACCGCGCTGTTCGGCGTGTACGGCATGCTCGGCATCGGCCTGATGCTGTTCTGCCTGCGCGGCCTGAAACCCGACGTCGAGTGGAACGAAAAGGTGCTGCGCACCAGCTTCTGGGCACTGAACATCGGCCTGAGCGGCATGGCCGCCTTCACGCTGCTTCCGCTGGGCATCCTGCAACTCAACGCCGCGCTCAAGCACGGTTACTGGTACGCGCGCTCGGCGGAGTTCATGCAGCAGCCGATCGTCGACCTGCTGGTGTGGATGCGCGTTCCGGCGGACACGATCTTCAGCGTCGGCGCCCTCGCGCTGGCCTGGTTCGTCTTCCGCCTCTGGGTGGCGCCGCGGCGAGTGGCGGCCAACGCGGCGGAGCCGGTCCGGGCCTGACCCCGGAAGGGTTTCATCGCTTTCGCCCGGCCGGGTTCGGCCGGGCTTTTTTTTGGGGGGGGCCTCTCCCGGCGGGAGAGTTGGGGTGAGGGGCAACGCAGGGACAGCGCCGCCCTGCCGTTGCATCGCCAAACCGCGCTGGTGCCTTTCGCGCGCCCAGGAGCAGGTGGCTCTCCAGCTTCCGCTGGAATGGCAAATACGTGACAGCCCGGATCCCGGCCTTCGCCGGGATGACGGTTCCTCCGATGACGCATCCGCCTGATCTGCGTCAAGGCGAACGCGGATCGCCGCGCCGACACTCCCCCCATGCTCCAGAAAACCGCCGACACCTCGCTGTCTCCCCGCCGGCTCGCGCATGCGCCGCACCGCCTGATGTTCTTCATCGGCGCGGGCAACGTGCTGCTGGCGATGCTCTGGTGGGCGCTGTGGCTGGTGTCCACGCGATGGCCCGATGCCTTCGCCCTGGCGCCGCCGCCGGTGCCGGCGGGCTGGCTGCACGCGTTCGTGATGCAGTACCTCGTGCTGCCGAGTTTCATCTTCGGCTTCCTGCTCACCACGTTTCCGCGCTGGATGGGGCTGCCGGACCTGTCTCGGTGGCATTACCTGCCGGTCGGCGCGGGGTTGATGGGCGGGCAACTGGCGACCCTGGTCGGCGCGTGCGGCTGGGAAGTCGGCTTCTTCGTCGGTCTGTTGATGGCCGCGGCGGGGTGGACCGCCGGCGTGGTGATCCTGGGTACTCAACTGACGAGGGAAAAAGGCACGACGTGGCACGCGCGCTCGTGCTTCGCCGCGCTGCTGCTGGGCTGGATCGGGCTGCTGTCGTTCGTCGCGTTCGTGCTTGGCGCCTCGCCGATGTGGGCGATGGCGAGCATCAAGCTCGGCACCGTCGGGCTGTTGCTGCCGGTGTACGTGACGGTCGCGCACCGGATGTTCCCGTTCTTCGCCGGCAACGCGGTGCCGGGCTACAAGCCGTGGCGCCCGATGGCGTGGCTGGCGATCGTGTGGGCGCTGCTGCTGGCGCACCTCGTGCTGGAACTCACGCACGCGTACGCGTGGCTGTGGCTCGCCGACGTCCCGCTGCTCGGCGCAAGCGCCTTCGCGCTGTGGCGCTGGTGGCCGCGCGGCCGCATGCCGGGGCTGCTGGCGGTGCTGTTCATCGGCACCGCATGGCTGCCGATCACCTTCGCCCTGTATTCGGCGCAGAGCGTGCTGTACGCGACGACGGGCGTGTTCGAACTCGGGCGCGCGCCGGCGCACGCCATGTTCATCGGCTTCTTCGGCAGCCTGCTGGTGGCGATGGTCACGCGCGTGACGCAGGGGCACTCGGGCCGGCCGCTGGTGATGCCGCCGGTGGCGTGGTTCGCCTTCGTCGCGGTGCAGGGGGTGGCGGCGATGCGCGTCGTCGCCGAACTCGCGCCGGATGCCTACGCATGGCACGTCGCGGCGGCGATCGGCTGGCTCGTGGCCTTCGTCCCGTGGGTTGCGCGGCTGGGCCGCATCTACCTGGCGCCGCGCGCCGACGGCAAGCCGGGCTGAGGACGCTGCGATGATCGAGTTCTATCCGCAGATCAAGCTGGTGCACATCGCGGCGATCGCGTGCAGCGGCGCGCTGTTCTTCCTGCGCGGCGCCTCCGCGCTGGCGGGCATGCGCTGGCCGATGGCCGCGCCGGTGCGCTACCTCAGCTACACCATCGACACCGTGCTGCTCACCGCCGCGATGATGCTGCTGACCATCCTGCCGGGCGCGTTGTTCGCCAACGGCTGGCTGCTGGTGAAGGTGGCGCTGGTGGTCGCCTACGTCGTGCTCGGCATCCTCGCGATGCGGTCGCGGCGCACCGGTATGCGCGTCGCGATGTTCGTCCTGGCGTTGCTGACGTACGCGCAGATCTATGCGATCGCGCGTGCGCACCATCCGCTGGGCGCGCTGTATTTGTGGACATGAGAAACCGCCATGGGCAACACGCTCGAACATTTCGATCCGGCGTCCGAGGGATTCGCACTAGTCGCCGAATCGCTGGAAGCCGCCGGCGTATCGCTTGAGCCGGCCACGCATCCCGACACCGACGACACATTGCCGGATTGATGCATGCGCGAGGCGACCGCCACGCTGGACCTGCGCCACCTGGCGCCGCCGGGACCGATGGAACGCATCCTCGCGGCCGTCGAGACGCTGGCGCCCGGCGACTACCTCGACGCACTGACGCCGCTGTATCCGTCGCCATTGCTGGCGATCCTGCAGGCGGACGGTTTCGACACGCAGGTCGTGGCGATCGATGACGGTTTCCGCGTGCGCATCGCCCGCGCGGCGTACGACGAACAGGGCAGGGGTTGCGGCGGCACGTGAGCGGACTGGCCATCTCCGAGGCCCCGCCCGCGAACGTGCCGCTGCGTTTTCTGATCGCCTCCGTCCTGTGGGGCATCGTCGCCGGCGGCTGGATCGCGTGGCATGGCGACACGGGCCTGGCGTCGCGCTGGACGCCCGCGACGGTCGTGCTCGTGCATCTGCTGGTGCTCGGCGTGATCGGCAACGCGATGCTCGGCGCGCTCACGCAATTCCTGCCGGTCGCGGCGCGCAGCCGCCTGAGCTCGGCGCCCGCGGTGCCCGTGCTGCACGCGTGCTTCAACGTGGGCCTGGCGGTGTTCGCCTTCGCCATGACGACGATGGCGACCGCGCTGTTGCCGCTGGCAGCCGCGCTGCTCGGCGTTCCGCTGGTCGGGTTTGCCGGGATGGCGTGCCTTGCGTTGTGGCGCGGCGCGGGTGCGCGCTGGCTGCGCGGCGGCATCGGCATGTCGATGTGCGCGCTCGCGGTCACGGCGATGCTTGGCGTGGTCGCGCTGCTCACGCTCGCCGGGCGCTTGCCGTTCGATCTCGCCGCACTCGTCGATGTGCACGCGTCGGTCGGTACCGTCGGCGCGGTCCTCGTGCTGATCGCGGCGATAGGCGCGGTCACGCTGCCGATGTTGCAGGGCACGCGCAGCCCGGCGCCATGGTGGTTGCCGGCGTGGTCGTGCGCGATCGCACTGGGCCTGATCGCCGGCGCGTGGCAGCGCGCCCGCGGCTTTGGCGACGTGCTCATCGGGACCATCACGATCACGACCGGCGCGCTCGCCGGCGCATCGCTGTGGTTGCAGGCGCGGGCGCGGCTGCGGCGCAATCCGACGCTCGCGCGGTTCTGGACGCTAGGCATGTCGGCGCTGCTCGCTGCGGCCGCCTGCCTGACCTTGCCGCTTCCTCCGGACATCGATCGCGCGATGCTCGTCGGGACGCTCGCGCTGGCGATCGGGTTCCCGTTCGTCGTCGTCGGCATGATGCTGGAGATCGTCGGCTTCCTCGCCTGGATCCACCTGCGCGGCATGGTGCCGCGCGGACGCCAGGTTCCCGGCGTCGGCAGGTTGATGCCCGAGGGCGACAAGCGCGTCGTGTTCGCCGCGCACGTGGTGTCGGCCGTGGCCGTATTGCTGGCGATGACCCTGCATGAGGGGCACGCCGCCGCCGGATTCGCGTACGCATCGGCATGGTTCGCCACGGCGATGGCGCTGGTGCGTTGCGGACTGCGCGTGCGACGCGAGCGAAAGACGCCGGGAAGCGCGCCGGCTTGACCTGCGTCAATGGCGCGGGAGGCGTGCGTCCCTAGCATCTGCCGTCGATCACACGGGAAGGGGCCACATGATCCGCATCGCCTCGGCGCCGCACGTAGCGCGTTTCGCGCTGCACGGCGCACGCATCGGCATCGACCGCGTCGACGACGCGATGATCGTGCTCCTCGCCGCGCGCCGGCGACTGGTGGCCGCGGTGGCGCCGGCCAAGCGCGCGCTCAACGTCCCGGTTCGCGACATCGTGCGCGAAGCGCAGGTGCACGAACGCGCGCGTAGGCTCGCCGGCCGGCTCAATCTTCCGCTCGCGTCGGCGGATCACCTGATGCAAACGCTGGTCGGCGACGCCTGCCAGCAGCAGGCCAATGAGGGCGCGACGACACAACCCGAACGCGCGCCGCGTTCGCCGCTGCGGCTGCTCCCGCCGCCGCGCTACTGGCGGCTGCCGCTGTCGCTGGTGCCGGCGTCCGTGCGCGACGCGATCGCCGTACGCGTGCTGTCCAGGGCCCTGGCCGATTCGCTCGATGCCGACGATCTCTCCGTCGTCGCGCATCGGCGACTCGGCATCGAGGTGACCGACCTGCATCTGCGCTGGGTCCTCGAACTGCGCGACGGTCGGCTGCATCGGACGAGCGGGCCCGCCGAATCCATCGTGCACGGCACCGCGACCGACCTGCTGCTGCTCAGCAGCCGGCAGGAGGACGCGGACACGTTGTTCTTCCAGCGCCGGTTGAAGCTCACCGGCGACGTGGAACTCGGCCTGACCGTGCGCAACCTGCTCGACCGCCTGCCTTGGGACACGCTGCCGCTCGCGGTCCGCATCCCGTTGCATCGCGTCGCGCGCACGCTGCGCGACGCCCGTGCGGCGCACCTCGCGACAGGCGCCGCATCGTGAACGCGTCCGACGCGATGCCGTACTGGCATCCGGACCTCGAAACGCGCCATGCGGCGCTGGTCGAAACCCTCGCGCCGCTGATGCCGTGCATCGAGGTGACGATGCACCTGCCGTGGGTCGACGCGATCGCGCACCTGAAGAAATCGCGCGGCGCGGTGATCATGGCGCACAGCTACCAGTCGCCGGAAATCTTCCACGGCGTGGCCGACGTCACCGGCGATTCGCTGGCGCTCGCGCAGGCCGCGGCGACCTGCGACGCCGACACCATCGTGCTGTGCGGCGTCCATTTCATGGCCGAAACGGCGAAGATCCTCGCGCCGCATCGCACCGTGCTGATTCCCGACCTGGAAGCCGGCTGCTCGCTCGCGGCGTCGATCACCGCCGACGACGTGCGTGCGCTGCGTGCGCGGCATCCGGGCGCGCCGGTGGTCACCTACGTCAACACGTCCGCCGCCGTGAAGGCCGAATCCGACGCGTGCTGCACCTCGGCCAACGCCGTGCAGGTGGTGCGCGCGATAGGCGCGGACAAGGTGATCTTCCTGCCGGACCGCTTCCTCGGCGCGCACGTCGCCTCGCAGGTGGACGACGTCGAGCTGGTGCTGTGGGACGGCCGCTGCGAAGTGCACGAGACCTTCACCGTGCAGCAGGCGCGGCACGCGCGCGAACGCTTCGACGCGGCGCTCGTCGCGCATCCCGAATGCCCGCCGGACGTGCAGGCGGAAGCCGATTTTGTCGGTTCCACTACGGCGATGGGCGCATGGCTGGAGAAGGCCCGGCCGCAGCGCGTGGCGCTGATCACCGAATGCTCGATGGCCGACAACCTGCGCGTGCGCTTTCCCGACGTCGAGTTCATCAAGCCGTGCAATCTGTGCCCGCACATGAAGCGCATCACGCTGCCGAGCATCCACGCGTGCCTGAAGGAACTGCGACACGAGGTGACGGTGCCGCCCGACGTGGCCGCCCGTGCACGCCGGGCGCTGCAACGCATGCTCGACATCGGCCGGGCGGAACGCGTGTGACGCGGCCCGCGACGCCGCCCGTCGTCGTGGTCGGCGCTGGCGTCGCGGGCCTGAGCGTCGCGCTGTCGGCGGCGCCGCGCGAGGTGGTCCTGCTCGACCCCGGCGAGGCGGGCAGCAGCCGGCTCGCGCAGGGCGGCATCGCCGCCGCGCTGGCGGCGGGCGACAGCGTGCGTGCGCACGTCGCCGACACCTTGCAGGCCGGCGCATTCCACAACGACGAAGCCCTCGCGTGGTCCGTCGTCGGTGCCGCGCCGGATGCCGTCGCGTGGCTGCAGATCATGGGCGTGGCGTTCGATCGCGACGATCACGGGCTGCAGCTCGGGCGCGAAGGCGGGCACGGCGCGCACCGCATCGTGCATGCCGGCGGCGATCGCACCGGCGAGCGTGTCGTCGCCGCACTGCAGGGCCGCGCCGCGCGCGCCGGGCACGTGGAATGGCGTACCGGCGTGCAGGTCGACGGGCTGCTGCTGCGCGGGCGCAACGTCGCCGGCGTGCAGGTGCGCAGCGCCGATGGGCGCGTGGAGACGATCGAAGCGGGTGCGGTCGTGCTCGCGACCGGCGGGCTCGGCGCGCTGTTCCAGCGCACTACGAATGCCGACACGACCAGCGGTTCCGGCCTGGCGCTCGCGATGGCGGCCGGCGCGCGCACGCGCGACCTGGAATTCGTGCAGTTCCATCCCACCGCGTTCGACGGCGATGCCGATGGCGACGGCGCGCGGCTGCCGCTGATCACCGAAGCGCTGCGTGGCGCGGGCGCAAGCTTGCTCGATCACCGCAGTCGTTCGCTGATGCGCGGCCATCACCCGCTCGGCGACCTGGCACCGCGCGACGTGGTGTCGCGCCGCGTGTGGGATGCGCGCCGCGACGGGCCGGTGTGGGTCGATGCGACGGGGCTTCGCAGCGGCTGGGAACGGGCGTTCCCGACCGTCGTCGAGACCTGCCGCGCGCGCGGCGTGGACCCGCACACGCAGCCGATCCCGATCACCGCCGCCGCGCATTTCCACATGGGCGGCGTCGCGACCGATCCGCTCGGGCGCACGTCGCTGCCGAATCTCCATGCCGTCGGCGAAGTCGCCTGCAACGGGCTGCACGGCGCGAACCGGCTCGCAAGCAATTCGCTGCTGGAGGCCGTCGTGTGCGGGCGGTGGCTCGGCGCGCACCTGCGGCTGGCGCCGAGCCGCACGTCGCGCGATGCGTTCCGCACCGTGGAACTGGGCGACGGCCTGGAAGACGGCGCGCTCGCCGCATTGCGACGCCGCCTCTGGGACGCCGCGGGCCCCGTGCGCACGCGCGCGGCGTTGTCCGCCGCCGCGCGCGAGATGAAGGCGATGGCGGCGTCGGGCTGGCATGCGCGCGTGGCGCACGCGGTGCTGCATGCCGCGCTGCTGCGGCCGGCGAGCCTCGGCGCGCACTGGCGCGCGGACGCCTGACGCGGGTCAGGCGCGCGCGGCCACGCCGCTCATTCCCGGATCGCCATGCCAGTAGCCGTTACGCTGCCCGATCGGCGCGACCGGCGTTTGCGCGGCGAGCGCTTCGACGAAATGTCCGATCACCGCCTGCATGCCGTCGGCCTGCGGATACAGCCGCAGCAGATCCACGCGCAGATCGCGCAAGGCGGGCAGTTCCGGGCTGAGGTCGGTGACTTCCTCGCCCTGCACCTGGATGCCGTTGATGCGCAGGAACGGGCGGCCTTCGCGCGTGGACAGCGGCAGGCCGTCGGGATGTTCGATGCAGCGGAAGCCGCACTGGTCCTTGCCCACGTCCAGCGCACGCGCGGTGAAGCAGCGCGCCGAGTACGACAACGGCAGGCGGCCCCACGCGACGACTTCCACCTGCGGTCGCGCCACGCCCTCGGCATCGAGCGCGCACAGCAGTTCGTCGATGAGCACGCGCCCCTGTTCGACGCCCGGCACCCAGCGACGCAGGCCGTCGCGCATCAGCATCGCCAGCGCCGCGTGGTTGTAGACGTTGAGGCTCGGCCCGGCGACGAAGGGCACGCCGCGTTCGCGGCACAGCTGCACGGCGGACAGGTCGTTCGCTTCGATCCAGAAACGGCCGTGATCGACCAGTCGTTGCAGCGCGCCGAGTTCCGACTCGGCCTCGATCAACGCCAGCGACGACAGCACGACGCCGCGATCGGCCGCGGCGAGTTCCTCCGCGAGCGCGATCCAGTCGCGTGTGCGCAGCTCGCGCCGCTTGCTGCAGACGGTTTCGCCCAGGTAGATCGTGTGCAGCGGCCAATGCGCGGCTTCGCGATAGAAGGCCAGCGTGCGTTCGCGCGGCCAGAAATACTGCAGTGGGCCCAACGTCAGTTGCATGTCGATCGCACCTCAGTGCCACGCGCGGTGGTAGGGGCCGAGCGTGGTCTGGTGACCTTCGGCGTGGGAGGACAACGTGGATTGCCACTGCGCCTGTGGCGTCCACTCGGCCGGCGCGTCGCGATGGCGATCCAGCGCCGCGCGCCAGGTGCGCGTGACGGCGTCGACGTACGCCGCGCCGCGCTGGCGGCCTTCGATCTTCAGCGCCGCGACGCCGGCCTGCGCGAGGCGCGGGATGAGTTCGAGCGTGTTGAGGCTGGTGGGTTCTTCCAGCGCGTGGAAGACCTCGCCGCCGACGCCGTAGCGGCCCTTGCAGACGGTCGGGTACGCGGCCGGTTCCTCCGGTTCGAAGCGGTCGATCAGCACGTCGTTGAGCCGCACGCTGCGCGTGCCGCCGGCGTGCTCTTCCCATCGCACGAACTTCGCCGGCGAACATACGCCGTGGCGGTTCGGCGAGGCGCCGGTAACGTAACTGGACAGCTGGCAGCGGCCTTCGACCATGATGCACAGGCTGCCGAACGCGAACACTTCCAGCGGGACCGGCGCGGTTTGGCAGAGGCGTTCGACCTGCTGCACGGACAGCACGCGCGGCAGCACCGCGCGCGCGATGCCGAAGCGTTCGTGCGCATAGCGCAGCGCCGGCGCGGTCGTCGCCGAGCCCTGCACGGACAGGTGCCGGGGCAGCGCAGGATGGTTGCGGCATGCGTAGTCGAGCACCGCCATTTCGGCGGCGATGATCGCGTCCACGCCCAGCTCCGCCGCGGTGTCCACCGCGCGATGCCAGTGCGACAGGCGTGCGCTGTCGGGGTAGGTGTTCAGGGCGACGTAGACGCTGCGCCCGCGTGCCCGCGCATACGCGATGCCCTGGCGGATTTCCGCGTCGCTGAAGTTCAGGCCGGGGAATGCGCGGGCGTTGGTCTGGTCGCGGAAGCCGAGATAGACCGCGTCGGCGCCGGCATCGATGGCCGCGCATAACGCCGGCAGGTTGCCGGCGGGGCAGACGAGTTGCATGTGAACTCCAGTAGCGGGAAGAGGGAAGCGGCGCGTCACGACAGCGCCGCATCGCCCCCGTAATCGCCCTCGTCGCTGCGCGCGCGGCCGATCCGCTCCCAGATCGCATCGACGCGGCGCTCCACGCGCGGATCCAGCGTGATCGGCCGGCCCCATTCGCGATCGCTTTCGCCGGCCCACTTGCGCGTGGCGTCCAGCCCGAGTTTGGAACCCAGGCCCGAACTCGGGCTGGCGAAATCCAGGTAGTCGATGGGCGTGTTCTCGATCAGCACGCTGTCGCGCGCCGGGTCCACGCGCGTGGAGATCGCCCAGATCACCGCGCCCCAGTCGCGCACGTCGATGTCCTCGTCGGTCACGATCACGAACTTGGTGTACGTGAACTGGCGCAGGTACGACCACACGCCGAGCATCACGCGCCGCGCGTGGCCCGCGTACTGCTTGCGGATGCTGACCACCGCGACGCGGTACGAGCAGGCTTCCGGCGGCAGGTAGAAGTCGACGATCTCCGGGAACACGCGCCGCAGGATCGGCACAAAGATGTCGTTCAGCGCCATCGACAGCACCGAGGGTTCGTCGAACGGCGCGCGCCCCATGTAGCTGCCGTGGTAGATCGCGTTGCGCCGCAGCCGCATGCGTTCGACCGTCAGCACGGGGAACGGCGCCTGCACGTTGTAGTAGCCGGTGTGGTCGCCGAAGGGGCCTTCCAGCGCGGTGTCGCCGGGGTGGATGAAGCCTTCCAGCAGGATTTCCGCACCGGCGGGCGCGTCGAGCCCGGTCAGGTCGCTGTGCCACAGGCGCGTGCGTGCGCCGCGCAGCAGGCCGGCGAATTCGTATTCGGAGAGCGTGTCCGGCACCGGCGCGACCGCGGCGAGCATCGTCGCGGGGTCGGCGCCGATCGCCACCAGCACCGGGAAGGGGCGATCCGGATGCATCGCCTGCCAGCTCGCATGATCCTGCGCGCCGCCGCGGTGCGCGAGCCAGCGCATGATCACGCGGTTCCGCGCGATCGGCTGCTGCCGGTAGATCGCGACGTTCTGACGCTCCTGCCGCGTGCCGCGCGTGATCACCAGGCCGAAGGTGATCAGGCGATCCACGTCCTCCGGCCAGCAGCGCTGGATGGGCAGCCGCCGCAGGTCGATGTCGGCGCCTTCGAGCACTTCTTCGTTGAAGGGCGCATCGTGCTCGCGTTTCGGCGCCACGTGCGCGAGCTGGGCCAGTTCCGGCCAGGTGGCGAGCGCGCCGCGCAGGCTCGACGGCCAGCGCGGTTCCTTGATCGCCGCCAGCAGTTCACCGAGTTCGCGCAGCGACGCGACCGGACGGTCGCCCATCGCCAGTTCGATGCGCGAGCGGTGCCCGAACAGGTTGCCCAGCAGCGCGTGCGTCGAGCCGGTGGCGTTGTGCATCAGCAGCGCCGGGCCCTGCGCGCGCAGGGCACGCAGGCTCAGCGCGGTGCTTTCCAGTTCCGGGTCGATGGGCGCATCGATCTCGAGCAGTTGCCCGCGTGCGCGCAGGCGCTCCAGGAACTGGCGCAGGTCGTGGAAACTCATCGGCGTGCCGCGGCGATCAGCCGCAACCGCAACCGCCGCAGCATCCGCCGCTGGAATGCGGATCGTCGCGATCGTCCAGCGACGCGCGCCTTGGCGCCGCATCCACGCCCAGGCCGCCGAGGATCGCGATGACTTCCAGCTCGTCCAGGATGGTCGATACGCTCAGTTGCCCGCCGTCGTCCCCGATGCGGACTTCGGCATCGGGGTCGAATTCGCGCAGTGCGCGGGTGAGTTGCCCTTCGCGCTCGGTGAGCGGTTGCGGGTTGTGCACGGCGATCATCGTCGGGGTTCTCTGCAGGTCGGGTGCTCAGGCTAGGGCCCGACCCGCGTGCCTGCCCTTGACCGAAGTCAAGGGCGATGCACTTGGCGCGCTCAGAACCTGTAGTTGAGCTTCACCCACGCGCTGCGGCCGGGCTCGTTGATGCGCACCGGATCGGCGGGGTAGCCGAAGGCGCTGTTGCCGGCGAGGTTGAGGTGCTCGGCGTAGGTGCGGTCGAACACGTTGTCGATGCCGGCGGCGAGCTGCAGCGTCTGCGTGAAGCGGTAGCCGCCGTTGAGCGAGAACACCGCGAAGCCCGGCGTTGGCGCGAGGTCCTGGCCGACGACGTTGCCGTAACCGGGGCTCACGCGATCCTGCGAGGCCGCCACGCGGAGCAGGGCGCCGACCGACCAGCGCTTGTTGTCGTAGGCCGCGTTGAGGCGCGCTTCCAGCGGCGGCGTCTGCGGCATCGCGCCGACGTGGTCGATGTCGCCCCACGCATAAGCGAGGCTGCCGCCGAGCTTCCATTCGCCGGTCGGGCGGAACTCGACGCCGACTTCGCCGCCGTGCGTGCGCGCATCGACATTGGTGGCGCGCGTGGTCGCGCCCATCATCCCTTCGGAATACTCGAACAGGATGTAGTCCTGGATGCGTCCGGCGTACAGCGACGCCCACGCGTCCCAGCGGCCTTCGCGGTAATGCATGCCGATGTCCAGTTGCGTGGTGCGCTCGGGTTCGATGCCGGCGAAGGCGTTGACCGAACCGGCAGGCCCCAGCGTCGGGGAGAACAGCTCCCAGTAGTCGGGCATGCGCTGGACGTGGCCGAGGCCGAGGTGCCACATCGTCGCCGAACCTTCCGGCTGGATTTCCCAGCGCACCAGGCCCGAGGGCAACGTCTCGCGGCGCGTCGTGCCCTGCGTCGGATTCGGCCGCGGCATCATGCTGCCGGTCGTGGCGCGTTCGTCCTGCACGGACGCACGATCGATGCGAAGCCCGCCGACGAGCCGCTGCCGCGGCGCGAGGTTCCAGCCCAGTTCGGCGAACACGCCGAGGTTGTCCGAACGCGCGTCGGTCGTCCACGGCTGCGCGAGGTACGCATCGCGGCCCATCGCGTTGCGCTTGCGATGGCGGTTGTCGCGCGCGTCCAGGCCGGCGTCGAGGTTCCACCCGTCGGTGCTCCACGCGAACGCGAGGCGCCCGCCCTGCGTGCGCTGCGCGACGTTGCTCGCCATCGGCATCGGCATGCTGCTGCCGGCGTCGGGCGCGCGCAGCGTGTAGTTGTCCATGACGTGGTCGACGTCGTTGTAGTACAGCCGCGCTTCGACCTTGTCGAAGGCGCCGTCGAAATTGCGCCGTTCCGCGCGCAGGCCGTAACTAGTGCGTTCGAACTGCGAGCCGTCCATGCCGCGGCCGGCGTAGCGCGCCTCGCCGTCGCCGCGGCCGGCGCTCGCTTCGACCAGCGAATCGGCATCGGGCGTCCAGCCGAAGGCGACGTCGGCGTTCCACTTCTTCCATGCCGACGGCACGACGTTGCCGTCGCCGTCGTCGTAGTCGTCGGACTG
Source organism: Lysobacter auxotrophicus (assembly GCF_027924565.1). Lineage (NCBI taxonomy): Bacteria > Pseudomonadati > Pseudomonadota > Gammaproteobacteria > Lysobacterales > Lysobacteraceae > Lysobacter > Lysobacter auxotrophicus. The sequence continues at coordinate 2,002,326 of NZ_AP027041.1, forward strand.
CGAGCGGTTCGCGGTGACGCGCGCATACGCGCTGGCGTTGCCGAACGCGGTATCGACCACCTGGTCGTCGCGTCCGAAGCTGCCGAAGGTGGCACTCGCATTGAGCTGCATGCCGGGCGCATCGAAGAAGGGGATGTCGCGTTCGAACCGCACCGTGCCGGCCGAGGCGCCCGGGCCCCACAGCACGGTCTGCGGCCCCTTGACGACTTCCAGGCGGTCGTAGGTTTCCGGCGACACGTACGACAGCGAGTTGTCCATGCGGGCCGGGCACGCGCCCTGCATGTGGCCGCCGTCGGTCATCAGGTTCAGGCGCGAACCGAACATGCCGCGAAGCACGGGGTCGCCATTGGTGCCGCCGCTGCGGATCAGCGAGAACCCCGGCACCGTCTTGAGGTAGTCGGCGCCGTCGCTCGCGGGCACCGGCTGGCGCGGCAGCTTGGTGTCGGTGACGAAGGTCATCGCGAGCGTGGGCGTCACGTCGGTCACGACCAGCGTGTCGAGCGTGACCACGCCGTCGTGGTGCGCCGCGCCGTCGGCCGCCGCGCAGGTGCCCGCGATCAGCAGCGACAGGGCGACGCACAGCGGGCGTGCGGCGGGGATGCGATCGCGAGGGCGGAACGCGGGAAGGCGGGTCATGGGAGTCACCGGGATCGTTTCGGGGAATTCGCCGGCGACCCGCGCCGGGTCGCCTGTTGCAGCGAAGTCTCCGCGCGCGGCAAGGCTTCAAAAATGATCCGGATCAAATGGCGCGAAAGCCGATGAACAGGGACAAGTGCGGCTTGACTTACATCAAGGCGACCGTGCGGTGGCGTAGCGCAATGTGCACGCAACGGCCGAAAGGCCATTCGCAAGGCAAGCAACCCATGATTCGTGCAACGCAAAAGGGGAAGGTGCTGCATTACGCACTGGTATGCGCGCTCGGCATCGGCGCACCGGCGGCGCTGGCCGCCAACCACAACGACGCCCCGCAGCTCGACACCATCCAGGCCGTGCTGACCGCACCGCCGCTGGTGCCGCCGCCGACCAACCGCAACAAGCCGGCGAAGGTCGTCGTGGACCTGGAAGTCATCGAGAAGGACATGCGCCTGGCCGATGGCGTGACCTACAACTTCTGGACCTTCGGCGGCAGCGTGCCGGGCAGCTTCATCCGCGTGCGCCAGGGCGACACGGTGGAGTTCACGCTCAAGAACGCGCACGACTCGCACATGCCGCACAACATCGACCTGCATGCGGTGAGCGGGCAGGGCGGCGGCGCCGAGGCGACGTTCACGCTGCCGGGCCACAAGACGAAGTTCACCTTCAAGGCGCTCAATCCCGGCCTGTACGTCTACCACTGCGCGATGCCGCCGGTGGGCATGCATATCGCCAACGGCATGTACGGCCTGATCCTGGTCGAGCCGCCCGAGGGCCTGCCGAAGGTGGACAAGGAGTTCTACGTGATGCAGGGCGACTTCTACACCGAAGGCAAGCACGGCGATCCGGGCCTGCAGCCCTTCAGCCTGGAAAAGGCCATCGACGAGCATCCGACCTACGTGGTGTTCAACGGTTCGGAAGGCGCGCTGACCGGCGACAACGCGTTGACGGCGAAGGCGGGCGAGACCATCCGCATGTACGTCGGCAATGGCGGCCCGAACCTGGTGTCCAGCTTCCACGTGATCGGCGAGATCTTCGACAAGGTCTACACCGAGGGCGGTTCGAAGTACCAGGAGAACGTGCAGACCACGCTCGTGCCCGCCGGCGGTTCGGCGATCGTCGAGTTCAAGGCCGACGTGCCGGGCAACTTCGTGCTGGTGGACCACAGCATCTTCCGCACGTTCCACAAGGGCACGCTGGGCATCCTCAAGGTGGACGGCGAGAAGAACCCGTCGATCTACAGCGGCCAGCAGTCCGAAGCCGAATACGCGGCGCCGGCGAAGGCCGGTCACTGAGGCCGGACGCGGTCCGGTCGGGAGGAGGGCAGTCGCCATGTTCGCCACGTCCATCATCGCGGCTGCCCTGCTCGAAGGCGCGCTGCTGGCGGCTCCCGCGCCAGCAGCGCCAGCGGCGGAACCGGTCGCATTCGTCGCCATACCCGCCGGCGAAATCCGCTCCACCGTGCGCTACGAAGGCGACGACGGAGCGCGGCGGATCGCGACATTCGAACTCTCGACGCGTGCGGTCACGGTGCGCGAGTTCGAACGGTTCGTGCAGGCGCACCCGCAGTGGAAGCGCGGCAACGCGCCGATGCTGCTCGCCGATTCGGCGTACCTCGCGAACTGGGCCGATGCCGACCGCGCCGGCGATGCCGTCGACGCGAACGCGCCTGTCACGCACGTCAGCTGGTTCGCCGCCGATGCGTATTGCAAGTCGATCCACGCGCGACTGCCCGACTGGAGCGAGTGGGAATACGTGGCCGCCGCCGACGCCACCCGACGCGATGCACGCAGCGATTCCGCCTGGCGCGCACGCACCTTCGACGACGGCACGCCGCGCGCGATGGACGCACGCCCCGGCGCCATCGCCAACGCCTACGGCGTGCACGGCCTGCACGGCGCGGCGTGGGAATGGGTCGGCGACTACGCGACGCTGCTGGGCGATGCCGACAAGCGCGGCTCGGACGACGGCGATCGCCTGCAGTTCTGCGGTGCCACCGGCCTGTCGTTCGCCAATCGCGACGACTACGCCATCCTCAAGCGGGTCGCGCTGCTGTCGGCGATGGAACCGCGCAGCACGCTCGGCAACCTGGGCTTCCGTTGTGCACGGAGTTCACCATGAAACGACTGATCAAACCGCTCCACGTCGTCGCGCTGATGCTCGCCATGAGCCTGCCCGCGATGGCGAACGACGCGCCGCTTCCCGGCGACTCGGTCTACCAGGTCCAGGCGCATGCCGTGGACCAGCAGGGACGTCCGCTCGAATGGAACGCCCTGCGTGGACGGCCGACCATCGTGTCGATGTTCTACGCCAACTGCCACCTGATGTGTCCGCTGATCATCGCCAGCGGCAAGGCGCTGCAGGCCCGGCTGGAACCGGCGCAACGCGACGCGCTCGAATTCGCCGTCATCAGCATCGACCCGGCGCGCGACACGCCCGCGGCGTTGCAGGAAGTGGCGCAGGCGCATCGCCTCGATGCTGGCCACTGGCGCCTGCTGCGCCCCGACGACGCCGACGTCCGCACGCTCGCCGCGGCGCTGAACATCCGCTATCGCGCGCAGCCCGACGGCACCTTCAACCACACCAGCGTCCTGATCCTGCTCGACCGCGACGGCCGCATCGTCGCGCGCAGCGAGGTGACCGGCCTGCAACCCGATGCGCGGTTCGTCGCGGCGGTGCGCGAGCACCTGTCCGGCGCGACGGGTGCCGCGCGTTGAACCTTCCCGTCTTTCCAACCACACGTTCCACTCAGGAGTCACCATGAAGATCCTCACCCGTTCGCTCCTCATCGCCGGCCTGCTCGGCGCCGCCGGCTTCGCCCAGGCCGCCGGAAACTGCACCGTCGCGCTCAAGGGCGACGACGCGATGAAGTTCGACCTGAAGGAAGCCACGGTGTCCGCCGCGTGCCCGACCATCACCGTCGAGCTGACCCACACCGGGAAGATGCCGGCCGCCGCGATGGGCCACAACGTCGTCATCGCCGCGACCAAGGACATGGACGCGGTGGCGCGCGAGGGCATCAAGGCGGGCGTCGCCGGCAACTACGTCAACAAGGCCGATGCGCGCGTGATCGCCGCCACCACGCTGGTCGGCGGTGGACAGAAAACCAAGGTCACCTTCCCCGGCAAGAAGCTCACCGCCGGCGGCGACTACACCTTCTTCTGCAGCTTCCCCGGCCATTCGATGCTCATGAAGGGCAAGCTGGTCGTCACCAGGTAACGCGTCCCGGGGCCGCCTGCACGCCGGGCGGCCCCTTTCTTCATGCAACGCAGGAGTACCGCATGGAATTCAACGTGACCGTCGATCTGGGCCATGCCGATCTGCAGCGGATCGATGAAGCCCTCCGCGACGTGGACCCGGCCGCGCTGGTCGACACCGATGGCGACGCGCTGCGCGTGGCGGGCGCCTTCGACATCGTGACCTTGCTGACGACGCTGCGCGGCGCGGGGTGCGAGCTGACCGCGCACGACATCCAGCGCCTGCCGTCGGTGTGCTGCGGCGGCTGCAGCGGGTAGACGCGGCCTCGCGGCGCGCATTCACCGGTTCGGCACCGCGGCTTGGTTAGCGTGGGGATCACGCAACCCGACTCGGAGACCGCACGATGGATGAGCGCCAGTTCGAAGCGAAACTGTGGGATCACCTGGAATCGGACCGCACGATCATGCTGGGCCTGGTCGGCGACACCGCGGGGCATTCGCGGCCGATGACCGCACTGCTGGACAAGCAGACGCCCGGCGTCGTGTGGTTCTTCACCGCCACCGACAACGTCCTCGCGCAGCAGGCCGCCGCGCCGACGGCCGCGTTCGGCGCGTTCTCGTCGAAGGGGCACGACCTGTTCGCCACGCTGAGCGGAACCGTGCAGACGGTGCTCGACCGCGAAGTGATCGACCGCCTGTGGAATCCCTTCATCGCCGCGTGGTACCCGGACGGCAAGGACGACCCGAAGCTCATCCTGCTGCGCTTCGTCCCCGACGAAGCGGAGATCTGGTTGAACGAGCACAGCCTCGTGGCCGGCCTGAAGATCCTGATGGGCCGCGACCCCAAGAAGGACTACGCCGACAAGGTCGCCAAGGTCGACCTCTAACCGGCAGGCGGCGCATCGCATCGCCCAGCATGCGTGGTGCGGTGCGCCTTCACCGGCGCGGTATCGCATTCATGGCAGGATCGCAGCGCCGGGCGAACGTGCGCCGGCGATCCAGGAAACCCGGGCGTGGGAAAGCCAAGGATTCGCGTACACAACATCGGTTTCGGGCTCGCGCTGCTGGTGATCCTGCTGCTGCTGGCGCAGGCGCGGCGCACGCAGGAAGACCTGCTGCGATCCAACCAGGCCTTCGCGCGCAGCGCTGAAGTGCTCACTGTGCTGCAGGACACGCTGTCGGCGTTGCAGGACGTCGAGACCGGCATGCGCGGTTATGTGATCACCGGCACGGAATCGTTCCTGGAGCCGTATCGCGAAGGCACCCGCCGGCTGGCGCTCGAACGCTCGCGGCTGCGGCAACTCATCGGCAACCAGCGCAACAGCGCGTGGTGGGCGCGCGCCGACCGCGCGATCGACGAACGCGTGCGGCTGGCCGAGGTCAACGTTGAACTGCGACGCCACGACGGCCTGGAAGCGGCAACGCAGAGCGTCGCGCAGGCCGGCGGCAAGGAGGCGATGGATCGCGTCCGTGCGCTGCTGGGCGAGCTGGAAGCCGCCGAGCGCGAACGCCTCTACCTGGAAGGCCGGGCCGTCGAGCGCCGCGTCGCGGCGTTCCGGCAATGGACCATGTGGGGCACGGCGGTCGCGCTTGCGCTGCTGGTCGCGGCGCTGGTGTCGGTGCATCGCAGCGTCACCCAGCGTCGGCAGGCGCTGCGGCTCGCGCGCGCGGGCGAGTCGCGGCAACGCGCGATCCTGGAAGCCATCCCCGACCTGCTCTGGCAGTTCGACGCGCAGGGCAACCCGCGCCTGCTGTCCAGCGACTACGGCGCGACGCTGCCGCCGGCGCTGCTCATCGCCATCCGCAATGCGCTGCCCGACGTGCGCAGCGACACGGCCGTGCGCACGCTCACCGCGCAGGAAGCCAGCGGCCAGATCTTCGAAGCGCGGCTGGTGGCGATCGACGACGGCCACCTGGCGATCGTGCGCGAAGTCACCGAGTTCATCGTCCAGGAGCGTGCGCTGCGCGACCAGCACGATTTCCTGCGCGCGATCGTCGACGCCGACGAAAGCCTGGTCTGCGTGCGCAGCGCGGGCGGCCGCTTCACGCTGTGCAACATCGCGTTCGCAGCGACCATGGACCTCACGCCCTCGCAGGTCGAGGGGCGCCGGCCCTCGGACCTCGCGGGCCACCGCATCATCGAGCCGCTGCTGCATGCCGACGACGCGTTGCTGCAGGGCGAGGACGAATGGCGCGCGGACCGCGTGCGCATCGTGGATGCGCGCGATCGCGAGCGCTGGATGCAGGTGCTCAAGCGCCCGCTGGTGCGTTCCGACGGCCAGCGCCAGGTGCTCACCGTGGTGGTCGACGTGTCCGCGCAGCAGCGCATGGAACGCATGAAGGACGAGTTCATCTCGACCATCAGCCACGAACTGCGCACGCCGCTGACCTCGATCCGCGGCGCGCTCGGGCTGGTCGTCGGCGGGGCGGGTACCGAGCTGCCGGATTCGCTGCGGCCGCTGCTGGAGATCGCGCACAAGAACACCGAGCGCCTCGTGCGGCTGATCAACGACATCCTCGACATCGAGAAACTGCAGTGGGGCGGGCTGCCCCTGCAGTCGCACCGGCTGCCGCTGCGTGCGCTGGTGGCGCAGTCGGTGGACCAGATCGCGGCCTACGCGCGCGAGTTCGAAGTCGCCGTCGAGTTCCGTCCCGGCGACGACGGCGTGGTGGAGGTCGACGTGGACCGCTTCGCGCAGGTGATGGCGAACCTGCTGTCGAACGCGATCAAGCATTCGCATGCCGGCGGCACGGTCGAGGTGTCGGTCACGCGGCGCGAGGGCGGGCTGCAGGTGGACGTGCAGGACCACGGCGAGGGCATCCCGGAGAGTTTCCGCCCACGCGTGTTCGAGCGCTTCGCGCAGGCCGACGCGTCCGACGTGCGCCGTCGCGGCGGCTCCGGCCTCGGCCTGGCGATCACCCAGTCGCTGGTGGAGAAGATGGCCGGACGCATCGGCTTCGACACCGTGACGGGCGAGGGCACGCGCTTCTTCGTCTGGCTGCCCGAGGCGATGCGCCTGAACGATGCCGCGCACGACGAGGTCGCCGACGATCTGACGCCCTACGTCGTGCTGCTGCAGGACGAGGCGGCGATGGCGGACGAACTCGGCCGCGTGCTCGGCGAGCGCGGCTACCGCACGCTCATCGCGACCGACATCGCGCAGGCGCGGGGCCTGCTCGAATCGCCGAATGCGAAGGCGCTGGCGATCGACCTCGCCTCGGCCGGCACCTCGGCGCGCGGCGTGCTGCGCGAACTGCGATCGCAGCCGCGATTCCGCTCGCTCCCGGTGCTGCTGCTGGGGATCCGGCCGCCGTCGGTCGACAGCGACGGCCTGCGCGGCGGTGCGGTCGGCGTGGTCGACTGGCTCGGCAAGCCGCTGGATCCGGAGCTGGTGGCCGATACGGTGCGATCGACGCTGCGCGATCCGTCGCGGCGCTTCGACGTGCTGCACGTGGAGGACGACGAGGACGTCCGCGAGCTGCTGCGCAACCTGCTCGACGGCCACGGCGTGGACCTGCACGCCGCCGGCTCGCTGGCGCAGGCGCGCGAGCAGTTGGGCCAGCGCCGGCACGATCTGGTGATCCTCGACCTGATGCTGCCCGACGGCGACGGTTCGGAGCTGCTGGCCGAACTCGCACAGGCACGCCCGCCCACGCCGGTGATCATTTTTTCCGCACAGGACGGGGGCCTGGCCGAGAGCCGGGCCGTACTGCGCAGGCTGGTCAAATCACGCCACCATGCCCGCGACCTTGCGACCCTGATCCTGGAGACCCTGCGTCACTGGCCGGCCGGCGACGCGCAGCAAGAGGAGACCGGATGAGCCCCTCCGCACACGTGCTGATGATCGAGGACGAGGAAGACATCGCCCTGATCGTCCGCTACCTGCTCGAACGCAACGGATTCACGGTCGAACACCTCGCGGACGGTCGGGCCGGGCTGGAGCGCATCCAGACCGGCGCGGTGCCCGACCTGGTGCTGATGGACTTCATGCTGCCGTTCCGCGACGGCCTGGAATTGGTCGAACGCCTGCGCGCGCAGGCGCAGTGGACCTCGGTCCCGGTGCTGATGCTGACGGCCAAGGCGCGCGAGGCCGACATCGTGCGGGCGCTGGAGATCGGCGCCGACGACTACGTCACCAAGCCCTTCCAGCCCGAGGAACTGCTGGCCCGCATCCGTCGCCTGTTGAGGCGGTCGTTGTGACGCTGCGCACGGCGGTGCGCCTTTCGATGCTGGTGTTGGCGGCGACCGCCGGCGCAGCGCACGCGCAGACGGTGGCGCAGGCGCAGGCACTGGTCGACGTCCGCGATTACGCCGCCGCCACGCGCGTGCTCGAACAACGCCTGCAGATCGCACCCGACGATGCGGATGCCACGTTCCTGCTCGCGCGCACGCATGCATGGAACGGCGAGCCGGCGCGCGCGTTGCCGCTGTACGAACGCCTGCTCGCGCGCGAACCCGACAACGCCGACTTTCTGCTCGGGTACGGACAGGCGCTCACCTGGGCGGGGCGTCAGGCCGAGGCCATCGACGTGCTGACGCGCGCGCAGCGACTGGCTCCCACTTACGCCGACATCGGCACCGCGCTGGCGCAGGCACGCGCCGCGCAGGCGCCGGCGGCGGCGCCCGATCCGCTGATGCCATCGCCGACCGACGCGCCGCGGCCGGCCGTCGTGCAGACGGTCGAGCGGCGGCGCACCGTGTCGTTCTCCGCGCGCCACGACTGGCTGGATGGTGCGTACGACGATTGGACCGGCGTGCGACTCGACGCATCGCGCACGCAGCGCGGCGCGTTGGGCGGCTATGCGGCGCTCACCGGCGACCGCCGTTTCGCGCTGGACGATGCCGGGATCGAAGCAGGCCTGCTGGTGCCGATGGGCGAGACCTGGCTGCTGCAGCCCGAAGTCGGCGTCGTGCCGGATGCCGATTTCCTCCCGCGCTACTACGCTGACCTGCGCGTGCAGCACACCTTCACGCACGGCTGGATCGGCAGCGCGAGCCTTCGCACCAGCGATTACCCCGACACGCGCGTGGACCGGCTCGCGGTGAGCGTGGAGCGCTACTGGAGCGCCTGGCGCGCGGCGTACACGTTCAACCTCACGCGCCTGCGCGACACGCATTCGCCCGGCCACGACGTGCGCCTCGCGCGCGCGTACGGCGACGGCAGCGAGGTCGGCGTGCAGCTCGTCTTCGGCCGGGAAGCCGCGATCGTCGAGTCCGGCGTCGTCGCCAGCGACGTGAGCGGCGCGCTGCTGTTCGGCCGCCACGTGTTCGCGCAGCGCTGGTCGTGGCTGTGGAACGTGGGCGTGATCGACCAGGGCGACCTGTACACGCGGCGCGGCATCGGCATCGGCCTGGAACGGCGCTTCTAAGGAGGGAAGGCGGATGGAGTGGACCGGCTGGCTACCCGTCGATCCGCTGTTGCGACTGGCCAGCCTGATCGCCTCGCTGCTGGCGGCGGTGACCGTGCTCGTGCTGCTGCAGGTGCTGGTGCTGTCGACGCTCGCCACGCGCCAGCGGCGGGAGCGCGAGGCGTTCGATCACCAATGGCGCCCGCACATGGCGCGCGCGAGCCTGGACACCGATGCGCCCTGCGACCTTCCGCCGCCGCACGGACGCAGGCGCCTGTGGTGGCTGATGCTGTGGAACAAGCTGCAGCGCAAGCTGCGCGGCGAATCGACCGCGCGCCTGAACCGCCTGCTGCTCGGCAACGCGCTCGACGGTTACGCGCTGCGCCTGCTGCGGTTCCCCGGCGTGCGCAATCGCCTCGTCGCACTGGAAACGCTGCGCCATCTCGGCGATCCCGCGCACTGGGACGCGGTCGAACCGCTGGCACGCGGCCGTAATCCGTTCGTCGCCTTCGCCGCGGCGCAGGCGTTGATCGCGATGGATCCCGCGCGCGGCACGCGCACGGTGCTGCCCATCGCGCTGGAAGGCGAGCACTGGGGCGGCCAGCGTCTGGTCGCGCTGTGCCGGCAGGCCGGGCGCGACGCGGTCACCGACACGCTGCTTCAATCGCTCGAACGCGCCGACGCCGGTGCATTGAGCCGGCTCGCGCCGCTGCTCGCGTTCGCCGATCCCGCGCGCGCCGCGCCATGGGCCCGGGAGCGTGCGCTGCGCGACACCGACGCGCGCAATCGCCAGTCGGCGCTGAAGGCATTGGGCGAACTCGGCGACCCGCGCGACAAGCCGCTGATCGTCCGCTCGCTGCACGACGAAGATCCCGCCGTGCGCCTTGCAGCAGCGCAGGCGCTTCGCACGTCGGCCGATCTTTCCGACGTGGACGTGCTGCTCGCTGCGCTGTCGGATCGCAGCTGGTGGGTGCGCCGGCAGGCGGCGGACACGCTCGCCGCGCTGCCGCGCATGGACGATGCCGCGCTGCTGTCGCTGCTGCCGCGCGTGGACGACCGCTACGGGCGCGAAGCGCTGGAACGCGCACGCGCCGAGCGCGGCATGCGGGGAGGGCGCGCGTGACCGCGGACATCCTCTTTGGGGTGCAGCTGTTCTTCATCGGTTACTTCGTGCTGCTCAACGGCGGGTACCTGGCGCTCAACGTGCTGTCGATGCTCAGCCTGCGCAGCTACATGCGCCAGCGCGCGGAGTACGGCACGGACGCGCCGTACCTCGGCATCGAGCCGGCGATCTCGCTGCTCGTGCCCGGCTACAACGAGGAGGCGACCATCCGCACCTCGGTGCGTTCGATGCTGCAACTGCAGTACCCGGACTTCGAAGTGGTGGTCATCAACGACGGCTCGAAGGACCGCACGCTGGAGGTGCTCATCGAGGAATTCGAGCTGGTGCCGCACCCGGAAGTCGTGCGACGCGCGGTCCCGCACAAGCCGATCCGCGGCGTGTACCGCTCGCTGCGCTACGGCAACCTGCGCGTGATCGACAAGGAGAACGGCGGCAAGGCCGACGCGCTCAACGTCGGCATCAACGTCGCGCGCAACGCGCTGTTCTGCGCGGTCGATGCCGATTCGATCCTGCAGCGCGACAGCCTGCTGCGCATCGTGCAGCCCTTCATCGAGGACGAGCGCACCGTCGCCGCGGGCGGCACCGTGCGCATCGCCAACGGGTCGGAAGTGCGCGGCGGGTTCCTGGTGAAATCCGGCCTGCCGCGCAGCCTGCTGGTGCGCATGCAGATCATCGAATACCTGCGCGCGTTCCTGTTCGGGCGACTGGGCTGGTCGCCGCTCAATGGCGTGCTGATCATCTCCGGCGCGTTCGGCCTGTTCGACCGCGCGCGCGTGGAAGCCGTCGGCGGGTACCGCACCGACACGGTCGGCGAGGACATGGAGCTGGTCGTGCGACTGCATCGCTGGCATAGGCGCAAGCGCATCGCGTACCGCATCCGGTACCTGCCCGATCCGATCTGCTGGACCGAAGCGCCGGAAGACCTCGGGACGCTCGGCCGCCAGCGTTCGCGCTGGCAGCGCGGGCTCGCCGAAAGCCTGATGTTCCATCCGCCATGGCGCTTCGGCTTGCGCGCCGGCGCGGCGGGCTGGCTCGCGTGGCCGTTCATGGCGCTGTTCGAGTGGGTCGGGCCGCTGATCGAACTGAGCGGCTACGTCTTCATGATCGTGGGCTTCGCGATGGGCTGGGTGTCGCCGGTGGCGTTCACCGTGTTCATCGCCGTCGCGCTCGGGATGGGGATCCTGCTGTCGGTCAACGGATTGCTGCTGGAGACGCTGTCGTTCCGCGTCTACAACCGCAGCCGCGACATGCTGTCGCTGTTCGCGATGGCGGTGCTGGAGAACTTCGGTTACCGGCAGCTCAACACGCTGTGGCGATGCCGGGGCATGTGGCAATGGATGTCGCGCCGCAAGCACCAGTGGGGCGCGATGAAGCGCAGCGGGCAGTGGGGGCAGATGTAGCGCGCGCCTGACGTGCGGATCATCCGCACGCATCGGATGACTGCTGATCCGGGATGGCCGATCGCGATGCCGTGCATCGCGGCGAGGGCGGAGCGTTGCCGAAATGCGCATGCGTCGGACAGGAGTGCACACGCCTTCTTGCAAAATGAGAATTATTCGCATTTAATTATGAACAGGCAGGGGCCTTCCCGGACTTGCGCGCAGGCCCGCTTTCCGGGCCGCACGCAGCGCGACGGAGCAGGCGAAACCCGCTCATTCCGTCCGCATCCAGACACCCCACATGCACGCCATCGGCTCCGTTCGCACGACCCGTTTCGATTCCCGCCGCCCGTTCGTCTCGCCCAACCGCCTCGGACTCGCGGTGTTCCTCGCGCTGCTGGGCAGCAGCGGCGGCGCGTTCGCGGCCGACGACGCCAGCGCGACCGACCTCGACGCGGTCCTCGTCGTCGCCCAGCGCGCCGAGCGCGTCAGCAACGGCGCGACCAACCTAGACCTGACCATCAAGGACACCCCGCAGTCGATCAGCATCATCGACAGCACGCAGATGCAGGCCTTCGGCACCACCAGCCTCAACGACGCGCTGCGCATGGCCACCGGCATCCAGGTGGACGAGTGGGAAACCAACCGCACCACGTTCACCTCGCGCGGTTTCGACATCGAGAACACGCAGGTGGACGGCGTCGGCCTGCCCAACGACTGGGGCATCGTGACCGGCGCCATGGACATGGCCGGCTACGAGAAGCTGGAAGTCATCCGCGGCGCGAACGGCCTGCTCACCGGCGTGGGCAACGCGGCCGGCACGATCAACTACGTGCGCAAGCGTCCGACCAACGATGCGCAGGGCTCGCTCGGCGTGAGCTACGGCTCGTGGGATACGGTGCGCGCGGAGGTCGATTACTCCACGCCGTTCACCGCCGACGGCCGCTGGGCGGGGCGTTTCGTCGGCGCGCACCAGGAAGGCGATTCCTGGCTGCGCGACAAGCAGGACGAGCGCGATTTCCTTTACGGCGTGGTCGACGGCCAGATCGGCGACAACGGCACGCTGACCTTCGGCTACTCGTGGCAGAAGGCCCAGACCGACGGCAACATGTGGGGCGCGCTCGCCTTCATGTACAGCGACGGCACCCAGGCGCAATGGCCGCGCAGCGCATCGACCACGCAGGACTGGACCTTCTGGGACACCACCCACCAGAACGCGTTCGTCGAGTACGCGCACCAGTTCGGCCCGGACTGGCAGCTCAAGCTGTCGTACGACTACCGCAACACCGAGAACGCCGACAAGCTGTTCTACGCGACCGATTACGCCGCCACGGGCCTGGAGCCCGGCACGAACCTCGGCCTGTACGGGTACGCCTGGCGCGGCGACGACGAAATGACCTCGCACCTGGGCACCGCAACGCTCAACGGCCGCTTCCCGATGTGGGGCCGCGAACACGAGGCGGTGCTCGGCATCGGCTGGGCGAAGAGCGAGGCGGAGAACCGCGAGTTCGACGCCGACATCTACGACAACGGCATGTTCGGCTACATCCCGATGCCGGCCTTCCCGTGGGGCGGGGACGTGGTCCCCGAGCCGGTGTGGGGCGACCGCTCGGTCTACAGCGTGCTCGACCAGCGCCTCAAGCGCGCGTTCGGCGCGACGCGACTGGCACTGACCGATCGCTTCAAGGCGGTGCTTGGTTTCAATTTCGCCGAGTACCACCGCGAGGGCGTGAACTACGGCGTCGTGTTCGACCAGACCGAAAGCCACACCAGTCCCTACGCCGGCCTGACCTACGACTTCAACGAACACGTGCTCGGCTACGTGAGCTATTCGGACATCTACCATCCGCAGAGCCAGTCCGACGCCGACGGCCGTTACCTCGATCCCACCAAGGGCACGAACTACGAACTGGGCGTCAAGGCCGACTGGCTCGACAAGCGCCTGCTGACGACGTTCGCCGTGTTCCAGGCCAGGCAGGACAACCTCGCCACCGGCGCCGGCTACAACCAGAACGGCCAGTACTACTACACGGGCGTCGACGTCGAATCCAAAGGCGTGGAGTTCGAGGTCACCGGCAAGGTGTCGGAGACCGTGGACCTCGTCTTCGGCGCCACGGCGCTGAAGCTCACCGGCCAGGACGGCGACGACACCTACAACTGGGTGCCGCGCCGCACCGCCAACCTGATGGTGATGGCGCGCCTGCCGGGCTACACGGCGCTGTCGTACGGCCTGGGCGGCCGCTGGCAGAGCGAGATCTCGAACGTGGAAAGCAACGGCTTCACCGTGCGCCAGGGCAGCTACGCCGTGCTCAACGGCTTCGTGGCGTGGGACTTCGTGCCCAACGCGACGCTGCGCCTGAACGTCAACAACCTCACCGACGAGAAGTACATCAACACGCTTCGCTACAGCGGCTTCTACGGCGCGCCGGCGAACTACATGCTGAGCCTGAACTGGCGGTTCTGACCGCCAGCCCGACGGACCCGCCAGGCAACGAGGTCACCCCGCCATGTCCACGACCACCGCATCGTCATTCATCACCGCGCCGCGGCTGCGTGTCGCATCGCGCGTCGCCGCCGCCGTGCTCGGCGGTTACGCCTTCGCCTGGGGCGTGGTGGCGCTGACCACCGCGGTGCTGTTCGCGCTCGAACTGGACTTCCACGACGCCGAGTTCGCCGGCGCCGTGGCGGGCCTGCTCGCGTACCTGGCGGTGTTTTTGTGGGCGATCGCGGCGCGGCGGCTCGCGGTGGTGTGGTCGGTGCTGCTCGCCGGCGGCGCGCTGATGACCGGCGCGGCTTCGCTCGTGCAGTCGGCGCTGGTCTGAGGAGGAATCGCCATGCTCAACAGTTTCCGGCAATCGATGGCGTGGCTGCACACCTGGTTCGGCCTGGTGCTCGGCTTCGTGCTGATGGCGGCGTTCTTCTTCGGCGCCTTGTCGGTGTTCGATCGCGAGATCGACCGCTGGTCGATTCCCGCCACGCGCTTGCACCCGCAGCCGATGCCGTCGTTCGAGAACGTCATCCGCCCCGCGTTCGAACGCATGCAGCCCACGCCCGACGCCGTGGACGCCATGCGTCCGCGCGTGGACGGGCCGATGCCGAAGCGCTTCGACACGGTGATGAGCTGGAGCGCCTACACGACGCATCGCGATCCGGTGCTGGCGCTGTACAGCGGCTTCCAAGTGCCGGGCGCGAAGGATCCGGAAGAGGCGATCTGGGCCTACGCCACGATCGATCCGCGCGATGGCCGCGTGCTGCCGAACGACCAGCTCAAGCTCGGCAGCGAGTTCTTCTATCCGATGCATTACAGCCTGACGCTGGACTGGAAGAACCTGGGCTTGTGGATCGTCGGATTCTCCGCGCTGGTGATGCTGGCCGCGCTGGTCAGCGGCGTGGTGATGCACCGCAGGATCTTCCGCGAGTTCTTCACCTTCCGCCCCGACAAGGCGCGCCTGCGCAGCGTGCTCGACCTGCACAACCTCACCGGCGTGGTGGCGCTGCCGTTCCATTTCTTCTTCGCGTTCACCGGCCTGGTGATCTTCGCCGGCACGTACTACTTCCCGGTCGGCCACACGCAGTTGCACGACCTGCACGAGATGCACGCAAAGGTCGAGGCGATGGAAACCGGGCTGCCGCACGAACGCGCCGGCGTCGCGGCGGGCCTGGCCTCGGTCGATGAGATGGTCGCGCAGGCGCAGCGCCGCTGGAAGGCGAAGGACAAGGCGGGCGATGTCGGCTTCCTCGTGCTGCAGCACGTCGGGGATGCGAACGGCTACGTCAGCGTGTATCGCGCCGGCACCGATCGCATCGCGCTGGTCGGCGACGGCATCCACTTCAAGGCATCGACGGGCGAACTGATCCGCGAGGATCCGCCGGCGACCGCGCTCGGCCGCACGAACGAGTTTCTGACGGGCCTGCACCTGCAGCATTTCCGCCACTGGCTGCTGCGCTGGTTGTACGTGCTCGGCGGGCTCGCCGGTGCGGTGTGCATCGCCACCGGCTTCGTGTTCTTCGTCGAGAAACGCAAGCGCCAACACGCGCAGCAGGGCAGCCAGGGCGCGCGCATCGTCGACGCGCTCGCCGTGACCACCGTCACCGGCATGGTGCTGGCGGCGCTGGGCATCCTCGTGGCGAACCGCCTGCTGCCCGAAGCGCTTCCCGGTCGCGGCGATTTCGAACGCTATGCGTTCTGGGGAACCTGGGCGCTCGCGCTGGTGCACGCCGGGCTGCGCAGCGCGCCGGTCGCGCAGGGCCGGGCGAATCCTGCCTGGCGCGAGCAATGCTGGGCGATCGCCGTACTAGCCGTGGCCGCCGTCGCGTTGAACTGGATCACCACCGGCGACCACCTGCTGAAGACGTTGCCGGCGGGCTACTGGCCGGTCGCGGGCGTGGATCTGTTCCTGCTCTTCGGCGCCACGGTCGCGGTCGTCGCCGCAAGCAGGCTTTCCAGTCGTGCCGCCGCGACGCAGCCGCGCGTCGAACCGGAGGCCGCCCATGTCTGAGGCCACGCTGTCGGCCGGCCTCTTGCTGGCCGCGTTCGTCGCGGGCATCGCCGGCATGGGATGGCTTGCGCTGTCGATGCCGGTGCACGCGCAGCAGGCGTGGGGCGAGGCGCTGTCGTCGCGCACCGCGCGCGTATTGCGATGCCTCGGCGCGTCGAGCCTGTTCGCCGCATTGCTGCTGTGCCTGGCGGTGGATCACGCGTCGATGGCGTCGCTGGTGTGGGTGATGACGCTGGCGGCTTCGGCGCTCGTCGTCGCGTTCGCGTTGTCGTCCCGGCCTACGTGGCTGCGGGCGCTCGCCCCATGGGTACGCAGCCGACATCGCGCGTGAGCGCGGCGTGACGAAGCCCGGCCGGATCCCGTAAATGGCGCGTGCATGCGCTGTGGTATCGTCCGGGATCTTTTCTCAGGGGCATGCCATCCATGGATCTGCATGAGCTTTTCGTCGCCGACAAGGCGGCGATCCGGGCGGGCTGGGTGCAGGAACTGCAACGCAGTTCGGGCAATCTGGCAGGACGCGTCACCCAAGGCGAACTGATGAAGCGCGCCGACGAGATGAGCGAGCTGCTCGTCCAGGCGCTGGGCGCATCGCGCGACGGAACGATCGAGTCGGTCGACTTCGCCGTGCTGGACCGCTTCTTCGACGAGTTCGCACGCGACCGCGTCGAGCAGGGTTTCAGTTCCGAAGAGACGGCGACGTTCGTCTTCTCCCTCAAGCGCCCGCTGTTCCAGCGCATCCAGGAACGCTTCTCCAATGACGCCGGCCAGCTGGCGGCGTTGTCGTGGCAGGCCACCGAGCTGGTCGACCGCCTGGGCCTGCGCGCCGTCGGCGCGTTCCAGCGCATGCGCGAAGCCGTGATCGAGCGCCAGCAGCACGAACTGCTGGAACTTTCCACGCCCGTGGTGAAGCTGTGGAAGGACGTGCTCGCGCTGCCGATCATCGGCACGCTCGACAGCAACCGCACGCAGATCATGATGGAGACGCTGCTCACGCGCATCGCCGAGACCGAAGCGGCCATCGCGATCATCGACATCACCGGCGTGCCGACGGTCGACACGCTTGTCGCGCAGCACCTGATCAAGACCGTCACGGCGATCCGCCTGATGGGCGCGGACTGCATCATCAGCGGCGTGCGCCCGCAGATCGCGCAGACCATCGTCCACCTGGGCGTGGATCTGGGCGAAGTGACCACCAAGGCGAACCTGGCCGATGCGCTGGCGCTGGCGCTCAAGCGCACGGGCGTGCGCACCAGCGACGCGGCCGGGAGCACGAACTGACATGGACAGGATCCCCATCCTCCGCATGGGGGACGTCCTGCTCGTCACGATCCAGGTGGACCTGCACGACCAGGTCGCGATGCAGCTGCAGAACGACCTGACCACGCAGATCCAGCGCGTCGGCGCGAAGGGCGTGCTGATCGACATCTCCGCGCTGGAGATGGTCGACTCCTTCATCGGCCGCCTCATCGCCGATACCTCGTCGATGTCCAAGGTGCTCGATGCCGAGACCGTCGTAGTCGGCATGCGCCCGGCGGTGGCGATCACGCTGGTGGAGCTGGGCGTGGCCATGCCAGGCGTGCGCACCGCGCTGAACGTCGAGAAGGGAATGGCGCTGCTCGCGCGTTCCCGGCTCGAGGACTGAGCCATGGCCGACACGGGCGTGATGCCCCTGCGCAGCGAACAGGACATCGTGTCCGCGCGGCAGGCGGTGCGTAAGTGGTGCGTGGAGCAGGGCTTCTCGCTGGTGGACCAGACCAAGATGGTCACGGCCGCCAGCGAACTCGCGCGCAACACGCTGATCTACGGCGGCGGTGGCGAGATGCGCTGGTCGGCAGGCGCCGACGGCGCCCGTCGCGTGCTCACGCTGACCTTCGCCGACGAAGGGCCGGGCATCCCGGACCTGGAGCTGGCGATGACCGATCGCTGGACCTCCGGCAACGGCCTGGGCCTGGGACTGTCGGGCGCGAAGCGCCTCGTGCAGGACTTCGCCATCGACAGTGCGCCCGGCGCGGGTACCCGCGTCACCATCACCCGATGGAAGTGATCCGCGACAGCGGTTCGTGGCGTCACACCGAGGTGGACGATGCGACCCAGGTCGGCGCCGCGCGACGCCAGGTCGCGCTGGTGTGCGAGGAGGCGGGCATCGCGGAAGACCTCGCGGCGAAGGCGAGCCTCGCCGCGGTCGAACTGGCCACCAACCTGCACAAGCACGCGCGCCGCGGGCGGCTGTTCGTCCGTGCAACGCCGGCGCAGGGGAAGGGCGACCGGGCGATCGACGTGGTCTCCGTCGACCACGGCCCCGGCATGGACCTGCAGCGCTGTTTCGCCGACGGCTTCTCCACCTCGCAGACCTCCGGCTCCGGCCTGGGCGCGCTGCGGCGGCTGGCGTCGCTGTTCGATGCGTACTCCGACGCGGCCGGCAGCGTGATCTTCGCCCGCGTGGGCAAGGCCGCGACGCCGGTGGAATACGGCTCGCTCGCGATCCCGCTTCGCGGCGAACTCCTCAGCGGCGATCAGTGGACGCTGGTGGCCGACGTCGCCGGCTGGTCGCTGGTGATGGCCGATGGCCTCGGGCACGGCCCGCTGGCGCATGCGGCCTCGGCGGCGACCGTCGGGCTGCGCGAGCTGCGCGGCTCGCCCGCACAGTTGCTCGCGCGCGCCCACGAGGCCAGCCGCAGCACGCGCGGCAGCGCGGCCGCGGTCCTGCGTCGCAACGACACCGACGCCTCGTTCGACTTCGCCTCGGTCGGCAACCTGCAATGCGTGATCGACCGCCGCGACGACGTGCAGACGCTGGTCAGCCAGAACGGCACCGTCGGCGGGGCGTTCCCGTCCGTGCGCGAGACGCGCGTGCCCGGCGGCGAGCGCAGCCTGTCGATCCTGCACACCGACGGGCTGTCCACGCGCTGGTCGCTGGAGCGCTACCCCGGCCTGCGCACGCGCCACCCGCAGGTGGTGTGCGGCGTCCTGTTCCGCGATTGCTATCGTGGCCGGGACGACGCCACCATCGTAGCCATCCGGAGTTGACCGATGACCGGCCCCGAACAGGATCTTCAAGCCGCGCAGCGTGAGATCGAGCTGCTGCGCGAGGAACTGGCCGAGACCAACCAGGGCGTGCTGGCCCTGTACGCCGAGCTCGACGACAAGGCCGAGGAGCTGCGCCAGGTCTCGGAGCTGAAGAGCCGCTTCCTGTCGTACATGAGCCACGAATTCCGCACGCCGCTGGTCTCGATCCAGAGCATGGCGCGGCTGCTGCTGGAGCGTTACGACGGCCCGCTGTCGGAAGAACAGGAAAAGCAGGTCGCCTTCATCCAGGCGTCCTCGCAGGAAATGAGCGAGATGGTCGACGACCTGCTGGACCTGGCGAAGGTCGAGGCCGGCAAGATCACCATTTCCTCCGACTGGTTCGAGCTGATCGACCTGTTCGCCGCGCTGCGCGGCATGTTCAAGCCGATCATGACCTCCGACGCGGTGGACGTCGTGTTCGAGGAACCCGTCGGCGTGCCGCCGCTGTTCTCCGACAACCAGAAGGTCGCGCAGATCCTGCGCAACTTCATTTCCAACGCGCTCAAGTTCACCCAGCAGGGGGCCGTCACGATTTCGGCACGGCCCGAGCCCGAAAATCACGTGCGCCTGTCGGTGACGGACACCGGCATCGGCATCGCCGAAAGCGACCTGCCGCACCTGTTCGACGAGTTCACCCAGGTGCGCTCGCTGCGGACCCCGGCATGGCGCGGCACCGGGCTGGGGCTTTCGGTGTGCCGGCGCTTCGCGGAGCTGCTAGGCGGCCGGGTCGAGGTGCGCAGCAAGGTGGGGGAGGGGTCGACGTTCTCGGTGATCCTGCCCATCCAACGTCCGCCTGAAGCGACGCAGGAGGTCGCAAGTTGATGGTCATCGCCACCGCGCTCGAGCGTCCCGTCCTGCTGGTGGACGACACCAATGCCACGCGCTACGCCACGCGCCGCATGCTGACCGCGCACGGCCTGAAGGTGATCGAGGCAACGACCGGCGAGGAAGCGCTGCAGCTCGCCGCCGCGTGCGACGCCGTGGTGCTCGACGTCAACCTGCCCGACATGGACGGCTTCGAGGTCTGCCGCAAGCTGCGCGAAGACCCCGCGACGCTGTCGGTGCCCGTGCTGCACCTGAGCGCGCAGCACATGCAGGACGCCGACAAGGTCAGCGGCCTGGATGCCGGCGCCGACGCGTACCTGACCCATCCGGTCGGCGCCGACGTGCTGGTGGCGACCATCAACGCGCTGGTGCGCGCACGCAAGGCCGAACGCGCGCAGCAGGGCCTGCGGCTGCAGCTGGAATCGGTGATCGACAGCGCGCCGGTGCCGATCGGCGTGTTCGACCTCGCCGGCCGGCTGATGCGCAGCAACGACGGATTCCGCGCCTACCTGCCCGGACTGGCCGATGCGCCGCAGGCGCTGCCGCTGTTCCTGCGCGATGCCTTCATCCGCGTGGTCGGCGGCGAACACGTGCTGTCGGGCACGACGATGCTCGACGACGAAACCCCTTCGCCGCGCTTCGTCGAATGGCGCGTGGCGCGCGTGGAGGACGACGGCCTGGTGGTCGTGCTGTCCGATCGCACGCTGGAACACAACTTCGCCACCGAACGCGAGCGGTTGCTCTCGCGCGAGCGTTCCGCGCGTTCGGAAGCCGAGTCCGCCTACCAGGCGAAGGACGCGTTCCTCGCGCTGGTGTCGCACGAACTGCGCAATCCGCTGAACACCATTTCCATGTGGTCGGCGATGCTGCGCCGCCCCGACGCGCTGCCGCTGCTGGAGCAGGGCCTGGCCACCATCGAGCGCAGCGCGCAGCTGCAGGCGCGCCTGCTCGGCGACCTGCTGGATGCGTCGCGTGCCAGCGCCGGCAAGCTCGACATCGTGCGTACGCCCATGGACTTCAGCGCGGTCGTGCGCGATGCGCTCGCCTCCGCCGACGAGCTCGCGCAGGGCCGGCAGATCACGTTCGACGTCGAACTGTCCCCGGAGGCGCCGATGCTCGGCGACCCGGCGCGACTGCACCAGGTCGTGTGGAACCTGCTGAGCAACGCGATCAAGTTTTCCGAACCCGGCAGCCGCGTGGCCGTGCAGTTGCACGGCGATGCGGACGGCCTGCGGCTCACGGTGTCGGACACCGGCATCGGGTTCGAGCCCGAGGATGCGACCTCGCTGTTCGAACGGTTCCGGCAGGCTTCGAGCGCACGCACGACCAAGTCCGGCGGCCTTGGCCTGGGTTTGGCGATCGTGCGCGACATCGTGATGCTGCACGGTGGCGAAGTGAGTGGCGAAAGTCCCGGGCCGGGTCGCGGTGCGGCGTTCACGGTGCGGCTGCCCCTCGCCGAGCCCGGCCGCATGCCGGCGAGCGATCTGGGCGTCATGGCCTCGCAGCGCGTGCTGCTGGTGGAAGACGACACCGAAGCGCGCCGCCTGATGAAACTGACGCTGGAAGAACACGGCGCCAAGGTGCGCGAAGCCGGTTCGGCGGAACTCGCGCAGGTGCTGCTGGCCGCGGAAACCTTCGACCTGATCGTGTCCGATGTCGGGCTGCCGGGCATGGACGGCATCGAACTGATGCGCCGCATCCGCGCCCAGGCCGGCCCCAACCAGCGCACGCCCGCGCTGGCCGTCACCGCCTACGCGCGCGACCTGGACGTCGCGAGCGTCCACGCCGTCGGCTTCGACGCGCACGTGTCCAAGCCCGTGGACATGACCGGGCTGCTCGGGCAGATCGCGAGCCTGATCAGCCGCTGATGCGGTGGCGGTCGGCGATGCCGATCGCCGCGGCTATCGGCTCTGCGCGATCATCAGCACGTAGCCGTCGGGATCGAGCAGGCGGAACTCGCCGGCTGGCATGTAGAACGGCCGTTTGATCGGACCGGGCCGATGCCCCAGCGCATCGAGCGCGGCACGCGCCTGCTCGACGTCGTCGCAATACAGGTAGAACAGCACCGCCTGCAGGCCGGCATCCACCGGCCCGTCGGCGCGCCCCACCATGAGGTGGGCGCTGCCGCTTTCCAGCCACGCCCAGATGCGGCCGTCGCCGCCTTCGCCGGCGACGCTGTTGCCGACGGTGAACCCCAGGTCCGCATAGAAGCGGATGCTTCGCTCGACGTCGGCGACATGCGCGAAGGCGACGAGCTGCGTGGTGATCGGTTTCATGCGGACGTCCCGGCCGAATAGTGGGTGATCGTCGCGATGATCGTCGTTCGCGCCGGAGGCGGGCAAGCAACCTCGAACGGTTGCCCGCGGTCGCTCACGTCACCACTTCGAGATCCGAAAGTCGCCACTGCTTGTCGAAGAACGCCTTCGTCGGGCCGTAGGCGCGGAACATGAGTTCGAATCCGCGCTGCGGATCGGTCGGCACCCAGTTGGACTCCTTGCCGGCGGGCGCTTTCGGCCCGAAGTAGAGATCGACCGAACCGTCGTCGTTCTTCTGCACCTCGCTCGCGTTGGACGCGCGGCTGGCGCGATCCATGTTGCGAATCAGCGCGTGCGTCTGGCGGTCGTATGCAGTGACCGACCAGTACTGCTCGACGGGTGCATTCGCCGGCACATGCAGGCGGTAGGTCTTGCCGCCGTCCAGTTCGCGGCCATCCTTGTCCTTCGTCGCGATCAGGTAGAACTGGCCGCTGCCCAGTCGCTTGATCCCGATGTAGCCGTAGGTGTACGTGAGCCCGCGATGATCGACCGGATAGTGGTCCGCCTCGTTGAACTCGGCCTGCGCGGCCTTCACCAGGTCCGGATGCGTGGGGTACATCCAGTGCGTGCCGTCGTAGAAGACGGGCATGCCCGCGTCATATTGCGCGGCGAGGTAGCGCTGCGCCTCGCGGATGCCGGCATCAAGCGCTTGCGTGGTCCGTGCATCGGGCGCGAAGGGCTTTCCTTTCTCGATGCCCAGCGTCCTGAGCATGTCGATCATCGCGCGATCGCGGTCGAACCACGGCTCCGCCTGGACGATCCGGTCGAGGTGTTCGTAGAAGCTCGCGTCGTACTTGATGGTCGAATCGAACACCACGTCCTTGACGTCGGTGAAGACCGTCTCGGGCGGGCTGGCGGCCTGCGACAGGGGATACACGCGTACCTTCCTGCCGTATGCGATGGAGGCGGCCACGTCCGCGTCGGAATGGCTCTTCAGGTTCGAGCGGAACAGCGCATAGGTACCGAACGTTCCCGGTCGCAGCGGTGTGTAGCCGGCGGGCACGTCACCTTGGAAACCGGGCGGCAGCATCACGAATTTGACGCCCTGTCCCTTGTCGACGCCCAACAACCCCGCGTCCTCCAGCGGCGCCTGCCACAGGTTGACGATGTTCGCGTTGAGCGATCCCTCCGGTCCCGCGGGCGGTACCTCGATCACGATGGGTCCGACGTCCTTCGTGTTGAGGAAGGACATGAAGTAGATCGTGTCCGGGTTCGGGGTGAGGGTCTGGTTGTGCCAGTCCAGCGGGCGGCCCCAGAAGATCACCTGGTTCACCTTGCCCGGTGTCTGCGTCAGCATCTGCTGCAACATCAGGTCGTAGTTGACGGCCGACATGCCCCAGATCGCCGCTTCCGTCGCCCGACGTTCGATCGCGCGCGTCATCACGTCGCCGGCGTCACCGGGCGTTGCCGCCGGTGCGGCCGCGGTCGTGTCCGGTGCGGGATTCGCCGCGGGCTGCTCAGCCGGGCGCTGGCATCCGCCGACCATGCCGACCGCAATCATCATCGCGGCTACGTTGCACACTCCGATCGCACGCATGCTGCACTCCGTGGCTGAGGTCGGTGCGTACAGGATGCGTGCAGGGTCAGTGAACGCCGTGTCTACTCAACGTTGCAACGCCAACAACCTAGAGAATCACCCCGCGCGAGCCCTGCGCGGCGCGTGGCGTCCGGAACGGCATCGTCGACCAGAGGTCCGCGATGCGCTTCACGGCCTCGATCAACTCGTCTTCCGGTCGCACGTAGGGGATGCGCAGCCACTGGTCGTTGCCGCCTTCCACGCTGAACATCGGTCCGGGCGGGACGTGGACGCCGACGGCCTCCAGGTTCGCCGCGAGCTGCGTGGCGCTGCCGTGCGGCAACTGCAGCCACAGCGTCATGCCTCCGTCGGGCAGGCGGAAACGCCAATCCGGGAGTCGTTCGGCGATGGCGTGGGCGAGGGCGTCGCGGCGTCGGCGGAGTTGTTCGCGACGCAGGGCGATGACCTCGCCGTCGTCCAGCAATTCGGTCACCACCAACTGGTCGAAGAGCGCCGTGCCGAGGTCGAGCTGCAACCTGGCCTGGATGAGCCGATCGACCAGATCGTGCGGCGCACGGATCCATCCGACGCGCAATCCGCTCCATAGCAGCTTCGAGACGCTGCCGATGGTGATGGCGCCGGGTGCGTGCGCGGCGAAGGGCAGGGGCATGCCGGCGTCCGTCAACGCGATGGCCTGCAGCGATTCGTCCACGATCGGGATCGTGCGCGTCGCATGCAGTGCGGCGGCGTAGCGTTCGCGCTGGTCGTCGCGCATCAGCAGGCCGGTGGGATTCTGGAAGTCGGGGATCAGATGGGCCAGGTGCGGCCGCGTTTGCCGGAGCGTGGCTTCGATGCCGCCCAGGTCCCAGCCTTCCTCGCCGAGCACGTCGCCCATCGGCGATGCGACCAGGCGCGCGCCACCCAGGCGCAGCGCTTCGATCGCGTTGGGGTAGACCGGCGATTCGATCATCACCCGGTCGCCGAATCGCGACAGTGCCCGCGCGACGACGGCCGTAGCCGCGAGTGCGCCGGAGGTGACCATGATCTGTTCGGGATCGGTCGGCAGGCCACGCCGCGCGTACATCCGGGCGATCAGGTCGCGCAGGGTCGGCAGTCCGGTGGGGCGATGGCCGTCGCTTCCGAGGTAGCTGGGAAGCCGTTCGAGCGCGCGTTCGTACGCCGGGGCGATGCCGGCAATGGCGGACGTCGAGGCGCAGTTGAGGTCGATGGCGCCGTCGGGCGCATGGCCGCTTGCGACCGAGCGCAGCGCATGTTCGTGCGCGCGCCGATGCTCTTCGGGAACGGCGGCGAACGTGCCCGCACCCTGGCGCGCGGTCGCGAATCCCGCGGCGACCAGATCGGCGTAAGCGCGCGTCACCGTATTGCGCGAAACCGCGAGCGCCTGCGACACGGCGCGCTCGCTGGGCAGGCGCGTGCCCAGCGGAATGCGGCCGTCTCCGATGAGTTCCTGCAGCGCCTGCCGAAGCCCGCGGTACGCCGGCTTGCGCGGGAACTGGACGATCAGGGTGGCCAGGTGTTCTGGCGTGAGCGAGCGGTTCATGAGGCCACTATGGCGCAACTGGATCTAGGGAGTAGTGCCAATCGTGCAGATACTGGCGCCCATGAATCCGAACACCTCGCCCTTCGGCGTGGCCAACCTCGGCCCGCTCGCCCAACTGCGCGCCGGCCGCCTGACCGAACGTCTCGTGCGCCTGCTGGGTGGCCTGTGGCTGTACGGGGTGTCCAACGCGCTGCTGATGCAGAGCGCGCTTGGTGGTTCGCCGTGGGTCGTCTTCCATGAGGGTGCGGCCCGGCATCTGGAGATTTCACTCGGCGCGGTGATGGTGCTGGTCGCCGTGGCGGTGTTGCTGCTCTGGATCCCGCTGCGGCAGATGCCCGGCCTGGGAACCATCGCCAACACGCTGCTGCTCGGGCCGTTTACCGACCTCAATCTCCGGTTGCTGGAAGCGCCCGAGGCGTT
The DNA here is from genome assembly GCF_027924565.1 of Lysobacter auxotrophicus. Lineage (NCBI taxonomy): Bacteria > Pseudomonadati > Pseudomonadota > Gammaproteobacteria > Lysobacterales > Lysobacteraceae > Lysobacter > Lysobacter auxotrophicus. The sequence continues at coordinate 2,028,209 of NZ_AP027041.1, forward strand.
GCCCCTGCGTTGGGCGTACCTGATCGGCGGCGTGGTGGCCTGCGGGATGGCCACTGCGCTTTACGTCGGTGCGCAACTGGGTCCCGGGCCGCGCGATGGCCTGATGACCGGCTTCGCGCGTCGCACCGGGCGTTCGATCCAGCGCGTGCGCACCTGCATCGAGATCGTGGTGCTCGCGATGGGTGTCGTGCTGGGCGGCACCGTGGGCATCGGCACGCTCGTGTTCGCGCTATGCGTGGGGCCTGTCACGCAGTTCTTCATGCGCTATCTGGTGCTGCGACTGGACGCGCCGGGCGATTCGATGAAGTAGGCGTTGGCCGCCGCGTCGGGCTCGGCATCTTCAGGCGTTATGCGCCTTCTTCAATGCAACCCCAGGAGCTTGCATGTCTCTTTTTCGTGGCGCGATGTTCGCGCTACTGATGGCTGTTGCGCCCGCCCTGCAGGCCACGAACGCGGCGCAAGCTGCGGTCGCCATCGAACGACCCGCCGACGTCGAGATCCGCGAAGTGGGCGAGGGCGTGTGGGTCCACACCTCGTACTACACCTATCCCGATGGCACGCGTTACCCCGCCAATGGACTCATCGTCCGTGAGGGCGACGGCCTTGTTCTCGTGGACACGGCATGGGGCGAGCTGGCCACGCTTGCGTTGCTCGACCGGATAGAAGCGAAGATCCAGCTTCCGGTGCGCCGCGCCGTGGTGTCCCATGCGCACGGTGATCGTCTTGCGGGCGCTGACGTCCTCGAAGCGCGAGGCATCGAGGTCTACGCGATGCCGCTGACTCAGCGACGGGCCATCGCGGAGGGCATGCCGGTTCCCGACCACACACTGGGCGAACTGGACACGCCAGGAGCCACCGTTCGATTCGGCCCCGTCGAACTCTTCCATCCCGGGCCGGGCCACGCACCGGACAACCTCATGGCGTGGGTTCCCTCCCAACGCGTGCTGTTCGGCGGATGCGCCGTGCGCGCGGCGGCTTCGAACTCACTCGGGAGCATCGCAGACGCAAACCTGACGGAGTGGCCCAAGGCCATCCGCCAGGCGCGCGCTCGATACGCAACGGCGAAGCTCGTCATTCCCGGGCACGGGGACGCAGGCGGGCCCGAATTGCTGGATCACACGCTGGCGCTGCTCGAAAAAATGCCTGAAACGGGGCCGTGAGCCGCCAACGCAGCAGTGGCATCCGGACATGCAATCCCGGATGCCACCGTCCGCGGACTACTTGGCCTTCTTCACCGGCGACACCGGGCCCACGGCAGTCGATCCGATACCGTCGAGCAGGGCGTCCTGCTCCTTCCAGTAGGCGTCGAAGTTGACGCCGCCGGTTCGACCGTAGAGCTGCTCCGGCGTGACGGCGTCGGCGATCATGTACGCGCCGGTGTTGGTGCCGATGTCGGGGAGAAAGATGCCGTTGAGCGGTTTGCCCGCGATTTCGATCATCTGGTTGCGGTAACCCAGGCGACTTCCGGTCATGTCGCGCGCGAACGCCCGCATCAGGCCTTCAACGCGCGGTTTGGCGATCTCGTCGCCGAAACGCGTGTAGAAGTCCTCGCCCAGCGCGAGCGCCCTCTGCTGCTCCTGCGAGGTCATCAGCGACCACATCTTCTCGCGGATCAGGAGCAACGTCCGGTTGCCGCGTTCGGCCGCGAGGTCGGCCCAGACGTACGCCTGCGCGCGATCCTCCGGCACGCCGGCGCCGTGCCAGTACATCAGGCTCAGATAGTGCTGCGAGTACTTGTCCGCATAGCGCGCGGCCGTCGTGAAATGCGCGACCGCGTCGTCGCCATCGCCTCGCAAGTAGGACTTCAGGCCGAACACGCGCTGGAGTTCGTTCGGCTTGTCCTTCGACGCCATGACCACGGCGTCGAGTTCCATCAGGTTCTTGTCGCTGAGACGAAGATCCTGTCGTTGACCACTGTGTGCACCCGCCGCACCCACCACAAGCAACATCGCCAGAACCAGCACGTTTCCATGGATCATCACTGCCATCTCCCTGTGCACGATGAATGGTGTCGTTCTCCCCGGTCCTGTGCTCCGGCAACCACCACGTAAGCGACAGGTCCGCGCCGACGCTACCGCCTTCCCGGGCATGCTGCAAATCCGGCTGAATGGCTGCAGGGACGCGGCGTTACGCGGCCGCTACGTGGTTCGTACGCGCGCTCGCTTGGGAGTCTTACCTGTTCGACTCGTCCTCGCCCGCACTTCGATGAACGGGCGCTTTTCACATTGGCGCCACGAACCTGAGCTTTTCATTGGCTCCCGGTACCCGGACGACCGGAGTGGGCAATGGAAGGCCACCGCAGGGACGCACGCGTTCTGCCGCGCGCATCGCGACTGTCGCGCATCATCCGCTCGCTGCTGATCGCGCAATGCCTCGCGCCATGCGCTGCCATCGCGCAGGACATCGGCCCCGGCGCGGTCACGGCGCCGTTGAATGTCACCACCGGCACGCCGCGCGTCGTCGGCGGCACCACCGTGACGGCTAGCGGCGGGACGCACGCCGTCAATGTGACCGGCGGATCGCTGCTGATCGACATGCAGGCGGGACCCTCGCCGGGCGCGACGGTGTTCCGTGCGGTCAACGGCAACGGGTTGTTCGCCAACGGCGGCACGGTCTCGGTGCCGAACGGGGTGAACGTCTTCACCGTCGGCGGCCATGCGGTGATCGCCAACGGCGCTGCGTCGTCGATCACGCTGACGGCCGGGCAACTGGGCACCACGGGCGTGGGCGCCGGGCTCGTCGCCCTTACCGGTGCGCGCATCAGCGCCACATCCACGACGATCGAAAACACCGCCACCGCAACGACGACGATCTCGAACGGCCACGGCGTCATCGCCGACTCGGGCGGGCAGGTCACGCTGGGCTCGGGCAATCGCATCACGACCGGTGGCTTCAATGCCGTGGCGCTCGGCGCATCCGGCGCAGGCAGCCTGGTGCAGCAGACGGCGGCCACGACGCTACCGATCGCGATGAACGGCCGCGGTTCGCTGGGCATCTACGTGCACGACGGCGGGCAGGTGCAGACGGTCGCGAACACGCAGTTCGCGATGAACGCGACCAACAGCGTCGGCGTCACCGTGGACAACACCACGGTGGCCGCCGGCACGATCGGTAGCGGGCTGACCCTCAACTTCGCCGCCGCGCCGGTGTCCGGCCAGGCGGGCGGCACCGGCGTTGCGGCGTTCAACAACGGCAGCATCAGCCTGGACACGCTGAAGATCACCGGCCCCGGCGCGGCCGCCGGCGCGTGGGCACGCGCGGGCAGCACGATCACGCTGACCGGCGCGAGCAACCTGCAGATCCACTCCGCGTTCAACCCGACGTACTACACCTTGCAGACGGCGTCCCTGGCCACCGTCAACGGTCCGAGCGGGAGCATCTTCGGCGTCACCGGCGGCACGCCGATGGCGGGACTGAAAACCGATGGCGGGCGCATCGTCAGCACCGGCACCACCATCGACGTCACGTCGCCGGCGGGCTACGGCGCGTGGACGAGCATCAACGCCGGCGGGCCCGGCACGATCGATTTGACGAACAACACCATCACCACCAGCGGCGCGAATTCCTCGGCGTTGTTCGCCGGTTCCAACGGCATCATCACCGGCCGTTCGTCGCGACTGACCACCAACGGAGGAGGCGGCTCGGCGCTGCAGGTCTATACCTTTACCGGCGCGGGCTCCATCGACCTCACCGACAGCACGGTCGTCGCGACCGGCGCCGATACGCTGGGCCTGTATTCGGCGAACTACACCACGGGCACGATCAATCGCATCGACCTGAGCGGCGGCAGCCTGAGCAGCGAAGACGCGGCGATCGCCGGCACCGGGCCGGCGGATGTCTTCGTCGACAGCGGTGCGACCGTCACCAGCCCGACGTGGATGATGTACGCGCTCACCTCGGCCACGCGCGCGCCGGCACAGGCCACCGTGCTGCAGGTGTTCGCCGATGACGCGCAACTGCAGGGCGATGCCGGTGGCGACACGCGCAGCGTCTCCAATCTGCAACTGGCCAACGCCTCGCAGTGGACGGGGGGTGCGTACTACCTCACCAACGCCGGCGTGGACGCGACGAGCTTGTGGACGATGACGAAGGACTCGCTGCTGACCGCGCGTCTTACCAACGCCGGCCGCATCGCGTTCACCGCGCCCCAGGACGGCGATTTCAAGGAACTGTGGACGCGCGAGTACGTCGCTGCCGGCGGCACGCTCGCGATGAACACCTACCTCGGCACCGACAACTCGCCGTCCGACCTGCTGGTGCTCTACAACGGCGGCAGCGGCACGGGGCAGGGTTTGCTGGAAGTGGCCAATGCCGGCGGCCCCGGCGACCTCACCGCCGGCAACGGCATCCTGCTGGTGCAGGCGGTCGAAGGCGCGACCACCGCGACGAACCTGTTCGCGCTGGCGTCGCGCGTGATCGCCGGGCCATACGAGTACACGCTGGAACGTGGCAGCGTCGATGCGGATTCGCCGGACAACTGGTACCTGCGCTCGTCGCTGGACTGCAGCGATCCCGGCGCGCCGACCCCGCCTTGTCCCGCACCGGACCCCGATCCGCCGCCGGATCCGGAGCCCGATCCGCCGGCACCGCCGCCACCGACGCCGGATCCCCCGCCGGATCCGCCGCCGATTCCCGATCCCCCGGAACCGGCGCCCGAACCGCCGTTGCCGCCACCGCCGCCGTTGCCGCCGCCGATTCCGGCGTACCGCGCCGAGGTCTCGCTGTATGGCGCGCTCGCGCCCACCGCGCTCCAGTACGGCAAGTCGTTGCTGGACACGCTGCACGAGCGCGTGGGCGAACAGGAGCAACTGCGCGGGCGTGCCGACCTCGACGAAGCCGATCGTATCGACGGCTTCTGGGGGCGGCTGATGTACATCGACGGCGAGAAGGATCCCGAAGGGCAGGGCATCTACGATCGCGGGCCCGGTTACGACTACCAGTTCGCCGCGGTGCAGTTGGGCATGGACCTGCGCCGCCACGAGGACGACGACGGCCACCGCACGCACGCCGGCGTGTACGGGGCCATCGGCCTGGCCGAGACGCAGGTGGAGCACGTGTTCCGGAACTTCGCCGGCGACATCCGCATCGACGGCTACACGCTGGGCGGCTACTGGACGCGCTACAGCGAACGCGAGGCGTACGTCGACGCCGTGCTGCAGGCGACCTGGTACGACGCGCGGGCCAACAGCGCGGGCCACGACCTCAAGCTGGAAACCGACGGTTGGGGACTGGCCGCGTCGATCGAGGGCGGGTGGCCGTTCCGCCCGCGCGAGGACTGGACGCTCGAGCCGCAGGGACAACTGATCTACGGCTGGCTAGATCTGGATGATTCCTCCGACCTCGCCGCCAACGTGCGCTTCGAAGACACCGAGTCGCTGATCGGCCGCTTGAGTCTGCGGCTGTCGAAGGACTGGTCGCGCACGCCGGAACCGGCGCGCGAACTCGACCGCACCGGTTGGCTGCGCCTGAGCGCGTGGTGGGATTTCCAGGGCGACGCGACGACCGAGTTCTCCTCGCGCAACGGCTACATCCCGTTCCACAGCGACATGGGCGGCGGCTGGTGGGAGATCGAGGCCGGCTTCACCGGCGACATGGACCGCAACCGCTTCGTCTACGCGAACCTCGGTTACCAGCAGGGCTTCGACGACGATCGTCGATCGTGGGAGGCGAACCTCGGGTTCCGTGCGAACTGGTAGCGGACGGGCTTTCGTCCGCGGTGGTGAATCCGCGTGCGAATACACGCCCCTAACGGCTGACGGCATACAACGCAGTGCAGCAGAAAGCGGGCCGAAGCCCTTGGGAGCGCGACATGGTGGTGGGCCACATCCGCATGCATCCGCGGCCAGTCGGGCGTTTTCACGCGTTTGCCCTGGCCGCGATGGTGCCCTTGTTCCTCGGCGCCTGGCTGTGCGATTTCGCCTACTGGTCGAGCCATCAGATCGAGTGGAGCAATTTCGCGTCCTGGCTGACGGCCGGCGGCCTCGTGTTCGGTGCCGTGGCGTTGCTGTGCGCGCTGGTGGACATCGCCCGCGCAGGCGCGCGAGGCGCGTCGCTGACCTTGGCGATGCTTCTGCTGGCGACGTGGGTGCTGGGTTTCATCAACGCGCTCGTGCATGCGCGCGATGCCTGGGCCGTGATGCCCACCGGGCTCATCCTGTCGGTCATCGTCGCGCTGCTGGCGTGCGCGTCCGCGTTGGTTGGCTTCACGCACCTTCGCGCAGGAGCCATGTCATGACGCGGACCGGAATGCGATGTGCGCTCGCGATCGCGGTGGCCTGGTCGCTGGCAGGTTGCAGCGGCGGCGACGCACCGGACCTGGCGCAGTTTGGCGCGAACCCCAAGCTCCCCGACCAGGAGCGCGGGATGCTGCCCAACATGACCATCGCAGAACCTGCGCCGTGGGGCGACAAGCGCCCGACCGTCCCGCCGGGTTATGCCATCAGTGCGATCGCGACGGGGCTGGGCATCCCGCGCCAGACACTGGTGTTGCCCAACGGCGACATCCTCGTCGCCGAAGGTCGTGGCGGCAGCGCGCCCAAGCTCAAGCCGAAGGATGTCGTCGCCAGCAGGATCAAGGCCAAGGGCACCACCGCGGTGGCCGGCGGCAACCGGCTGACGCTCCTGCGCGATGCCGACGGCGATGGCACGTACGAATTCAAAACTGTCTTCGCCGACAAATTGAATGCCCCATACGGCCTGGCGCTCGTCGGGCAGGCGCTGTACGTCGCCAACCAGGACGCGCTGGTGCGCTTTGACTATCGCGATGGCCAGACCCGCGCCGCCGCCGCGCCCACCGTGGTCACGGCGCTGCCCGCGGCGATCAACCACCACTGGACGAAATCACTCGCCGCCGATGCGGACGGGCGATACCTCTACGTCGGCATCGGCTCCAACAGCAACATCACCGAACGCGGCATGACGGCGGAAGTCGACCGGGCGCAGGTCTGGCAGATCGACCCCGCCACCGGCATGCACAAGCCTTACGCCACCGGACTGCGCAATCCCACCGCGCTGGCGATCCAACCGGGCACCGGGCGACTGTGGGCCGTCGTGAACGAGCGCGACGAACTGGGCCCGAACCTGGTGCCCGATTACCTGACCTCCGTACGCGAGGGCGGCTTCTATGGCTGGCCGTACAGCTACTGGGGAAAGAACGTGGATCCGCGCGTGATGCCGCAGGATCCGCAGAAGGTGGCCGCGGCGATCGTGCCCGACTACAGTCTCGGCTCGCACGTGGCAGCGCTCGGCCTTGCCTTCTCGTCGCCCGCGATGGGCGCAAAGTTCGCCGATGGCGTATTCGTCGGCGAGCACGGAAGCTGGAACCGCAGTCCGCCGGTCGGCTACAAGGTCGTGTTCGTTCCGTTTCGCGATGGTCGGCCCGCAGGCGATCCGGTCGACTTCGTTGCGGGATTTCGTGGCGACGACGGGAAAACCCGAGGCCGTCCGGTCGGCGTGAGCGTCGACCCGCGTGGCGCACTCATCGTCGCGGACGACCTGTCGAACACCATCTGGCGCGTGACGCGCGCGGCGAACGCAACGCGCTGAGGCGAGAGTCGCCCGCGCTTTGGGAACCCGTGTAGCCGACGCTCAGGCTTGGAGATCGTGCAGGAAGGAGCGGGGCGATGTGGCAGGGCCCTCGCTCCGTCAGTTCGACGCAGGTCCTGCTTTTACCTTCTCGACCCTGTAACTCATCAGCCCCCACGCCTCCCCAGCGGAGGTGTCGGACCATTGATACGTCCACGATTGCAGCCAGCCACCGCCGGTATGTTCAATCGTGATCGTCTCACCGGGGCTTCCACCCGTCGGAAGCGGCACCGCGGGCTTGTTGATCGACGGCGCGCTCATCGCCCCGCTGGATTCGCTTACCGACGTCCGGGTGATGGTGATCCGGTCTCCTGCGGCAAAGTAAGCGGCGACTCCGGGCGCACTCGGCGCATCCAGCTGTCGAAGCCACTGGTTTACCTGTAGACCATCGCGCGATCCTCCGGTGACCACCGCGGTCGCGGTCTGTGCGGAAGTGAATCGCTCTGCTGCGACTGCGCTATCGATCCCGAAGGAAAGCAGGAGGACAACAAACACGAAAGCAAACTTCAGGCGCACGTGCTCCATGCAATCACCTGTCTGTGGGCGACATCAATGTCGCGATGGGAACCTACACCCATCAAGTATCGGGAGCTTTGCATTGGAAGTCGTATCGAGGAACGGAAGCACGGCTCATCGAACGGGCAGCTTCCACGTCCTGTTCTGGTCGTCAGTCGGCAACTGCCGGACCGGGGCGCGGTCGCAGGTGCTAATGTCGGCTTTCGGCCTTAGCGGACATTCGATGGTGGACGGATTTGCTGAGGTGGTTGTCGAGATGGCGTTGCTCGCTACCGTTACGCAACGACGGTCCGATTATCGACCTAACCACAAGCATCCCCTGACGGGCGAGTTCTTTCTCGGAGGAATCGTCTTCGACACTGGCCACATCGATCCCGGACAAACGGCCCTGGCAAGGGTTCGCCTGATAACGCGACTTGAGGATCTGGACGCATTGCTGCAGTTCGGATCCTGGTCGATCTGGGAAGGCCCGAACCATGTGGGGCATGCGAGGATCATCGAGCTGATTAGCCGCAAGCCGTGAACGGGATCATGGGGCGTGGCCGCGCATGTCCGCTTCTGGCCGATAGCGGACCTGATCCGGGTGGGCACTGGCCGGCGGTGCTAATGTCCGTGTCCGACCCGAAGGGGACATCAGTCCCTCGGCTGAGTCGGGCGCGGCCACAGGCTCTAGCGGGGATGGGAATGCCAACACAAGTAGCCCTAGAAGACGACGAAGCCTTGGTGCTGTTCGAATTGCTTGCCTCGGGCCGGCTTACGGAAAGCATCGACATACCAGAGCGAAACGCTCTCTGGGCACTAGAAACGGCTTTGCAAAGGCAGCTTGCGGCGCCTTTCTCGTCGGACTACGCAGCACAGCTAGAGCTGGCAAGGACTTCATTAGTAGCTCGTCTCGGCGACTGATGCTGAAAGTCGTCGGCGCTGGCCGATAGCAGGCGTTCGGCCGATCGAAGCGGGCTCGGCGGTGCTAATGTCCGCTTTCGACCCAAAGCGGACATGGAAGGGCGGAATCCGTGAAGGCGAGAACGTGGTGGGGTGTAGGTGCAATGGTGGGCGTGCTTCTCGTCGGAGGCGAGGCGTCCGGCGCGTTCGGACTCGATGCGATCCTGCCCCCAGCGGCACGGATTGGCATGGTCACTTACGTGTCGGGGTTGGTTGGCGCCTACGTCGCGCGAGAACGATTCTGGTGGCCCGCGTTGACGGTCCTTGCTGTCGTCTGGATTGCCGTGGCTTCCATGCTTCTCGCAATAGTTGATGCGATGGGAGGCATGACGGCCGGAGAGATGCTGCTCTACAACCTCTTCGGGATGGTTGTGTCCGCCGTGGGCGTGCTGGCGGGGGTTGGGTCAGGAACCCTGCTTGCACGAAGGGGCGATCAGTTATGTCCCGCTTCTGGTCGATAGCGGACATCCGGCCGCGCAGCCCGAAAGCGGCGCTAACGTCCGCTTTCGACCCGAAGCGGACGTGTCGGGCCCAAGGCACAAGCAACGCCCCAAGGCAATGTTCGCCGTGCGCACCGTCCACGCATTTGGCGTCAAAGACGACGGCGCGAACGTAAAGGATCGCATCGCGCCTCAACGCCACGTCGACGCACGCCAACGCGGCGGGCCGCCTGCTTGCGCATCACGGCACGAAAGCCGCGCGCACGCAGCCGTCTTCCTTCTTCTTGAACATCTCGTAGCCGCGCACGGCTTCTTCCAGGGGCATGCGGTGCGTCATCAGGAAGCGCGTCGCCAATTCGCCACTGGCAGCGAGTTCGAGCAGGCGCGGCACGTACCTTTGACCGTGCTGCTGCGCAGTCCGCACGGTGAGTCCCTTGTTCATGATCACGCCGACGGGAAACTTGTCCATCAACCCGTACACCCCAAGGATCGATAGCACGCCGCCTTTGCGGCAGGCCTGTATCGCCTCACGCAGCGCCTGGCCACGATCGGTGGCGATGTGCAGTGCCTGCTTCGCCCGATCCATCGCATGCAGCAGCCCTTCACCGTGCGCCTCCATGCCGACGGCGTCGATACACGCGTCGGGGCCGCGACCGCCCGTCATTTCGCGCAGTACATCCGGAACGCTGTCGACCGCGCTGTAGTCGACGATCTCCGAGCCCACCACGTCGCGCGCCAGCGCCAGGCGTTCGGGCAAGCGGTCGATGCCGATTACGCGTTCGGCGCCGAGGATGCGTGCGCTCAACTGCGCCATCAGGCCGACGCCGCCGCATCCCCACACCGCGACCGTGTCGCCCGGCGAGATGTCGCAGAAGTCCGCGCCCATGAAACCGGTCGGACCTGCATCGGACAGGAACAACGCATCGTCGTCGTCGACCGATTCGGGCACTTCGAAACAACCGATGTCCGCATGCGGCACGCGGATATACGTGGCATGCGAATCCAAGAAGCCAACGAAGGACAAGGGCCTGGTTTGCATTCGATTTGCGTCACTGCAGTCCCTTAGTCTCAGAGGCCTCGATGAGGGCATGCCGCGGAAGGAAGATTGCCGGTTGTCGTTCATGGGCTATCTGCGCCCCGAAGATGATTCCATGGACGGGTTTCTGCCCGAAGAAATGGCCAAGGAAGGGTTTCGGATGATCTTTTGCTTTGAAGGCGGTCTGGCTGTAAAGGTCTATGCGGCTTCAGCCCAGTTTTCGGTCGGGGGGGGCTTAGCCAACAGCCCGGGTAAGCGAAGTGCCCCGAGTCCTCGTCGCGTGTCCAGTGCTGTTGCCTACCCACGGTCCAAGCGGACGTTCAAGGGGCTTGTGCGCTCGTCCGGCCGCGTTTCGACGCGAAGGACATGGTGTTCCTGCTCGTCAGCGCCATGAATCTTGTCGCTGCAATATTTCTGGCAAGGGCTACGCGCGCGCAAGGAGGAAGCCCCATCGGCTTGTGGCCTGCGCTCGGCCCTTGTGTCCGAAGGGCTTTGGCGTTCTCACAGCAGGGCAAGGCAACTTTAGGAACCCGGACCAGCGTCCGCTGGTCGCCGATAGCGGACGGGGAGGCGGGGCGAGTCGCTGGGCCGGCGCTAATATCCGCTTTCGACCCAAAAGGGGGCACGCGGGTGGCGGGTCAAATCAGGACGGGCTCAGCGATGGCCGTTATCGACACATTGATGGAAACTGCCGTAGCGGACACGGACCTGCTCAGGAGACTTGATGCGCAGGGAGATCGGTTTCACATCGCGCGCGACGTAGAATTCCTACTTCGCGCCCCGTCCGCTGAGAAGGCAACCAAGGTTGCCAGTTTCATCAACGACTATCAGTACGGGATCGCAACCGCCCAAGGCTTGGATGATGCGCCGAGCGTTCTGCTGATTGTTCATATGCGCATCGAGCAGCATGGGCTCCGGTCCGTATCAGGATTCATGGCATGCGTATGCGCGTTGTTCGGACTGGACTACGACGGGTGGGGGTGCGTCGTTCAGACGCGAAAGTGACCGCAGTCGCGACGTCATCAGGTGTCGCTTGTGGCCCATAGAGGACGTTGGGCTCTCGCCCGGTTCCACGATGCAAATGTCCGACCCCGACCGGAAGTGGACGTCGCTCCGGCCCGATGCAGGGTCAGGCTCAAGGAGGATTCGTGCGACAGCAGATCGTGTGGTGTGCGCTGGTAGCGGTTCTTGTCTCGCCCAGTCTGGGAGCGGCGCAGCCAGATAAAGGCCTTGCCGCAGGAAAGGCGGTTCCGTACATCTTCCAAGTCTGGGATCAGTTCGTGATTTCGAACGCCGCGGCTACGGTGTGCGAGCCTGCCGATGCGTCATCCAGGAAATCGCATGCCGCGAACTTCGCGTTGGTCAGCGCGCATGTGCGAGCACGCATAAAGGCGGCGAGCCCGCGCAAATCGGACGACGAGATCAACCGCTTCCTTGGCGGCCGGGAAGCTGCGCTTGCGCGGGTGTCGACCCAGGCTGCCAAGCAGAAAGGCTGCAACGACCCCGAAATACAGCAGCTCGTGCGGCGCTACCAGACGCAACTTCGTTGGCGCCCGACCGGCACCTGACGTCGCATGAAGGACCGCTCCTTGCGCGAGCGGACATGGCAAGACCCAATAGCCGCAGCGAGGGAATTGGATTACCTTGAACCGTCAATCCCCGACGCGCGCCCGCCGCCCCGGCGCGCGCACCCTGGTCGTCCTGCTGCTCCTCGTCGCCAGCCAGCTCGTCCTGTGGCCGACGCTCGAATGGTTACAGCGGCCGATTGCCGATCGCCCCCTGTCCATCAGCCCGGCAGGCTCGCTCGAAACCGACGCGCGGATCCATGTGCAACAGCGTTACCGACTTTCGCTGGACTTGCCCAACAAGGACGCGCAGGGCAGGGCGATGAACCGTGAGGCACTTGGCGGCCGTCAGTATCCACGTGTGGACGGGGCGTCGATACCGATCGAGTGGGCGCTCGCGGATAGTCGCTCCGGTCAGGTCATCGCCGGCGGCACCGTCGACACACGCAATGCATCGCAGTGGGGAGGCGGCGTGGCGACACGCCACATCGCCTTCGTGGACGTGCCCCCGGGCCGCTACCGGCTGTCGGTACGCGTGCTGCGCAACGTAATCGAGCTTCAGGGCATCACGGGTCGGGTGAGGCTAGGCCTGCCGGGCGGAAAGATTTCCGCGGGATGGACGTCGACCCTGCTTTTCTGGGGACCGATCGCGAGCGTGCTGCTGGTGTGGCCCGCCATCGGGGTGCTGATCATCGTGTTTCTCTGGAAGCGTTCGGGGCACAGGCGTCGCGAGTAACGGTAAGGATGCCCCGTCGATTGCGCGGCTTTGCAGGTCGAAGCGGGCATTCGCGCAACGCGATGGTGCCGGCCAGCTACGTTGCCGACGCGACTGCCTCCTCCCGCGCAGCGGCGAAACGACTGACTACCGCCCGCGACGCAGCGCGATGGTTTCCCACGTCGCGACGATCACCAGCACCAGCGTCGTGGCCGCGCCGATCGCGAGCGGCGAGAGCAGGTGGGCGAACGCGAACGGGAACAGCGCGCCGAGCAGGGCGACGCCCGCGCAGTGCGACAGCGGCGGGGTGCGACGGTCGTTGCAGACCCATTTGAACAACGCCACGCCGAGCAGGTAGAGCATCGGGCCGCCGATCATCGCGACGATCTCCGCCTTGCCGCTTCCGCGAAAATGGTCGGGATGCGCGAGCGTCAGTTCGTCGGCCACGGCGCACACGATGATCCCCGCGACAATGAGCAGGTGCAGGTACGTGTAGGCCAGCCGCGCCTGTCGACCGGGGTCGTCGGAATGCGATATGCGATGGCTCGCGCGCTCGGCGCCGGTGTCGAAATAGATCCACCACATCGCCACGCTGCCGAGGAACGCCACGCCGAAGGCCATGAAGGTCGGCGCGCTCCACGCCTGCCCGGCGAACGTCGCGCCGGTCACCAGGATCGACTCGCCCAGCGCGATGATCACGAACAGCGCGCAGCGCTCGGCGAGGTGGTGGCCGTCGACGTCCCAGTCGGTCGTGTTCGACCGGCCCAGGCGCGGCACGTAGAAATACAGCGCCGGCGCGAGGTATTCGATCGCGACGGCCGCGACCCACCAGGCCACGCGCGCCGGACCGTCGGCGAGCCCGCCCATCACCCAGCACACGCCAGACGCCGCCAGCCAGAGCGCGATGCGCACGAAGTTCTCGTGGAGCACGCGATGCCGGCCGCGCGTGACGACCGCGACGAAGACGGTGCGGCCCACCTGCATCGTCGCGAACACCACGCCGAACAGCACTCCGCGATCGGCGAACGCCTGCGGGATGGACGAGGACAACAGCAGGCCGCCGAGCATCAGCGCGAACAGCATGACCCGCACCGGCGGGCGATCCGGGTCGAGCCAGTTGGTGACCCACGAGGTGAAGATCCACAGCCACCACACCGCCAGGAACAGCAGCAGCGTCTGCAGCGCGCCGCGCACGGTGAGGTGTTCCAGCAGCGTGTGCGAGAGCTGGGTGACGGCGAAGACGAACACCAGGTCGAAGAACAGTTCGACCATCGCCACGCGACTGCTGTCGGCAGTGGCGCGCTGGCGCAGCAGGGAAGGGCGCAGGTCGGTCATGGACTCGGGCGATAGCAGGTTCCGTGCCGCTAGATTACGCGCGCCGCGTGCCGCCGCCCGCCTCATACATGGGTATGGAGTCATACCTACGTGTTATCGCCTCCGGCCGCACGCGCTGGTTACATGGCGACGACCGGCCGATCGCGCTGCGACCCGTCGGTCGGCCGCCCCGACATTCCGATACGAAGGGCGGCGATTCCGGACACATCCCGGATACACGGCCCCTCCAGGCTGCACACACACGGCGCCGCGTCGCGCCGGGGCACGCGAAGTCCGGCGGCCTGGGCATCCACAGACACGGAGATCACCATGGACCAGCACGAAACCCGATCGTTCGATCCGCTCCGCCGCAGGATGCTGACGACCGCCGCACTGGGCGTGGCGATGGCGCCACTCGCCACGCTGCGCAACGCGCGCGCCGCCACGGCAGCGCCTGCCGTTACGCCGCGCCGCGCACTGGCGACTTCGTTCGCGCCGCTGAAGCGCATCCGCGCCGGCCTGCTGGACGTGGAATACGCCGAAGCCGGGCCGGCGAAGGGCCCGCCGGTGATCCTGCTGCACGGCTGGCCCTACGACATCCACAGCTATGTCGAAGTCGCGCCGTTGCTGGCGAACCTTGGCTATCGCGTGATCGTGCCGTTCCTGCGCGGCTATGGCGGCACGCGTTTCGTTTCGTCCGACACGCTGCGCAACGGGCAGCCCACCGCGCTCGCCGAAGACGTCGTGCAGTTCATGGACGCACTGCGCCTGCGCAGCGCGGTGATCGGCGGTTTCGACTGGGGCGCACGCTCGGCCGACATCGTCGCCGCGTTGTGGCCCCAACGCGTCAAGGCGCTGGTGTCCGTCAGCGGCTACCTCATCGGCAGCCAGGCAGCAGGCGAAGTGCCGCTTCCGCCGGAGGCGGAGCTGCAATGGTGGTACCAGTTCTACTTCGCGACCGAGCGCGGTCGTGCGGGCTACGACAGGAACCGGCACGACTTCGCCAGACTCATCTGGAAACTCGCCTCGCCGAAGTGGGCGTTCGACGATGCGACCTTCGACCGCAGCGCGGCGTCGTTCGTGAACGACGACCACGTCGACATCGTCGTCCACAACTACCGCTGGCGCCTGGGCCTGGCGCACGGCGAGGCGAAGTACGACGCGCTGGAAAGCCGCCTCGCGCAGTTCCCGTCGATCGGCGTGCCAAGCATCACCATGGAAGGCGACGCCAACGGCGCGCCGCATCCGCAGCCGGACGCGTACGCGAAGCGCTTCACCGGCAAGTACGAGCACCGCCTGATCACCGGCGGCATCGGCCACAACCTGCCGCAGGAAGATCCGCACGCGTTCGCGCAGGCGATCGTCGATGCGGATCGCCTCTGAGCGACGGAGACCCTTGCCATGAAGATCCGCTGGGTGGTGCTCCCGATCGCGCTGCTCGTGCTGGGCCTGATCGCCCTCACGGCCGCCGACGACGCGAAAGCCGGCAAGCCCGCGTCCCCGGTCTATGGCGTCACCGTGCCCGACGGCTACCGCCGCTGGCAGTTCATCGCCTCCGCGCGCGAAGCCGCGCCGTTCGACGAGTTGCGCGTGGTGCTCGGCAACGCGATCGCGGTGCGCGCGTATCGCAAGGGCACGTTGCCGTTCCCAGATGGCAGCGTGCTGGTGAAGCTGGCCTGGAAGGAAGTGCAGTCGCCCGATTTCGCCTCGGCGACGATCCCCGGCGCGGCCACCAGCGTGCAGGTGATGGTGAAGGATTCGAAGAAGTACGCCGCCAGCGGCGGCTGGGGTTTCGGCCGCTTCATCGGCGGCGTGCCGACGGATGAAGCGCAGCACCGCACCTGTTTCGCATGCCACCGGGCGCGCGTCGCGGATCGCGATTTCGTGTTCACCCGCATCGCCCCGTAGGCGAGGAGACGACGACATGACGCAACGATGGCTCATCACCGGAAGCTCGCGCGGCCTGGGTCGCGCCCTGACGCGCGCCGCGCTCGACGCCGGGCATCGCGTGATCGCCACCGCACGCGATCCGTCGCAGCTGCAGGACCTGGTCCAACGCCATGGCGACCGCGTACGCGCGGTGGCGCTCGACGTCACCGATCCGGCGGCGGCCGGGCACGCGGTGCAGGTCGCGGTGGAGGCATTCGGCGGACTCGACGTGCTGGTGAACAACGCCGGCTACGGCAACGTGAACTCGGTCGAGGACACCACGCTCGAGGACTTCCGCCGCCAGATCGAGACCAACCTGTTCGGCACGATCATCATGACCAAGGCGGCGATACCGGTCATGCGCGGGCAACGCAGCGGCCACATCATCCAGTTCTCGTCCGTCGGCGGCCGCGTCGGCGCACCCGGTCGCGCGCCGTACTCGGCCGCGAAGTGGGGCGTGGAAGGGTTTTCGGAAGTGCTCGCGCAGGAGATGGCGCTGGTCGGCGTACGCGTGACGATCATCGAACCGGGCGGGTTCCGCACCGATTTCGCGGGCGCCTCGACCTCGCTCGCCGAAGGCGGGCCCGAATACGACGCCGTCGTCGGCAAGGCGGCCCGCATGCAGCGCGAGTACGACGGACGCCAGCCGGGCGATCCGGCGCGTGCGGCGCGCGCGATCCTCGACGTCGCCGCGCTGGAGGCGCCGCCGTTGCGGCTGGCGCTGGGCAGCGACGCGGTGGCCGCGATCGAACGCGTCGACCGCGCGCGCCTGGACGAGCTGGCGCGTTGGCGCGAGCTCAGCGTGTCGACCGACTTTCCCGCCTGACGCCGCACACCACGACCCACCCCACGACTCACCCCTCGAGAAGGAAAACTCCATGAAACACCTGCTGCTTGCGATGGCACTTGGCGCTGCGTCGCTGACCGCCGCCGACGCGTCCGCCCAGACCGCCAAGCCCACCGTCGTGCTGGTGCACGGCGCCTTCGCCGATGCGTCCAGCTGGAACGGCGTCATCCGCATCCTCGAACAGGACGGCTACCCGGTCGTCGCCGTCGCCAACCCGCTGCGCAGCGTCGCCAGCGATGGCGCGTACGTCGGCGATCTCGTCTCGAGCCTCGGCCAGCCGGTGGTGCTGGTCGGCCACTCGTACGGCGGCAGCGTCATCACCGAAGCCGCGCGCGACAAATCGAACGTGAAGGCGCTGGTCTACGTCGCCGCGTTCGCGCCGGAGGCAGGCGAAACCGCGGCCGGGCTGTCGGGCAAGTTCCCGGGCAGCACGCTCGGTCCGGCCATCGCGCCGCCGGTGAAGCTCGCCTCCGGCGGCAACGACCTGTACATCCAGCAAGACAAGTTCCACCACCAGTTCGCGGCCGACGTGCCGAAGGCCGAGGCCGCGCTGATGGCCGCCACGCAGCGTCCCATCACCGAAGCCGCGCTCAACGAGAAGTCGGGCGCTCCGACCTGGACGAGCATCCCGTCGTGGTTCGTCTACGGCGACAAGGACCTGAACATCCCGCCGAAGGCGCTGGCGTTCATGGCCGAACGCGCGAAGTCGCGCAACACCGAAGTCGTCCCCGGTGCCTCGCACGTGGTGATGGTGTCGCACCCGGACGTGGTGGCCCGGCAGATCGAGCGCGCTGCGGAAGCGAAGTAACCCTCCCCCCGAACTTCGCTTCCCACCGTTGCCCCGGGCCTTGCGCCCGGGGCTTTTTTTGCGGGATCGGTGCGGTGGTGGCGGGCGGATGCCGTGACAGCCTGGATCCCGGCCTTCGCCGGATGACGGTGCCTTTCGCCGGAATGACGGTTTTTTTGACGGGAATGACGGTCCGTTTCGCTTGGATGCCGGTTTTGCTGTTGTAGCCCGGGTAAGCGAAGCGCACCCGGGGCATCGCAATGGATGCGGAGTCCGCCGAAAAGCGAATATGGGTTCCAGCTTTCGCTGGAATGACGGTGAGTAGGCGGATGCCGTGACAGCCTGGGTCCCGGCCTTCGCCGGGATGACGGTTTGAAGCTGACGGTGAGTGGGCGGATGCCGTGACAGCCTGGGTCCCGGCCTTCGCCGGGATGACGGTTTGGAGCTGACGGTGGGCCGATGCCGTGACAGCCTGCGACAGCGACCGCGACTACCGCGGTCGCTGCAGGAATTGCGTCACCAGTTCGGCGACATCGTCGGGATACTGATGGTGCGGCGCATGCCCGGTGCGGGAGTAGAAGACGAACGTGGCGTCGCGCATCTTGCCGATCAGCGGAAACCAGTTCTGGCCCGCCGTGCTGGTGTCGTGGTCGCCGGCGACGACCAGGATCGGCAGCTCGACCTTCGTCAGCTTTTCCCTGCGTCCGCCGGCGTCTTCGTGGAAGGCGCCGGCGGCCTTGAAATAGCGCTCAAACTGCGCCGGCTGCGAGGGAATGCGGGCATCCACGTCGGGCCGCTCGCGGATGCGCTCGCGCGATTCGCGCGCGCGGTCGCGGCTGAGCGCGGAGTCGGGTTCGAAGAACAGGACTTCCTCGTCGGCAAGATCATTGACGGGCTTGAGCGCGTGCTCCAGGAACGCCGGCTGCAACGGGATGTCGTTCTTCCCCGGGGGGTTCGTCGCCAGCAGTACGACGCGGTCCACGCGTGCGGGCCGGTCGATCAGATACGCCTGCGCGAGCAAACCGCCCCACGACCAGCCGAGCAGATCGAACCTCTTCAGCCCCAGCGCGTCGGCGAAGCCGTCGAGTGAGGCGACGCCCTGTTCCATCGTCTCGGGCTGCGTGCCCTGCGAATACCCGACGCCGGGCAGTTCGAACAGGATGACCGTCCGCTGTTTCGCCAGTGCATCCACGAACTTCGGATCCCAGGTGTCGAGCGTGCCGCGGAAGCGGTTCACCAGCACGATCGGCGCGCCGCTGCCGAGCTTGCGGTAGGCGATGCGATCGGCGCCCACCTGCACGGTGTGCGTTTCCGCCGTCGACGAGCCGCCGGCGGCGATGGCGTCGGGGGCCAGCAACGTGCCGGCGAGCAGCAGCGGGAGAAGCAAAGTCGTACGCATGGAGTCACCTCGAAGATGCGCTCGCGCGCGATGGAGTCAGGGCGTGTCGATCGACGGGATGTCGAACTGCGCGAGGTTCCAGCGCGTGACCTTCTCCTCCCATTCGTCGCCTTCGCGCGGCGTGAGTGGAAGCGCCAGGTTCGCCACGATCATCCGCTTGCCCTGCACGGCGGTCGCGGCGGGGAAGAGCAGGCCCAGCGGAGCGCCATCGGCACCGATGCCATCGAAGTGGCCCGCGCGCGCACGGACCAGGCCGTTGGCGTCCAGCGCGACCACGTTGTCGACCTGGTTGGACGCGGCCCACAGCAGGCCGTCGTGCAGAAGCAGGCCGTCCGCGCCGTAGACGCCTTCGGCGAGCACTTCGGGCTTTCCGCCGGCCAGCGGCATCCGCAGCACGCGGCCGTCGCCGGCGTTGTTCACGTACAGCAGCGCGGCCGATTCATCGATCGCGATGCCGTTGGCACCGAACGGCAACGCGCCGGTCGTCGCCAGCAGGGGATCGCGCACCAGCACGTCGACCTTGCACGGTCGGCATGCGGTCGCGTTGGCGATCCGGTAGATCGCGCCCTGGAACGAGTCCGACACATACGCGTTGCCTTCGGTGTCGAAGGCGAGCCCGTTGATGGCGGGGAAGCCCGCCGAGCCGTAGGCGATCCGGTCCTGGCTGCCATCGGGATTGGCGACGAGTCGATCGCCGGGCGCCGGTGGCGTCAGCGCGCCGAAGCTCGCGACATCCTCGGGCAACTGGCCGGTCGCGAACTTCGCGGGAAGACGCTGCAGTTTCGACGCACCGAAGTTCAGGAAGTAGATCGCACCACCGGCGTGGGCGAGGCCGGTGATCGGCGTCTGCCCCAGGTCCGCGCGGGCCAGCAGCTTTCCGCTGGGCGACAGGCGGACGATCTGGTTCCGCCGCGCCGAAGCGGGTTCGCGACTGTCGAACGAACCCACGTAGATCTCGCCCGATGCCGGGTCCGTCGCGAGGCTTTCCGGATGACGGAAATCCTCCGGCAGCGTCGCGAAGGGACGCGTATCGATGCGCACGTACGAGTCGGTCGACTGTGCGACGGCGAACGGGCAGGCCAGCGACAGGGCGATCACGGCAAGGGTCTTGTTCATCTCAACACCTTCGCTCGAACGCGAGCAATGAACCGCGGAAGGGAAGTGCGCCGCTCGCCGCGCGGATCACGCCGCGGCGGCCGTCCGGAAGCCACGCCGTATGCGCATCGCCTGCACCGTTGCGCCCGCGAGGTACACGAGGAATCCGATGCCGACGATCGCCTTCAACACCGGATCCTCCGGCCCCGTGAACGCCGGGTTGCCGATGGGAATGCGCGTGCCGGTCTCCGTCAACCCCGGAATCAGGTGGAAGAACAGCGTCAGCGAGTTGCCGAGCACCGTTACATGACGCGCGAAGAGCGATCCGGCGGATCGCTCGGCCACCGCCGCGATCGCGAGCACCACCAGCGTGACGACGGCCAGCACGTGCGGAACGCCGAAGCCGCCGTGTCGGAAGATGAAAAGCCCGGTGAAGGCGGTTGCCGCCGTCAGCCACACGTACAGCGCGCCCGAACGCGTGCGTGTCCCGATTTCGCCATGCCGCAGCAGGGCCCGGATGCCGAAGCACACCGCCACCAGTGCGATGGCGGTGTGGAACATTCCGAACTGCGAGAGGTCGAGCATGGCGTGCACTCCAGCGTTCGCACAGGCGGAAGTTCGGGGTGGGCGACGCGTCAGGCCTTCGCGAAGGTCAACAGGTCCGCGTTGAGGCGGTCCTTGTGCGTGTCGGTGATGCCGTGCGGCGCACCTTCGTAGACGATCAGCGTGCTGTTCCTGACCAGCTTGGCCGAGGCGCGCGCGGCGGCGTCGATCGGCACGATCTGGTCGTCGTCGCCGTGGATGATCAGCGTGGGCACGTCGAAGCGCTTGAGGTCTTCGGTGAAGTCCGTCTCGGAGAACGCCTTGATGCTGTCGTAGGTGTTCTTGTGCCCGCCGAGCATGCCCTGCATCCACCAGGCGTTGATCACGCCCGCCGACGGCTTCGCGCCGGGGCGGTTGTACCCGAAGAATGGGCCCGACGGGATGTCGAGGAACAGCTGCGAGCGATTGGCCAGCAGCCCCTGGCGGATGCCGTCGAACACCGACAGCGGCAGGCCGCCGGGGTTGGCGTCGGTCTTCACCATCAGCGGCGGCACGGCCGACACCAGCGCGGCCTTCTTGACGCGTTTGGTGCCGTGGCGGCCGATGTAGCGCGCGACCTCGCCGCCGCCGGTGGAGAAGCCCACCAGCATTGCGTCCTTCACGTCGAGCTTGTCGAGCAGCTGCGCCAGGTCGTCGGCGTAGTGGTCCATGTCGTTGCCGTCCCAGGGCTGGCTGGAGCGCCCGTGCCCGCGGCGATCGTGCGCGATGCAGCGAAAGCCGTTGGACGCGAGATGGAACATCTGCGATTCCCAGCTGTCGGCGTTCAGCGGCCAGCCGTGGCTGAAGACGACCGCCGGGCCGGTACCCCAGTCCTTGTAGTAGATCTCGACGCCGTCTTTGGTGGTGAAGGTGCTCATGGCTTTTGCGATTCCTGCATCGGTGGGGGTGGGGGTGGCGGCTGCCTGCGTCGGCGGCGGCGGCTCGGAGGACGAGCAGCCGACGAGGGGGAGCAGCGAAGCGGCGGCCAGCGCGGTGCCGCCGATCAGCACGGCGCGGCGGCCTTCGTCGATGGGGTTGGCGCGTGGGTCGTTGGGCATGGTCATGGCCGGATCGGTTGGCGGCATGGGCGCGCCATGGAGGAAGGCCGGCGGAACGATGCGGACGTGCGCTCGGCCTGCACACGATAGGAAGCCGCGCCCGTCGCGACCTACACGCATGAGGGGTGACCCCGACCCCCCTGTTCGGGGGAGGTAAGACCGCCAGGGCGGGGCATCGCCGCGGCATCCCCCGTTCTGGGGAGTCGCCGTTCCTACCGCTGGCGGTTTTCGCCGCGACGGCGCGCGCCCAGTCTGCGTGGACCACGCGAACCCGCGTGCCGTCCCCGTCGGAGCGCATCCCATGCCCAAGGCTTCCCCCGGTCCGAGTTCGACCCTGCTCACCCCGACAGACCACACGCTGGTCATGATCGACCACCAATCGCAGATGGCGTTCGCGGTGCGCTCGATCGATGTCGGATCGCTGCGCACGAACGCCGCGTTGCTATCGCGCGCCGCGGTCGGCTTCGGCGTCGCGACCATCGTCACCACCGTAGCCGAGAAGAGCTTCTCGGGGCCGTTGTTCCCGGAGATCGGCGATACGTTCGCGCAGGCCTCCATCTACGACCGCACCACGATGAACGCCTGGGAAGACGGCCCCGTCGTCCAGCGCATCAACGAACTCGGCAAGGACCGCCTCGTGTTCGCCGGACTGTGGACGAGCGTGTGCATCGTCGGTCCGGTGCTGTCGGCGATCGAACAGGGCTTCACGGCGTACGTCGTCACCGACGCCTGCGGCGATGTGTCCGACGAGGCGCACGAGCGTGCCGTCACGCGCATGGTGCAGGCCGGCGCGGTGCCGATGACCGCCCTGCAATACATGCTCGAACTGCAGCGCGACTGGGCGCGCGGCGAAACCTATGGGCTGACGACCGGCATCGCGCGCGAACTCGCGGGCGGCTACGGCATCGGCATCCAGTACGCGAAGGCCATGTTCGGCGCGCAGGAAGGCGGGCACTGAGCGCGGCCGTGCGGCCATCCCCCTCCCCCCGGGCCGCACCGTCGCGCTCCCCATTCGGAGACGCACCATGAAGCCGTATCTGCTCTCGCTCGGTGCCGGCCTGCTCGTCGGCATCGTGTACGCGTTGCTCAACGTCCGGTCACCCGCGCCGCCGGTGATCGCGCTGGTGGGCCTGCTCGGCATCCTGCTGGGCGAACAGATCCCGCCGCTGGTCCGGCACTACCTGCACCGCGACGCGCAGGTGACCGCGTGGATGGACGAGCAGGTCAAGCCGCACATGTTCTCGCAGTTGCCGCAGTGCCAACGCCAGCGCGCCGCACAGGACGATCCGGACGCGCGCTCATGACCACCGGACCCGTAGTGGACGCCGGCCGCCGCGCTTTCCTCGGCGCGGCGGTGGGCGCCACGTCCGCCGCCGTCCTGCCCGCGATGGGAGCCCCGACCATGCCCGACCTGATCCTGCACGGCGCCCGCATCACCACGCTGGACCCCTCGCGCCCGCGCGCTTGCGCCGTGGCGATCCGCGACGGCCGCTTCCTGCGCGTCGGCGACGACCGCGAGGTGCTCGCACTGGCCGGGCCTTCGACCAAGGTCATCGACCTGCGCGGGCGCGTCGTGCTTCCGGGCCTGTGCGACAACCACACGCACGTGATCCGCGGCGGCCTGAACTACAACATGGAGCTGCGCTGGGATGGCGTGCGCAGCCTCGCCGACGCGATGGCGATGCTGCAACGCCAGGTGGCGATCACGCCGTCGCCGCAGTGGGTGCGCGTGGTGGGCGGTTTCAGCGACCAGCAGTTCGCCGAGAAACGCCTGCCCACGCTGGAGGAACTCAACGCCGTCGCGCCCGACACGCCGGTGTTCATCCTGCATCTTTACGATCGTGCGCTGCTCAACGCCGCGGCGCTGCGCGCGGTGGGGTATACGCGCGACACGCCACAGCCGCCCGGCGGCGAGATCGCGCGCGATGCCAACGGCAACCCGACCGGGCTGCTGCTCGCGCGACCCAACGCCAGCATCCTGTACGCGACGCTCGCCAAGGGGCCGAAGCTGCCGTTCGACTACCAGCTCAACTCCACGCGCCATTTCATGCGCGAACTCAACCGGCTCGGCGTCACCAGCGTCATCGACGCCGGCGGCGGCTTCCAGAACTATCCGGACGACTACGAGGTGGTCCGCCGCCTGGCCGCCGAAGGCCAGCTCACCGTGCGGCTCGCGTACAACCTGTTCACGCAGAAGCCGCGGGAGGAAAAAGAGGATTTCCTCAACTGGACGCGCACGTCGACGTACCGGCAGGGCGACGACTACTTCCGCCACAACGGGGCCGGCGAGATGCTGGTGTTCTCCGCCGCCGACTTCGAGGACTTCCGCCAGCCGCGCCCGGACATGCCGGCGAACATGGAGGAGGACCTGGAAGGCGTCGTGCGCATCCTCGCGCAGAACCGCTGGCCGTGGCGCATGCATGCCACGTACGACGAGACGATCAGCCGCGCGCTCGACGTGTTCGAGAAGGTGCATCGCGAGATCCCGCTCGACGGCTTGCACTGGTTCTTCGACCACGCCGAAACCATTTCCGACCGCTCGATCGATCGCGTCGCCGCGCTGGGCGGAGGCATCGCCGTGCAGCACCGCATGGCCTACCAGGGCGAGCACTTCGTCGCGCGTTACGGCAAGGCCGCCGCCGAGGCGACACCGCCCGTCGCCAAGATCCTCGCTTCCGGCGCGCGGGTGTCGGCGGGCACGGACGCCACGCGCGTCGCGTCGTACAACCCGTGGGTCTGCCTGTCGTGGCTGGTGACCGGGCGCACCGTCGGCGGCCTGTCGCTGTATCCGGCGGAGAACCGCCTGGATCGCGAGTCGGCGCTGCGCATGTGGACCGAACGCGTCGCGTGGTTCTCGAACGAGGAAGGGCGCAAGGGGCGGATCGCCGAAGGCCAGCTGGCCGACCTCGTGGTGCCCGATCGCGACTACTTCGCCTGCGCGGAGGAGGACATCGTGGATACCAGTTCGGTGTTGACCGTCGTGGGCGGTCGCATCGTGTACGCCGCCGATGAATTCGCGCCGCACGATCCGCCGATGCCTCCCGCCATGCCGGACTGGTCGCCCGTGCGTACGTTCGGTCGTGACGCGAAGTCGGCCGTCGCCGCGGTGCCCGACACGCCCGTGCAGGCAGCCGGCTGCGGATGCGCCCTTGCGTGCAACGTCCACGGGCACCAGCATGCGAAGGCGTGGGGCGCCAATGTTCCGGCCGGGGACCTCAAGGGATTCTGGGGCGCGCTCGGCTGCGCATGCTGGGCCGTCTAGTCGGGCTTACTGCGCCATCTGCCCCAGGATGCCGCGCCGGATGCCGATGCGGATCGCCTCGGTGCGGTTGTGGCAGCCGAGCTTTTCGAAGATGCGCGACACGTGCGACTTGACCGTCTCGATGGAGATGCCCAGGTCGGTCGCGATCCGCTTGTTCTCCTTGCCCTCGAACAGCAGCTGGAGGATGCGCAGTTCGCGCGGGGTCAGCAGCTCGTTGCCCAGGTAGGTCGCGACGTCGGCGCAGACTTCCGGCGAGACGTAGCGTCCGCCCGCATGCACCTTGCGGATGCAGTCGAGCAGCTCGTCGCGCAGCGCGCTCTTGAGCAGGTAGCCCGCCGCGCCGGCCGCCATCGAATCGCGCGCGTTCGCATCGCCGCGGAACGTCGTCAGGATGACCACGCGCGCCGACGTGTATTCGCCCCGCAACGTGCGCACGCCTGCGAGGCCGCCCATGCCGGGCATCTGCAGGTCCATCAGGGTGACGTCGGGAAGCAGGCGGCGGAACGCCTCCAGCCCCGCTTCTGCGGTGGACGCGCCGCCCACCACGTCGATGTCCGCCTCGTTCGACAGCATCGCCGCGATGCCTTCGCGCAGCACGGGGTGGTCGTCGATGGTCAGCACGCGGATCGGCATGGCACTCACGCTCTTCGGGGGACGGAAGCGGTCGTGGTTCCGCTCGTTGACGGGGAGGGTACATCCGGGCGCGCGGCCGGCGCGAGCGCATTTGAAGGGAGCGCTTGCGGTTCGTCATTCCCCCGGATGGGGGAGGTCGCGAAGGCAAGGATGGTGGATGCCCACGCAGCGTCCGGGCTTCACCCTTTCCGCTCGCGGCCAGACCGGGAGTGGCAACAATGCTCGTCAATGTTCCCAGCCTGGACGCGTTGCTCGACCGCCACGCCGACCCGCTCGGCGCGGCGTTCAACGCGTACCGCAACCATGCGTACCGGGTGCTCAATTTCCACTGCCTGCTGAGCACCGGCGACGTCGACCTGGAGAAGCTGTCGATCGCCGTGGCCTACCACGACCTCGGCATCTGGTCGGCGGGCACGTTCGACTACCTCGCACCGTCCATCGCGATGGCCAACGCGCACCTGCACGACATCGGGCGCATGGAGTGGTCGGAGGAGATCGCGGCGATGATCGACCATCACCACAAGATGACGCCATGCGATCGGCGCGAACGCGCCAGCGTGGAGACGTTCCGCCGCGCCGACTGGATCGACGTGTCGAAGGGCAGGGTGCGGTTCGGCCTGAAACGCTGCGTCGTTTCGTCCGTCATGAACATGTTCCCGGCGCTGGGCTTCCACCGCCTGCTGTTGAAGTTGTCGCTCAAGCGGATGCTCACCCATCCGCTCAATCCACTTCCGATGCTCCGCTGGTAGGGGCGCTTATCCATCGAGGACTCGACATGACGACTCCGTACACCCTCGCATCCGACCGCCGCACGGCAACGCAGGGCGCCTCGGCCGCAGCCGCCGCGCTCTGCGCCCGCCTGCTGCTCAGCGCGGTGTTCCTGATTTCCGGGATCTCCAAGTTCTCCAACGCCGAAGGCACGCTGGGGTACATCGCCTCGGCCGGCTTGCCGTTCCCGGAGTTCTCGTTCGGCGTGGCGGTGCTGGTCGAGATCCTGGGCGCGATCCTGCTGATCGTTGGTTACCAGACCCGGCTCGTCGCAATCCTGCTCGCCATCTTTTCGCTGGTGACGGCGCTGGCCTTCCATTACCAGATCGACGACCAGAACCAGTTCATCCACTTCCTGAAGAACCTCGCCATCGCCGGCGGATTGTTGCAGGTGGCCGCGTTCGGCCCGGGCAGCCTGAGCGTGGACGGCAGGCGCTGAGCGATCCCGCCGATGGAGGCCGCCAACGTGCGTGGCGGCCTCTCAGCGTTTGCGGTACGCCTCGTTGGCGCCGATGCCGACTTTCACCTCGGTGCCGCCGCCGGGAAGGCCGCTGATGGTGAACGTGGCGCCGATCAGCGATGCGCGCTCGCGCATGCCGGTCAGGCCCCAGTGGCGTTCCACGCCCATCCTTTCTTCCGGAATGCCGACACCGTCGTCGCGGACGGTCAGGACGACGCCGGTATCGCGGTAGGCCAGGTGGATGTCCACGCGCGTGCCACGCGAGTGCAGGCAGGCGTTGGTGATCGCCTCACGGCCGATCTGGCGGAGTTCCTCGTAGACGATGGACTGCAGCGGCCGCGGCGGCAGCGGCACCGTGATGTCGCACAGGAGCTGGTGCTCAGCCGCGAGTTCCTGCGCATGCCGGCCCAGGGATTCGGCCAGGTCCATCGTGCTCGCTTCCGGATCGCGCAGCAGGTGGATGCGGTCGCGCCCTTCGCGGATCGTGTCCTGCGTGCGATCGAGCACGCGTTCCATCTGCTGGCGCAGCGGCGCATCGGGCGGCAGCCGTGACGCCAGCGCCTGGAAGCTCAGCAGCATGCCCTGCATGCCCTGCAGCAGGGTGTCGTGCAGATCGCGCGCGATGCGGTTGCGTTCGGCGATCTGCGCCTCGAAGCGATCGCGCAGGCGCGTGGTTTCGTAGCGCAGCCGCAGGACGTAGAGCAGCCACAGCGCGAGCGCGAACGCCGCGATGACCAGCGCCTTGAACCACATCGACTGGAGGAAGGTCGGCGGCACCGTGAAATCCACCGACGCGCCCTGCGGGTTCCACACGCCGTCGTTGTTCGCCGCGACGACACGGAACGTGTAATCGCCCGGCGCGAGGTTGGTATAGAACGCCTGGCGGCGGTTTCCGGCGTCGATCCAGTCCTCGTCCACGCCGGCCAGCTGGTAGCGGAACCTGACGCGGCTGGGGATCGTCAGGCTCAACGCGGTGTAGTCGATCTCGATCCGCGACGCGCCCGCCGGCAACGTCGCGGACACGGGATCGGGGAGTCGCTGCGAACCGAACGCCAGGCCGGTGATCCGCACCGGCGGCGGCAACCCGTTGCGCACGAGGCGATCGGGCTGCACCTGCACGATGGCATCGGTGGTGAGGAAGCGCAGCACGCCGTCGCCGCCTTCGGCCGCACTGTTCTTCGAATACGCCGTCACCGCGGGCGCCCGCAGCCCGTCGTCGAAATCGAAGCGCTGCGCAGGCAGCGCCGTGCCCGGCTCGTCGAAGCTGCGCAGGAGCGCGTCCCGCGACACGCGCGCGATGCCCGCACGCGACAGCAGCCACGTATGGCCCTGGCGGTCGTCGGCCATGCCGACCACGCCCTGCAGCCACGGGTCGTTGCGCTGGAGCAGCGTGATCGCGCCGTTGCGCAGCCGGGCCATGCCGCCCGTCGTGCCCACCAGCACGTCGTCGCCGACCGGCCGCAGCAGGGTGATCTCCTTTCCGGGGATGTCGTCCTTCTTCCACAGCACCTTGGTGTCGGGAAGGTCCATGTAGACCAGGCCCTGCGAACGTACGTGCGCGAGCAGGCCATCGCCGTGGGAGATCAGCGTGGTGACCTTGAGCGGTCCGTCCGGCCCGTCGGGAAGGCTTTCGATCCACTCGCCGTTCTCGTAACGCGTGAGGCCGCCGCGCGCGCGGTTGAACCAGAGTCGTCCGTCGGGCGTGGCCGCGCAGTCGAGGAAATTGCGCCGCTTGTCGACGGGTATCCCGTCGAATCGGCCACCCGTGCCGCGATAGAAGGCATCGCTCGTGGCGAACCAGATGGTTCCCGTCGCGTCCTCGCAGATGGCCTGTGGATTCCTCAGGTCCGTCAGCAAACGGGTCGTCGTGCCCTGGGGGGAGATCGAATACAGCGAGTCCGAGTCGGCCGCGTAGACGGTGCCATCGCGCGCGGCCATCAGGATGTACCCGTACGACGAGTAGGGCGCGACACCCGCCGTGGAGCGGATGTTGGCCGGCGTGAAGCGGTCCAGTCCGGCGCTGGTTCCGACCCAGATGTTGCCTTCGCGGTCTTCGAGCACCGACAGGGCGCGGTCGGAGGTAAGACCGTCCTTCGCGCTGAAGAACTCGTGCACGGGTTGCTTGCCGCGGTACAGGTCGTGGGGCCTGGCGATCCGCATCAGGCCGGCGGACCACGTGACGGCCCAGATCGCATCGTGGCGATCGAACAGGTAGTAGCGAAGCGAGTCGTCCGGCGGAGGCGCGATGGCGGGGTAGGGCGCGGTATCGCGGACGGCGAGCGGCAACGCCGGAAGGCGCCGCGTGCCGAAGGGACCGGACTCCCACACCTGACCGGAGCGGTCGGTCGCGAGCACCTCGTCCTCGTCCTTCGCGCGCGCGATCCCCGAATCGCGGAAGCGGCGCTCGCCCGGCTCGAGCACGAGCATCCTGGCCCGATCGGAAACCCAGATGCGTCCGTCCCGGCTCTCGGCGATTCCCCACGCGAACGGACGCTCCAGGCCCCACGACTCGCCGATGGTTTCCCAGCGACCCGCGCTGTAGCGCATCAGCGGATGGTTCGTGTTGCCGATCACCGTCCACACCGCGCCGCGCTGGTCCTCCATGAAGTAGTGGACCCACCGGTCGCTGGCGGGCGTCGAGCGGTCGATCAGTTTGCCGTCGCGCAGCACGGCGATGCGGCCGGACTGGTAACCGATCCACAGCTCGCCGTTGCGCGCGGCCATCAGGGCGGAGACGGGATCGCCCACGCGCGCGCCGTTGGCGGGCGCCGGAACCATCTCGAAACGCACGCCGTCAAAGCGGTGCAGGCCGCTGTCGCTACCGGTCCACAGGAAGCCGTCCGGCGTCTGGGCGAGGGCGTAGATGCCCAGCGGCACGCCGTCTTCCGCGGTCCAGCGGCTGTGTTTGAATTCATCCAGCCTCACGGCCGGATCCAGCGCACGCGATGGCGCCGGGCCGAGCAGGATCGCAAGACCTGAAAGCACTGCAAGAAGATGGCGCACCACAGCAGCCCCCGTAGGCTGTTCGATCTGGTGGGTTGATCGCGTGCGCGGATAACCCCCTCGCGCAGGATCGCAATGCTACCTGTTCGGCATGCGGAGCGACTCATTCTTTCGACGTATGACATCCGTCATGGCGTGCATGTCGCGCGGCGCGGGCTGCATTCGGCGCGCACGGCGCGCGAACAGTTTCAGATGACACGAACAGTCGTCCCGATGCGGGCAGGCGATGCGCCCGTGATTCGAACGTCGAATGGAGGGCGAGGCGGTCATCGTGTCGCAGGGCAGGTGTGATGCCCCGACGCACGCTCACTGGCAGCGCGTGGCCAGTGGCGCCTTCAGCGCCTGCTCGTAGGCGAGCGTCGCGGCTTCGGCGCGTTGCGGTGAGGGCGGGAACTCGATGCGCACCCGCATCGGCGAGCCGTCCTCTCCCCGGATCGTGCCGGGTCCTTCGAAGGTGCGAAGGCGCTTCGTGGTGGCGTCGTAGGTGACCTGCATGTTCGGCGCGACGAAGCCGAGCCAGTGGTCGAGGCTGAGCCGTAAGCGCACGAGGTCGCCCTCCGAGGCGTCCACGCGCTGCACGCGAATCGGCAGCGGCGAGCCGCGACTGGGCATGAGGAACTTCGCGTGGGCGACGGTGCCGCTCGCCAGCACGGTCCAGCGTTCGCGTACCCAGGCGTCGAAGCCGGCGTCGATCACCGTGTCCGCATCGACGTCCACCGTGCGCTGGCGCAAGGGTGCGGCGGTCGAGGCGCGCCAGTACGCGCGACGCGTTCCCGACGCGCCTTCCACGCCTTCGCGGTAACCGTCGCGCGCGTCGTCGAACTCGAATGCGGGTGCGCCCGGCAGCGCCGTGTCGATAATGCGCTTGCGTGCGAACGCGCGCCCGTCCGGGCAACGGTAGACGACGAGGCGACTGCGCTCGGTTCCGGCGGTGCGGATCCAGTGCTGCTCCTCGTACACCAGGCGGCCGGTGCGAAGGTCGGTCGCACGCCCGGTCGTGCGTTCCAGGCTGGACGCATCGGCACCGCAAATGAAACAGCCCGACATGGCGACCACGCAGGCGAGGCGCGTGCGGGCCGATCGCGCGGTGACACGGAGGCGACCGCGCACCGTGTTACGGGTAGGGCTCATGGATGCTCGCCCGCCGGTTGTACGTATCAGGGTGTCGCCTTGGCATCGCTCGCGGTTTCCGGCCAGCGCTGCGGCACCTTGCGCAGTTCGTCCGTGCGATACCCCATGTCGCGCAGGCGCTGCACGGCGTCGGCATAGGCGGCCTCCGGGATGACGGGCGTGCGCGCCATGATCCAGGCGTAGTCCCGTTTGCTGCGCGCGACGATCGTCAGCGTGTAATCCGGATCGAGGTACGAGATGACGTACTCGGCCTGGATCGGCCAGACGAACTGCATGCCCCACACGGCGTTGCCCGTGCCGACGCGGACCGTGCCGACGGGATGCATCGTGCGTACCGGCGCATCGAAACCGCCGCGCCGGTAGCGGAAGTGCGTCTGGATGCGGCCGTCTTCGCGCAGCGAGTAGGACTCGATGGCGTTGTACGCGTCGCGCTCGGGGAACGAGGGGATGTGCGCGATCACGTACCAGTCGCCCATGAAGCGCGGAAGGTCCACGTTGGCCACCTTCGGCACCGTCGGCGCGGTGTGCGCGCAACCGCACAGGGCGAGCAGCCCGGCGGCGAGAGCGGTCATGCGTTTCATCTCAGTCCTCCCGCGCGAACCGGTAGTGGGCGACCTGCCATTCCTCGCCGCCGCGATACCCGAACAGCTCCGCGCACGCCATCCAGAACATGCGCCAGCGCTGGTTCCACAGCGTCGCCGCCTCGCCGTATGCGTCGCGCAGCGGGGCCATGACGGCATCGCCTCGCGCATCGTGGTTCGCAAGCCAGTGGTTCGCGGTGCGCGCGTAATGCTCGCCGCCGAGGATCCAGCGTTCGTCCAGTCGCAACGCCTGCTGGAAATGCAGCAGCGTATCGGCCGCCGGCATCAGGCCGCCGGTGAAGAAGTGCCGGCCCATCCAGTCGTCCTTGCCGTCGACCTCGAACGGGTAGAGCAGGGTGCGGTGGCAGAAGATGTGCACGAAGAGGCTGCCGCCGGCGCGCAGCCATCGCGCGATGCGCCGCATCAGCACGTCGTAGTTGCGCATGTGCTCGAACATTTCGATCGACAGGCAGCGATCGAACGACGCGCCATCCAGTTCGAGCCGGTTCGCATCGCAGGTGACCACGCGGACGTTGGTCAGGCCCAGTTCGCGGCACCGCGCGAGGAGGTACTCGCGCTGCCCGTGCGAGTTCGACACCGCGGTGATGCGCGAGCGCCGGTAGCGCTGCGCCATCCACAGCGTGAGCGAACCCCAGCCGCAGCCCAGTTCGAGGATGTCGAGCCCGTCGGCCAGGCGCGCACGTTCGGCGTAAAGCTCGAGCATCGCCTCCTCGGCTTCGTCGAGCGTCTCGCGGCCCGTGGGGTAGTAGCAGCACGAATACTTGAGGCGCGCGCCGAGGCACGCCTGGAAGAACGCGGGCGGCAGTTCGTAATGCTGGCGGTTGGCCGCGTCGGCGTGAACGGCGACCGGGCTGTGGCGCAGCATCGACAGGCGCTGCGTCATCCGCCGCGATTGCGCCTCGATGCCGCCGTCGCGCTCGTCGCGCAGGCGTTGGTCGCACAGGCGGCGGATTCCGAAGCGGATCGCGGCGTCGGGCAGTAGACCGCGCTCGGCCATGCCCAGCAGGCCGGGCGCGGGCAGGTCGGGGACGGCGTGCATCACGGTGCTCATCGAGGCTCCTTCGGAAACCAGGGAAACAGCATGGAGGTGGAGCGCTGGTAACGACGGTAGTCGTCGCCGCGCGTGCGCAGGGCCTGGCGTTCGGTATGCGGAATGCCGCTGAGCCAGCGCAGGAAGACGTACATCGTCAGCGGTCCGGCCCAGGCGAGCCACGCGATGGGCGATCCCACCGCCAGCAGGACATAGGCGAACCAGTGCAGCCACTCGAAGAAGTAGTTCGGGTGTCGGCTGTAGCGCCACAGGCCGCTGCGCATCGTGTGCCCGCGGTTTTCCGGGCGCGACCGGAAGCGCGCGAGCTGCGCGTCGGCCAGCGTTTCGCCCGCGACGGAGATCGCCCACATCAGCACGGCGGCGAAGAAGAATCCGTTCGGCCCCGCGACCGGGTTGCGCGCCACCGCGGCGAACGGCAACGCGAACAGCACCACCAGCAACGCCTGCGCCTGGAACAGCGCGAACCATCGGAGCGGATCGTCGCCCCAGCGTTCGCGCAACGCGGCGTAGCGGCCGTCCTCGTGTTCGCCGCGCACGCGACGCCACAGATGCCAGGCCAGCCGCAGGCCCCAGAGCCCGCCAAGGATCGCGAGCAGCACGCGCGGGATCGCCGCGCCGTCGCCGAGCGCGGCCAGCAGCACGGCCGCGCCGGCGACACCGCAGGCCCAGACGACGTCGACCAGCCCGGCATTGCGGCGGCGTTGCTGCCATCGCCACGCGAGCGTCTGCGCGATCGCCGCGAGCACCCACACGAGCAGCAGGGACGCGCCGGTGTTCATCGGGAGCCGCCCATCGCCAGCGGCGGCACCGGGGCCGTCCCGCGCGCGTGACGCGCGACGAGCGTCAACACGCAGGTCGCGACGGCCCATCCGATCGCGAGCGCGATCGTCGCCTGCGTCGAATCAACCAGCTCCACCGCGCCCAAACGTGCGGCGCCGAGGTACGCCAGCGGTCCCCCGATTGCGCCGAGAAGGAACGCCGCGCCCGGACGCAGCCACCCGAGCGAATGCGTCAGCGTCATCGCGAACGCGCCCCACAGGGCGACGATCCACGCCGGCACGGGCGCGCCTTCGCCGCCGCGGTACACGATCCAGCCCAGTTGCCCGAGCGCGCCATCGAGCACGATGCCGAGCAGCAGCGCGCACGCGACGAGCCGTGCATCCAGCCGGCGTTGCGACGAACCGATCCACTGCAGTGCGACGAATGCGCTGCACGCCAGCACGCCGATCCACGCGGCACCGCGCGCAGCGCCGAGCACCGAGGCCCACCACGCAAGCTGGAATCCGGCGAAGTTGGCGAACGATCGCATCAGGCCTCCGGCGTGCCCGCGCGCTCCGCGTCCGGGCGGTAGCCGGGGCGCGCGAACAGCATCTGCGCGACGCCGATCGAACGCTCGCGGAAACCGCCTTCGCAATAGGCGAGGTAGAACTCCCACATGCGGATGAAGCGTTCGTCGAAGCCAAGTGCACGCACC
Organism: Lysobacter auxotrophicus; assembly: GCF_027924565.1. Lineage (NCBI taxonomy): Bacteria > Pseudomonadati > Pseudomonadota > Gammaproteobacteria > Lysobacterales > Lysobacteraceae > Lysobacter > Lysobacter auxotrophicus. Next base: position 2,062,402 of record NZ_AP027041.1, read on the forward strand.
TGCGGCAGGCGGTCCAGGAAGCGTTCGCGCCACGCCTGCAGCGTGCGCGCATACGACAGCCCCATGTCTTCCAGATGCAACAACGCGAGATCGCTGGCGGCGGTCTTCGCCGACAGCATGGCGGCGATCGACGGAATGAACGAGCCCGGGAACACGTGCCGCTTGATGAAGTCCACCGAGCGCACGGCCTGTTCGTAGCGGTGGTCCTCGATGGTGATCGCCTGGATCAGCGCGAGCCCGTTCGCCGACAACCGTTCGCCGATGCATTCGAAATAGCGGCGCAGGTTCTCCGGCCCGATCGCTTCGACCATCTCGATCGAGACCAGCTTGTCGTAGGTGCCGTCCAGCTCGCGGAAGTCGCGCTGCAGGACGGTCACGCGCTCCTGCAGGCCGGCCTCGGCGACGCGTTGGCGCGCCAGTTCGTACTGCTCGCGCGAAAGCGTGGTGGTGGTGACGTGGCAACCGTGTTCGCGCGCGGCGTGCAGCGCGAAGCCGCCCCAGCCGGTGCCGATCTCCAGCACGCGATCGCCTTCGCGCAGCTGGAGCTTGCGGCAGATCGCCTCGAGCTTGCGCGTGGAAGCGGTTTCGAGCGTGTCGTCGTCGCGTTCGAACAGCGCGGAGGAGTACATCAGGTCCTCCGACAGGAACAGGCGGAAGAACGTGTTGCCCAGGTCGTAATGCGCGGCGATGTTGCGACGCGCGCCCGACGCGGTGTTCCGCCGCAGCGCGTGCGCCGCTCGCAGCACCCCGCCGGCGATCCGCGCCGGACCGCGCTCGACATCGTCCAGCAGGTCGCGATTGCGGACGAGCAGACGCACCAGGCCGACGAGGTCGTCGCACTGCCATGCACCGTCCATGTACGCCTCGGCCGCGCCGACGCTGCCGCCGAGCGCGACCGCCCGATAGAAGCGCGCATCGTTGACGCGCAGCCGTGGTGGCGGGCTCCGACCGGTGTCCTCGCCGAGCGTGAGCGAGTCCCACGGGTCCTGCAGCGCGAGGGCGCCGGTGCGCAGCCTCGCCAGTTGCGACACCACGCGATCGCGCAGGAGCCGGTCGAAGGCGCCGGCGGCGGGAAGGGGAAGGACCTGCTGCGCGGTGTCGCTCATGGGGCGGAGCCCTTTGCGGGATGGTCGGGATCGGGGTGGTCGTGCATGGGCGTGCGCTTGAGCCACAGCTTCAGCGCCTGCCAGTGGATGGCGCCGATGACCTGAAGCGTCATGGCGGGATATCGCCACAGCACGCGCGACAACGCCGCGGCATCGAGCGGTCGACGCGCGAGCGCCAGCGTGGCGTCGAACTCGCGATGCGCGCCATCGAGCACGTTCATGTGCACGCGCAGGCTCTCGCCGGGCGGCGTGAAGGTCCATGCGTAGCGGCGCTGCATGGCCATGAAGGGCGACACATGGAAAACCTTGTCGAACTGCCAGTGGAGCGCACGTCCGCGCTGCTGCGCGTGCGCGACCGGCAGCACGTAGGCGTGGCGTTCGCCCCAGGGGGTGTTGGTGATCTCGGCCACCACGTGCTCCAGTGTGCGGTGGTCGGAGCCGTAGCAGTAGTAGAAGCTCACCGGGTTGAACGCATAGCCGAAGTAGCGCGCGTGCGTGAGCAGGCGGATCGGGCCGATCGGCGTGACGCCGGTGGCCGCCGCCACGCGTTCGCGCACGGCCTGCGCGAGCGGACGATCGGGCGGGCCGAGGTAATCGCTGCGGCGGAACTCGCCGAGATTGCGGCCGCGCGTGGACCAGAACGGATGTGCGTCCAGCACGGTGTCCACCTCGTCCAGGTCGAGGAACAACTGCGCGATGCGGTAATCGAAGGCATGTCGCCGCGGCGCATGGCGTCGATGGCGCACCGTGCCTTCGTACAGTGCGCTGCTGCGTGGACGCATGCGGTCGCCGCCGTCGCTCATGCCGCCCCCCATGCGGGTTGGCCGGGCAATACAACGTCCGTCGCGCGCGGCGCGGCAGCCGCGTCCGGCCATTCGACGCCGAGCCCGCGCGCGACATCGACCGCGCTGCGCAGGCCATCTTCGTGGAAGCCCCAGCCCCAGTACGCGCCGGCGAACCACGTGCCGCGACGACCCTGGATCTCGTGCCGACGCGCCTGGGCCGCGACCGCTTCGGCCGTGAAGACCGGATGCTGGTACCGCACGCGCTTGAGGACGCGGGCGGGATCGATCGCCTCGCTGCGGTTGAGGGTGACGATCACCGGCGTTCGCACCGGCAACCCCTGCAGCAGGTTCATGCAGTAGCTGACCGTGCAGGCGCTTTGCGGATCGGCGCCGACGTGCGCGTTCCACGCGGCCCACGCCTTGCGGTTGCGCGGCAGCAGGCGCTCGTCGGTATGGAGCACGACCTCGTTGGGCTGGTACGCGATTGCGCCGAGCACCTCGCGTTCGCGTTCGTCGGCATCGGTCAGAAGCGCCAGCGCCTGGTCGCTGTGGCAGGCCAGCACGACGTGATCGAACGCCTCTTCGCCCTGCGCGGTCGAAAGCGCGACGCCGTTTTCGAGTCGTCGAACGGCATGCACCGGCGTGGCCAGGCGCACCGTCGCCGACCACCGCTCGCGCAGCGCCTGCACGTAGCGCCACGAGCCGCCGCGCACGACCTTCCACTGCGAACGCCCGGCGACCTGCAGCATCTGGTGGTTCGCCATGAACTGCACCAGATGGCGCGCCGGGAACTGCAGGATCTGCCCCGCCGGCGCGGACCACAGCGCGGAGGCCATGGGAACCAGGTGATCGTCGCGGAACGCATCGCCGAAGCGGTTCGCGTGCAGGTAATCGCCCAGTGTCGGGCCGGGGCCGGACTCGGCCAGCAGCCTCGGCGCGATGCGGTAGAAACGCGTGAGGTCGGCGAGCATGCGCAGGAAACGCGGCGAGAACAGATTGCGCCGCTGGCAGAACAACGCGTCGAGCGTGGTGGCGTTGTATTCCAGTCCGGTGCGTTCGTTGTGCACCGAGAAGCTCATCGTGGTCGGCTGCGTCGCCACGTCCAGTTCGCCGAACAGGCGCGTGAGCAGCGGATAGTGCGCCGGGTTGTGCACGATGAAGCCGGTGTCGACCGCGAGCGTGCGGCCGTCCACGTCCACTTCATGCGTGTGGGTGTGGCCGCCGAGGGTGTCGTTCGCTTCGAACAGCACCACCTCGTGCGTGCGCGAGAGCAGCCACGCCGCGCCGAGTCCCGAAATGCCCGAGCCGATGATCGCGATGCGCATGTCAGTGCCTCGCCCGCGCCCAGACCCACTCGGGCACGGGCTTGAGGTCGCGCACCAGGCCAAGGTGGGACATCAGCTTCAGCCCGTACCAGGTCAGGTCGATTTCCCACCAGCGGAAGCCCTGCCGCGCCGTGCCGGGAAAGAAGTGGTGGTTGTTGTGCCAGCCTTCGCCGAAGGTGAGCAGTGCGAGCAGCGCGTTGTTGCGGCTGTCGTCGCGTGTGTCGAAGCGGCGGCTGCCGAAACGGTGCGCGAGCGAGTTGATCGTCACCGTCACGTGGAACAGCACCACGGTCGAGATGAAGAAGCCCCAGACCACCAGCTGCATGCCGCTCGTCCCCAGCGACGGCGTGGCCCATTGCAGGAACGTGCCGAGGCCGTACAGCGCCAGCGCCAGCGCGAACGGCACGGCGATGTCGTAGCGGTCGAGCCAGCGCAGTTCCGGATAGCGCGCCAGGTCCGGCACGCGCGAGAGATCGGTGGCGAACGCGCGCCGCGTGAGGAACCAGCCGACATGGCTGCGCCAGAAGCCGTGCACGCCGGGCGAATGCAGATCGAGCGCGGAGTCGGCGTGTGCATGGTGATGCCGATGGTGCGCCGCCCACCACAGCGGCCCGCGCTGCACGCCGGAGGCGCCGATCAGCGCGAAGGCGAACTGCACGGCGCGCGACGCACGGAACGTGCGATGCGAGAAATAGCGGTGGTAGAACCCGGTGATCGCGAACATGCGCACTGCATACAGCGCGATCGCCGCGACGATGGCCGTGGTCGAAACGCCCACCCACCACACGCCGAGGCACGCCAGGTGCATCGCGACGAAGGGCACGACGCGCAGCAGGTCGAGGCGATCGCCGTCGTGCGCGTCACCGGATGCCGTCGTCGCGCCGGCGTCGAACCAGCGGCGAAGCGAGGCGAGCGCGTCGGGACGCGAGGGCAGGGGAAGGGGTGTGGGCATCGGCTCGGCACGAAGGATCCGGGACGCTTTATGGCACGCAGGGCGCAGCGGGCACATCGGTAGATTTGCGTAGGACGCGGGGCCTTGCGGGAACTACCGGCGCACCCCGCGTGCGGGTGCGTAGTTGTACCGAAGGCACGCCGGTTTGCCGGCGCTAACGTCGCCTCGATGCGCCGCCGCACGCATTCGCGGCCGCATGCGACACCACGACGTTTCCTTCCCACACCAAGGAGGTGCCCCATGAAAGCGATGACGATCGCGGCGATCGCGCTGCTGGCCTGCACGTCGGCGCATGCCGCCGGCCCCGAGCCGGGACGGTTCTCGCTGACCCTGCTCGGCGGCGGCGATTTCCCCGTCAGCGGCGACGTGCACGACGGCGCGACCGTCGACGTCCCCGACCTCGGCCCGCTGAACCCCGCGCTGTCCGGCGTGGGCGCGCAGCTGCGCATCGGCTCACGCGCGCACGATCGCGTCTACGACATGGCCAGCACGTACGGGGTCGGCATGGCGTGGGGCCTGAGCGAGCGGATGGAAGTCTTCGGCGAGTTGCGTGAGATGCACGCGTCGGCCGGAAGCGTGCAGGTCGGCGAGGCCTACGTGCCCGCGCTGGACGTCGCGCTGCCGGTGTATGGGCGGTTCTCGAGCTACCAGGCGTGGAGCGCGGAAGTGGGCGTGCGCTGGTTCTTCATGGACCCCGGCTTCGCCCGTCCGTACGTGGCCGCGCGTCTGGGCGGGACGGAGACGAACGACATCGACGCGACGTTCGAGATCCCCGCCGCGAACATCCTCATCCCCGACGCGCCGTTCTACGAGAAGAAGTGGGCGCTCAGCGCGGGCCTCGACGTCGGCGTGAACATCCCGTTGTCGGAACGCGCGAGTTTCATCGCCGAAACCGGCGTGCGCTACGTCGACGACCTGGAGGGCGACGACAGCGCGATCGGGCCGCTGGGGCTGTCGCGCATCAACGACACGGGGCGGCGGATCTCGGTCCCGGTGACGCTGGCACTGCGGTGGGATTTCTAGGGGATGGGGCGGCTCGCGTGGAGCCCGGGCGTGAGGCCGTATTCGTCGGCCTTGCGCACCAGCTCCAGCGTGCTGTGCACGTCGAGCGCCTGCATGATCGCGTACTTGTGCGACTCCACGGTGCGCACCGAGACGCCGAGTTCGGCGGCGATCTGCTTGGAGCGCAGGCCCGCCGACACCAGTTGCAGCACCTGCATCTGCTTGTCGGTGAGTTCCTGCTTCTGGCCGCGTCCTGGCGCCGCGATCACGCGCGCGCCCAACGTCGGCGTGATGTAGGTGCGGCCGCTGCGCACCACGTGGATCGCGCGCAGCAGTTCCTCGCCGGCGGAGCTCTTGAGCACGTAGGCCGACGCGCCGGCGCGCAGCGCCTGCTCGGCGAGCGTGGGCTCGGCATGCATCGTCAGGAAGACGAACGGCACCTGCACACCGGCCGCGCGCAGTTCGCGCATGACGCTCAGGCCGTTGCGGTCGGGCATGCTCAGGTCGGTGACGACGAGGTCGGGCGCGTACTGGTGCACGGCCTCGAGCAGCGCGGTGCCGCTGGAGACGCAGGCCACCAGCTCGCATTCGTCCTCCAGCAGGCGTTGCAGGCCTTCGGCCACCAGGCGGTGGTCGTCGGCAAGCACGACGCGTGGTCGATCGGCGGGCATCTCGGGCATCATCGTCACCGTGGAATCGGGCGGCGGAGGAGGGTGGCTCCGTGGCGAGGGTACTCCACCCCCGACGGGCAGCGCAGTGGCAGGAGGTCACCATGAACACGCAACGCGCGACCGGCCATCCGCTCGCTGTTGCCGGCCTCGTCGCGGCCTCGGTCGCGTGCTCGCAGTGGGCCTCGATGCTGCTGTGGATGCCCAACCCGCGCAGTCACATGGTGTGGTTCCCCGGCGCCGTGCTGCTCGGCGCGCTGCTGCTGCAGCCGCGCCGTCACTGGTGGGCGTGCCTGCTCGGCACGGCCGTGGGCGAGGCGGCGGCGTTCGGCGTGCTCGGCGTACCGCCGCTGGCCGTCACCTTCGCGATGCTGGGATCGCTGCTGCTCACGCCGATGGTGGCGATCGCGCTGGAGTCGCTGCGCAGCCGGCTGCAATCGCCGCTGGAGGACTTCCGCCTGCTCACCGCGTTCGTGGTGCTCGGCGGCCTGGCGTTGCCGATGCTCAGCGCCGCGTGGATTGCCATCGCGATCCGCGGCACGGTGCTGGAGCCGTATCTGTCCGACTGGCCCAACGTCACGCTCGCGCAGAGCCTGGGCAACCTGATGCTGGTGCCGGCCGTGGTGTGGACGGCGATGCGCCGGCGCAACCCGGTGCCGCTGGAAACCAACGGCACGAGCATCGCCGTCGGCGCGGGGCTGCTGGTCATCCTCTGCCTGCTGTGGACCTGGCACCTGCCGATGCAGCGCCTTCAGCCCGCGCTGGTGGTCGCGCCGGTGCCGTTCCTGGTCTGGGCGATGGTGAGCTTCCGCGCGGTCGGCGCGTCGCTCGCGATGCTGGCCGTCGGCCTGCTCGCGATGCATTTCAGCGTCGCCGGCGTCGGGCCGTTCATCCGCGACGACCTCGCCACGACGACCATTGCGGTGCAGTTGTGGACGGTCTCGCTCACCGTCGCGTTGCTGTACATGACCGTGGTCGTCGAGCAGCGCGCCACGCGCACGCAGGCGTTGCAGCACGCCCACCAGCGCCTGCAGACGATGACCGTGCAGCTGATGCGCGCGCAGGAGGACGAACGCAGCCGCATCGCGCGCGATCTGCACGACGGCATCAACCAGTCCATCGCGTCCATCGCGATCCGGCTGAGCATCGCGCGCCAGCACGCGCAGGGCGCGGAACGCGAGCTGCTGGGCGAACTGCAGTCCGCGGTGACCGATGTTTCCGAGGACGTGCGCCGGCTCTCGCATGAGCTGCATCCCAGCCTGCTGCGCTACACCGGCCTGACGATGGCGTTGCGCTCGTTGTGCGAGGCGCAGCCCGGCAGCCTGCGCGTGCATGCGGAACTGGACGAGCTGCCCGAGCTTCCGCTCGAGGTCGCCACCGCGCTGTACCGCATCGCGCAGGAATCGCTGCGCAACGTCGAGAAACACGCCCGCGCCAGCGAGGTGACGGTGCGACTGGAACGCGTGGGCGCCGACGTGCAGCTGGAAATCGGCGACGACGGCATCGGCCTGGACGATCAACGGCACGATGCGCCGAGCGGGCTCGGCCTGCTGAGCATGCGCGAACGCGCGCGCGAAATCGGCGGCGAGCTTCGCCTCGTCAGCGGCCTGCACGGCGGCACGCGCGTGATCGCGCGCGTGGCCGGCGTCGGTTCGCAGGCCGCGCAGCGCGACGACGCCTGACGCTCGACCACCGGCGCGCGAGATGCTCATGCCGTCTCGCCGATCCCCGGCGCGTCGCGGGTCCAGCGCAGCCATGCGTACTGCGCGGCCAGCGCCGACGCGAGCACAAGCGCGCAGGTGGCGGTGACGTTCGCTCCGTCCATCGTCGAGGCCGACTGTTTCACGTATACCGCCACCAATCCCCAGACCGCGGCCGCCACGTACGCGAGGTTGCCGCGCATCGCCATGTTCGCCAGCATCAGCAGCGCCCCCGCGCCGCCCAGCAACGCGAGGCTCCACGGAAGCTGCACGGCGGTCGACAGCCAGCCGTGCGCGACGATCACCTGCGCCGTGTTGAGGAACGCCGCCAGCGACAGCCACCCGGCGTGCAGCGACAGCGGCAGCCACGCGAACACCATCTGCCCCGGCCACGCGCGGCGCGATTGCGACGTCGCGATGGCGCAGTACAGCAGGCACCCGAGCGCCGCGAAGATGATCGCCCACGCGGCGACGAACCAGCCCATCGAGAACACCGGCATCCACGCCGCGGTCAGCACGAAGCCCGCGGTCGACATCGGCAGCACGGGATCGCGGCGCGGTCGCGACCTGCGCGCGACCTGCCAACCGCCGTATGCCACGTCGAGCAGGAAGATCAGTCCCCAGATCGAGAACGCGTAGCCCGCTGCAGCCAGCAACGTGGGGTAACGATCCGACACGTCGCCCGTGTCGGGGCCGAACGCGCCGCGCATCGTGAGAAAGGCGATCGCCGGCATCGACAGTGCAGCCAGCAGGGCGAGGTATCGCATGGTCCGTGCTCCCGTCCAGGTCGCGATGATGGAAACCCACCGCCGCCATCGCGCGCCTGCGTCGCAGCACTGACGCGCCCTCAGTAGAACTACGCAGGCCGGGATGCCGGTACTTCGCTGGATCGAACGCCTCGAGCGGCCGATGGTGTCCGTGACGCCACACGGAGGCGTCCGGCCCGATCCCTGCGGGTCGGCTGCCGCGCCGGGACGACTCCCTCGACCGGCGCGGCGGCACCGCGCCCGCGTCGTCGCGCGGAATTCACGTCCCATGATGAAACTGCGCCGCCAGGGGGAGCGCAGTCGGCACCACGCACGCAGCCAGTCATGATGGAATCGGTCACTTCGGATCGCGGCTTGCTCACGCAGATCGTCGAGCAGAGCCGCATCGGCATCATCGTCACGTCCGTCTCGGGCGACCAGCCGATCCTGTACGCAAACCAGGCGTTCGCGGATCTCACAGGCTACGGGCTGGACGAGGTCATGGGGCGCAACTGCCGGTTCCTGCAGGGCGCGGACACGGCGCCGGAATCCGTCGCCGAACTGCGCGACGCGATCGGGCAGGGCAGGACGGTCGTGATCGAACTGCTGAACTACCGCAAGGACGGCAGCGCGTTCTGGAACCAGCTGCACGTGCATCCGATCCTCGGCACGGACGGTCGTCCCGAATACCTGCTGGGCTACCAGCGCGACGTCACGCAGCGCAGGCACCTGGAGGAGCGGCTCCAGCAGGTGCGTCGCCTGGAGGCGCTGGGCGTGCTCACCGGCGGCATCGCGCACGAGTTCAACAACCTGCTGCAGGTGATGACCTCGACGCTGGACGTGCTCGAAGTCCATGCCGGTCTAAGCGGCGAGGATGCGCTGCCGATGACCACGCCCATCGACAACGGTCGCGCGGCGATCGCGCGCGTGGAAGCACTCACCAGCCAGTTGCAGACCTTCGCGCGTGGAAAGACCGGCGCCACCGCCGTGGCGAAGGTGAATGAGGTCGTCGACTCGCTGCGCGAGATCCTGCGACGCGCACTGGGCGAGGCGGTGCAGGTCGAGTTCGACCTGGAAGCGACCGTCGGAAGCTGCTGCATCGACCGCGTGCTGGCCGAAACCTGCCTGGTCAACATCGCGATCAATGCCAGGGAAGCGATGGTCGACCGGGCCGAGCGCAGGCTGCTCATCCGCACGGGCCGGTGCGATGTCGAGGGCGAACAGGCGCAGGCGTTCCGCATCGAAGCCGGCGCGTACTTCACCATCGAACTGATCGACACCGGCCGCGGCATGGACGCGGCCACGCTGGAGCGCGCGCTCGACCCGTTCTTCAGCACCAAGGGCACGCGTGGCGTCGGCCTGGGGCTGTCCACCGCGTACGGGTTCGCGCGGCAGTCGGGCGGAACGCTGACGCTCGACAGCCAGCCCGGCAAGGGCACGCGCGTGACGCTCCTGCTGCCGGCAGTCAGTCCGGAGCCGGAAGCGGTCGAAATCGCCGACGAGCCGCAGCCCGCGCAGCGCAGCATCAACGTGCTGCTGGTGGACGATCGCGAGGACCTGGCACTCATCGTGCGCGAGATGCTCCGCTTCGAAGGCTTCGAGGTCACCGCGGCGAACGACGCGGCGCAGGCGCTTGCCATGCTGGAAAGCGGCGCCGCGTTCGACCTGCTGCTCAGCGACGTCGTCATGCCCGGCGAACTGGACGGGATCGCGCTGGCGCAGCGGGTGCGCGACCGGTTCCCGCAGACGCGCATCCTCCTGATGAGCGGATTCACCGGGCGCGAGCTTGGCCCGGACGCGCTGGAATTCGACCTGATCGCCAAACCGTTCCGGCTGCCGGAGCTGCTTTCCCGCATTCGCGCCGCGGTAGCAGCAGGGCGTGTCGTCCGGCCCGCAAACCGCCTCGACCCAACGCCCGAGACGGCGTGATGCGGGCGTCGAGGCGTTGCACGATCTGCTTGCACCGCGGTCGCGCGGAGCGGGTGTGTGAGCGACGCTGGTCGACAGCGTTCATCGACAACAAGCGGCCTCGTGCGTAGCCAGCAGCGATCTGGCCGCTTACAGGCCGATGTCGCTCAGACCTGGATGCCCGGCAGGACGCGCCCCATCGCGGTCCCACAGGAACTTCCGCTCGTTCGCTGCGATCCGCACGTCGTTGATGGATGCGTGACGCTCGACCATCAATCCCTGTGAATCGAACAACCAGTTCTCGTTGCCATGCGCGCGAAACCACTGTGCGTCGTCGTCGTGCCATTCGTAGGCGAAGCGCACGGCGATGCGGTTGTCGGTGAACGCCCAGAGTTCCTTGATGAGCCGGTACTCGTGCTCCGTTGCCCATTTGCGGGTGAGGAAGTCGACTATGGCGGCACGTCCGGTAAGGAACCGGTCGCGGTTGCGCCACGCACTATCCTCGCTGTAGGCCAGCGCGACACGGTGCGGATCGCGCGTGTTCCAGGCGTCCTCGGCGGCCCGTACCTTGAGTCGCGCGGTTTCGGGCGTGAACGGCGGAAGGGGAGGGCGGGTCATCGGTGTCTCCTCGAAAGGTCCGCGGCACGGTTGTCGTGCCGCGAACGGACTCAACGGCGTTCCAGGAATTCGCGGATCAGCGTGGCGATCTGCGGGGCATGGGTCTCCAGCGCGAAGTGCCCCGTGTCGAGGAGGTGCACTTGCGCGTTGGGGTTGTCGCGGCGATACGGCTGCGCACCCGCGGCCAGGAAGATCTTGTCGTTCTTGCCCCAGACCACCAGCGTCGGGGGCCGGTGCTTGCGGAAATAGGCCTGCCATTGCGGATACTTCGGCAGGTTGTTCCGGTAGTCGTAGATCATCGCCAACTGGATGTCGTTATTGCCCGGCCGATCCAGGTAGGCCTGATCGAGCATGTAGGCGTCCGGGCTGACCAGCGTCGGATCGGGCACGCCGTCGAGGTACTGCCAGCGCGTGCCTTCCAGCGTGAGCGCAGCCTTGCGGATCACGTCGCGGTTGGCTTCGCTGTTGTCCTTCCACAGCGCCTTGATCGGATCCCAGAACGCACCGATACCTTCGATATAGGCGTTGCCGTTCTGCACGATGAGTGCATCGACGCGCTCGGGATGCGCGCTGGCCAGGCGGAACCCGACGGGCGCGCCGTAGTCCATGACGTAGAGCGCATACCGCTCCAGTCCAAGCTGCTTGGTGAAGCGGTCCATCAGCTTCGCGAAGTTGTCGAAGCTGTATTCGAATTCCGACGGCGACGGGGCGGCGCTCTGCCCGAAACCCGGATAGTCCGGCGCGATCACATGGAACCGGTCGGCAAGCAGCGGGATCAGGTCGCGGTACATCTGGCTGGACGTCGGGAAGCCATGGAGCAGCAGCAGGGTAGGGGCGTCGCGGGGGCCGGCCTCGCGATAGAACAAGTCGACTCCCTCGACCTGGATACGACGATGGTGAACCGGGTATGTCGCGCTCGACGTGGTGCGGGCGGGTTCTTCGCCCGCATGGGAAATCGACGGGACGGCGGTGGCCAGTGCGAGGGCAAGCACCGCGACGCGTAGCAATGACATGGGAGAGCTCCAACGTGGCGTTCTGTATCGAACGATCGGTACAATACGCTGGCCGTGAGCACGGTGGGAGCGGGCAGGAGAAACGCAGTGTTCCGCTGGAGTTGGAAGATTTGACCTTCCGAACCCCTCAGGTAGCATTGGACCAATCGATTCAGTGGAGAGCGCAATGCCCGCTCCGTTGCTCAGCCGGGAAGCGGTCGTCGACCGTCTGTTAGGTGCGTTCCGTCGCTTCGGATACGACGCGGCATCGCTCGGCCAGCTGTCCAGCGCCACGGGACTGGGCCGCTCGAGCCTTTATCACTACTTCCCCGGGGGGAAGGAGGACATGGCCCGCGCCGTCCTCGACCGGGTCGATCAGTGGGTGCAGGAATCGGTGCTGGCGCCGCTGGGTTCCAGTGGAACGCCGGAGCGCCGTTTGAGCCAGGTGATCGCCGCGCTCGACGACTACTACGGCGGAGGCACCGAGGCCTGCCTGTTCGGCAACTTCGTGGTCGGCGATGCCGTGGTTCTCTTCCACGACAGATTGAGCGCGGCATTCCACCAGCTGATCAACGGACTCACGCTGCTCGCGCGGGAGAAAGGCATCCCGGCACGCGAGGCACAACGGCGCGCCGAAGACGCGGTCGTGCGAATCCAGGGTGCATTGATCGTCTCGCGAGGCCTGGGCGATCCTGCAACGTTCCGACGTGTGCTCAAGGAACTTCCGAAGGATTTGCTGGGCTGACCGAAACGCTGCTCCACTAAAAATTCACGGCGCACTAGCAAAAAAGCGAGCGCTGCAGCGTCAGCAGTGATGACGACGCGCGATTCACGTCGCGTCGAGCACGGTGGCCAAACCTGCACAAGCAGGCTTGATTTGCCCCTCACTCACAGCATCAGGAGCTGCAACGTGAACGAAAACGACAAGCGCGAGAATCGCGACCTCAACCGTGATCCGATCAGCGGCGCCCCCGGCTCGCATCCCGTCGGCGTCGGCGTCGGTGGCGTCGGCGGCGCGGCAGCAGGCGCGATGATCGGCGCCATCGGCGGTCCGCTCGGCATGTTGATCGGCGGTGGCATCGGCACGTTGATCGGCGCCGCGGCGGGCAAGGGCGTGGCCGAACGCATCGACCCCACCGGCGAAGCCGAGTACTGGCGCGAAACGCACTCCTCGCGTCCCTACCACGACGCAGCCTTCGACTACGACAACGATTACGCGCCGGCCTACCGCTACGGCGTCGATTCGCGCGCCAACCTGCCGGACCGTTCGTGGGACGATCAGCTCGATCGCGATCTGGGTGCCGGCTGGGGCGAGGCGCGCGGCGAGTCCAAGCTCGAGTGGGATCATGCGCGAAACGCGGTGCGCGATGCGTGGGATCGCAGCGATCGCACCTACAAGGCGTATGCCGCCAGCGACCGCTACTACGCGGACGCGTTTGATAAGGTCGACTACCGCGATGCGGATGCGCAGTTCGACGATTACCGCCCGGCTTACCGCTACGGCACCCAGGCGCGCGGCCGCTATGCCGACCGCCAGTGGGACGAAGGCCTGGAGAGCGAACTGGGCCAGGGTTGGGACAAGGTGAAAGGCAATTCGCGACTGGGCTGGGACAAGGCCAAGCACGCCACGCGCGACGCATGGCACGGCGTGGAGCGCGCGTTGCCCGGTGACGCGGACGGCGACGGCCGATAACGCGTCTCCTCTGCCATCGCGTAGAACCAGAAGGCACCGCTTGCGGTGCCTTCTTCGTTTGGTTGGGTTCGGACGATGGGCAACGATGGCTGCGAATGCGTGAACGAGTAGGGCACGTGCCAGGTCATCGAGAAGAACCGTTGTCGCATTTGTTAGCTAACAGCGTTCATTGCCGTCCGCCGTGAAAGAAGATCCGTAGTGCTACATCGCGCTCGCGATTGTCCTGCCGGCGACAACCTACGGTGCTTGGCATCTGCACCGCTCAGCGCGCAGGTGAGCGGTTATGGCGATCTCGGTGCCAGGTGCATCGAGCCCGCCTCCTGATAGCCGCATTTTTGATACGCTCGTCTCAGTCCAGAGGGGGACGGATGGAGCGATGCGACAGGGAATTCTGCTGGTTGCCGCGTTGATGTGCGGCAGCGCTTCGGCACAGATCGTTAATAAGTGCATCGGGAAGGGCGGGGCGGTGCATTACTACAGCGGCCCGTGTCCCGCTGGCTACGCGCAGGCCCGAACGTGGGAAGCGAAGCCTGAGCCACCGCCGACGAATGATGAACTTTGGCGCCGGTATCACCAGCGTAAAAAGGGTGAGGCGGACTCTCGCTATCTCTCAAGCCTTGCCGGTACAACCCGTGCGCGTAGTGGCTCAGGGCACTACGTCCACCGCGAAGGCGCTAAGAGCCCGACGCGCTGTGAGGCTGCTAAGGCTGCGCGCGAGAGCACGCTGGAGGCTGTTGGTATGCGGCGCACGTATGAGTTACTGCAGCAACTCGATGCCAATGTGCGGGAGGCTTGCCGGTGAAAACGGTTGATGAGTTCTTTAGCAAGGAGCCTCCAAGCAACCTGTATCACTACACAGGAATTGGGTCTCTCCTGGGCATTGCTGAAAACGAGTGCCTTTTCGCAAGTCATGCCTACTATCTCAATGATTCGCGAGAGGTGAAGCACGCTGCCTACATGCTCCAACGAATAGTGATGAGCTTGATCGAGCAGGGGCTTGCCACAGAGCCCACGGTAAAGGAGTTTTTGCTTGCCTTCATGGACTGGCTGATTACTTTCGAGAAGCAGCAGTACAACGTCTTCATATTTTCGTTCTCGGTGCATCGCAGCCAGCTTAGTCAATGGCGCGCCTATACACCGCATGGCAAAGGCGTGAGCCTTGGCTTCTCACCTCGAACGATCCGGAATATCGCAAATGAAAACGACTGCTCTCTTGCTGAGTGTCTTTACGCGCCCAAGAAGCAAGAGCATCTAGCAGATGCTCTTGTCAAGAAGATGCTTGAGACGTTCTACCAACGCGTCGATCATCTACGAACGTTGCCTCAGCCCACCAGGTACACAGGTTTTTTAGAGGAGTTTCGAGGCGAAGTTCTGCGGGCGCTCTGCATTCTGAAGGATCCTGCATTCTCAGAAGAGCGTGAGTGGCGCCTAATCTCACCGTATTACGACAATTACGTTCTAGCGCCCATTTGCTACCGCGAAGGTGCATCGATGCTGTCGCCCTTTATTAAGCTCAAATTGCTCAAAGAGCGACCGCTTTTTTCAGAAGTTTTGCTGGGCCCATCCGAACATCAGAACCTCTCGATGCAAGCGCTGGTGCAATTTCTTAGCAAGCGCTCGCTGACTTCGGGAGTTGTGAACTCTGGCGTGCCTTATCGGGAATGGCATAAGCGTTGAGGCCCGAACATGCGTGCGACCGCGAGGATTCGCGGCCACCATGTCTATGTCAAGAAGCGGCGACGCCCTTATGCCTGTACTCCGCAAGATCGATGATCACCACTTTGACCGTCATCAGAAACGAGATGGCGGCCTGGCAGCCGCCATCTCGCCCATTCGTCCTCGAAGTCGAGGTTCATGCGGGCACTTCCTGTGCAAGGGGGATGCTCGCGATATCGGCCCAGCAACGCTGGCCTGATGTAGGGAAAAGCCGCAACAGGGCGTCAGACATCCTGTCGTTTTTTCCGGAAATTGCCTGTACGAAACCCGTTACAGAACAATGGGTTATGCATCAGCGTTTGCTGCAAGGGCGGTTTTGGTGCTGGCAACGACACAAACTTGGCCCATAGGTGGGTTGACGACAGAAACTTGCGTCCAAAGCCGCGCACTGGGCCTCTGATCTCCACCTTTTCATCGGGGCAATACGCCCCCGGACTGATAATCCAGTTGGCGACGAGGGGCCTTAGTTATGAGGGCAGCTCTTAGCGGTCGATCCCCGCACGGGGAACTGGTTCCGCGGGTGGGAGAGCTCGCGGTATGGGACGGTCGCGCTGTGCGGATCGTCGAGATCTGCGCGCCAGATCGGATCCAGGTAGAAGCGTTGGGGACGGTCGGCGCTAGCTGGGTCGGGGTGGACGATCTAGAGCCTTTTGTAGCGAATATCTCCAAGCGGACCATTCGCTGCGCATCAGATGCAGATCCTGAAAAGGAGAACTTGGCAGTCGCCTGGACCGATGCGCTAAAGCGGCTGTCAATGGCGACAGGCTCCGACGCTAAGAAGGCGGAAATCGCCCGCGAGTTTGGTGTGTCTCTACGGACGGTCGATCGTCGCTACGCGCGGTTCAGAGCAGATCCAACCCCTGAAGGTCAGATAGACGCACAGCGTGGTCCGCCAATCGGCAGTCGCCGCTTAAGCCCTCTGGTCGAAAAGATCATCGACGAGGCGTACGAGGCCGTCTACTTACAGCGGGAGAGTCCGCGCGTAAGCGACTTCTGTGAAGCCATCGACGCTGCCTGCCGAAAGGAGCATTTGCCATCGCCTACGCGTCGCGCAGTTCAGCTGAGAATTGCAAGCAAGGATCCCATGTACGCGTTGGTACGACGAAAAGGTAACGAGCTCGCAGAAGCTTTGCAGAAGCCTTCCGTCGCCGGATTGAATGTAAGTCGACCACTTGAGGTCGTGCAGATTGACCATGCAATAGTCGATGTCATTGTTGTTAGTGAGGACACGCGACAGGAGATCGGAAGGCCATGGATCACGCTCGCGATCGATGTCTTCTCACGAGTGATAGTGGGATGGTACCTGTCGCTCGATGTCCCAAATCAAACTTCCGTCGGGATGTGCATCGAGCACGCGTGCTTCCCGAAGCGGGAATTTCTGCAGTCGCTAGGACTGGAGTTTGACTACCCAGTTTACGGAAAGCCAGAACAATTCCACTGGGACAATGCGTGGAGCTTCCAAGCGAAGGGGATCTCAATCCAATGCGAACGGCGCGGCATTGCGACAATAGTTAGGCCCGTAAAGAAGCCTCATTGGGGCGCGTACATTGAGAGGTACATCGGGACGCTGATGGGGAAAGTCCACCTTCTCCGCGGAACGACCTTCTCGAATACTGTTCAACGAAAGGGGTACGACTCGCAGGGCCGCGCCGAGATGACCATGTCCGAGCTGAAGAAGTGGCTCGCGATCGAGATTGCTCAGCGATACTTCAATGCCAAGCACAGAGGGCTTGACGATCAGAGGCCAGCGAGCGTCTGGACCAGTTTCTTTCGCGACGCGGAGGGGCGTGTCAAGTTGCCCGCGATCATGGGGGACAGAAGGGACTTTCTGCTCGGCTTTCTTCCGTTCAAATATCGAGTAGTTAGCCGAGAAGGAATTGCGCTCTTTAAGCTGTTCTTCTGGGACCCTGCTCTCACGCCACTTATCAACAAGCCGGAAAAGTTCAGAGTGCACTACCGCCAGGACGACCTCTCGAGAATCTGGCTGTACCACGATGGCGACTACTCGGAAATTCCACTTTTAGATAGATCAATCCCGCCATTTTCGTATAGGGAGTTGAAGCAGGCGAGGAAAGAGAAGAGGACGGAGCTGCCGCCTGAGCGTGAGCACCATCAAAATGAAGTGGCGAATGCAGTGATGGCCAAGAGGGCTCTCGAAGATGAGGCGGCTTGCACGTCTCGCGCCGCCCGACGAAATCGCGCGTCACGGCCGGATGCGCAGCCTCCGTCTCAGCCTAAAGTAAACTACTCCAAGCCGGCCGCCAGACTCGACCCCTCACTGGTATTGGTCAAATGACTTGGGCAATGCAATTGACTGCGCCCGCAAGGGCAATGCTACTGGGGAGCGTCTCAGAGCGGTCCGCGTTTGTCAGTACGCAAGCCTATATTCCTACGACCGAGGGCGTTGCGGCCTTGCAATGGTTGAGCTACCTCAGGCGCCACGCCTACGGCGTTGATCGCCCGCGTAACCAGCATGTGGTGGCGCCGCCAGGGACGGGAAAGAGTCGACTTCTTTCGCACTACGCGAGTCAGTTTGAACCAGTTCGTGATCAATTTGGTGTGTTGAAGCGCGAAGTCGCGCTGGCCGAGGCGCCAGAAGACGGTGATCTTAGGCATATGCGAAGCCGCATCGCAACGGCCTGTATGCCCGGCTTGAATGAGAACGGCTCCTACTCTACCGAAGATGTGATCGAGCTCTTGCTAGCGGCGAGTGTTCGCCAACTCCTACTTGACGAAATGGGAAACATCCTCAACGGCTCGCGCCTATCCCAGCAGAAGATCCTCGCGCTCATCAAGGGCGTCACCAACAGAGGTATCACTGTTGGGATCGCCACGACTGACCGACTCCGCCTCGTGCTGGCAGCAGACGAACAGCTAAAGGACAGATTCCATATGACTACGCTGCGACATTGGCAGGAATCCGAGGGGCTCCGATCATTCCTCGATGCCGTCGAGCTGCAGCTGCCTCTACCGAATCCGTCGAAGCTTTCGAGTCCAGCTATCGTTCGGTGCTTCTTGAGAAGGGAAAGAAACTCCACTTCTGGAATACTCGATCCTATAAGAGATGCGTGTCGCATAGCCTTTCAGGAAGATCTTCCTAATCTTACTTTGGACCTCATTGAAGACGCGATTGAATCGCCTTTTCCACCTGGCGGAGGCCTCGTTGAGGGGCGAAGTCGTCATGTTGATGCCATTAAGGCAGCCAGAAGATCGCCTTCTCCCGCTTAGCGGGAGCGTGACAACCGGAGGAGACGCATGAATCTATTGGATTCTCTTCCGGCTTGGCCGCGGCCAATTCGCGACGAAGCACCCACTAGCTGGCTCAGGCGTGCCCGCACCGTGTGCGGCTTGAATCCCAAGATCTGGCAATGCGTTGTTGGTGATGAACAAATAGAGCCAGAACGAGGTCGCTTTTGGAACGGCTCGCGGTGGTCTGGCTTTCCCGCTGGTGTGGGGGATATTGCTGGAGTGCCCTTTCGGTGGCGCACTGTCCCCACACTGCGGACGATGCACTGCAGAGTCTGTTCAGAGCAGGCTCCGGGGGCGAGTCTGCCTCAGCTCATCAGCTTCTTTGATGCGCGGCGATTCGTCTGCCCTGCGCACAGTGTATGGCTGAGCTATGGCGATCATGGCGGAGCGACAATCGATGGAAGCCTCAAAGGTCTGCTTAGTTGGCTGGATGGCTGGATTCGCGGAGAGATCTCGCCGTCAGGTGAACTGATTCGCCACGACTTGGTCATGCTATTTGCTAGGAACTGGCAGGTTATGACGGCACCTTGCGAAGCGGCGTATCACACATGGAGTCTTCCCCCCGGTTGTCCATCGTTGCCGGAGTATCGACGAAGGTGGCCGATGCACAGGCCTGGGCGGTTGGGCGACCTGTCTCCGGCTGAGAGGTTGACGGCCGTGGTGATGGCGAACCGATGTTGGCTCGCTTTGCTACGTGGACGAGAGTGGCCCGTTGACGTACCCAGATGTGGCAAATACTGGTTTGATCGGCGATGGCCATCTTGGCGGCTAAATAGAGCGCTGGTGGCGGGATGACGCGATTCGGACGTATACATCTCGACGTGCCGGAGGGTCTCGGGCCCTTGGTAGGAGAAATGATGCCAGGCGAACGCCTGAGCACATGGTGCAGGCGCAACGGGATCGTTGCCAAGGTCGAGGGCCCGGATCCAGATTTTGGCAGGCTCATCGTTTCACCTGAGTTGGCTCGACATGAGCACGATCTGCGAATCGCGGCCTTGCCACCTCGCGTTGAGCCGATACCGCCGGGGTCCCGCACGATGTATTGCCCTGAATGCTGGACGCAGGACTTCAGTGAAGGGCGGCCCGCCTATTGGCGGGCTTCATGGATAACTGCGTGGCGAACATCGTGCCCCGAACATGGTGGTTTGTACGATCCTGGCAACAGCCGTGTGCCTCGGCTTCGCGAGATCCTATTCACTAGATCCGATCCAACCGGGCCGGTGGGCATCAGGGAAAGCCACTCGAACTGGTCCAAACACGCGGCCAGTTACTTCGGCTTCAACATCTTCAGCGATCGCCGCGCCATCCATCTAGAGGCAGCATTGGATTGCTCACTGTCAGGCGGCTGGGCGCCCGCCGGATACGATTGGGCAAGCTTCTACCCGCTTTACTGGGACATCGTTGGTTCGCTCTGTCGCCAGTTTGGGCAGCCACCAATGAATGGGGTCCCCCACCGATTTCTCACCATGCTTGGAAGCTATCGCTACATGGTAAGCGTCTGTGCGGAGGCCGTAATCTCCGTTTGGACAAACACGCCACTGCCGAGCGACGCGTGCTCGGAATTGCGTACACAGGCAATCGCGCGGGCACTGGGGTGGGCGCCGCCGGCGCGGCGCGATGTGCGAAGATGTTGGATTCTTTCTCGCCCTGAGGGCCGTGACGTTACCCGATGCACAAAATACCTTGGAGCGTCGGATCGGCAGAGACTTTGCGGCGAAGAGTGGCGTGACTGGAGCAGACTCGGACGGCTGCCGCAGCATACTTCGTCCGAGGCAACCAGTATCGGGTTATCAGAGGAGCGTATCCACGCACGAATCCACCCGCATCTACGCGAGCAGTTGGAATCAATCTTCTCCCTAGGGGTGCCACCGGGTTCGATGTCTGCAATGAAGGCTTGTCGCAAAAGGGGAGTGCCGTTCAAGGTGAGGCCGAAGTAAGACTGCCCAGTGTGACTCGGTTAGCGCCCAAGGCCTTGTAGGAGTTCCGGTATCGTTTGGACCTCAGTCTGGCCAATGGCGAGGAGCGGTCTTATCGGCGCTAGGGCGGTGCGGGCTCATCCTCGTTGTGGAAAGCGCGAGCGATTAGGCGAGGTTATCGGGGGTGGGGCGGGCCAACTTGCGGCACCGACTGCCCTCACTTCTCTGCCTGATGCTCTGCGTCGATGGCTGGTTTGTCGGAAGTAGGCGTGCAAGGAATCCAGAAGGCGAAAGGTGAACCCGGCCCATCGTTGTCGCGCGCCCAGAGCTTGCCCCCGTGGCGGTCTACGATCGTCTTGCTTACCGACAGGCCCACGTTTGACCTCATGCGCAATCGATGCGGCCAGCTGGCCAAAGGTCATCACACATGTCGCATGGGTCATTTCGGAACGGAGCTTCTCGACCGCGTCCTCAGCCCCCGAAGGCGACCTCGACGCCGGCATCGTCGAACTGGCGGCAGTGCTGCCGCTGGGCGAGGAGCGCTTCGAGGGGGCGGACCTGTCGGGGGGCTTCGCTACTTCGACGTGAGCACCAAGGCGCGCTTCCATCCGCTCAACGATCTGCTGCCAAGCACGATCAAGCTCTCCGACCGCTGGGCCCTGACGCTTCGCGGCGATGGCCCGACAGGCGCCACCGATGGCAGCTCGAGCGCGAGCGCGAACGTGCAGTACCACGCCGGTCCCGGCTTTTGGGTCTTCGGTTACTGCTACCTGGATGTGGAGCTTCTGATGCGCGACTCCGCACTGGACCTAACGTTGCACGGTCCACAGGTGGGACACGCATTCACCTTCTGAGCGACCGCTCCTTAAAGGCTGTCACTTGCGTGCCCGCATTACGCGCGCGAACGGACCTCGCAGGAGCAAGTAGGGCAGAAACGCAAGCAAGAAGGCTACGATGATGGCTTCCACGGGGTAGAAGTGGTGCAGCACGAATGCCTGGTAGGCCAAGTCCATGGCTAAACCCATGGCGAGAACCTTGCTTGTTGCGTGAATCCCCTCTGCTAGTCGATCACGACGGCGAGTCGGATCAGTTAGGACCGTCCAGAAGTAAGGGGAGCGACCGGTCGCCGCGTCCTTCGCCCCGTCTTTCCAGGCCGCAATTGTGGCCATGACCGGTTGCAGAATGAATCGGAACGACATCGCAGCCGACGGCCTCTCGATCAGGTCTGCCCATAAGCGTCTCCAGACGCCCGGCTCGGTGATCATTGCGTAGATGCCGAAGCAAAGCGCCACGATGCCAAAGGTGGTCACCGCGACCCGGAATAAGATTTGGATAGCTCGTCTCATAAAGCCGCCTCTGCCCGCCCGTACACACATGGATTCGGTGTGACTGAGCTCGCCTACGACCCGTGCCGCCTTTGATTTGGAGGGGGCGCTGCGCGCACAATGCAACGAAAGCCGAGGTGACAGGTTGAGGTATCGACTGGTTGCGCCATACGTGCTGCGGGACGGTACCGGCGACAATAGTTGGGAGCGCAAAGGTGGGAGCCGCCCTTCATGACGCGCCGAGGAATTCTCAACGCATCTCGGGGATCGTGGCTCTCCTGCAAGCTAGCGCCGCGCGGATTGTCGCGAGTGCAGCAGGAATGGTGGATCTCGCTATGCGAAACGTACCAATCTGTTGTCCATTCCCAAACGTTACCGGCCATTTCGTAAAGGCCATAGCCATTGGGCGGATACGATCTGACCGGCGCGGTCCAGCGGTGGCCGTCGCTTACAAGATTCTGATGGGGAAAGTCGCCCTGCCAAGTGTTTGCGAGATACTCCCCACCGGGGGTTAGTTCGTCTCCCCAAACGTACTCTGCGCAATCGAGTCCGCCACGTGCGGCGAACTCCCACTCAGCCTCGGTGGGAAGATCCTTCTTTGCCCACTGGGCGTACGCCGCCGCGTCCTCGAAGGCAACGTGAACGACAGGATGATCGCCGAGGCCTTCGAGTGTGCTTTCTGGTCCTCTGGGATGGCGCCAATTGGCACCCGCGAGGTACTGCCACCACCGGAGGGGATCGCGAAGATCGACGGGGCCATTCGGGGCCACAAAGACCACGGACGCGGGGGCGAGCATGCTCGGGTCGGCGCCGGGATAATCCGCGGCATCTGCCGGGCGCTCTGCGCTAGTCACGTAGCCGGTGTCGGCCACGAAGCGCGCAAACTCATCATTGGTCACCGTGTGGCGATCCATCCAGAAGCCGTCCACCCTGACATTGTGAGCCGGCGCTTCTTCGGGATAGTGGTGGTTTGATCCCATGCGAAACACGCCGCCTGGGATCCACACCATGTCTCCGCGATCTGAAATGATAATGTTGCCTTGCTTAACGTGGCGGGCGATGTCATTCATAGGTGGCCTGATGGGGCGTTATTAGCACTTCAGCCAAGTGTGGCCAGGCCGAAAACCATGCTTGCGATCGCGAGTAGTCCGAGCAGCAACAGCAGCACTGCCGTCACGAGGGGCAAGGAAACCGGAAATGCGCTCTCGCCATGGACCAGAGCGCTTGCCTTCATTTCAGAGCGTCCATGGCGTAGGCCTAGCATGAAGCGCACGTGATAGGCGATACCCAAAGTCAGCAGGACGATGCCGATGGCAACGAGCGCCGTGCCGAAGTTCCTAGGCGCATGGCTTGTCGACTCGATGAGATTAGACGACTGCAGATGGCCGAAGAACTGGAAGATGGTAAAACCGAACCCAATGAGCGATAACGCCGTACGAATAATAGACATCATCGTACGGTCAGCACTGAGGCGTGTGCGCTGATAAGACATGCCCGTTCGTCGCATCGACATTTCTGTCCGGCCCTCTGACAGGTCCGTGCGGCGCATCGACAGATCGGTTCGGTACTCAGACAGGGAGGTTCGGTGCTCGGAAAGCTCCGTGCGATGGTGAGACAGGCCAGTCCTGTAGTGCGAGTACTCGACTGACGCGCCATCGGCATCAGTCTTGTCCACCACGGGGAGAGGTGGTACCGGCTGTTCCCGGAGGCGCTGCGGTCGCTTGATCTCTTGGCTGCTCTGACTGTTGCGCATACGGGACTCCATCTCTGTCTAGGAAGCGCTAGTGGGCCTGCGGCTGCATCGAAGCGCGCAGCTCGAGCATCGGGTCTTGGGGTACGTTGACCATGCCCGTCGAGGGGCGGTCCAAATCCACCACAAGCGTTGCAGCCAGTGTTAGCAGGATGAACAGTAGCGTTGTTGCCCGACGCTGGTGGCCGCGTTCGTAGCCCACCATGCCTGCAGCCAATAGTGCGAACAGAACCAGCATCCGGAGAATCCTTGGCGGTATGTGTGCCTGTCGCGTAGCGAAGCGCTCGGCGGCCAGGTCGATGGATTCATTTGTCGTGGTGACTAGCAATGATGCGCGAGGAGTGTCACGGAAGGGTGCGATTGCGGCTATCAGGCCAGCCCATAGATCATTCTGCATGGCTTCCGAGCGGCGATACTGCTCTATTTCCTCGGCCGGCGAGGACGCCTCGCCGAAGGCGACGCGGGTATTCACGTAACGGCGTAGCAGATCCTCCATGCGGGCACGTTCCGGCGCGTCGAGCAGCTGCATCCTGAGCCACGTCGTACCAATCGCATTGGCTTCCTTGACGACCAGCTCCCGCCGGGATTCATATCGGGATAATGCGATCGAGAACGTGAACCCGATCAGCAACGCCAGCAGGCCAAGGACGGACGTCATCGCGAACGCATCGCTGTCGTTCTCAGTGTCAGCATCCGGCAGCTTGCGCCGATCACGTAGAAACTTACCGAGCTCGCGCGCGACGAGCATTCCGGCGAAGAGCAGGAGCGCCAGAACCCATAACGACAAGTTCTCAAGTTCAGCACCGAATCCCATTTGCGCTCTCCCGTGTCCTAAGGCAGGTCGGCCAACTCGATATACTTGCCGTCTAACCGGCTGGTGTGTTGTCGCGGCCGGCCTCTCATGCAGACGCTGCTCCCGCGCACGTTGAAAAGCACGGCATATGCGTAACAAAGGCGGACAACAACTGCGTGCCCATTCTCGAGCACCTGCAGAATACCGAGACGGCCGCCAGCTTCGATGAGGTCAGAATGCGGACAACCCGCTCAGGCTTCATGGCGTCGTCCAGTCGTGGCGTCTTCCAGGCTGCCGCGATACTCCTGCAGGTCCTTGTCGAGGAAATAGTTCAGGAACGTGCGGATGAGGGCGATGACGCCTAGGCGAATGAGGTCTTCGTAGCTGGGCGCAATGGTGGTTTCGATGATATCGGCCGCGAGCAGGAACGTCAGCGCGGCCACAAGCCACCGTGCGTACCACACCCAGATCGCGCGAATGGGGACGCGTGCGGCATACGTAGGCGATAGCAGCCATCTCGCTCCAGCGATGAATGTCGCGATCGAGCCGAACACCGCGACAGCAACGGCCATGACGTCCACCAGGAGCACGGCCCATTCGGCTATTGAGTGCAAGACCTCGCGTGTGCCTTCCATGTGCTTTTCCCCCGGAGTGCGTTGTGGGAGTGCTCAGGTATATGGGCCAATGTGGTAGATCATGCTAATCGACGTTAGCAAACCGAGCGCCAGAATCAGAAACGCTGCGACGAGCGTCATGGAGGGCGGAAAAGGGCTTTCACCATGGATGAGGCCGGAGGTACGCAGTCCACCGCGTTGCTTGCGAAGTGCCAGCATGAACCAGATGTGGTAGACGATACCCATCATCAGTACCAGCAACCCGATCACAACGAGCGACAAACCAAAGTTCCGCGCCGATGCCGCATGCTCGATGACCTGCATATCCTTCAGGCGCTCGAACGCTTTGTGAATTGTGAAGCCGAAGCTGATTAGCGAAAGCGAGGTTCGGATTACCGCCATCAAGGTGCGGTCGGCAGCAAGGCGCGTTCGCTGAAACGCCATGCCGGTGCGACGCGATGCTAGTTCGGTAGACGTACTCGTTGGTGTGGGCACGACTGAATCCTGACTCGACATTCCAAGCTCTCCCGGTCACCGTTTTAGCTGCCTTCCTATCTAGACGCCGAGCCGGCGCGCCTGAGCGGTTTTTAATCTGTCGGCGCGTATCTGTAGGTCACGCTCTCTTCACGAGCAGCGCTTCACCCGTACTTGACGTTTCTGCATGGATCATCAACGCCTCTTCGCCGCGGCCGTGGCGAATTCGACGCTATTTGGCTATCCCCGTGGCCTGGAGGCCCGAAATGGCAGCTGCAGCGAAGAAGTCAGAAGGCAAAGGCGACTCATCCCGCCCGAACATCCTGGTGATCTGGGGCGACGACATCGGCACATGGAACGTCGGTGCCTATACCCACGGGATGATGGGGCGAACACCGAACATCGACAGCATCGCGCGCGACGGCATGCTGTTCACTGACCACTACGGCCAACCCAGCTGCACTGCCGGACGCGCGGCTTTCATCATGGGACAGCTGCCGATCCGCACCGGCATGACGACCATCGGCATTCCAGGCTCCACGCGCGGCATCCAGGCGAGCGATCCGACGCTGGCCGAAGTTCTGAAATCGGCCGGTTACGCGACCGCGCAGTTCGGCAAGAACCATTTGGGCGATCGCAATGAGTTCCTGCCGACGATGCACGGCTTCGACGAATGGTTCGGCAACCTCTACCACCTCAATGCCGAGGAGGAGCCGGAAGAACTCGACTATCCCGGCCAGAAGAATCCCGAATACAAGAAGAAGTTCGGGCCGCGCGGCGTGCTCCATGCGTGGACCTCGGACAAGGACGATGCGACCACGGACGAGAAGTTCGGCCGGGTCGGCAAGCAGAAGATCGAGGACACCGGCCCGCTGACGCGCAAGCGCATGTTGACCTTCGACAAGGAAGTGCTCGACAAGACGCTGGACTGGCTCGATCGTGCGGGCAAGGGCGACAAGCCGTTCTTCTGCTGGTTCAACACCACCGCCATCCACATCCATTCGCACTGCACGCAGAAGTACATCCAGATGGCCGTGGACGAAGGCCGCGCCGAAGAGGACGTGGTCCGCGCGAAGATGCTCGAACACGACGAGCACGTCGGCGCACTGCTCGACAAGCTGCGCGAACTCGGCATCGAGGAGAACACGATCGTCGTCTACAGCACCGACAACGGCAACGAACTGATGCTGTGGCCCGACGGCGGCTACGCACCCTTCCGTGGCGAGAAGGGCACGACCTGGGAAGGCGGCGTGCGCGTGCCGCACCTGGTGAAGTGGCCGGCGAAGATCAAGGCCGGAAGCGTCTCCAACCAGATCCAGAATCACGAGGACGTGTTCGTCACCCTGGCCGCGGCTGCAGGACTGCCCGACATCAAGGACAAGCTGCTCAAGGGCCACGAGATGAACGGCACCAAGTACAAGGTGCACCTGGACGGCTACAACCAGCTCGACCTGTGGACCGGCAAGAGCGAGAAGGGCGCCCGTCGCGAGATCTTCTACTACGACGAAACCGACCTGATGGCCATCCGCGTGGATGGATGGAAGATGCACATCGGCGTGAAGCGCGAAGGCAGCTGGTGGGATTCGAAGTATTACCCAAGCGTGCCATACGTGATGAACCTGCTGATGGATCCAATGGAGAAAATGGATCCGCAGTCGCACGAATGGGGCTACATCGGCCGCAAGTTCTTCGCGAGCAAACTGTGGGCGCCGACCGCGGCGGGCCCCATCATCGCCGCGCACCTGAAGAGCCTGATGGACTTCCCGCCGTCGCAGGGCGCCGACACGCTCAGCATGAAGAAGGCGCTGGAAGAAGCGCAGCGGAAGATGGAATCCCCGGCTGGAAGCAGCAACTGACCCCCGCAAGCGAGCGCCGCGTTACAGCGGCGCCCGCTTCGCCAGCGCGCCAGGCGATGCGTGACGGGGGCTGAGGATCAGGGCCGGAAGCGTCATTCCGACAAATCATCTCGCTGAACACGCTAGTCGATGCCTGCAACCGCGCGTACCGCGCATTCAGCGGCTGAATTCCTCACGATTCACTCACGATTTTGAAACTAACCTCTTGTTCGGAGTCCGTTCAGGTGCCGCGCATGTGCGCACCGGATCCATCTCACGGCTGAGGTCGACACAACGAGGATCGTCATGGGGATGTCGACCTGTGTACCCGCTGATGCGTGGTCGACCTCAACGCTCGATCCGCGTTCCACGACAGACACCCATCAAGTCGTTCGTCCACGCGCGTCGGCCATCTTCGAGCGCGAGAGAACCAGACGCATCGTGCCTTGCTGCTTTCGACCCTGCTTCGCGAGTCATTGGCGTCTGCGAAGACGGCCCGACTCTGTCGGGCCACGTTAGCTCCAGCAGCTTCATTCCCAAGAATTCGACGTCACTAGGTGACGCGCATCCTGGACGGTTCGCATCGGGTTCCATGCGTAGCCGCAGCGACCGTTCCGTAAGGGGTATCGGGAGGACCGGGTGCTCTTTGCCTCGCTGGGTATACCAAGGCACGCTCATCGCATCGGCCCGCGCTGGCGCGCGTGGCTGCGTGGCAGCCTGCTGGCATTGCTCAGCGCGATCAGCGCACCGGTGCTCGCGGTGGACCTGGGCATTACGGACCTGTCGGATACGGGCTCGGATCCGACGCCTGCAGGAGGCGTCGTCACCTACAGCGTGACGGTCGAGAATGCTTCGGCCGATACAGCGGCCGGAACCTTCGTCCTGTTCGATCTACCGCCGGGAACGACGGCGGTGTCGCTGCCGCCGTTCTGCACCGCCAATGCCACGGTGCCCACGCGCATCGAATGCGACATGGGCGCGCTCGACGGCATCCTCATCGGCGGGCAACCGGTGACGTTTCAGATCCAGGTCGATACGGGCGGCTTGCAACCGGGGTTGGTCGAAATCGATGCCGCCGTGGGACAGGCGCCTTTGCCCGATCCGACGGTGCCGCTGGATCAGTTGCCGCCGACCGACCCGTTCTTCGCGGCCGACACGAACCCCACCAACAACACCGCGTCGCAAAGCACGACGCTGATCGATTCGGCCGACCTGTCGCTCGACAAGTCCGCCACACCCAATCCCGTCGTCGCCGGTGGCATCGTCACCTTCACCATCGCGGTGACCAACAACGGGCCCAGCCCCTCGACCAACTTCTCCGTACAGGACTCCTTGCCGGCGGGGCTGGTCTACATCGACGGCAGCGCGAGCGGCACCGGCTGGACGTTCAGCGGACCCAACGGCACCTTCGCCGGCACCTTGCCCGCGGGCCAGACGGCGACCTACACGTTCCAGGCGGAGGCGACGGCGAGCAGCGGCAATCTGGTGAACTCGGCGGTCGTCACGCCCACCACGCCCGATCCGGACACCAGCAACAATAGCGACAGCGTGGACGTCGGCATCACCGCAGGTGCGGACCTGGCCATCGGTAAGTCGGTCACGCCAGCGCCCGCCGTCGCGGGTGAAACGGTGACCTTCACCATCGTCGTGGAAAACCGCGGGCCGAACGACGCGACGGGCGTGTTCTGGGTGGACAACATGCCGCCCGGGTTCACCATCACGGGCGGATCGCAACCCGCCGGATGGACCTGCGTGACCGGTCCACTAAACCAGAACCGGCGATGCGACTACACCGCCGGCGCGCTGCCGGCCGGCAGCAGCACGACCTTCACCATCGACGCCACGGTGCCCACAACGGGCCCGGGCAGCAGCGGCGATGTCACCAACACCGCGACCATCGATTCGGACACGCCCGATCCCGAGCCGAGCAACGACAGCGGCAGCGCGACGTTCACCGTGCTGACACCGGGCGCGGACTTGGCACTGACGAAGGACAAGCAACCGCCGCTGGTCAACGTGTGGGACGGCACCGAGCCGGATCTCGACAGCCAGATGACGTCCACGATTACCGTCACGAACCAGGGCCCGGATTCGGCGACGGGCCAGGTGCAGGTCACCGACGTGCTCGCGCCGGGCGAGCAGTTCCTCGGCGCATCGCCGACGCCGCCGTGGACGTGCACGGTCGCGCCGCCGGTCTACATCGGACCGGGCACGCCGCAGACGGTGACCTGCACGCTCGATGCCTCGGCGCTGCCGCTCGCGCCCGGACAAAGCGCGCCGCCGCTCACGATCACCACGCGCGCACGCGAACCCGGCACGTTGACCAACACCGCGTGCACCGGCGGTTCGGGCGGGACGCTGGAGCCGATCACCGGCGGCGGCGTCAATGTCGACGGCAATCCGGGCAACGACTGCTCCGGCGACGGAAGCGGCTCGACGGTGCAGTCGGCGGATCTGTCGATCACCAAGCAGACCAACGGCGCGGGCGAGGCCGACAACACGCTGCCGGTGACCTACACCAGCTTCACCTACACGCTGACCATCACCAACGCCGGTCCGGATGGAACGCCGGGCGTGGTGGTGAACGATCCGATCCCCGGCTTCATCCCCGGCGTCACCACGGCCAGTGCGGTCGCACCCGCGGGCTGGACGTGCACCATCGACGCCAACGGCAGCCTAGTGTGCCGCTCCGATGCGACGGTGCTGGCGGGCGGCGCCAGCGTGACCATTCCCATCACCGTGAACGGGCCGATGCTCGACAGCGCCGTGCGTCCGGCGGGCACTTGCGGTGGGGCGGCGATGCCGGCCGGTTCCTGGTGCAACACCGCGGGGGTCGGCGTCGATCCGGCCGTGCCCGGCGCGATCGGCGAGATCGACGACAGCAACAACTCCGCGGGCGACTACGTGCGGATCCCGCGCGTGGCCAACGTGCAGACCACCGCCAAGACCATCACCACCGGCGCGCAGGGGCAGGTGGGCGTGCCCAGCACGCATCGCATCGACTACCACAACCAGGGTCCGTCGACGGCCAGCGCGGTGGTGTTCCGCGATGTCATCGCGCTGCCGCCGAACGACTCCGGCTTCGTCCTGAACACGGCCGTGCGCGACGGCGGCGGAACGACCACGTGCACGGCGGTGCCGGGCGCGAACGTCACCGCCGTGGCCGCGCCGGGCGGCACGCGCTACCACACCGAAGGCGCGGGGGCAGGGCTGCTCACCATCACCTGCACGCCGCTGGACATGGCGAGCGGGCAGAGCAACAGCCTGACCATCACGCTCACGCCGATCTTCAACCTCACCAGCAACCCGGCGCGCGCGTTCCCCGACACCGGCGATTTCTTCTTCGACTTCAACGGCGACGGCACGCCCGACCCGAGCAACGGCGCGGACGGGTTCGGCAACTACCAGTTCAACACCGATCCGACGAATGCCGACGACCAGAAGACCGCGGCGCTCACCTTCGCCACCGGCGAGGTGGACCTGATCACCAACAAGGTCGACGTCGGCTTCACCGGCGGCGTCGACCCGATGGGCTACGACCCCAACGACACCAGCCAGAACTTCGTCTCCTACCAGATCACGGTGATCAACAATGGCGGGCCGTCGGCGGCCACGGGCGTGCGCATCACCGACACCATCTCCCCGCAGGCGGGCGCCACGGTGCGTTACGCCGGCGCGTCGGCCACGGCGGGCGGGCCGTTCGATCCCAACCGCTGCGCGATCACCGCCGGTTCCAACCCCGTTACCGGCCCGGCGACGATGACGCTGGAGTGCATCATGCCCGGCGCCGGTTTCCCCGGCAGCGACCAGCTCGGCGTCATCAACGTGAACGCCCAGAGCGCGATCTACCTGAGCTTCGAGTACCTCACGCCGCCCAGCGCGACCGGCGACACGTTGAACGATTCGGCCACGGCATCCGGAAACGAAACCGACACGCAGCCGGGCAACAACAGCGAAGACGAGAACACCAGCATCCGCACGCGCGTGGACATGGCGGTGTCGAAGACGACCGTCACCCAGGCGCCGGACGCGAATCCGACCGTCGCGCTGCCGCCCACGGTCGATCCGGTGACCGTACGCGAGCCGTTCTTCTACGTGATCGAAGCGGTCAACAACGGCCCGGGCTCCAGCCTGAGCCTGGATCGCAGTGGCACGAATCCGCTGAACGGGCCCGGCACGCGCATCGTCGATACGCTGCCGGCAGGGGTGATCGTCACCGGCACCATCACCTGGCAGAAGGTCGGCCCGTCGGTCGGCGTGGGCGATGTGCCCAATGGCACCGGCACGTGCTCGCTCGCCGGCAGCACCGTGACGTGCGACCTCGGCGATGTCACCTTCGCGCCGGGCAATGGCGGTCGCGTGCGCATCATCGTCCCGGCGCGCTGGGACACGGTGCCCGCCGGCGGCACGAGCAGCAACACCGCGACCGTGTCCACGCAGCAGGTCGACAACACCAACGGCAACGACACGGCGACGGTGCCGCTGGGCGTGATCGCCTCGACGATCACCGGCACCGTGTTCGAGGATCGCGACCGCGCCGGCGCGAACGGCGGCGTGCCGCAGGACGCTTCGGCCGAACCGCGGGTTCCCGGCGTGACGCTCGCGCTGGCGGGCACCGACGTCTACGGCAACGCCATCAGCCTCACCACGACCACCGACGGCAGCGGCAACTTCACGTTCGGTGAACTGTCGCCGTCGGATGCCAGTGGGTACGCGATCACGCAGACGCAACCGACCGGTTACGTGAACGGCCCGGTCGATCCACCCGCGACGGGAGGCAACGCGCCCTCGCTCGGCGGCACGTACGCGCGCGGCGGTGCCAACGGCAACTCCA
Organism: Lysobacter auxotrophicus; assembly: GCF_027924565.1. NCBI lineage: Bacteria > Pseudomonadati > Pseudomonadota > Gammaproteobacteria > Lysobacterales > Lysobacteraceae > Lysobacter > Lysobacter auxotrophicus. The sequence goes on from NZ_AP027041.1 coordinate 2,094,403, forward strand.
GCTTCGCGACGATCCCGGTGGGTCGGCAGGATGCCGGCATTCGCTACAACTTCCCTGAACTCATCAACGCCAGCCTGTCCGGCTTCGTCTATTCGGATGCGAACTCCGACAACACGCGCACGGTCGGCACCGACCCGCCCATCGTCGGCGCGACGGTCGAGCTGCTGAATGCGATCACCAGCGCCGTGCTCCAGACCGCGACCACCGATGCCAACGGCGCGTACACCTTCGTCAACCTTGATCCGAACGTGGTCTACACGCTGCGTGAGCCGTTGCCGGCCGGGACGTTCAACAACGCGCCGCTGGCGGTGAACCCGGGCCTGGTCAGCGGCGCGCCGTGCACGAGCGGATGCACGCGCGGCACCGGCGTGGCTGGCGATCCGCTCACCACCGACCGCATTTCCGACATCGACCTGGCGGTCGGCAACGGGCAGGGCACTGACTTCAACTTCGGCGAGAACCCGACCGACGTGGCGATCAGCGGCCGCGTCTGGCTCGACACCAACGACAACGGCGTCATCGACTCCGGCGAAACCGGCATCGCCGGCATCGCGATGCGGCTGACGGGCATCAACAACAACGGCATCCCGGTGCTGCAGGACGTCAACACGGACGCCGACGGCAACTATGTCTTCACCGGCCTGGTGCCGGGCACCTACACCGTGACCGAAACCGTGCAGCCCACCGGCACGTTCAACGGCACCACGGTGGTGGGCACGGTGGGCGGCACGGCGACGGATCGCGCGACCACGCCGTCTTCGATCAGTGGCATCGTCACCACCGCGGGCGTTCCCGGCACCGGCTACAACTTCGGCGAGATCCAGCCCGCGTCCATCGCCGGCAGCGTGTTCTACGACTTCAACAACGACGGCCTCATCAACGGTGGCGAAGTGGGCATCGCCAGCGTGACCGTCACGCTCACCGGCACCACCGACACCGGCGCGGCCGTGAACACCGACGCCACCACGGACGCGAACGGCGCGTTCGCCTTCGCCGACCAGCGCCCCGGCACCTACACGCTGACCGAACCCACGCAGCCACCAGGCACCACGAACGGCATCACGACGCCGGGCACGATCAACGGCGCGCCCTCCGGTACGGCGACGCCGGTGACGACGACACCGTCGGCGATCTCGAACATCGCGCTGGGGGCGGGCAACGCGTCCATCACGAACCTGTTCGGCGAGATCGCCGACGGCGAAATCGCCGGCCGCGTCTGGCTGGACAACAACAACAACGGCGCGATCGACACCGGCGAGAACGGCATCGGCGGCGTGCAGATCGACCTGGCCGGCGTCGTCAGCGGCGGTGGCGCGGTGGCGCGTTCGGTCACCACCAATCCGGACGGCACGTGGGCGTTCACCAGCCTGCCGCCGGGCACGTATGCCGTCGTCGAACCGGCGCAACCGACCGGCACGTTGAGCGGTGCGACCGTTGCTGGCACCGGCGGCGGTACGGCCACCGATCCGGCTACCGTGCCCTCACGCGTGTCGGGCATCGCGCTGGGCGTGAGCCAGCAAGTCGATGGCTATCTGTTCGGCGAGATTCCGCCGGGCACGATCACCGGCCGCGTCTACATCGACGGCAACCGCAATGGCGTGCAGGACGGTGTGGAAGTGGGCATCGCCAACGTCGCGGTCGTGCTCTCGGGCATCGACGACCTCGCACAGAACGTAAGCCTGCCGCTCACCACCGGGCCGCTGGGCGGATTCCAGTTCGAGAACCTGCGGCCGGGCGTGTATGCGCTCACCGAACCCGACCAACCGCCCGCCACGTCCGACGGCATCACCGACCCCGGCAACATCCTGGGCGTGCGCAGCGGCTCGCCCACCGCGACCGGCACCGTGCCCTCGCGCATCAGCGGCATCGTGCTGCCGTCGGGCCAGGCGCACATCGACAACCTGTTCGGTGAGTTCCCGACCGGTTCGCTCGCCGGCCGCGTGTGGCTGGATGTCGACAACGATGGCGTGATCGACACCGGCGAAACCGGCATCGCCGACGTGACGGTCGAGCTGTCCGGCCAGACGCTGACCGGCGTGCCGTTCAACCTCACCGATACCACCGACGCCGACGGCCGTTACGAGTTCACCGGGCTGCCGGCCGGCACCTACACGGTGACCGAGCCCAACCAGCCGGCCGGCACGGTGAACGGCATCACGGTGCCCGGCAGTTCCGGCGGAACGGCGACCGCGCCGAACACGGTGCCGTCGCAGATCAGCGGCATCGTGATGACACTCAACGAGAACGCCACCGACTACAACTTCGGCGAGGCGCCGGGCGCGTCCATCGCCGGCAAGGTCTACATCGACGAGAACCTCAACGGCGCCTACGACGATGGCGAAGCGGGGATCCCGAACGTCATCGTCGTGCTCAATGGCAACGACGACCTCGGCCAGGCGGTCAACGCGCCGATGTCGGCGCTGTTCAACGCGCTTGCGATGCGACTGGTGGTCAACGGCACCACCGCTACCGACGCCAATGGCGATTACCGCTTCGACACGCTGCGGCCGGGCACCTATACGGTGACCGAACCCGACCAGCCGCCGCTGACGACCGACGGCGTGACCACCCCGGGCACCGTCAATGGCGTGCCCGACGGCGTGGCCACGCCGCGCGGCACGCTGCCGTCGGCCATCAGCGAGATCACGCTGACGCCGGGCGCGGCCGCCATCGGCGCCAACTTCGGCGAGATCGCCGATTCGCCCGACCTGAAGGTCAGCAAGAGCGCGGCGCCGGCGCAGTTCACCGTCAACAACATCGCCAAGTACAGCATCCGCGTGCGCAACACCGGTCCGAAGACCACGGCGGGCGATTACGTGGTCGAAGACCGCCTGCCGCCGGGCCTGACGCTGGCCGCGACACCGACCGGCAACGGCTGGGCCTGCACCGGCGCCGTCGGCGAATCGCGCCTGAGTTGCACCAGCAGCGTGCCCATCGCGCGCGACGAGACGCGCGCCGACGCGATCCTCGTGCAGGCGCGCGTGGATGCGTCGGCCCTCGCCAATTCGCCGGTGAACAACGCCGTGCTGGTGCAGGGCGGGGGCGAGGACGAAGCACACGTGCCGTCGCCGGCCGAACGCGCGGCGTTCGAAGGCGATGTCACCGGCTTGCCGGTGTGCGATCCGGCGATCACGCACAACGCCTGCCGTGTCGCTACGCCCATCCAGCTCGCGTCGGCCGTCTCGGGCACCGTCTGGTTCGACGCCGGCAGCGACGACACGCACCTGGATGGCGGCGATGTGCGCCTCGACGGATGGCACGTCGAGTTCGTCGATGCGGCCACCGGCAACCTCGTCGCCGAGGTCCTCACCGCCGCCGACGGCACGTACCGCATTCCGGACCTCATCCCCGGCGTGCGGCATTACCTGCGTTTCCGCCATCCGACGTCCGGCGTGTTGTGGGGCTTCCCCGTCACCGGCGAAACCGCCGCGGGCCCGCCGGCGCCGTGCGACGCGGACGCCGCCATCGCCGGCGGCACCGCCAGCACGTGCCGCGTGACGGACCAGAGCATCACGCAGCTGGAAGTCGTGCTGCAGTCCGGCGCGGAACTGCCGCAGCAGAGCCTGCCGGTCGATCCGGGTGGCGTGGTGTACGACGTGGTCACGCGCGATCCGGTGCCGGGTTCGGTGGTGACGCTCGCGCCGAGCGGAACGTGCGCCAGCTTCGATCCGGCGACGTCGATCCTCAATGGCGGCGCCGGCGGTTACAGCATCGAGGGCAATGCGATCTCGATGACGGTGGGCGCCAATGGCTTCTATCAGTTCCTGTTCGCACCGACCGCGCCACCGCGTTGCGACTACACATTGCGCGTGACGCCGCCGGGTGGCTTCGCCTTCCCCTCGACCGTAATTCCCACGCAACCGGGCACGTTGAATCCGCCGGGCGCCGTCGGCACGACGTTCGACGTGCAGCCGCAGCCGGCGGCACCGACCGCGCCGGTCGGTGCGGGGACGGCGTACTACCTGGCGCTGTCGTCCGGTTCGGCGACGGCCAGCATCGTGCACAACCACATCCCGCTCGATCCGGCGGTGGCGCCCGGCCTGGTCATCACCAAGACCGGCGACCGGCAGGTCGTCGAACTCGGCGACACGCTGCTCTACACCATCACCATCCACCAGACCGCGGGCGAAGCGCTCGACGACGTGAACGTCATCGACAACCTGCCGCCGGGTTTCACCTACATCGACGGCACGGCGCGCGCAGACGGCCGCGGCATCGCCGATCCCCTCGGAAAGCCGGGTCCGCGGCTGGTGTTCGACGTCGGCCCGATCCGCCCGGGCCAGCAGATCCAGTTGAGCTATCGCGTGCGCATCGGCATCGGCTCGATGCAGGGCGATGGCATCAACCGCGCGCAGGCATTCGGTTGCTCGATCGAGGGCGGTTGCGTCGATCCGGGCACGCTACAGCCGTTGCCGGGCACCGTGCCGTCCAACCGCGCGCAGTACCGCGTACGCGTCACCGGCGGCGTGTTCACCGACGAAGGCTGCGTGCTCGGCAAGATCTTCGTGGACGGCAACAACAACCACATCCAGGACCACGAGGAACTGGGCATCCCGGGCGTGCGCTTCTACTTCGAGGACGGCACCTGGATGGTGTCCGACTCCGAAGGCAAGTACAGCTACTGCGGCCTGCCGCCGAAGAGCCACACGCTGAAAGTCGACGCGAGCACCTTGCCGCTCGGCTCGCGCCTGACGACCAGCAGCAACCGCAACCTCGGCGATGCCACCAGCCTCTTCATCGACCTGAAGAACGGCGAGCTGCATCGCGCCGACTTCATCGAAGGCAGCGGTTCGAACGAAGTGCTCGAGCAGGTGAAGGCGCGCCGCACGCAGGGCGAAACCTCGGCACCGCAGACGGAAGTGCAGGGCGCGCCGCTGAGCTTCCAGACGCAGCCGCTGGGTGCGCCGTCGGGCGCGACGATGTCCGCGCGCCAGGATCCGACCATCGTCGCGCCACGCGGCACGCAGCGTCCGCCGGGCGTGGGCGTCGGTGGCGGCATCGACAACGTGGTTCCGGCGGCGACTGGGGCGACGACGGCGCCGGCGACGACCGACGCCGCGCCGTCGAGCGACATCGCACCGGCGCCAGCCGACACGACTGCGCCGGCCGTGCCCGACCACCGCTTCGAACCGGCGCTCGGCGCTCCAACGGCGCTGTATCCGCAGACGCCATCGACGACCGACGAACCACCGCACGCCCTCGACGTGCAATCGGGCAACGTCGATTACAGCGTCAACACCGACGTGGACGTCGTACGCGTGGATGTGGACCGCGACGGCGTCCCGGCCGACGGCCAGTCGCCGGTGCATGTGGTCGTGCAGTTGCTCGGGCAAGACGAGCGCCCGCTCGCCGGCGACCGCTTCGCCACCATCGAATACAGCGGTGGCCGCGTGCAGTTGCCGGGTGGCCGCACCGACGAACTCGGCCCCGGCAAGCTCGACGCCGACCGCGTTACGCCGGGCATCCAGCTGCCGGTGAAGGACGGCCGCGCCGAGTTCGACCTGCTGGCACCCGACGTGCCGCAGGACGTGCTGCTGCGCATCACCGCCGGCGGCGTGTCGGCGGAGAACACCGTCAGCTTCCTGCCGGAAATGCGCGAGATGCTCGCCACCGGCCTGATCGAAGGCGTGGTGAATTTCCGCAATGGCGGCTCGCTCGATCCGGTGCGTCGCGACGACGGCTTTGATCGCGACATCCGCCGCTGGGAGCGCGAGTTCAACAACGGCAAGGCCAACGGCGCCGCGCGCGCGGCGTTCTTCGTCAAGGGCACGATCAAGGGCGAGTACCTGCTCACCGCCGCCTACGACTCCGACAAGGAAGTGCGTGGCCGCCTGCTGCGCGACATCCAGCCGGCAGAGTTCTATCCCGTCTACGGCGATTCCTCGCTGCGCGGCTTCGACGCACGTTCGGCCGAACGCCTGTACGTGCGCGTCGACAAGAACCGCAGCTATCTGCTGTACGGAGATTTCCAGACCGGCGATTCGCTGGCCTCGCAGACCGGCGTGGCAACCAGCGGCAGGATCGTCATGCGCAGCCTGGGCAACTACAACCGCACCGCCACCGGCTTTGGCTGGCATTTCGAAGGCAAGCGCGTGCGCGGCAACGTGTTCGCGATGGAAGACTCGCTGCGGCAGGTGATCGACGAATTCCCAAGCCAGGGCAGCGGCCCGTATGGCCTGAGCAACAACGCAGTGCTGGAAGGCAGCGAACGCGTCGAAGTCATCACGCGCGACCGCAACCAGCCCAGCCGCATCGTCTCGGTGCGGCCGCTGGGGCGGCTGGTCGACTACAGCTTCGAGCCGTTCTCCGGACGCATCCTGCTCAACCAGTTCCTGCCGGCGTTCGACAGCGAACTCAACCCGATCTCGCTGCGCATCACCTACGAACTCGACCAGGGCACGGAGAAGTTCTGGGTCTACGGCATCGATGCGCAGTTCCGGCTGAGTAGGTCGATCGAAGCCGGCGCTTCGTATGTGAACGACGAGAATCCGTTCGCGCCGTTCCGCATGGGCAGCGCGAACCTGGGCTTCCGTTTCGGCAAGAACACTTGGCTGGTGGTGGAAGCGGCGCGCACGGAGAGCGAGGTCAACACCAACTCGATCAACCAGTACGCGACGCCGGGCCTGCAGAACCTCAGCGGCGAGGTGGAAGGCGATGCGTATCGGCTGGAATTCGGCCACGACGGCAAGAACTTCGACGCAACGTTGTTCGCCGGCCGCAGCGACCCGGCGTTCAACAACCCGTCCTCGCCGTTGTACGGCGGGCGAGGGGAGTACGACCTCGAACTGACGTGGACGATCAACGAGCGCTTCGAACTCTACGTCGAAGCGTTGCGCAGCGAAGACCGCAACCCCGACGGCGGCGACCGCAACGCCGGCGGCGCGGGCGTGCGCATCGGTGCGAGCAAGCGGCTCACACTGGACTTCGGCGTGCGCGCGATCCGCGAAACCATCGGCGCGTATTCGCCGTGGTCGATCTCGCCGCCGTTCGGCAGCACGGGCGGCCTCAGCGGCGGCTTCGCCACGGGCAGCGCGGGTGGCGCGCTCGGGTACGGGCAGCAGCCGCTGGATCCGTTGACCGGCCTGCCGGTGATACGCAGCGACGGCACGGTGCCGACGTCGGACCTGCCGGTCGGCACGGAACTGGAATCGGACACGGTGCACGTCGGTGCCGGCTACAAGATCAACGACAAGTTCGTCGTCGGCGGCGAGTACGAGCAGGACTTCAACGGCGAGGACCGCAACCGGGTCGCGCTCGGCGTCGATTACCGGCTGATGGAACGCAATCGCCTGTACGGCCGCTACGAGAGGCAGACCGGCCTGACCAGCGCGTTCGGCATCACGACGGCCGATCGCGAAGCCGACGCGATCGTGTTCGGCATCGACAGCACGTATCTGAAGGACACGCAGGTGTTCAGCGAATACCGGCTGCGCGATGCGATCAGCGGGCGCGATGTGCAGATGGCGTCGGGTATCCGCAACGACTGGGACATCAAGGAGGGCCTGCGCCTGAGCACCGCCGCCGAACACGTGAAGATCTACGACGGCGACACCGGCGACACCACCGCGCTCGCCTTCGGCCTGGACTACAGCGCCAACCCGCTGTGGCGCGGCGCGATGCGGGTGGAGTACCGCGTCTCCGGCGACGTGGACGGCACCGTCACCGACGAGGAGTTCAACACCACGCTGTTCCAGCTGCTGTGGGCGCGCAAGCTCAGCCGCGACTGGACGCTGCTGGCGCGCAACTACCTGCTGGCGACGGATTACCAGGCGCGTGGCGACGTGCTGCAGGACCGCTTCCAGCTGGGCGTCGCGTATCGCGACACCGACCGCAACCGCGTCAACGCGCTGGCGCGCTACGAGTACAAGCTGGAAGAAGACAACAGCGGCATCGGCATCGCGGGCCTGCCGGAGCAGAACATCGGGTCCGATATCCGCACGCGCGCGCACATCGTCTCCGCGCACGCCGACTGGCATCCGTCGCGGCCGTGGTGGCTGACCGGTCGCGTCGCGGCGAAGTGGCAGGAAGACCGCTTCGTCTACAACGACGGCGGACGCGTGGACGACCGCTTCCGTGGCGTGCTGGTGTCCGGCCGCGTGGTGTACGACATCACCGAGAACTGGGACGTCGGCGTGCTCGCGTCCACCTTCCAGGGCGACTACGACGCCAACCAGTACGCGTACGGCGTGGAGATCGGGCGCCTGCTGCGGCAGAACCTGTGGCTGTCGGTGGGCTACAACTTCGTCGGCTTCGAGGGCGACCCCGACCTGACCGGCTACGAATACACGGACGAAGGCGCCTTCATCCGACTGCGCTTCAAGTTCGACGAAAACCTGTTCCTGCGCGACGACGACCGTTACCGCAGGCCGGCGCAGAAGTGAGGACACCGGACATGACACCCCACCGCACGCGACTGACCCTCGGACTCCTGCTGGCCTGCGCCACGCCTGGCTTCGCGCAGCAGGGCGCGCCTTCACAACTCACGCCACAGAAGCAGCGCATCACCGACGAGGCGATCTACGCCGACCACTCCACCTACCAGGCGACGCAGGACCGCATCCAGGCGCTCAACGACGCAGGCCGCCCGGTGCGCGATTACCACCTCGCCAAGGCGCAGTGCTGGCTCGACGTGTCGTTCCACGAATACAGCCGCAACGACCGCAGCGACTTCCCGCAGGACGCGCTGGACCAGTCGGCGCAATTGGTGAGCGCGATGGAGCAGGGCGCCACGCCGTCCGACGACACGCCGCTGGTCAACGATGCCCGCCGCCTGCGCGAGGATTTGTGGAAGCGGCTGGGCGCGATCCACGGCACGCCGGGGTTCGAGTGCGCCCAGCAGGCCGTGGCCTGCGGCGAGGTCGAACTGGTCCACGCCGGCAACGAGTTCAACCAGCAGCAGTGGCGCCACGCCAAGCCTTACATCCAGATGGCCGAGGACCTGACCAACGAAGCCGAGGCGCTGGCCCGCAACTGCACGCCGGTGCCGCAGAACATGACGCTGACCGCCAACCTGCTGTTCGACTTCGACCAGGACACGATGGGCCGGGTGCGGGCCGAGTCGCGCACGGCACTGGACGACGCCTTCCGGCGCGTGGGCGAGGAGAAGCTGAAGGTCGTCGGCGTCCAGCTGGTCGGCCACGCGGACCGCCTGACCGCGCGACCGGGCAGCGACTACAACCAGCGCCTGTCGGAACGTCGGGCGATGGCGGTGCGGCAGTACATCATTGCGCAAGGCATCCCGGCGGAGGTCATCACGTATGAGTGGCGCGGCGATACCGAGCAGGTCCAGGCCTGCGATGGCTACACCGGTGCCAGGCTCAAGGAGTGCCTGCTGCCGAACCGGCGCGTGGAAGTGAAGTTCGACGTGCAGCGCATCCAAGTGCCCCCGGCCGGGCTTGGGCCGGCCTCGCCCGGCGGGTGAGTGTAGGGCTGAACAGGCGCGCAAGTCAGGGGCTACCGCAGAATCAATGACTTGTCACGGCGATGTCACATTTGTCACTCCGATGACAGGCGCTGTCCTGCGCATGTCACCCGGCACGGGAATTGCTCGGCGAGGTTGACGGCTTACCCAACCGGAGCCGTCCGTCCATGCAACCTGCGAACCAGCGCCGCTTCCAGCGGCACGTTCTTACCGCCGCTCTGCTGTCCGCGCTCGCCCTTCCGGCCTACGCCGGCACGAACTGCCAACTGGTCGACAACGCGACCGGCACGCCGCTGACCATCGACAGTTCGGCGCCCGGCAGCGAAGCCCTGGCATGCGGCCCGGACGCGAAGGCGGCGGGCGACGGCTCGACCGCCATCGGCGACGAAACCACCGCGAACGCCAAGAACGCCACCGCCGTCGGCTCGTGGATTGACCTGAACGGCGACGGCAACGTCGACCCGGACGAGATCACCTGGGCCAACGGCCTGAACTCCACCGCCATGGGCGCCGCCGCGCAGGCCGTGGGCGACAACAGCACCGCCATTGGCGTCCGCGCGGTCACCAAGACCGCGGGCAGCGTCGCCATCGGCAACCAGGCCGGCGCGGTGCATGCGGGATCGAACCAGGTAACGACGGACGTCAACAAGAACGGCACCGGCGGCTGGGCGAGCACGATCGGGCCGACCACGCCGACCACGCCTGCGGGCAGCAGCGTCAACAGCGTCGCCGTCGGCGCCAACGCCAGCGCGAACGGCAGCAACTCGATCGCGATGGGCACCAACGCCAAGACCCGTTCGGTCAACGGCACCGTCATATTCAGCGAAGACAAGAGCACAGGCGACACCATCACGACGCGCGCCATCACCACCGTCGAGGCGCCCACGACCAATTCGGTCGCCATCGGCAACAACGCGGCGGTCAACGGCACCGGTTCGATCGCCCTGGGCAACGGCGCGACTGTCGACGGCAACAAGGTCACCAAATGGCAGAGCCCTTCGTACGGCCTGTTCACCCTGAGCACGGCGGAATCCGCGGTCAACTCGGTCGCCATCGGCAACAACGCCCGGTCGATGGGCAACAACAACGTCGTCATCGGCGCCGGTGCACAGACCTTGGGTGACATCTATTACTCGCCCTACGATGTCATCTGGCAGGACATGAACTCCACCGTCATCGGCTCCAACGCCATCGTCGGCCGAGGCATGGGCACGGCCGTGGGCTACTCCGCATACGTCAACGGCCGCAGCGGCGCCGCGATCGGCTACGCGGCGACCGCAGTCGGCCAGGGCGCGACCGCCGTCGGTGGCTGGCTCGACTGGCAGGCCGCCTTCGGCGCGCCGGCGGTCACCGGCCCTGGCGCTATTTTCAACCCGTACGGCAAGGCTTACGCCGTCAGCCTGGGCGCCTCGTCTTACGGCGGCGGCGCCTACGCGTGGGGCAACTACAGCACCGCCCTCGGCGCTGCGGCACGCGCCGGCGATCGCGACACTGAATACAACTCGGTCCAGCCCACGTCGCAATTCGATTCCATTGACCCCACGGTCATCGGCGCCGCGACCGCAGTCGGCTTCAACGCCAGCGCGCAGGGCCGTGCCAGCGTTGCCGTCGGCAATCAAAGCGTGGCCTACAACGCCGAAGCCGTCGCAATCGGCTCCGAATCGGTCGCGTACGGCTTGGACAGCATCGCGCTGGGCACGAATGCCGTCGCGACGTTCCACAAGAGCATTGCCATCGGCGAGAACGCCCTGGCTGACGGCTACACGGGCACGGCCAACATCGCATTCGGCAAGGACGCCAGCACCGCGCCAGGCTTGAGCGGCCAGACCAGCAACGCCATCGCCTTCGGTACTGGCGCCTACGCGAGCGAGGATGCCGCGTTGTCGATGGGTAATGCCAGCCTCGCCACTGGCGTTGGCGCCACGGCCGTCGGCAACGGCGCACAGGCGCTGAGCGACAGCAGCGCCGCGCTCGGCGAGAACAGCCAGGCTACAGGCGCGTCCGCGACGGCAGTCGGGAACTACGCGTACGCAGCGGGCGACTCATCCATCGCAACGGGCACGAACGCCTTCGCCATCGGCGCTGGCAGCATCGCCAGCGGCAACAACGCGTACGCCGGCGGCGACGACGCCGTCGCCCTCGGCAGCTACGCAGTGGCCGATACCGCCGGCGCGCTCGCCCTGGGCAGCGGCGCGAATGTGTACGGCCTCAACAGCGTCGCCATCGGCATGAACTCCAGCGCCGACCGCGATAACGTCGTCTCCGTCGGCAGCGCCGGCGCCGAGCGCAGGATCGTCAACGTCGCCGACGGCGTGGAAAGCACCGACGCGGTGAACAAGGGCCAGCTCGATGCTGTCGTCACCAACGTCGGCGGCACCATCGGCGCGCAGCTGGATACGGTCGCGACCGCACTGGGCGGTGGTGCGGCCGTGAGCACGCAGGGCATCTCCGCGCCGAGCTTCTCCTTCATGGGCGGCAGCTACGGCAACGTCGGCTCGACGTTCAGTGCCATCGATGCGGCCTTCAATGGCCTCAACGCGCGCGTCTCCACGCTGGAAACCACCGCTGCCAACCCGGCGCCGTCCGCCGGCGGCGCGCCGACGGGTACCGGCAACGGGCTTGCCATCGGTACCGGCTCCAACGCCACCGACGCCAACGACACCGCCATCGGCCACGGCGCCAATGTCGGCGCCGCCAACGGCACCGCGCTGGGCAACAACGCCATCGTCGATCCCGCGGCCGACAACGCCGTCGCGGTCGGTGCCGACAGCCACGCCAGCGCCAGCGGTTCGGTCGCGCTGGGGCAGGGCGCCGTCGCCGACCAGGCCAACACCGTGTCGGTGGGCAATGCTTCGCAGCAACGCCGCGTGACCAATGTCGCCGCCGGCACCGCCTCCACCGACGCCGCCAACGTGCAGCAGGTGCAGGACGGCGACGCGGCGGCGGTCGCATCGGCCAACGCCTACACCGACACCACCGCGACGCAGACGCTCACGCGCGCCAACGCCTATACCGACAGCCAGATGCAGGCCTGGAACGACAACTTCGACGACCTGCGCAACGACATCGGCTACCGGCTGGGCAAGCAGGACGAACGCATCGATCGCCAGGGCGCGATGAGCAGCGCGATGATGAACATGGCGATCAACGCCGCCGGCAGTCGCAGCCCGCGTGGTCGTGTCGCGGTCGGTGCCGGCTGGCAGAACGGCGAAAGCGCGCTGTCGGTCGGCTATTCGAAAGCGATCGGTGATCGCGCGTCGATGAGCATCGGCGGTGCCTTCAGCAGCGACGACAGCTCCGCCGGCGTCGGTTTCGGTATCGACCTCTAACCCATCCCACGACAACGCACGGCGCCCATCGCGGGCGCCGTGACCACTCCTTCGCACTCCAGGAAATCGCCATGATCTTTCGCCGTACCGTCCTCAGCCTACTGATCGCGGGCGCCTGCGCACCGGTGTTCGCCGGCACCGTGGACCTCACCTCTCTCGACGACGCCACGCTGTCGCCGCGCTTCATCGTCAAGTACAAGTCCGGCAGCGCCGAGCGCGCGCAGTCCGATGCACGCCAGCGTTCGCTCGACGCCGCCGCGACGCGTGCGCGTCCGCAGATGGGCGCGCGCATCGCCGCGCTGCAGGGTAACGCGGCGCTGCACGTGCAGTCGCTGCGCGCAACCGTCGGCGGCAAGCACGTGGTCAAGGCCACGCAGCGCCTGAACCGCACCGAAGCCGAAGCGCTGATGCGCGCCATCGCCGCCGATCCGAACGTCGAGTCCGTCGCTGTCGACCGTCTGATGCACGCGGCCGCACTGCCGAACGACCCGGTGTTGACCAGCCACCAGATGTGGCACTACGGCACCGGTGCCGGCGGCGCGCGTGTCACCACGGCGTGGGATTCGGGCGCCAGCGGCGCGGGCGTCGTCGTGGCGGTGATCGACACCGGCGCGACGCACCACGCCGACCTCGAACCGAACCTGCTGCCGGGCTACGACTTCATCACCGACGCCTTCGTCTCGCGTCGTGCCACGGACGGCCGCGTGCCGGGCGGCTGGGACACCGGCGACTACTCCGCTGCGAACGAGTGCGGTGCCGGTGCGCCGGCCGAGAACAGCAGCTGGCACGGCACACACGTGTCGGGAACCATCGCCGAGGTGACCAACAACGGCGTGGGCGGTGCGGGCATCGCCTACAACGCGAAGGTCGTGCCGGTGCGCGTACTGGGCCGCTGCGGCGGCTATACCTCCGACATCAACGACGCGATCGTGTGGGCGGCCGGCGGCCATATTGACGGCGTGCCGGACAACCCGAATCCCGCAGAAGTCATCAACATGAGCCTGGGCGGCGCGCACGAGTGCGAAGTCGACACGCAGACGGCGATCAACGCCGCCGTTGGGCTCGGCGCGACGATCGTGGTGGCGGCCGGCAACGACAATTCCCCGGTCACCGGCCACGCGCCGGCCAGCTGCGCGAACGTCGTCACCGTCGGCGCCACCGGCGCGTCAGGACAGCGGGCGAGCTACTCCAACTACGGTGCGGGCGTCGACCTGGCCGCGCCGGGTGGTGCGGGCACCGAAGGCGTCCCGGGCGGCTACATCTGGTCGACCCTCAACAATGGCACTACGGTCCCGGGCAGCGACATCTACGCCGGCTACACGGGCACGTCGATGGCGACGCCGCACGTAGCTGGCGTGGTCGCGCTAATGCAGAGCGTGGTCACCACGCCGCTGACACCGGCGCAGGTCGAAGGCCTGCTGAAAGCGACCACGCGCGCCTTCCCGGTGAAGCAGACGCAGGCCAACGGCGCCGGCCTGCTCGACGCGGCCGCCGCGGTCGAACGCGCGCGTAGCTTCGGCCAGCCCATCAATGGCCTGCCGACGACGCCGGGCATTGCGATGGTGCTGCCGCCGATGGCGACGGGCGAGCGCGAGCTGTACACGATCGACGTGCCCGCCGGCGCGACGAAGATCGACATCACCACCTACGGCGGTCGCGGCGAAGTACAGCTGCTGCTGGGGTACGAGGCCGATCCGTTGCCAAACTCGAACGTCGGCGCTTCGGCACGCCCGGGCATCAACCAGGCGATCACCGTCGCCAATCCGGCCCCGGGGCATTACTACCTCGCGCTGAGTGCGACCAAAGACACCAGCGGCGCGCGTCTGTTGGTGAAGGTGAACTGATTGAAGCGCGGGTCCACGCCGTGGTCCGTCGTGGGGACGCTCGTGGTCGTTCTGTGCGGATGGCATTGGGTGAAAGGTATGGCTCGTCTTCCATCCGTGCCAACCGTGGCGCCGGAAGTGCAACTGGACGAGAGCGCCTCTGGGCGTGACGTCCACTTGCACCTCGGTCAGCGATTGGCGGTCGCCTTGCCGGCCGCTACCGGTCTAGGTACCCAATGCTGGATCCAGAGCCCGGCAGACGCGATCCTGGAAGTCGAGCAAGAGCCTGCCCGCCCCGTGCGCCGCACCCAATGGGTGCTGCGCGCGATGCGCAACGGCCAAGGCCACTTGCGATTTGAGTGCCAGCAGGACGTTTCGGGCGAACGGCCGCGTCTTGTCGAGTTCCGTGTCCGGGTGGACTGATCGCGCCGACAAGATGCCTTAGGATGGCCAATCAGAAATAGTCTCAAGGCAGGTCGGGCGCATGCGCCTAACCCGGTATCGGTTCGGCGAATTCGAGTTCGACCCCGCATCGCGCGAACTGCGGCGTGCCGGTGTACTGCTGCCGGTGCCATTGAAGTCGCTGGAGTGCCTGGCCTATCTGGTCGCCCACCGCGAACGGGCGGTGGGACGCGATGAGCTCGTGTCCGCTGTCTGGGGCCGCACCGATGTGAGTGACACGGTGATTACCCAGACCATGCGGCGTGCCCGCAGGGCGCTGGACGACGCGGGTAACCGCCAAACCATTGTGCGCACGATCCCGGGATTCGGATACCGCTGGATCGCGGCGGTCGACGCACTTGACCATTCCCCGGATAGCGAAGCGACGCACAAGCCCGTCACCGCCGTGGGCGAGCCTTTGCGCGGCCCGGTCGCAGCCCCGCCATCGGAGGCAGCCGAGACGCACGCCGACTTGGTTTCAACGCCAGGCGGCCTGCCTCGCCGCCTGTTCGGCGGTGCCTTCCTGGTGCTGGTCGGCTTGGTATTAGGCGGCCTGGCTTACCTTTCGACGCGTGAGAAGGCAGCGCATGACATGGTTCCGAGCGACGGTCTGGTGATGGTGTTGCCAGTGGCCGTCGACCCACCGGATCGTGAGTACAGTTGGGTACGGCTTGGCGCGATGGAGTATGCCGCGGATCGCCTCCGTGGCTCTGCGCTGAAGGTGGCACCTAGCGAGCAGACGCTCCATTTGCAGGCCGCATCTCGCGACCGGGCAACGCCGGGCGGAGGGGCCGGGCCGGACGACGCGATGTTGCAGACCCTGCTCGCGAAGAGCGGCGCGCAGTGGCTGCTCGTTCCGCAGGCGTTTCAGGAGCGAAATCGGTGGCGAGTCCAGTTGCGCGCTGTCGGCCATCGCTCCGATGTTCGCCTGGAAGCGCAGGGTGATACCCCGTTGCAAGCAATGGCTATCGCCACCGATGCTTGGTTGCGTCGCATCGGCCGTGCTACGTCCGTGCGTCCTTCACCCACGCCATTCCAAGAGCGCCTGCGTCGTATTGATGCGGAACTCGATGCGGGACAGCTTGATGCGGCCCGTGAACAGATCGCTGCAGCGCCCGCAAAGGATCGCACCTCCCCCAGGATGCTGGTACGCGAGGGACAGCTTGAGTATCGCGCCGGACGAATTGCCGAGGCGAAGACACTGTTCGAACGCGCGATCTCGCACCCCGCGATTGCGGAAGATGCGCCGACCCGTGCAAAGGGCTTGATGGGAATGGGCTCGGTTGCTCTTCGCCAGGAACGGCCCTTCGAGGCGGAACAGCGCTACACGGATGCATTGGACGTGCTGCGGGGCGATGTGCGGAACGAGGACGTCGGGTTGCTCGGAGACGCATATAACGGTCGCGGTGTCGCACGCATACAGCAGGGGAAGTTGGCCAGCGCAGTCAGCGACATGGGATTGGCTCGGGTCGCCATGCAGGAAGACGGAGACGTGGTTTCGGCCGCGATGGTCGGCTCAAACGTCGGCCGTATCGAAGCGGTTCGCAATCATTGGCCGCAGGCGGTACAGGAATACGACAAGGCGATCGAGGTATTCGAACGCTTCGAGGTGCGTGACTATCTCGCTGCAACACTGGGGGCCAAGGCATCCGCCCAGCTTGCACTGGTTGAACCCGCGGAGGCCACCGAGACCATCGCGCGCGCACAGCGGCTCGTTCCCTCCATCGAAGACGCAACGCTACTAAGCTTCCTAGCTACGATCCGAATCCGAGTCGCACTGCACAATGGCAGGCTTGACGAGGCCGCCAACCTCCTGCAGACGCTTTCGCCCCAGGTGAAGAAGGAGCGGGAAGGTGTCGTCGCCGAGCTGGAGATGGCCTTGGCGATCGCACGCGGCGATCGACCGCGCGCCGCTGCGCTTGCGGCGCGGATCCCTCCAGCGTCCAAGCCGGTCGAGGAAGACTTGGCGATTATGGCCGTCCAAGCTGCAGGCAATGCTGCAGTGGCTCGTGCCTGGCGCGATCGTTTGTCGAATCAGCCCTCCGAGCGCCTATCAGATCGCGCCTTTGCTCGATCCTTCGCCTCGGCCATTGTCGAACGACGTTTCGGCGAACGCGATGCCGCATTGGCTGCCGCCAACAAGGCCATGGCGCTGGCCAATCGGGAAGGTAGCCCCGACGATCGGGTGCGTGCCGGCATCATCCGCGCCTTGGTATTGCTGGACGGTGAGGACTCGCAAACTGCGTTCGCGGTACTTGGCGAACTGGATGCCTATGTGACTGCCGACTATCGGGCCGCCTGGCTCGCCTGGACGCTCTATCGGCACGTCGGCAACACAGCCATGGCCGAACGAGCGCATTTGGGCATGGATTCCTTGCGGGGGGAGCGACAGGCGAACCTTGAGCCGACGTTGTAACGGCTCCGAACGATCACGGACGTAGCGTTGGATCGAGCTCGTCAAAGGAGCGCGACACCATGTCGCCAGGCTAATGCGCACCTTACGCGCCCATCAAGACGAAGCGTAGTGACTAGCAACTGGCCGCCACTTCCCAATAGCGGGCTACGACGCGCATGCGCGCCCCTTACGGATCGACGCGATCCGTCAGCCGTCCTGCACGCCTTCACACGTCACGCACTCGCCCTGGGCGGCGCAACGGTCGATCCAATGGTAGCGCGCGCTATTCGCCCAGTTTCGATTCTGCTACTGCCCAGGAATCCCTTTACACCTTCTCGCGGCTACGACCTGCAAGTGCAAGGCAACTTCCATTCCTCGGCTTTCGGAAGTGATGTGTCTTTCCAGAGTTACAGGGCGCGCAGCTACGGGTACTGGCCGCTAGGGGAGCACCTCATCCTGGGCGGACGAGCCGACTTGCGTCTTGTGAGTGGCGAAGTCCCCTTTTACCGCCTCTCGTACATTGACCTGCGCGGCATCCCATCAGCTCGCTACCAGGACGATAACGCCGGTGTGTTGGAGTTGGAGTTGCGTTGGAACTTCACGCGTCGATGGGCGGTAGTCGGATTCGCGGGCGTGGGAAAGGCCTGGTGCGATCGCGCCAGCTTCAGCGACGCATCTTCGGCGGCGAGCAAGAGGCTTGGGGCGCGCTACTTCATCGCTCGGACGTTGGGTATGTATGTCGGCGCGGACTACGCCTGGGGACCACAGGACGAAACCGTTATCGTCCAGGTGGGCGGTGCGTGGCACTGAAGAGCGTTTGCTCTGTGCGGGATCGCACCCATGCTCCTTCGCTGACGCGCCCCTGCTCAAGCGCGTCGCTTGCCTCAGTTCGGCGCTGAACGATTACGACTTGCAGGCGGCCGCTTACGCAATCACCATACAACGATGCCTATCGCGGACCTTACACCCGACATGCGCCGTTTCGTTGTCGCGCGCATACGCTCGGTGCCAATGCTTGAGGCGCTGTTACTAGTGCGTTCGTCCGCTGAAGAGTGGCGCGTACCCAAACTCGTCGCGCGGCTATATCTGCCCGAGGCGCGCGTCATGACGCTTATCGAGGAGCTATGCAGTGAAGGGCTTGCATCGTTCGATGACGGCATGGTGCGCTACGCTCCGTCATCACGAGATGTCGATGAAATGGTTTCGAGAATCGCCGCGATCTACAGTCGTCACGTCGTGGCAGTGACGGAGCTCATTCATTCCGCACTTGAGCGACAGGCCCAAGATTTCGCTGACGCGTTTCGTCTTCGGAGGGACAAATGACTTCGCTGGTTTATGGGCTTTGTGCCGGAGCTGCCCTCGCATGCGCCTGGCTGCTTGCGCTAGGGGCGCGCCGCTCGCGTTCGCGCATGTTGGTCTGGAGCGCAGTCTGCTTTGCCCTTCTGGCCGCTGCAAACATTGTGCTTGTGCTCGACTTCTTGGTGTTTCCTGGAATCGCGCTATGGCCAGTGCGTACCGGACTATCACTGCTGGCGGTCGGCAGCCTTATCTACGGTCTGGTCATGGAGGAACGCTAAGTGCAGATGTTCATGCTAGGCATGATTTCAATGGGATCCGCCGTTGTCGCACTTCTCTTCTTGCGCTTCTGGCGGATCAGCCATGAACGTCTCTTCTTGTGGTTCGCAGCGGCCTTCCTGCTCGAGGCGATGAATCGTGCCGTGTTCGCTTGGCAGGGTGCCGGGGATGAAGCTGCGCTGCCCTATCTGCTTGCTCGTATTTTATTTTTCCTCTTAATCATTGGCGGCGTTGCAGACAAGAACTTGGGAAAACCTGCGCCGCGCTAGGCTAGCCGCTGCGGCCAATGGGCCACATTTCCTGCGGCGCACGTCGCAGCTCGCTCATGAGCAAAGTTGCTTTGCCGCGTCTGGTCCTAGCCGCGCATACCGCGTGTGCAGCGGTTCCGCTTGGTTTTGCCCTCACATGTGCTGCTAGACTGGCCACGGGTGCCCGGTAGGGCAGGATCAGCGTCGGTCGGGCCGCCACGCAGGACCGCAATCGAGTGGATCCATGCAGCCGACCCCTTTCGACCTGATCGCATCCGGCGTTTTCGCGCTCGCCGTCCTCCACACCTTCGCCGCGAAGCAACTCGAGCGGCTCGCATGGCGTTCACCGCGGCACTCGGGCATCCTGCATCTGTTGAGCGAAGTGGAAGTCGTCTTCGGCTTCTGGGCCATCATGCTCATGGCGGTCCTGGCCATGTTCCAAGGCCAGAACCACGTCGTTGCGTACGTGGAGTCGCGCAACTACACCGAGCCGCTATTTGTTTTCGCCATCATGGTGGTCGCGGCGTCACGTCCCGTGGTGAGCACGGTGGCGAACACGGTGAACACGCTCTCGCGCTGGTTGCCGTTGCGCATGTCCTTGGCGCAGGCATGGCTCGGCCTGGCCGCGGTACCGCTGCTTGGTTCGCTAATCACCGAACCGGCCGCCATGACCATCGCTGCGTTGCTACTGTCGCCGATTGCTTTCCGTCGCGAAATTCCTGAAGCGCCTAAGTACCTTGCCATTGGCGTGCTGTTCGTGAACATCTCCATTGGTGGGACGCTGAGCTCGTACGCTGCCCCGCCGATCCTCATGGTCGCCGAGACGTGGGGGTGGACGACGCCCTTCATGCTCGCGACGTTCGGCTGGAAGGCGGGGCTGGCCGTCGTAGTCAATGCCACGATCGCGGTGGCCGTGCTCCGCCGCCATCTTCCGCGCGTCGCACTGCAGGAGCGCGTCGTCGATCCTGTGCCGCTTCCGATTGTGCTAGTGCATTTCGCCCTGCTAGGCGGCATCGTGGCGTTCGCGCACCATCCGGTCATCTTCATCGGTCTCCTACTGATGTTCCTCGGGATCGCGCATGCCTACGAGCGCTACCAGGATCCCCTGATCCTGCGCGAGGCGCTGCTGGTCGGTTTCTTCCTCGCAGGGCTCGTCGTTCTCGGCGGACTGCAACGGTGGTGGCTCCAGCCCGTGATTGGCTCGCTTGATGATCTTCAGCTATTCCTCGGCGCACTGTCGCTTACGGCCATCACCGACAACGCCGCCCTGACTTACCTAGGCTCGCTGTCAGGACAGATAAGCGACGACGCGAAATATTGGCTGGTCGCGGGCGCCGTCGCGGGCGGCGGCCTCACGATCATCGCTAATGCCCCGAATCCCGCGGGGGCTTCGTTGTTGGAGAAGGGGTTCTCCGACGAAACCATCAGTGCGGGCGGTCTGCTCGCCGGCGCCTTGGTGCCGACTGCGATCGCCGCTGCGGCGTTCGCAGCGTTGTAATGAGTGCGGATCCGCTTCGAGCCCATACCGGACGTTCGGGCAGGACGGACGCGCCGACCGCTGGTAGTGTCCACTTCTAACCTCAGCCGACCGTTGAGGGGTGACGTCTACTCCTGGCCGACAGCGGACACGGCAGGGCGGGGTAGGGTATGAGATTAGGCCTGTTTATCGGGGGTAGGGAAGGGCGAACTTGTGGCTCAAACTGATGGAATGCGCCGGCAGTGCTAATGTCCGCTTTCGACCCAAAGCGGACATCCGCCACGAGGCGACAACACGGAATGTTTGCTCATGGATATCGGGCTTCCCTCGCTCCTGTCGATCGCTCTTCTCATGTTGGCCATTGCGACGACCTCATGGATCTGGTTCTGGCGGCGCCATGCGAATCCGGCGCGCAGGATCGGTGCGTGCGTCGGCGGCTTCGGCTGTCTTCTGTTCGCTGCCTTTCCCGGGCTTTGGGTTCTGGAAGCGATGGGCACCGGGTATCTCCCATGCATCTGGCGCAGGCGTCCGGTCGATGCTTTCAGTGCTGCCGACACACCGGCTGCATTCTGGGGAAGCGTGATCCTGCTCTCGTCGGTTGCAGCCCTGTTTCTGGGCGGTTTCATGCATGGAGTCTCAAGGATGCTGGTCCGGAGAGACAGCCACGGATAACGTCCGCTTCTGGCCGATAGGGGACATTCCCCCCCGGCTTCACAGACCGCCCCAATGTCCGCCATCGACGATCATCGGACAACTGCGGTGGCCCCGCCTCGCAATTCGCACCTAGGGCACGGGGAGGCGGAGATCTTGTGAACTACCGACTGCCAATCTAGGCTGAGACCCTGAGCCAGTCTCGTGCCCAGGGTAGCCCCCCTGTCCGGATGACCTTCCTTGAGCGACGCATTGCACGCGATTGCCTATATCAGTGCCGCGACCCGGGAGTTGCAGTCCGTCGAGATCGATGGTCTGTTGCTCGATGC
Organism: Lysobacter auxotrophicus; assembly: GCF_027924565.1. Taxonomy (NCBI): domain Bacteria; kingdom Pseudomonadati; phylum Pseudomonadota; class Gammaproteobacteria; order Lysobacterales; family Lysobacteraceae; genus Lysobacter; species Lysobacter auxotrophicus. The sequence continues at coordinate 2,116,092 of NZ_AP027041.1, forward strand.
CCGTGGGTTCAACGCAATGTCCGGGGTCACTGGGGTGCTGTTGTTCAACGGTACCGAGTTTTTTCAGTATTTCGAAGGCCTAAGCGTCAGCGTGAATGCGGTATATGAGCGGATCAGACAGGCACGTAGCCACGCCGACATAAGAGAGCTCTTGAATGCACCGATTGCTATTCGGCAGTTCGAAAGCTGGCACATGGGATTCTGCAGACCGCCGATCACTGCCCTGCAGGAACTAGCCCAGGCGAGGTGGCAGGAATCGCTACCAGTTACCCGGACATCCTTCCAGCGAGCCGACGGTGTTGCACTGCTGGTGCACTACTGGAGCAAGTGGAGAGCGGCGGCTCCCTTCCCTTAGGCATACTCGTGTGACTGTTACTGAATGACTGTCGGTGGACTACATGAGCTCCGAACCAAAGGGAACTGATCCAATGGCAAGATCTTCGTGGCCTTCTTGCTGTTCTGCATCGCTGCGATGAGTGCCGCTGCCTTCGGGGCCGGGCTGGCAACCGGAGGAATCGGTGGACCAGCACGCGGGAGCATCTGATCCGCCTATCGGAGCCCCGCTCGTATCTGTTTCCAGGCTGCGCTTTATCTCGCGATGTGCGGTGTGCGTGAGTTTGAAATCCAGCCATCGGAGGTAGACGAGTGATAACCGGACGCTGTCTATGCGGTGCAGCCGGCTACGAGTCGCGGGGTCCCGGATTGTTCTCCATCGTGTGCTATTGCCGCGACTGTCAACGCGCATCCGGCAGCGGAGGCGTCCCGGTGCTGGGTGTGCAGCGCGCGTCATTTACCGGCATCGGACCGATCAAGCAGGTGCGAACGATGGGCGGCAGCGGGCATTCAGCCGTTCGCAACATCTGCATCGAGTGCGGGAGCCTACTTTTTGGCACGCCGGAGTCCGCTCCGGACTTGGTGACGATCTATGCGGGAACTCTCGACGACTCCGCGGCGTTCGTGCCGGAGGCGGCGCTATTCGTGAGCCAGCGCCCGCCCTGGGCAGCACTGGAACTGTCACTAGTGGAGCATCAGCGGATGCCACCGCCCCCTGACGAGTAAGTCCACTGTTGACCCATGGCGGTCGTTGAGGCGGGCAGGTCGGTCAGAGCTAACGTCCGCTATCGACCCAAAGCGGACATTGGGACGTAGACCATGGGGCTCAGCATGTCAGTCAGGCGGGATCAGCTTCGAGTCGGAGCAATTGTCATGGCCGCACTGCTATCGGGATGCTCTGCCTTCATTCCTGAGCATCTGTGGTCGATTGATCCGGACCTGTACGTGACGTCAATGAAGCCCGCGAGTGGCAGTCGCGTAGCCTACGGAACTCCGATCAAAGTCAAGCTCAAGTACCGCATCGACCCATTTCGGGAAGGCCAGCGGTATTACGTCCTGTTGTGTGGTCAGGACACTCCGCGGTGGGAATCGACGTGTGGCACGAGCCACGAACACGTGTTCGAGGTAGTGAAACCACGCGGCACCGTGAGTATCTCGTTTCCATTTTCCGAGTCCACTCGATGGGCTGTACTCGTCGCGCGGCAACCCAAGGTGGTCCAGTGCGCGCTGAATGATGCGTGGTGCACGAGTCCGAGTACGCTCGGTGCGGCCGATCTCTATCTCATCCCACTCGCCCGGTAAATGAGGTCGACGCCACGCAGAGGGCGTAGCGTGACCCCGAGCCCCAATGTCCCCTCTTGGCCGATAGCGGGCATCTGGCCACTTGGACAGCTCAAGTGCGTTTTTCAGCAGCCGTCGGTGGGACTGACGAGCCTTTTCACTGACTGTTCACGCCGAGTTGATAAGGCTGACCGCCGCTTGAACGCGGTCGTAAGCGCCGGTACCGAGCGTTCCGCGGTCCGGGTTCAAAAGCTTGGCGGCAGCGCCCATGAGACCTGCGCAGAGCCCCCGCTCTGCGTGCCGACGGAGGTTCGAATGCCCGCCAGTCGCAGCCGATTTAAGGTCCGCCACCTCGCTCTCGCCCTGGGCTCGCTGCTTTTCGCAGCGCCAGCATTCGCGCAGGAGTCGCTGCCTTTCCCGCGAAAGCCGTCCGGGAGCAAGGCGGGGCCGACAATCGCACAATCCAGCTACAGCCCACTCCCGGCGAAACCGCATTTGCCGGCCAACGCGCCGAACATCGTGGTGATCATGCTCGACGACGTCGGGCCGGCGTTGCCCGGCACCTTCGGCGGCGTCATCAATACTCCGACGCTGAGCCGGCTGGCCAAGCAGGGCGTGAGCTACAACCGTTTCCACAACGCAGCGATGTGCTCGCCCACGCGCGCATCGTTGTTGACCGGGCGCAATCACCATCGCGTTGGCAACGGGCAGATCGCCGAACTGGCCAACGACTGGGACGGCTACACGGGCCGAATTCCGCGCACGTCGGCCACCGCCGCGAAAGTGTTGGGCTACTACGGCTACTCCACGGCGGCCTTCGGCAAATGGCACAACACGCCGGCGAACGAAACCACAGCCATCGGACCATACACCGACTGGCCCGCGGGCGAGGGCATCGGTTTCGACTACTTCTACGGGTTCCTCGCCGGCGAATCGTCGCAGTGGGAGCCGGCAATCGTGGAGAACACGGTGCGCATCGATCCCTCGCACGGCAAGGAGGGTTACCACTTCACCGTCGACATGACCGACAAGGCCGTGGCTTGGATGAAGCAGGTGCACGCGCTCACGCCGGACCGTCCATTCTTCATGTACTGGGCGCCCGGCGCCGCGCACGGGCCGCATCACATCTTCAACGACTGGGCCGACCGGTATAAGGGCAAGTTCGACGGTGGCTGGGACCAGATGCGGGAAGACGTGTTCGCGCGACAGAAGAAGCTGGGATGGATCCCGAAGAACACCGAATTGACGCCGCGACCCGACACACTCGTCGCGTGGTCCGACATTCCCGATGACGAGAAGCCGTTCCAGCGCCGCCTGATGGAAGTGTTCGCCGGCTACACCGAGCACGCCGACGCGCAGGCCGGGCGCATCATCGATGCACTCGACCAGATGGGCATCCGCGACAACACGCTCGTCTTCTATGTGTGGGGCGACAACGGATCCAGCGCGGAGGGCCAGAACGGCACCATCAGCGAGCTGCTGGCGCAGAACGGCATCGCTACGGAAATCAAGGATCACATCCGCACGATGAACGAGCTCGGCGGAATGGACGTGCTGGGATCGCCGAAGGCCGACAACATGTATCACGCCGGTTGGGCGTGGGCCGGTTCGACTCCGCACCGTTCGACCAAACTTGTCGCCGCGCATTTTGGTGGCACGCGGACTCCGCTGGTCGTTTCCTGGCCGGGAACGATCAAGCCTGACAAGACCCCGCGCTCGCAATTCCACCACGTCAACGACATCGTGCCGACGATCTACGACGTGCTCGACATCACGCCGCCGAAGCTCGTCGACGGAGTCTCGCAGGACCCGCTTGACGGCGTGAGCATGGCCTACACCTTCGATTCGGCGAAGGCACCCGGTCGAAAGAAGGGCCAGTACTTCGAGATCATGGGCAGTCGCGCATACTACGAGGACGAGTGGATCGCCTCCGTGTTCGGTCCGCGTACGCCGTGGAAGGCGGGCGTGGATCCGGCAATCTTCAAATGGTCGCCCGACCAGGATGCGTGGGAGCTGCACGATCTGCGCACGGATTACTCGCAGGCAAAGGACGTCGCATCGCAGCATCCCGACAAGGTGGCCTCGCTCAAGGCGTCGTTCGACGCGCAGGCACAAGCGAATAAGGTCTGGCCCGTCGGTGGCGGCCTTTGGTCGGTCGTGTTCCATCCCGAAGACGCGCCGTCGAACCCGGCCACCGAGTTCAGCTATACGCAGGAAGTGGTCGCCGTACCCGAGTTCACCGCACCAAAGGTGGGCGCACGCAGCAACCTGGTCACCATCGAAACAGAACTGAAGCCGGATTCGCAAGGCGTGCTGTACGCACTGGGCGCGTTCTCGGGAGGGGTCGCGCTGTGGGTCGACCAGGGCAAGCTGAACTACGAGTACAACCTGTTCGAAGTCGAACGCACCAACCTGGCTTCGTCGGCGCCGCTTCCGTCCGGCAAGGTCAGGATCGAGGTCGAAACGCGCAAGGCGGATGACAAGCACGCCGGCCCGCTCGATGTGGAAGTAAGAGTGAATGGCAAGGCCGTGGCGCAGGGCCGTGTGCCGCGCTCGGCGCCGCTGACGTTCACGGCCAACGATGCGTTCGACGTGGGCCGCGACAGCTATTCGCCGGTATCGCTGGCGTACTTCGACCGGAAACCCTTCGCCTATAACGGCGCGATCGACCGGCTCGACGTGAAGTACCTCAAGTAGCATCGTCCGATGTACCTGAGAATCGCCACGAAGAGGAGATGGCTATGATCGCGATGAAGCGTTATACGCGGGTCATGCCGGTTGCAGTCGCGCTGCTCATCTCGTGCGGCACCGCAGCTGCCCAGGATCGCTGGGACTGGATCGTGGCCCCCTACGTATGGGCGGTCGATATCAGCACGGACCTCGAGACCCCGCCGCCGGCCTCGGCGGTGGTTTCGCGGCGACTGAGCTTCGGCGATGTCGTGGACAAGCTCGACGGCGCGTTCCAGATGCATGCCGAGGGACAGGGCGAGCACTTCGGACTATTCGCCGACTTCACCTATCTGGGCTTGTCGCAGGACGCCACGCGGCGCATTTTCCAGGCCGATTCCGACTTGGACACGCGCCTTTTCGAGGCGGCTGCCGTGTGGAGCCCGGGCGGGCAACGCTTCACGGGAACCGAGGTCTTCGCCGGGCTTCGTTACCTCGATCTTGACATCGCCAGCACGATCACGCCGACCGGGCCCCTCGGCGTTCCGCAGTTTCGCGTGGAACTGGACGAGTCGTTCAACGACTTCATGTTCGGCGCGCGCTACACATGGGCCTTTGGCGGGCGCTGGGGCTTGACGCTGCGCGCTGACGGATCCTGGGGCGACACGGATGGCACGTGGAACACGAGCATCGTCGCGAACTACAGAATGAAATCTGGCGCGTGGTACTTCGGCTACCGCTACCTCGACGTAGACGCGCAGGCGCGAAGCGTCTCCACGGATCTGGTGATCAAGGGGCCGGCAATCGGATATGGATTCGCGTTCTGACGCGGAGCATTGGATGTGACGTTATGGAACGCTGACTGGTTGCGCCGCATGCGGGATGTGCTTTTCGAGCGCGACGTCTCACGCACGATCTTCGAGCACACGCGCAATTTGGTCGTCGCCACGTTGGTCCTGGCCGCGGGGCTGGAAGCGATAGAGCACGACCCTCGCGACATCGGGCCGCTGGCCTTCCGATCGACCGGCTATGTCGTTGCTGTGTTGGGCACGGGGTTGGTGCTACTGAACCTCGCCGATGGCATACACCGCCTCTCGAAGTCAGGTCTGCCGCGTTTGTGGCAGACGCTGCTTATCGCCGCCTATGTAGTGCTCTTCTGGCGGGTGACGCATCTCATCCTGCTTTTCAGGTAAGCACCGGGGCTGGCGGCGCGTGGGGGGTCCGCTTATGGCCGTTAGCGGACATTGGGCAGGAACCGCGTCGGCGGTGCTAATGTCCGCTACCGACCCGAAGCCGTCATTGTCTGGTTCAGTCCGCGACCGCCCCACTGCCGTTGACTAGCGGGCGGCCTTCCCAAGGACGGCGTAGTCTGGAATAGCGTTCCGTGAATTGACCGCGACCGCGAAATTCGTGTCGAGCTCGCAGAGAAGCGCAAGGAATGCCTTCGGCGGCACAGGTGACGATATCCTCGCGGCACGAGATCAAAGTCATGGCGCGGATGTTCTTCGAGGGAATCGCCAGCACTGTCACAGGCGCGGATGGTGCATATGCGCAGGCCGTCGAAGAAGCGAAACAAGAGATTGACCGCCAGGCCGATCCATCCCGGTGAGCCCACCAAGCCTTCTCCTCGAGCGCGCGGCGAGTCAGCACGTCCGCAGATCACCGGCCGTGGAACGCCAATGCCGTGAGCGCCGTCATACCTGCTGCGACCGTCAACCAGTAGGTCGCAAGCAGCAAACTGCGATAACGACCGCAGTAGTGCGCCCCGTCCAGATCGAGGCTTTCGAGGTAGTCGCGGTTGGACAGGTACATCATCGTGCTGCGCGCGCTTAGTAGGGTTCTGTCCTGCCACATAAGCGGTTGCGCAGCATGCAGCCACTGCTGAGGATATCGGTTCTTTAAACGATGCAGGAACATTGTCCACACTGCGGTCTCCGCTGCTATTGTGACTGCGAAAGACACGCACGCGATTGTGGTGATCCATTTCATGAGCGATCGATTGAGGAGCAGAACACTATGAGTTCCTGCGTAGATGGCTTGAATGCCGGCAATGAGTATGGTCTCAGTGGCCGCGCGAAGATCCGACGTTGTTCGCCGCTTCCACGGCAGGGCTGCGGACCGGACTACCGTAAGATCACGACCTGTCGCGATGGCGAGTTTTAGTGCTTAAGGGCAAATGCATCAGCTTCTCTTGTCCAGGATTGCGCTCCCGACGCGAGTGAGAAGGCTTCTGTCACTGGGCGAAAGGAATGCCAGAACGACATTGGCGAAGCTCAGTGAGCTTCGCCAATGACTCCAGTGGACTCGAATCGTGGGCTTGGTCAGGTTCAATTGACCTTATAGCTCTGACGCGCTGTGCTCTGAGTGATTCGGTCAGGAGTTTGCGTTCTACAGCAACGAGAGTGTGACCTCTTCCCCGTTAGCAGGCGGTTACGAAGTTGGGTTCGGATTGGACTCAACCTCTCAACCATGGTTGGCGACGCTTACGCTTCAGGGTTCGAACAGGAACGCTCCCACGCGGATCGAATCTGAGTGCGAACGTCCACCCAGGACAGGCCGGTGCTCAGTGCGTAGGAGGGCCACAATTCGATCGTCGAGGCCTCCGCCATTTCCCAGTCCGAGCCGTATAGATCGTGTGCACCTTCCCCGATCGCCTGGAGCAGGGTCTTATACGCGCACGCCTGATGTGAAACCTTGGCAATCAATCTCGCACTCCAGCTATGACTAAGGCATCACAACTTATACGCCAGCCCAGTGTCAGGGCGCGTGAGTATGAGTGGCTCACACGCAGGTCACTACCCGGTAGGCACGATCTTTCCCTGCGGAGGGGCATAGTCCTGCTCGGCTGTGTATCGAGCAGGAGTCATGGTCATGCAGGTCCTCGTTGTAGAAGACTCACTGCCATTGGCCGAGGCCATGGCAGAAGCATTGACACATGACGGCCACGCCGTCTGGTACACCGGACATGCGAGGCGTGCCCTACAGTGGGTGTGCGAAGGCCACTTCGATTGTGCCACTCTCGATTTCAGGCTCGGGCACGAGGACACCGCAGAAATTGCGGACCTCCTGACGAAGCGAAGCGTTCCCTTCTTCTTTTCCACCGGCTCCGACCGGACGGAACTCCCAGCCCGATTTGGATGTCATCTGATCCTGAAAAAGCCGTTCACGGTTGAGGCACTACTTGCTCTGGTCAACAAAGTGGGGGCACATTAGCCTGACCTGGCCCGGCAACGCCTGGCACTCCCGATGTTGATGGCTGATGTGGACGCAGATCAGGGACACCCACTGGCGCACCAGGCACACAGCCACGCCGCGAGCCTTAAGCAGAAAGGCATTTATCGCCTCAACATAGCTGTAGTCGTTGGGCGACAGGTCAGGAAAGATTGCAAATGCTCGAGCTGAGAACGCAACGCTCAACAGAGTTCAAGCATCTTCCGGTGACCTTCCCCCTCGGACTGCGCAGTTCGATGTCGGATTTCGCTCACAATGCGCACGAAAAGTCTGTCCAGGCAGGCTTGAAGGCGCGTCCGAGGTCGCGGTGCAAGTTGAATGCAGTACCTTCGATCCGTTCGCAGCCGTTTGCGCATCTATCCGTGAATGCTGCATGCGAACGGCGCCCGGAAGGCGGCGCACGATGTCTTATGAACGCAATCGCGATCGTCCAGCTTCGCATCACGAACAAGTAACACTCGTTAGCGCACTCTCCACTGGCACTACGGCGCAATGTCGTAACGGCCACTCAGCCGCGCAGTACTACCCACTCCCCACCCGCACTGAGTCCTATAGCCCCTGCCGACGGCAGGAGCCTGGCTTCGGCCACCCTCGATTCCGTGCACTTCGGATCCACATAAAAGGCAATCGTCTAAATGAGCACCATGACCAACAACAACACCAAGAACCTCGTCGACACGGCTGCGGCCAACGGGTCCTTCAAGACCTTCGGCAAGGCCATCGAACGCGCTGGGATGAGCGAAACCCTCCGTGGCGACGGCCCGTTCACGGTCTTCGCACCGACCGATGCAGCATTCGAAAAGCTTCCGTCCGGCAAGCTGGACAATCTCTTCAAACCCGAGAACAAGGAAGAACTCGTCTCGCTGTTGAATTACCACGTGGTCAGCGGTCGCAAGTCAGTGGCAGATGTCGGCAAGTGGGAGGCTGCCAGGACGGTGAACGGCCAGTCCGCCCCGATCACGCTGGCCAACGACAAGGTCAGCATCGACGGCGCTCAGGTCACCTCTGCCGACATCGCCTCCAGCAACGGGGTCATTCACGGCATCGACAAGGTCAACATTCCAACCAAGCAGTAACTTCGTCGGACTGAGCGTTAGAACGGCGGGCTTGCCCGCCGTTCTTCGTTTGGACGACTCGGCGCCCGCCCCACGCCTTGCCCGCTGTTGGATATTTGAGACACGCGCAGCTGGGACTATGGCTAGGGTTGGCGCTAGGACTGTCCATTTGGCCGAACGATTTAGATCATCCGCTGCTCGCCGACGATGGGGCTGATATCTGACCGTCCGCTTCTGGCCGAAAACGGACGCCCCGTCCATGGGCTGGGCGTGTTGCCTGCGTTTCCGGCCCGTGCGAGCATCCCCCCGGCCAGGGCGGGGTCCTGGTCTGCAGCTTCACTAGGGGAAAACACGGATGCGATCTCTTGCGATGGGCGTTGCGCCACTTTGTCAGGCCTTAGTCGTCGGAACGGCACTCATGTTGTCCGGCTGCGGCAACTACAACTACAAACAGCCGTCCGTCACAGAGCCAAATGCAATGCTGAGCATCGCGTCCGACCAGAGCGGATTAATGAGCGCGCAGATGTTCAGCTCATTCGATGACGCGGAATGCACGGCGCCTGGATACGTGATGGCCGCGTTCAACTTCAGCAAGGAGAACAGTCGGACGTTGCTGGTTCAGCCAGGTAAACCACTGCACGTGCTCGCGACCTTTCAACGCACGTCGGGCGCTCGCGTGGCGGGGGAGTTGATCGAAGTGGGTTCGAGGTATTGCAACAATCTGATCGCCTTCACCCCGGAACTGGGGCACGTCTACTCGTTGAGGCAAACAGCATCCGAATCGAAGTGCCAGGTCGAACTCGTCGATCTCCGCTCAGGCTTGCCTCCGACCACATTCGAGGCCCTTGAAGTTCGGGGAAACTGCACGCGGGGCATCTACTGATCTTTGAAAGCCTGCCAAGGTGCTGGCTCGGTCGCCGACAATGGACTAATGTCCGCTTCCGACCCAATGCGGACATGCCGCAGCCGGCCCGCGCCTCAAGGAAAGAGTTATGGATCGTGATCCGAACGAGTCTCGCGAGGTGGGAGCAACATGCATCTGATCGCGAGCCTGACCCCGGCGAAACATGCAATCAGGGGCGTTCTGTCCGCAGGCGCACTGTTGTTGGGGGGAATGACGGCCTGCTCATCCGGCGACCATACGCTTTTCCGCGCGCCTCTCGGTAACCGGCCGGTCGTGAGGGGAAGTTTCGAGGTGCGCGAACACGCGTTCTATTCGGTGGCCATCGAAGCAGTTCTTGCTAAAGCGAATCCAGCTACGAAGCAGCGCGCCTTTGCTTTTCTGAGATATCACGAATCGCCCGGCCATGCGTCTGTGTCGCTAAGGAGGGTCGAAGGCGACTCGCCTGGAGAATGGATCAGGCTTACGGCAGTGAACTCGCGGCCATCCTCGTGGAATTCGGCGACCATCACCACAGAACTCGAACGGATTGATCTTGATCGTGGGCGATACGAACTGGAGGTGTCGGTCTCGGGCAAGACCTACGTCGATGAAAGCTTCACCAGCTACCTCATAGTCGAGCGCGCCTACGTCGGAAAGTAGGGAGACCGCAGTGAGGCTTCAAGTGACTGGGGAGCGACGACTGAGAGGGCGGTCAGTCGATCGTGTGAGAGTGGGCGGCCGCCAAACTGCGGCTTGGAAGGCGGCTGGGGGGAACTGACTAATGTCCGCTTCTGGCCGACAGCGGACATTCGAGGAGAGCGGGGGCGCTGTCAGTGCTAATGTCCGCTTTCGACCCAAAGCGGACGCTCGAATCAGCGCACCCGGGTTACTGCAGGGGGCGTCCAACGGCCTTCAGTGATTGCAGCCTCCGGCCAGTACGCACGGATATAGAGCGAGAACTCATCCGCCGGTGCCGGCAACCAGTTGCTCTCCAGGTCGGGACCGGGCGAGGCGTGCTGGACATACAGCGTCAACGAACCGTCCTCACCAAGTTTGAGGTCCTTGTTCTTGGTGCCCACGCCGAAGCGGTTGAGCGAGTTGGGCTCGAACAGGTGGTGCTTGTTGTATAGCGTCAGCGACCAGAACCCCTTCACCGGCGGCGTCTGACCCTTCGGGAACGTTACGGTGTAGGCGCTCCCACTCGCCCCGTTGAGCCGCGTGCCGCTGGCATCCACGTCGGTATAGATATAGCGGGTTTCATTAGGCGCATTGTCGTAGATGTTGGACTTCGCCGATGCCGTGCGCGAGAGGTAGTCGAAGCCCCACCGCGCGCCGTTGGGCGGAGACGTCCAGCCATTGCCGACCGGCCGGCCATTGTTGCGGAACTCGAACAGTGGCGCGATCACGTCCTTTTCGGTCGCCACGGCAATCCGGGTCAACTGTTCCTTGATCTTCGGGTCTTTCGCCGCTGCGTCGAGCAATGACTGTGCGGTCGCGTATAGGGCTTCCTCGCCCGGTAGCGGCGGAACGCCCTTCATGACGGCGGGCAGTTCGTCGAAGAACTTCTCAGGCAGGACGAACTTCATTTCGCCCGGGCCTTCGACCTTTGGCGCGGGGAAGACCGGGGTTTTCGACCAGTCCTTTACCTTCATCTTTCCATCGAACTGATCCAGCGGGTACAGCACCACTTGGTTGACCAAAGGACGCACGATCGCGCGGTCCTCGGGAGTGTCGTCCATGAAGATGCGCGGCAGCACTGCGACCAGATCGGTCGATGAGCGGCATGTGGCAGTGATCCCCTTGGGTACATCGCCCTTCCACTTCGGTCCGACCAAAAGATAGAAACCGGGCTTGCTGCCGTACTGCTGGCCGATCGAGCAGAACGATTCGGTGCGCGAATCGGCCATCTGATAGACGAAGAAGCGTTTTCCGAAATCCGGCACCTGGATGACGACCGGCTGCGTGTCGAGGTGCTGATAGCCGGCCCCGTAGACGGTGTCCTGATTGGGACACGTTACGAACTTCTGGTCGGCCTGGATGTAGTCGGTCAGCATGCTGATGGAGCCCGGTGGCGCCACTGGCAACACGCCGCCGTTGCGGCCGGGCTCGGGCAGATCCGCAAGCGCCATGGCGCGGTTGTAGTGGTTTACCAACGGCCAGCCCCACACGTAGATCATCCGGCCCATGGTTTCGATATAGCCCGGCGTCATCACCGTGCCCGATGGGGTGCCGGCAATGCCGGCCGCGGAGTTGGGCGCAGGCACCTGCGTCGTCGCGACCGTTTCGGCGGGCGCGACCGTCGTGGGCGAGGCGGCTGTCGAGGGCGGCGTGTCCGTCCGCTGGCAACTGGTGAGGAGCACGGCGCTGGACGCAAATGCAGCGACGGCGATATGCAGCGAACGCATGGCCTTCCCCTCGTAACGGTCAACTGACATGGAGCGACGAATCCGATGGCAGGGTATGTCAGGCCACCGGCGGTATCGACCTGATGCCCTCGCGAGGGTGACCGCGGTGTGAAGTCCGCTTCTGGCCGATAGCGGACGTTCGGCCGGGACGGCCGGCGACCGGGCTGCTAATGTCCGCTTTCGACCCGAAGCGGACGCCGCGGATGCTGCCAATGGATACAAGGATGACGGTCGCCCAGAAGTTCACGAGTGGGTATCTGCCTTACACGGCGACCATGTTGGCGGTACTTGCTGTGCTCGCGATGCTCGCGACGGGGCCAGCAGCCATTGCGGCACTCCTGGCCGTCCTATTGTGGGGCGCTGGATTCTGCCTATGTCAGCTCGTGATATTGGCCTTGCCCGCCCGGCAGGACGATCGGGCCCGTTTCCACACAGACTGCACGGTCCTCACGCTCGGCAGCTTTCTCGTAGCGCCGCTCCTCATGGAAGGGTTCGCGAAGCTAGTCATCATGAGCAGGTAGGCGCGATGTCCGCTCCTGGCCGAAAGCGGACATGGGGCGGGACGGCCGGCGGCAGGGCTGCGAATGTCCGCTTCCGACCCAACGCGGTCATTGCGTCAACGCAATGGAGCGCGAAGTGCGGAACCGTACACGTGGCGATGTACTCTTCGGTCGATCTCTGAAGGAGGCGTGCCGTGCCACCTTGGTCAAGTTGGGTACCCTGGGCGCTATTGTCCGCTTGCTTTGCTGCACTGACGGCAGTCCTAGCAAAACTAGGGGTTCGGGACGTGGACTCCAACCTAGCTACGGCAATTCGCACGATCATCGTAGTTCTTCTGCTGGTGCCCGCCGTCGTGGCCACAGGTCAATGGTCCAATCCGTTCTCATTGCCGCCACGCACACTTGCATTCCTCGCACTGTCCGCTGCGGCTACGGGCGCGTCATGGCTGTGCTACTTCCGCGCCTTGCAACTCGCCGACGTGACCAAGGTCGCGCTCGTGGATAAAACCAGTGTGGTACTCGTGATCTTGTTCGCATTCGTACTTCTCGGCGAGCGCCCATCGGGAAGGGACTGGACTGCGATTGCACTAGTGCTTGTGGGGATTGGAATGCTGGTGCTCAAGAGATGAGCGCTTCGCCTCGCACACATACGGATGAACTCTATGCGCGTGCTTGTCATTGAAGACAACCTAAGTGTTGTCACAAATCTGTTCGAGTACTTCGAAGCGCGTGGCTACACCATGGATGCGGCACCGGATGGCGTTACGGGCCTGCACTTGGCCACAAACCAAGAGTTCGACGTTGTTCTGTTGGACTGGATGCTGCCTCGTATGGATGGCCCTGAGGTGCTTGGCCGCCTCCGAGAGGTGGGGCGCGATACGCCTGTGATAATGCTGACCGCCAAAGACGAGCTGCCCGACAAGATCGCCGGCTTTCGAGCAGGGGCCGACGATTACGTGACTAAGCCGTTTCAGCTGCCAGAGCTTGAGGTCCGCATTGAGGCGCTGGTCGCGCGGGCGAAGGGTCGCGGCAGATTGACTCTCTTACGGGTGGCGGACCTAACGTACGACGTAAGTAAGCTTGAAGCTGAGCGCGGGGGGCGCATCCTCGCGCTGTATCCGGCTTCGCGAAAGCTGCTGGAGGTTCTCATGCGTGCCAGTCCCGCAACTGTTCCCCGTGAACGTCTTGAACACGCGGTATGGGGCGATGAGCCGCCCGATGGCAATATGCTGCGCTCCCACATCTACGACCTGCGGCAAAGCGTTGATGGTCCGTTTCCGACGAAGCTGATTCAAACAGTTTCGCGTGTCGGCTACCGAATCGCAGAGCCGCATTCGGAGGATTTAGAACGCGGCCTGGAGAACTGACCGTATCGGCTTTGTGGGACATCACTGGCTTGGCGCCTAACGTCTGCTTGTGGCCGATAGCGGGCGTTCCGCCGGCCCGAGACCGTCATGGCGGTGCTAATGTCCGCTTTCGACTCAAAGCGGACACGTCGAATCGTCCGATGAACTGGGATAGAGGTTATGCATGACAGACGCCAACGCATTTGGATTCGGCGACACAGTTCGCATCAAGGAAGGTCCAGAAACGGCCCAAGCAAAGATCGCTGGCCTGGAAGGAACCGTGTATGGGTTTACGACCCCGTCGCTTACTGGAGTCGAGACAGTGGGGCCGCTGTCCGAGGATTTCGCCCTGAATGTCCATGTCGACTCGCTCAACCAAGGGTACTGGCTGGATCCGGGAAACATCGAGCTTGTTGAGCGACCAGAGGCCATGGAGTTTTCTATTGCGGGAAAGACGATCCGCGTTACGCAGAAGGACGGCGAGTACAACGAGGCAGTGATCTTGCAGCGCCCTTGGTGGAAGTTCTGGTAGCGAACCCACCTCACGTCGGCGCTACTTTCGCGGCGCTTCGCACCCTGCTGTTTGCGAATGGCCGCTTCTGGCCGATAGCGGACGTTCGTCCGAACGAGCCCGTCGTGGCGATGCTAATGTCCGCTTTCGACCCAAAGCGGTCATTGCCATGGAGGCAGCACTTGCCACAGCTCGTCCAGTCCCCGAGAGGCATTGCATGGCCAGGTTGAGGGAAGTACGTGTCGAGGCCAGCGCTCTCGTCTCGGATCGCGGCATGGTGGCTCCGGGCTTCCTGTTTCGCGAGACCACGCATCATGTTGTGAGTATCCTCGAGGAGTTCCTGCCGCGCGACTTCACCTTGGATGGATCCTCGGTTGTACAGCTTACGTTGGGTCCACGTCGCGAGATCGATCCAGAGCATCTGCAAGCGCTCGGAGCCACCGAGATCTATGTGGAGTCCTTTGACTTTGCGGCCTATCACGCGATGTCATCTAGGCAGCGCGAGGTGCAAATACTCGAGCTGACAGAGGATCGCCTTCTATATCTGGCCTCAATGCACGGCGCAGACTCCAAGCCGATCGTTGAGGCTGCCGCCGCGGTACGCCAGCACGGCTTCATGCTGGAAATGGAGCGAACGAAGCTCGCGCGCTCGCTTCCGGGTCGCAAAGGACGGATACGTGTATACCGCCAACTTGCGTCCGGGTACGCCGAGCGATGGCTCGCCCGACTGCTCGACCAAGCAGGGCGCCAGGTGCACGAAGTGGTGCTGAAGGAGAGGGGCCCGGTGGACTGGCGCGGGCACTTCCATCATTCGGAACTTGCTCAGGACACCTTCATGCTGAAGGACGATCTCGATCGTCCAACGCTTTCGATTACTTGCGTGGGGGAACTGGTCGCCGACTCTTCCGCGGACGCGCAGAGGTATGAAACGCCATCCGTTCGGCCGCCAGAAGTGAGTGTCCGCTTATGGCCGATAGCGGACGTCGGCCGCGCGGCGGTGCTGATATCCTCTCTCCCGATCATGACGCCATTGGATGGCGAGGAAACGTCGCTCGCTGTGATTGGCTGGCAGAGAGGGCGTCGGAGCAGCAGCCGCGCTATGGAGCACGACCCGCATGAAGCCCCCGCACGCTTTCATCCTCATCTTCTGCGCGGCTGTCGCAGTAGCGATATCCGCCTGCAAGGACACCGGGAGGATGGATCCGGTTGTCACGTGCGCGAAGTTCACGTTTCGCGTAGAGAACGATGAGCAGGTCCTGCAGGCAAGGCAACTGATGCATCGGGCTGCCATGGAAATGCCAGCGGATTTCGAGGATGAGCTTCCGAGGTGGCGAGTGCGTTCCACGATTGCGCTGCCAATGACCTCATCGAAGTTCGTCCTGACGTCGCTTGACGGACGATACCGCGACAAGCATGAGCTCACCGTGCTTCACGTCGCGGGCGGAGTACCGACGCTGAAGCACAATCCCGGGCGTGAAGGCGAGTGCACGACCGACGCCATCGTTTCGGAGTTCGCCAGGCTGCGATCCACGTTCCTGGCCAGATGGGGCCATGGCACGCTTGAGGACCCACGCAAGCCGGTCACTCCGCAGCCTGACGTGAATCAAGCTTCGTCGACGTCCGCTTCTGGCCGATAGCGGACGTCCGGGTGGTGGGGGGCGGGATGACCGTTCGATGCGAATCGGACACGGAAAGGAGGGTTGGGTGTCCCACAACGGAATGTCGAGGTTGTTCGTCCTCGTTGGCCTGGCCCTGATTGCCGTGGCAGCCCGGCCCCTTGCCAACGTCGCAGGCGTTTGCGTTCCAGAGATGCGCAGGCTGGACCGGGACGAGGAGGTGCGGCGCGTATACGAGTACCTGAAGGCACGGAACATCCAGACGGCGCGTGGCGTCGACGGCCAAGTCATCGAGACAGTCAACAACGGCTTCGGTTACGCATCCTATGCGGACTTCTCCCGGGCCAATCCTGAGTGCTGCACGTTCTCGCAGAAAGGACCGGACAATCTGGAGATCGCGCCCTCGAAGCGATTGAGTGGCGCACGCCGCGCCTTCGTGCGCGTCTCGTATCGAGCGAATTGGGACGGATCGAACGTCTCGAGCCAGGTGAAGAGACGAAACCTGCTCATCTCCAACTGTGGCGACGTGGAAGAGATCACCCCATAGCCCGCCGGTTGGACTCGTGTGAGAGTGGAGGTCGGCCCACGTCAATAGCCAGGATCCGTTGCCTACAGCCGATGGCGGGGCGTCCGCTGCGGGCCAATAACGGACGCGAGGTCGACTTCACGCTCACCTCATGAAGAGCTCACTTGCGGAAGGGACACTGGCTCCGAATCCAAGGCGTGCGCGGCCATGCATAACCTCCTGTCCGACCGTAGGCGAAGTTGTCGTGAGATGCCGTCTGCAGTGCAACGGGCAACAGCCATCTCGCGATTGCTGCATCTGACAGCAGCGCTCCCGTTGATGCTGACGGGATGCTTCGGCGCAGACCCCGAGCACACGCCCTATTACCCCCAAGCCAACGGCGACAAGCCTGAAATATTCGAGCTTGGGTCTGTCCAGGTGTGCGAGGACGATGTGGAGGCAATTCGTGGGGTTGAGCGCTTCGCCAACCGGTTCGGGATGCTCCCGCATGAGATCGCGGCACCAGGGAAGCGGATCGTTGCGGTCTTTACGCTCGGCGAGCCGATGCAGGCACACGTGATGGTAGAGCGCATTTATAAGCACCGCGTTCGAGTTGGCATTTCTACCTTCCGCGGATACCCCACCGAAATCGTCGAGACGGCTCGCTTGAGCAACTTCTGTAATGAAGGTCTGCCCTCACCTGATCATTCTCCCCAGTCGCCCCCCCACGGCTCGAGGAAATCGGCGGCGACTGACCGCTCCTGATCGATGGCGGACGTTCGGACACGACGGCCGGCGGTCGGGCTGCAAATGTCCGCTTTCGACCCAAAGCGGCCATATTGGAGCTGGGTCGAGATGGGTCCACACATGGGGAACTGAGATGCTGGTTCGCGTAGTTTTTACCGTGGGATTGCTCGCCGGCGCTCTGCCAGCGCTTGGGCAAGAACTAGACTCGTTCTATGAGGACGTGCTCGTCACGTTGACGCATGAGTGTTCAGATGCGTTTCCTGATTTGAAGGAGCGCATCGACGAGTCCATCCTTGGCTACGTGAAGGCAAACCACACTGCGTTGTCTGCGGATTACGTGGAGAGAATTCGACAGGCGCCATCGAGTGGAAAGACCTTCACTCGTGAGCAGTGCATCGGGATGGCAGCGTTGCCGCAGGTTTCGATGAGCGTGCTGTTCGACCAAGCTGCAAAGGAGCGGCTTGAGGCAGAGGGAGCCAGAGCCGAGTTCGAGCGCGGAAGTAGTTCATCTACGGATGAATGAAGATGCTGGGGGGGGGCTAGAGCGGCAACACGAAGGGCCGCTTCTGGCCGATAGCGGACATTCCTGAAGCATCCGCCGAGCGGTCTCAGTCCATGCGACAAGCGCCCGTAGCATGACGCCATGCTTCCCGACGGATTCCACTTTGAGCCCTATGTGGGCGGGCCAGGCCTCTACCTCGGAGAGCGTTTGGTCGCCACTACTTGTCCTGCGAACTACGACCCCAGTCCACCTTGGCGCACGTGTACGTTTCCGTCGGGCCTTCCGAGGTACGTGTTCCATGACACGGAGGAGCAGGCCGTCAGGTATATGACCGCATGGGCGGTGAAGTGGGAGGCTCAGATCCGGGAGAGCGTCCGGAATGCCGGAGACCCCTTTGCGCATTTGATGATCGCTCGCGGAAAGGGCATCCACACCACTCATCCCCGCAGGCGCCGATCGCGCCGCTGACCTGGAGCTTCTTGATGGTGACTAAATTTGCCTGGCCCGAGATCGAGCTTCGATTGCATGAGCTGCGCCTGTGTGCGGACGACCTGAAGGAACGTTTCCCGGAAGAGGATCAATTCTTCCCTAGGTTCGCTGACCTAGCTGATGCTGCGCGGGAGGCCTCGAATGACGATTGCATCGAGGACGCAAGCGTTCGGATCACGGACATTCTGATCGATCTGGGATATGTGCCGGAGCACGAGCGGCAGCATTGAGTTATTGCTTTCGACCTTCCAGCGCTCGATCGCCAGAATTGGCTATCTCTTGGTAGTAGGGAAGTTGGTCGAGTACGACCTGCATGTACGCGCGCCCCTTGTCAGAATCGATAGGCAGCGGCGCGTCCTGCATCGTTCGTATCAAGGAATCAATCGAGGCCCGGAACTCGGGCCGCGCGGCGAGCATGGTGATCACCACGATCATCAGCGAGTCGATCGCATACAACCTCGCGCCGAGGATCTCGTTGGCATCAAGGCCAGATTCACCTTTGGAAGAATCGCTCATTTGTCAGGCCGCAACCTTGTGCTCATAGAACGGGTGCCGCTTGTCTTCCAAAATCTCGTCCATCGCGGCAAGGTTCTTCGGATCTGGACTGAGCCAAGCATCCACGTATTCCGGCTTGATGTTGATGATGGTCCGATCATGCCCCGTCAGCGCGACCTCAGGCTCCGGGTCGTCCGTAATGGCGGCGCAGGACAGCAGCTCCTCGATGCCGTCCGTCCAGGCGTACCAGAGGACCGGGATGTAGAGCGGCTCGCCCGTCTGCGGGGTGAACTCGAGCTCCATGCTCTTCGGGCGCTCCCCGCCGGATAGTGCGCGCTGCTCGTAGTCGTGGCGACCGACGCTTTCGTAGAAGTGCGTCGCGACCATGATCCCGTGGTGGTAGCCATACAGGCGCTTCCAGACGCTTCGCAGGCTATCCCGGCGGGCGTTATACGTGCCCGGCTTGGCCTTTTCGTCGGCCACGGTCCAGCCGGGCAGGCGGCATTGGTAGCGCATCGGCTTGACGATCTTTCGCCCGTCCTCGACGACCATCACCAAGGTGTAGTCGCCCGGCCAGATGCGGTCGTCGTCGTCCGCGGGCTCGGTGCGCTGAAGCTTTTCGGCCTTCAGGCGCTCGGCCGCGATCCGGTTGTTCGCGACACGGATGATCTCCTGGGACTTCTTGGTCACCCGTTTCTGGAGGGCGGCCTCAGCCTCGGCGATCTTTGTTTGCTGAATGGCGATGCGCTCATCGATGCGGCCCAGTTCGGCCTCCCGAGCCTCGTCAATCATCTGCTTCACCTGGGCCTCGAACGCATCCCGTGGCTCGGCAAAGGCCAGCTCAATTCCCTTGGGAATCTTCGGGCTGCCGCCCTCCCGGCGCTCCCAGAAGATCCGCGTGAAGTCGCCGATGCTTAGGATCGCTCCGAACTGGCGAGTGAACTTCTTGTAGTCGGCCCAGATCTGGGCGGAATAGCACATGGCCGCTCCGGCTGAAGACTCTTCACCCGAATATTGCGCCACGGTCACGGAGCCTGTCCTGACCAGCGGCTAATTTGCCCTGGCCAAACAGGGATTGGCCGATGAAAGCGCAAGACGATCCGAGAGCCCGGGACGCGTTCGCCGCGTTTCTGCGTACGCGCGAGTACGGCCAGCTACCAGACGACGAAAAGTACAGGCTGTGGGAAGCCTTCTTGTGGGCATGGGTTCCGGAACAGCTAGTGATGCGAATCGTGCTCGACGGGCCGCCCGCCGGTCCCGAGAGATCCGGGCGCTTCGTCGACATCGAGGACGCCGCGGGATACAGCATCCGGTCCGGCCGCTGGCACGAAGACGAGAAGGGGCGCTGGGTGTTAGAGGTAGCCCCCTCGCGTGCCGGTCCATCAATTCCGCTTTTGCCGGGCTGATTGACGAAGCGCCGCGACTGCTGCTTTGGCGGCGACCGATTCGTCTGCGAGCTTGCGCCAAACCAACGCTTCCTCTTCGTTCGGTGCATTGGCCTCGCAGATCGTGCCGAGGACTAGCCCGAGGGGCAGCTCCGCCAGTTCGGCAAGCTTCATGCAGGTCATCGGACTCAGGCCCTTCGATCCGTGACGCCAGTTCGACACGGCAGGCGATCCGACCTGAAGAGCTTCCGCGAGCTCCCTGTCTGTCCTCATGCCTTGCCGGACGCGCGCCAGATCCAGGAAGTCATTCACGCACGACGCCTTTTCCGCTTGGGGTTTGATACGCATGGCCGATATCCCCCGGGCGATGTTGGCACCTATTGGAGAAAGTGGTGCGCCCGGCGGCTCGCAATGTCTCGGATCACCGACCGGAACGCATTGGCAGCAGGGGACTCATCATCACGCGAGCGAAGCATCTCGACGACCTCCGCCTCGTACACATCGAGTTGGCGAAGCGTCATCTGGGCAATCGCACGGGACAGGCAGTGGGTGAGCGCCCCGAAGAGCTCCAGCATGGATTCGTCGTCGGACATGGGGTGCCCTTTCAATCGTTCGGCCCATGCTCGCATGCCGCGGCCCGATTGCGTCCGCTGTCCGCCCGAAACGGAACCGAGTGGAGTAGGGATTAGGGGGATTTATCGGGGGTAGGGCCATGGCGGTTTCCGACCCGAAGCGGTCAGTCCTGAGGGGCAAGGACCGTTCCACATGTCTAGAATCGACCTTCTCGTACGTATCTGTGAGAGTGGGGGGCATCGATGCCCACTGCCGTCATGCCCCATCCTCCGATAGAGTTGGCGGGCCGAGAGCATCGTGCCCAAGCCCACGCTTATCAGTTCGAGGGAGACCCTGGCCAACTGTCCGAGTGCAGGGCGCGAGCACCGGCTGGGGGAAAGACAAGACAAAGGCGTTAGCTCATATGCGGAGTCACTGGAAAGAAATTCCGGCGATCTTGTACTTCACCGCGCTGTTCGTGGTGATGTCGATCCTTAGCACGAGCATTGGACTGAGCCCGCTGGCGACGAAGCTGAACGAGAACCAGATCCTGTATCTGTTCTCTACCACCGGCCAGGTCATTGCAGCCGTCTACGGCCTTACGCTGACTGGGTTCATCTTCTTTAGAAATGAGCTGAGTCGAGAGGAGCTCGAAGATGAAACGCTGGCTGAAGCAGTGGAGGCTCTGAAAGAGAGGTACTTCGTGCTTCTCGCGTTCATCACCCTGTTGGTGCTCCTGACGATCTTTCTCGCAAATCTGGCAATCGCGAGAGAGGCCGCGGGTCCAACGTTGGGAAACGCAGCAATCATCAACGCGGGGCAGGCTGCCTTCGCGACTAGCTTGTTGGCAGTTGCCTACTTCGTGTTCGACGTTATATCTCCGCGACGCATTGAGAAAGCGAGTCGACGCCTTCAGGACGAGGTAGATCCCTTTCGCTCTGAAAAGAGCAAAGGTAGCCTCGAAGAGTTTCTGACGAACTACAACCAGATCGAGGCATTGTTGAATGCAGCTGGCCATCCATACCAGCAATCAGTCGCGGTCTCAATCGACCGCGGTCGTCCGCGACACATCTCGAACACAAGGTTGGCAGAGATCCTCTACCGGAACGAGCGCATCGACAAACTTCTGTTCGCGCACCTCCGCGAGCTGATCACGCTCCGCAACTCGATCATCCATGGTGCCGAGCCGATCGTGAGCGAGCAGGCGGTCGCAATGTCTCGTGATGTACTGCAATGGCTTCGGAATGCTCTTGGCGAAGGTGAGGGTGAGCTCTAACAGGTCGCTCGATCCGACTAGAGCCGGCACGCCGCCACTTGCGGCTCAGCTTCCGACGTTAGGTGGCGGTTGAGTGATTACGGGCAGCCGTTTATCTAAAGGCGACTATGGACGTCGAAATTTCAGACGTAAAGATGGGAAGTTCTTATGCGACGGAGGAGGTTCACTTCTCAGGCGGCCTTAAGGGCGCACTCACAAATCTTGGGTGGGCCCTGTTTCCCGTATCTGACGATAAGGATTCAGATGCAATCGTCTTTAAAGCACCTAAAGATCACCTCGAGTTCGCCACTAGAGGTTGTGGCCTAAGGTACCTAGGCACCTGCATTAGGTACGTATCGGGGGCCAATTCGCCGCCCATGGATGTCTGGGAGTTTGGTGCGCGAGACCCGCAGAACCGATTAGGTGCAGCTGATTCTTGGGCAACTATCGGGCATCAAGCAGCCAAAGCTGGCGATACGGGGTACGCGGAAGCTGCGTCTTATGTAAGTGCGAGCCTAAGAGCAGCAGGGCTTCGCCTTCGGGACGTCTCTAACGGTTACCACGAACAGCTCAACTGGGCCTTGGCAGAGAAAAGAGCTCCGGACACTTGGTTCTCAAATGCCGCTCTGCAAAACATATACGCCAACTTCCATTCCCTTGCTTCTGAGCTGTCCTCTGCAAGGGACCATGTAGCCATGATTGCTGCGATGCATGTTGGTGCGCCCAATCGAGTAGAAAGTTTGTCGCGACTTGTAGAGTGGATTGAAAAACCTGTGAATCAAAGTCACGCACAAAATCCCATGGTCCACGCCCTCCTGGATGCCCTCGGATCTAAGACGGCTCCTGGCTGGCTACGGAGAATGGGGGATCTACGCAATGAGATGCTACATCGCATTCCAATGAGTGCTAATAGGTCGGTAGCAGGCCTCGTTCTCGAGCAAGTTCAGACATCTCTCGGCACGGTTTCAAAGATTCGATTGGGCGAGCCATTGAGCAAAACACCACTATCTGAGCAGCCACAAGATCCTCTGATTGAACTTTCACAGCTCAGCTCAAGCCTTGAAGTCCTCTGCAGGGCCATTTGGAAGCATGCAAAGTATCCAGCCGAGCCGCTGCATTTCGGTAGCAATGAGGCCGCCACCTAATTCAAGCCGAGCCGCATCGTGGCTCGGCTTGATTCAGGCGTTGCTGCCTGTCCGCATGTGGCCGGCAGCGGAAGCCCGCGAGGGCAGGGGATTAGGAAGCTTTATCGGGGGTAGGCGAGACCAATTCCTGGATGCGACCGACGGCTTTAGCCCACGAGTGGCCGGCTTATGCGCAGGCTATTAACCGGAGCGACTCACGGCGTCGCGTTCTTCAGGTGTTCAGACGAATGTCGCGAAACCCCTCTCCCAGTTGCAGTGCGGCGCTGCGACGGTCGCCCATGTCGATCAGGTGGTCGAGTGTCCGAAGGAAGGCCTGCGCCAAAGGGGCGCTCATCGGTGCGTCCCGATGGGACAAGTGCTGAATGAGGCCGGCGATTCGTGCGTAGAACAATGTGCCGCGCCAGCCTGGCAGCGCCTCGGGGCCAAGTGTAAGGATCGCCAGCACCTGATCCGCGAACGCAGCGGAGGGGTAATGCGCTCTCGATCGTTCGCAAAGCGTAAGGTACGAATCCATGACGGGAACTGCCCAACCCGCCGCACGCACGTACCGATCCACCAGCGGCATGATCCTTCCAATCTCTGACCAGTCGCCATTTACGTAACGGCTGGCAAGCTCGGCCCGCTCAATCGACACGAACATCAAGGTTTCGACGAGCTTGGGCAAATCGAGCCCGGACAACTCGCCCGCGCGATAACTGTCCCGCTTGAACGTCCGGTCCGCCAAAAGGCGTGTCAGGCAGAGATCGACCACGGCGACTGCGTCAGCCGGCACGGCTTGCGCATCGTAGATGTACCTACAGATATACGCACTAGCGAACGGACCCAGCATGGCCCAGCAGTTCTCGCCTTCCAGTTGCAGCACTGGTTCGAGGAAGCGTGGCTGGAAATCCGAAAGGGGCACGCAGCCGGCTACGTTACCGAGCTGAGACCCGAGCGCGTGCGTCCATTCGAAGATGCGCGTGGCCGTTCGGTCGCGCCGTCCGCGCTCCACCCAGGGCGGCGCGTTCTTCTGGATCGTCCAAGACAGAACGTCGGCGAGGAAATCGAGCAACGAGTTGCGCGTGTCGCTTTGCAAGATCCCGCTTATAGGCGCCCGTGCGAGCACTTCGGCGGCGTACGCGGAGTGCCAGTGGCTGGCAGGTTCGGTCCAGCATTCCTCGGGATTCGACGCATCGCCGACTTCGTAATCTTCATACGATTCCCGTCCGCGCCGCGCCCTGGGTGCTGCTTTGACCCATGCCGGCGGTGGACGTGGGATGGCGGAAAAATCGGTTCCGCGGTCGTAATGCACGCCGGCCATGCGCAGCGCTTCCACCGCTAGCGGGGACGGCTCGATGACCCCGGCATGCGGACGGCTGCCGCGTCGGGTATGCGGCACGTGACACCGCGAGAACGCGAGGAACAAGGCCGCCATCGTCAGCTTCGGGTCGACGGCCCACAAGTTGCACGCCTCTCCAACGGCGGCCAACGAAACCGCTTCGAGGGGATGTGCCACCAGGGCCAACAGGTCGCCGGCAGCGGTGCGCGCCGCGGTTCCCGCGCGCAGGTCTGCGGCGAGGCCGTGGGCAGCGTAGATGCCGTGATGCCATGGGATCACCGAGCTCGGCGACCACCAAGAATCGGCTTCCTCCTTCAGTCGGGCCGCACGCCACAGGACGCCGCGTGCCCACTTCAACTGGTCGTCAGTGGACCCCGCACGAAAGGTCAGCGCGACCGCGGCCGTTGACGCCACCGCGCCTCGATGCATGGCGATGGAGTCAGCGCGATCGCCCCTCGATCCCGCGAACAGGTCTGGCGCGTCGAACCCTCTAGCGGCCACCACGGCATCACGGAGGCTGAGCCGGCCGTCAGGCGCGTGCTTCTCAAAGGACGTGGACGCCCACGTCCACAGATTGGCGATCGACAGGTACTGCGTCGCTTGCTCGAGTTTAGCGACGTTCTCTGGCTTGGCGGCGGATGGGCTGACGTGCACCAAAGCGATGTGCTCGTTGTCGGTGCGGTAAGCCTGGTAGGTGGACTGGTCGGCCAGCTCGGCGTACTCCGTTGCCTGCTCGGCGAGTTCACGCTGCACCTCGGGATCCTCACGATCCTCCTCGTACTCATAGGGCAGCCGTTCGGCGAATGCCTCGATGGCACTGCGCGCTTGCGATCCCAGCGGTTCCGCGGCGAACACGAACCGGGGCACCATCCCCCGGAGTTCGAGCTTGCGGACCGGGCGTGCATTTGCGGTCCGCAATGCGTCGTGGTGAGGCCGGTCCGATGCGTGGGTGAATCCCATCAGATTGCTGGGCGATAGGTCGGCCGCGACGCGCTGGCGGTCGGCCGCCAGGAGACGCTGCGACGTGAAGAGCGGTAACGTCGTGGCGGACACCGTCCCAGTGTGCAGGGCGAGCATTGCCGCGGTACCGAGGATCGCGATGCAATCGTTGCCCGCCACGATCTGCTGGATGAGGTCATCGACGGGTGTGCCGCGTTCGATCTCGCCAAGACACCACTCTTCCAAGGCGAGGAAGCCGCAGCCGATCGCTTTCGGGGCCCACGTCGAGCGGCACCACAGGTACTCGCGTTCGCCGCCCCAGAACGTCTGCCGCCCCCATGGGAACGAGAGCTCCAGCGGCAGCGGCGTGCCGCGCGACTCGTGGTCGAGACGATGCAACTGCCGCCACGCCGCGATGGCGTGGTTGCACAACTCACGCAGCAAGTTCAAGGCGTTCTGCGGTGACTGGCGAAACAGCGAGGCGAAGGGCTCGCGCAGCGGCGACGGCGGCCAGAAACTGCGATGATCGTCGTGGATCGCCAACTGCTCCCAGTCCGAGGAACTGAACTCACCGACACTGCGGAAGTGGACCGCGGACCACCTCGCGCTTTCGACGCGGCTCAGCGTTCTCGCCGGGTCGTTCAAGAGGGCCTGTCGCGCCGCGATCGTGCGCTCCTGCTCTGCCTGTTCGCGTGCAACGCGGTCTTCCGGTAGCTCTTCGCGCAGGTACGCCAATGCCAGTTCGACCAATCGTTGTGGAAGCGATTGGGCCAAGCGCGGTGAGAACGCGACGATGCCTTCGAATGCGTCGCGACGAATGCGGTGCGAGGCAACCGCACGTAGCAGGAGGGCGTCGGCGATGCTCGGCTCGGCGAGCGACGAGCGCAGGATGAGCTGGATCAGCGACGTTCGGAACGCACCAAGGTCTTGCACCTTCTGCCAGAAGGCCGAGTTCTCGTCGGGGCCGCGGGCGTTGCTGATCGCGTCCAAGGCCCCGAGCCATTGATCGCACTGTCCGAGCAGCCGGCGCGAGATCGCGTTCGGGTAGCCCTCGAAAGCGTTTTGCCAGAGCTCGAATACGGCGAGCACGGCCGGGTACAGCGTTTGCGGAATCGCCGGTATCCGCACCAACAGAAACACGAGCAGGCGGCGCGCTGACGCGAGATCGGAGGGCCAGCCCAGCAAATCGGCGACGCGCTGGCGCCGCTCGTCCGGAAGCGTGCCGGCGAGCACGGCGGGATTCGGCGTCGTCTTCTCGGCCTGGAACCAGACGAGCGCCTTGCGCAGCAAAGCGAAGTCGTCCTGAGCAACCACCGCCCAGTAGGGAGCCGGGTCCGCTTCGAAGGCGGCCGTGCCCAATGGCGCCAGTAACCAGGCCCGGGTCCACTGGGCCCGCAGATCGGAGGCTCGCGTCTGCGCCAGGTAAGCGGCCCAGGCGTCGCCGTGGCTGTACTCCCATTGCGAGGCGAGCTCGACGACACGCGCAACCGCGGGCGGTTCACCGGCTGCGCGGATCGCGTCGATCCAGTCCGGCCCCAGGTCCGCCAGTACGTGGAAGAACGCCCATTCGAAGAAGATGTCATGGGCAAACTGGACACTGATGCCGTGCCGCGCATGTTGAAGGATGCCGTCGGCTCGGAGCTCCTCGACGCAGTCTGCCGACGGGAGGTCACCCAGCCGGATCGGCCGACTGAGCTCCTTGGCGCGCGCGCGCGCCAGGCCGAGCAAGGCGCGCTGGCGCGCAAGCGCGTTTTGCCCGGCCGCGTTGTATCCGCCGCGCGTCCACCAGTGCTCGATCAGGTCGACCTCCGCCCGTGGGGCAAACTCGGGCCCGTCGGGTGCAGCGACGAAGCTCTGGTCGAGCACCTTGGCAAAGAAGGGTCGACGGACGATCTCACGCACGGCTTCCGCCCCGAACAGCAGCGGCCGTAAGTGCGGCTTGGCCTCGGCGAGCGCATCGGCCTCCTCCTCGCTAAGCGCGCCGACAGTGAGCGTTTCGACCGAGAGAGTGGCCAAGGCCTCGCCGAGCCAATTGCGCAGCACCTCGATGCCGGTGTCACGCAAGGAGGCGACGATGCGCCAATGCGCCAGTTCCGGCGATGTTGCGATGGTCTGGATAACCTGCAGGAACACCGGTTGCTGCGCAGTGGCGACCCGGTCGATCGCGTCAATGAACAGCGTCGGCGTGCCCACCGCGGCGATCTCCACCAGCAGCGTTTCCAAACTCGTCGCTGACAGCCCCTGCGAGATCGCATAGCCGTTCCAGCTGACGGCGTCGACCTGTTCGGCCTTGAGGAAGAGCACCGGCCCCTGCGCGAGCGCCCGCCGTACTGCCTGTTTCACCACCGCCGATTTGCCGCTGCCTGGCAAGCCGCGCACCTGCACGAAGCGGGCGTCGACGAACTTCGCGTCCAGTGCTTGCAGGTAGTGGCTCCGATCGATCCAGGCGCCGCCGATGTCGTCGACGATCAGGTTCGCCTGACTGTGGGCCAACTCGGTGAGGCGGCCGAGGTCAGCTTGCAGGGAGGGCGCGGCGCGCAGCCGAGTCAGCGGCGCGAGCTCGCGGACCAGACGCGCGCGATCGAACTGGCCGGAGGTCCCGGCCGCGGCACGGGCCAGTTCGACCAAGCGCGACCACACCATCGGCGCGTCTCCGGCCGACTCGGATGCCAAGCAGCTGCGGATGAGGTTGATGGCGTGCGGCGGATCCACCGAACCCTCACGCAAGAAGTCGAACTGGACCAGGACAAAGTGGGCCAAGAACCGATGCAGCTCCTCGCGGGTGCAGGCGGTTGTTTTCGCCGCAGCAAGCAACTGCTCGATGGTGGTCCTGACCTTCCGATGGTCCTCGCTCGCGCTTCCCTCCGGCGCAAAGCGCGCGTCGAAGTGGTCGGCCGTCAGGCTGTCGCGCGCCCAGTCGCAGATGGTCTTCAAAGCGCGGCTCGGCACGAGGGCGGCTTCGCCGACGGCGGCGCCATAACGATCGATGTCGGCGCGGAAGTCGGGCTTGTGCAGCGTCGCCCAGGCGTCGCGAACAATGTCGCGAAAGTCCGCATTGGTGGCGGCCGCGCTGATGGTCAAAGCGCGCTTGACCTGCAGGCTGAGGCGGGCGATCCGCCCAGTCGCATCGGCAAAGTCCACGATCACATCATCCAGCGGTTCGCCGAAATCGCGCTGTTGGACGGAGAGGCGCACTACGATGCGGTCATCGACGCCAGGGGCGTACGCTTCGGCCAGCAACGCCGCCAAGTAGTACGCAGCCGCGTCGCCCTCGTACGTGAACCCTTCACCGCCGGCAAGTTCTGGAGATTGCGGCATACCCAACAGATCCTTCGTTGTCTACTTTTCGATTGCGTCAGAAGCACCAACCTAACGTTTCCGACGCCGTCAGGCCGCACGCATTGCGCCTATGCGATTCCTCTGCATGCAAGATGGTTATAGCTAAAACACGGATAAGGCATTCCAACAAATGCTGCCAGCAGTCTCTACTTCAATAGCCGTGCAGCCGGGTTGTCCTCGGCTGCCCCAGCTTGAAAGTAGCCAATCACGCTCGCCACCGACCGGTGCTCGGTCATAGCCATCACCGCTGGGAGTGGAACCCCTTGCTTGCCCGCCTCGGTCACGAACCCGGACCGCAGGCTGTGCGCCCCAAAGTTCCCCTCCAAGCCCGCCAAACGGGCGCGGCGCTTCACGATGGTAGCCACAGAGCCGGGGAGCAGGGCAGGTCCGACCCGCCCCTTCCAGATTCGCCGAAAGATTGCCCCGTGACGGATTCCCGCCGCTTCCAGCCAAGCGCTCAGTGCATCAGCACTGCGCCCTAGGATCGGCTTGTCCGGCGTCGAATCTACGGTCACCCCAGCCTGCTGGGTCTTGGAATACTCCAGCCGGTAGATGTAGCCGTCCTCGCCGACTTGGCGCAGGTCGCGCATATCGGCCGCGGCGATCTCGCTGCGCCGGCGCCCACCACTGGCGAAGCCGAAGCAGAGCAGGGCACGGTCGCGCAGGCCTTCCAGGCTGTCGTCGCAGGTGGTCAGCATCGCCTCCAACTCGGCGCGGGTGATCGCGGTCTTCTTGGTCGGCCGCTCGCCGCGCTTGACAGCCGCGCGCCGTGCCCGGCTTAGCAGGGTGCGCACGCTCGGCAGCTCACACGGGTTAATCAGACGTTTGAGTTTGTGTGCCGTCGATAGAACGGCCACCCGCTGGACCACGGTCGACAGCTTCAGCGGTCCGACCTTGCCTTTGAGGCCGGCAGCCACCAGAGCTTGGTCGATCGCCGGCGGCAGCTCGCTGACCAGCCCGGCCTTGCTCTTGCGCTGGATGTGGTCGACCAGGAACTGGATCACCACGGCCTCGCTGGCAGGCAAGGCCAGTTGGACTCCATAGCGGGCCTGGTGCCAACCGGCCCAGTAGCGCAGGGCGGTGGCATAGCTGCGGGTCGTGTTGGCGGCAGCGGCTTCGGCAAGCAGTTCGCGCACCGCGTCGGCGGCCTGTTGGGCTAGTTGCTCGGGCAGCACCAGGTTCGCAGCCGTCGCCATCATGGCGGGCAATGCGCTATTTCGATTCATAATATGTAATATAAATTATGAAAGAGGGCGCGTACTAGCGATAATTATCCCTTATCGCGAGTACGCGCCTCACCGCACCGCTTTCACTGTAGGAGGTCGCATGGCCAAGGGCATCAGCGAATCCGACGTCCACTGCGCCGCTGATGCTTTGGTGGCCGCGGGCGAGCGTCCCACCGTGGAACGCATCCGTGCGCACTTGGGCACAGGATCACCGAACACGGTTATTCGTTGGCTGGATACGTGGTGGGGAACGTTGGGCGGACGCCTGGTCGGAAATTCGGCGCTGCCAGATTTGCCGGAGGATGTGGCATCAGCATTTGCCCAGGTCTGGCAGTACGCCGTGGCAAGTGGTCGCGCTGCGACCGAGCGGGAAGTCGCCTCCGAACGCGCCGCATTGGCGACGTTGACCCAAAAGTTGATTGATCAGGCTGCGCAGCAAGGCGATGAGGTAACGCAGGCGCAAGCAGCCATGGCCGATGCCCGCATCGCGGCAGAGCAGGGGGCGCAACGTCTGCTGGACCTGCAGCAACTGCTCGAGCAACAGGCTCAACAGTTGACCGAATTGCGCGAGCAGCGCAGCAGCCTGCAGGAGAGAGGGGGCCGCCTTGAGGGCGAGCTCACCTTGCTGCGCCAAGAACTGACCGCCCAACAGATGAACGCCAGGGGCGAACGGGAGGAGTGGGGCGCCCACATTCGGGCGCTAGAGGACCGCGCGGCGCGGGAGATCGATCGCGCCCGACAGGAACTTAAGATCGTCAAAGCCGAGGGCCTAGTCGCAGGAAAGACTGCGCATCGTCGAGAGCAGGCCTTGCAGCAATCACTGCAAAAAGCCGAACGCACCATCGCCGAACAAGCTGGGCGTCTCAAAGCTCAAACTTCATCGGCGCAGCGGCGAGACATTCGAACGCCGAAAGGATCGCCAACTACGGGACGCCGCCTACCCGCGCGCCCCAAGTGAAGGCGCTGGCTCTTCCGCCGAGCGGCACCCTGCGGCAATTCACGAGCGCTCGTAAACTTCAAAAGCGCGGGTAGCTTTTGAAGTTTACGAGCGAATCCTTCAAATGCTGGCCGGATTGTGGGGTACCCCAGAAGGCGCTAGTTGGGAGCCCAGAAGGTATTAGTAATAGCCGGGGCCTTTGGGCCCCGGCTGGCTACGCAGTATTGCAGACGAGTGCCGTGCCGATCCGCACACGCAGACGGGTCGGGGAGCGCCAACGCGATGTCAGAGAGCACTCCTGCGGTAAGCGCTTGTGGGTGTAAACAGCGCTATCTCGCAAGACTGCCCTTGCCTTGAGTCCCCTTCGTCCGTCGTCGCGTGGCCTGAATGTGGTCCCCGTGCCGGTCGGAGCTCACAAACACGTGCGTATCGGCAGCCTGAGTTACTGCGCCCTCTGGCAGGCTCTGCGTCGGGGACCCTTGATGCGAATGTCCGCTCCTGCCGATAGCGGCCAGCAATTGTCCATAACGTTGCGAGCTCCGCTTAACATGCTTGGCGTTAAGCGGGAAAGTTGAATGTTAAGGTCGAGCAACTGGGCGTGAGGTGGGCTGCCTCAGCAGGCCCCAAGCTATTCGCGTATCGTGCGGACATCAGGTGAACCGCGAGCCCAGGGCTGCGCAAGCTTCTGCGAGCCAGTACATCGGCACGCTTGCCCAAGACCGGAATGAAGCGGCCACCATGGAGAGCCTGTGAACATCAGGGATAGCGTTTCCTCGCCCAAGAGGTACTGGGGTGACCACTCGCTCGAGGAGCCACACATCGTTACCAGACAGGAAGAAGCGGTATCCGTAGCGGTGCATACGAACGAGTACTTCCCGACGGTCGAACCCTTCGCCAAGTCGACAAGAAAAGCGGCGTGGATTGTGATGATGCAGTGGAGCGGAGTAGGGCAGAGGACCTGCGCGCCCTAACTCGTGAGGTACTGCGGCGGTACTTTCTCGACCAGCCACACACCGTTTCCCGACAAGAAGAAGCGATGTCCGTCGCGATGCATGCGGTAAGCATCAACCAAGAGGATCACGGGTTTTCCGCGGCGCGCCCCCACGTCCGCGGCGGTCTTAGAGTCTCGCGACAGATGCACGTGATGGCGCTTCATGGGAAGAAGGCCAGCCTTTCGGATCGATTCGAGGTGCTCGGCCACAGTGCCGTGATACAGCACCGGCGGAGGGATCTTCGGCCGCAGCTGGAGGTCCACCTCGACCGAATGTCCTTGCTGCGCTCGAATGCGCGCGCCGTCTTCCGACAGCGCAAAGCGCGCCTTGTCATTGCCTCGAACTATCACGTCCAACTGCTCGCGCGTGATAGGGGTGCCATGCTTGATTAGCGCGTCGATCAGCGCATGTACGTCGCACCAGCCGTTTCGATCCAAGGTGATACCGATCGCTTCGGGGCGATGGCGCAATGCCCGAGAGATCACCTTGCTCAGGCGGACAAGTTCTACTTCCATAGTTTGCTCCGCTCGAGATCATTCAACGTGCACGACCTGGGTGTGAGGCGACGCGCCAGAGCCCGGGCGCTTTGCGGGAACGCCGTTGCAAGTTGCAACGGCAAGCACGAGCCGGCGCCAAGGTACCTTGCCTTGGCGGGCAAGGGCTACTTCCATCCTCGGCTGAGTTTGAGAGGTACCGTCTCGTAGAACTTCCGAGTGCAGCGCGGAGAGAAGAGTAGGGGCCTAGTTACGATCGGCATCATTCCATTCGTCGGTAGTTATCCGACCTGTGACTACTCGCTAGGCCATTCGCAACGCTTGTGCGTCGATCATTGCGTGATGGCGGCGCGCGGCCAGAATGGGTCGTGATCGAAACCAAGCTTCGACCCACTCAGCCGTCCTGCCTTCCTTATCCATAGCTGTCGTGGATATGCCTGATCGCAGCTGCCCTTCGGTTGTGCCGCCGGCGACTGCTGAGCGCAGCAGACGCACATCGTTCGGATAGTCGGCCAGCACGTAAGCCGGGGCGTTTGATGTGAGAAATGTCCACAGCGCTTCGCGAAGAGTACTTCCGTCCATCGATGCCGATCCGCGTTCCAATAGCGGGTAGACCACATCTGCTACGAAAGGCGTCGGAGCCTCTGGCAGCTGTGCGCACTCGGCAAGAAACGGCGTCGGCCGTGCTCGCTAATCAGCGCAATGCTGACGAGCTCGACGCCCGCTGGGTCAGCCCATTCCGTGTCCAGAAGAAGGTAGGAGGGCATCTGACCTCCGCAGTGACCGCGCCTCATCTTAAGACATAAGATGTGTTATGCGAACTAACTATTTGATTTATATAGGATAGTATGAATCGAATGCGCGTGCAACTCTGCCATGCAGAACTTGGGCTAGACGGCGTGTTAGGGCGTGCTGCACATCGCTGCTAGCCAATGTTCCTTTTGCCCAGACCAGTCTATGCGACTGGTCTTCGGGCCAGTTTCGGTTGTCGTCGTCCAGCGCTATCCATTCCTGCTGGCACCCGGCCCGCTGGAGCCAGGCTTGGATTGGCGCGAACTTGCCAACAGGGGGCGGCGACTTGTCATCTGGCGTCCAAATCGCATCCCGCACCAACCCTCGGAGGTCGGAGGGCAGCAGGGCGCGCAGTTCCTCCAGCGCGAGCCGTCTCGCCCACAGGCTAGAGATGACAACTTCGAGGTTGGCGGAGTGCGGGACCAATAGGCTGGCAAGAGTGGCGGCCTCCGATAGCCATGGGCCTTCATACGCGCGCGTTACATTTGTCCGCTGACCGGCTTCATAGGTCCAGAGTGGGTGCAGTGTTCCATCGAAGTCCAGGAACAAGATCACTGGAGCGTCGCGTTTCGTCATGAGTGAACTTGAGCGTCCAGGTAAGCGCGAACCAAGCGAAGGTCGTCGATTTCGCCACTTAGCATGCGCTGCAAAGCCGATCCTCCATCGAACAACGGGGATGAGTTCGGCTTCTTGATCCATGCGTCGGCGCGATCAGCGATTGGCAACAAGGTGTGAAGCGCTGCGTAGATTCCGAAGATGTACGAGAGACGCAGAGCGACATGCTTGGGGAGAGGTGAGCAGACCTCGCCAGCCCTCCAAGCCGCGACCTGAACCTTGCCAACGCCAAGCAATTTGCTTTGGTCCGATTCCGCAAGATCCCACGCCATCGCGATCCGGAAGAAGACGCGGAGCGCAGTGCGACCTGCTTCGGTCGTCACAATGCTAGCTGGCGTCCTATCTTCCGTCATTCCAGGCCTCCTCGCGATTCGGCTAGTTCTTGAGATGACGTCACGTGAATGCACAGGCCCAACACATTAAGTACATCGATGACCTTATTGAGCGCGACGGTGCTCTTACCCCTCTCGAGCTCGCTGATGAAGCGCAAACCGGTACCTGATAAACCAGCCAGATCCGCTTGCCGTAGTTTATGCCGTCGCCGGGCGGCCCGTACTGCATTTGCCAAGTCGGCCGCTTCACGTATGACCATGGACCCTCCTATGCGGCGATGCACCTCGATGTGCGCCGTTCCCGAGCGGGAAAATCACACCCTCATCGGGCTGATTTCGACGCAAATTGTCCCGAGCGGGAATGTGGAATCACAGCCACGACTCGATAGCTAGGCGCATATACATTTGATTCCAAGAAGACTAGTTCGGGCAACGATCGTGAGCGAGCGTAGAGTGACAAGCCCCAAGATATGGGGCAGATAGGATGGCGAGGACCACGCTGACGCAGCAATCGTGACCGACGCAGCAGTAGTCCTTCCACTGCGAGAACAGAATTAGCTTTGTGTGCGTGGGCTCGTTCGCGTGATCGGACACAACGCAGCAGCAAAGCGAGCAACCGGGGGGCTGCGTTCAGGGCGCCTCGGGCGACGACTCTTAGGCAGCGTCCCGTAGTGGGCAGCTTTGCTGGGCCTCGGGGGGCTACCGAGGTGCAATGGAGCAGCGCGACTACAAATCGGTAGCTGCCCTCCAAAGTTGTTCAAACCACGTGTCAATTGCCTTAAGCGCGCCCGGTTCATTCGTCAGCACACAGAGCTCGTTCCAGCCCGAGGCGCGCAGAGCATGTGACGATGCGTTTGCAGATCCCACCACAGCGCCTTGGCGACCGGCATAGACCTTCGCGTGCAACGACCCGAGGGAGCGAACATGAGCTCCCAAGCGCTGGAGGTGTTTGATCGCATCTGGGCTACACATCTCGGAAGATGAATTGCAGATGACGCACATCCCAGCTAGGCGGCGCTCGCTCAGCCCTAGAATGTGGATAGAGGCTGCGCTCCAGTACGGGACGGCAATTTTAGCGCCGCGGCAACTTCTAAGGACCGATCTGAGCGCTGTAACAATGTCCTCAGGGCTCGTGAGCACGCGGATCATGGGCCAACAGCTGCTACGTTGAACATGAGTACTTGCGCTTAGTTCGTGTCGCGGCGAATAGAAGTACCGCTAGATCAAGCAGATGCGATATATAGGATCAAAACGACAGTTATTGGTAAGAGCGACACATCCACCTACGCCAGCCCCTACGGCGATTTTACATAATATGCATTATGCGAAGTTACCGATCAGAGCCCTGCGGGGTCTCGCCGCAGCTGTCAGCACTTTCCAACCGACTTTTGCGATCTGAGTCATGGAACGCCCGCCGTGCTGGTCGGCCGGTCATCCCTGTCCCAACGAATCGCCGCAGCGGATTACCAGCGGCGCGATCTTCTGCCAGTCGATGGACGACCGCCGTGAGCCCGAGCACAGCGCCAGCCCAAATAGCGGCCTGATGTCCGCTACACGATCACGGCGTCGGCCAAAAGCGGACGTATTTGCCGCACTGGAACTTACTTCTTCGGTTCCCCTGTAGACGCTTGATCGAACTTGGTCATCTCGTCGTCCGTCATGAACCTGAGGCGTTCCACACGCTGCCCATTAAGGAAATCTAGCGTTGGACCGTAGTCGTACCCGAATGCTCCCTCTGTGCCAGACATGCTGTGTACGCGCGCTACATCGTAGCCATCGCAAAAATAGATGAGCGTGCCCCCGTCTGCGGGAGCGAATGGCGCTTGCGGGCAATCAGGGTGCCCGCCGGCGAGAATCACTTCGTAGTTCGTCCAAGCAGACTCGACAATCCGTCTCTGTTCTTCAGTCAGCGTCGATAGTTCAATACCGAAGTACTCGGCGTCGTCCGACACGATCTTGATGGAGCTCGGCAGGCGACGCTTCGAGGGATTCATCGGCAATCCCGTCGCTGGGTTCTCTACGTAGTCGCCCACCGCCTGCTCGTCTGACGGAGGCTGGCGATCAGGCGCCGGTGAGCATGCTGTCCCGAGGTAAGCCGCCAGCAATGCGCCCAACGCTCGACTGCTGACGCGGCTTGATCGATTGAAAGGCATCCGTTCCAGTCTCCCTCGGGTCCGCTTTGGTCGAAAGCGGACATTGGCACCGCCTCCACGGCACCGCTCCGCTCGAATGTCCGCTATCAGCCAAAAGCAGACACGGAGCTGCACTCAATACGGCCGGGTCACCCCTCGTTGCCGCGACGGTTGAACCAGAAATACGAGGCCACCGAGTAAATCAGCCACGCAACTCCAACCGTACTGAAAAGCAGCCATGGACTCGATGGAGAGCAACAGGTCACCGGCTCACCGGGCGGCAAGAGACGCGTGATCGCAAATGTCGGCCAGGCCAGGACTACAACGGCGGAATGCAACTGAGCGGCGGCGCAAGCCAGAGCCGCCAAGTAGGTCGCAAGGGTAATTGCCAATCCGGCGATCATCGCTTTGACGATGTGTCTGCCTTGCACTGACCTACAGTGAGAGTTCATCCGTCTGCCGGGCATAGGTCGGAAGCCGACGTTACCACGCTGCGGCGGTGGCCTCGGCCTGATGTCCGCTAACGGCCAGAAACGGACGTTGGATCACTGACGACGTCGCGGCTCAACCCGGGAATGCTCGCCGCAATTTCCTTGAGCCGTTCGAGGGCCTTTTGAGATCCAAATCGACCTTCGCTCAGGTAAGCCGTCTTACTCGCATCATTGTCGGAACATAGCTTCGCGAGGATCGACTGCGCCACGGCCTCATGCGGCGCGATGCGGTGACGAAGCTTTGCGAACAGCGCTATCTCGGCTGGATTCGCCTCATGGCCATCCAGCGCGTACGCCCAGAAGAAGTTGTTGTACTGGGAGACAAAATCACCGAACTGCATCTCGCCAGATGCGCAACGCCGCACCAGATCGTCAGCGCGATCAAGGGCACAGGTAAGCTCGAGCTCTGTCATGGGCTCCCGCATCATGGCTCCGTGACCTCAGATTTGCGGCGGCGAACGTCCGCTTCGGTGCGAAAGCGGACATTAACATCCGTCCGCCCTGCCCCTGAACCGCTCGGGCCGCTATGCAATATGCAAAATGAAGAATGGGCCAGTGCGGCGTTGCACGTTGCCACGGCTCCCACCGAGCCAAGACGCTTCAGGGACTACTACGGTCCCTGCCCGTCTATACGCGTAATCGATGCGGGCATTCACCCGCACTCCCCTCTACGCCCGTGGCGACAAACAATACCCAGCGTCAACGCTGCGCCGAGCGCCCGCGTCGTCCGCCTTCACGCTGCGCCGTGGCGCGGCTTTGCACGAATTCCGGGAAGGTGTCGGCCAGCGACGCCGTGTCCGGCAGGATGTAGAACACGCCGCCGCCTTCGAAGGTCGGTCGGATGATCTGCTCGTAGAACTCGGGCGTGACGTTGATGCAGCCGTGCGTGACGCGGTTGTCGTCCGGCGTCGGCGATGCAAGGCGTTCCGGGCGCCTTTCGGCGGGAACACCGGTGGCAGTGGGATGCATGGAAACCGAGGAGTCGTAGTCCACCCACAGCACGCGCCCGGCGTCGGTCGAGGGGCCGTAACCGCCTACGAAGCGACCTGCGGGCGTGGTGCGATCGCGGCCCGGGATTTCGCGCAGTGCGAGCCCGGCGACGCCCGGCGCCGAGTGATCGCCGATGGCCGAGCCGAAGAGGCCTGGCGCCGCGCCGCGCAGGCGACCGTCGCCACCGAACACGAGGATCTGCGCTGCCGCCTTGTCGATGATCGCGAACGGATAGCCCTCGCTATCGCGGGACGCGACGACCCAGCCCGCGAGCTCGGTCACCGTGTCGGACACTTCCTGGCCAGGCGGAAGCTGGTCGACCGCGGAGACGGGTTGCGCGGGCGCTTCTTCCGCGCGCGCCACGCCAACGCTCGCTAGCGCGAGTGCCAGCGCGGCGGCGCGGATCGCAGGGTGCATGCTGGTGTTGATAAGACAGTACCTTCGAACGAATTCTGGAAAAGATAAGAGACCGGTGGCCAGTCAAGGCCACCGGGTCCCGGGTTCAAACCCTACCTGACAACTGCGCCGGAGCGATTAACCGCGCGGCACGCGGCGCGGCGCCGCCTCGAGCTGCTGAACGCGGCCCTCGATCGCATCCAACCGCGAGTTCGCCTGCTGGGCGGACTGATTGGCGGATTCGGCGCTCTGTGCGGCGCTCTGCACCTTCGCGTCAAGGTTGTCGAGTCGCGAGTTGATGGTCGCGAACTCTTCTTTATAGGTGGCGCAGCCACCAAGGGCGACGGTGGCGACGATCGCCACGCCGAGCGTACGCGCCACTGCCAGGTTTTGCTTGGTCAGAAACATTCCAATCCTCCTTCGTCTGGACTCGGAAATATCGCGGCCTGTGCTGGAGCCATGACCGGCCTCAGCCTGCGTCTGAACACGTAGATGGATTGTGAAGACGAGGCGTGCGGCGAGAATGGCCCATTTTTGCAGCGTGATGTGTGACCGGTGACCGTTGTGTCCGCTTCGTTTAGTTGTCGTTTGGAACCGGATATGTGCCCTCCCCTCGTTTCAATCGCTCGTCGGATTCGTCGGCGCGACTATCGCCGGTGATGCAGGCGCCATCGACGCGCGCAGATGGAGCATCGGTTCCTGCGACACGTTGGTCATTCCCGTCGAGGGCCGATCCAGATCGATCACAAGCGTAACGGCGAGCGTGAGCAGCACGAACAGGATGGTGGTCGCGCGCCGCTGTTCACCGCGTTCGAAGCCGACCATGCCCGCGGCCAGCAGCGCGAACATCCCCAGCATCCGCAGGATGCGCGGCGGGATGTGCGACTGGCGCGCCGTGAAGCGCGTCGCGGCCACGTCGATGGCATCGTTCGTGGTGCTCACGATCAGCGATGCGCGCTCGGTGTCGCGGAACGAAGCGATGCCGGCGAGCATCGTCGACCACAGCTCCGACTGCAGCGCCTCCGTCTGCTGGTAGTTCGCTACTTCCTCGTCGGCCGAACGCGCATTGCCGAACGCGATGCGGGCGTCGACGTAGCGACGCAACACGTCGCGCATGCGGTCGCGGTCCGCTGCCTCCATCAGGTCCGCCCGCAACCACGTGGTGCCGATCGCATTGGCCTCGTTGACGACGAGCTCGCGCCGCGCGTCGTAACGCGACAGAGCGATGGAGAAGGTGAAACCGATCAGGAGCGCGAGCAGCCCGAGCACCGAGGTCATCGCGAAGGTATCGTCCTTCGCATCGTCACCGCGCGGGATGCGGTCGCGGATGAATTTGCCGATCTCGCGCGCCACGATCAGCGCCGCGAGGAAGAGCACCCCGAACAGCCACAACGGCAGGTACGGGAAAGACGACGAAGACAAGCCCATGCGTGATCTCCGGATCGCGGACGCGGCTAGCGGGATGGGATGGGCACAGTCTGCGCCGCAGGCGCTCCGGCGCTGCCGTGCGGCGGTTCGATCTTCTGCAAGCCGCTGATCAGGATCGTGATCGCTAGTGCCACCTGCAGCACGCCGAGCACCACGCCCAGGATCTGCAAGGGCACCGCGCCGACATGACGCATGAACCAGCTAGCGCCCAGCATCGCCAACAGGTCGAGCACGATGACCGCGAGTGCGAGCCCCATGACGAGGATCATGCGGGCGGCGTCGTGGCTCGACGCGCACAGCAGGATCACCGCCGCGATGCCGTACGGCGTCACCGTGACCGGGAACGCGAGGTGCATCGCGCCGGCAGGTTCGGAGGCCGCGGGCTGCGGCGCGCGATACTGCATGGACAGCGCCGCGAGCGCCGCCAGCAGGAACACCACGCCGGCGGCAATCTGCATCACCGGCACGCTGATGCGCCACTTGGTCATCAACGCGACGCCCAGCCACGCGCCCAGCACGATGCTGACGGCGCTGATCATCGCCACTCGCAACGCCAGCGAGCGGGCCGCGCCCGATCCCATGCCGCGCGTCGCGACAAAGAACGGCCCAATCACTTTGATCGGGCCGAGCATGATGAAGAAGAGCGTGAACACTTCGGCCGCGCCGAGCGAATAGACTGTCGCATGCGCGATGGGCGGAACGATGTTCGGGGTCATGCGTGGCGTCCCCTTCCTGGATGGCGCGGATGTTCGCGATGGATCCGCGACACGCGGACCCGGTGCGCGCCGATGGTTTCAACACGCGCTACGGTGCGTCCAAACGTCCGGTCGCGCTACGTAAAAAAGGAAATAACTCCGGGCCGATGCATCATCCGGCGCCGTGCCTGACGCGACGGGTGACATCGCCCCCGCGCTGGATACGGGCCAGCATGCGCGACGGCGCAACACCGAAGCGCGAGCGATAGGTGCGCGCGAAACGCCCGAAATCCCAGATACCGAAGCGGCTGCAGATATCCGACACCGTGTCGTCGGGCGAGGCGCTACGGATCGCCGCGTGTACGCAATGCAGGCGCCGCATCATGATGTACTGGTGCGGACTCACCTCCAGATGGTCGTGGAACACGGAGTTCAGCGTGCGCACGCTGACGCCCGTCGCCTCGCACAGATCGCTCAAGCGGATGATCTGATCCAGTTGCGCATCGATCACGCGCAGTGCGCGCCCGATGATCGCCCCGCGCGGCAACGCCGGTCGGCCACGCGGCCCATGCGATCCGTCGTCCAGTGAGCGGGCGACTTCAACACTCGCGGCGACCAAGCGGGCCCTTAACGCTTCTTTGTCCGTCTCCACGATTCCGCCTGCGTCCCTGTCGGCCGCGAGTATGCGGAACGACAAGCCGATCAGACGCGCGATCGCATACGGCGAAGCGCGGCCGACGTGCGTATGCGTCGGCAGCGCACTGCCCTGCCCCTCGGCAAGCGCAAGCACATCGCCCGCTTCTGTCGTCACCGCAAGCCACTGCTGCGCGCTGCGTGCGCGCATGTGGAACTCCGCACCGGGCGCAAGCCATGCGGCGCATTGCTCGTTAATGAGCGAGCCGTTGACCATCACGCCATCACCCGGCACGAGCGGGAGGAAGAGCGAATACACGTTCGGCAGGCACGCCGCGTGGAACACGTTGGCCGCGCCATCCTGCCCCCACATCAGCGAGGTGTCGCCCAGATCCACGACCTGCAGCTTCCACGCGTGCGTCGCGCGGGCCGTCAGCAGGTAACGGCCATCCACGCCGCGCAACGCATCGGCGAACTCGTCGAATTCCCGGCACACCAGACCCGCCATGGAGCGCCTCCAGGGCACGCGGATGGGAGCGTCTTTATTGCCAGCTTTACGTAGCGGATGAAGGATGCATGCGCGCATAGTCACGCGGCCGTGAAGGAGCGGCGCCCGCGACGTGAACACGCCATTGGATGCATGACACTGAACAGGTGGCCGGATGCGTGCTTCGCAACATCCACTGATCGACCCTCGTCAACGAGGCGGGCGGCCACGGCTATCGCGTGAAGCCGCGCTGGTACGCGTGCTCGTGTGCATCGAACACAACGAATACGCGCCGACAGACCTAACCGACGTTTACGCGGCGGCGGGCGTCAGCCCGCGCACGTTGCGGACGATGTTCGACGACGTCTTCGGCATGACGCCAAGCCGCTATCTGCGACTGCGCCGACTGCATCAATTGCGAACCGCGTTGCTGATGGCCGACCCGCTGCTGCGCACCGTGGGCGAGATCTGCTGCACGCTCCGGCTGAGCGATGCCGGTCGTGTCGCACACGAGTATCACGCGCTGTTCGGCGAGTTCCCGAGCTGCACGCTCGCGCGCCGCGTCGTCGACTGCACAAATCAGGGGTGGACGTAACACGCGACGTTTGCCTTCCCCATACACGAGTCCACGTTACGCAAATCCAGGAGCAGCGCATCACCGCCCAAGGTGAAAGCCCGCGACGACAGACAGGACACGACCATGAAACGAGTCGTCTTCAGCACGCTTTTGATTGCACTCGCCGCCTGCAGCCAGCAAGCGCCCGAACCCACGGCAACCACTGCCGCCCCTGCCACGAAGGAAGCCGCGCCCATGACCAGCACCAGACCGCCGACTGAAGCCAAACTCACCCAGCCGGACCCGGATGCCGTTCTCCACGAAGGCTACATCCGCGCGATCGCACAGATGGCGTATGTGTGGGGCTGGCCGATGGTGAACATGGTCAACCGCCGCGCGGCGATCACACAGGCACCGCATCCGGGCCTGCTCGACGGCGTATTGCCCGCCGCGCCGCGCGGCCAGATCGGCATGCTGCACAACTACATCGACCCGGCCGAAACCTTCGTGACCTGTCCGAACCAGGACGTGGTATATGGCCTCGGCTTCTTCTCACTCGACGAGGAACCCGTGGTCATCCAGGTTCCGGATTTCGGCGATCGGTTCTGGGTGTACGCGCTCTACGACGCGCGCACGAACCAGTTCGGCGAGATCGGCAAGCCGTACGGCAGCAAGTCGGGGTTCTATCTGCTTGCGGGCCCGAACTGGAAAGGCGATGTGCCTGCCGGCATAGCGGGTGTCGCGCGCAGTACGACGGAACTCGCCAATGCGATCCCGCGCGTCTTCCTGGACGATACCGACGAGGACCGCAAGGCGATCCAGCCGCTGATCAACCAGGTCGTGGCGTATCCGCTCTCGCAGTTCGACGGCAAGATGAAGACGATCGACTGGGCGACCGCTCCGAACATTCCCAAGCCCGGCCCCAAGTCCGATGGCGAGACGAAGTGGGTGATCCCGGACAAGTTCTTCGACAAGGACCAGTTCGGCGCCGTGCTGCAGATCGTGCCGCCGCTACCGGGCGAGGAAGCGATGTACGCCCAGTTCCGCGCATTGATGGCCGCGGCGGACAAGGATCCGGCGATCAAGCAGCAGCTGGTGAAGATTGCCCAGGAGTCGGAAGAGACGATCATCAAGCCGTTCTTCCAGTGGAAGCACAACGGCAAGGCGGCCGGGAACAACTGGAACCGCTCGGTCAGCAACGCGCAGACGGGGCTGGATTACTTCAATCGCGCCGGCACGTCGAAGTCGAACATGTTCGACAACCGTCCGACCGAAACGCAGTACTTCTACACCGACGTCGACGGCGAAGGAAAGCAGTTGAGCGGCGCGTCCAGCTATAGCGTGACCTTCCCTGCCGGCCAGGAGCCACCGGTGAACGGATTCTGGTCGCTGACGCTGTACAACGACCGGCACCTGTTCCATCCCAACGAGCTCAACCGGTATTCGCTCGGCACCAAGAACAAGAACCTCAAGCGCAACGACGATGGGTCGCTGACCTTGTACGTCGGCGCGAAGTCGCCGGGCGACGACAAGAAGCAGAACTGGCTCCCCGCGCCTGATGGCAACTTCTCGCTCTACATCCGCGCGTACTGGGGCAAGGAAGGCATCACCGGCGGCAGTTGGCAGCCCCCGGCCGTGAAGCGGACCTGAGCCGCGCATCGCGGTTCCGTCGGAAGGAGGACGATACGTGGAGCACACGCGGGAGATCCTGCACGAATGTGCCGATCCGCACGGTGTGGATCTGGTGTGCGCGATGACTGCTGGCGGCGCTCACGCTCAGGCTGGCGGCGGACATCGTCGAGACCACGCATGCGCTGAACAGCCCGCCTCACTCCGACTTTACGATTGCGGTGCCAGTATCGACGGCATTTCGCGGCGACGGACCTGCCGCCGACAGAGCCGAATCATCGTGCACGTCTTCTTCTGAAGGAGGTGTTCCGTGGCGCTCAAGGAATACAAGCCAGGCCAGGCGTTCTCCGGTGTGATCGGCCGGACCTTCGATGTCTCCCAGCCCGCGTGGCCCTCGCCCAATCGCGCGCGCGACGGCGCACCGAACGTGCTTTTCATCGTGCTGGACGACACGGGTTACGGGCAACTTGGATGTTATGGAAGTCCGATCCGCACGCCGCATCTTGACGCGCTGGCCGCCGACGGTCTGCTCTACAACAACATGCACACCACGGCGCTGTGTTCGCCATCGCGCTCATGCATGATCACCGGGCGCAACCACCATTCCAACGGAATGGCGTGCATCACCGAAGGCTCGATGGGCTATCCCGGCAGCAACGGCTACATCCCGTTCGAAAACGGTATGCTGCCGGAGATCCTGCTGCAGAACGGCTACAACACCTACGCG
The DNA here is from genome assembly GCF_027924565.1 of Lysobacter auxotrophicus. NCBI lineage: Bacteria > Pseudomonadati > Pseudomonadota > Gammaproteobacteria > Lysobacterales > Lysobacteraceae > Lysobacter > Lysobacter auxotrophicus. The sequence goes on from NZ_AP027041.1 coordinate 2,160,143, forward strand.
CTCGGCAAATGGCACCTCACGCCGGCCGAGGCGACGTCCGCCGCGGGACCGTACGACCGCTGGCCACTGGGGCGCGGATTCGAGCGCTATTACGGATTCCTCGGCGGCGACACGCACCAGTACTACCCGGAACTGGTCAGCGACAACCACCAGGTCGAACCGGAAACCACGCCCGAACAGGGCTACCACCTGACGCCGGACCTCGTCGCGCGCGCCAAGGCGATGATCGCCGATGCCAAGCAGGTCGCGCCGGACAAGCCGTTCTTCATGTATTTCTGCACCGGCGCGATGCACGCGCCGCACCACGTGCCGAAGGAATGGGCCGATCGCTACAAGGGCCAGTTCGACGAGGGCTGGGACGCGTATCGCAGGAAGGTGTTCGAACGTCAGAAGGCGCTGGGCATCATTCCGGCGAACACCGAGCTGTCGCGCCACGACCCCGACGTGCAGGACTGGGGCACGCTCCCCGCCGACGAACGTCGCCTTTACGCGCGGATGATGGAAGTCTTCGCCGGTTTCCTGGAACACACCGATCATTACATCGGCGAGTTGATCGCGTTCCTCAAGGAGATCGGCGAATACGACAACACGCTGATCATGCTGATCTCCGACAACGGCGCCAGCGCCGAAGGCGGGCCGAACGGTTCGGTGAACGAAGGCAAGTTCTTCAACAACGTGCCCGACGACCTGCAGCAGAACCTCGCGGCGATCGACGACATCGGCGGCCCGAAATACTTCAACCATTACCCGTGGGGCTGGACGCACGCCGGCAACACGCCGTTCCGCCGCTGGAAGCGCGAGACCTATCGCGGCGGCACCGCCGATCCGTTCATCGTCTGCTGGCCCAAGGGCATCAAGGCCAAGGGTGAGATCCGCACGCAGTACTGCCATGCCATCGACATGGTGCCCACGGTGCTCGACTGCCTTGGCATCGAACCGCCCACGCACATCCGCGGCGTCACGCAGGCGCCGTTGCAGGGCTTCAGCCTGAAGTCCTCCTTCGACGACGCCAAGGCGCCGGCGCTGCACGTCACGCAGTACTTCGAGATGTTCGGCCACCGCTCGCTCTACCACGATGGCTGGCGTGCGGTCTGTCCGTGGCCGGGCACCTCGTTCGCGGAGTCCGGTCGCGTCTTCGGTGACCCGATCGATTACGACATGCTGATCCAGCTCGATGCGAAGGGCTGGGAGCTCTACAACCTCAACGAGGATTTCGCCGAGACGCACAATCTCGCCGAACGCGAGCGCGACCGCCTCATCGCGATGATCGGCATGTGGTACGCCGAAGCCGGCAAGTACAACGTGCTGCCGATCGACAGCCGCGGCACGCTGCGCTTCGGCGTGGAGCGCCCGCAGATCGCGGTGGGCCGCAAGAAATACGTCTACTACCCCGGCACGCAGGTGGTGCCGGGCAACGCGGCGCCGAGGCTGATCAACGTCCCGCATTCGGTGTCGGTGCACGCGCAGGTGCCGCCGGGTGGCGCGGAAGGCGTGCTGTTCTGCATGGGCGGCAATGACGGCGGTTTCTCGTTCTACGTGCAGGACGGCAAGCTCACCTACGGCTACAACTACGTGGCCGACAAACGCTTCAAGGTGCAGTCCGACGAAGCCATTCCCGAGGGCCAGCACATTTTCAGCTTCGAGTTCACCCCCACGGGCAAGCCCGACATCGCGAAGGGAAAAGGCGTTCCGGCCAAGATCGCGCTGTTCGTCGACGGAAAGAAGATCGGCAGCGGCGATCTGCCGGTGACCATCCCGTTGCAACTGGGGCTGGCCGCCGGTGTCGCGCTGGGCGCCGACACCGGCGCGCCCGTCATGGAGGACTATGCCGCGCCGTTCGCCTTCACCGGCGAGGTAAAGAAAGCGATGGTGGACGTCAGCGGCGAGGCGGTGGAGGACATGGAGTCGAAGATGCGCATGTACCTGGCGCGCCAGTAGCCAGTCGCGCGCACCCTGCGGCATTACAACGGGCCGGATCCGCGATCAATCACGACTGATCGTGCGCGAATTCACGCGTGCGTAACGGCGAAAGGTGCTTCTGGACGACGGAACCGCGGCTGGTCCCGGTCATGAGCGCTGCAGTTCGACTGGCGTTGTCGTTGCTGCTGGCGGTCATGAGCCCGACCGCGCTTCCGGCTGCGGGCGAAACCGGCACCGCGCGTTCGTTCGATACGCGCATGCAGCATGGACGCGCGCTCCTCCAGGCGGGCGATCGTTTCGGCGCGCTGCGCGAGTTCTCGCTCGCATCGCAGGAACGACCCGGCGACCGCGATGCGCGTCGCGCCCTCGCCGACGTGCTGATGGAACTCGGCGCACCGCAGGCGGCCGCGCGCGTGCTCGCGCCCGAGGTGGACATCGGCGTGCGTGCACGACTCGCGGGCGAACGCGTGCGCTGGGGATCGCAGGTCGCGACGGATCCGGCCGCGCGCTTCAAAACAACCGACGAAGCGATCGGCCAGCTGGGCGCACTGCTTGTCGAGGCGCGCGCCCTCCCCGCTCGCGATATCGGGCTCGAACGGCGCCTGCTCGGCGATCTCGTGATCGCATTGCGCGATCGCGAGCGCTGGGCCGATGCGCTGGCGACCGCCGACACGCTGGCGCAGGAAGGCCCGCTGCCCTCGTACGTGCGGCAGGCGCAGGCCGACGCGTTGCTGGCGATGCGCCGACCGGAAGACGCCATCGCCGGCTACCAGGAGGCGCTCGCGTCCGATCCACGCAACCGCGATGCGCGCGTGGGGCTGTTCTACGCGCAGGTCGAGGCGGAGGAATTCGGCGCGGCATTCGCGACGGCCGACACGCTGGTGGCGCAATCGCCGCGATCGCGCCAGGTCGGCGTCACCGCGCGACCGCTGCCGAACCCCGACTGGCTCGACGCGCAGATCCTGCGGTCGCAATCGCGCCGTTACGGCGACATGCCGGCTGGTTCGTGGCAGGTGCTGCATCCGCTCGCATCGCAGGCGCCTGCCGCGCCGTACCTGCGGCTGGAACACGGCGAGGTGGCCGGTGAGCGCGGTTGGCCGCGCCTTGCGCACGACGAGATCCGCATCGCGCATTCGCTCGCGCCGGATGAAGTCCCCATTGCGACCGCACTGGCCGAGGCCGAGTTCGAACGGCGCCACTGGCGCGAGGCGGAACGCCGCGCACGCCAGCTCGCCGCGATCGATCCGGGCAACGACAGGCTGCGGCATCTGCAGGCCGACCTCGATGCGTATCGCGGTGCGCAGCTGGTGCTCTCGCTGCAACCGCGCAAGGCCGAAGGTGGCGGCCTCACCGCGCCCGGCAGCGGGATGTCCGGCGCATTGCGCGCATACACGCCACCGTTGGGCGAGCGCTGGCGAGTGTTCGCCGCCGCCGAACGTGAGGTCGACGAACCCGACGACGAGCGTCTGGTCCGCAACCGCTACGGCGCCGGCGTCGAAGGGCGATGGCCCGACGTGACGCTCGAACTCGTCGCCTGGTCGAACCACGGACTGCTCGCGCACGGCGGCGCGGACGCGAGCGTGCAGTGGCAGCCGGACGATCGCTGGACGCTCGAAATCGGCGCGCAGGCGTTCTCGTCCGCGACGCCACTGCGCGCGGTGCAGGCAGGGATTCGCGCCGATGCGGCATCGGTCAGCGCGACGCATGCGTGGAGCGCGTCGTCCGTCGCTTCGCTGTCGGCAACGACGCTGGATTTCACCGACGGCAATCGCCGCTGGGAAGGCGTGCTCGATTTCGCACGCACGGTGGTCGCCCGGCCCAATGTCGAACTGGTGCTGCGACCCGCGCTGTACGCCTCGCGAAACTCGCTGCGCGACGCGCCCTACTTCAATCCCGAACGCGACCGGTCGGTCTCCCTGACGGCGGACCTTCGCCATCGGCTGTGGCGCCGCAGGCCTACGACGGCGACATGGAGCGCACCGTGAGCGTTTACGTGCGCCTGGACCAGAGGTTCTGAGATGAAGCGCATCGGCCTGCAGGTCTGCACCGTGCTCCTCGCCGTCGCGCTGGCGATGGGTGCGCCGCTGCGCGCCGCACCCCCGGACGGCGGGACGGCCTTCATGGCGATCGCGATCCACGACGTGGTCGACACGCCCGCGCAGCTCGACGAGGACGCCATCACCAGCGACCGGCTCGTCGTGCTGCTGGAATGGCTGATCGGCAACGGCTGGACGGCGGTCTCGCTCGACGACATCGAGCGCGCGCGGCTCGGTGTCGCGCCGCTGCCGCGCAAGGCCGTGCTCATCACCGTCGACGATGGCCGGGCGAGCCTCTACACGCGCGTGTATCCATTGGCGCTGGCCTATCGCGTCCCGATCGTCGCGGCGCTGGTCGGCGACTGGATGGACGTGCCGGCGGACGGTAGCGTGCATTACGGCGAGCGCACCCTGCCCCGCGCGGCGTTCGTGAGCTGGGCGCAGGCGCGCGAGATGCAGGCGTCGGGCCGGGTCGAGTTCGCATCGCACAGCCAGGCGCTGCACACGGTGGTGCGCGCCAACCCACAGGGCAACCTGTTGCCCGCCGGACAGAACCGCATCCGCTTCGAGGACCGCCACGAGAGCGACGCGGCGTTCCGCGCGCGCATCCGCGCCGACCTGGCGCGTTCACGCGAGCGCATGCAGGCCGAGCTGGGGCGGGCGCCGCGCGCGATCGTCTGGCCGTACGGCCGCAGCAACGAGGACGCGCTGGCGATGGCGCGCGACGTCGGCTTCGCGTACGCGATGACGCTGGAGCCCGGTCCCGCCGATGCGACGCGACCGCTTGCGATCGCGCGTTTCCTGCCGACCGGCGATCCCGACCTGCAGACGTGGGTGTCGAACCTGCTGCTGCGCGATCCGTGGCCGTCGGCGCGACGCATCGCCGCGTTCGACACGGCGCAACTCGTCGGCGCGAACGCCGCGCAGACCGACGCGCGACTGGGCCGTGCGATCGAACGCGTCGTCGCGCTCGGCGTGACGCACGTGATGCTCGACGCGGGCGTCGTGTCGCCCGACGGGCGGTTGGAAGCGACCTGGTTCCCGAACGCGCAGCTGCCGATGCGCGCGGAGGTGCTGGGGCGATTCGCCGCGCAGATCCGCGCGCGCACCGGCGTCGGGATCGTCCTGCGCCTGCCGCACGAGGCGGTGCTGCGTGCGACCGGCGATCGCGATCGCACGCTCGCGCTGTACCGTGAACTTGCCGTCCACGTGCCGTTCGAAGGACTGCTGCTCGAAGACGCGGATTCGTTTGGCGACGCGATCGCCGGTGCGGACGACGCGCCGTGGCAGGTCGCGCGTCGTCGCGAATCGGAGCGCGCCGTCGGCTGGCCGGATGACGACGCCACCGCGCTGCAGGCGTTCCTCGTCGCGGCGCGCATGCGCCCCGGGCTGGAGGCGTACTGGCTCGCGCCTGCTGGCCATCCGCTTGACCGGCCATCGGCGCTGGCGGAGGTGACACTCGTCCCGCGCACGCTTGATGAACCTCGTGATGCGGAGGCTGCCGCGCCGGCACCGTCGCGGCGGATCGGCCTGTTCTTCAGCGCGCCGGGATCGTCCGCGATGTCGGCACGCACGTTGACCACGGCGGCGCGGGACTTCCAGATCGACGGCGGCACCGTCATCGCATGGGGCACCGACGACGCGCTCGCCCCGCCGCAGAACGCGCAGGCGATCGCGCCGACGCTGTCCGCGCATCGCCTGCCGCCCGTGCGGGACGTCGCGCCATGAACGTCTCCGGCTTCGAACTCGCGCTCGCGGCGCTGTGCTTCGGCTATCCGTACGTGATGTCGTGGTACTGGATCATCGGCGGCGTGCTGTTCCAGGTGTTGCGCGAGCGGCGCGAACCGCCGTTCGACCGCCCGCCGGCCCTCGCCGAATACCCGCCGGTGTCGGTGCTGGTCCCCTGCTACAACGAATCGCACCAGGTGGACGAGACCATCGCCGCGCTGGATCGCGTGGCGTACCCCGACTTCGAGATCGTCGCGATCGACGACGGCTCCAGCGACGACACCGCGCGGCGCCTGGCCACGCTCGCGACGCGGTATCCGCGGCTGCGCGTGGTGCGCATGGCGCGCAACGGGGGCAAGTCGGTCGCCCTGAACTACGGCGCTCTCGCGGCGCGGCACGAACTGCTCGCCATCGACGGCGACACGCTGCTCGATCCGCACGCCATCACCTGGTTCGTAAGGCGATTCCAGAACGATCCGCGCATCGGCGGCATCACCGGCAATCCGCGTATCCGCAACCGCACCAGCGTGATCGGACGCCTGCAGGTCGGCGAATTCTCCAGCATCGTCGGCCTGATCAAGCGCGCGCAGAGCGTGTACGGCTCGCTGTTCACCGCGTCGGGTTCGGTCTGCGCGTATCGCAAGGGTGCGCTGCACGACGCGGGCTGGTGGTCGCCGCGCACCATCACCGACGACGTGGACATCAGCTGGCGGTTGCAGATGTGCGGGTGGCGCATGGCCTTCGAGCCCAAGGCGCTGGCGTGGATCCTCACGCCGGAAACGCTGCGCGGGCTGTGGCGACAACGCCTGCGCTGGAGCGAAGGCGGCAGCGACGTGGCGCTGCGCGCGTTCCCCTCGCTGTTCCGCGCGCCCGGCTTCCGTATGTGGCCGGTGTGGTTGAACTGGGCCGTCTCGATCGCCTGGGCGTACGCGATGCTGGTGATGCTGATCGCCTGGTGGGTCGGCGGCTTTCAGTTCGGGCATCTGTTCGAACTGCGCGGATTCGGGTTCTTCCCGGGACAGGCCGGCATGTTGCTGGCCGTGCACTACCTGCTGCAGGCGGTGGTGGCGGCGAGCCTGGACCGCCGGTACGAGCACGGCATCATGCGCACGCTGTTCTGGGTGGTGTGGTATCCGCTGGTGTTCTGGTTGCTGCAGGCGACCACCGCCGTCGTCGGCCTGCCGCGCGCGATCTTCCGGCGCGGACGACGTGGCGTGTGGACGAGTCCCGACCGGGGGTTCCGCACATGAACTGGCCGCCGCTCATCGACGACAGCCGACTGCCCTGGTGGGTCATCGCCCGCGACACGGTGGCGACGCTGCTCGCGTGGGCGCTGCTCCTCTACGCGATCCGCGACATGGTGTGGATGGCCGCGTACTGGCTCCTGCGCCTGGTCGGCGCGGAGATTGCGCCGCCGTGGTCGCCGGGACGCATGTGGCGCGATACCGCGCCGTTCCTGGAAGTGGTGGCGCTGCTGGTCGTGTGGCTCGCGGTCTTCGTCGTCGCACGCTGGCACCGCCTGACCGACCGGCGGCGCGCGCGCAGCCAGCCCGCGCCGCTGGACCCGCAACGCCAGGCCGAGGCACTGGGCGTTCGCATCGACACCGCCTCGCGCATGCACAACAGTGCGGCGTGCACGGTGCACGGCGTCGATCCGTCCACCGGACGCGGCGGCGAGGTCGTCGAAGCCGACGCGCCGCCCACGTAGCGGCGTCGCGACGCCCTACTTCGGCTTGGGGTACCACAGCGCGTTCACGATCACCCAGCGGTCGCCGAATCTGCCCATGTGGAAGAAGTCGACGAACCACGGGGTCTCCGCGCGGACCGACGCGGCGTTGCCGGCGACGTCGAGCACCTTGCACGACCGATCCCACTGGTCCTTCGGCGTCTTCAGCGCGCCCTGCCGGGTCAGCTCGACCAGTTCGTCGCGCGTCATGCGGCGAAGTCCGAGGCGCTCGTCCGGGGTGTCGCCGATCACCGCGCGCTTGGCGAGGTCCGGATGCAGCGACCGGGCAACGCGCTTCGCGTCGCCTTCGAGCTGGCCGTCCACGTAGTCCAGGCAGGTCGCCTCGATCGCGGTGCGGACCTCGGGGGCGATCGCGGTGGGCGTCGTGCCCGCGGCCGCGGCGCCGGCGGCAAGCATCAGGCTCATCATCGACATCGGCTACTCCTTGCGTGCGGAGCGCGAAACGTAGCAACCCGCACGAAGGCCGTCCCGTGTCGTTCGACCTGTGCGCCAACGGCAGGGGCGCGCCGGCGCCTCAGCGTTCGACGGCCCCGATGTCCGGGAAGGCGCCCTTCACGCGCGGGAATCCCGGCCCGCGCTGGTCGTAGGCGCGCTGGTAGAAGTTGCTGCCGCGACCGATGGCCGGGCTGTCGCCGGGCAGCATGTGCGTGCGCGTCGGCCCACCGTTCGTGGTCAACGCGCCCAGTCGCGGATCGGCGGTGATCGTGTCGCCGGGCACCGCCACGTCCGCACGCGTGATGAGGTTCGCGAAGCCGGCGATGGCCGGCGCGTCGCGTCCCACGTCGTGGCCCACGCCGTTCGGGCAGGTGGTGTTCGCCACGATCGTGCTTCGCAGCGTCAACGCGTCCGCCCAGATCGCGCCGCGCTCCTCGCACGGCGGCGTCGGCGGGTCGTCGCCCCAGATCGCCACGTTGAACGCGATGGTGCTGTTGTTGACGCGCACGTCGCCCTCCATGTGGAACGCGGCGCCGTACACGGCTTGGTTCCCCGAGAGCGTGCTGTCGGCGATGGTGCGCGTGCCGGGCCCTTCGGCGTAGAGGCCGCCTCCGGCCGGAAACGACGCACGCGGCGCTTCCTGGTGCAGGCGGTTGCCGGAAATGGTCGACTTGTTGACCAGCAGGTCGCCGGACTGGAGGAAAAGCCCGCCGCCTTCGCGCGCGGCGTCGTTGTCGCGGATGGTCGAGTACGTCACGCTCGCGCCCTTCCCCGCGCGCACGCCGCCGCCGTAGAAGGCGTAATTGTCGAAGACATGGCTGTACAGCAGCGTCACGCGGCCTTCGGCGTCGATGCCGCCGCCGGTGGTGTTCGACGTGGCCATGCTCTGGAACACGGTACTGTGCGTCAGCGTGACGTCGCCCAGCGCGCTGATCGCGCCGCCGGCGCCGGGTGGCGAATCGAGCCAGCCGCCGGCCTCGTTGCGGCAGTGGTGCACGCGCGCAAGATGCAGTTCGACATGGCCGTCCGATGCGATGCACCCGCCGCGGCTGGGGAATTCGTCCTGCGCCGGGCGATGCCGGCCCCACGCGACGGTGAGGTCCTGCAGGCGCAGGGTGCCGGTGCCGGTGTGCCGGAAGATGCGGAACGTCTGCCGTCCGTCGAGCGTCATCGCGTCGCGGCCACGGGCGATCACGGTGAGCGTGCCCTGCGCGATCGCGATTTCCCCACTGGTGAGCGCGATGCGCGTGCACGCCAGGCCGCGCAGGTCGATGGTGTCGCCGCTCAGCGCGCCGGCGACTGCGTTGCGCAGGCTGCCGGCGCCGGCGTCGTTGCAGTTGGCGACGATACGCGTCGCTGCGTGCGCGCCGGTGGGGAGCATCGCGCCGACGAACAGCGCGGCGCAGGCCAGGATCGAAGTGGATGCATCGCGGGACATGGCGGACTCCTGTGCATGCCATCGGCATGCGCCGTGCGGCGCGTCAGTCGTTGGGCAGCTCCCGTTCGACAGCGCCGATATCGGGCAAACCGCGTGTGCGCGGATACCCCGCGCCGCGCTGGTCGTACTGCAGGTTCATCGGGTTGCTGCCCTGGTCGAGCGCCGCGCTGCCGTACTCCGGCGCGCGCGTCAGTGTCGGGCCGCCGTTGTCGCGCAACGGGCCCAGCAGCACGCGGTCGCTCATGATCGTGTCCGGCGGCAAGGGCGCCAGCGAGCGGTTGACGAGGTTGTTCGACCCGGTGATCGCGCCCTGGTAGTAGATCTGCCCGATGTCGACGGCCGGGCCGCCGGCGCAGTAGTTCTCCGCGACGATCGTGCTCACCAGTTCGAGATCGCCTCCGGGCTGGAGCGCGCCGCCGCACTGCCACGTCTGCCATTCCTCGTTGCCGGCGATGGTGCTGTTGTGGATGCGGGCACCGGCGGGCAACCACGCGCCGGGCGTGCTGTCGGCGATGTTGTCGGCAAGCGTGCTGTCGACGATCAGCACGCCGTAGGTGACGCCGCCGACCTCGATGCCACCGCCGGACGTGGTGGCGCGGTTCTGCGCGATGGTGCTCTTGTTCACCAGCAGGCTCATCGGCACCGCATCGCGGCCCAGCACCCTCAGGCCGCCGCCGCGCGTGGCGAGGTTGTTGCGGATCGACGAATAGGTGACGGCCACCGAGTGGCCCTGCACGCCGCCCGCCTCGTAGGCGGAGTTGCCCGTGACCTGGCTGTAATACAGGTTGACGTGCCCCCACCCGTGCACCGCGCCGCCGGTGCCGCCGTCGGCGAGGTTCGCGTACGCCGAGGTGTGCGCCAGCAGCACGTCGACCGCGTGCACGGCGCCGCCGATGCCCCACGGCTCCAGGCCGTCGGTGGCGATCGCCTGGCAATGGTGGATGCGCGAGCTGATGAGTTCCACCGCGCCGGCGGACGTGATGCAGCCGCCGTCGGCGAACGCGGACGCGTAGCGGCCGTTGGCGACGGTCATGCGATACACGCGCAGCGTGCCCGTGCCGGTGTGCCGGATCGCGCGACCGCGGGTGTTCGCGTCGAGCAGGATCTCGTCGCGACCGCGGCCGAGCAGCGTGAGCGAGGCCTGCGGAACCACCAGCTCGCCCGTCGTCAGGGCGATGCGCGTGCACGTCAGACGCAGCAGGTCGATGTTGTCGCCGCTCTGCGCGACGGCAATCGCGTTGCGCAGGCTGCCGGCGCCTGCATCGTTGCAGTTGGTCACCACGCGCGTGGCGGCGGTTGCGATCGAAGGGGCGCCGGCGAGGAGCAGCGCAGCCAGGGCGATGCGAAGACGATGCGCGACCATGTTCCCTCCGGACGGTGGAAACGCACCGCGCGAGTATCGTCCTGCCGGGACGAAAATGCCCGTATCAAGATCGTGAACAGCGGCACCCTCGCGCAGCGCTCACAACGCTGAGCGGCGCGGTCTCGCATTCATGCACGTGGGGCCGCGCTGGCGCAATCGCGCGCGGCGCGGCGCGGATCAGTTCACCAGCGGATAGTCGCGGATGATGTCGAGCACGCCGTTGATGACGAACTGCACGCCCATGCAGGCGAGCAGGAAACCCATCAGCCGCGACAGGGCTTCCACGCCGCTCTGGCCCAGCAGGCGGATGATCGTGCTCGCGCTGCGCAGGCACAGCAGCAGGATCACGCTGACCAGCACGAATACCAGCACCGGGGCCACCTGCATCACCCACGGCGAGAACGGTCGTTCGTCCGACATCGTGGCCGCGGTGCCGATGAGCAGCGCGATGGTGCCCGGCCCGGCGGTGGTCGGCATCGCCAGTGGGATGAACGCAATGTCGCGCTTCTGGTGGAGCTGGATTTCCTCGTTGCGGTGCTCGACTTCGGGCGCGTCGCGCTCGTCGGGGAAGAGCATGCGGAAACCGATGTACCCCACGATCAACCCGCCTGCGATGCGCAGGCCGGAGATGGTGATGCCGAACACGCCCATCACCGCCTGGCCGGCGTAGAACGCGATTGCCATGATCACGAAGACGTAGATCGAGCAGAGCGTCGCCTGGCGCCTGCGTTCGCGATCGCTCATGCCGCGCGACAGGCCCAGCATCACCGCGACGGTGGAAACCGGGTTGGTGAGCGGCAGGAGCATCGCCAGCCCCATGCCCACCGCCTTCAGCAACTCCCACATGGGCCATCTCCGGTGATGGAGCGTGAGCGAACGCGACGTCACGGCGGAGGGTACATCGGAAGGCGGGCGAAGGACCCGCCGCCGACTTACGCCAGCCAGCGTTTCACGGCGGCCAGTCCCTCTTCCGCATCGACGATGCCGAAGGCGAAGCTGATGATCGTCGCGGCGCACAACCCGCAGCCGGCTCCGGCGGCGCACGTGGCCGCCTGGTGGATGAAAGCGCTCATTCGATTCCCCCTGTTCCGGGTTCCATCCTACGGGGCGGCACCGTCCGGATGCATGGCGCAATGCGTCAAAAACGTCGGCAGCGCCACGCCCGTCCGGCAGGAATCGTGCCGGCCAATGCCACCGCTGGAAACACGAGTTTCCGACACGACGCGGCGCAAGATGAGCCCGGCAGACTCGGAGGTGACCCGTGAACACCGTTCGATTGACTGCAATGCAGCGCTATTACCTCGAAGCGCTCGGCCACCAGGGGCGCAAGCACCCGCCCGCGAAATGGGACGACGTGGAGAACCGACTGGCGTACTGCTGGTACGCCAGCGGCTTCGCCGGCGGCGTCGAGTGGGACCAGGTGCGGCACATCGTCAAGCAGAGCTGGCGCATGTCGAAAGCGGTGCGAACCGAACGCGGAAGCGTCGCGCGCCTGCTCGCGGTGCAGTGACCGTCTTCCGTCGTCGCGCCTATTCGCCGAGCCGGGGCCCTGCGGCCTGTCCGGTCACGCGCTCGCCGTAGGCGGCGCTGTCGATCGTGTCGTCGCCGCCGCCCAGTGCGGTGTACAGGTTGACGCGGTCCTGCAGCGCGGAAGCGCGCAATTGCAGCAGGCCCTGTTCGGCGCTGAACAGGTTGCGTTGCGCGTCGAGCACTTCCAGGTACGGCGTCAGGCCGACTTCATACCGCGCCTGTGCGGTGTCGGCCAGCTCGCGCTGGATGCGGACGGTGAGTTCCTGCGCCTGGATCTGCTCGCGGTTGCGCTGTTCGGCGCTCAGGCCGTCGGCGACTTCCCGGAAGGCGTTCTGCGCCGCCGACTGGTACTGCAGTTCCAGCTCGTCGCGCGTGGCCTTCGCGAGGTTCACCGCGGCGCGGCGGCGCCCCCAGTCGAAGATCGGCAGCACCGCGCCGATGCCGAACGACCAGACGCGATTGGGATCGCTCACCAGGTTCGACAGCTCGCTCGACGCGTAACCGCCGGCGCCGGTGAGCGCGATGGTCGGCAGGTACAGCGCACGCGCCGCGCCGATGTTCGCGTTGGCGGCGCGAAGGCGCTCTTCGGCGAGGCGGAGATCGGGGCGGTTCTCCAGCAGTTCCGACGGCAGGCCCGGTGCGAGCGGCTGCGCCTGGATGGCCGCTTCGACGCGCAGGCCGGGCGGCAACGGGTCGGGAAGCGGAACGCCGACCAGCACCTGCAGCCGATGCTGGGCCAGCTCGCGACTGCGATGCAGCTGCGCCAGCTGCGTCTGCGCCTGCGCGACCAGCGCGTAGGCCTGGTTGTAATCGATGGACGAGGTGACGCCGGCTTCCATGCGGATGCGCGCCAGTTCGAGCGTCTCGTTGCGGCTTTGCAGCGACGCTTCGGCGAGCACGATGCCCTCCTCGCTCGAGCGGATCGCGTAGTACGTGCTGGCGACGTTGGAGATCAGCGACAGGCGGAACGCACGCTGCGCTTCCACCGTCGCGAGGTACTGCCGGCGCGCGGCTTCGCTGAGGTTCGCCACGCGGCCCCAGAAATCCAGCTCGAATGCGGGCACGGCGACCTGCACCGCGACGCTGTCCACGGTGACGCGCGGCGCGCCTTCCACGGGCGACACCGGACCGCGCTGGCGCTGGCCGGCGGCCGTGGCGTCCAGCGCCGGGAACTGCTGGCTGCGCTGGATGCGGAACTGCGCCTGCGCCTGCGCGATGCGCGCGGTGGCGGCGCCGAGATCGCGGTTGTTTTCCAGCGCGAGGCCGACGTACTCGCGCAGCACCGGATCGGCGAAGAACGCGGACCAGTGCAGCTGCGCGGCATTGGCGGCTGGTTGCACGCCCGCGGTCGCGGCCGCGGGAAAGCGCGATTCGATCGTCGCCGGCGGCCGCTCGTACGTCGGCGCGAGGTTGCAGCCGGCGAGCAGCAACGCCGTCGCGATGGCCGCGTGCCTAACCACCCGCGCCGACTCCTGCGTCGCGTGCCGCCTTCGGCACCGCCGCGTCGCGTCGCCGCTGCAGCCACCGGCGGATCAGAAAGTAGAACAGCGGCGTGTAGAAGATGCCGAGCGCCGTGGCGGTGAACATGCTGCCCAGCACGCCGGTGCCGACCGCCTGCCGGCTCGCCGCGCCGGCGCCGGTCGCGAACACCAGCGGCAGCATGCCGACGAGGAAGGTGAGGCTCGTCATCAGGATCGGGCGCAACCGCTGCGCCGCCGCCTGCTGCACGGCCGTGAGCAGGTCGACGCCGCGCGCTTCCTCGTCCAGCGCGAACTGCACGATCAGGATCGCGTTCTTCGCCGCCAGGCCAATGATCGTGATCAGGCCGACGTTGAAGTACACGTCCGCCGACATCCCGCGCACCATCGTGAACAGCACGGCGCCGAGCACGCCCAGCGGCACGACGAGCATCACCGCGACCGGCGTCGACCAGCTCTCGTACAGCGCCGCAAGCAGCAGGAAGGCGACCAGGAACGACAGCCCGAGCAGCATCGCGACCTGGCTGCCGGCTTCCTTTTCCTCGCGCGCGGTGCCGGTCCACTCGAAGCCCATGCCCGAGGGCAACGCGCGAGCGGCGATGCCTTCCATCTCGCGCAGCGCGGTGCCGCTGGACACGCCCGGCGCGGCCTGGCCCGACACCGTCGCCGACAGGAAACCGTTGTAGCGATCGATCTGCTGCGCGCCCGTCGTCCAGCGCGTACGCGTGAAGGCCGACACCGGCACCGAGCCGCCCTGCGCGTTGACCAGCCGCAGGCTCGCGATGTCTTCCGGTCGCATGCGCTGGTCGGCCTGCGCCTGCAGGAACACGCGCGACACGCTGCCCTGGTGCACGAAATCGTTGACATACGCCGAGCCGAACATGATCGCCAGCGCCTGGTTCACCTGCGACAACTGCAGGCCGAGCGAGCGCGCCTTCGTGCGGTCGATCTCCACCTGCAGCTGCGGCGCGAGCGGCATGCTTTCCGGCCGCACGCCCGCCAGGCGCGGATTGCCCGCTGCTTGCATCACGATCGCCATCGCGCCGGCCTGCACCGCCTGGCTGCCGGCGCCGCCGCGATCCTCGATCGCCATGCTGAAGCCCGACGCGTTGCCCAGCGCCTGGATGGGCGGCGGATTGAGCGCGAACACCTGCGCCTGCGGGATCGACGCCATCGCCACGTTCAGCCGCTGCGCCAGCGCCATCGCCCTGTGCTGCGCGCCGCCGCGTTCGGCCCACGGGTGCAGGTCGACGAAGGACATGCCCACGCCCTGTCCCTGCCCGAAGAAGCTGAAGCCGATGACCGACACGACGTTGCGCACTTCCGGTTGCGCCTTCATCACGCGCTCGGCCTGGTCGATCGCCTGCTGCGTGCGCTGCATCGTCGAACCCGGGGCGCCGTTGTAGGCGACGAACAGGTAGCCCTGGTCTTCCGTCGGCAGGAAGCCGCCGGGCAATCGCGCGTACAGCAGGCCGGTCGCGACGACCGCCAGCACGAAGCCGGCGATCCACGGCACCGGGCGCGCCAGCATCTTCCCGACCACCCGCCCGTACGCGGCGCTGCTGCGTTCCAGGCCGTGGTTCACCGCGTCGAACAGCCGGTGGCCGAGGTGCCGGCGCTTGGGTGCGTCGTCGGGACGCCTGAGCATCGCGCCGCAGATCGCCGGCGCGAGCGTCAGCGAGAGGATCGTCGACACCACCAGCGACACGCTCAACGTCACCGCGAACTGCCGGTAGATGCCGCCGGTGGAACCCGGGAAAAACCCCATCGGGATGAACACCGCCAGCAGCACCAGCGTGGTCGCGACGATCGCGCCGGTCAGCTGCTCCATCGCCTTGGCGGTGGCTTCCCTCGCTTCGAGGTTGTCCTCGACCATGATGCGCTGGACGTTCTCGACGATGACGATCGCGTCGTCGTTGAGGATGCCGATGGCCACCACCATCGCGAACAGCGACAGCAGGTTGATCGACACGCCGAACATCATCAGGCCCACGCACGCGCCGATCAGCGAGATCGGCACGACCAGCGTCGGCAGGAACATCGTGCGCCAGCTCTGCAGGAACAGCAGCACGACGATGGACACCAGCACCATCGACTGCACCATCGTGACGAACACGCTGTTCACCGATTCGGTGATGAAGGGCGTGGTGTCGAACGGCGTGGTCCACTGGATGTCGGGCGGGAACGTGGTTTCCAGCTGCGCCATGCGGTGGCGCACCGCCGTTGCGGTGGCGAGCGCGTTCGCGCCGCTGGTGAGCGATACCGCCAGCCCGGCCGTCTGCGTGCCGTTGAGCGCGAGCGAGAAGGCGTAGGTGTCCTTCCCCAGCTCCACGCGCGCCACGTCGCCCAGGCGCACGGTGGCGGCGTCCGGCGTGGCGCGCACGATCACCTGCCGGAACTGCTCGGCGGTGGTGAAGCGCCCGCGCATGACGATCTGCGCGGTGGTCTCGGTGCCGGCGGCGAGCGGCTGCAGGCCGATGCCGCCGCCGGCCGTCTGCGAGTTCTGTTCGCGCACCGCGGCCATCACTTCGGCGGCGGACAACCCGTAGCTCACCAGCTTCTCGCGATCGAGCCAGATCCGCATCGCGTAGCCGGAACCAAACAGCGTCACGTCGCCCACGCCGTTGAGGCGCCGCAGCTCGTCGGCGATGCGCGTGGAGGCGAAGTCGCCCAGTTCCAGCGCGTCGCGCACGCCTCCCGTGGATTGCAGCGCGATCAGCATGAGGAAGCCCGTCGCCGATTCGGTCACGCGCACGCCCATCTGCCGCACTTCCTCCGGCAGGCGCGGCTCCACGCGCGCGATGCGGTCCTGCACCTGCGAACGCGCGACGTCCAGGTCCGTGCCGGTGCGGAACGTCAGGCGGATCGACGCGGTGCCGTTCGCGCGGCTGGTCGAGGACATGTGCAGGAAGCCGTCCACGCCGTTGAGTTCCTGTTCGATCACCGAGGTCACGGTGCGATCGAGCGTCGTCGCGTCGGCGCCGATGAAGGTCGCCGAGATGTTGAGCGACGGCGGCGCGACGTCGGGATACTGCTCCACCGCCAGCCCGCGCAGCGCCAGGCCGCCGAACAGGATGGCGAACAGCGCCACCACCCACGCGAACACCGGCCGGTAGACGAAGAAGCTGCTCATGGAGCGGCTGCTTTGGCCTTCGCATCCGCCGGCGCCACCGCGACGTGCTGGCCGGGTTGCACCTTGTGCCAGCCGTCGATGACCACGCGCTCGCCGGGCTTGAGCCCCGAGGCCACGATCCAGCGCCCTTGCGCCTGCCCCGCCAGCGTCACCGGCTGGCGCGCGACCACGCCTTCGTCGTTGACGGTCATCACGCTCGCTTCGTCCGCGCCGATGGCGACGGCGCGCTCGGGCACGCTGACGCCGTCGGGAATCGTGCCGGCGGTGACGATGCCGCGGATGAACTGGCCGGGCAGCAGCACGCGCTGCGGATTGTCGAACCGCGCGCGCAAGGTGCGGCTGCCGGTGACCGGATCGACGGCCTTCTCGGTGAAGTCGACGACGCCCTCGTGCGGGAAACGCTCGCCGTTCTCCATGATCAGCGCCACGCTCATGCGCTTGCTTGCGGCGCTGTCGCCGCCTTCGACGCGTTCGAGCAGGCTGGCGAGCGCGCTGCTGGACGGGTTGAACGTCGCGAACACCGGATCGAGCTGGTCCACCTGCGTCATCAGCGTCGCCGCACCGGCGCTGACCAGCGCGCCTTCGCTGACCTGCGCGCGCCCGGCGCGGCCCGCGATCGGCGCACGCACGGTGGCGTAACCCAGTTGCAGCTGGGCGCGTTCCACCGCGGCCTGCGCCTCGAGCAGCCCCGCTTCGGCCTGGCGCAACGCGGCCTCGGCGCTTTCGTTCTCCTGCACGCTCACGGCGCGTCGGCCGACGAGCATCGACAGCCGGTTCGACATCGTGGCCGCATGCGCGCGCGCCACCTTCGCCGACGCCAGCGAAGCGCGCGCCTGCTGCAGTCGCGCACGCAGGTCGCGCGGGTCGATCTGGAACAGCACGGCGCCGGCGGCGACGTCGGTGCCTTCCCGGTAGACCTGGCGCTCGACGATGCCGTCCACGCGCGCTCGCACCTGCGCCGATCGCACGGCTTCGATGCGACCCGGCAGCTCCACCACGTTCGGCACGGCGGTGCCGCGCACGACTTCGGTCTGCACGACGGCGGCCGGTCCCTGCCGCGCGGGTTCATCGCCGTCGCCACGGCAGCCGCCGGCGATCAGCGCCAGCGCGAGTGCGGGAATCGCGACGCGCGGCGATGCAGAAACGTTGACACCCGCGCGCCGCAAAGTACGCCATGATGCGCGCAGCGCGCATCCGACACCGCAGGAGGCCGACGGACCATGGCAAGGCAGCTGCTGTCCCGCAGTCTCTTCGACGCCCGCTGGCTGATGGTGCCGTTCTACCTGGGCCTCGTCGTCGCGCTTGCGGCCTTGCTGTTCGTGTTCGTGCGCGAACTCGTGCATGGCCTGCTCGCCATCGGCGGCATGACGCCGACCGACGCGATCCTCCTCGCACTGGCCCTCATCGACCTGTCGCTGGTGGCGAACCTGTTGCTGATCGTCACCCTCGCCGGCTACGAGAACTTCGTCGGGCGCGTGGATTCCGGCCGCGAAACGCGGCCTTCGTGGATGGGCACCGTCGATTTCGCCGGCATGAAGATCAAGCTGATGGGCTCGATCACCGCGATCTCCGCCATCGCATTGCTGCGCATCTTCATGAAGCTGGAAGAAGGCACCACGATCGACGAGCGCACGTTGTTGTGGATGACGGTGATCCACGGCGCGCTGATCCTGTCCGCGCTCGTGCTCAGCATCTCCGACCGCATCGCCGAACACCGCAGGGTGGTGCCGCCAGCCGCCTGATGCGGATCGCGTTGCAAGCATCGGCGTGAGTACGGCGCCGTAGCCGAGATCGCAACCTTCCGGACGGGGCGACGGCATGGCGATCACCTGATCCCTGGCACGCGAGATGCGTCACGCGGACGATGCTTCAGCCGCCGTAGTGCATTCGTGAAGGGCGCGCGAACAAAAACCCCGCGTTTTACGGTAAATCATCGGCTTTCTCACGCCGAGCCAACGGTTTGCTCATACCGTCGTCACGAAGCTGATCGACCGGGTTGAGGCGCGGTCCGGGCGCGCTTCGCTTATGGACTACAGACGCTCAAGGCGTAGCGGGCGCCTTCAGGGTGGTCGACGCGCCAGCCGGGCTGCCGAACACGGGGTGGCCTTCGGCGTTCCATTGCACCGGCTGCATGCGCGGCGAACGCTTCGCGGTGCATTTCATGTCGGGCCCGGGATTGGCGTGGTAGACGATCCACGTCGTGCCGTCAGCCGCTTCGAAGAAGCCGTTGTGGCCCGGCGCGTAGACGCCTTGCTGTGCGTCCTTCGCGAGCACCGGTCGCGGCGATTTGCGCCACGACTCGGCGCGTAGCGGATCGCTTCCTGGCGCGGCGTGCAGCAGGCCGATCGCGTAGTCGTCCGACCAGCACGCGCTGCCGGAATAGGTGAGGAACAGATCGCCGTTCGGCCCGGCCAGGTACTCCGGCCCCTCGAGGATCTGTCGACCGCCCTGGCGCTCCCACGATTGGTCGGGGCGCGCGATGATCGTTTCCTTCCCGCTGAGCGTCCACGGGGTCGCCATTGCGACGATTGAGAGGACGCTGTCCGGGCCGACGTACGGCGAGTACACGAAATAGCGCTTGCCTTCGTGCACGAACGTGGTGCCGTCGATGCCGGTGTGTTCGGTCTTCAGCTGCCCGCGATCGACCCATTGCCCCTGCGCCGGATCACTGCCGGCGTTCTCCAGGACGAAAATGCCGCGATGCGCATCGTCGTCGTGGCCGCTCGCGGCGGCGGTGTAATACAGGTACCACTTGCCGTCGATGCGATGCAGCTCCGGCGCCCATATCGACTGCGCGTTCGGGCCGCTCGCCGGCGGGGTCCACACCGTGGTTTCGGGCGCGTCGGCCAGTCGCGTGAGGTCGGAGGTCTTGCGGATCGTGAGCCGGTCGCCACGCGTGGCCATGTAGTAGTAGGTGCCGCCGTCGCGCACGATCCACGGGTCCGGCCCGGACGGCAGCAGCGGATTGCGGAAGGTCGCCGGCTCCGCGGCCTGGGCGGACGCGCCAAGCGTCATCAGCAGCGTGGCGGACAACAGCGTCATGCGGACGGACATGCGTTCTTCTCCTTGCGTGGCATCGCGCGATGCGTCGCGACACGCCATTGCGCGTGACAGACGACGTAAACATATAATCGGACAATTCGCAAGGCAGCGGGCTACCGCTGCACACCCTCACGCCGCACGACGCGGCCCGCACCCGGTCCACGCGCCATGAGCGACACCTCCGACTCCTTCATCGGCATCAACTGGGGCAGCTCGAACTTCCGCGCCCACCTCATCGCGTCGGACGGCACGGTGCTCGATTCGCTTGAAGCGCCCGCAGGCGTGGCGACGGTGCAGCGCGACGGCATGGTCGAGATGGCCGCACGCGTCCGCACGCGATGGCCGCATGCCACACGCGTCTACGCCGCCGGGATGATCGGCTCGAACGTCGGCTGGACCGACGCCGGCTACGTGCACTGCCCGGCCGGCTTCGACCGGTTGTGCGACGGGCTCGTGCCCACGCGGATGGGCGAGCTCGCGTTGCGCATCGTCCCGGGCCTGGCGTGCGTGCGCGAGCGCGACGGCGCGCCGGACATCATGCGCGGCGAGGAAACCGAACTGCTCGGCCTGCACGCCGGTGGCGATCTGGGCGACGCCCCGCTCGTCGCGCTGCCGGGCACGCACACCAAATGGGTGCGCATCGAAGACGGGCGCGTGATCGAGTTCATGACGGCGATGTCGGGCGAAATCTACGACCGGCTTACCGCCGCGGGGCTGCTCGCGTCGATCGTCGAGGGACCCGGCGAGGACGGCGATGCGTTCCGCGACGGCGTCCGCACGAGCGCATCGCGCACGCTCGGACTAGGCGCGCTCCTGTTCGGTGCGCGTGCGCGGGTGATTCGCGGGCTGCTGCCGAAGGCGGACGCCAGCGCGTACCTGCGCGGGCTGTTGATCGGCTCGGAAATCGCCGATGCGCTGGCCCTGTTTCCGCGCGGCGACGACGTTGCGATTCCCCTGGTGGGTTCGCCTGCGGTGTGCGCGCTGTATGCGGCGGCGCTGGAGGAACTGGGGATCGCGTCGCGCACGGTGGCGTCGGCCCAGGCGATCGCGCGCGGGTTCGTGGAGATCGATGCGCGCGTCCGCGCTCGCTGATTCGCCGCAGTCGCATTGCTCTGCTCTTGTAGCCCGGGTAAGCGCACGCGCATCCAGGGACTTGCCGCGCCCCCGGGTGCGCTGCGCTTACCCGGGCTACAAAAGCTGGAAGAGTCTGTAATCCGGCGCCGCTATTTCGCCCCTGCCCGCGCACGTCCTTTGCATTTCCTGCCAGATCCTTCACCCCGACCTGTGCGATTGCTGTCCTTACCGTGTTGCGCCGCAACGTGCATATTGTCTGATTATATGTTTTTGTCTGTCCCACGCTGGCTATGGCGGTCCGTTGGAGGGTGAAGGGCAATGGGGCTTGGCAAGGGGATCTCGCGGTTGTGCCTGGGCACGCTGGCGCTCGCGACGATGGGCGCGGCGGGCGCGCAGGAACGCGCCGTCATCGGCACGACGCCGGACGGCACGAAGGTCGAATCCATCACGCTGCGCGACGGCAGCGGCATGCAGGCGCAACTGTGGACGCTGGGCGCCGCGCTGCACGCGTTGCAGGTGCCCGATCGCGACGGCAAGTACGCCGACGTCATCCTGGCCGACGCCACGCTCGATGCCACGCTCGCCAAGCCGCAGTACTTCGGCACGATCGTCGGCCGCTTCGCCAACCGCATCGCCAAGGGCCGGTTCACGCTGGACGGCAAGGCGTACACCATCCCGACCAACGACGGCCCCAACACGCTGCACGGGGGAACGCGCGGTTTCGACAAGGTCGTGTGGGACGTGGTCGAAGCCAAACCCGATCGCGCCACGCTGCGCTACGTGAGCCCGGATGGCGACATGGGCTACCCCGGCAAGCTCACCGTCACCGCGAGCTACGCGCTGCAAGGCGACGGCACGCTGGCCATCGAATACCGCGCGACCACCGACGCGCCGACCATCGTCAACCTGAGCAACCATGCGTACTGGAACCTCTCCGGCGAGGGTTCGGGCACGGCGATGGACCACGAACTCACCATCGCCGCCGATGCGTACACACCGGTCGACGAGACGCTGATCCCGACGGGTGAAGTGACGCCCGTCGCCGGCACCGTGTTCGATTTCCGCAACGCCAAACCGATCGGTCGCGACCTGCGCACCGGTTCGGAGCCGCAACTGCTGCGCGGCCGCGGCTACGACCACAACTGGGTCGTGGGCCGCGCGATCGCGAAGCAGCCGCGCGAGGTCGCGCGTATGCACGATCCGCGCTCCGGTCGCGTGATGACGCTGTCGTCCGCGCAGCCCGGACTGCAGTTCTATTCCGGCAACTTCCTGGACGGCACCACGGTCGGCAAGAGCGGCCGCGTGTATCGCCAGGGCGATGCCTTCGTGCTCGAACCGCAACTGTTCCCCGACACGCCGAACCAGCCGTCGTTCGGCTCGGCGCGTCTGACGCCCGGCAAGCAGTACGTGAACCGCATGGTCTATCGCTTCACCACCGATCGGGGCGCCAGCGCCACGCCGTAACGGCGACCCGTTCGACCCCGCGCCACCTTCGACGCGACGGCCGACGCCGTCGTGGATGCCGGAGGCATGCCGGCAGGAAAGACGACACCCATACGCACAAAGGAGAGGCATCCGATGTTCAAGTGGCTACCCAAACTGCTCGCCGCCGTCGTGCTGGCCGGCGCCGTCCTCGCACCGGCGCACGCCGCCCCGGGCGAACGCTGGTCGCAGGAAGAAGCGAACGCCTGGTACGCGAAGCAGCCGTGGCTGGTCGGCAGCAACTACATCCCGGCCAACGCGATCAACCAGCTGGAGATGTGGCAGGCCGACACGTTCGACCCTGCGCGCATCGACCTGGAACTGGGCTGGGCGCAGGACATGGGCATGAACACCATGCGCGTGTTCCTGCACGACATGGCGTGGCACCAGGACCCGAAGGGCTTCAAGGCCCGCCTGGAAACCTTCCTGCAGATTTCCGCCAAACACGGCATCAAGCCGATGCTGGTGCTGTTCGATTCCTGCTGGGATCCGGATCCCGAACTCGGTCCGCAGCGTCCGCCGATCCCCGGCGTGCACAACTCCGGCTGGGTGCAGGGTCCGGGCACGGCCGCAATGGACGACCCGAAGCAGCACGCGCGCCTTGAGGCGTACGTGAAGGACATCGTCGGCAGCTTCGCCAAGGACGATCGCGTGCTCGCGTGGGACATCTGGAACGAGCCGGACAACGAAGGCGGCGGCAGCGGTTTCTACCAGCCGCGCGAAAGCAAGCACAAGTTCGACCGCGTCGCCGAGCTGCTGCCCAAGGCGTTCGCCTGGGCGCGCTCGCGCAAGCCGACGCAGCCGCTCACCAGCGGCCTGTGGCACGACCCCGACTGGAACAAGCTCGAAGGCCTCAACCGCGTCGAGCAGGCGCAGATCGAGCTGTCGGACGTCATCTCGTTCCACACCTACGCCTGGCCGGAAGACTTCGCCCAGCGCGTGCAGGAGCTGCAGGTCTACGGCCGTCCGCTGCTGTGCACCGAGTACCTCGCGCGCGGCGCCGGTTCGACCATCGACGGCGTGTTGCCGGTGGCCAAGAAGCTCAACGTCGGCATGTACAACTGGGGCTTCGTCGACGGCAAGACGCAGACGCGCTTCCCGTGGGATTCGTGGGAGCGCCCGTACACGCAGAAGCCGCCGACCCTGTGGTTCCACGATCTGCTGCATGGCGATGGAAAGCCGTATCGCGCGCGCGAGATCGAGATCATCCGCGCCCTCAGCCGCGCACCGAAGAACGAAGTTCCCGCCCTGTGATCCGTGATCCGCGCAGCGGCTGCGTCGCCGCCGCGGACACCCACGCCATTGTTCCGGAGACGATCCCATGAACCGCCGCTTCCCACGCTCGCTGTTGTCGCTGTCGATCCTGTCCGCGCTGGTGCTGCCGCCGATGGCGCTCGCACAGGACGCCACCACGGCCACGGCGCCACAGGCGCCCGCCTCGTCGCAGGAAGCGACCGAACTGGACACCGTCACGGTGACCGCGCTGCGCCAGAGCCTTGAAACCGCGCAGTCGCTCAAGCAGGACGCGGCGATGGTGGTGGATTCCATCGTCGCCGAGGACATCGGCAAGCTGCCCGACAACAGCGTGGCCGACGCGCTGCAACGCGTCACCGGCGTGCAGATCGCGCAGGGCAACCAGGGCGAGACGACCAGCGTCGTGATCCGCGGCCTGCCCAACGTCATCACCACCCTCAACGGCCGCGAGATCTTCTCCAGCTCCGGCCGTGGTTTCGCATTCCAGAACCTGCCGGCGACCGCGGTCAGGACGCTCAGCGTGTACAAGACATCCGAGGCCTCCCTCCCTCTCGGCGGCATTGCCGGTCTTGTCGACATCCAGCTGCGCCGTCCGTTCGATTTCGATGGCCGCGAGATCGCCGGCACCTACACCGCGACGCACAGCAAGTACGGCGGCAGCGTCGACCCCAACGCGAGCCTGCTCTTCAGCGATCGCTGGGACACCGACGCCGGCGAGTTCGGCGTGCTGGTCAACTTCGGCTACCAGGCCAAGGACTACGCCTACGACGCGGTGTGGGGCGATTTCCCGAAAGTCGTCACCGACGGCACGGGCGATCCGATCCGCACCAGCGATGGCAACCTGATCGCCGCGCCCAACGGCTGGGGCACGTCCTACAACGACGGTTACCGCGAGCGCGGCGCGTTCAACTACGCGTTGCAGTGGAAGCCGCGCGAAGACACCGAGATCTACCTGGAAGGCCTGTACGACTGGGTGCGCGACAGCTATTCGAACGCGTTCTACTTCACCTTCCCGGTGGGCGTGGTGACGCCGCAGCAACTGGGCGTGAGCGGTCATTGCTACCCGAACCAGCTCGAAGGCGCGCTGCAGGGCCAGACCATCTGCGACGCCTCCAACGGCGTGTGGACCGGCGACACGTACGCGGCCACCAGCACGCAGGCGCACAAGCAGCGCGGACAGGACATCCAGAACGCGCTCGGCCTGAAGTGGGACGGCGAGCAGCTGCACCTGTCCACCGAGTTCTCGCGCACATCCGGCTACTACCGCGACGAGAACTTCATCATCGACACGTTCCTGTCCGGTCCCATCACGACCGTGTGGGAAGGCACCTCCGGTCGCCATCAGAACTGGTACCTGCAGGGCGATCCGGCCCTCGACCCGTCGCGCTTCTACCTCAATGGCCTGTTCCAGACCTGGGGCTATTCCTACGGCGAGGAAAACAGCTGGCGCGGCGACGGCCATTTCGATTTCGTCGAAGGTCCCATCGCCTCGCTGCAGTTCGGCCTGCGCTACGCCGACCGCAACGCCGAGGCGAAGGGTTCCGTCGAGATCTCCACGCCGCCGCCGGGCGGCGCCGGCACGGGCAACATCACGGCCAACCCGAACCCGGACAACCAGGTCATCGCACGCCTGCCCGGCCTGGATTTCTTCTGCAGCAAGCGCGGCAACGACGCCCTGCACCAGAGCTGGCTGACGCCGTGCTACGACACGCTGATCGACAGCGCCGACTACCTGCGCACGCTGTACGGCCTGCAGCCGGGCCTGGCCGCGGAAAACCCCGGCCGCTTCTTCGACATCGGCGAGGAAAAGCTCGCCGGTTACCTGCAGGCGGAGTACGACACCGAGATGTTCGGCCTGCGCGTGGATGGCCTGGTCGGCGTGCGCGTGGAGCGCGTGGAGCGCGACCTCAATGCGTTCTCCTTCGATGCCTCCACCGGCATCTACAGCCCGATCGCGCGCAACACGAAGGACACCAACACGCTGCCCAACGCCAGCATGAACCTGCACTTCAGCGATGAATGGCAGCTGCGACTGGTGGCGGCCAAGACGCTGAGCTACCCGGACTTCGGCGCGCTCAATCCGTCGATCTCGCTCAACCCGGGCACGATCAATCGCGCCGGCATCGCCTCGTCGGGCAACCCGGACCTGACGCCGATCGAGTCGATGAACTACGACGCGTCGCTGGAGTGGTACTTCTCGCCGGTGGGCTACACCAGCCTGGGCCTGTTCTACCGCGACATCGACGGCTACATCCAGAACTACGTGACCAACACCGTCATCGGAGGCGAGGACTTCGAACTGTCGTCCCCGCAGAGTGCCGGCAGCGGCCACCTGCAGGGCGTCGAGTTCGCCTGGCAGCAGACCTTCGACTTCCTGCCCGGCGCATGGAGCGGCCTGGGCGCGCAGTTCAACTACACCTACATCGACGGCTCCACGCGCTCGCCGCAGTTCATCGGCGGCCCGGAGATCTCGCGCCCACTGCAGAACGTCTCCAAGAACAACTACAACGCGGTGCTGTTCTACGAGAACTACGGCCTGTCGGCGCGACTGGCCTACGGCTACCGCAGCCGTTACATCGACTTCTTCACCCAGCCCACCGTGGCGGGCAACGAGGACCAGGTCGAGCCGGCCAGTTCGCTGGACTTCTCGATCAGCTACGACGTGACGCCGCGCCAGACGGTGATCCTGTCGGCGACCAACCTGCTGGGCAACAACCTGCACCAGTTCTGGGGCGACGGCGACACGCGTCCGCGCGACATCCGCTTCCAGGACCAGACCATCGGCCTGGGCTACCGGTTCAAGCTGTGATGCGACGCGCGCCCTCCCCCGCGCTTTGCCTGCTCGCCGCGTCCGTGCTGCTGTGCACGGGCGTGGCGATGGCCGACGCGCCCGATGAGGTCGTCGGCGAGAAGCTCGCGCCGGGCATCGGTTACGCGTCGGCGGTGAAGCTCGCGCACCAGTCGAACGCCAGCGACAACGGCCGCCTGCTGCTGGTGTACGAGCCATCCGAAGCCGGCAACGTGCCGCTCTTCGAAAGCCGCGACGATGGCGACAGCTTCAAGCGCGTCGGTTCGATCGACGAAACGGCGCATCGCGGCGACAAAAGCTGGGCACTGCGCTGGCAGCCGCACCTGAGCGAACTGGCGCGCAGCAGCGGCGATCTTCCCGCCGGGACGCTGCTGCTGGCGGCGAACGCGATCCGTCGCGATGGCGGCGAACGCATCACCGACCAGGACTTGCAGCTGTACGCCAGCGTCGATGGCGGCAAGTCGTGGACGTACCGAAGCAGCATCGTCAAGGGCGGCGGCCAGCCATCGGACCGTTTGAACAAGGGCGTGTGGGAGCCGTACATCGTCGTGCTCGACGACGGCCGCATGGTGGTCTTCTACTCGACCGAACAGCACAAGGCGCGGGGCTTCAACCAGTTGCTCGCGCATCGCGTGTCGACCGACGGCGGTCGCAGCTGGGGCAAGGAAGTGTTCGACGTCGCGCTGCCGGGCGGCGTGGAGCGCCCGGGCATGGCGATCGTCGAACGCATTCCCGGCCGCGGCTACGCGATGGTTTACGAGAACATCGACAACACCGGCGCTGCGCATAACGGCCAGGTGCACATCAAGTTCAGCCGCGACGGACTGGACTGGGGCGACGCGGCCGATCGCGGCACGCCGATCCAGACCGCGTCCGGCGCCTATCCGGCCGCTTGCCCGACCATCCGCTGGCTCCCCGGCGAAACGCCCGACGGCGTGATCGTCGTCGCCGCGCAGCGCGCCGGTGGCGGCGGCGATGCAGGCGGACGCACGTTCTACTGGAACGCCGATGGCGGTCGCGGCCCGTGGTGGGAAGCCGGCGCGCCGGTGCGCAAGCGCACGGGCAACATCCACGCGGGCTGGACGCAGGCGCTGATTCCTCGCGAAGACGGCAAGCTCCTGCACGTCACCTCGTCCTCCACGGCCAATGCGCCTGCGCCCGACGAGACCAACGAGATCCTGTTCGCCGCGGCGCCGCTTGCGCTCGATCGCTACGAAGCGGAGGACGCGGTGCGTCGTGGCGGTGCACAGATCGACAACGTCGACGCATCGGCGTATCGCAAGGTGCGGCTGGCCAGCGGCGAGGATGCCGACCTGACGTTCGACGTGGTCATCGGAGAGGCCGGGCCGCGCACACTCACCGTGCGCTTCGCCGACATCGGGTTCGCCGCCGCGCCGCGACTGCGCGTCAACGGCGATATCGCGAGCGGCGGCGTGCAGCCGTCCACGTCGGAAGGCTGGCGCGAAGCGACGTTCACCGCATCGCTGAAGAGCGGCCACAACCGCCTCGTGCTGACCAACCCCGACAGGCCGTTGGACTACGACTGGCTGCAGGTCGGTGCCCCGACGCGCGGGGTCGCATCGCCATGAACTTCGAAGCGGTACGCGCAACCGAACTCATGCTATACCCCTATTGTCGGATAATAGGAGCGACGCCGGATGCGTCGCGGAGGGGGACCAGTGAGACAGATCGCGGTACGCAACCTGCACAACCAGGTCATCCAGGAGATCGGCCGGCTCATCGTCAGCGGCGAGATCAAGCCGGGCGAACTGCTGCCGCGCGAGGAAGCGCTGGCGCAGCGCATGGCCGTCAGCCGCACGGCACTGCGCGAAGCGCTGAAGGTGCTGGGTTCCAAGGGCCTGATCGAAACCAAGCAGAAGACCGGCTCACGCGTGCGCGACACGCGCTACTGGAACCAGCTGGACGCGGACATCCTGGCGTGGCGCTGCGCGTCGATGCCGACGGAGGACTTCGTCGAGAAGCTGGTGGAGATGCGCGAGATCATCGAACCGGCGGCGGCTGCCGCGGCGGCGCGCAAGCGTACGCCGGAACAGCTGGCGCGCATCAAGGCCGCGTACGAGGCAATGGCGGCCGCGCAGGATCTGGATGCCTGGGCGAAGGCCGACCTGGAGTTCCACGAGTGCGTGCTCGACGCGGCCAACAACGAGCTGATGGGCTCGCTGTTCTCGGTGATCGACACGGCGCTGGGTGCGTATTTCATCCTGTCGGCGAAGACCGCGGTGGACTTCAAGTACTCGCTGCCGCGGCACTTCGCGGTGTACGACGCCATCCGGCTGAAGCGGCCCGAACAGGCGCGCGAAGCGATGCACGGGATGATCGTGGACTCGCGCGCGAACATCAAAGGACGGGGACGCGCGCGCAAGGCGGCTCGCTAGCCCGGGACACGCAACCCCCCACATCGACGGAGTGCGCATGAGCACCGCCTGGCTGCAACCCCTTCCCCTGGTTGCGATCCTGCGCGGGCTCACCCCGCAGGACGCGTTGCCTGTCGGAGCCGCGCTGTTCGACGCCGGTTTCCGCGTCATCGAAGTACCGCTTAATTCGCCGCAGCCGCTGGAGAGCATCGCGCTGCTCGCGCGCGAATTCGGCGAGCGCGCCCTCGTCGGTGCCGGCACCGTGCTCACGCCCGGACAGGTGTCGCAGGTGAAGGACGCCGGCGGAAAGCTCATCGTCATGCCGCACGGCGATACGGCCGTGATCCGCGCCGCGAAGGACGCAGGCCTGACCTGCACGCCGGGCGTGGCGACGCCGACCGAAGCCTTTGCCGCACTCGCCGCCGGCGCCGACGCGCTGAAGCTCTTCCCCGCCGAACAACTCCCGCCCTCCGTGTTGAAGGCATGGTCGAGCGTGCTGCCCCGCGGCACCGCGCTGCTGCCCGTGGGCGGCATCACGCCCGACAACATGGGCGACTACCGGAAGGCCGGCGCCGCCGGCTTCGGCATCGGCTCGGCGCTGTATGCGCCGGGCCTGGACGCGAACGAGGTCGCGCGTCGCGCGCGCGCCTTCGTCGACGGCTGGAATTCCATCAACCGCACCTGACCGACGCACGCAACGAGCACGGACCCCCACACGCATGAAGATCACCGCCATCACCACTTTCCTCGTGCCGCCGCGCTGGTGTTTCGTGCGCATCGACACCGATGCCGGCATCACCGGCTGGGGAGAGCCCATCGTCGAAGGCCGCGCGCACACCGTCGCCGCCGCCGTGGACGAGCTGTCCGATTACCTGATCGGCAAGGACCCGCGCTTCATCGAAGACCACTGGAACGTGATGTACCGCGGCGGCTTCTATCGCGGCGGCCCGATCCTGATGAGCGCGCTGGCCGGCATCGACCAGGCGCTGTGGGACATCCACGGCAAAGCGCTGGGCGTGCCGGTGCACGCGCTGCTCGGTGGACAGGTGCGCGACCGCATCCGCGTGTATTCGTGGATCGGCGGCGACCGCCCGGCCGAAACCGCACGCGCCGCGAAGGACGCCGTCGCGCGCGGTTTCAGTGCGGTGAAGATGAACGCCACGGAGGAAGTGCAGTTCGTCGACACGCACGAGAAGGTCTCGCGCGTGCTGGAGAACGTGCAGGCCGTGCGCGATGCGGTCGGTCGCGAAGTCGGCCTCGCGGTGGATTTCCACGGCCGCGTGCACAAGCCGATGGCGAAGGTGCTGATGCGCGAACTGGCGCCGTTCGGGTTGATGTTCATCGAGGAGCCGGTGCTGTCCGAGCACCTGGAATGCATCCCGGAACTCGCCGCCCTGTCCCCGGCCCCGATCGCGCTGGGGGAGCGGCTGTATTCGCGCTACGACTTCAAGCGCGTGCTGCAGACCGGCGGCGTGGACATCATCCAGCCCGATCCCTCGCATTCCGGTGGCATTACCGAAACGCGCAAGATCGCCGCGATGGCCGAGGCCTTCGACGTCGCGCTCGCGCTGCACTGCCCGCTCGGCCCGATCGCGCTGGCCGCGAACCTGCAGCTCGACGCCGTCTGCTACAACGCCTTCATCCAGGAGCAGAGCCTGGGTATCCATTACAACGCCAACAACGACCTGCTCGATTACCTCACCGACCGCGCGCCGTTCGCGTACGAAGGCGGTTACGTCGCGATCCCGCAGGGCCCGGGCCTGGGCATCGAGATCAACCAGGACTACGTGGACGAGCGCGCGGCCGAGGGCCACCGCTGGCGCAATCCGATCTGGCGCCACGCCGACGGCAGCGTGGCGGAGTGGTGAGCCCGATGACCATGGCGAACTACCCCAGCCTCGCGGGCCGCGCGGTCCTGATCACCGGCGGCGCCACGGGCATCGGCGCGGGTTTCGTCGAGCATTTCGCGCGACAGGGCGCACGCGTGGCGTTCCTGGACATCGACGATGAAGGCGCGCGCGCATTGATCGACGCGTTGGCCGACGCCGAACACGCGCCCGTCTACCTGCGCTGCGACGTGACGGACCTCGACGCACTGCACGACGCCATCGCCCAGGCACGCGAGCGGATCGGCCGCATCGGCGTGCTGGTCAACAACGCCGCCAACGACGTGCGCCACGCCTTTGGCGGCACCACGCCGGCCGACTTCGAACGCAACATCGCCGTGAACCTTCGCCACCAGTACTTCGCGACGCAGGCGGTGGTGGACGACATGCGCGCGCTCGGCGGCGGCTCGGTGATCTGCCTGGGTTCGACCGGCTGGATGATCAAGAACGCGGGCTATCCGATGTACGCGATGGCGAAATCCGCCGTGCACGGGCTGGTGAACGGACTGGCGCGCGAACTCGGCCGCGACCGCATCCGCATCAACGCGCTCGTGCCGGGCTGGGTGATCACCGAAAAGCAGCAGCGCCTGTGGCTCGACGCCGAAGGCGAAGCGCAGATCGCGCGTTCGCAATGCCTGCCCGGCCACCTGAAGGCGGAGGATCTCGCCCGCATGGCGCTGTTCCTCGCCGCGGACGACAGCCGCATGTGCACCGGCCAGGATTTCATCGTGGACGGAGGCTGGGTTTGAGCATCGAGGTGCGGGTTGCCGTGCAGGCCGAGAACCGGCTCGGCGAAGGCGTGCTGTGGTGCGATCGCGCGCAGGCGCTGTACTGGACGGACATCCACGCTGCGATGCTGTGGCGTTACGTGCCCGCCGACGGCGCCGTGCGCAGCTGGCCGATGCCCGAGCGCCTGGCATCGTTCGCGCTGTGCGTCGCCGACGACTGGCTGCTGCTCGCGCTCGCGACGCGGTTCGCTTTCTTCAACATCGCCACGGGCGAACTCCGGGACATCTGTACGCTCCCCATCGCGCCGCAGACGCGCGCCAACGACGGCGCGTGCGACCGCCACGGACGTTTCGTCGTCGGCACGCTGCACGAGCCGTCGACGGGCGGCAAGCGCGCGATCGGCACGTTCCTGCGCCTGGACGCGGACCTAGCGGTGCGTGAACTGCCGTTGCCGCGCGTCGCCATCGCCAACGCCATTGCGTTCAGCCCGGACGGCAGCACGATGTACTTCTGCGACTCGCTGCAGAAGAAAATCCTGCGTTGCGAATACGGCGACGAGGTCGGCAACGTCTCGACCTTCGTCGATCTCACCGCGCTGGAAGGCGGCGAACCCGACGGCTCGTGCGTCGACCGCGAAGGCGGCGTGTGGAACGCGCAATGGGGCGCGTCGCGTGTCGTGCGCTATCGCGCCGATGGCATCGAGGATCGCGTCGTCGCGATGCCCACCGCGCAGCCCACGCGTCCCGCGTTCGGCGGGCCGACGCTGTCCACGCTCTACGTCACCAGCGCGCACGACGGCATGGCCGATGCGGCGCGCTCGATCGATCGCCATGCCGGCGACGTGTTCGCGTTCGAGCCCGGCCTGGCCGGCCTGCGCGAGCCGCGTTTCGCCGGCGACCCCGATGCCGCGCCGCGTCGCTGACGCCGCGCCCACCCTGCGGAGACTTTGCGAATGAGCCTTTCCCCCCTCGACGTCGGCATCGTGCTGGCCTACCTCGCAGGCATCTTCGTGCTGGCGCAGTGGGTCTCGCGCGAGAAAGGCGGGCACCAGAAATCGGCGCAGGATTACTTCCTCGCCAGCCGCGCCCTGCCCTGGTGGGCGATCGGCGCGTCGCTGATCGCGGCGAACATCTCCGCCGAACAGATCATCGGGATGTCCGGTTCGGGTTACGCGATCGGGCTTGCCATCGCCTCGTACGAATGGATGGGCGCGGTGACGCTGCTGATCGTCGGCAAGTGGTTCCTGCCGATCTTCCTGCGCAACCAGGTCACCACGATGCCGCAGTTCCTGGAGGAACGGTACGGCAACCGCATCCGCACGCTGATGGCCGTGTTCTGGCTGGGGCTGTACGTGTTCGTGAACCTGACCTCGATCCTGTGGCTGGGTTCCATCGCGGTATCGCAGGTCGCCGGCATGGACCAGACGCTGGCGCTGATCCTGCTGGGGTTGTTCGCGCTGGCGTACCAGCTCTACGGCGGCCTGAAGGCGGTGGCATTGACCGACATCGTCCAGGTCACCCTGCTGGTGCTGGGCGGGTTGCTGGTCACCGGCATCACGCTGGGGCAGATCGGCAACGGCAGCATCGTCGCGGGCTTCCACACGCTGTGGACCACGCATCCGGCGAAGTTCCAGATGATCCTCGACCCGTCCAACCCCTTCTACAAGGACCTGCCTGGCCTGTCGGTGCTGCTGGGCGGGCTGTGGATCGCGAACCTGAGCTACTGGGGTTTCAACCAGTACATCATCCAGCGCGCACTGGCCGCCAAGGACATCCGCGAAGCGCAGAAGGGCGTGGTGTTCGCCGCGTTCCTGAAGCTGCTGATGCCGGTGATCGTGGTGCTGCCGGGCATCGCCGCGGTGATGCTGGCGCCGTCGCTGGAACGTCCCGACGCGGCGTATCCGACGATGATGCGCCTGCTGCCCAGCGGCGTGCTGGGCCTGGTGTTCGCCGCGCTGGTGGCGGCGATCGTGGCCTCGCTCGCATCCAAGATCAATTCGGTCGCGACCATCTTCACCCTGGACTTCTACGCCAAGCGCAACACCGAAGCGTCGCAGCCGAAGCTGGTTCGCGTCGGTCGCATCACCGCCGCCGTGTCGATCCTCATCGCCGTGCTCACCGCGCGCCCGCTGCTTGGCAGCTTCGACCAGGGCTTCCAGTACATCCAGGAATTCACCGGCTTCTTCACGCCGGGCATCGTGGTGATCTTCCTGCAGGGCCTGTTCTGGAAGCGCGCCAACGAAGCCGGCGCGCTCGCGGCGGCGGTCGGCTCGTTCGTGCTCTCGCTCGCGCTGAAGCTGCTGTGGCCCGACCTTCCGTTCATGGACCGCATCGGGCTGGTGTTCCTGCTGTCGTTCGCGCTTGCCACCGTGGTCGCGCTGGCGACCCCCGCGAGCGGTGCGCGCGATCGCATCCGCACCGACGATGTGAGCTATGCGACGGCGCCGTCGTTCAACGTGGCCTCGCTTGCGGTGCTGGCGATCCTCGTCGCGCTGTACGCGACGTTCTGGCACTGACGATGCGCGCCTTCGTCCTCGCACTCGCATTGCTCGCCGCCGCGCCCTGCGCGACGGCAGGCGTGCAGTGGACCGACACCGCCACCCTCGCCGAGAGCAACGCGGCGTGGGGACGGCTCGCGCGTCTTCCCGATGGCCGCTGGCTTGCGGTGACCACGCGCTTCCACGGCAAGGCAACGCCGAGCACGCTGACGATCTCGCTGGGAGATGCACGGGGCCGGCAGTGGCAGGAACTTTCGAGCGTCGCCGAAGCCGGTCGCAACATCGACAACGGCGAGCTGATCGTGCTGCCGGGCGGCCGCATCCTGCTGGGCATGCGCTCGCTGGTGGAAGGCAAGTCGTATCGATTGAACGTGCATGCCAGCGACGACGGCGGCCGGACGTGGCGTTTTCTCAGCACCATCGACCGCAACGAGGATCCGCGCGGCCGCAAGGATCGCGGCGTGTGGGAACCCGTGTTCACGCAGCTCGCCGACGGCGCGCTTTCGGTGCTCTACGCAGACGAAACGCTCGCCGATGGCGACCCGTCGTATAACCAGGTCGTGTCCCAGCGGCTCTCGCGTGATGGCGGTGCAAGCTGGGGCGCGAAATCGGTCCTGGTGAAGCAGGCCGGCGGCGGCAAGCTGCGCCCCGGCATGCCGGTGATGTCGCGCATGCAGGACGGCCGCTACCTGCTGGTGTTCGAGATCTGCGGCGACGATCCGCAATGTCCGGTCTCCACCAAGGCGTCGGACGACGGCGTCGCCTGGCCCGACGGCCTCGGCACGCCGCTCGCGGACCAGCGCTGCGGCCCGCAGCTCACCACGACCACGCGCGGCACGGTGTTCGTGACCTCGTGCCAGAACGAGGTCA
Organism: Lysobacter auxotrophicus; assembly: GCF_027924565.1. NCBI lineage: Bacteria > Pseudomonadati > Pseudomonadota > Gammaproteobacteria > Lysobacterales > Lysobacteraceae > Lysobacter > Lysobacter auxotrophicus. Next base: position 2,194,969 of record NZ_AP027041.1, read on the forward strand.
CCTTCAGCGACGACAACGGCGCGCATTGGCAACGCGTGGCGCCGCCGGCGTGGCCGGGCGGCTTCCGCCATTCGTGGCCGGCGATCTACCAGCTGGGCGAGGACGAGATCGGCGTGGTCAACGGAACGCCCGGCGGCGGCGTGAAGATCCGCATCGGCACGTTCTGACCCCGGCGCTCACACCGACAGCCAGCCGGCCGCCAGGCCGTGGAAGGCGACGATCGCCGCGGTGCACACGAGCGCGCAGACAGCCCACTCGCCCGCGCGCAGCACCCGCAAGCCGCCGCCGCGCGACACCACGAACGCCACCGACACCGGCGCGTACAGCAGCGCCGAAAGCAGCAGGTAGCGCGTGCCGCCAAGCAGCAGCATCGCCGCCGTGTAGAGCGTCGCGATGGCGGCGCACGCGATGCCGCGGCGTCGCAGGTCCGACTCCGCGGCTGCGTACGTCTGCCCGCTCCAGGCCAGCTTGAAACCCGCCGCGGCGACGAGGAAGTACGGCACCAGCGTCATCGCGCTGGTCATCTTGAGCGCAAGCAGGAAGGCGTATTCGGCGAACCACGTGACCAGCAGGAAGGTCTGGATCAACGCGTTGGTCAGCCACAACGCGACGACGGGAACGCCGCGCGCGTTCTCGCGCGCCATCGCCTGCGGCAGCGTGCCGTCGCGCGCCGCCGAATGCAGCACTTCGGCCGCGAGCAGCGACCACGCCAGGTAGTTGCCGAGCACGGAGATCAGCAGCGACACGCTGACGAACACCCTGCCCCACGGGCCGACCACCGCCTCCATCACGCCCGCCATCGACGGCGTGGGCTGCGCGGACAGTTCCGGGCGAAGCAGGATGCCGTACGAGAACATCGTCACCAGCACCAGCAGGCACAACACGCCGAGGAAGCCCAACACCGTCGCGAGCCCCACGTCTTCCCGTCGCTTCGCGTAGCGCGAGTACACGCTCGCGCCTTCGATGCCGACGAAGGCGAACACCGTCACCAGCAAGGTCGCACGCACCTGCCCGGCGATGCCGCCCACGCCGGGCGCGTCGGCGCCCCACAGGTTCGCGGCGAACACGTCGCGCCGGAAGCCGACCACGGCCACGAACAGGAACGTCGCGATGGGCAGCAGCTTGGCGATGGTCGCGATGGTGTTGAGCGCAGCGGCCTGCTTGATGCCGTGCAGGATCAGCACGTGCACCGCCCACAGCAGCAGCGAGGCGCACACGATCGCCACCGCCGTCGTGCCGTCGCCGAACACCGTGAAGAACTGCCCCAGCGTCGCCTTGATCAGCACCAGGCATGCGACGTCGGCAAGGCAGCAGCCCATCCAGTAACCGATCACCGACACGAAACCCGCGTAATCGCCGAAGCCGGCGCGCGCGTACGCGTAGATGCCCGAATCCAGTTCGGGACGACGCCGCGACAAGGTCTGGAACACCAGCGCCAGCATCAGCATGCCGACGCCCGCGATGCACCAGGCGATCGCCGCGCCGACCACGCCCGTCGCGCGCGCGAACGCCGCCGGTAGCGCGAAGATCGCCGAGCCCACCATCGAACCGACGACGAGCGAGATCAGCGCCGCGAACGAAAGACGCTGGTCCGTCGTGGTGCTCATCGCCCGCGATCGCGTCACCCGCCACGCGGGTAACGCGTGGCACTCAGAAATCGACCGGATCGCGGATGATCGGGCACGTCATGCAGTGGCCGCCGCCGCGCCCGCGCCCCAGTTCCGCGCCGACGATGGTGATCACCTCGATGCCGGCCTTGCGCAGCTGCGTGTTCGTGTAGGTGTTGCGGTCGTAGGCATACACCACGCCCGGCGAGGCGCACACCAGGTTCGCGCCGCTGTCCCACTGCGTGCGTTCCTGCTGGTACGCCGTGCCGCCGGTTTCGATCACGCGCAGCGTCTTGAAGCCCAGCGCCTCGCCGACGACGTCGACGAAGGGCTTGTTCTCACGATGCAGTTCGACGCCGCTGGGATGGCTGCTTGGCCGGTACGAGAACGTGCGCACCTGGTTGATGAACTCCGGTGCCAGCAGCACGACGTCGCGATCGGCGAAGGTGAACACCGTGTCCAGGTGCATCGCCGTGCGCATCTTCGGGATCACCGCGACGATCACCCGCTCCGCCGCGCCCTTCGCGAACAGCGTGCCGGCCAGCTGACTGATGGCTTGCCGCGAGGTGCGCTCGCTCATGCCGATCAGCACGTTGCCACGGCCGATCGGCATGACGTCGCCGCCTTCCAGCGTCGCCAGGCCATGGTCTGCGAGCGGGTCGCCCCACCAGACGTTCACCTTGCCCGCGAAATCCGGATGGAACCTGTAGATGGCGGTGGCGAGGATGGTTTCCTCGTGGCGCGCGGGCCAGTACAACGGATTGAGCGTCACGCCGCCGTAGATCCAGCACGTGGTGTCGCGCGTGTAGAGCGTGTTGGGCAACGGCGGCAGCAGGTACTCGGTATGCCCGACCGCCTCGTGCACGACCTTGAGCACGTCGCCGCCGAACTTCTCCGGGAACTCCTCCACCGACAACCCGCCGATCAGCGTTTCGGCGAGCGCGCGCGGCTCCAGGCTTTCCAGGTAGCCGCGGATCTCGTCGACGAGCCCGAGCCCGACCTGGTTCGGCACCACCTGGTGGTCGAGGATCCACTTCTTCGCTTCGGCGATCCCCATCGTTTCGGTCAGCAGGTTGTGCATCTCGACGACGTCGATGCCGCGATCGCGCATCTTGAGCACGAAGTCGTGGTGGTCGCGCTTGGCGTTCTCCACCCACAGCACGTCGTCGAACAGCAGGTAATCGCGATTGGTCGGCGTCAGGCGCTGGTGCGCGCGACCGGGCGAACACACCATCACCTTGCGCAGCGTTCCGACTTCGGAATGCACGCCGAACTTGAGGTCAGCCTTTGGGTCTGCGGCAATGGCCATGTCTGGGCCCTCCTGTGCGGGGCGCCTGGGGTAGCGCGCATATGCGTTTCAGATCTCGATGTAACCGGTGGCGATCCACCAGATGCCGAGCACCGCGCCGATCGCGGCCAGGGCGAAGATCACCCAGTCCGACGTGCGCGCGAACACCGGAACGCCCTGCTCGCGCCGCGCCCATACGTATAGCGCGGTGCCGGGCGCGTAGAGCACGGCCGACAGCACGATGAACTTCAGGCCGCCGGCGAAGAGCAGGAAGATCGTGTAAACCGTCGCGAGCCCGGCGATGAACAGGTCGAGGTTGCGCGACTCGCCGGGCGCATAGCCGTCGCCGCGCCGCGCGACCATGTAGCCGTAGCCTGCGACCAGCAGCAGCGGGATCAGCGACATCGCGCTGGTGAGGTTCAACATCAGCGCGAACGCATCGCGCGACCAGTACGTGGTGATGACGATCAGCTGTACCACGATGTTGGTGGCCCACAGCGCGGCCGACGGCACCTTGTTCGGGTTCTCCGTGGCGAACACGCGCGGCATGTCGCGGTTGTTCGCCGCGGCGAAGAGGACTTCGGCGCAGATCAGCGACCACGCCAGGTACGCGCCCAGCACCGAGATCAGCAGGCCGACGCTGACGAACACCGCGCCCCATGGGCCGACCACGGCTTCCAGCGCGGCGGCCATCGAGGGCTGGCGCATGCCGGCGATCTGCGAACGTTCGAGCACCGCGTACGGAAGCAGCGTCACCAGCACCATCAGCGTGGTGACGATGAAGAAGCCGCTGACGGTGGCGAAGCCCACGTCCTCGCGCTTTTGCGCGTAGCGCGAATACACGCTGGCGCCTTCGATGCCCAGGAACACGAACACCGTCACCAGCATCGTCGAGCGCACCTGCGCGAACACGCTGTCGGTGAGGTCGCCGCCGTAGAAGTTGAAGCGGAACATGTCGCCCTTGAACATGAAGGCGAGGATGACGATGAACACGACGATCGGTATGACCTTCGCGATCGTCACGATCTTGTTGATCGCCGCTGCCTGCTGCACGCCGCGCAGGATCATGAAGTGGAACGACCAGATGCCGATGGACGCCACGACGATCGCGATGACGGTGTTGCCGTCGCCGAACACCGGGAAGAACGCACCGAGCGTCGACTTGATCAGCACCCAGTACGACACGTTGCCGATGCAGCTGCCGATCCAGTAGCCGAACGCGGAGAGGAAGCCCGGGTAATCGCCGAAGCCTTCCTTCGCGTACATGAAGACGCCGGCGTCGAGTTCGGGCTTGCGTTCGGCGAGCGCCTGGAAGACACGCGCGAGCATGTACATGCCGGTGCCGGCGATGAGCCAGGCGATGACCGCGCCGAGCGGCCCGGTCGCGCCGGCAAACGTGCGCGGCAGCGAGAAGATGCCTGCGCCCACCATTCCGCCGACCACCATCGCGGTCAGTTGTGCCCGCGACATCTTCTGTGCAGACGCCATGGCAACATCCTGTCGGTGAGCTGAACACAGGCAGCGCACCGGACGATGGCGTGAAGACCGTCATGGGCCCGTGAAGGATTGGTGCACGCGTCGCGGCGCTTACGTGAATGCGGTGGCGGGTTGTTGCACGAATTCTGGCTGCGAATCGCGCGATTTTGACGCGCCGTTAACGGCCGCGAACGCCAGATAGCCCACGCGCGCGCACTGCAGGCCGTGCGCCGCCAGATGCGCCGAGCCGCCGCGGCATGGAGGAGCCATGCGACGCCCCAGCAGTCCGTCCGCGGCGATGCGCCGCCTTGCGCTCATGCACTGCGCGCTGTGCGCCGCGCTGCTCACCGCGCCCGATGCGCGCGCGCAGGAGCCTTCGGCCGATGCGCAATCGCTGCTGCAACAACGACGCTACGCCCAGGCGCTGGAACTGCTCGCGCCGATGGAAGCCACCAGCGCCGGCGACGCACGCTACTTCTACCTGCTGGGCCGCGCGGCCTTCGGCGCGGGCGAGGCCGAACGCGCACGAGTCGCGCTGGAACGCAGCATCGAACTGGATCCCGACGACACGAACGCGCATCTCGCGCTGGGTCGCGCGTACCACGCGCTCGACCAGCACGCGAACGCGCTCAATCAGTTCGAAGTGGCGATGCACCTGGAGAACCTGCCGCCTGACGTCTTGACGCAGGTGCGGATCTACGACGATGCGGCGCGCGAGGCCTTGGAAGAAGGCCGCCGCACCACGACCTTCGGTTACGCGGCGACCGGCGTCGGCCGTTATCGCGTGAACTCGACGCGCGGCACCAACACGTTCGGCGGCGGCGATCGTCGCGAGACGTTCTACAACCTGCGCGTCGGCGGCGGGCTCAATCACGCGTTCGCGAACGACACCTCGCTCGATGCGAGCCTCGACTACCGCCATCGCGAGTACGACGCGGGATCGCGCGACGATCGCGACCTGCGCTGGAGTTTCGCCGCGAGCCACGGCTTCAACGACAGCCGCTTTTCCGGAGGCCTGCGCGGGCGCGTGAGCTATCGCGGCAATGGCGATTATCGCAACGACGTCGCGGGTTTCATCGACTACACGCACAACCTGGACGTCGATTCGCAGCTCACGACGGGGTTGTCGGTGCAGCGCCGGCGCTATCCCGAAGGCCCGCTGCGCGACAGGAGCCGCACCACCACGACCGGCACGATAGGCTGGTCGCATTCGTTCAACGACGGCGCGGCGAACTTCGGCATCACCGCGCATGCCGGGCGCAACACGGCGACCTCGCGTCCCGACGGGAACTCGGACGTCTTCGGCGCCACCGCGAACCTCGACTGGACCTTCAGCGACACGCTCGACGCGTTCGTCTTCGTCTGGTGGGAGCGCGATGACTTCAGCGCCGACGACGTGCGCTTCCATCCCGACGAGCGCGACGTCGCCATGACCTTCAGTCGCGAAGACAACCTGTACGAAGGTGGCGCCGGCCTGGTGTGGAGCTTCGCGGACGGCTGGTCGTTCCGCCCGGAACTGCTCTACATCCGCGACCAGAGCAACGTGGTCGCGCTCAATTACAGCTCGACGGAGGCCTGGCTGAATGTCCGCGCGGATTTCTGAAGCATCCGCACTCGTGCTGATCGCGGCGCTCGCGCTCGCGGGCTGCGCACACGCACCGACCGACCCGCAGGCACGCCTCGCGCTCTACCGGCAGCATGCGGGGACGCCGGTCGCCGGCATCGACTACGTCCGCAACATGCGATGGGAAGCGCTCGGCGACCAGGCGCTCGCGGTGTGGCCGCGACGCGACACGGGCTTCCTGGTCGAACTCGCCTCGCCCTGCCCCGGCCTCGACCAGGCCAGCGCGATCCAGCTCACACGCAGCGAAGGCCGCGTGCGTTCGCGACAGGACGCCGTGCGCGTGGTGTCGATCCCGGGTTCGCGTCCGATGCAGCGCACGCCCTGCCCGATCATGCTGATCAGCCCGATCCGCGATGCACCCGCCGACGCACCGGGCCCATTGCGTGAGGTCGACGACACCGAAGGCTCGGCGCCATGACAGGAGCTCCGCCATGACAGGAGCGCCGCCATGACGCCGCGCCACGCCGGTGCCTCGCACCGCGCCACGCTGATCGGCTTGGCGATCCTCGTCGCGCTCGCGATCCTCGCGTTCTCGCTGTTCGAGCGGCACGGGAGCCAGGACGCCCCGCCGGGCGCGCTCGTGGAACGCGGCATGTCGCCGGGGCATCGCATGCTCAACGAGGAAAGCGGCCGGACGCTGCCGTCGAACACGCCGCGCATCCAGCGCGCCGATGCGGCGATCACGCGCGTGTCGGCGCGCTTCGGCCTCGACCAGGATCGCGTTGCCGATCTCGCATTGTCCACGCGCAACGCGATCCACAAGCAGCACACCGAGGACGTCGTCGATGTGCTCGACGCGGCGCTGTTCGCTACCGAAGGCCTGCCGCCCGAAGCGATCCCGCCGCTGCCGCCGGTGCTCGCTGCCTACGCGCAGGCGCGGCTCAACGGTGCGGGCGTGCCGGAGGCGCGGGCCGTCACGCGATCCTTCGTCGAAACGGTGGCGAACAAACGCACCGCGCCCTGAGCACTCATCGGCGTCGCCAGCGCCCCCGCAACGCGGCGATGCGACCGAAATACAGCGCGACCAGCGCGCCGATCGAGAGGATGAGGATCAGCGCGGTGACGCGCATCCACTCGCCGCGCGCCTCGCTCAACCGATCGCCGCTGGCGATGTGCTCCAGCTCGGCGATGCACGGTGCGTCGGCGCGCTCGTTCGCGCGCGTCGCGCCGTAGACGGCGCCGGCGCGGCGTTGTTCGGCGACGCCGCCGCTGCGCTCGGCGAGCCGGGCCGCATCCGTGCCCTGTGCGACCTCGGCGCGGCGGCGCTCGAGCTCGCGCCGCGCCTGTGCACGCGTCACCGGTTGCGCGAGGTCCACGCAGCTGGCGGCGCTACCGGTCGACTGCGCGGTCGGCCAGTGCGGCAGCCGGAATACGCCCACCAGCGCGAGCACCACGCCGATCGCGATCAACAGCAATACCCGGTACATGCACGTCTCCTTGGCTCGGGCGGAATGTCGGGACCGGCGGCGTCACTCGTTCGCGCGCGCGTGGCGCGACGGATCGCCCGCGAGCAGCAGCGCCCAGCGTCGCGCGGTCGGGTGGTATTCGGCCAGCGTCATCGCGGCGATCAGGATCGGCACGCCGATGAACGCGCCCGCGATGCCCCACAGCATGCTCCACATGAACACCGCGAACAGCACCAGGAATGGCGAGATGGACAACTGGTCGCCGGCGACGCGCGGCTCCAGGTAGCTGCCGATCAAGAACTGCACCACGTTCAGCCCGACGAAGATCGACAGCGGCACGAGGAGGCTGTCGAACTGCACGATCGCGAACAGCGTCGGCAGCATCGTGGCGAACAGCGGGCCGAGGAACGGGATGAAGTTCAGCGCGAACGCGGTGACGCCCCATTCCAGCGCGAGGTCCACGCCCAGCGCATACGTCAGCGCCCAGACGCCCAGCCCAGTCGCCAGGCTCATCACCGCGCGGATCGCCATGTAGCGCTGGAACTTCCCCGCCACCGCGCGGCACGCCGACACCAGCTCGACCTTGCCCGCGCGCACCAGCTTGCGACGCGTCGAATCGACTTCCAGCAAGCCGAGGATCACGAACACCAGCGCGATCACGACGAAGCTCGCGACGTACTGCAAGCCGGCGCCGAGCCGTTGCAACGCCGCGAACAACCAGCGCGGATCGAAGTTGTGCACGAACTCGCTCGCCAGGTACAACCCGTGCGCCTGCAGCCACGCGTCCATGCGCAGATACTGCGCCTGGAAGGCGCTCGCGTTGGCGAACGCCCATTGCACCGCGCGATTGAGGCTCCACAGCACCAGGCTCGCCATCACCACCATCACCGCGCCGGTGACGACCACCGCGAGGAACATCGCGAGCACGCGCGGCAGCTTCTTCTCCATCGCGCTCTGCAACGGCCAGACCAGCGCGATGATGAAAACGGAGAAGAACACCGGCGCGAACAGCGAACGCCCCAGGTACAGCGCGAGCAGGATCACGAACACCGCGGCGATGCCGAGCAGCGTCGCGATGGGCGTGGGGGCGCGGGCGGTCTGCATGCGCGTCAGAACGCGGCTTCGAGGTAGGCGTACAGGTAGTTCGAACCGCCATCCACGGTGCCGAGCAGTTCGGAACTGGCGAAGATGCCGGAGCGGTGCGACACCGCGAAACCGAAGTACACGTCGTGCCAGCGTTTGTTGCCGAAGAGGTCGCCCACGCTCACGTCGATGCTCGGTTCCAGGTAATTGAGCAGCTTGGAGGTGTTGCGCTCGCGCTGCGCCTGCGTGACGACCTCGGTGTACGGCACGCGTTCGGCGTACGACACGCCGATGCCGAAGCCCACGCGCGTGGTCACGCGATGGCTCCACGGGAAGCCGTACCAGAAACCCTTCATGTACGCATCGACCTGCCATCCGTCCGGTTGCAGGCCCTTCTCGTCGTGCTTGAGCAGGCCGACGTAACCGATGATGTCCAGCGGCCAGCCGTTGAAGCGCGACACGAACGGCCGGCCGACGTGCACGCCGTAGATGTCGGTGGGATCCTCGTCGTTGAGGCTGACGCACTGTAGCGTCATGATGCGCACGAGGTGGCAGCCGTCGCCGGTGTCGCGGCCGTAGAACACCTTCACGTAGGTCGGCGCGGTGGCCTCGTCCCAGCGCACCTGGCCGTTGCCGAAGTCGTACGCCGCGCCCGCCATCACGCCCCACTGCAGGTCGTCGTCCACCACCGGGCTGTTGCGGATCTCTGACGAAAGTTTGGTCACGTACGCGCCGCCAACCAGGCTCCAGTGCTGGAAGATGCGGTACTTCCCGTACAGCGCGAGCGTCGCGTTCCAGCCATCGCCCGCGTCGTACGAAGGACGATCGGCGCGCGCTTCCAGTGGCGCGACGCCGTAGTAGTAGTCGTTGAGGTCGCCGTCGCGCCACGTCGCGATCGCCACCGGTTGCAGGCGCCAGCGTTGGCGCTCGATGGTGTACGCGTAGCCGGCGCGCACTTCGGTGCCGTGCGAAAGGCCGGCGATGTCGTGCCGGACCGCCGCATCCCAACGCGACGCACCCTGCTGCAGGTAGTAGCGTACGCCGAGGTCCGCACCGGTGTTGCGCACGGTCATCCCGTCCAGCGATGCGGGCTCCTCGTCTTCGGGGAAGCCTTCCAGACGACGTTCGACGAAACCCTCCAGCCCCATCGTGTCGTTGCGCCACAGGCGCATGCCCGCTTCGTTCGCGCGAAGGAAGAAGCGCTCGCCCTCGTAGAGGTACAGCGGAAGGAAGTCGTCGCGCGTGCCGCCGTCGCGGTATGGCGAGGATTCGGCGCGGAAGGCGAAGCCCAGGCCCGCGCTGCCGGGCTCGTCGAGCACGGTGCCCATCATCGCGTCCTGCGCGGTCGCCTGCAGGGGGATGACGAAGAGCGTCGCGAGGATCGCGACCAGCGTGCGGCGCCGCAGCGAAGCGCGTCCTTTCGGCGCGGCCGGTCGGCGGCATCGGATCGCTGGCTTCGTCATGGCATCGTCCTCCGGGGACGCCCGAGCGCAGCGTGCGCGCATTCCTCGCGCACGAGCCGCGAAAGTCGTCCATGCCGCGTGGGCGCCGCGTGAAATCCGCGTCATTGCGGTCGCCCGTCGTCACGAGCACTTCACCATGACTTCACCGCACCGGGAGTAATCCGGCGCCACGCGTCAGCGCTTGTGGGGCCGGCACCGCGCCGGCAGGACCATGGAGGCACCGCAATGAAACGCAACGTAATGGCGGCCGCGCTGTTCGGCGTCGGCCTGGTTCTCGCGTCCGGCTGCGCGACGCACAGCACGCCATCGACCTTCAACCGCTCCGAAGTCGGCGCGGCGCGCACGGTCGAGATGGGCACGGTGCGCGGCCTGCGCGACATCACCATCCAGAACGACTCGCGCGGCGTCCCCACCGCGACGGGCGCCGTGCTCGGCGGCATCGCCGGCAGCACGATCGGCAGCGGCACGCGCGCGAACACCGCCGGCGCCGTCGCCGGTGCGGTCGCCGGTGGCGCGGCGGGCAACGCGATGGCACGCGGGCAGCGTGCAGGCGTGGAAGTCACGGTCGAACTCGACTCCGGCCGCAGCATCGCGGTCGCGCAGGACGGCACGAGCAACGATTTCCGCGTCGGCGATCGCGTGCAGGTTTCCTCCGACGGCACGACCACGCGCGTCACGCGCTGAGTCCGCGCTATACGGCTGCGGTGCCTTCGGCGCGCATCGCGGCCGTTGCACGCGTTCGAACGTTGCGACCTGCTTCGACACGCACATCCAACAGGGACGATAGCGACATGACGACCCGCACGCTGGTTCTCCCGCTCGTCGCGGCCGCGCTGGCGGCCTGCGCCACCGGTCCGACGCTCACCACGCAGGAGCGCCTGGACCTGTACCGCGCGCACGCCGGTGCGCCGGTCATGTCCTTCCGCCTGGACCGAATGACGGGCACGCAGCAATGGACGCCGCTCGGCGACCAGGCGCTGGCGGTGTGGTCCAGCGCCAATCGCGGCCACCTGATCGAGCTGCGCAGCCGATGCCCGTCGATGCTGTCGGCCGGCGGCATCTCGCTGACCAATTCGCTGGGCAACGTGACGCGCATGGACAGTGTGGTGCCGCGCACCGCCGGCGGCATGCGCAACACGTGCCGCATCGACACGATCCGCCCGATCGACGGCAGCGCCCTTCGCGACGCCAAACGCGAACTGCGCGAGGCGCAGCTGGTCGACCGCAGCACCGTGCCGGCCGACGACCAGGCGCCGGCGCAATAGCGCTCAACCGCCGCCTTCGTCCTCGTCGCCGGCAATCTGCGCCGCGCGCCGCGCATCGAGTGTGCGCGACAGCCGGGCGATGTCGGGCGCCGACCAGTCCTGGATGCCCGCGACCTGCCGCCACGCCGCGACGTAGTGCGATGGCGCGAACACGTGGCCGAAGCCCATCGGCGCGTCGTCGGCGAGCATCATGTCCAGCACCAGCTGCATCGTCGACACTACCGGATACCAGCGCATCTGCGGCGCGACGTCCGGCCCGCGCGGGTGCAGCCACGCCGGCGCGCTGAACACGTCGCGATGATCGAAGAAGGTGATCGCGTCGCTCGCGTATTGCAGGTAGATCACGCGCATCGGCCCCCACGGCGCGTCGGCCGGCACGGGCGAGCCGTGCTGGTTCATGAAGCGCACGAAGCGGCCATCGCGGAAGGTCGGCAACCACGCGGGCGATCCGGGATTGCGCATGAGCGTCATGCGTCGCCATTGCCGCGCGGCGAACGGCGGCCCGCTCCATAACGCGCCCTGCGGCGGATCGCCGAGCACGTCGACCAGTTCCAGCGAACGCTCCGAATTCATCGCGCCCAGGCTCAACCCGTGCAGGTACAGGCGCGGTCGCGCATCGTGCGGCAGCGTGCGCCAATAGCCGTAGACCGCCTCGAACAGCGCCTGCGAGCTTTCCTCGCCGTATTCGGGTTCGATCATCAGCGACAGCGGGCTGGACAGGTACGAGTACTGCATCGCCACGCTGGCGACGTCGCCGCGTCGCAGGTATTCGATCGACTCGATGCCGGCCGGATCGACCCATCCCGTCCCCGTCGGCGTGACGATCACCAGCGCGCCGCGCGAGAAACCGCCGACGCGCTTGAGTTCGGCCAGCGCCAGTTGCGCGCGCGCCTGCGCGGACTCGCCTGACGGCAGGCCCGCGTAAACGCGCAACGGCGTTTGCGCCGGTTCGCCGGCGAGCGAGGCGATCTGGTGCGCGCCCGGAGCGGACGAAACGAAGCGCCGCCCCATGCGCCCGAGGTTTTCCCATGCGATGAGCGAGGCCGGACTTCCGGTGCGATACGCCTCGCGCGGCGGCGCGGTGTCGGGCGGGATCAGCGCATCGGCCTGGCGGAAGGACGAATCGATGACCTGCAGCGCGATGCGCAGCACGATGCTGTTGCTGAGCACGATCACCACCACCAGCACCGCCGACACGCCCAGCACGCTCGCCACGCGCGGCGGCAACACCTTCGCGAGGGACAGCGAGAACACCACCGCCATGCCGCGCAGCACGCGCGCCAATGCGAGCAGCGCCGCGAACGCGAGCAGCGCCACCGCGGCGACGGTGAACGAATCGGCGCCTTCTTCCGGCGCCATCCGCAACGCGGCGCGCACATGGTTCTGCCAGTGCGGCGCGCGCCAGAACGCCCACAGCACGATGAGCGCGCACATCCAGTACAGCGCATGCTTCACGCGCTTGGGCGTGCGGCCGCGCGACGGCGGCAGTTCGAAGGTTTCCCACAGCCAGCGCAGGAACACGCCGATGGCGTAACCCGCGCCGAAGGCCACGCCCGCGAGCACGCCCTGCATCGTCGGCGTGCGCGGGATCAGGCTCGGCGTAAGCGATGCGACGAGGAACAGCGCACCCAGGATGAGCCCGGCTGGCGACAGCGGCGCCCGGATGCGCGCGAACGCGGCGGCCCGCTTCCGCGTCGCCACGGCGATGCCGTTCCGATCGGCCATCTCCTCGCGCATGGTCCCTTCGCAATGGCGTCGCACGGGACGCGCGCGAGGATAGGTGTACGCGACGTGATGGTTCCGTGATCCGCGTGCGATGCGCGCGCAGTGTGCGCAGCGCCCGTCCATGCGAACGCGCGGCACTTTATAGTGTGGCCATGCAGATCCTAGAGCGGCACGGCTGGCCAAAGTGGGCAGTGGCGATCGGCGCGATATTCGCCGCGTGCGTCGCGCGCTCGCTGCTGTGGCCCGAAGTGTTCCACGAGGCCACGTTCCTTCCGTTCTTTGGGGCCGTGCTGTTGTCGGCGTGGTACGGCGGCCTTGGACCGGGGCTGCTGGCGCTCGCGCTCGGCGCGGCGTTCATGGCGTGGAGCATCTTCCCGCCGCTGGAGAACTTCGCCATCTCCGATCCGCGCAGCCAGACCGGCATGGCGCTCTACCTCGCCTTCGGCACCGGCATCTGCCTGGCCTGCCATTCGCTGCACCGTGCGCGAAGTCGACAACGGCTGTTCCAGTCCGAACTGCACGAGCGCGAACTGCAGCAGGCGCGGATGGAAGCCGAAGCCGAGCAGCTCGCCGCCGAAGCGCAGCGCAAGGACCGCTTCCTCGCCACGCTCGCGCACGAGTTGCGCAATCCACTGGCGCCGGTGCGGTACGCGATCGAGGTCGCGCGGCGCGACCAGAAGCGCACGCCCGACGCGCTCGCCACCATCGACCGCCAGATGGAGCACCTCAACCGGCTGGTCGAGGACCTGATGGACGTGAACCGCATCGCGCGCGACAACCTCGAACTGCGCATCGGCACGCATCGCGCGACCGACGTGCTCGCCGTCGCGCTGGAAACCGCGGGCCCGTTCATCGAGCACGCGCGCCACAAGCTGGAAATCGTCGAGCCCGATCCCGACTGGGCGCTGGAAGGCGACCTCGTGCGCGTCGCGCAGGCGGTCACCAACCTGCTCAACAACGCGGCGAAATTCACGCCGCCGGGCGGCGCGATCCGCGTGGAAATCGTGGCCGACCCGGACACGCTGGCGTTCACCGTCACCGACAACGGCGTGGGCATCGATCCGGGCGATACCGGGCGGCTGATGCAGGCGTTCGAGAAAGGCGAGCCGCCGCCGCACAAGGCGCCGGAAGGTCTCGGCATCGGGCTGGCGCTCGCCCGGCAGATCGCGCAGCTGCATGGCGGTTCGTTGAAGCTCGAGCGCGCACCCGACGGCATCGGCACGCGCGCGACGGCGTATTTCCCCCGCGCCGCCGACGCGCCGCCGCTGCCGGGCGTGCATCCCGTCGCGCGACGCCCCGACGCGGTCAGCGTGCTGGTCGCCGACGACAACCCAGACGCGGCGACGACCCTCGCGATGCTGCTGGAACTGGAAGGCCACACGGTGCACGTCGCCAGCGACGGCGAGGAAGCGTGCCGGCTGGCCGAAGCGGTGCGCCCGAACGTCGCCTTCATCGACCTGGGCATGCCGCGCCGCGACGGCCTGGAAGCCTGCCGCTGGATCCGCGAGCGCGACTGGGGCCACGACATGCGCCTGGTCGCCGTCACCGGATGGGGGCAGCAGTCCGATTTCGAGCGCACCCGCCTTGCCGGCTTCGACCTGCACCTGGTCAAACCGGTCGAACCCGGCGCGATCATCGAAGCGTTGCGCGCGCCGCTGGCGAGCTCGGCGCATTCCTGATCGCGACGCCCAGCGACGGGCGCGTCCGGGCATTCCGTCATGCGGCCGCCCGGCCGGTCCATCGTCGTCGCCCTGCCGCGCATCGACGCGGGCCGTTGCCCGGCGTGCGCGCGACGGTGGAATTGCTGATGGAGCACTCCGCGCGGGCGCATAGCCGCGCGGCGGCGTCACGCCAATGTCGGCGTCTGCGCCGTGCGCACCGCGCTCGGCGGCATGCCCATGATGCGTTTGAACGCGCGGCTGAAGGACGCTTCGGAGTCGTAGCCCAGGCGTTCGGCGGCGACGGTGACGCGCATGCCGTCGTGCTGGATCCAGCGCCGCGCCTGGAACATCTTCACTTTGGCGACGTAGCGCGCCGGGCTTTCGCCGACGATGCGCGTGAAGGCTTCGGCGAAGCGGGAGCGCGAAGCGCCCATCAGGCGCGCGAGTTCCGGGACGTCCCAATTGCGCTCCGGGTCGGCATGGATCGCCGCGATGACCTTGCCGACCTTCGGGCACTGCACCGCCGCGATCCAGCCGGTGGAATCGCTGCAGCCGCATTCGACCCACGCACGGATGATGCTGGCGGCGAGCACGTCGGCCAGCCGCGCGAGGATGCCGCACGCGCCGATGCGATCGAGCGACACCTCGCGCTCCATCGCCTCCAGCAGCGCGAGCACCGCCGGGTCGCGCTTGACCAGGGCGCCGGCGTGCATGAGGTCGGGCATCATCGCCAGCAGCGGATGCAGCGGATCGAGGTTGAAACGCATCGCGCCGCAGAACATCACGCTGGCATCCGCCGCGTCGTCCTGCTTCGCACCGGCCGAACGCACGAGGTAGAGGTTTTCCGACACCGCCTCGCGCGAGAGTTCGTGGATGTCGACGGCCGGAACGTCGGGCGAACTGGCCATCACGTGGAAACTGCCGCGCGGCAGCAGCACCGCGTCGCCGGGATGCAGCGGCTTCCATTCGGTGGAGGGCGTCCACAGCCAGGCCCCGCCGCGCGCGACGAAGTGGAAGCGCGCGTCGCGCTGCGCGGGGAAGGCGATCGCCCACGGCTCGCGCATGACGCAACGGCCGTATTCCACGCCGTCCAGGCGCAGGCCGAGCAGCACGCGGGTCAGCAGGTCACTCGCTTCGGGCGGTTGGACGGCCCCGATGAAGCGGGAGGAATCGTCATGCATTGCGGCGGTTCCGGCATTCAAACGCCTGCATCGTACGCCTAACCTGCGCTGCCCCACCCCATCGGCAGCTTCCCGTGTCCTCAACCGAGTGTTCCGTTCTTGAGCGCGATGAGGTCGATCGCGCGGATGTCGATCGCGATGACGTCGCCCGCAATGATCCCGTCAGCGACGCCGCATCCACCCTCGCGAACTGGCCGGCCGTCGCCTCGCTCACGCTCGGCGTGTTCGGCCTGGTGACGGCCGAATTCCTGCCGGCGAGCCTGCTTACCGCGATGGCCGCCGACCTGCACATCAGCGAAGGCGCGGCGGGGCAGACCGTCACCGCCACCGCGCTGGTCGGCGCGATCGCGGCGCCGTCGATCCCCGTACTCACGCGGCGCATGGACCGTCGCCGCGTCATGCTCGCGCTCACCCTCGCCTTGCTGCTGTCCAATGCGATCGCCGTGTTCGCGAAGGACCTGACGACGCTGCTGGTCGCGCGCGTGATGCTGGGCGTCGCGCTGGGCGGTTTCTGGTCGATGGCGGCGCCGCTCGCGCTGCGGCTGGTGCCCGACGCGCTGTTCCCGCGCGCGATGTCGCTGATCCTTACCGGCGTGTCGGTCGCGACCGTGTGCGCGGCGCCCATCGGCGCGTGGATGGGCGACACCTGGGGCTGGCGCAGCGCGTTCGTCGCGGCGGGCGCGGTCGGACTGGTCACGCTCCTCGCGCAGTGGATCACCCTCCCCGCGCTGCCGCCGAAGTCGCAACCGGACCTGCGCGTGCTCGGCCAGCTCATCACGCGCGGGCCCGTGCGTGCGGCGCTGGTCGTCGTGCTGCTGGTGATTTCCGGCCACTTCGCCGGCTTCACCTACATCCGGCCGTTGATGGAGAACGTCACGCACCTGTCGATCGGCGCGATTTCCGCGGTGTTGCTGGGCTACGGCATCGGCGGCTTCTTCGGGAACCTGGCCGGTGGCTACGTGGCCGGGCGCAGCGAGCGCCATGCGATCGTGCTCGGCAGCGTGTTCATCGCCGCGCTGGCGCTCGCGCTGCTGCTGGCCGGGCAATCGGCCAGCGTCGCGTCGGTGGCGATCGTGCTGTGGGGATTCGCGTTCGGCGCGTTCCCGGTCGGTTTCCAGATCTGGATCGTGCGCGCCGCGCCGGACCAGGCCGAAGGCGCGAGCGGCCTGCTCGTCGCCGCCTTCCAGACCGCGATCGCCACCGGCGCCATCGGCGGCGGCGTTCTCGTGGACCGCATCGGCGCCTTGGGCGGGCCGTGGTTCGCGGTTATCGCGATGACGCTCGGCGCCATCCTGACGCTGCGTTACGGGCCGCGGGGTTCCACTCCGGTAGCCGTCACGCCGACGCATTGATCCATCACGAAGACCGCGACCATGACCTCACCCCGCACCAACCGCCGCTTCCTCCTCGCCGCGCGCCCGCAGGGCATGCCGAAGCCCGACGATTTCCAGCTCGACACGCAACCGGCGCCCGAACCCGCCGATGGGCAGGTGCTGCTGCGCACGCGCTTCCTGTCGCTGGACCCGTACATGCGCGGGATGATGGACGAGGCCGGCCCCGGCTACGCGCCCGGCGTGAAGCTCGGCCAGACGATGGTCGGCGGCACGGTGAGCGAGGTCGTCGCCTCGCGCAATGCGCGCTTCCAGGTCGGGCAGCTCGTGCTGTCGAGCGCGGGCTGGCAGGAGTACGCGCTGTCCGATGGGTCCGACCTCACGCCGCTGGGCGAGATGTCGCGGCCTTCGCTGGCGCTCGGCGGGCTCGGCATGCCCGGCTTCACCGCATACGTCGGGCTGCTCGACATCGGCGAGCCCAAACCCGGCGAAACCGTCGTCGTCGCGGCGGCGACCGGCGCGGTGGGCTCGGTCGTGGGCCAGCTCGCGAAACTCAAGGGCGCGCGTGCGATCGGCATCGCCGGCGGCGCGGAGAAATGCCGCCACGCGGTGGAGGTGCTGGGCTTCGACGAATGCCTCGACCACCGCGCGCCGGATCTCAAGGCGCGACTCGCAGCCGCGTGCCCCGACGGCATCGACGTGTATTTCGAGAACGTCGGCGGTGAGGTGCTCGACGCGGTGCTGCCGCTGCTGAACCTGCACGCGCGCGTGCCGGTGTGCGGCTTCATCGCGCACTACAACGAGGAGCGCGGCGGCGCCGCCACCGACAAGCGCACGCAGCTGCTCGCGACCGTGCTGGGCAAGCGCGTGCGCCTGCAGGGGTTCATCATCCTGGACCACTACGCCGACCGCTTCGCGGCGTTCCGGCGCGACATGACGCAGTGGATCGACGAGGGCCGCATCGTGCTGGTGGAGGATGTCGTCGAGCGGCTGGAACAGGCGCCGGACGCGTTCATCGGGCTGCTGCAGGGGCGCAACTTCGGGAAGCTGGTGGTGCGGGTTTCGGAGTAGTCGCGGTTGATGTGGGCGGATGGGAAAGCCCCGGGGGCGCTTCGCTTACCCGGGCTACGAACGCCCGCGCTTCAATGCCCCGGCAAGGCGGAACGCCGCACCCAGGACGGTGCGGCATTTGCCACGTGGCGCGTGTCCTATTTGCGATACAGGTAGATCTCCACGCGCCGGTTACGCGCCCGCCCGTCCGGGTTGTCGGAGCCGTCCGGCTTGCGGTTCGGCTCGACCGGCTTGGTCGCGCCGAACCCGCGCGCCGCGTCGAAGGCGTAGTCGCGGTTGAACGCCCACTTGTTGCGCGTGAAGTAGTTCAGCACGCTCTGCGCGCGCCGCTTCGACAACGCGAGGTTGTAGCCGGGTTTCTTCTCCACGCTGTCGGTGTGGCCTTCCACGCCGATGCGCACATAGCCCGGCGGCAGCGTGTTGATGTAGCGGATGATGTCGCTCAGCGTCTGGTCGGCCTGGTAATGCAGCCAGTCGGTGTCGAAATCGAACAGCACGTCGCCCGGCGCGCGGATGACGAGGCCGAAATCGAAGGTCGCCACCTTGAAACCGACCGGGACGTCCTCCTTCGCCGGCAGGTTGAGCTTGAGGTCGTAGTCGGGATTGCCGGTCGGCCTGCCGTTGCCGTAATGGATCGACGTGCGTCCTAAGCCGTTGAAGCCGTGCCAGCCGGTCAGGTTCCAGTTGTCGACCTCCACGCGCATCAGCTCTTTCACCTTGTCGACGTCGTACACGGTGACCGAGCGCCACGACTTCCCGATGCGATCCTTCAACGTCAGGCGTGCGAGCCGGTCGTGGAAATCGGCGAAGCTCATCGGCACGCGCGTCTTGAACTTCACGTAGCCCGAGTCGCGGAACGACACGCCCACCGGCAGGCCCGACGTCTTGCCGAGCGCGCTGATCGACATGCGGTGCGCGCGGTTGGTCTCGCGGTTCATCAGGTCGAACAGGCCGATCGCGCCGCCGACCTTCTTCGCGCCGCCGCCGACGGACGACAGGAACGCGATCGACCAGCGGTCGGTCTTCACGGCGTCCTGCGGATGGCGGCGCCGTGCTTCGTCTTCGTATTCGCTTTCGGCGCCTGCGTGTTGCCATGACATCGATTCGAGCGCCTGCGCGACCGTGCTTTCATCGAAACGTCCTTCATCGAGCCGGCTTTCATCGAGCTGACTTTGGTCGACCTGGTACTCGCTCGAAGGCGTTGCATCGAAGTACTCGTCGAAGCCGCGCTCGTCCAGCGACTCGGGTTGCTCCGCTTCCTGGCTCGGTGCCGGCGTGCCGACCATGCGCATGTAGCCGTGCGTCGCGTGGCCGAACGAAATGCCCGGCGTTGCGATGGTTGCGTTGTTGCCGCCCGGGATCGGGATCACAGACGGCTGCGTGTTCGCGCCGTTGGCCTCCAGTGCGTCGAAGGAGATCGAGAGCGACGCGCCGGCGGTCTTCGGACCTGCGCCGCCGCCCGGATCGACGAACACCGTGACCTTGCCGTCGAAGCTGCCCAGCCCGATGTTCGGCGCGCCGCGTCCGAGCAGGCGGAACGTGCGGAACTTCCGCGGCGGCCCCTCTTTGTAGTTGAACGAGCCGCCGAGCTTCGTCGGCCCGATGCCGAATCCCCCGCCCATCGTCTCGACCTTGAACACCGCGCGCTTGTTCTCCATGTGGTCGACGATCTGCAGGTCGGCCGCGACGGTGAGCACCTCGACGCCCGTCGCCACGCTCACTCCGATCGTGGCCGCACGCAGCAGCTGCACGGAGAAGCGGTCTTCGATGACCGACGACGGCCGCTCCGGCGGCTTCGGCGGCGGCGGGATGAAGGTCACCTGGCGCACGATGAACACGACGCGCCGGTTCCGGCGGAACTCCGCTTCGTTCTTCGCGTTGGGCACTTTCAGCCGCTGCGAACCGAGGCCGAACTTCGTCGAGCGCCGCGCGATGCGGTCGGCGATGGCGTTGCCGCCCTTGCGCCGCAGCGCATCGACCAGCAGCGTGAAGCCGTTCTCGGCGCGCTCCTTGCTGATGCCATCCTCGAACCACTTGCGCTCCTTCGGGTCGGGAATCCGCCGCGCGATGTCGGCGAATCCTTCCACGCGAAAGGCGTAGATCGGCTGGCTGGTCTCGTTGCTGCGGATGATCTGGATCGCGAGGTCCTCGATGGCCTTGCGCTGCGCCGGCGTGATGTCGGTGATGTATTCGGGGAAGCCGTCGAGCTCCAGCGCGGCACGCTCGCGGAAGTCCACCGGCGTGGGCAGGCGCTGCCGGTCTTCGTGCTCCTGCGCCGGCGTGGCTTCGTCCTCCGACCAGCCGACCTGCACGTCGGCCTCGGACTCCGATTCGCCCGGCGACCATTCGCCTTCCAGCGTTTCGTTCGTCGTAACGTCCGATTCGGCTTCCACGTCGAGCCAGGCGAGCCCTTCGTCCTCGTATTCGCCATGGCGCGTATCGGACGCTTCCTCCTCGCCGGCGATCGTCCCGCTGTAGGGCGTTTCCAGTTCGCTCCACGTCGGCGTGGTTTCGAAGCGGCTTGAGGTCGTGTCGGATTCGGCGAACGGCGCATCCAGTCCCAGTTCGTCGTACGGGGTGATCGGTGGCGCGGCCATGGCGGTTCTCCGTTCGAAGGGTTCAGCGCACGGCGGCCAGGCGCGGGCGCCCGACCTCCACCGGCTTGGCGCGTGTCTTGAGGTCCTTGCCGGTGGCGGCGGCCCACTCGGTGATCACGCGGCGCGTCGCGTTGCCCAGCTCCGTGCCTTCGGCGATGAGCACCTGCACCGACGAGGTGTTCGCGATCAGCGGCGATTCGAGCGTGCGCAGGAACAGCGACAGCTCCGAGGCCATCGAGAAGAACTCCGCCGACTTGCTGTGCGACGGCAGGCCCACGCGCTCGCCGATCAGCTTCAACCGGTTCGCCGACGAGGTCGCGTTCGCCTTGAGGTCCTGCACGACGGGCGTGTTGGTGGCCAGCGTCGCGTCAATCCAGCCCAGCACCAGCGAGGAGGCGAGTTCCTCGCGCGCCAGCATCTGGTTCTGCCGCCGCGAACGCAGCACGAACTGCAATTCTTCGGCGATGCGGTAGATGCGGTCGCTGTCGGCGTTGTTGGCGCCTGCGAAGTTCTTGCGGTTGGCGATCGCCTGCCACAGCTCGAACAGCAGTTCCTCGAACAGGCGCACGAAGCTGGCGTTGGACGCGGCCGCCTTGATGTACGTCGACGGCCGGTTGTCCTCGGCGCCGAACGCCAGGTCCAGGCCCAGCAGGCGGTGGTAGGCCGCGCGGCGTGCGGCTTCGGGATCGACCACCGGCGCGCCCGCCGGCAGCCACGAGGTCATCGGGTTGATCGCGCCGAACAGCAGCGCTTCGGACACGTTGAGCCAGCGCTGCGTCGCCACGGACGGAATGCCCAGCGATTCGCCGGCGCGGTATTCGCGCACCACGCGGCGCAGGATCTGCACGGCGCGCGTGTTCTCCAGCACGTAGCTGTAGCCCAGGTGGTCCCACGCGGGATTGGCGTTGGTGCCGAGCGAACTGAAGCGCCCCAGCACCCACAGCTGGCGCCGCGCGGGACCGGCCGGCGCGGGATTGGGCGACCACGGACCGAAGGCGTCCCACACCTGCTCCATGTAGAGCGTCAGGTCCAGCGGATCGGCCGAGAGCACGGCGGTGGCAGCCGCCTCCAGGTTGCCGGGCGGCACCGCCGGATAATCCGGGCCCGCCGAAAGCAGGCCGATGTCGTGGATGCGCCGGATGAGTTGCTGGATCATGACGCGGTCCTCCCGTAGGGCGTGCTGCCCGGTTCGTGGTCGCAGCGGCCCGGCACGTCGTCGCCGATGTATTTCACCGGCGCGGTGTCGAACGACAGCGAGGTGAGGCTCCTCCAGTCCGGCGCGCGCCAGCCGGCGATCAGGTATTCGAGCAGTTGCTCCTGCTCGCGGCTGAGCGGCGGGGTTTTCGTGAGCGCCACCAGCGGCGCCATCTGCGCGCTGATGTTCTCCAGATGGCGGGACACCGTTTCCAGCCATTCCGACGTGGAACCGAAGCCGACCCCGATGACGTTCTCGGTCGAGCTGGTCGCGGCGAACTGCAGGAACGCACTTTCGAGCATGCGGAGCCGGTGGTCGTACATCGGGTCTTCCGGCGGCGCGATGGGGGTGTCTTTGGGCATGGTCTTCCTTCCTTCGTCAGGCGACGCGGACTTCGTGGGTCAGCCAGGCGCGCGCGCGGTCGATCCACGCAGGCGCGGTTTCGGGGTGTTCGGCTTCGCGCAGGCCGGCCAGCGCGACGATGCGGATGCCGTCGGTATTGCGCCAATGCGCGCTCGTCCACAGCGCGGGGCCCGCGCTGCGCTCCAGTTGCGCGAGCGCTTCGGGCGAGACGCGCCGCGGATCGAGCACGTCGGTCATCGGCCGGCCCTTCAGCGCCGGCACGGGCGCGGACAGGCACGCCGCGGCGATGCGCGGCATCGCGGCCATCGAGCGCGCGAGCAGGGGCTGCACGCTGGCCTCGGCGTTGGAGACCGGGTGATGCGCCTGCATTGCGCGCTGCAGGTGCACCCACGGGCCGTTCGCGCCGAAGCACAGGCGCGAGAACGCGCAGCCCAGCGCGGTGCGCAGCCAGCCGATGGGATGCGGATCGCCGATCGGCCATTGCAGGATCGTGCGCGAATCGCCGACGACGTCGTAAAGCGCCGCCACCGACGCGTAACCGGTCAACAGGAACGCGTGCACGTCGGCGGCGATCTCCGACGCCCACGGCGTCCACATCGCCTGCAGCTGCGCGTCGTCGGCGAGCGCGCGTGCGAGGGCGTCGCGCATCGCCGGCACCCAGCCGGTGAGGTGCGCCACCTGGTGGCCGGTTTCGTGGAACAGCGAGGTCGGGCGGTACAGGTTGTGGCGCACGATCTTGATCGCCGCCACCGGCATGATCGCGCCCGGCACCCACAGGCGGATGCCCGCGCGCAGGATCGACGCACCCGTGCCCTTGTCCTGGTAGACGAGCGCGCGCGGCACGGGCTTGCCGGCGCGTTGCAGCACCGGCGCCATGCTCGCCACGGCGAGGCGGTCCAGCGTGGACAACGCGGCGCACAGCGTCGGGTTCGTGCGCGAGTTCACCGCGTCGCCGAGGAAATCCAGCGTGGTGTCGACCTGCACATAGCGCCGGCGGAACCGCTGCACCGACGATGCCGCCTGCGACAGCAGCGACGGGTCGCGTCGTGCCTTGGCGATCAGCGCGTTGCTCGCCTCGCCCAGCGCGATCAGCTCCTCGACGATCGCGTGCAACTGCTGGCGCAGCGGCGCGCCGATGTCGCGTTCGACCGACTTCCATGCTGCCAGCGACGCGAACTCCTCCGCATCGCGGAACGTGCGCGCGGCCGCCAGCCAGTGCGCCACCTGGCGTTGCAGGTCGGCGACGACCAGCGCGTGGTCCAGGGACTGCACGGCGCTCATTTGCGGCCACGCCCCGGGGTAACGGTGATCGCGACGGTCGGCGTGCCGCGCAGCGCGTTCTCGATGGCCGCCGGCGTCGCCCTCGCCGCGCCCTGCCCGGCCTGTGCGAGCAGGTCCATGCCCGGCACTGCGCCCAGCCTCACGCGTACCGTGACGCCCGCATCGGGATGCCCCGCGGCGCGCGCGAACGCCTCGCCGTTGGCGCGTGCCCACGTCGCCAGCGCCGGCAGCACCCACGCATCGATCCGGCGCCGCAGCACCGCGGCGACGGCCGGGGGCATCGACACGCGCGCCTTCGCCGCTTCGTCCTCATGATCCTCGCTGTCTTCCTGCACGATGCGCACGTGCCCGGCCGGCGCGCTCGCGGTTCGCTGCTGCATCGCCCGATACGCACGCGTGAGCGCCTGCAGCAGCACCGGCCCGCGTCCCTGGCGAATGCCGTCGGCGACGGTCTGCGTGTCCGCTTCGGACAGATAGAAACCTACGGTGATGCGCGCGCGACGCAGGTTCACGACGATCCACGCGCGGCTGGGCGCGAGTCGCGACGCCGCGGCGCGCGTGGCTGCGGGCGGCATCGCCAGCGCGCCCGCGGCGTTGACCGGTTCGAGCAGGTAGAAGCGCTGTCCCACGGCGATGCGATGACGTGAACGCAGGAACGCCGGCGCGGTGGCGACGCCCAGCTTCGGCTCGCGCAGCAGCAGGCCGGCCGCTTCCGGCGTGAGCGGATGCACGCGCCAGGAAGCCGCTGCGCCGCGCGCGCCGTTGCCGCGATCGGTGCGGATCATGCGCGGGAAGGTCGTGCCGGCCGCCGACTGGTAGATGTGCATGCGCGCGCGGAACGGGAACGTCGCGCCCGCCGCACGCAGCACGGCGCCGACCGTCGAGCCGCCGAAGGTCGGCAGCGCGTCGGCGATCTGCGCGGTGATTTCAACCTCCGGCGTGCGGTTGTACTTGCGGTACGTGCGCACGCTGCGCGGCCGCCGCGCGACGAACGTGCCGCCGACCGAAGGCGCCTGCCGCAACGGCGGGCGCACGAGGTTCTGCGGGAAGTGCGTCGCCACCGCCTCGCCGAACGCATCCGATGCAGCGAGCTGCAGCAGGTCCTCGTTCTCGAACACGTAGTCCTCCTGCTCGGCGAGGCGCCGCACCGTGTCCTCGACGACGCTCGCGAGCGCGACCGGCGCGGCCTCGTCCGCGCGCGATTCGCGCGTGCCGTCCTCGGCTTCCAGCGCGACCAGGCGCATGCCGGTGTCGACGATCGCGTTCGACAGCGGACCCGACAGTTGCGGGCCGACCCAGCGCGAGATGAGCTTGCCGAGGTAGCCGGCCAGGAAGCGCACCACTTTCGAGCGCCCCACCAGGTTGATGCCCACGCGCAATGCGCCCAGCAGCACGGGCGCGAACTGTTCGACGGCGGGTGCGAGGTCTTCGTTGTCGTCGGCCGAGCGGATGCGGTCGATCAGCACCCCGCGCGCCTGCGCGAGGTGTTCGAGCGCGCGGCCGTCCTCGCCGGACTCGGACTCGTACTCCGGCTCCTCGTACTCGCCGCTGTAACCGCCGGTCGCCTCGCCCGTGATCGCTTCGGCGAGTGCGGCGTCGAAGGATTCGGCCAGCGATTCGACGTCGACGAGATTCGTCGGCGAGGACGCTTCGTACGTGCCTTCCGAATCGAACGCTTCGGAAGTGATCTTCGCCGCCAGCGTGCGCGCGGCCGGTTGCAGCGCGGCGGGAAGCCGGCCGATCGCCATCGACAGCACGCGCTTGAGCAGCGGGTTGATGAGCGCCTTCAGGCGCTGCAGCACGGGGCCCAGCAACGTGCCCGCCACCTTGCCCACCGTCTTGGCGGTGTTGGCGACGAACTTCACCACCTTCTTCGCCTTGCGCACGATGGCGCTGACGAACTCCTCGCCGGCCGGCGTCATTTCCCCGGTCTGCGGGTCCAGGCGATCGAGCGCTTCGGACAATTGCTCCTCACCCATCGATTCGAGGTCCTGCCCCGCGAGCGCCTGCTCCAGCGACTCCAGGTACTGCCCGGCTTCGAAGCGCACCGGCGAGAGCTGCGCGTCGGCGTAGCGTTCGCGCTCGGCGGCGGACGACGGCGACTCGTCGGTGAAGCGGTCGGCGACGGTCTGTTCGGTTTCCTCGGTCAGGAACGCGACGGCCTCATCGAACGCCTCGTCGCGCAGTTCGGCGAAGGCCTGCGCGAGCAGGCGATCGGATTCGGATTGCGGCATCGCCTCGCCGATGGCTTCGGCGAACGGCGAGGCGCTCTCGTCGCCGGGCGCCATGCGCTCGGCGGGCGGCGATTCCGCTTCGGGCATCGCCTCGGCCATCGCCTCGGCGAAGGGATTCTGCTCGGACTGCGCGTTCCATTCCCGGTCGAGCGCTTCCTGGATCATCGTCATGACACGGCTCCGCGGCGGTGGCTTGCACGCGGGCAGTCCACCACGGCGCCCGTCCAGCGACGTACCTGTGTGCGTTGCTAGGCCGTGCGCGCTGCGTCGTACGCGCATCAACGCGGCGTCGGCGTATCGGTCGCGCTGCGTCGCCGTTGCGTCCGCAACGCGTCCACGCGCGAGCTGGGCACTGCGATTGCCGGATTCAGTGAGCGTGCGTGCGGGCGTGCGCGAGCTCGCCGACGCGCCGCGCGAGCGCGGGATCGGGTTCGACGCCCAGTTCATCGTCCAGCCGCTGCGCGAGCAGCCGGAAACACTGCACGGCCTGGTAGCGGTTTCGCTGCGCGAGGTGCGCGTCGATCAGCGCTTCGGCGGCCGATTCGCGCAGCGGTTCGGCAGCGAGCGCCGCGGCGCCGGCCTGCGTCGCCAGATCGTGCTGGCCCAGCGCGGTCAGCGTGCGGCACGCCGCCTCCAGCGCCTGCACGCGCAGGATGCGGAACGCGTCGTAATGCGCGAGCACCCATTCCTCGTGCCAGCCGGGCAGCAGGTCGCCCGAGAGCAGCGCGATGTCGTCCAGCGTGAGCGCCTCGCCTGCCAGCGCCTGTGCGGCGACGCGATGGGCATGTTCCAGATCGCATTGCGCGTCCAGGGCGAGCTCATCGCCGAGTGCACGGATCCAGCCACGCGGCACGTGCCAGAGCGCGCGGCGCAGGTTGGCGCGACCGGCCTCCTCGCCCGCATTCGGCCACAGGTGCGCCGACGCCAGCGCACGCGCGACGGGCTGCCGCTGCAATGCCAGGTACGCGAGCAGTCGCCGGCCGGGCAGCGACAATCGCATCATCGGATACACGCCGAGGCGTCCGACGATGGCAATTTTGCGTGTCACGTTGTCGTGGGGGAGATCCGTCACCCTCTGCCTCGACGGCGCGGCGGAACGGGGCCGCGTGACGCGGACTTTCAGTCCACTTCGATAGGACGCATTCCGTGCGCGCTTTCGGTCAACGACAAGCGTGAATGGCGAAACGGATGCGCCGCCGCGCGCAGCCGGCGATGCATCCGTCGCGCGGGGTGCGTTCGACTACTTGTCCTTCGACGATGTCGTTGCAGCGTCCGCATCGTGAATGACGCGCCCGTCGCGCACGGTCATGCGAACGTCGGCGAAGGCTTCGTTGCTCTTGCGCGGATCGCCGCGCAGCAGCACGAGGTCGCCCGCGTAGCCTTGCGCGATGCGCCCGCGCTGCGCGCCCTGCCCGAAACGCTGCGCCGGCGCCGTGGTCAGGCTCGTCAGGATCTGGCGCCAGTCCATCCCGGCCGCACTCATCAACCTGTATTCGAGGTGCGTGTCGTAGACCTCGATGTAGCCGGCGTCGGTGCCGAACAGGATCTGCCCGCCGCCCTGCGCCATCGCCCGCACCTGCTGCGTCGCGGCGCCAACGAAGCGCTGCAGGACCTCCTCCGGCACGTTCTCGCGGCGCAGTTCGGAATCGAACAGCGTCAGCGTGGGCACCAGCGCCATGTCGTCGGCCTTCAGCCGCGCGACGAACGCCGGCGACCACTCGCCCGCGTCCGGCGCGGTGTGCGCGAGCACGTCCACGCCGCTGTCGATGGCGACGTCCAGGCCGGCCTGGTCCGTCGGATGGGCGAAGGCGGGCTTTCCGTGCGCGTGGGCTTCCTCGACGATCGCACGCGCGATGTCGGCGGACATCGGCAACACGCCGCGCGGCCCGCCGACGATGGCGCCGGTGAACAGCTTCACGCCGTCGGCGCCCGCCTGTATCTGCGACGCGGCGCGCGAACGCCCCTGCTCCGCGCTGGCGATCTCGGCGCTGGGCGCCTTGGTCTTCTCCCACAGCTCGCGCACGTAGATCGGCGTGCCGTGTTCGGGATAGAACGGCATGTCGACGGTCAGCAACTGCGGGCCGACGACATCGCCGCGCTCGATGCGGCCGCGCAGGGCGCGCACGTCGCCGGGCAGCGAGGCGATGTCGAACAGCGTGGTGAAGCCCCACTGCGTGAAGCGCTCGCGCAGCGCATCGCTCAACACGGCCGCGGGCTGGTCGCCCGGTTGATGGAACGGCGGCGCGATCAGGTGGACGTGGCTGTTCCAGAAGCCGGCCGTCACGCTCGTTCCGCGTCCGTCGACGACCTGCGTCCCGCGCGGCACGTCGACGCGCTTGCGCGGACCGACGGCGGTGATGCGGCCGTCGCGGATCAGCACCGTCGCGTCGTCGATGGGCGCGGCGTCCGGCGCGGGAAACACGCGGGCGCCGACGATGGCGAGGTCCTGCGCCATGGCGGGCATCGCGATGGACAGCAGCAGCGCGCTGGCGACGGCGCACAGGGTTGGAACGGTCTTGCGCATGTGGTTTCCCCGGATGGGCGCCATCTCGCCCGATGCCGTATCGTGCGACAGACGCCGCGGCCGAGGTAGCGCCGGAAGTCAGGTTCGCCGCCGCGCCGCACCGCTTTGCCGACTCCACGCGTTCGAACGCGACGCCGCGCCGATCACGCAACCCTACCGGCCGGCGTGATACCACCCACGGTCAGGCCCGGTTGCAAGCGTCACCGCACCACCGCCCGCAATGCCCATCAGCCAGTCCTCTTCGGGGAAACGCAGCCAATGGACAAGGATCCTTCGCCCCATGCACGCGCGCCCGCCGACGGCGGCCCGCTCGACACGCGCGTGAGCCGGCGCAACGTGCTCATCGCCGGCACCGTCTCGGCGGCGGCCGGCGCCCTGCCCGCGGTCGCCACATGGGCGAACGAGGCGACCGCTCCGACCGAGGCCCGACCGGTGGTCATGTCCAAGGTGACGTTCGAAGTGAACGGCAAGCCGCGTTCGCTCGAAGTCGATACGCGCACCACCCTGCTCGACGCGCTGCGCGAGCACCTGCGCCTCACCGGCACCAAGAAGGGCTGCGACCACGGCCAGTGCGGCGCGTGCACGGTCATCGTCGATGGGCGGCGCATCAATTCGTGCCTGACATTGGCGGTGATGAACGAAGGCGCGCACATCACCACCATCGAAGGCCTCGGCACGCCGCAGCAGCTGCATCCGATGCAGGCCGCGTTCGTGAAGCACGACGGCTACCAGTGCGGCTACTGCACGCCGGGGCAGATCTGCTCGGCGGTGGCGATGCTGGACGAGGTGAAGGCCGGCATCCCGAGCCACGTGACGGCCGACCTCACCGCGCGCTCGAAGCTCAGCGCCGAGGAAGTCCGCGAGCGCATGAGCGGCAACCTCTGCCGTTGCGGCGCGTACTCCAACATCCTGGATGCCATCGACGACGTGGCCGGAGGCCTCGCATGAAGGCCTTCGCCTACGAACGCGCGCGCACGCCGGCCGAAGCCGCGGCGGCGGTCGCGCGGCAGCCCGGCGCGAAATTCATCGCCGGCGGCACCAACCTGCTCGACCTGATGAAGCTGGACATCGAAACGCCGACGCACCTGGTCGACGTGAACGGCGTCGGGCTCGACGAGATCACCAGGGCCGACGGCGGCGGCCTGCGCATCGGCGCGCTGGTGCGCAACACCGACCTCGCCGCGGACCGCACGGTGCGTCGCGATTACCCCGTGCTGTCGCGCGCGCTGCTGTCGGGCGCGTCGGGCCAGCTGCGCAACCGCGCGACCACCGCCGGCAACCTGCTGCAGCGCACGCGCTGCCCGTACTTCTACGACACCGACCAGGCGTGCAACAAACGCCTGCCGGGCAGCGGGTGTTCGGCGCTGGGCGGATTCTCGCGGCACAACGCCATTGTCGGCGTGAGCGATGCATGCATCGCCACGCATCCCAGCGACATGGCCGTGGCCATGCGCGTGCTCGACGCGGTGGTCGAGACCGTCGACCCGCAGGGCCAGACGCGCGCGATCCCCATCGCCGAGCTGCATCGCCTGCCCGGCGACACGCCGCACATCGAGCACACCTTGAAGCCCGGCGAGATGATCACCGCCGTGACGCTCCCCAAACCCGCTGGCGGCACGCAGATCTATCGCAAGGTGCGCGATCGCGCGTCGTACGCGTTCGCGCTGGTCTCCGTTGCGGCGATCATCCAGCGCGATGGCACCGGGCGCGTCGCCATGGGCGGTGTCGCGCACAAGCCGTGGCGCGTCGAGGCCGCGGACGCCGCGATGCCGCAAGGCGCGCGCGCCGTCGCGTCCGCGCTGCTGGAGGGCGCGCGCACCACGCACGACAACGCGTTCAAGAAGCCGCTGGCCGAACGCGCCATCGCCGCCGTGCTGGTCGAGGC
Organism: Lysobacter auxotrophicus; assembly: GCF_027924565.1. Lineage (NCBI taxonomy): Bacteria > Pseudomonadati > Pseudomonadota > Gammaproteobacteria > Lysobacterales > Lysobacteraceae > Lysobacter > Lysobacter auxotrophicus. The sequence continues at coordinate 2,225,229 of NZ_AP027041.1, forward strand.
CGGGAGGACCGCATGAAGTTCGACACGCCCGCGACCACCAATCCGATCGACCAGGGCAAGGTCGTCGGCCGCGCCACCGACCGCATCGATGGCCCGCTGAAAACCACCGGCACCGCGCCCTACGCCTACGAGCGCCACGACGTCGTGCCGAACCAGGCCTACGGTTACGTGGTCGGCGCCGGCATCGCCAAGGGCCGCATCACGCACCTGGACGACAGCGCCGCGCGCAAGGCGCCCGGCGTGCTCGCCGTGGTGTCGGCGAAGAACGCCGGCACGCTCGGGCTGGGCCGGTTCAATACGGCCAAGCTCCTCGGCGGGCCGGAGATCCAGCACTACCACCAGGCCATCGCGATCGTCGTCGCCGAAACCTTCGAGCAGGCGCGCGCCGCCGCGCAGACGATCCGCGTCGATTACGAACGCACCCAGGGCGCGTACGACCTGGAAAAAGCCAAGCCCGGCGCGATCGCACCGAAGGGCGAGAAGCCCGACAGCGGCGCCGGCGATTTCGATACGGCGTTCGCCAACGCGCCGGTGCAGTTCGACGCGACCTACACCACGCCCGACGAATCGCACGCGATGATGGAGCCGCATGCGTCCATCGCCGCGTGGGAGGGCGACAAGCTCACGGTGTGGACGGCGAACCAGATGATCAACTGGGGCGTCGGCGACCTCGCCAAGACGCTCGGCATCCCGAAGGAGAACGTGCGCCTGGTGTCGCCCTACATCGGCGGCGGCTTCGGCGGAAAGCTCTTCCTGCGCGCCGACGCGCTGATGGCCGCGCTCGGCGCGCGTGCGGCGAAGCGTCCGGTGAAAGTCGCGCTGCAACGGCCGCTGATGATCAACAACACCACGCACCGTCCGGCGACGATCCAGCGCGTGCGCCTGGGCGCGACGAAGGACGGCAAGCTCACCGCGATCGGCCACGAAAGCTGGAACGGCGACCTGCCCGGCGGCGGGCTGGAAGTCGCCGTGCAGCAGACGCGCCTGCTCTACGCCGGCGAGAACCGCATGACGCGCATGCGCCTGGCGACGCTCGACCTGCCCGAAGGCAACGCCATGCGCGCGCCCGGCGAGGCGCCCGGCATGATGGTGCTGGAAGTCGCGATGGACGAGATGGCGGAGAAGCTCGGCATCGATCCGGTGGAGTTCCGCATCCTCAACGACACGCAGGTCGATCCGGAAAACCCGTCGCGCCCGTTCTCCAAGCGCCAGTTCGTCCAATGCCTGCGCACCGGCGCCGAACGCTTCGGCTGGAACAAGCGCGTCGCCCGGCCCGGCAGCGTGCGCGACGGACGCTGGCTGGTCGGCATGGGCATGGCCAGCGCGTTCCGCAACAACCTGCTGATGAAGTCGGCGGCGCGCGCACGGCTCGATGGCCGCGGCATCGTCACCGTCGAAACCGACATGACCGACATCGGCACGGGTTCGTACACGATCATCGCGCAGACCGCCGCGGAAATGATGGGCGTGCCGCTGGACAACGTGGTGGTGAAGCTGGGCGATTCCAGCTTCCCCGTCTCGTGCGGCTCGGGCGGCCAATGGGGCGGCAACAACGCCACCGCCGGCGTGTTCGCGGCGTGCACGAAACTGCGCGAAGCGGTCGCGCAGAAACTGGGCTTCGACGCGTCGACCGCGGAGTTCGTCGATGGCCGCGTGCAGTCCGGCGCACGCCGCGTCGCGCTGACGGACGCCGCGAAGGACGGCGAGATCGTCGCAGAGGACACCATCGAATACGGCGACCTGGACAAGAAGTACCAGCAGTCCACCTTCGGCGCGCATTTTTGCGAAGTCGCCGTGCACGCCGACACGGGCGAGGTGCGCGTGCGCCGCATGCTCGCGGTGTGCGCGGCCGGTCGCATCCTCAACCCCAAGTCCGCGCGCAGCCAGGTGATCGGTGCGATGACGATGGGCGTGGGCGCGGCGCTGATGGAGGAGCTGGCGATCGACCAGCGCATGGGCTTCTTCGTCAACCACGACCTGGCGAGCTACGAGGTGCCGGTGCACGCCGACATCCCGCACCAGGAAGTGATCTTCCTCGACGAGACCGATCCGATGTCCTCGCCGATGAAGGCCAAGGGCGTGGGCGAACTGGGCATCTGCGGCGTCGGCGCGGCGGTGGCGAACGCGATCCACAACGCGACGGGTTTTCGCGTGCGCAAGTACCCCATCACGCTCGACAAGCTGCTGGAGCACCTGCCGGCGGTCAGCTGAGCAGCGCGACCTCGATCAGGCGGCGCTGGTCGTCCGCGTATTCCTCGCGGACGGCATGGCAGTACGGTCCGCCCATCACGAAACGCCGGCACACCTCGGGCCGGCTCTCGTAGATGCCGCAGTTCATGCGCGCGCCGTCGAGCGCGACGCACCAGCCGTCCTCGTCGTGCGCCATCACCAGCAGGTTGGCGTCGGTGCGCGCCGTCAGGTGCGCCGGGATGCGGTCTTCGGGCTGCAGCACGACGGTGAGGCGGCAGCACACCGCATCGCAGCGCGAGCAGTGCGCCTTGCCTTCCGCATGACGGCTATCGGGCCTCATGGCCGTAGCGTGGCGCGTCATGCCGCTAGGGCAGCGTGAACTTGCGCGTGGTGCGCAGCGGCCACAGCGAGGTGAACTTCGCGCCGCCGACGAGCCGGTACGCGCTGGACACGCCCTGCACCACGCCCATGCGCTCCAGCACGTCGCGCGCCTTGCGGAACGACTGGCGCGGATCGGCGGTGAGCATGAACAGGTTGATCTCGTCGCGGTGGACGTCGTAACCCTCCAGTTCCACCTTGTCGCCGAGCGCCTGCTTCAGTTCGGCCTCGATCGTGGCAAGGAAGGTTTCGTCGGCGAGCGATTTTCGCCAGAACTTGATGATCAGCTGGTAATCCATCCGGCGATTATGGCGGACGAGGCGGTCTAACGCTTGCGGATCGGCCCCAGCGATTCCACCCGCCCGTCGTTACGCACCATGCACAGGTAGCGTCCGTCGTCGTAATCGACGATCAATTCGGTGACCTCATCGTTGACCGGCACGAGCGTGACCAGCGCGCCCTGCTTTCCGGCACGCGCGTTGCACGCGCCCAGCAGCGTGTCGCCGGCCGGTGCGGCGGGCGCCTTCGCATTGCCGACGTTGCGGAACACCGCGCGGCAGCCGTCCGACACCCAGATCGAGTGGCGGTTGAGGCCCCAGTTGCGGCCCTGCTCGCAACGCGTATCGCTGAGTTGCCGCACCATCCGCACGTCGCCGCGCGTGTCCATGTCGCATTCGGTCTGGCGGTGGTCGCGCGATTCGCAGGTGACTTCGCGCGGAAGCTCGCGCGGCGCGGCCTGCGCCGGCGCAGCGACAGCCGCATCGCCGAGCGTGCACACGCCGTTCGCCCCGCCCTTCCCCGTCCAGGAAAGCTGCACGCCGCCGTCCGGGCTGCGCGAGATCGACACCGTCGCGCCGCTCTGCCCGTCGCGCGCTTCGTAATAATCGTCGTTGAACCGCTTGAGCTGCATCGCGCGCCCGTCGACGAACACCGGCCCGCCTTCGTCGGCGTGCACGCTGCGTCCGCCGGGACACGTCGCGTTGAACGCGGGAATCGCGGCGTCGGCCGGCATGGCCGACAGCAGCACGAGGGAGCCCAACACCAGCGACAGCACGGCGGCACGCGTCATGGCTCACCTCTTCGGGGCATTGCTCGCATCCTAATCGCGTGCATTCCGACGCACCTTCACAAGCGGGCTCGGCCATCGCACCGGCGCAAGTGAATGCAGCTTCCCGCACGCGTTCTTCTTAACTTCGCTCCGACAAAACACCGGCCGAACGGCAAAGACAATCACACAAAACGACACGCATCGCGCCGTTCGTCGAAGAGCGCCGACGACTTCACATTTTCCTTGCAAACGCGCGAGCACGATCCGCCGGCCGGGCCAGCTTCGCCCGTTGCGACAATGGATCCGCCGCAACCCTCGACACAGGTCCCGCATTCCGACCTTCATCTTCCGGGGTAATGCCGATGCGCAAGTTTGCTTCCTGGGCCAAGCGCGGCCTGATTCTTCTTTCGCCACTTCCGCTGTTCGCCGCGATGACGGCGTACGCCGCCGGCCCGTCCGACGAACTCCAGTCCTCCGTGCGCGCGGCGATGCAGCGCGATCTCAACCTTGACGCCAGCCAGCTCGCGCAGTACCTGAAGGTCGAGCGACTGGCGAACGTGCAGGAGAAACAGCTGGCGAAGGCGCAGGGCCGCGATTTCGCGGGAAGCTGGATCGAGCGCAAGGCCAATGGGCAGTTCCACCTGGTGGTGGCGACGACCTCGCTGCGTCCGGCGAAGGGCCTGGCCGATGTCGAAATCCGCAACGCGCGCCACAGCCTGGCCTCGCTGGAAAGCGCCAAGGGCCAGCTGGACGGCGTGCTCGCGCGCGCCGGCAAGGCGCCCGCCGGCGTGTACGGCTGGTACGTCGATTTGCCGAGCAACAGCCTGGTGGTGAGCGTCGGCAAGGGCCATGAGCAGGCCGGCATCGATTTCGTCGCGGCCAGCGGCGCCGATGCGCGCGCCGTGCGCATCGAAACCGCGGAAGAACAGCCGAGCCTGCGCGTCGCGCTCGAAGGCGGCCTGGGCTACCTGCGCAATCCGGGCGACGGCTACCTCTATGCGTGCTCGATCGGCTTCCCCGTCACGCAAGGCGGCTACGTCACCGCCGGCCACTGCGGCGACGCCGGCGAAGTGGTCTATTTCGAACCGTCGCAGTGGACGCTCGGGCCGAAGATCGGTTCGTTCGTCGCGTCGAGCTTCCCGAACGCCGGCCAGACAGGCAACGACTTCGCGTGGGTGAAGGTCGATGCCGGCCACACGCTCGCACCGGTCGTCGACGGCTACGGCAACGGCGACGTGACCGTTCGCGGCAGCACCGAAGCGGCGGTCGGCGCGGCGATCTGCCGCTCGGGCCGCACGTCCGGCTGGCGCTGCGGCACGATCGAAGCGAAGAACCAGACGGTGAGCTACAGCACGGGCGAGACGATCCTCAACCTCACGCGCACCACCGCGTGCTCGGAAGGCGGCGACTCGGGCGGCTCGTTCATCACCGGCCCGGGCCAGGCGCAGGGCGTGCTGTCGGGCGGCAGCGGCAGCTGCAAGGGCAAGACGCCCAACAACCGCACGCGCAGCTTCTACCAGCCGCTGCTTCCGATCCTGCAGAACTACAACCTGACGCTGCTCACGGGCACCTGATCGCCCGCCTCGCGTCGCATCCAACGAACGCCCCGGCTCGCCGGGGCGTTTGTCTGTTCACGCCGCGACCGGCGCGTTGATCGTCGCTTCGATCCGGTGCCCGTCGGGATCGACCAGGAACGCGGCGTAGTAGTGATCCCCATAGTCCGGACGCAGGCCGGGCGCGCCGTTGTCCTCGCCGCCGACCTGCAGCGCCGATGCATGGAACGCATGCACCGCGTCGCGCGACGGCGCGCAGAACGCGATGCGGAATCCCGGCCCCGGCGGCGTCGCATCGTTGCGCAGCTTCAGGCACAGCAGGTCTTCGCCATCGTGGAGGCCGTAGCCGATCGCGGTGTCGTCCTCGAACACGCGTCGATAACCGAGCGCGCCGAGCGCCGCGTCGTAGAAGCGTCCGGACAACGCGAGATCGCGGACACCGATGGAGAGGTGGTGGAGCATGTGGCGCACTCCAATGGCACGGGTCGCGCAGTCTAATCGCACCCGCACGCCGCCCGTCACGCAAACCCGACGACCTGTCATCCGGGCGCTGCGGTGCTGTGCCACACTCGACCTTCCCGCCCGTTACAGAACGCGGAGGAAGACGCAGCCCGCCCTTCCGTTCGCCAGACCGCGCCTTCACGGCCGCGACGTCTTTCGCGGCGATCCGCCGCGCCGCTGCCGCCATCGCCCATCGCGCTCCGCTCGACGCTCCCGACCCTCCCCCAACCGAGGACCACCGCAATGAGCACCATCACCACGCAGGACGGCACGAAGATCTTCTACAAGGACTGGGGCACCGGACAGCCCATCGTCTTCCATCACGGCTGGCCGCTGTGCGGCGACGACTGGGACACGCAGATGCAGTTCTTCCTCGCGCAGGGCTATCGCGTGATCGCGCACGATCGCCGCGGCCACGGGCGTTCGACGCAGACGGCAACCGGCAACGAGATGGACACCTACGCCGCCGACGTCGCGGCGCTCGTCCAGGAACTGGACCTGCGCGATGCGATCCACATCGGGCATTCCACCGGCGGCGGCGAAGCCACGCGTTATGTCGCCCAACACGGCAAGGGCCGCGTGGCGAAGCTGGTGCTGATCGGCGCGGTGCCGCCGGTGATGGTGAAGTCGGCGAGCAATCCAGGCGGTCTGGACAAGTCGGTGTTCGACGACATCCGCGCGCACGTGTTCGCCGATCGCGCCGGGTATTACTGGGATTTCCCGGTGCCGTTCTACGGCTACAACCGCGACGGCGCCAAGCTGTCGGAAGCGGTGCGCCACAACTGGTGGCGCCAGGGCATGATGGGCGGCGCGAAGCCGCAGTACGACTGCATCGCGGCGTTCTCCGAAACCGACTTCACCGAAGACCTCAAGAGTATCGAGGTGCCGACGCTGGTGATGCATGGCGACGACGACCAGATCGTGCCGATCGACGACTCCGCGCGACTGTCGGCCAAGCTGCTGCGCAACGCGACGCTGAAGGTGTATCCCGGCCTGCCGCACGGCATGTGCACCACGCACGCCGACACGATCAATCCCGACCTGCTCGCGTGGATCCGCAGCTGATGCGATGACGCACGTGCGCCGGCGATCGCGTCGGCGCACGTCGCGAACGTTCCAACGCGGGCAAGGCTGCGCCGTCACCTGCGTTCAGCCATGTCGTCACAAAAAGGGCGTAGCGTGCAAGATCCCCGTCGAACCGGGAGTGCGTCATGTACGAGTTGTCCGTGACCGATAGCCAGCGCTCGTTCCTCGAGGACCTGGGGCGCACCGCCCGCGCCCATCTCGCGCACCTGGACTGGGACGAAGTGGAGCCGCACCTGCGGCTGGGCTGGTATTCCAGCGTGCTGTCGAACGACCTGGACTGGGGCCACGTGGAGGCCATCGCGCACGAGAGCTGGTCGCGCGATCCGTTCTAGGCGCCGCGCTCGGTAGCCCGGGTCACTAACCCGGGTGCGCGGCGCTTACCCGGGCTACAAAAGCCCGGCTACGGGGGGCAAGCGTGGACGCCGGAAAGGCGGGCGTCGCGACGGAAGATGCGCTATATAGCGCCCTATATCCCGCCGCCCTCCGGAGCCCCCATGCCCGTCTGGATCCGCCGCGCCGCGCTGTGCGTGCTCGCATTCGCGCTCGCCGCCCCCGCCTCCGCCGGGCAGCCGGTCCGCGTCTTCGCCGCCGCCAGCCTGACCAATGCGCTCAACGACATCGCCGTCGAATGGGAGAAGGCCGGGCACGCGAAACCGAGCCTCGCGTTCGCCGCATCGTCCGCGCTGGCCAAGCAGATCGAAGCCGGCGCGCCCGCCGATGTGTTCGCCGCCGCCGATCTCACGTGGATGGATTACCTCGACAAGCGCGGCAAGCTCCAGCCCGGCACGCGCGCGAACCTCGCCGGCAATTCGCTGGTGTTGATCGTGCCGGCGGGCCGGCGCATCCCGGTGCGCGTGCAACGCGGTTTCGACCTCGCCGGCGCGTTCGATGGCAAGCTCTGCACCGGCGACCCCGGCGTCGTCCCGGTCGGCATCTACGCGCGCGAGGCGCTGCAGAAGCTGGGCTGGTGGTATGCGCTGCAGGGCCGCGTCGTCGGCACCGACGACGTACGCACCGCGCTGGCGTTCGTCGAACGCGGCGAATGCCCGCTCGGCATCGTCTACGCGACTGACGCGAAGATCAGCCGCAAGGTCGAGGTGCTCGCGACCTTCCCCGCCGACACGCACAAACCCATCGTGTATCCCGTCGCCGCCGTGCGCGGGGCGCGTCCGGAAACCGCCGCGTTCCTGCAGTACCTGAAGACCTCGAAGACCGCCGCGACGATCTTCGCCCGCTACGGTTTCACCGTCGGCACGCGTTGAGCACGCGCCCATGACGATGTGGCTGTCGCCCGAGGAATGGAACGCGCTGGCGCTGTCGGCGAAAGTCGCGTTGTGCGCGACCGCGGCGTGCCTGCCGTTCGGCATCGCCCTGAGCTGGCTGCTGGAGCGCCGCGAATTCCCCGGCAAGGTGTGGATCGACACGCTCGTGCAGTTGCCGATGGTGCTGCCGCCGGTCGTGCCCGGCTACCTGCTGCTGTTGCTGCTGGGCACGCAGGGGCCGCTGGGCCGATGGTTGCTCGATACCTTCGGCGTGGTCGTGGCGTTCACCTGGAAAGGCGCGGTGATCGCGTCGGCCGTGATGGCGTTTCCGCTGATGGTGCAGCCGATCCGCCTGGCGATCCGCCTGATCGATCCGCGCCTGGAAAAGGCCGCGGCGACGCTCGGCGCGAAACCGTGGGACACGTTCTTCAGCGTGACCCTGCCGCTGTCGGTGCCCGGCCTGGTCGCCGGCTGCATCCTGTGTTTCTCGCGTAGCCTGGGCGAGTTCGGCGCGACGATGGCCTTCGTCGGCAACATCCCCGGCGAAACGCGCACGCTGCCGCTGGCGATCTACAGCCTCACGCACGTGCCCGACGGCGAGGCCGCCGCGCTGCGGCTGTCGCTGCTGTCGATCGCGCTCGCGGTGATCGCGCTGCTGGTCAGCCGCTGGATCGGCCTGCGCGCCGAGCGCCGGCTCGGCTACCTCGATCGGGGGCCGCATGCTGAGCTTTGACCTGCACCTGGCGCGCGGCGATTTCGCGCTCGATGCGAAGGCGGACGTCGGCGACGGCGTGACCGGCGTGTACGGCCCGTCGGGCTCGGGCAAGAGCACGTTGCTGGCGCTGCTCGCCGGCTTGCTGTCGCCTTCGCGCGGCCGCGTGCGCCTGGCCGAACGCGTGCTGGTCGAAACCGATGCGCGCCGCTTCGTGCCCGCGTGGGATCGCCACGTCGGCCTGGTGTTCCAGGACGGCCAGCTGTTCCCGCATCTCACGGTGCGGCAGAACCTGTTGTTCGGCCACGCGCGCATTCCCGCCGCGACGCGCCGCTTCGATCTGGCCGGCGTCGCCGAACTGCTGGAGATCACCCCACTGCTGGATCGTCGCCCGACGCTGCTCTCCGGCGGCGAGCGCCAGCGTGTCGCGCTCGGACGCGCCCTGCTCTATTCGCCGCAACTGTTGCTGCTCGACGAACCGCTGTCCTCGCTCGACGATCGACTGAAACGGCAGATCCTGCCGTTCCTCAAGCGCATCAAGGACGAGACGCGCCTGCCGATGCTGTACGTCACGCACGCGCACGGCGAGCTGGATTACCTCGCCGATCGCGTCCTGCGCATGGAAGGCGGACGCCTGCAGCCCGCCGTCACGGACTGACGGCGAGGATCACGCTGGAGGCCTTGAACAGCGCCGTGGCGGGCACGCCTTCCACGAGCTGCAGGCGTTCGGCGGAGGCGTTCGTGACGATGGCGGCGATGGCGTTGCCGCCTTCCACTTCGATCACGACTTCGGTGTTCACCGCGCCGCGCGCGATGCGCACGACGGTGCCGGGCAGCTGGTTGCGCGTGGACAGGCGCACGCCTTCCAGGTCCGTGCCGACGATGACGCTGGAGGCCTTCACCAGCGCGATCGCCTGCGTGCCGACGGCCAGCCCCATGTGCTGCGTGGATTCGTGCGTGACGATGGCGACGATGCGCCCACCGCCGGTAAGTTCGAGTTCCACCTCGTCGTTCACCGCGCCGGCCGCGATGCGCACGATGCGGCCGGCGAGATGGTTGCGTGCGCTGGTGAGCATGGCGAAGCGTCCGATGATGTCCAGCTCGCGCCCGGCGTGCGCGATACGTTCGTTGAGCAGTTCGACGAAACGCGCGTTCTGCGTCTCGACTTCGCGCCACGTGGCGACCAGGCGCTCGCCGTCGGGCGTAAGCCGCGTGCCGCCGCCGCCCTTGCCGCCGACGACGCGTTCGACCAGGGGCGCGTCGGCGAGGTTGTTCATCGCGTCCACGGCGTCCCACGCGGCCTTGTAGGTCAGCCCGACGCTGCGCGCCGCCGCCGCGATGGAGGCTTCGGTGCCGATCGCCGCCAGCAGGTCCATCCACCGACGGCTGCCGAAGGTGCCATGCGCGGCTTCCACGGTGAGCGAGCTTCGGATGCGCATTGCGTGGCTCGTTTCGTCCTGATCGGCCGCACTTTAGCGCAGTGGCGAACCGGTGATCCCCCGCAGGCTGGATCGACGCCCGTGTGCATTGCGTCCTTCGGCGAGCCTGACGCGGGGATGACGAATGGGAACATGCGACCAGCATCGCGGGCTGGTTACACTCGCCGCACCCGCACGGACGAGGCCGCACATGAAGCTCATGATCGTCGGCGCCACCGGCCTGGTCGGCCGCCATGCCTTGCAGATCGCGCTCGCCCATCCCGCCATCGAGCGCGTGATCGCGCCCGTGCGCCGCGCCATGGCCGACCACCCGAAGTTGCTCGCGCCGGTCGTCGATTTCGATGCGCTGCCCGCGGATGCGCCGTGGTGGAACGTCGATGCGGTCGTCTGCGCGCTCGGCACGACGATCCGCGTGGCGGGCTCGCAGGAGGCGTTCCGTCGCGTCGACCACGATTACCCGCTCGCCGTCGCGCGACATGCGCGGGAACACGGCGCATCCACCTTCGTGCTGAATTCCGCCATGGGCGCCGACGCGACCTCGCGCATTTTCTACAGCCGCGTGAAGGGCGAAGTGGAACGCGACCTCGCCACGCTCGGCTTCGCGTCGCTGACGGTCGTGCGGCCCGGGCTGATCGGCGGCGAACGCGAGGAATACCGCGCCGGCGAACGCGCGGCGACCGTCGCGCTGCGCGTGCTGCATCCGCTGCTGCCGCGCCGGTGGCGGATCAATCCGGCCGACCGCATCGCACGCAGCATGATCGACGCGGCCGTGCAGGCGATGCCCGGCGTGCACGCGATTGGCTCCGACGCGCTCGCCTGACGCCTCACCGCCGCCTAACCCGTCACGCGCCAGACTGCGGGTCCGCTTACCGCACGAAGACGCCGCATGAAGATCCTGATGGTGCTCACCTCGCACGACCGCCTGGGCGACACGGGCGAAAAGACCGGCTTCTGGCTGGAGGAATTCGCCGCGCCGTACTACGTGTTCACCGATGCCGGCGCGCAGGTCACGGTCGCCTCGCCCAAGGGCGGGCAGCCGCCGATCGATCCCAAGAGCGACGATCCCGCCAACCAGACGCCGTCGCAGGACCGGTTCAAGTCCGATCCGGACGCGCAGGCCGTGCTGGCGAAGACGCATCGGCTCGATTCGCTGTCGGCCGACGAATTCGACGCGATCTTCTACCCCGGGGGCCACGGGCCGTTGTGGGACCTGGCGGAGGATCCGGCGTCGATCCGGTTGATCGAAACGTTCTACGAATCGGGGAAACCCGTCGCGGCCGTGTGCCACGGACCCGGCGTGCTGCGCCACGCGAAGCACGGGGACGAGCCGCTGGTGAAGGGCCGGCGCGTCACCGGTTTCACCAACTCCGAAGAGGACGCGGTGAAGCTCACGAACGTGGTGCCGTTCCTGGTGGAGGACGAACTCAAGCGGCTGGGCGGGCGCTACGAGAAGGCCGGCGATTGGCAGAGCTTCGCCATCGTCGACGGACGGCTGGTGACCGGGCAGAACCCGGCGTCGTCGGAAGCGACGGCGGAGGCGTTGTTGGGGCTGTTGCGCTGACCGACTCCCGCGCGTTTGTAGCCCGGGTAAGGCCGTAGGCAGCACCCGGGGCGATGCGCCTCGACGCGTTGAACGTTGCCGGGCCCCGGGTGCGCTTCGCTTACCCGGGCTACAAAAGCTGGCGGCGGCTTTGTATCCCAACGTATCCGCCCGCTCGCCCGCCACACTCCCCGACAAATCCCCGCACGGCGCGACACGTGCGCGATACCGCGCGGCCTCGGAATGGCGCCACCGGAAACCACCGGCCCACCCCTCCGAGGAACACCGTCATGTCCCACTCCCTCCAGACCGTCGTCTACACCGCGCACACCCACGTCACGGGCGGCCGCAGCGGCACCGGCCGCTCCAGCGACGGCGCCATCGACGTCGCGCTCAGCACGCCCGGCTCCAACAAGCCCGGCTCCAACAAGCCCGGCACCAACCCGGAACAGCTGTTCGGCATCGGCTGGTCGGCGTGCTTCATCGGCGCGCTCGGCTTCGCCGCGCAGGAGCTGAAGGTGAAGCTGCCGGCCGACACCGCCGTCGACGCCGAGGTCAACCTGGGCAAGACCGCCAACGGCGAGTACCAGCTCGCGGTGAAGCTCGACGTCAAGCTGCCGGGCCTGGACGACGCGACGCGCCAGCAGCTGGTCGAGATGGCGCATCGCACCTGCCCGTACTCGCGCATGACGCGCGGCGATGTCGACGTCGAGATCGTCACCTGAGGCGGAGCCGCCCCGCCCCGATCCTCCTGCCGTTCCGGCGCGCGCCATCGCCGCGCCGGCGGCCCTCGAAACCAGAGAGGTTGCCCATGTCCAAGTCGATTTTCGCGGGCCTCGCGCTGTCGCTCTGCCTGCTCGCCGGCTGCGCGCCGGGCGTGCAGGCCGAGCCTTCGCGCCCGGCGCCCGCACCGGAATTCACCGGCATCACCAAGTGGCTCAACGCGCCGCCGCAGACCATCGCGGGGCTCAAGGGCAAGGTCGTGCTGGTGGAGTTCTGGACCTACTCCTGCATCAACTGCATCCACGTGCAGCCGCATGTAAAGCAGTGGTACGACCGCTATCGCGACCAGGGCCTGGTGGTGGTCGGCGTGCACACGCCCGAGTACGACGAGGAGCGCAGCACCGCCAACGTGCGCCGCGCGATCGAGCGCTTCGGCATCGACTACCCCGTCGCGCAGGACAACGACTACGCCACGTGGCACGCCTACGGCAACCGCTTCTGGCCGGCGATGTACCTGGTCGACAAGGACGGCCGCATCGTCCATCGACATTACGGCGAAGGCGATTACGACGGCATGGAGCAACGCATCCGCGACCTGCTCGCCGCCAAACGCTGACGTTCACGGGCGATGGCACAATCGCGCCATCGCCCCTCCGCCACGAGTGCCGCATGGAACACGCAGACCACATCCTCGTCGTGGACGACGACCGCGAGATCCGCCAGATGGTCGCCGACTACCTGCGCAAGAACGGCCTGCGCGCGAGCGAGGCCGCCGATGGCCGCGAGATGCGCGCCGTGCTCGACACGCACGCGATCGACCTGATCGTGATGGACGTGATGATGCCCGGCGAAGACGGCCTGACGCTGACCCGCAACCTGCGCGCCGGCAAGCATCGCGCCATCCCGGTGGTGATGCTGACCGCGCGCGAGGACCAGACCGACCGCATCATCGGCCTGGAAATGGGCGCCGACGATTACGTCACCAAACCCTTCGCCGCGCGCGAACTGCTGGCGCGCATCAAGGCGGTGATCCGCCGCACGCGGATGCTGCCGCCGAATCTACAGGTCACCGAAGCCGCGCAGATGCTCGCATTCGGCCGCTGGCGCCTGGACACCACCGCGCGTCACCTGCTCGATCCGGAGGGCACCGTGGTGGCGCTCAGCGGCGCCGAATTCCGCCTGCTGCGCGTGTTCCTGGACCATCCCAACCGCGTGCTCAACCGCGACCAGCTGCTCAACCTGACGCAGGGCCGCGATGCGGAGCTGTTCGACCGCTCCATCGACCTGCTCGTCAGCCGGCTGCGCCAGCGCCTGCAGGACGACGCGCGCGAGCAGAGCTACATCAAGACCGTGCGCAGCGAAGGCTATGTTTTCAGCGCGGCGGTGACGATCGTCGGCGACGGCGAATGAGCGCTGCGACGCGCCGCTGGTGGTGGCGGCCGCGCACGATGGCCTCGCGGCTGTATGCGCTGCTGGCCGGCGGACTGCTGCTCGCGCACGGGCTGTCGTTCGGGCTGCTGTTCTACGAGCGCTACGAGGCGGCGTCGTCGATGCTGATGACCAACCTCGAACAGGACGTGGTCGTCGCGGTGAACCTGCTCGACCGCCTGCCGCCGGAAGAGCGCGCCGAGTGGCTGCCGATGCTGCAGCGACGCACGTTCCGTTATGCCCTGGGCGATGAGGTCTTCGCGGCGGACGGTGCGCCGGCGCCGCTGAGCGGCGCGACGTCGCGCGAGATGGCCGGGACGATCGAAAGCGCACTAGGTCCGCGCTATTCGACGCGTGCGCGGCAGGTGTCGCGCGACCCCGAGCGCTTCCAGGTCGAGGTGCGTCTGCATGACGGCAGCCCGGTCGTGATCGACGTGCAGCCGTCGGTGATGCCACTGGCGAAGTGGCTGCCGTACGTGCTCGTGTTGCAGCTGGCGGTGCTGCTGCTGTGCGCCTGGGCCGCCGTGCGGCTGGCGACGCGGCCGCTCGCGCGGCTGGCGCAAGCCGCCGAAAACGTACGCCCGGACGGCGACGGCGAACGGCTTCCGGCCACCGGCCCGACTGAGGTCGCCCAGGCGGTGGGCGCGTTCAACGCGATGCAGGACCGCATCGCGCGCTACATGAAGGAGCGGCTGCAGATCCTCGCGTCGATCTCGCACGACCTGCAGACGCCGATCACGCGCATGAAGCTGCGCGCCGAATCGATGGACGAAGTGCCCGAACGCGCGAAGATGCTGGACGATCTCGACCAGATGCAGCACCTCGTGCGCGAAGGCATCGCCTATGCGCGCAGCGCGCACGGCAGCACCGAGGCCCCGGTGCGCGTGGACCTCGACGCCTTCCTCGACAGCCTGGTCTGCGATTACGTCGACACCGGGCGGCCGGTGAGTCTGGCGGGCCGGATCGGCGCGCCGGTCGTCACGCGCCCGCATGCCTTGCGTCGCATGGTCGCCAATCTCATCGACAACGCGCTCAAATACGCGGGCACGGCGGATGTCGAACTCAACGACGACTGCGGTGCGGTCGTGATCCGCGTGGGCGATCGCGGGCCCGGCATTCCCGAGGCGGAACTGGCGCGCGTGATGGAGCCGTTCTACCGGCTGGAAGCCTCGCGCAACCGCGACACCGGCGGCACCGGCCTGGGGCTGGCGATCGCGCAGCAGCTGGCCGACTCGATCGGCGCGACGCTCACGCTGCGCAATCGCGACGGCGGCGGCCTGGTGGCGGAGGTTCGGCTGCCGCGCGGGTGAGCGATGGGGCGCAGCGATCGCCCTATTCCCACGGCGCGCCACGCTATTGCTGCAACACGGGTCGCAATGCCTCCGGCCGGCGCGGCTTCCGCTTCGAGGGGAACCACACGGCAATGGCCGCGGCCCCCAGCCCCACGGCCATCGAGCCGACATACATCCACGTGTAGCTGCCGTAGCGGTCGTACAGCCAGCCGCCCAGCAGCGGGCCCAGCGCCATTCCCAATGCCGACAGCATCCCCGCCGCGCCGAGCACGAGACCGAGGATCTGCGGACTGAACGCCTCGCGCGCCAGCGAGGCATACAGCGGCATCGTGCCGCCGTACGCCATGCCGAACACGATCGCGACTGCGTAGAAGCCGTCCAACTGGTTCACGCCGAGGTAGGACGCGGCGGCGACGGCTTGGATCAGCAGGCCCGCGACGAGCACCGGTTTCGCGCCCAGACGGTCGGCCAGCAGGCCGAACAGGATGCGTCCACCCAACCCCGCCGCGCCTTCCATGCTGTAGATCGTCACCGCTGTGGTCACCGCAAGGCCGCACCCGACGGCGTAACTGACCGTGTGGAAGATCGGCCCGGAGTGCGCGGCGCAACAGGCGAAGTACGTGACCGCCAGCACGATGAACGCGCGTGATCGCAGCGCCTGCCCTGCATTCGCCACCGTACTGTCGGCGGCGCCGTCGGCCGACGCCGGTTCAGCGATCGGCGAGGCACGCACGAACCACACCGCCGGCAAGGTCAGCGCCCACGCGACCAGCCCGACGATCAGCAAGGTCTGGCGCCAGTCGTAATGACTGACCAGCCAAGCCACCAGCGGGGACATCGTCATCGGCGCGACGCCAACGCCCGCCGATACCAGCGATATCGCGATGTTGCGTCGCTTCTCGAAGGACGAGGCGGTGGCGGCGATGACGGGCGCGAAGAAGCTCGACACCGCGATGCCCATCAGCACCCCGTAGGTCAGGCGGAACTGCCACAGGTTCGCCGAGCGACTGGCCAACACGCAGGCCAGCCCCAGCAGCAGCGCGCCGACGAGCACGACCTTGCGCGGCCCCACACGGTCGCTCAGCGCGCCCCAGGCGAAGCCGCCCACGCCCATGCTCAGGAACGCCAGCGTCATCGCGCTGGACAAGGCCCCGCGCGACCAGCCGGTCGCCGCGCTCATCGGCCCCAGCAGGACGGCCAGCGCGAAGATCACGCCCACCCCGACGCAGCCGAGGACGGCGCCGGCGGCGACCAGGGGCCAGTTTCGATCCGGCGGATACGCGGCGACGGTGCCATTCATGCGGAGATCTCCTTGGGCTTCCTATGTCTGACGAACGCAGGGGACGGGATTCGACAACGTGCCTGCGCTGCGGCTCGGGTCGAAGGTCGACCGGTTCCGAGGCCGTCTGCGGTCGCGTCGCTACGGCCTCCTTCCGCCTCGCACGCGGCCGACTTCACGGACTGAGGCAACAGCGTCCGACGCGTGCATACGGACGCGTACTCGCATCAACCTTCCAACGATCGCAAGGCGACTTGCCTGCATCGCGCCGGGTGCATCGAACTTCATCAAGGCAGACGCCAGCCTGAATGGTTCAGGCATGTCGGACTCATTCCGACACGGAACACTGCGTGAAGCGAACGCAAGTGATGACATCGACGAAAGTCCAATGAGCACGCACGCATTCCGAAAAAACGCCTGTTTTTTGCCGCTTTTCTCAACGTTGCGCAGCGGCACGACGTTTGCACGCCAACGCGTGCGTACATCACGAACATGACCGTTCAGTTTCATTTGCTTTAGCCCGCACGCGCGATGCCGTTAACCCGATCGAAGCACCGAAAGCACCGATGCACATCGTCGTCGTCCGCCCCCCTCCTTCGAGTCGTTTCCCATGAGTGGATTCAAGAACCTCTCCATCGCCAAGAAATTGGCCGTGGCCTTCGCCGTCGTGATCGCCCTCGCTGCAATGCTCGGCGGTTACTCGATCCTGCAGTTGCGCGAGCGCAACGTGCAGATCACCGACATCAACCGCAACTGGGTGCCGTCCGTCCGCCACCTGCTGGGCATGCGTGCCGAACTGGGCGAGTACCGCACCTTCGAGATCTCGCAACTGCAGTTCCAGGGCGACGCCGCCCAGCTGGAGAACTACCGCTCGCGCATGGAGGAGTCGAAGGGCAAGATGGACGCCGCGCTCGACGCCTACACGAAGCTGATCTCCAGCGACGAGGAGCGCAAGCGCTTCAACGTCGTCGCCGGCAACCTGAAGGCCTACTTCACCGCGCACGACAAGCTGATGGCTGCCGTCAACGCGAACGACTTCACCGAAGCCACGCGCGTCTCCGCCGACGAATCGCGCCCGCTGCGCCGCAAGCTGTTCGAGTCCCTGACCGCGCTGACCGAGTACAACGCCAAGGGCCTGGACAAGATGGTGGCCTCGTCGGAAGCGGCCTATCGCAGCACGGTGGTCAAGATCTCGCTGGGCATCGCCGCGCTGGTGCTGCTCGGCGCCGGCCTGGGCTTCGTGCTCGCGCGCCTGATCTCGCGCCCGCTGCAGCGCGCCACCGCCGTCGCGCAGGGCATCGCCGCCGGCCGCATCGACGAGCGGATCGTCGTCGACAGCGAGGACGAGGCCGGCCAGCTGCTGCGCAGCATGAGCCAGATGCAGGTGACGCTGCAGCGCTTCGCGCATGCGCAGGGTGACATCGCCCGTCGCCACGACGCGGGCGAGATCGACTTCCGTATCGACAACCGCGACCTGCCCGGCGCATACGGGCAGATGGCCGGCGAGATCAATGCGCTGGTGGACTCGCACATCCAGCTCAACGCGCGCGCCATCGGCATCGTGGCCGCGTATGCGCGCGGCGACCTGTCGCAGGACATGGATCGACTGCCTGCCCAGAAGGCGCGCATCACCGACGCCGTGGACTCGGTCAAGAGCGGCATGAACGCGATCAACGCCGAGATCAAGACGCTGGTCGATGCCGCCGTCGCGGGCGATTTCACCCGCCGTGGCGACGCCGCCCGCTTCCAGTTCGTGTACCGCGACGTGGTCAACTCGCTCAACCAGCTGATGTCGACCGCCGACAACGGCCTGAATGAAGTGGGTTCGCTGCTGTCCGCCGTGGCCGATGGCGACCTCAACCGCCGCGTCGACGTGGAGCTGCCCGGCCACTTCGGCCGCCTGGCCAGCGACGCGAACCGCACGGTCGACAAGCTGTCCGAGATCGTCGGCCAGATCCGCCAGGGCTCCGACGCCATCAGCTCGGCCGCGGCGGAGATCGCGGCCGGCAACAACGATCTGTCGCAGCGCACCGAGTCGCAGGCGGCATCGCTGGAAGAAACCGCGTCGTCGATGGAAGAGCTCACCAGCACGGTGCGCCAGAACGCCGACAATGCCCGCCAGGCCAACCAGCTGGCGCAGAGCGCGGCCGAAGTCGCCGGCCAGGGCGGAACGGTCGTCGGCGAAGTCGTCGAGACGATGAACGCGATCAACCAGTCGTCCAAGAAGATCGCCGACATCATCGGCGTGATCGACGGCATCGCCTTCCAGACCAACATCCTCGCGCTCAATGCCGCCGTGGAAGCCGCCCGTGCGGGCGAACAGGGCCGCGGATTCGCGGTGGTCGCGGCGGAAGTGCGCTCGCTCGCGCAGCGCTCGGCCAACGCGGCCAAGGAGATCAAGCAGCTGATCACCGATTCGGTCGTGAAGGTCGAGGAAGGCAGTCAGCTGGTCGACCAGGCCGGCAAGACGATGGAGGACATCGTCAGCAGCGTGCGCAAGGTGACGGGCATCATCGCCGACATCAGCGCCGCCTCGCAGGAGCAGTCGGCAGGCATCGAGCAGATCAACCAGGCCATCACGCAGATGGACGAAGGCACGCAGCAGAACGCCGCGCTGGTGGAGGAAGCGTCCGCCGCCGCGCGCAGCCTGGAGCAGCAGTCCGAGCAGCTCGTGCAGACGGTGGCGGTGTTCCGCGTCGCGAACGCCGCGCATGCCGGAACCCACACGCGCACGGCGATCGTCGACCTTCCGACCGCACCGCGCGCCAAGGCGAAGTCCCCGGTGAAGCCTGCCGCGTCGCGTCCGGCGGTCGCGCCGCGGAAGGTCGTCCGTGGCAGCGCCGCAGCGGCGACGGATTCGGACTGGCAGGAATTCTGATCCGCCCGGCACGCTGACGCGTCCGCAGCTCCGTGCACGCCCGCTTCCGGCGGGCGTCGCACCTCCCTCATCCCCGGGCGTCGCGACTGCGACGCCTACTCTTCCGGTTCTCCGATGTCGCACGCACACCTCCGCAACATCGCGTTCGCGCTGGCCGCGGTCGCTCTCCCCTTCTGCGCGCACGCAGATGGCCTCTCCTTCAAACCCACCGGCGTCATCTACTACGACGGCGTCGATGCACATCCCGACGTCAAGCCGTTCGACGACGTCGACAAGGTCCGCTCGGCGCGGCTCGGGTTCGTCGCCAAGGCCGGCGAGCGCTGGCAGCTCAACGTCGAGCACGAGTTCACCGATCGCTCCACGCCGGACGCCTTCCTGCAGTTCACCCCGGCCAAGGGGCACGTGCTGCGCCTGGGCCAGTTCAAGCAACCGTTCCTGATGGAAGATGCGACCAGCGCCCGGCAAACGCCGCTGATGGAAGCCTCGCTGCTGGGCTCGTTCGCACTCGGCCGGCGGATCGGATTGGGCTACGCGTGGTCCGACGCGAACCACGCGGTGAACACCGCCGTCTACGGCAAGCGCCTGGACGGCAAGAACGAAGGGCTGGGCGCGGCCATCCGTGCGTCGCGTGCCCTGCACTTCGGCGACGACCTCCTGCACCTGGGCCTCGGGGCATCGGTGGATTCGCCCGACAGCGACACCGCGCGCTTCTCCAGCAAGCCCGAATCCGCCTTGGCCACCTCGAGCCTGGTCGACACTGGCACGCTGGGCGACGTGCAGCGCACGAGCCGCGCGGGACTGGAAGCGTTGTGGATCGCCGGCGCGTGGTCGGTGCAGGCCGAAGCCGCGGCCGTCAGCTCGCATCGCGACGATGCGGCGGACCTTCGCGGCACCGGCGGCTATGCGCTCGCCAGCTGGTCGCCGACCGGCCACCGTCGCAACTACAAGGCCGGGACCGTGTCCTCGCCGACGATCGGCGACGAGATGGCCTGGGAACTGGTCGTGCGCTACAGCACGCTCGACCTGGACTCCGGCGCATCGCAGGGCGGCGTGCAGGCGGACTGGAACTTCGGCGCGACGTGGTATGTGAACCGCTACGCGCGCGTGATGGCGAACTACGTCGTGGCCGACAGCCGCCGCCGCGGCGTGGACGACGATCCGCGCCTGCTCCTGATGCGCCTGCAGCTGCAGTTCTAGTCTCATCGGCAGGCGTTGCGGACCTGCTCGTCCAGGCGGCTGAGCAGGTCGAAGGTCCGCTTCAGACCGACGCGTTCGAGCGTGCGTTCGCGGTCGGCCTTCGCGGCCTCGCATGCCGAAGGTCGGGTCGTATTGCGGACGACGTGCGAACTGCCGGTTCGCACGGCGCGTGGCTGCGTCGCGCGTTCGTGTTCGACGTTCGCCGTACGCTGCCGTTCCGCCCTTGGCGGCGGATCGGGCGGCGCGTCCCACTGCGCCGCTTCGCGGGCGTCCTGCGCGCACGGCATGCTCTGGTAGCTCACGACGCCGCCCTTCGTCACGCACTTGTGCACGCTCTGCGCAGGCGCGTGCGTGCACGTCAGCGCAAGCAGCCAGGTCCATCCAAGGCTCCATCCCCATTTGCGACGCATCTCGTCCGCCTTTCATTCGACGACGAAAGGCTAAGCGCGGACCAACACGGGACGCGTACGAAAACCCGCCGCTTCGCACGAACGCGTCGCTGAAATTCGCGTCGGACTTAGCCGCGTCGTGGAAGAGGGATTCCCCTGACGCTAGACCGCGTTGACGCGCGTCTGGCACTCCAGCACGAGCATCACCGCGCCGTTGGGAACGCACATCGACGGGCTGCTGTCGAGCACCAGCGCCCGGCCGCCCGCGAACACGCGCGTGCTTCCCTGGAGCCACTGGCCGCCCGTGCAGCGCAGCGCTTCCGCAGGCGCGGGGAGGTTGCAGTGCGCGATCTCGTACGGCGCCGCCACCGTCACCACCGGATGCCCCGACAGCGTGACGCGCGAATACGGGATCGTCGGCACGGCCGGGCCGCCGTGCGAACACGTCACGCTCGCGCCCAGGTGCAGGATCAGGCCGCCCACGTCAGACCACCGTCAGCGCGCCGTCGTTGATCGTCACCATCGAACCGGCCAGCACGATGCTCGCGCCACGTCCGTTGCTGATGGTGATGCCCGCCTCGTTCACCGCGATCGACGCGCCGGTCTGCGACCGCAGCAGCACGCCGCCTTCCGGGCCCGGTACGTCCGATACGGTCAGCGCGTTGCGGCCCGGCGTCTGCAATACCAGCGCGGACGCGACCGATTGCCCGGTCTGCGCAAAGGACGGCAATTCCGCCGCATCGACCCAGTAACCGCCCACCCAGATGGGCAGCTCCGCATCGCCCTGTTCGAACTCCACCCACACCGGCGCGCCCACCGGCGGCAGCAGGAACAGGCCGCTCTGGTGGCCGGCGACGGGCACGCACGGCATCGCCCAGCGCGCCTCGCCATTGAACACCTTGGGCACCTGCACGAGGACGCGCCCCAGTTGCAGCGGATCGATGTTGTCGACCACCACGCCGCGGTGTTTGCCGAAATGGCGCTGCGGCGCGGGCTTGCTCGTATGCGGCATCGTCCGGTTCCCTGGGCATGGCTCCCCTGTGTCCTTTGGAACGTGAATGGCGGGCGCCGCAGGCCACGCGCGCCGCCTGTCGGGAACATTCAACCGGATGGTTGACAATCAAAGTACGGGCGCGGATATTCAACCACATGGTTGAATCTACTTCCGATCGTCTCGACGCGGTGTTCCGCGCCCTCGCCGACCCCACGCGGCGCGCCATGGTCCGCAGCCTTTCGCGCCAGCCGCGCAGCGTGGGCGAGCTGGCCGAACCGTTCGAGATCTCGCTGGCCGCGGCGTCCAAGCACATCAAGGTGCTCGAAGGTGCCGGCCTGGTGCAGCGCGACGTGCAGGGCCGCACGCACGTGTGCCGCCTCGACGCGCGGCCGCTGCACGCAGGCATGGAATGGATGCGCCACTACGAACAGTTCTGGAACCAGCGGCTGGATGCGCTGGAAACGCTGCTGCGCGAAGAGGACCGCGAGCATGCCGCGCGCAAGGCGCCCGCGCGTAAGCCTGCCGCGATCAAGCCGATGCGATCCAACCGGAGCAAACGATGAATCCCGTGACCGTACGCGTCAGCCGACGCTTCGATGCACGCCCCGAACGCATCTTCGATGCCTGGCTCGATCCGGCCACCGTCGGCCGTTGGCTGTACGCGACGAAGGACGGGCACATGCTGCGCGTGGAGGTCGATCCGCGCGTCGGCGGCGGCTACACGATCGTCGAACGCCGCCCCGGTGGCGACGCAGCGCATTACGGGCGTTACCTCGAAATCGACCGCCCGCGGCGCCTGGTGCTGACGCTCGCACTGGAGCCGGACGCGCCGGGCGATCGCATCACCGTGGACATCGCGCCCGACGGCGAGGGCTGCATGCTCACGCTCACTCATGAAATGGCGGCCGAAAACGCGCAGTACGCCGACCGCACCGGACACGGCTGGACGACGATCCTCGCATCGCTCGACCGGCATCTGCACACCGCTTCCCCCACGTGAAGGAGCATCACCGATGAACGACTTCGGCACCGTCACCGCGCCCGACACCGTGCGCATCGAACGCATTCTTCCCGGCCCGATCGAACGGGTCTGGGCCTATCTCACCGAATCGGAAAAGCGCGGCACGTGGCTCGCGCGCGGCGACATGGACCTGCGGCCGGGCGGCGCGGTGGAGCTGGTCTTCCACAACAACCGCCTCACCGACAACGACGTCGCGCCGCCGCCGAAGTACGAGAAATACGGCGGCGAGCTGCATTCGCACGGCCACGTGATCGAATGCGATCCGCCGCGTCTGCTGGTATTTACCTGGGACGAATCCGATGGCAGCGACTCGCAGGTGCGCATGGAATTGGCGCCCAGGGGCGGCGACGTGCACCTCACCGTGACGCATAGCCGCCTGGCCAGCCGCGACGGCATGGTCAGCGTGTCCGGCGGTTGGCACACGCACCTGGGCATCCTGGCGGACCGCCTCGCGGGACGTACGCCGGCAGGTTTCTGGGCGACGCTCGCGCCGATCAACGCGGAGTACGAGAAGCGCATCCCGGCTTGAGGTGTTGGGCGTTGGTGTTTTGAACGCCTTGATGCGTGAGATCCGACGCGCTGGTGTTTAGCCCCTCTCCTACTGGGAGAGGGGTTGGGGTGAGGGTCGGGGCGTGCGGTCCGGTGATGCTCGCGATGCATCGATGCTTTCGCCGACGATCAAGATGGGTTCCAGCTTTCGCTGGAATGACGTCAGTGGTTTTCCGACGGTGCGGTGCTTCCCGTTACGGGAGTTCCCTTACGTTATGAGCCTGGGTCCCGGCCTTCGCCGGGATGACGTCTAGGATGACGTCCGGGGATGACGTCTGGGATGACGGTGCCGCATTCCTCGCGGCACCCGCACTCGGGACTACACCGCCCCTGCCCCCGAACCAAAACACATGACGCGCGCCTGCATCTCCCCTACCCTGCGCGCATGAATATTTCCCAGCGCCTCAGCACCACGCT
The DNA here is from genome assembly GCF_027924565.1 of Lysobacter auxotrophicus. Lineage (NCBI taxonomy): Bacteria > Pseudomonadati > Pseudomonadota > Gammaproteobacteria > Lysobacterales > Lysobacteraceae > Lysobacter > Lysobacter auxotrophicus. The sequence continues at coordinate 2,249,105 of NZ_AP027041.1, forward strand.
CGCCGCGTTCGCCACCCTTGCCCTGCTCGCCGCTTGCGCCGATCCCGGGCCGCCGCCGGGGGGCGTGATTCCGAAGTTCGAGGTCGTCGACCAGCAGGTCGGCACCGGCGCGGAAGCCAAGGCCGGCATGGACGTCACCGTCCACTACACCGGCTGGAACTACGACAAGGCCAAGCCCGACGGGCGCGGCGAGAAGTTCGACAGCTCGCGCGATCGCAACGAGCCCTTCACCTTCCTGCTCGGTGCCGGCCGCGTGATCCGCGGTTGGGACGAAGGCGTCGCCGGCATGCGTGTGGGTGGCAAGCGCGTGTTGCGGATCCCCGCCGAATACGGCTACGGCCGCAAGGGCGCGGGCGGCGTCATTCCGCCCAACGGCTCGCTCGTGTTCGAGGTCGAACTGCTCGACGTCCGCGCGCACTGAGCGCGCAGGAAGCGCGCGTCAGGCCAGCTGCCGGCACGCGTCCGCGGCGATCTCGAACGAGCGCACGCGCGCGGCGTGGTCGAACACGTTGGCCGTCACCAGCAGCTCGTCCGGTTTGTGGCGTTCGATGAACGCCGCGATGCCCTCGCGCACGGTCTGCTCGTCGCCGACGACCGAACACGACAACGCCTGCGACACGCCGCTCTTTTCCAGCGGATTCCAGTAGCTTTCGATGTCGTCGATCGGCGCGGGGATCAGCCCCGGATGACCGCGTCGCAGGTTGACGAAGGACTGCTGCAGGCTGGTGAACAACCGGCGGGCTTCGGCATTGGTCTGCGCGCCGACCACATTGAGCGCCAGCATCGTGTGCGGTTGCTGCAGGCGCTTGGACGGCTTGAATTCACGGCGGTACATCGTGAGCGCGTGCTCCATCGCGTCGGGCGCGAAGTGCGAGGCGAACGCGAACGGCAGCCCGAGTTGCGCGGCGAGGCGCGCCGAAAACAGGCTGGACCCCAACAGCCACACCGGCACGTCGACGCCCGCGCCGGGCACGGCGCGCACGGCTTGGCCGGGCTGCACGGGTTCGAAGTAATGCAGCAGTTCCACCACGTCCTGCGCGAACATGTCGGCCGCTTCGAAGTAGCGGCGCAAGGCGTGGGCGGTGGCGTGATCGGTGCCCGGCGCACGGCCCAGGCCCAGGTCGATGCGCCCCGGATACAACGACGCGAGCGTGCCGAACTGTTCGGCCACCTGCAGCGGCGCGTGGTTGGGCAGCATGATGCCGCCCGCGCCGACGCGGATCGTGCGCGTTCCGCACGCGACATGGCCGATCAATACCGCCGTCGCCGCGCTGGCGATGCCGGGCATGTTGTGGTGCTCGGCCAGCCAGTAGCGATGGAAGCCCAGGCGCTCGGCGTGTCGCGCCAGGTCGAGGGTGTTCGCGAACGCCTGCGCGGCATCGCTGCCCTCGGTGATCGGGGCGAGGTCGAGGACGGAAATGGGGATCATGCAGGCGCTCCTTGGCGGCGAGCCTTCGTACTGGGGGCGAGGCGCGACAAAACCAGCGTCGCGGCGTTCCATCCAGGCGCACCCAGCATTGCACGCCCGGCGGCATCGCCGCGTAAAGGCGTCACCACAGGTCGAACGTCACGCCCTCGCGCTCGTTGTCCCACACGGTGCTGAAGACCCACCAGCGCCCGTGTTCGAAGCACAGCTGGATGCTGTTGGCGCCGCGCCGGATGACCGGGGACTCCAGCGATTCGCGCGCCTCGTACCGGCTCCACACGTGCGCGACCTGGCCGAAGCGCTCCACGCGCTGGTCGATTTCCACCTCGAAAAAGCCATTTTGCGCAAAGAACGGGGCGACGTCGTCGATGTAGGACTCGACATCGAACACCGCCGCGCGCGTGCTGCCGTCGGCCTCCACCACCGTACGCAGGCTGCGTGCCTGCGGGTGTTGCAGGTAGCGGAAACGCGCCCAGTCGCGCGGCGCGCCGGCCGGCCCGGAGATGCATTCGTAGATCGCCCGCACGATCGTCGGGATGTCCTGCGTGTCCTGCCACCACTGCGGGTTCGTCGCTTGCTGCATGGCTCGCTCCTGTGCGTGGACGCCCATCATGCTGCGCACGGTGTCAACGGAAGTGGAAGGGCCACGCGGCATACTCGGCACGATTTTCGCCACGGGCCGACGCCATCGAAACGACCTCCGCCCTCGACGTGTTCCGTGCGTTCCTTCGCCTGGGGCTGGTCTCCTTCGGCGGGCCGATCGCGCATCTGGGCTATTTCCGCGAGGAATTCGTCGTGCGCCGGCGCTGGCTGGACGACGAACGGTACGCGCAGCTGCTGGCGATCTGCCAGTTCCTGCCCGGCCCGGCGAGCAGCCAGATGGGTTTCGCGATCGGCCTGCTGCGCGCGGGATGGCGCGGCGCGCTGGCGGCGTTCGTCGGCTTCACCCTGCCCTCGGCGCTGCTGATGTTCGGCTTCGCGTCGGTGTCGGCCCGGCTGGACCGCGGCCTCGGCGCGGCCGTCGTCCACGGGTTGAAGCTGGTCGCGGTGGCGGTGGTCGCGCACGGTCTGCTCGGCATGGCACGGCAGATGACGCCGGATGCGCGGCGCCTCGCCATCGCCGTGCTCGCCTGCGCCTGCGTGCTGTGGTTCGGCACGGCGTGGGCGCAACTGATCGCGATCGCGATGGGCGCGGTGCTCGGCGGCCTGCTGTGCGGTCGCGTCGCGCTGCGGGCGTCGCCGTCGACGCTGCCGGTGCGCTACGGGCGCAGCGTCGCGCTGGCGTTGCTGGCGGTGTTCGCCTGCGGGCTGGTCGCGGCGCTGGCCTGGCCGTCGCAGGCGCCGACGGCGGGGGCGATGGCGGCCGCGTTCTATCGCGCCGGCGCGCTGGTGTTCGGCGGCGGACACGTCGTGCTGCCGTTGCTGCAGGAGGCGCTGGTCGAATCCGGCTGGATCCCGTCGGCGACGTTCCTCGCCGGCTACGGCGCTGCGCAGGCCGTGCCCGGGCCGATGTTCTCGATCGCCGCCTACCTCGGCGCCGTGGTGCCGACAGGTTGGCCGTCGGCGGCGTTCGCATGCGTGGCCGTGCTGGCGGTCTTCGCGCCCGGCTTCCTGCTGCTCGCGGCGACGCTGCCGTTCTGGCAGCGCGTGCAGGCGATGCGCGGCGCCGGGCCGATGCTCGCCGGCGTCAACGCCGCGGTCGTCGGCCTGCTGGCGGCGGCGTTCTACGATCCGGTGTGGACGCAGGGGATCGCATCGTGGCGCGATGTCCTCGTCGTGATCGTCGCCTTCGCGCTGCTGCTGCGTTTGCGCGCGGGCGCGTTGTGGGTGGTGGCGTGGTGCGTGGGGGCGTCGGTGGTGTTGTCGCTGTAGCCGGCGCAGCGGTCAGGACCCGGCCTTCTTTTCCTCGACCGGCGTCAGGCGCAGGTCCTGGAAATCGAAGCTGAAGTCCGTCAGCGGCGAGATCGCTTCCATGCGTCCCTCGCGCACTTCGCCGTCGGCGTCGAGCGAGAACGTCACGAACGCGTCCGCGTTGAGCCAGCGCTCGTTCCAGCGCACGATGAAGGTGTCGTGCTGCCACGGCTCCATGCGGCCGACGAGGTCCGGCGTGCGCGAGAAACGCATCACCAGCCCGTCCTTGCCCTGCTCGACGACGATGTCGCCGTACCACGGATCGCGATACGTACGCGCATACGCCGACAGCGGGCGCGACGGCGGGGCGTCGGCCGCGCGCGCCTGCACGTGCTTGCGCCAGTCCTCGTCGGCCTTGTCCTTCGACTTGGCGAGCGCGGCGGCGTAGGCGGCCGTCCAGTCGGTGCGCGGCGCATCGAGGAACGCGTCGAGCACGCGCATCGTCACCGCATTGAACGCACCGCCGACTTCGGCGTTGGTCAGCACGATCACGCCGAGCTTCTGCTGCGGCACCAGCGTCACGCGCGACACCATGCCCGGCCAGCCGCCGGTGTGCGACACCAGCTTGCGGCCGCGGTAATCCGACAGCTGCCAGCCTTCGCCGTAGCCCAGGAAGTTCGGTCTGGCGGCTTCGAGTTCCGGCACCAGCGGCTTGGGGATTTTGATTGGCGTGATCACCGACCACATCTCCTGCTGGCGCTCTTCGGAGAACAGGCGCTGCTGCGTTCCCTTCGCGTCGGTGTAGGTGCCGCCGGCCAGCTGCATGTTCATCCAGCGGCCCATGTCGTGCACGCTCGAATAGACGCCGCCCGCACCGGACACGTTGTGCCAGGTCATGCGCGGCGCCGGTTGCAGGTCCTTGAAATCGGCCTTCGCGTGGCCGGTGGCGACGTTGTCGCGAGGACGCAACGCGTCGGAGTTGAAGCGCGTGTCGCGCATGCCCAGCGGCGCGAAGATGCGCTGCTGCAGGAACTGCGCGTAACTCTGGCCGCTGGCCTGCTCGATCACCAGCTGCGCGACGCCGTAGAGGATGTTGTCGTAGGCGTACTGCCCGCGGAAGCTGCCGGTCAGCGGCACGTCCTTCAGCCGGCGCGCGACGTCTTCGGTCGTGTAGTCCGTGCCGGGCCAGTACAGCAGGTCGCCCGCGCCGAGCCCCAGTCCACTGCGATGCGCGAGCAGGTCGCGCACGCGCATTTCCTGCGTGACGTAGGCGTCGGACATGCGGAACCACGGCAGGTGGTCGACCACGCGATCGTCCAGGCTCAGCTTGCCTTCGTCGGCGAGGATCGACAGCGACGCCGCGGTAAAGGCCTTCGTGTTGGAGGCGATCGCGAAGAGCGTCTTCGCATCGACCGGCGCCGGCTTGCCCATTTCGCGCACGCCGAAACCGCGCTCCAGCACCACCTGCCCGTCCTTCACCACCGCCACCGCGATGCCCGGCACGTCGAACTGCTTGCGCACGCCTTCGACGTAGGCATCGAAATCCTGCAGCTGCGGCGGCAACGCGGGGTCGTCGGCATGCGCGACGCCCGTCGCGAGGAGGAGCGCCAGGGCGGCGGAAATCGTGCGGCGATGCATGGGCGAAGCGACTCCGGTGGTGTGAGCGCCCGAAGATACCTGCTTTGCGCCTGCGCCGGACTGCACGGAAGTTGGCCGTACGCCGGAAGGCCGCGGCCACGCAGGCATAATTGCCTGCCCCTTACGCCCCGCGCCTCATGCCCACTCCGTCGCAGTTGCACGTCCGCCTCGCCATCGTCGGCGGCGGCCCCGCCGGCCTGATGGCGGCCGAGGTCGCGCGCGCAGCGGGCGTGGAGGTGGACCTGTTCGAGGCCAAGGGCTCGGTGGGCCGCAAGTTCCTGATCGCCGGCAAGGGCGGCCTCAACCTCACGCACGGCGAACCGCGGCCCGCGTTCGATGCGCGCTACGGCGAACGTGCGCGCGAGCTCGCCGCGTGGCTCGACGATTTCGACGCGGATGCGTTGCGTGAATGGGCGCGCGGCTTCGGCGTGGAGACCTACGTGGGCACGTCGGGCCGCGTGTTTCCGACCGACCGCAAGGCCGCGCCGCTGCTGCGCGGCTGGGTGCGCCGGCTGCGCGAGGACGGCGTGCGCTTCCACGTGCAGCATCGCTGGACCGGCTGGACCGACGACGGCGCACTGCGTTTGGCGACGCAGGACGGCGAACTCCACGTGCACGCGGACGCGACGGTGCTCGCGCTCGGCGGCGGAAGCTGGCCGGAACTCGGATCGGACGGCGCATGGGTGCAGGCGCTGCAATCGCGCGACGTCGATGTCGCGCCGCTGGTTCCATCGAACTGCGGCTTCGACATCGGCTGGAGCGAACACTTCGCCAGTCGCCACGCGGGGGCGCCGCTCAAACCCGTCGTGGCGCATTGGCACGATGCATCGGGCCAGCCGCACGAATTGCAGGGCGAATGCGTCGTCACGCAAACCGGCATCGAAGGCAGCCTGGTCTATGCGCTGTCGGCGATGCTGCGCGATGCGATCGCGAAGCATGGCGAGGTCACGCTCGAACTCGATCTGGCGCCCGGCCGCGAGCTGCATCGGTTGCGTGCGGATCTCGACAGACCGCGCGGCGGCCGCAGCCTCACCGAACACCTGCGCCGGCAGGTCGGCATCGAAGGCGTCAAGACCGCGCTGCTGTACGAAGTGCTTGGCAAGGACGCGATGCAGGACACGCAGCGGCTCTCGCGCACGATCAAGCGACTGCCGCTGAAGCTGCTGCGCGCGCGGCCGATCGCGGAGGCGATCAGCAGCGCGGGCGGCGTTCGACTGGAAGCGCTCGACCCGCAGACGCTGATGTTGCGCGCGATCCCGGGCGTGTTCTGCGCGGGCGAAATGCTCGACTGGGAAGCGCCGACGGGCGGGTATCTGCTGACGGCGTGTTATGCGAGTGGATTACGCGCGGCACGTGGCGCGGTCGCGTGGCTGGAAGCTCGCCGTTGAGTGTGCAGAAAAGCGGGCGTGTGTAGCCCGCGAAGGGAACCGGGGAGGACGTGAGGGATCCCGGGTGCGCTTCGCTTACCCGGGCTACAAGAGCTGGGATAGCCATGCCTTGTTCCGCAAGGGCGCGAAGCGACACCGCGGCGCGGTGATGCAGCGGCTGCCGAGCGCTTCGGCTTCGTTGCCCCTCACCCCAACCCCTCTCCCGGGGGGAGAGGGGCTGTAAGCGGCGTCATGTCGCGCGATGGCAAACCAGCTGCTTGCCGTGCTCGCAAAGCACCTACGTCGAAAGCATCGCGCCCTCAACGCTTCGCGACCTTCTTCCCTTCCGCATCGCCGCCGCCGGCGATCGGGAAATACTGCGTGCTCGCGCACAGCTCCACGCCGATGGCGCTCGCGGCAGGCAGGTCGGTGCCCTTCAGGCCGATGAGCTTGAGCGTCTCGCCGGTGGTGTCCTCGACTTTCGCCAGCGCGATGAAGCCGGTGCGGTTGCCGCCGCACAGGGCGTTGGCGGGCGACTGCGTCGGCGGGGTTTCCTCAAGCACGCGGCGCAGCTCGATCGGCTGCGAGGCGTCGACGATCATCGCCTGCGCGTAGGTCGCGCCGGCCGAGTACTGGTCGCCGCCGGACACCAGCGCGACGCGTTCGGTGGTGAAGCTCGCACCGTTCTCGCCCTTGATCAGCGTGTCTTCCACCGACAGCTTGCCGGTCACCGAGGTGGCCACCGGGTTGCCCGGGTCGAACTCTCCGAGCGCGACCGGCTTGATCATCGGCGGCGCGGCGCGTTCGACCGGCTTGGCGTTGACGTCCGGTTGCGGGTTGGCGGAGGGCGCCGGCGCGGTGATCGCTTCCGGCGGCGCGGTGTTCACCGGCGCCTGCGGTTCGCAGGCTGCCAGGCCCGCCACCAGCATCACCGCCGCCACGCGCGGGGCCATCGACATCACACCAGGTTTCATCATCGCCTTGCTCACGGATCGGGGCTCCTTGCGGGTCGTGGACGCGGCGGGGGAAGTCCGTGCCGCCTCAGGCGGCGTCGTCCACGAGCGGTTGCAATTGCGGGTCGAGGGCGACGCGCCCGTCGAACACGAAACAGCGGCCATCGTAATGGCGGCCGCCGACCTGCTCAAAGTACCCCAGGATGCCGCCGTCGAGCTGCAACACGTTTTGCATTCCGTCGGCCTGCATCCACAACGCGGCCTTCTCGCAACGGATACCGCCGGTGCAGAAGCTCACGACGGTGGCGTCGCGCAGCGCCTCGCGGTGCGGTGCGAGCGCTTCGGGCAGGTCGGTGAAATTGTCGATGGGCAAGGTCAATGCGCCCGTGAAGGTTCCGTAGCCGAATTCCTCGCGGTTGCGCGTATCGAGCATCACCACCGGCTTGCCCGCATCGTCGACGCCATGGTCGAGCCAGCGCGCCAGCGTGTGCGGTTCGACGGTCGGTGCGCGACCGTCCGACAACGGCGACGCGTTGTCGCGCCGGAAGCTGATGATCTCCGGCTTCACCTTCGTCTTGAGCCGGCCGAACGGCTGGCCGCGGCTGTGGCTGAACTTCACCAGCAGCTCGGCGAAGCGTTCGTCCTCGCGCAGGGCGCCCAAGAAGCCGTGGATCGCGTCGTCCTCGCCGGCCAGGAACAGGTTGATGCCCTCGCCGGCGACGAGGATCGTGCCGCGCAGTCCGGCGGCGTCGGCCCGCTCGTGCAGGCGCTGCGCAAGCCCGTCGGGCTGCGCGATGGGAACGAAGTGATAGGCGGCGATATTGAGCATCCGCCTATTTTAACCTGCATGCATCGCGTTAACTTGCAGCCGCAAGTCTCTGATTTCTATGGCGCATCCGAGGTGCGTCGCAACCAGCTCGCAGCCAGCATCAACCAGACCACGATGGCCGCGATCACCGCCTTCTGGCTGAGCCCGCGCGGCAACTCCCGCCACAGCGCATGGAGCCAGAGCGCGACGAAGCAGAACGCCGCGAGCCCGAAGGCCAGCGCGAAGTGCTGCCGCCAGCGCGGATCGCGACGAAGCACCCAGCTCTGCAGCAGCATGCCAAGCGTCGTGCCCAGGAACGCCAGCGGCGCCGAGATCGCGTGGATCTTCGCCGCCGTCGTCAAGACCGCCGCCCCGCCCCGGTCGGTTTCGGCCCACGCGGTGACGGCCACGCCGATCGCGCCGATCAGGAACAGGCACAGCGCCAGCCGACTCCGGCCCTCGCGCGTGGCCGCGCCGTAGTAGCCGGCGCCGATCAGCGCCAGGCTCAACGCGAGCCCGAGGTAGGCCAGCTGCAGCCAGACGCCGAGCGGACCCAGCAGGTAGAAGCTCAGCGTCGCGCGGACGAAGTCGAGGTCCGCGCGCAGGAACTGCATCGCGATGGCGACCGCCGCGAACACCGCGACGCCGACCAGCGCCCACGTCCCGATCGTGCGCGTACGCGCGGCGTTGGCCCTTGCCTGCGCGACGACCGGGACGTCGGACATCAGCGTCCTCCCATGTAGTCCAGCTTGCCGACCGGCACGCCGTTGTGGCGCAGCAGCGCGTAAGCGGTGGTCACGTGGAAGAAGAACTGCGGCAGGCCGTATTGCAGCAGGTAGCCGCGGCCATCGAAGCGGCGCTCCTTCGGCGTGCCCGGACGCAGCACGATCTCGCGCTCGGCTGCGCCTTCGAACAGCAGCGCATCCAGCCCTTCGACGAACGCCAGGGTCTTCGCGATGCGCTGGCGCAGTTCCTCGAACGAGCGCTCCTCGTCCGCCATCGCCGGCACTTCGACGTCGGCCAGGCGCGCGCTCACGCTCTTGGCGAAATCGCAGGCGATCTGCACCTGGCGCGACAGCGGGAACATGTCGGGGAACAGCCGCGTGTGCAGCAGCACGTCGGGGTCGTAGCCCTGCGCCTTCGCGTGGGCCTCGCCCTTGGCGAGCAGGCCGTCGAGCGCGCCGAGCATGTGGCGGAATACGGGCACGCTTGCGTCGTGCAGGGAAAGGGACATGCCGATCTCCAGAAGGTGGGATGCGGCGATGGTACACGGCGGCCGCGCCTTCCCGCGCCGCCCGGAGGCGGATCAGGTCGTCGCCAGTTCCGCGCGTTGTTGCGCCAGCGAACCGTAGAGCGATTCGACCTGGCGCATCAGCGTGTCCGAACTCCAGCGTCGCGCGTCGTTCGGGCCGGCGGCGGACAGGCGCGCGCGCAACTCCGGCGAACGCAGCACCTGCGCGACCTGCGCGGCGAAGGCCTCGACGTCTTCCTGCGCGATCACCGCGCTGTGCGTATCGCGCAGCACCGTCGCCGTGCCCATCACCGCGGTCGAGACGATCGGCACGCCCAGCGCCATCGCTTCGATCAGCACCAGCCCCTGCGTTTCCGTGGGCGAGGCGAACACGAACGCGTCGCCGGCCTTGTACGCGTCCAGCAGCGTGGTTCGCCGATCGAGGTTGCCGAAGAACCGCACGTTCGCCTCGATGCGCAGTTCGCCCGCGAGCCGGCGCAGGCGTGCTTCGTCCGGGCCTTCGCCCGCGATCAGAAACAGCAGGTCGGGGAACTCGCCCACGAGCCGCTGCACGATGCGCAGCAGGAACCCGATGTTCTTCTCCAGCGACAGGCGGCTCACGGTGACCAGCGTCGGGACATCGCCGGCGATGCCGTGCCGCTCGCGGAACCGTGCGCCGTCGCCGCCCTGGAACTCGGCCAGGTCGATGCCGGTGGGCAGCACCGTGTGCGGCGTGTCGATGCCGTAGCGCTGCAGCACCTCGACCATCTGCGCGCTGGGCACGATGAGGTGATCCACGCCGTGGCACAGACGGCGCGATGCCGCGCGCGCGACGAAACGCCCCAGCGCGGTCGGCAGCCACGGCAGGTAATGGCCGACGTATTCCTCGAAGTAGGTGTGATAGGTCTCCACCGTCGGCACGCCCATCTCGCGCGCGAGCTGCACGCCCATCGCATGCGCGCGGAACGGCGTGTGGATGTGGATCACGTCCCACTCGCGCAGGCCCAGCGCGTCGCGCATCGCGCGCGCGGCGTCGGCACGCATCAGGCGGTCTTCGGGATCGAAGAAGATCACGCGAGCGGGAACGCGCAGGACCTCGAATTCGCCGTGCCCGTCGTGCTGTTCCTGGCCGCTGTCGTCGCCGTAGTCCGGCGCGACGATGGTCACCGCGTGGCCCATGCGCGCGAGCGATCGGGCGAAGGTGCGGATCGAGGTGGACACCCCGTTCACGCGCGGGAAGTACACGTCCGACAGCATCAGCAGGTTCATCGCGTGCGTCCGTCCGGCGCCGGCCGCCGGTTTGCACGATTGCAGCGGAGATTTGTGACAGGAACGTCACAGGGCGAGGAACGGATGGGGCCGAACGGGGAACGAGCGCACGCAAGGCGTTCGCTCGATTCGCGTTGCTAGGTTCCCTCCTCGTCTTCCCAGCGCCGCGCTCCCGCGCCCTGCTCGCCCAGCACGTCGCGCGGATTAGCGAGTTTGCAGCGGTCCAGCGACAGGCAGCCGCAGCCGATGCAGTCGTCCAGCATGTCGCGCATGCGGATCAGCTCGCCGATGCGCGCGTCCAGTTCCTCGCGCCATGCTCTGGAAAGACGCGACCAGTCGCGCCGCGTCGGCGTGCGGGCTTCGGGCAGGCTCCCCAGCGCGTCGCGGATCGTCGCCAGCGGCATGCCGACGCGTTGCGCCGCGCGGATGATCGCGATGCGGCGCAGCGTGTCACGGGCGTAGCGTCGCTGGTTCCCGCCGCTGCGCTGGCTTTGGATCAGGCCCTTGGCCTCGTAGAAATGCAGTGCCGACACCGACACCCCGCTGCGCCGGGCGACTTCGCCGACGCTGAGTTCCTCCACGCCCATCGGCTTGACCTCAACTTAAGTTGAGGTTCTATCCTCGCGCCCGTCATCGTTTCGAGTCAAATCCCCCATGGATACCCGCACCGCACGCGACGGTTACCTCGCAGGGTCCGCGCCTGCGCCGACGATGCAGGCGATCGTGTTCGACGCCTACGGGCCGCCCGACGTCCTGCGCCTGGGCGAGGTTCCCCTGCCCTCGCCGGCCCGCGGCCAGATCCGCGTGCGCGTGCGCGCCGCCGGCGTGCAGCCGGCGGATTGCGCCACGCGCAACGGCTGGTTCGCGCAACGCGGCATCGGGATGGCACCGTTTCCAAGACAGCTCGGCAACGAGTTCGCGGGCGTGGTCGATGCGGTCGGCGACGGCGTCGAATCGCTGATCGTCGGCGACGAAGTGCTCGGCTGGACGAGCGCGAACGCCTACGCCGAAGCCGTCGTCGTGCCGATCGAACAGGTCGTCCTCAAGCCGGTGATGATGTCGTGGGCCGTCGCCGGCGCGTTGTCGGCGTCGGGACAGACCGCGCACACGGCGGTGGAAGCGCTCGACATCCGTCGCGGGGACACCGTGCTCGTGCACGGCGCGGCCGGCGGCGTGGGCACGATGGCGGTGCAGCTCGCGCGGTTGCGCGGTGCGCACGTCATCGGCACCGCGAGTCGCGAAAACCACGACTACCTGCGCGCGCTCGGCGCCGAACCCGTGTTGTACGGCCCGGGCCTGGCCGAACGCGTGCGCGCCATCGCGCCGCACGGCGTGCACGCGGCGCTCGACGGCAGCGGGCGTGGCGCGCTGGATGCGTCGATCGAACTGGGGATCGAGCCCTCGCGCATCGGCACGCTGGTCGACTTCGAGGACGTCCAGCGCCTGGGCGTGCAGGCGATCCGCAGCCAGCGCAGCCGCGAGCGGCTCCAGGCACTGGTCGATCTGCACGACGCCGGCCGCCTGCGCGTGCACGTGCGCGACATCTATCCGCTCGCCTACGCGGCCGTGGCGCATCGCGACGTGGAGAACGGCCACGGACGTGGCAAGGTGGTGCTCATGGTGTACGAGCAACGGGGGTTCGCGCTGTGATGGACGGACGTCGGGACGGCGATACCGCCGCGACAACGCAGGATACGGGCGAGATCGCGTCGCCTTCCGTGCCATCCCGCGACGAGGGGAACCGCGCCAGTCTGTTCGACCGGCGCTATCGCGGCACGACGATCGGCGCGGTCGTGCTCGTCGCGCTGTACGCGTTCGAAGCGCTCGCCGTCGCGACCGCGATGCCGACCGTCGCGCAGGCGCTGGACGGCCTGCCGCTGTACGCGCTCGCCTTCGGCGGCACGCTGGCGTCCTCGGTCATCGGCATGGTCGCGTGCGGCCCGTGGGCCGACCGGCGCGGACCGGCGCCGCCGTTGCGGCACGGCATCGTGTGGTTCTCGATCGGCCTGCTGATCGCGGGGTTCGCGCCGTCGATGGAAGTCCTGCTGCTGGGCCGCATCGTGCAGGGATTCGGCGGCGGACTGATGTCGGTGGCGTTGTACGTCGCGGTCGGCCGCGTGTACCCGCCGGCGATGCACCCGCGCATCTTCGCCTCGTTCGCCGCCGCATGGGTCGTGCCGGCGGTGATCGGGCCGACGATCGCCGGCGCGCTCGTGCAATACCTCGGCTGGCGCTGGGTCTTCCTGTCGGTTCCGCTGCTCGCGATGACCGCGGCCGCGTGCGTGCTGCCGGCGCTGCGCGGACTCGGCAGCGCGACGGAGCATGCGGACGGCGCAGGCCTTTCGCCGCATCGGCTCGCATGGGCCGTGGGCGCGGCGGCAAGCGCGCTCGCACTTCACTACGCAGGGCAGCTGCGGCACGCTGGCGGCGCGGTGATGCTGGCGGCGTCGGCCATCGCGCTGCTGGTCTGCGCGTGGCACCTGCTGCCGCGCGGCACGCTTCGGGCGGCGCGCGGCCTGCCGACAGTGGTGATGATGCGCGGCATCGCTTCCGGCGCGTTTTTCGGCACCGAAGTCTTCATACCGTTGATGCTCTCGCGCGAACGCGGCCTCTCGCCAACGATGGCCGGCGCTGCGCTCACGCTAGGCGCGCTGGGCTGGTCGCTGGGATCGTGGTGCCGCAGCCGGCCGTCACAGCCGTTCACGCCGTCGCAGCTGCTGCGTTACGGCATGGCGCTGATCGTGATCGGCATCGCGGGCGTCGCCTGCGCGGTGTCGCCTTCCCTCCCGGTGGGTGTCGGCATCGTCGGCTGGATCGCCGCCGGCTTCGGCATGGGCCTGCTGTTCCCGACGCTGTCGGTGCTAATCCTGGAACTCTCGCCGCCGCATCGCCAGGGCGTGAACTCCTCCGCGCTGCACCTGTGCGATGCGCTGTTCACCGCGACGGTGCTCGCGGTGGGCGGCTCGGTGTTCGCCGCGCTGATGACGCGCGCGCCGTCGATGGCCTACCTCGTCGGCTTCGGGATCTCCGCCGCGCTCGCGCTGCTCGGCGCGGTGCTCGCGTCGCGGGTGCGACCTGCGGGCTAGCGTTGCTGCGCCGCGTTCGACCAGCGCCAGCCGATGACGAACCCCGTGATGGCCACGGCCACGGCGAGCACGGTGCCCGCCGTGTTCTGCGGGCCGTACTCGGCGATCAGCCAGACGATCAATGCGGTGGCCGCCAGCGCGACGGCCATGCGCCAGTCGCTGACGAAATCCACCACGAACTCCAGCACATCCACGATCAACGACCTCGCCGCATCCCTGCCGCATGCGCGGCGCCGACCTTCCCCGCCGACAGACTAGCCGCGCCGGCGGCGTGCGGCCGGCGCGTCGTCGCGAGGATCAGGCGTCAAGCGCATCCGCGGGCAGCACGCCGTAGCCGGCCAGGCGCCAGATGCCGTCGGCCTCCTGCTCCAGGGTGACCATTTCCTCGCCAACCCATCCGGCGAATCGCGACTGGAAGGTCAGGCGCAGGTACTGCGGCTCCGCCGGATCGCGGCGCGCGCCCACCCAGTCGCGCGACACCAGCGCGCCCTGGCTTTCGCGGAACGGGACGATGGCGGTGGCGACTTCCTGCGGCGGGACCATCCGGCGCGCGCTCTCGGACGCGCGCTCCCAGATGTCGAGCATCCGCCCGTTGTCGATCTCTTCAAGCAGACGGAACGCGGCCCGGATCAGGGCCGCGACGTGGGGAACCGCATCGTGGGAAATGTTCATGCCGGGCATGGTTCCCGACGCGCCCACTTTGCTCCATCGGAGCAATCCTATTTGCGCGACCGGCCGGCGCCGGCGCCGGTCAGGCCGGCGGGCCGCGCATCGCCATGACCTCGCGACGCGGCGGCGCGCCGAACAGCCGGCGGTATTCGCGACTGAACTGCGACGGGCTTTCGTAACCGACGCGATGACTCGCCGCGGCGGCCTCGATCCCGTCCACCAGCATCAGCCGCCGCGCTTCCTGCAGGCGCAGCTGTTTCTGGTACTGCAGCGGCGTCATCGCGGTGGCGGCCTTGAAGCGTTCGTGCAGGGAGGACGCGCTCATGTGCGCGGCGGCGGCGAGCTGCTCGATGCGCAGCGGTTCGTGGTAACGCTGCTTGATCAGGTCGATGGCGCGTGCGACGCGTTGCGACGGTCCTTCCACGTCGCACAGCTCGCGCAGGCGTTCGCCGAGTTCGCCGGTGAGCACGCGGTAATGGATCTCGCGCGTGGCCAGCGGCGCGAGCACCGCCGCCTCTTCCGGCGTATCCAGCAGGCGGACCAGGCGAAGCACGGCGTCGAGCAGCGTCGCGCTCGTGCGGCCGACGAACACCGCGCGACCGCCGCGACGTGCCGCGCGCTCGGCAGGCACCTGCGCCAGCAGTTCGTTGACCAGCGCGGTGTCGATGTCGATGCGCAGGCACAGGTACGGCGACTGCGTTGTCGCATCGAGGATCTGTCCGGTGATCGGCAGCGACATCGACACCACCAGGTAGTTGAGCGGGTCGTAGTGGAAGACCTCCTCGCCCAGCAAGGCCCGCTTGCTGCCCTGCACGACCACGCACAGGCTCGGGTGGTAGACGGTGGGCAACGGCAACGAGGGCTCGCTGGCCTGGATCAGCGACAGGCCGGGCACGCGCGAATCGTGCAGGCCGTCGCCGGGGACGTTTCGGGCAATCCGGTCGGCGAGCTCGGCCTGCTGGGCTTCCATTCCGTGCGGCGCGGCGATGACGTTGGAGGCGTTCGTATTCATGGCGTGGGGCCTTCTATGGCACGGGCCGATTATGCGCCGCCCGGTCGGCCCGCCAAGGACGCGGCGCACACGCCCGGAGGATCGGGCAAGGATCGCAGAGCAATGGGCTAACGCCGCCTCGCGGGCCGGGCGCAGCATGTGTCCACGTTCCCTCCCCCCTTCGCAGGAGACCTCGCATGAACGTTCCCTTCCCCCGTCGCACCCTCGGTCGTCAGGGCCTGGTCGTATCCGCCGTCGGCCTGGGCTGCATGGGCATGTCGGATTTCTACGGCCCCAGCGACGAGGCCGACAACCTTGCCGTCCTCAACCACGCGCTCGACATCGGCGTGAACTTCCTCGACACCGCCGACATGTACGGCGTCGGCCGCAACGAGGAACTGCTCGCCAAGGTGCTGCGCACGCGTCGCGACGAGGTCGTGCTCGCGACGAAGTTCGGCAACGTGCGCGCGCCCAACGGCGATTTCCTCGGCATCGACGGATCGCCCGAGTACGTCGCCGCCGCGTGCGATGCCAGCCTCAAGCGCCTGGGCGTCGAGCACATCGACCTGTACTACCAGCACCGCGTCGATCCGAAGGTGCCGATCGAGGAGACCGTCGGCGCGATGGCGCGCCTGGTCGAAGCCGGCAAGGTCCGTCACCTCGGTCTGTCGGAAGCTTCCGGCGCGACCGTGCGCCGCGCCGCCGCGGTGCACCCCATCGCCGCGTTGCAGAGCGAGTATTCGCTGTGGACGCGCGAGGTCGAGAGCGATGCGCTGCTCGCGTGCCGTGAACTGGGCATCGGTTTCGTCGCCTACAGCCCGCTGGGTCGCGGCTTCCTCACCGGCGCAATCCAGAACACGAGCGAGCTGTCCGACAGCGACTGGCGCCGCCAGAACCCGCGCTTCCAGGACGGCAACATCGACCAGAACCAGCGCCTGGTCCAGGCCGTGACCGAACTCGCGCGCGAACGCGAGTGCACGCCGGCGCAGCTCGCCTTGGCGTGGCTGCTGCATCGCGGCCCGGACATCGTGCCGATCCCCGGGACGCGGCGCATCTCGCGACTGGACGAAAACGCCGGCGCGGCCCGCATCGACCTGACGATGGCCGAGCAGCGCCGGCTCGACGAAGTGCTCGCCACGCACGAAGTGGCCGGCACGCGGTATCCGGCGGCGGGCATGTCGTCGGTCAACGCCTGATTCACGCGTGAGGTTTCCCGAATGAGGAGTGCGCTCGCGCTCCTCAATCGCGCTCTTCATTCGCGCCCACGCGCCACGCACCTTTCCACCTGCCCCGCGCGGCCGGCACGCCGGCCGTCGACGGGCGCCTGCACCCCGAAATCGGAGAAACCCCATGTCAAAGCAGGATTTCCTTACCCTCGACATCGCCGGCAAGGTCGTCGCCATCACCGGCGCCAGCAGCGGCATCGGCGAAGCCACGGCGCTGCGGCTCGCGCAGCACGGCGCGATCCTGGCGCTTGGCGCGCGTCGCACCGACCGGCTCGAGGCGATCGCCGCGCAGATCCGCGACAACGGCGGCGAGGTGCTCGTGCACGCGCTCGACGTCACCCGGCGCGACCAGGTCGAGGCGTTCATCCAGGCGACGATCGCGCGCTTCGGCCGCGTCGACGTGCTGGTCAACAACGCCGGCGTGATGCCGCTCTCGCGCCTGGCCGACCTCAAGGTCGACGAATGGGACCGCATGGTCGACGTCAACGTGAAGGGCGTGCTGTACGGCATCGGCGCGGTGCTGCCGTCGATGAACGAACGCGGCGCCGGGCAGATCGTCAACGTGTCGTCCGTCGCCGGGCGTCAGGTCTTCGCGACGGCCGCGGTGTACTGCGCGACGAAGTTCGCCGTGCACGCGCTGTCGGAAGGCCTGCGCCAGGAATCGCCGTTCCTGCGCGTGACGACAATCGCGCCGGGCGCGGTGGAATCGGAGCTCACCAGCACGATTTCCGACCCGGCGATGAAGCGCGAAGTCGACGAGGTGTTCCGCAAGGACATGCTGCCCGCCGATGCCATCGCCCGGGCGATCGCGTTCGCGATCGGCCAGCCGGCGGACGTCGACGTCAACGAGCTGGTGGTGCGTCCGACGGCACAGGCGTACTGAGGTCAGTCGCCTTTCTGGTACGTCCCGATCATCTCCGCCTGCGCGAGCACATGGCCTTCCATGGCGTCGAGCAGGCGGAGCTTGTCGACATCGCCGAGGTCCGGCAGTTCGATGTCGAGCGCATACAGCCGGAAGAAATAGCGATGCCGGCCGATCGGCGGACACGGGCCACCGTAGCCGGCGCGCTGCCAGCCGTTCTGGCCGGCTTTCGTGCCGTACGGAAGCTGGTCGCTGCGCAGGTTTTCCGACAGTCCGGTCGACGTGGCCGGCAGGTTGTACAGCACCCAGTGCACGAACACGCGCCTGGGTGCGGCCGGATCCGGCGCGTCGGGGTCTTCGACGATCAACGCCAGGCTGCGCGTGCCGTCGGGCACGCCGGACCAGCGCAGTTCGGGCGAGATGTCCTCGCCTTCGCAGGTGAAGCGCGACGGGATGCCCGCGTTGTGTTCGAACGCAGGCGAACTGATCTGGAAGGCCATGCGCGGTTCCTCGCACGATTCACGTCGTCGGCGCGATTGTTCGGCATCGCGCGCATGCGTGCCGTCAAGGGCTAGCGCTTGGACGTGACGGCACGTCGCAGGTTGTTGCGCGCCGCGGCGTCCAGGCGCTGGTGGAAGAACGGCGTGAGGTAGATGCGCTCGCGCCCGAGCAGCGATTTCAAGAAGCGCTTGCGGTTGATGCGGAACAACCAGCCCGGCACGACGGCGCGGTATTCGGCGGCGATGCCGCGATCGTAGGCATCGAACACCGTCGGCTCGGCGCCGAGGATCGCTATGTCGCAGTCCAGGAACAGCGCGGCTTCCTCGTCGACGTCGTTGGGTTCCAGCACACCGTGCCGCGCGGTGAGTTCGATCAGCTGCGTCACGCGCGGCACGTCGATGTGGCGATCGGGCATGAAGCGCCCGATGTGTTCTTCGGCGAGCTGGGCCGAACGCGTTTCGTTGTCCTTGCGGCCGGCTTCGTAGATCGCGTCGTGATAGAGCACGGCGAGCGCGACCTCCGACGGTTGCGTCCAGCCGGGCCCGTGCGAGGCCTCGACGTAGTGGCGCAGCACTTCGCGCACGTGGTCGAAGTTGTGGTACGCGCGCGGCGGCGTGGCGTACGCGCCTTCGAGCGCGCTGCGCTGGGCGTCGGGAAGATCGAAGGGAAGCGGGAGGGTCATGCGCAGGCCGAGGGCGAGGTCGAGCGCATTGTCGCGCCGGAAGCGGGCGGCGTCATTCGCATTCTGGTGTCGGCGTCATTGGGCCCGGGCGGCGGCGTCACACGCGTTCAACCGTCATCCCCACACCTCACCGCCCCCCCCACACCTCACCGTCACCCACCTCACCGTCACCCACCTCACCGTCACCCACCTCACCGTCATCCCCACACTCAACGTCATCCCGGCGAAAGCCGGGACCCAGGCCCGTAGCGCACCACGGCACTCCGCACCGACGACCCGCGCCTCACCGTCATTCCAGCGAAAGCTGGAACCCATTTTTTGCCTTTCGTCTGCAAAACGGTTGGCGCGCCGCAGGTAACAGCTACTTACGGAAAGATCGCAAGCATCAAACCCTCACTTCCGCCCCGCATCCACATGCAGCCTCACCCACTGCGCGTACCGGTCCATCCAGTCCTGCAGGAACTTGCGGCTGCCTTCCGACGCCACGCCGCCGGCATCGTCGAAGAACCCTTCCTTGACGTGGATGTACGCCTCCGGCTGGCCCATCGTCGGCACGTCGAGGTACGCGAGGATGTTGCGCAGATGCTGCTGCGACATCGCCGTGCCCGCCGCGCCGATCGAACCGCCGATGACGCCCGCCGGTTTGCCCTGCCAGGCGCTGTCGCCGTACGGGCGCGACGCGTGGTCGATCGCGTTCTTCAGCACGCCCGGCACCGAGCGGTTGTACTCCGGCGTGACGAACAGCAGGCCGTCGGCGTCGCGGATTTCCTGCTTGAGCCGCTTCACCGGCGCGGCCTGGTGGCTGTCGTCATCTTGGTTGTACAGCGGGAGGTCGTCGATGCGGCACTCGTGGAAGGTGAACGACGAGGGCGCCATCTTCATCAGCGCATTGGCGAGCTGGCGGTTGATCGACTCGCGGCGCAGGCTGCCGACGAGCAGCGCGATGCGGTACTGGCTCATGGGACGCTTCCGTGACGGGGGAAGCGCCCACTGTCCCGCGATGCGCGATAACGCGCGGTGATGGCGCGAAGCGGCCCGGTCAGGCCTTGCGCAGGAAGACCGTCTTCAGCACCAGGCCCTTGATCTTGTCCGAATTGCCTTCGATGTGTTCGGCATCGTCCTCGACCAGGCGGATGTTGCGGATGACCGTGCCCTGCTTGAGCGGGATCGAGGAGCCTTTCACCTTGAGGTCCTTGATCACCACCACCGTGTCGCCCTCGACGAGCACGTTGCCGTTGCTGTCGCGCACGACCACGCCCGACGCCGCCGCGCCCTCGCCCTCGCCCTCCACCCGCCATTCGAAGCCGCAGTCGGCGCAGACGAAATTCGCGCCGTCCACGTAGGTGTTGGTCAGGGTGCACTGCGGACAGGCGGGCGAAACGGGCATGGCACGGCTCCAGCAAGGGGGCGCGTATTTTACGCGACCGGACCGGCGATTCGCGGCCGCGCACGGGTCAAGGCGCAGGTTTCTCCGTTTCCCTCGCGCGCTCCAGCTCGCGGATTTCGGCGACGTCGCGTTCGAGGAAATAGTTGAGGAAGGTCCGGATCACCGCCACCGCGGCGAGGCGGCCGATGCCGTCCCAGTCGGGCGTGATCGAGGATTCGATGATGTCGGCCGCCAGCTGGAACGTGAGCCCGGCGACGAGCCAGTGCGAATAGCGCATCCACAGGCGGCGCCGCGCGTGGCGCTCGATTTCGTGCTGCGTCATCAGCAGCACGATGCCGTCCTTGATCGCGATGAGCGTGCCGACGACGATCACCGCCAGCGCGAGGAAATCGATCGCCAGGATGGTCGGTTCGGATACGGCGATCAGCCAGTGCTCCATGCGCCCTCCCGCGGGGATCGGATCAGTCGCGCACCACCAGCCGGAAACCGACGTGGCACGTCGAGGTGTCCACCGGCTGCGCCATGCGCGCGGCCGGGCGATAGCGGCGGCAGTAATTCGGCGCGCACAGGTGCGAGCCGCCCTTCATCACGCGGCGCGGTACGCGCGCGGGATCGCGCGGGTCCAGGCTCGCGTCGCGCTCGGCGCCGCGCGGGTTTTCCAGCGTGCAGCACGCGTGCTGCTGGATGCGCCCGTGGTCCTGGTACCAGTCGGCGGTCCATTCCCACACGTTGCCGATCATGTCGTACAAACCGTAGCCGTTCGGTTCGAACGAACCCACCGGCGCGGTCCACGCGAAGCCGTCCTCGGGCTTGAGCTCCCACGGGAACTCGCCCTGCCAGGTGTTCGCCATGTGCTTGCCGTCCGGCACCAGGTCGTCGCCCCAGGCGAATTCGGCGCCCTCGCGCCCGCCCTTCGCGGCGAATTCCCATTCGGCTTCCGTCGGCAGTTCCTTGCCGATCCACTGCGCGTACGCCAGCGCGTCGGCGTAGGCGACGTGCACGACGGGATGGTCTTCCAGCCCGTCGAGCGAGCTCTCCGGCCCGCGCGGATGCCGCCAGTCGGCACCGGGGATGTACTGCCACCATTGGAAATGATTGCGAAGGTCCACGCGCCCCGGCGGCGGCACGAAGACCACCGACGCCGGCACCAGCATCGCCGGATCCGCATCGGGGTAATCCGCCGGATCGGCCGGCTTTTCCGCCTGCGTGACGTGCCCGGTCGCCTCGACGAAACGCGCGAAGTCGCGATTGGTCACCGCATGCCGGTCGATCCAGAACGCATCCACGCGCACCTTGTGCGCCGGGCGCTCCTCGGGATAGTGGTGGTCCGAGCCCATGATGAACGCGCCGCCTTCGATGCGCACCATGTCCTCATGCGCGCGCAGGTCGCGAATCCTGTCGTGCTGCAGATTGCTCAAGCGATGCCTCCGGTCGGATCGTCGTTGCCTTCGGGGAACACGCGGTTCCAGTCGCGCTGCATGCTGACCACGCCGATGCCCAGTTCACCCGCGCGGTCGAGTCCTTCGCGCAACGCGCTCAGCTTGAAATCGCGGTCGTAGGCGAACTCGCGCGTGGCGTCGTCGTGGTGAAGGAGCCATGCCATCCGCGGCCCGTCGCCACCTAGCGTATACCGGATCATCGCCAGGTCGCCATCGGAATTGCCGAACGCGAACACCGGCCGACGACCGATGTGCAGGGCGATGTTGACCACTTTCTCTTCCCTGTCGTCGAAGCTGCCCAGTTCTGGCAGCTTGCGCAGCACGATGCCGCCGTCGGCCTCCTCCAGCTTCATCTTCGTGCTGGAACCGACCACCTGCTCCGGCGGGATGCCGTACAGCTGTTGCGCGACCACCCGCACGAACTCCACGCCGCCGCCGGTCACGATGTACGTCTTGAAGCCGTTCGCGCGCAGGTGTTCGAGCAGCTCATGCTGCGGCACGAAGGTGTTGTGCATGAACGGTCGGCGCAGCTTGGGGTGTTCGGCCTGCCGCAGCCATCGCCATGCATTGGCGTGGAATTCCTCCACCGTCATGCCGGCATGCGTCGCGAACGCGGGCTCGAAGACCTGCTGCTTCGGCAACGACATCAACGTCTTCACGTCGCCGTCGATCATCGCCTTGAACGCGGGCTTCTGCAGCAACGACGGATCCTGCTGCGTGAGCCGTTTCACCTCGGCCAATGCGAAGAACACCTGCACCTGCAGCGGGAACTCGCACCACAGCGTGCCGTCGTTGTCGAACACGGCGATGCGCTCGGCGGGCGCGATGAAATCCGCCCCACCCTCGCGCGTGGTGCGCGCGACGAAGTCGAGGATCGCCGACTTCGTCGCGCCATCGTTCCATGAAGGCAATGCGTCGCCCATGCCCGGTCCTCAGTTCTGCGAGGGACTCGCCGTCATGATTTTTTCCATCGCGTCGCTTACGGTGAAGCTTGCGGCCTTGGCGCGTGGCGGGAATTCCTTGAACGTCTCCAGGATCTTCGCCACGATCGCCTGCGCCGGCACCATCAGGAACATGCGATGCGCGATCCAGTCGGCGTAGTAGATGGTGTTTGGACCGTTCTCGAACGGATCGGCGCGCAGGTTGTACATCGACGGCGCACGCCGCACGGTGAAGGGGCTCTGCCAGACACCCATCGGGTTCTTGGGCTCCACTTCGCCAACCTGCTCCATGAAGGCGACCTTCCACTGTCGCACGCGAACGGCGAGCAGATCGCCATCGTCGCTCCAGTACATGAACCCCTCGCGCGGCGATTTGTCCACCTCGCCCTTGAGGAAGGGCAGCAGGTTGTCGCCATCCAGATGCACCTTGAACTTCTTCCCGTTGAGTTCATGCCCCTTCTTCACCTTGCCGACGAGATCGGGCTCGCCGCACGCGGCGGCGAAGGTGGGAATGAAATCCTCGTGGGCGCAGATATCGTTGATGACACGTCCCGGCTGGATGACGCCGGGCCAGCGCATCACGCACGGAACGCGGAACCCGCCTTCCCAGTTGGTCGCCTTTTCGCCGCGGAAGGGGCTCGTTCCACCATCCGGCCAGGTGAACTTTTCGGCACCGTTGTCGGTGGTGTAGACGACGACGGTGTTCTCCGTAACGCCGAGTTCGTCCAGCAGCGCGAGCAACTCGCCGACGTGTCCGTCATGTTCGACCATACCGTCCGGGTATAGCCCAAGCCCCGTCTTCCCCTGCGACTCGGCTTTCAGGTGCGTGAACACGTGCATGCGCGTGGAGTTGAAATAGCAGAACCATGGGCCGCCCGCCTCGTGGCCGCGCTTGATGAAATCCTTGGCGGCTTCGAGGAATTCCTCGTCGATGGTTTCCATCCGCTTGCGCGTCATCGCACCGGTGTTCTCGATGCTCTGCCCGCCTTTGCCGTCGGACTTGCACTTGAGCACGCCACGCGGGCCGAACTTTTCCTTGAACTTGGGATCCTTCGGGTAGTCCTCGTTCTCCGGCTCTTCTTCGGCGTTGAGGTGGTAAAGATTTCCGAAGAATTCGTCGAATCCGTGCATCGTCGGCAGATGCTCGTCGCGATCGCCTAGATGGTTTTTCCCGAATTGCCCCGTGGCGTAGCCGAACGACTTCAGCACCTGCGCGATGGAGGGATCGTCCGGCCCGAGGCCGAGTTCCGCGCCGGGCAGACCGACTTTTGTCAGCCCCGTGCGTATCGGCGATTGCCCGGTAATGAACGCCGCGCGCCCGGCCGTGCAACTCTGCTGCCCGTACCAGTCGGTGAACAGCGCGCCTTCCTTCGCGATGCGATCGATGTTGGGCGTCTTGTAGCCCATGACGCCCAGGTTGTAGGCGCTGACGTTGTACCAGCCGATGTCGTCGCCCATGATGAAAAGGATGTTCGGTTTGTCGTTCGACTTTCCGTTCGCCTTGGCCACGACTCGCTCCTTCTGGATGTCGGTTCGCGCGTCGCGGAGAACGTGGCGCGCCGTGATGCGATGCGCCGGGCGATTCGGGTCGCCCGGCGCCGTTATCGCTCAGCTGGCTCCGGCGTTGGCGTCGCGCATCTTCGCCAGCGCGTCGTCGATGGTGAACGAGTTGGGTCGCTGCACCGGCGGGAAATCCTTGAAGGTTTCCGCGAACTTCGCCGCGCCCAACTGCGCGGCGAAGATGAAGTAATCGTTGTGCAGGATCCAGTCGTAGTACGTGTTCGACGTGATGTCCGCGAATTCGTAGGGATCGGTGCGCAGGTTGAATATCTTGGGCAGGCGCAATCGCGTGAACGGCTCCGCCCACACCTGCAAGGTGCCCTGGCAGCGCTGTTCCATGAACACGATCTTCCAGTTGTCGTATCGCATGCCGAGAATGTCGCCGTCGTCGCTGATGTAGAAGAAGAAGTTGCGTGGGCTCTCCTTCGTCTGCCCGGTGATGTACGGCAACAGGCTGAATCCGTCGATGTGGTTCTTGTAGGTACGGCCGATCGCCTTGTAGCCCTTCTTCAGCTTCTCCACGACGTCGGGCGCGCCCGCCATCTCCAGGAACGTCGGCAGCCAGTCGTGGTGTTGCACGATGCCGTTGGCGATCGAACCCGCCGGAACATGGCCCGGCCAGCGCACCATCATCGGGATGCGGAACGCGCCTTCCCAGTTGGTGTTCTTCTCGCTGCGGAACGGGGTCATGCCGCCGTCGGGCCACGTGTTGCGGTGCGGCCCGTTGTCGGTGGAATACTGGACGAAGGTGTTTTCGGCCAGACCGGCCTCGTCGAGGAAGTCGAGCATCTGCCCGACGTTCCTGTCGTGGTCGATCATCGTGTCGTGGTACGGCGACTGCCA
This sequence comes from Lysobacter auxotrophicus, assembly GCF_027924565.1. Taxonomy (NCBI): domain Bacteria; kingdom Pseudomonadati; phylum Pseudomonadota; class Gammaproteobacteria; order Lysobacterales; family Lysobacteraceae; genus Lysobacter; species Lysobacter auxotrophicus. Next base: position 2,273,835 of record NZ_AP027041.1, read on the forward strand.
GCGCCCCGCCTGCCCGAGGCTTTCCTTCTTGGTGTGCGTGAACAGGTGCATGTGGGTGGTGTTGAGCCAGACGAACCACGGCTTGCCGGCCTTTTCCTGGCGTTTGATGAAGTCGATGGCGGCGGCGACGAACTCGTCGTCGCAGGTTTCCATGCGCTTCTTGGTCAGCGGCCCGGTGTCTTCGATCTTCTGCTTGCCGACCTTGCCCCAGCGCTCCTGCACCGTCGTGTCGTCCTTGTCGGTCGCCCAGCAATGCAGCACGCCACGCGGACCGAAGTGCTCGCGGAACTTCGGATCCTTCGGGTAGTTCGCCATCTCCGGCTCTTCCTCGGCATTGAGGTGATAGAGGTTGCCGAAGAACTCATCGAAACCGTGGTTGGTGGGCAACATGTGATTCAGGTCGCCCAGGTGGTTTTTACCGAACTGTCCGGTCGCGTACCCCTGTTCCTTCAGCAGCGCCGCGATGGTCACGATCTTCTCGTTCATGCCGATGGGCGCGGCGGGAATGCCGACCTTCGACAACCCGGTGCGGTACACGCTCTGTCCGGTGATGAACGACGAACGCCCCGCGGTGCAGCTCTGCTCGCCGTAGGAGTCGGTGAACATCATGCCTTCGCGCGCGATGCGATCGATGTTGGGCGTCTGGTAGCCCATCAGGCCGTGCGAATAGCAGCTCAGGTTCGAGATGCCGATGTCGTCGCCCCAGATCACCAGGATGTTCGGCGGGCGCTCGCCCGATCGGCGGGATGCCGCTGCGCCGCGTGTTTCCTTTTCCGGTGCCGCTCCGCTGCGTTGCGACGGCGGTGCGGACTTGGCCACCTTAGCCGGACGGGCGGCCTTCTTCGCCTGTGCCATGACGCGTCTCCTTGTGGTGTGGGGGAAGCAACAGCGATGTCGACCTCAGCCGCGCGCCACGTCGAACACCATCGTGACGATGGCGTACAACCCGATCAGCAGCAGCGCGCAGGCCGTGAGTAACGTGTACGAAACCGGATAGGCGCTCTCGCCATGCACCAGCCCGTGCTGGACCATGGCGTTGCGCTGCGCACGCAGCGTGCGCATGAAATTGACGTGGTAGACGATGCCGACGACGAGCAGCAGCACGCCGAGCATCACCAGGGCCATGCCGAAATTGCTCGGCGCCGCGGTGCCGATCTTCAGCAGGCCCGAATCGCGCCCCTTGCTGAAGACCTGGAAGATGGTGAAGCCGAAGCCGATCAGCGACAGCGCCGTGCGGATCACCGACATCAGCGTGCGTTCGGCGCTCATGCGCGTGCGCTGGAACGACATGCCGGTGCGCCGCATCGACATTTCGGTGCGACTGGTCGACAGGTCCGTGCGGTATTCGGACAGATCGGTGCGATGCTCCGACAGCCCCGTGCGGTGCGTGGACAGCTTCGTCCGATGCTGCGAAAGCGTGACCGACGCGATGTCGGGATCGAGCTGCGACACTTCCGGGATCGCCGGCAGTGGCGCTTCGGTGACGCGTTCGGGGCGGATCGGCGCTTCGTCGTTCGTCGAGCTCACGCGTCTCTCCACTCAGGCCGTGCGATGCGCACGCGCGTGCCACCAGCGCACGAGCCGGTTGATCGGCCCGCGGAGCAGCAGGTACGGAAGGAAGCACAGGGCGACGATGACGTTGATCGCCTCCAGCACGTGGAACGTGCCGAGCACCTTGTACTGGTAGATGATTTCCATCACCAGGCCCAGCAGCAGGATGCGCGCCGTGGCCTTCACGCCTTCGCGCAGCGAATCGCGACGCGCGGCGGGGTCGTTGACGATGTTCCAGAAGTAAGGCGGCCGTCCGGTCTTCGCGTCCTTCACGCCGTCGCGCAGCGCCATCAGCAAGGCCATGCCCGGTTGCAGGAAGAACCGGAACGACATCGGGCCCTGCGTGCGGCCGATCAGGTCGTCGTAGAAACGCACCACGTCGTGCACGAACGCTTCCAAGCCCCGCTCCTTCTGCATGACTGCATGGGAACAACCGGCACTACGGACAGCTCGACTTCCGAACGCGGCGGGAAAAGCGCGGCTCCGGCGTGACGCACCGGACGGCTTCGCTCGCAGTCGCCCGCCGTCATCCAGAACTCGCCACGCATGTGGCGTCCCCGGCGGCAGGCCACCGGATCATCGTGTCGACGCGGTGAAAAGGTCGTGACGGCGGAATGAACGAGAGCGCCGCGCGGTGTGAAGATCGTCGTGCAACCGGCGCGTTGCGATGCAGCACTACGCATCGCAACGCGCATGGCGATCGATTCAATCGATCACTTCACCACGATCAGCTTGCCGCGCATCAGCGTGGCGTGGCCCGGGAAGCTGCAATAGAAGGCGTAGTCGCCGCCCGCCTTCAGGCGCGAGCCGGGGAACGTCGCCTTCGCGCTCTGGCCGCCGCCGATCATCGCGGTGGCGGCGATCACGCGCGGATCGTTCTTCGGCACATAGCCCGCGGCGGCACCGGCTTTCAGGCCGTCGCGCGCGATGGCGTCGTACAGCACGGTCTGCGAGACGACGACGTTATGGCCCATCGCCGTTACCGGCATCTTGCCGGTGTGGGTCAGTTCGATGGTGATGGTCGGGCACGAGGCGGACACCGTCGCGCTCTTGATGTCGTACTGCATCGCATCGTTGCCGCTGATCTTGACGGTGCAGTTGTCGGCGGCGAAGGCGTGCGAGGAGAAGCCGGCAAGCGCGAGGCCGGCGAGCAGCAGAGCGGTTTTCATGATCGTCCCCCTTAGGACATGCGCGGAATGCGCCTTGGGAGAAGTCTAGGAAGCGCGCGCCTGCACGCCCTTGATCCGGATCAATCCGCGTTGCGGCGCGTGCGTGCCGCCGTTTTCGGCAATGCCTTCTTCGATGCGGAAGTCGTCGCGTGTTGTTCGGGACGTTTCTTCTGCGCCTTCTTCGCCGGTTTGGGCGGCTGCTTCGCGAACTCCCGCAGCGCGTCCTTGCCGATCCACCGGGCACTCGCCGCATCCGATGCCGCCAGCCGTTTCGCCACGGCGGTCGCTTCGGCACGCCAGTCCGCACGGCGGCCGATCGCGCGCAGCGCCCAGTTCACGCCCTTCTTCACGAAGTTGCGCTCGTCGGCGGCTTCGCGCTCGATCAACGCCAGGCCATCGGCGTACAACGCTTCGTCTTCGAGCCGCCCGTGCAGCGCAAGGCTGGCGAGCAGCGCGAAGGCCGCGCGCTTCTGGAATTCGTCGCGACGCGACGACCACTGCACGACCTTGGCGAAGGCATGCGGCGTGCGATCGAACAGCGTGAAGCACAGCGTGTCGCACACGGCCCAGTTGTCGAAGTCGCGACACCAGCGGTCCATCTGCGCGGGCGTGACGCGCGCGGGTTCGGCGACGTAGGCGGCGAGCATGCGCGCTTCGTACACGCCGGTGTCCCATAGCGCATCGGCGAGCGCGTGATCGCGACCGAGCTGCTTCGCCAGCGCCTGGATGTCCTTCATCGACACGCCCAGCGCGTGGTCGGAAGGAATCGCGAAACGCGCCATGCCATCGCGCGCGGCGTCGGAGGCGTGCGCGCGCAGCCATGCCAGCGCCTGTGTCGTGCGTGCGTCGATCGATGCCTCGGACGACGGGCTGGCTGGGGAAATGCGCGCGGACATCAGCCTCTTGCCCCCGTTTTCAACTGATGCAACAGCAGCGAGTTGCCTTCGCTGTCCACGCACACGGCCATGCGGCACACCGGCGTCACGATGATGTCGCTGCGGAACGTCACGCCCTTGCCTTTCAGGTCGGTGACGAGCGCGTCCAGATCCTCCACTTCGAAGCCCACCGTGCCGCCCGCGGCTTCGCTCGGCTTGGACGGCGTGGCGTTGGTCAGCGCGAAACAACCGCCGCCGGGGAGGTCGTACTCGACCCACCATTGCCCGTCCTGATGGCCGTGCGAACCGCGCGTGAGCCCGAGCGTTCCCTCGTAGAAGGCCAGGGCGCGATCCACGTCGATCACGGGGTACATCGTGAAGGCGATCTTCCTGAGCATGACGGCGCTCCCTGCGGTGGATTGCGCTCGTTTATCGGCCGCCCGATGCGTGCGTCAAGGGGCCGCAGCGGCCAGCCGACAGGCGGGTCGCGCCCGCTCAGCGATGACGCAGTGCGCGCCGCGCGAACAGCACGCAGACCACCCCGAAGAGCATGTGCGCGAGCACCGAGTACGCGATCCAGTCAGGGTGCGCGAACGACGGCGAACGCCCGACGCGCGACAACGGCATCACCACGAAATTCATCACGATGTACAGCACCACGCCGTACAGCACGCCGAGCACCACCGGCCGCGAGAGCAGCGACGGATGGCGCCGAGCGACGAGCGTGTAGATCGCCACGAAGGCCGTCGCCATCAGCACATGCAACACGGCGCCGAGCGCGGCCGATTGCGTGCCGCCCGTGTAGCTCGCCTGCCCCAGCACGCCGACCGCGATGGTCTGGAAGCAGCGCCTTAAACCTTCCGCGTCCCACGAGAACCATAGGGTCGTGGCGAAGATGAAGTCGCCCAGGGCGACCAGCAGGCCGCCGATCACGACGGGGATCCAGACGATGCGCGGTGCGAACGGACGGACGGAGGACATCGCGAGGCTCCCGGTGGCGCGGCGGGCCCATCCTAGAGATCCGCGGGCCGCGGCGCCCATGACTTTCGTCATAGACAAAACAGTCTAGACAAAGTGTTCTAGATGGATCAGCATCCCCACACGCTCTCCTTCAAGCCCGCCATGACCCGCAAGTCCGCCAAGCCGCCCAAGCCCACCGCCGCCGAACTGGACCTGCTCCGGGCGATCTGGCGCCTGGGCCCCTCGACCGTGAAGGACGTGCACCAGGCGCGGCTCGCCGAACGCCCGGACGCCACCTACGCCACGGTGCTTCGCCTGATGCAGGTGATGCACGCCAAGGGGCTGCTCACGCGCGACGAAAGCCAGCGCTCGCACGTCTACGCCGCCGCGCACGCGCAGGACGCGTTGCAGACCAACCTGCTGCGCGACCTGATCCAGAAGGCGTTTTCCGGTTCGGGCAAGGCGCTGGTCATGGCGGCGTTGAACGAGCACGTGAGCGAAAAGGAGCGCGAGGAAATCCGCCAGCTCCTCAAGGACGAATCCTCCAACGACGCACGCGGCACGGAGCATCGCGATGACTGACTTTCTGGCCCTGCTGGTTCCGGCGCTCGGCCGCGCCCTGCTCCACTTCCTCTGGCAAGGCGCGCTCATCGGGCTGCTTGCGGCGATCGCGCTGCACCTGCTGCGCGACGCGCGACCGCAGGCACGTTACGCGGTCGCGTGCTCGGCACTGCTGCTGTGCGCGCTGGTGCCGGGCGCCTATGTGATCGCGCAACTGTGGACGCCGGCGTCGGCCGATGCCGCAGCGGCGACGGCGGATGTCGTGCGCATCACCGGCGTTGCGATCGTCACCAGCAGCATCGCGGCCGACGCGTCCTCGCGCCTGGACGCCGCGCTGCCGACGATCGTCCTGTTGTGGGCCGCGGGCGCCGGCGCGCTGTCGCTGCGCATGGCGGCGGGTTGGCTGTGGATCCAGCGGCTGCGCGCGACGCCGCAATCGTCGGCGCATCGGCAGTGGCAAACGCGCCTGGATGCGCTGGCGCAGCGGTTCGGGCTGCGTCGCGCCGTCGCGCTGCGGATCGTGGAATCGCTGTCCTCCCCGGTGTCCGCCGGCTGGTGGCGTCCGGTCGTGCTGGTGCCGGCGGGGCTGCTCACGCGGATGCCGGCGGATCTGATCGAAGCGCTGCTCGCGCACGAACTGGCGCACGTGCGTCGCCACGACTACCTCGTGAACCTGCTGCAGAACCTCGCCGAGGCGCTGCTCTTCTACCACCCGGTGACGTGGTGGCTGTCGCGTCGCATCCGCGACGAGCGCGAGCACATCGCCGACCGCCTCGCCGCCGATATCACCGGACAGCCGCGTCGGCTCGCGCTGGCGCTGTCCGAACTGGCGGAGTGGTCGTGCAGCCACGCCGCCGCTCCTTTCACGCCCGCCCTCGCGCAAGCCGCCCATGGAGGCCATCTGATGTCCCGCATCGAACAACTCGTCCGTCCCGGCGCGCGCCCCGTGCGCGGCGGCGTCGCCCTGCCGCTGGTCGGCGTCGCCATCGCGTGCCTGGCGTTCTACGCGCACGCGCAGATCGGCCAGGACGGCAAGCCCACGGCCGCCACCGCGGCGCAGGCCACCGCCGACGCAGCCAGCCGGGCGAAGCCGATCGCGCAGTCGCAGCCCGCGCCGAAGGCCGCGCCGGCGAAGACGCAGGTGCGCACGATGCGCCTCACGCGCGACGATCGCGATGCCTACGCGCTCGTCAGCAAGGACCGCGACGGTATCCGCATGTCGGGTTCCACCGATGACCTTCCCGAGATCGAGAGCGCCCGCCGCAGCCTGACCAACCAGGACTTCGTCTGGTTCCGTCGCGGCGGCAAGGCGTACGTGGTGTCCGACGCCGAGACGATGGCGAAGGTGCGCGACGCATGGCGCGACAGCGATCGGATCGGCGCGCAGATGAAGACGCTTGGCGACCAGATGGAAGTCCATGGCGACCGCATGGAAGCCCTGGGTGCGCAGATGGAAAAGCTGTCCGAGCAGGCCGATGACGATGCCGCGATGAATGCCGCGTCGCGTCGCATGGAACGGCTGGCCGACCAGCAGAGCGCGCTGGCCGAGCGGCAGGCGGAGATCGCCTCGCAGATGGCGAGCGCGGACGGGGCCGGTCGCGATCGCCTCGAAGCCACGATGGACGACCTGGGTCGGCAGATGGACGAACTCGGCAAGCAGATGGATGCGCAGAGCCGCGTGATCGAGCAGCGCAGCGCGGCGCTTGCCGCGAACCAGGCGCCGATGGAAGCGCTGAGCCGCCAGATGGACGAGGCCGGCAAGCCGATGGACGCCTTGGGCCGTCAGATGGATGCGCTGGGTAAGCAGCAGGAAAAGATCATCGACGAAGCCGAACGCAAGACGCACGCGTTGCTCGACAGCGCGATCGCGCGGGGATTGGCGCGGCCGATGCCGTTGTCGGCGCAGTAGTTTGCTGCCGTAGCCGATCCTGACGCGGTGCAAGCAGAGGCGGCCGCGTTAGCCCCTCTCCCGCCGGGAGAGGGGTTGGGGTGAGGGTCGGGTCGTGCGGTGCGGTGATGCGTGTGATGCCTCCCGCTTGTTCGCGCGAAGATCAAGATAGGTTCCAGCTTTCGCTGGAATGACGGTGATGTAGTCGATGTCGTGACGGCCTGGGATCGAGCCCCTCTCCCGCCGGGAGAGGGGTTGGGGTGAGGGGCGGGACATGCTGTGCGGTGATGCGCCTGATCGCTCCCGCTTGTTCGCGAAGAGATGGGTTCCAGCTTTCGCTGGAATGACGGTGATGATGCGGATGCCGTGACGGCCTGGATCCCCGCCTTCGCGGGGATGACGGGTGATGTGGCACATGCGCAGGCCGCCGCTTTAGCCCTGACCGGCCATCCATGACCGGGCTTTCGGCAGGCCACGCGGCAGTGCCGCTTTGCACCGCCTTCCTTTGACGAAGCGCCGCCCTCCATGGCGAAACGTCGCCGCTTCGGAGCGCCCTGCCCGGCCCTCCATGGCCGGGCTTTCGCCAGGCCACGCGGCAGTGCCGCGTAAGCGGCCTGCCTCAACCTTCCCACCTGTCCCCTTTCGGGCCCTGGCTGCGTTTCTTTCGAACGGTGGCCCGGTGCGCGCTTCGCACGCCGGCGCATGAAACGTTTCCCAGGGGCTGCACATTTGATCTTCGATTACCGGAATGCGTCCTCGCCGGCCGACATCGACGCGGACATCTGCATCATCGGCGCCGGCGCCGCGGGGCTCGCGATCGCCTGGGCGTTCCTCGGCACGCAGGCGTCGGTGTGCGTGATCGAGAGCGGCGGGCTCACCGCCGACGAGCGTTACCAGGCGCTGCTGGAAGGCCATTCCGTCGGCGAGCCGCCGTTCGATCCGGGTGCGTCGCGGCTGCGCGCGTTCGGCGGTACGTGCAACTATTGGGGCCGCGGCTGCATTCCGCTGGCCAACCTCGCGCCGCGCGACTGGGTGCCGCACAGCGGCTGGCCGATCGGATTCGACGACCTGGAACCGCACTACCGCAAGGCGCGCACGTTCTGCGGGCTGGACCAGCACGACTTCGGCGAGGACACCTTCCTCACACCCTTCTCGCGCGCGCCGCTGGAATTCGAAGGCGATGCGCTGGTGCACAAGACCTTCGCGTCGAGCCCGATGATCTTCGGCCACGCCTACCACGACGTGTTCGAGCGCGCGGAAAACATCACCGTGCTGCTGCACGCCAACCTGATCGAACTCGATGCGGTCGAATCGGCGCAGGCCGTGCGGCATGCGCGCATCGGCACGCTCGACGGCCGACGCGGCACCGTGCGCGCGCGCCACTACGTGCTCGCGTGCGGCGGGATCGAGAACGCGCGCCTGCTGCTGTCCTCCAATTCCACCATCGCGCAGGGCCTGGGCAATGCGCACGATCTGGTGGGCCGCTATTTCATGGACCATCCCAGCGGCAAGCTCGGCACGCTGTTCGCCGACGACCCGCGCATGCTGACGCGTCCTTACGATCGCAACGTGCCCAAGGGCCGGCCGCAGGCGCATCCGGAGATCTGCCTGTCCGACGAAGCGCAGCGCCGGCACCGCATCCTCAGCGGTCGCGTGCGGCCGTTCGCATTCGAGGAACCGGTGCCCGAAGGTTTGCAGGCGCTGCGCGACCTGCGCGCGGCGATCCGCGCGCGTCGCGGCAACGAGAACTGGGCGATCAAGGCGCGCGTGTGCGGACGTCGCAACGGCGAGCCCGATTACATCGCCAAGTCGATGCCGACCGAGGACATCCGTTCGCTCACGCTGCGTGCCGGGCTCAATGCGGGCGACATCGCGAAGGCCGTCGGTCGCAAGCTCACCCGCAAGCCGACGGTGCGCACCGAGCGCGTCGACCTCATCGGCTATTTCGAACAGGTGCCCAACCACGACAGCCGCATCACGCTCGGCGACGAGCGCGACGCGATGGGGCTACGCAAGGTGAACGTCGACTGGCGCCTGACGGAGCTGGATCGCCATACCTATCGCACGGCGGCGACGCTGTTCGGCGGCGAACTGGCGCGCGCGTGCAACGGGCGCTTCCAGGCCGAACCGTGGCTGGAGGAAAACGGCGGCATACCGCAGGTGTTCGGCACCTCGCACCACATGGGCACCACGCGCATGGCCGACAGCGCCCGCGACGGCGTCGTCGACCGGCACTGCCAGGTGCACGGCGTGGACAACCTGCACATCGCCGGCAGTTCGGTGTTCCCGACGGGAAGCTGGGCATTCCCGACCTTCACCATCATCGCGCTGAGCCTGCGCCTTGCCGAACAGCTGCGTGTGCGGCTGGAACAGGCCACGCCGCTGCTGGGAATCTGAGCGCGCGCGAAGCCTCGCCAAGCCTCAGCGCAGTTGCGAATCCTTGCTCCCGCGACGGTTGTAGCCGCTGAAGGCGGCCTCTTCCGCGTCGTGCGCTTCCTGGCAGGCGATGCACAGGCGCACGCCAGGAACGGCGTCGCGGCGGGCCTGCGGGATCTCGACGCCGCATTCCTCGCAATGCGTCAGTCCGGGGCCCTGCGGCAGCTTGCTGCGGGCGCGCTGGATGCCGTCCTTCACGGTCGCGTCGATCTGGTCCTGTACGGCGCCATCGCCTGCCCAACCGGTGGCCATGTTCGATCCTCCTGCGTGACTCGTCCCGAAGGATAGCGCCGGGGGCCTGAACTCCCCGCGCACGCGTCCACACGCGCTTTCCGCACGCAGGAATAGACTGGCGCAAAGGCGTTCAGGCGGCCCACGGGACCGCAAGGCGTTCGTCGATGCGCAGCATGGTTGTCGCGCTGTTCCTCGCATTCGCATGCCAAGCGGGCTTGGCCCAGCCGGCGACGGTCGGGAGTGTTCCGGTCGCAGGCGACGATTACGAAATCGCACCGGCCAGCGAAGTCATGGCCCTGCCCGCGTCGCTGCGCGAGCGCGTGCAGCGCGAGATCCTCCACGACAATCCCGGCCCGCACGAGCGCCTGGAACGGCTGGGCGTCTTCCTGTTCTCGCCCGACGGTCTGGGCATGACGTACGTGGAAACGGCGAACCTCACCGTCGCGCAGGCGTACGAGGCGCGCAGCGCGAACTGCCTCAGCTTCACGATGCTGTTCCTCGCGCTGGCGAAGGAAACCGGACTGGACGCGGCCCCGCAGGAGATCGAGCAGATCCTCGGTTTCCGCCAGGCCGACGGCACGCTGTACCTGAGCAACCACGTCAACGCGATCGTGCGCATGGGCGTGCGTCGCTACACGGTGGATGTCGCCGGCGACCAGATCATCCCGCGCGATCCGCCGCAACCGATCACCATCGAACGCCTCATCGCGCACTACTACAACAACCTCGCCGTCGATCGCCTCGCCGCCGCCGACTACCCCGCGGCGCTGGCACTGCTGGAGCGCGCGCTCGTACTGGATCCCGGTTACGCGGGGTACTGGAGCAACGCCGGCGTCGTGCGCACGCGCAATGGCGATCCGCGCGGCGGCGAGCGCGATTATCGCCACGCGCTCGAGCTGGAACCGGACAACACCAACGCCCTGTTTAACCTCGCCGGCCTCGCCGCGCGCATGGGCGATCGCCCGCTGGAGGCGCAGTACCGCAAGCGGCTCGCGCGCATCCAGCGCAACGATCCCTTCCACGCCTTCGTGCAGGCGGTGAACGCGGAAAACGCCGGCGACCTGGCGCGTGCGACGCGCTTCTACCGCCGCGCCATCGAACTGCAGCCGCAGGAGCACCGGTTCCATTCGGCCCTCGCGAACGCCTACCTGAAGGCGGGAAAGACCTCGCTCGCGATCCGCTCGCTGGCCCGCGCACAGGCGCTCAGCAACGGCGACACCCGGGCGGCGTACAGCGAACGCCTCGACGCCCTACGCGCCCGCTGACCGCCGGTCGCGTCCCCTTTTTTGCGGATAACGCGTTTGCTTAGTCCAGGACGAATGGAGGGGGACGCCCGTGCAACACGAGACGCTGATGGCCAAACGCCACCTGGTGCGCATCGCCATCGAAACCGCCGAACTGCCCGGCGTGCGCCTGATCGCGCGGCCGCTGTACCGGCGCCTGTTCAATCGCCCGTACCACGGCGGCAACGCGTACTACGGTGCCTACGCCTCGCGCGACCAGGCGCTGGCGGCGGCGCCGTCGCTGCCGACCAGCTACGACCAGCCGTCGACGACCGGCATGTACATGGACCGTCACCGCAGCATCCGCGTGAGCGACTACCCGATGGTCCACTGGATTTCACGCCTGCTCGCGCAGGGACGCCACCGCATTTTTGATCTCGGCGGCCACATCGGCGTGACGTACTACGGCTTCCGCCGTTACGTCGATTATCCCGACACGATGGAATGGCGCGTGCACGACGTGCCGGCGGTGATGGACGCGGGCCGCGACTGGGCGCGCGAGAACGATCCGAAGGGGCTGCTGCACTTCGCCGACGCGCCCGAAGCCGCCAGCGACCACGACGTGCTGATCACCTGCGGCGCGCTGCAGTACCTGGACTACACGCTGCCCGAACTGCTCGGCCGCCTGCCCTCGCCGCCCACGCATGTGCTGGTGAACCTGACGCCCGTGCATCCGCGACGCGGCTACGTGACGTTGCAGAACATCGGCAAGGCCGTGCTGCCGTACCGCGTGATGGCGAAGCCGGAGTTCGTGGCGCAGATGCAGGCGCTGGGGTATTCGCTGGAGGACCAGTGGCAGTCGAAGGAGCGTCACCTGCGCGTGCCATTCGAACCGGACTGCACGCTGGATCATTACGCGGGGTTCTACTTCAAGCGGGTTTGAGTTTGCGCGTGTCGCGACGAACGAAGAAGGCCGGCTTTCGCCGGCCTTCTGCGTCACGGGCCTGGGTCCCGGTGTTCGCCGGGATGACGGTGAATCCTGATCTGCGACGCCGTCATCAGGCCCAACTTGCTGGCATCACTTCGCCGCCGGCGCGCTTCCCGGCGGGAAGGTCGCGAACATCTTCTCGACGCCGGCCTGCGCCTTGGCGTTGATGTCTTCCGGCGAATCCGGAACCGTGCCGGACGCGGTGCCGCGCCAGATCGCCTGCTTGGTCTTCATGTCGAACATGTCGACGACGAGCGTGCCGACTTCGTAGTTGCGCACCGTGGTGGTGGCCGAGCCCATGCCCGCGCCGCCCCAGCGTCCCCAACCGTAACCGCCCCACGCGGGACCGCTGTAGAACGTGTCCAGCGTCTGCTGTTGCTGCGTCGCGACGTTGGCGACGATGCCGACATCGGCATTGGTGTCGGCGGTCTGCCGCCAGCCCTTCGCCGCGAGCTTGGCGTCGATCGCGGCGACCACGCGCTGCTCGACCAGCGGCGAGCGGCCTTCCGGTTTTTTCAGCCACGTGTAGGTGCGGTACGCGTTGAACTGCGCGGCGGGGTCGTAGTCGGTGTGCACCGTCGGCGTGCTGGCGCAGCCGGCCAGCGCGAGCACCAGTGCCGCGCCGAGGACGAGTCGTTTCATGTGCCTTCTCCGTGTTTTTGGGGCGAGAGGGAAACCCGATGCGAACTGCCGGCGCACGCTGTCGCGCGGCGCGCGCGTGATCGCGAGATAGAACCTGCGCGGGTGAAACAGGTGTGAAGGCAGCCGATGCCGGACGCCCCGGCACCGTCATCCCGGCGCAGGCCGGGACCCAGGCCGATGGAATGATAGAAGGCAGTTCCGCGCGATCGGGTCGCAAGACACTTCGCCGACCCTCACCCCAACCCCTCTCCCGCGGGGAGAGGGGCTCAAACCTTCTGCGTTGCAACGGTCAGAACGAAATCGGCACGCGCGCCGTCAACGTCATGTCCGGCGTATCGCGCGTCACGCCGACGCCGAGGGCGACGTTGAGCGACCAGCGATCGCTGAAGCGGTACGTGCCGCCCAGCAGCAGCGTGCCCAGCGTCAACCGCACGGAGCCCGGCGATTCGCGTCCGTTCTGCTTGGTCTTGCCGATCAGGCTCGTGTCGTAGCCCAGGCTGATAGATGCCTTCTCGTTGAGCGCCAGGCCCATGCCGAGGTTGAAGCCCCAGATGTCGCCCGCCTGCACGTCGCCGAGGAATTCCTCTTCGCGCCCGAGCACGGTGCGCGAGACGTTGCTGCGTTCGAAGTTGTAGAGGTAGCTGAAGGTGCCGAAGAACACGACCGGATCGGACGGATACAGCCACGTCACGCCCGGCTGGATCGCCTCGAAGCCCGTACCGGTCGGCAGCTCCAGGGGCAGGCCGGTGCCGGTCGCGTTCTGGATGCAGCGCTGCACGCAGTCGGTGGTGACTTCGAACAGGTCCTTGCCGGTGCGGCTCTTGTAGCGCAGCCAACCGATGTAGAACGCCTTGTCCGGGCCGCCGCGGTTGAGCTGGTAACGCGCGGTCGCCTCGACGTCGCCCATGCCGTGGCCGCTCGCGTTGAACACGCGGTCCTGCGCGCTGCCGGTGAAGATCTCGCGGCTGACCGTGTCGCCGTTGAGGTAGACGTACGGCACCTTCACTTCGACTTCGGCGCGCCCGCCGATGCCCATGCGGCCGGTGATCGTGCCGATGCCGGAGGTCGTCTTCACCTGGCGCACGTCGATCAGGCCGATGAGGATCGCGGGGATCACCGTGTAGCCGACCAGCGCCACGCGATCGTTCGCCGAATAGCCGTACTGCAGCGAGGGTTCGAGGATGAACTTGCCCGACGGCGTGAGCACGCCGGGCTGGTCGAAGATCTGCGCGACTTCCGGCGGACGCGTCACCGAGTCGGGCGCCTGGCCGACGGGCTTCTGCTTCTGCGGTTGTTGTTGTTGCGGCTGCGCGGCCTGCGCCTGGCGCGGCTGCGGCGGCGCCTGCGCGGCGGCGGGCGCCTGCTGCGCGAGCGTCGGCAACACCGTGCCCGGCGCGACGCCGGCGCCGCGTTCGGCGTCCAGGCGTTCCTCGTCGAGCGCGCGTTGCAGGTTCGCGACCGCCTGTTCCTGCTGCGCGAGCGAATCGCGCAATGCTTCCAGCCGCTGCGTCTGCGCGTTGATCTCGCGCTGTAGCTCGTCCAGCGAGCGCTCCTTCGACGCGGGTGCGGGCGGTGTCGCAGAAAGTGCCCCGCCGGCCTGGGGCTGCGCAGCCGGACGGGCCGGCTCCAGTCCCTGCCACTGGTCCTGCGCCTGGGCGGCCGCGGCGGCGGCGAGCCACAGGCACGGGGCGAGCATCAGGCGGCGGGGCAACTGCGGCGTCCTTCTCATGCGTCGTCCTTCTGGTACGGCCGTGCCGGGAGGTCCATCCGATGAGAACGCAGTCCGGCGACGAATGCGGGCGCGCGGCCGGCGCGCCCGTTCAGGGTGCGGTGGCGGTGACCATCGCGTTGTGCAGCGTCGATTGCGTATTGAGGTCCTGGAACGCCTGCAACGTATCGACCCCGACGTTCACCGTGGTGAGCGCACGGATGTCCTGCCCGTCCCGGGTGTTCTGGATCACGATGCCGCCGGGCGCGCCGGACGGCTCGAACGTGTTGCCGCCGCCGATCTGCACGACCACGCCCTGGTTGAAGCGCTGCAGCTCCTGCGCCTGGTCGGCGGTCATGCGCGCGACGTCGGGAATCTGCACGCGGGTGGTCGCCAGCAGTTCGCCGTTGACGAACACCGCGCGCTCGATGCCGAACGACAGCGCCGTGCCGCCGGAGGTGAGGAAACCGCCGCGCATGTCGTCCAGCAGCGCGGGATCGATGGCGACCCATTCGGCACCGAGCACGCTTGCGGGCGGCGCGGCGAGCGCGGGTGCGCAGCATGCGAGCGCCGCGAGCGCGATGCAGCGGAAAACGCCATGTTTGAACGAAGGCGAGTCCATGGTCGAACCCTCCGTCAGATGTCGCCCGGACCGCGCCGGGGCGTCACGATGTTGTACAGGCTGTCGCGCGCGATGCCCGCGTCCAGCGGCGCCGGCGGCGCGGTGCGCCAGTCCTGCGGCATGTTGAACTGCGCGCGTTCGCGGCGGTTGTGCACCACGAACAGGATGCGGTTGTCCCACAGTTTCTCGAAGCGCGAACGCGGCATCGCGCGTGTCCCGCGCGCGGGATCGCCGAGCAGCACGCGCTCGTTGCGGAATCCTTTCACCACCACGAAGTGGCGATAGCCGCGATCGTTGAGCAGCACGATCGCCGGCAGTCCCTCGGCGACGAGCTTGTCCAGCGGCTGCTCGAAGCCGTCGGCCTCGAAGCCCAGCGACCGCAGGTAGCGGCGCATGTCCAGCAGCGAGAAGCCGCGTTGGCGGATCTTCGCCTGGTCGCCGGTCTGGTACATCTGCATGAACACTTCGGCCTCGGTGACCGGATGGCCGTACTGGTAGGTCAAAAGCGTCGCGGTCGCCGCCGAGCCGCAACTGAAGTCGTACTGCTGTCGCACGGTGGTCTTGAAGCGCGCTTCCTTCAGGCTGGTCACCTTCAGCGAATACGCGCCGTTCGGCGGTGCGCGCACGTCCACCGTACCGGCCTGCGCGAGGCCGGAAACCAGAATCCACGCCGAGGCCGCCAGGATCGCGCGGCACCGGAATGTGCGCAGCCTCATGGGCCCGCGTCCGCGAACTTCACGTTCACGATCATCGCGTTCTGGATCAGCACGTTCGCACCGGTGTTCTGGATCACCGTGGAAATCCCGCTGGCATTGGCGAACGAACCGGACGTGACCGCGTTGCTGCCGGTGAGTACGTCGTCGGCGATCGCGTCCTCGACGCGGCCGTTGACGAGGATGTCGTTGTCGACCACTTGCGCGTCGCCGCCGCGCAGGTCGGACAGCGCGCCGGGATCGACGGCCGTGCCGAACGCGGCATCGGGCGCCGCTGTCGCATCGACCGGAACCGGTTCGACGAAAGCAGGCGTTACGACGACGGGCTGTGACGCGATGGACGAAAGATCGGCGTCGGGCGCCTGCTGCGCGCAGGCAAGGCCCGCCACGCACCACATCGCCACCCCGACCAGACCGCCCAATGCGATGGAACGATTGCGTTGCATCGTCATGCTCCTTGCCGATGGCTTTCCGCGTTGGTCTCGCACGATTCCCGCCGGCGTTGCCGCCGGCGGGAGTGCTCGAACGTATCCAGACGCATGGACGTCGGGTGGACGGCCATGCATCGCGGAACGCCTTACGGACCGACGGTCAGGTTGGCCTGGACGGTGATGCCCTGCTGGATCAGCGAGGAGAAGCCGCTGTTCTGCGCTGCCACCGTGATGCCCGCTGCGCCGCTGGCGGTGCCGGTCATCGTGGAGGACATGTCGAAGGAGCCGGCATCGACCATGTTGCTGCCGCCCGCGCCGCCCGCGCCACCGGTCGCGCCGTTGCCGACGCCGCCGTTGCCCGTGCCGCCCGTGCCGCCCGCACCGTTGCCGGTGCCGCCCGCGCCGCCGTCGCCGCCGGTCGCGCCGGCCGCTGCCACCGCGCCGTCGCCTGCGGTCGCCGAGCCGTTGGTCGCGCTGGCATCGGCACTGCCGTTGCTCGCGTCGCCATTGCTCGCCGCGCCGCCTGCGCCGCCGCCGCCCGCACTGGCGGTCACGGTGCCGCTGGCACCGCCATCGCCCGCGGTCGCGCCGGACGTGCCGGTGCCCGCACCGGACGTGCCGGTCGAGGTCGCGGTCGACGTGCCGCCCGCGCCGCCTGCGCCGCCGGTGCCCGTACCGCCCGCACCACCGCCGCCGCCGGTGCCGTCGTTGCCGGCATCGTTGCCGCCACCGCCGTCGCCACCGGAGTTGCCGCCGCCACCGCCACCGCCGCCGCCTGCGCTACCTTCGGCGCCCGCAGCCGAGCCGGCCAGGCTTGCGCCGCCCGCATCGCCGCTGTCGTTGTCGGTATCGCCGCCACGACCGCTGTAGTTGTCCCAGGTGTCGCCGCCGCGGCCGCCACGGCCGGCGGTCGAATCGCCGATCGTCGCGTCGCCGACGCTCGCGTCGCCCGAGGTCGCGCTGCCGTTCTCGGCATAACCGCCGGAGCCGCCATCGCCGCCCGAACCGCCGTCGCCGCCGTTGCCGCCATTGCCGCCGTAGCCGTCGCCACCGCCGCCGTCGCCGCCGTAGCCGTCGCCGCCGTAGCCATCGCCACCGGCGCCGCCCGCTCCGCCATTGGCATTGCCGCCATTGGTGGCGACATTGCCGATGCCGTACGTGCGAACGTCGTACACGGCGCCTTCGAGCACGGTCGATGCGACGATCGTGCTGGAGGTCGAGCTGAAGGTCGACGAATCGGTGTACGTGCTGGTCGCGGTACCGCCGTTGTTGGCGGCCGCTGCACCGTTGTCGGCGCCGGCCCAACCGTCGTTGTTGCGGTTGTCGCCCGTGCTGTTGTTGGACGAATCGGTGGTGCTGTTGTCGGAGTTGTCGGCTGCGGTAAAGGTGTCGTCACCCTCGCCGCCGTTGCCGTTGGTCTGTTGTGCCATGGCCTGGCCGCCGAGCCCCAGGCCAATGAGCACTGCTGTTGCCATCAAGCTGGTACGAATGCGCATTGTTGTTCTCCTTTACGTGACGTCGGCTGGCGCCCGGGGGAGGCACCGGTAAACGACGCAAGGAACTACACGCATGGCCGGTGCCAACTGTCGTTCAGGCGGGCCAACGCCTTGATCGCGGGGGTTAATGGTCCTGAACGGCGCCGACGCTGTGCGCGCCCGCGCTGCGCAGCGGCCCGAACCGGGCCCACTCGTTGCAAAACTGAAATGGCGCTTCGACGAAACAACGTGGCGCCGGGCGCGCTGCATGACGCAAGGCCTTGATGCGACGGCACATCTCGCGTCGAGGGTGCGATTCAGCCCGCGGTTTCATGCGAGAAACGCGGGACATTACCGCGACACTTCAACATCACGCCGCGCATTTGCGGTCAATCACTTACGCGCACAACCTCATCGGCGTTCGGCGTTGCGGGCCGGCAACGCCCGGAAAACGCTCAGGTTCCGTCTTCCTCACCGCTCACATTGCCGTCACGCCGCGCGGCGTCGCGTCTGGCGCGAAGGCCGTCGAGCTTCTCCTTGAGCTTGATCTCCAGCCCGCGCTCCACCGGCCGGTAATACACGCGCTCGCCCATCGCATCGGGGAATCCCGTCTGGTCGAGCGCGATGCCACCCGCGACGTCGTGGTCGTACTGGTAGCCCTTCGAATAGCCGAGCTGCTTCATCAGCTTCGTCGGCGCGTTGCGCAGGTGCAGCGGGACGTCCTGCGTGCCGTATTGCTGCACGTCGGCGCGCGCGGCGTTGTACGCGGCGTACACCGCGTTGGATTTGGCGGTGGTCGCCAGGTACACCACGACCTGCGCGAGCGCGAGTTCGCCTTCCGGGCTGCCGAGTCGTTCGAACGTGTCCCACGCTTCCAGCGCCATCGGCATCGCGCGCGGATCGGCCAGGCCAATGTCCTCCACCGCCATGCGCGTGAGGCGTCGCGCGAGGTACGCGCGATCGCAGCCGCCGTCGAGCATGCGCGCGAACCAGTACAGCGCGGCATCGGGATTGGAGCTGCGCACGGATTTGTGCAGCGCCGAGATCTGGTCGTAGAACTGTTCGCCGCCCTTGTCGAAACGGCGCGTGCGGTCGGCGAGCACCTGCGCGAGCGTCGCCGCGGTGATCTCGCCCTCTTCGCCTTCGGCCAGTTCCGCGGCGATCTCCAGCAGCGTGAGCGCGCGGCGGACGTCGCCGTCGGCGGCCTGCGCGATCTCGCCCAGCAACGCGTCGTCCACCTTCAGGCCGCGCCCGCCGAGTCCGCGCTCTTCATCGTCCAGTGCCTGTCGCAGCGCGATGCGGATGTCGTCGGCCGATACCGCTTCCATCACGTGCACGCGACAGCGCGAGAGCAATGCGGAGTTGAGTTCGAACGACGGGTTCTCGGTGGTCGCGCCGACGAACAGGATGGTGCCGCGTTCGATGTGCGGCAGGAACGCGTCCTGCTGCGCCTTGTTGAAGCGGTGCACCTCGTCGACGAACAGCACGGTGCGATGGCCTTCGGCGAAACGTTGCGCGGCTTCGGCGAGCACCTGCCGCACTTCGGGCAGGCCCGACAGCACGGCGGAAATCGCGCGGAAATCGGCGTCGGCGTATTTGGCCAGCAGCAGCGCGAGCGTGGTCTTGCCGCAGCCCGGCGGGCCCCACAGGATCATCGAATGCACGCGGCCGGATTCGATCGCGCGGCGCAGCGCCGAGCGCGGCGACAGCAGGCGCTTCTGCCCGACCATCTCGTCGAGCGTACGCGGACGCATGCGCTCGGCGAGCGGCTGCATGCCGCGGTTGTCGACGTGGAGCAGGTCGTCGGTGAGCGATGATGAGGAAGTCGTGCGGCGGGCCACGTGCGGTCTCGCGGGGGTTCACGCACACGATACCAAGGCAGATGAAAACGGTGCGTTGCCGGTGCGTTCTTCCCTTCTCCCTTCGGGAGAAGGTGCCCGAAGGGCGGATGAGGGGCAACGCAGGCGCACGATTCGTCTTCGCAGTGCGGTCATGCACTGCCATTCTTGTCGTGCCGCTTCGTTGCCCCTCACCCCAACCCCTCTCCCGTGGGGAGAGGGGCTTGAAAGCCCGCTTATGGAGACGGAGCAAGCGACGCCGTCTGCGCCGCTTCCGGCCCCAACTGATACTCCATCTGCAACCACGCGCCATCGCGTCGGTCGTACAGCGCATGGACGCGCACTTCGCTGCTGCCATCGCGTCCGAAATCCGCGAGCCCCCGCGCTTCCATGCCGAGGTAATGGCTGGCCATCTCGACGGTCTCGACGCGGTCGAGCTGCATGCGCACCGACGTCATACCGAGTTCGCGCTGCAAGGTGTCGGCCATGCGGTCTTCCAGCTGGGTGAGCGCCAGGCTGTCGTTGGGAATGAGCCGGCCGTCGCCACCGATGCCGACCTCCAGCTCTGGCCAGCCCGCCTGGCCGAGAAAATCGTCGTAGCGGCTCGCGAAGCGAAACCCGATCCACCCCGTCTCGCCGGCGAAGCGCATGCCGCCCTCACCGCGGATGAGCCGCTGCTGCGCATCCAGCGGCTGCGCGTGCAGATCGTCGAACTTCGCCTCCACCGCACGCCCGCCGAAGCGTTCCGAGAGCGCCGCCACGACGGTGCCGGCGATCGCCTTCTCCAATGCGGCGCGATCCATCGCGCGCGACGCGGACGCGGGCGGCAGCGCGCGCGTGGTCGCGGGGATGGTCGCGACGGGCTCGTTCGACAGGGCCGGCGCGGACCACACGCACAGGCCGATCAGCAGCAGCGAAAGACGACGGACCACGTGGCGCTCCGGCGGCCGGCGGATCCGGCCCTGCCTTCACCAGAAACGCAAAGGCCTGCCGAAGCAGGCCTTGGTTGCGATGCCGCCAGCGCGCGCTTACTCGCCGCCGATCACGTCCACGCCCTTGGGCGGCGTGTAGCGGAAGGTGTCCGCGCCGAAAGCGGGATTGCGCTTCCAATTGGTGAATTCGATCTCGGTCCGCTGGCCGAGGTTGTCGACCACCTGCATTTTCACCAGGCCGCTGCCGCCGAAGCCCAGTCGGGCGCTGCGGAAGGCCGCGTCGGCCTCGCGTCGGGGCGCGAGCGACAGCCATTCCAGACCCTTGTCCATGCCCAGTTCCTTCACCACGAACTGCGCGTCCAGCTTGGCCGGGTCGATCAGCGCGGCGAGCGGGCTGTTCTGCTCCTCGACGCCCTGCGGGCGAACGGTGGCCTGCTGCAGGTCCGGATCGAACACCCACACCTTCTTGCCGTCGGCGACGATGAGCTGCGGATACGGCTTCACGTACTGCCAGCGGAACAGGCGCGGCGCCGACAGCGCGAGCGTGCCGGTCGAGGTTTCCTTCAACTTGCCCTGCGGGTCGAAGACCTGCTGGCTGAACTCGCCGCTCAGGCCCTTCATGCCCTTGGTGAACGTGTTGAGGTCGTCGCGCGCGCCGGCCAGGGCCGGCGACGAGGCCAGCGCGAGCGCCAGCACGGCACCCAGGAAACGTACTGCACGCATGCGAAAACTCCGGATATCCACGTGTTGCCGGCGAGTGTGCCGGCGGTTGTCTGAACAGGCCTGCACGCCGCGGCACGTCGCCGCGGCGGGGTTCATTTCGGCGGCGGCGGCGCCAGCACCGAACGGTCGCCGTTGTGCTCCGGCGGGGTCACGACGCCAGCGGCTTCCATCGCCTCGATCAGGCGCGCGGCGCGGTTGTAGCCGATCTTCAGGCGACGCTGCACGCCGGAGATCGACGCGCGGCGGGTCTCGGTGACGATGCGGACGGCTTCGTCGTACAGCGGATCGGACTCGTCGCCGCCACCGCCGCCGGTCTCCGGCAGGCCCGTTGCGCCGACGACCACGCCGTCGCCCATCGTCTGCACTTCGTCCAGCACGCCTTCGATGTAATCCGGGCCGCCGCCGACCTGCTTGAGGTGCTCGACGACGCGATGCACTTCGTCGTCCGACACGAACGCACCGTGCACGCGCTCCGGCATGGCGGTGCCGGGCGGCAGGTACAGCATGTCGCCGTGGCCGAGCAGCGTTTCCGCACCGGACTGGTCGAGGATGGTGCGCGAGTCGATCTTGCTCGACACCTGGAACGCGATGCGCGTCGGGATGTTCGCCTTGATCAGGCCGGTGATGACGTCCACCGACGGTCGCTGCGTGGCGAGGATCAGGTGGATGCCGGCGGCGCGCGCCTTCTGCGCGAGGCGCGCGATGAGCTCTTCGACCTTCTTGCCGACGATCATCATCATGTCGGCGAATTCGTCGATGAAGATGACGATGAACGGCAGCGTTTCCAGCGGGCGCGGCGTCTCGCCGAGTTCGGCGTTCGGCTTGAACAGCGGATCCATCATCGGCTGGCCGGCCTCGATGGCGTCCCTCACCTTCTTGTTGAAGCCGGCGAGGTTTCGCACGCCGACGGCCGACATCAGCTTGTAGCGGCGCTCCATCTCGGCCACGCACCAGCGCAGGCCGTTGGCCGCTTCCTTCATGTCGGTGACGACCGGCGCCAGCAGGTGCGGGATGCCCTGGTAGACCGAGAGCTCCAGCATCTTCGGGTCGATCATCAGCATCCGCAGGTCCTTCGCGGACGCCTTGTACAGCAGCGACAGCACCATCGCGTTGACCGCGACGGACTTGCCCGAACCGGTCGTACCGGCGACCAGCAGGTGCGGCATGCGCGCCAGGTCGGCGACGGTCGGGCGGCCCGCGATGTCCTTGCCCAGCGCGAGCGTGAGCGGGCTGGTCGACTTGTCGTATTCCTTCGAGCGCAGCAGCTCGGACAGGAAGATCATCTCGCGCGAGGTGTTCGGCGTTTCCAGGCCGATCACCGACTTGCCGGGAATCACGTCCACCACGCGCACCGACTTCACCGACAGGCCGCGCGCGATGTCCTTGTCGAGCGAGGAAATCTGGCTGACCTTCACGCCTGGCGCGGGCTCGATCTCGAACCGCGTAATGACCGGGCCCGGGTACGCGCCGACGACCTGCGCGTCGATGCGGAAGTCCTTGAGCTTGAATTCGATCTGGCGCGAGAGGGTTTCCAGCGTCTGCTCGTCGTAACCCTTCGGCTGCGGCTTGGGATCGTCGAGCAGCGCCAGCGGCGGAATGCCCGAGCCGTCGCCGGTGTGGAACAACGGGATCTGCGTCTCGCGCTTGGCGCGTTCGCTCTTCTCCACGACCGCGGCGGCCGGCGGCGGCGGTTCGATCTTGACCGGCGCACGCTTGGCGCGCAGTTCGGTATCGACCTTGCGCGCTTCCTCGCGCTCCTCGCGCAGCGCGCGCGTCTGCTGCCACTCGGTGGCCTGTTTCTCGCCCTTGCGGAACAGGGTGCTCGCGGTCGGACCGAAGGCCAGCACCCACTGGCCGATCTTGTCCATCACCGCGAACCACGACAGCCCCGTCGCCAGCGTCACCGACACCAGCAACAACGCGAGCAGGAACAGATTGCCGCCCACCGGGCCGAAGCCGCTGTAGAGCGATTTGCCGACAAGCTGGCCGAGGATGCCGCCCGCGCGGGCGGAAAACGCTTCGGCGTGGCCGACGCGCAGTTCGAGCAGGCCCGTGGCCGCCACGAGGAAACCGACGATGCCGACCAGTCGCAACGCCGGGCCGAAGTCCGCGTCGCCATCGCCGTCGCTGTCCATGCCGAACAGCGCGATCCATGCGATCGCGCCAAGCATGATCGGAAGCAGGAACGCGACGTAGCCGCACAGGTACAGCAGCACGTCCGCGGTCCATGCGCCGACGCGGCCGCCGACGTTGTGCAGCGGCGCGGTCACGCTGCCGGAGTGCGACCAGCCCGGGTCCTGCGGAGAGAACGTCACCAGGCTCGCCAGCAGGTACAGCAGCAGCGGCGCGATCAGGATCAGCGCGATGTCGCGCACCAGCCGCTGCCGTCGCGGCGACGGCGGCAACTTTTCGGCCTTGAGCTTCTTTCGACTGGCTGCGGACGCTTGCGCCACCGTGATGTACTGCCTCAACAGGAGATCGTTAGTTATTGAATATACGCGAAAAGCCGCGAATCGCGATTGGGGAATCGGGAATCGGCGAGGCCTCGGCCATTCAGGCTTTGGCTGTCCCTCCCACCATCCCGTCCCGAATGCCTCTTCCCCAAAACGATAATAGCCCGGGGCGACTGAGCGCCCCGGGCTATCGATTGTAGGTCGGCGGCGAACCGGTTGGCCGAGCGTTGCTCGACGATTCCCGATTCCCGGTTCCCGGCCTTTAGACCTTCATGTCCTGCAGCGCCGGATGGACGATCTTGCCGCCCTCGACGTTGATGCCGCGCACCAGTGCCTGGTTGCTGCGCCATTCGCTGCCCGAGGCCAGCTTGTTGACCCACGGCAGGATCGCCGCGCAGATCGCCTGCGAGCTGGTCTGCGGCACGGCGCCCGGCATGTTGGTCACGCAGAAGTGGGTGACGCCCTCTTCCGCGTAGGTCGGCTCCTTCCAGGTGGTCGGACGCGAGGTCTCGAAGCAGCCGCCCTGGTCGATGGAGATGTCGACCAGCACGCTGCCCGCTTCCATGCCCTTGAGCATTTCGCGGTTCAGCACGTGCGGCGCCTTGGCGCCGGTGACCAGCACCGCGCCGACGACGAGGTCGGCGGACGCGACTTCACGCGCGACGACGTCCGCGTACGGGTACAGCGCGGTGACGTTGTTGCCCAGGCGCATCATTTCGTCCATGCGGTCCTGGCGCATTTCGAACACGACGACGTTCGAGCCACCGGCCGCCGCCAGCTGCGCCGACGCGCTGCCCGCCTTGCCCGCGCCGAACACGACGACCTTGCCGCGCTCGGTCGACGGCAGGCCGCCCAGCAGCTTGCCCTTGCCGCCCTGCGGCTGGTGCAGCAGGTGCGTGCCGACCTGCACGGCGATCTTGCCGGCGATGACCGACATCGGCGCCAGCAGCGGCAGGTCGCCGTTGGGCAGCTCGACGGTCTCGAACGCGACGCCGGTCAGGCCGATGTCGAGCAGTTCGCGCGTCAGCTTGGGCTCGGCTGCCAGGTGCAGGTAGCAGAACAGCAGGTGATCGCGGCGCAGGTGCGACAGGTCGCCGGCGATCGGCTCCTTCACCTTCACGATCAGCTCGCCCTTCTCGTACAGCGCGGCCGCGTCGGGCGCGATCTTCACGCCGAGCTGCGTGTACTGCTCGTCCTTGAAGCCCGACTTGATGCCGGCATCCTTTTCGATCCAGACCTCGTGGCCGCGCTTGACCAGGTCGCCGGCCGCGGCCGGAACGAGCGCGACGCGCCCTTCGAGGGTCTTGGTTTCCTTGGGAACGCCGATCCGCATGTCTCTTACCTTCGATCGTTGAAAAGCCGCGCGGTGTGCGCGGCTCGTGGGGGGATGGGGTGACGAAAAAAACGCCGCATCGGCGGCGCGCGTGCCTATTGTCGTCTGTCGCCTCGCCTGCCTCACGGCGCAGTGCAACATTGCGTCACGCGGCCGGGCCGGTTCAGCGCCTTGTGTTAGGGGGACCGCGCCGCCAAGCTATGACTCCTACGTTCCGTTGCACACGCCTGCGTATGGCGGAACCCACCGCGCGCAGCGCACTTCACACAGCACGCAATTATACCCATGAGCCCATCGAAGCACTCCAAAGTCATCATCCTCGGCTCCGGCCCGGCCGGCTGGACGGCCGCCGTGTATGCGGCGCGCGCGAACCTGAAGCCGCTGGTGATCACCGGCCTGCAGATGGGCGGGCAGCTGATGACGACGACCGAAGTCGACAACTGGCCGGGCGACGCGCACGGCCTGATGGGCCCGGACCTGATGGCGCGCATGCAGGCGCATGCCGAACGCTTCGACACCGAGGTCGTGTTCGACCACGTCCACACCGTGGACACCTCCTCGCGTCCGTTCCGCCTGGTCGGCGATAGCGGCGAATACACCTGCGATGCGCTGATCATCGCCACCGGCGCCACCGCGAAGTACCTCGGCCTGCCGTCTGAGGAACTGTTCAAGGGCCGCGGCGTGTCCGCCTGTGCGACCTGCGACGGCTTCTTCTACAAGGAACAGGACGTCGCGGTCATCGGCGGCGGCAACACCGCGGTGGAGGAAGCGCTGTACCTGTCGAACATCGCGCGCAAGGTCTACCTCGTGCACCGCCGCGACACGCTGCGCGCCGAGAAGATCATGCAGGACAAGCTGTTCGCGAAGATCCAGGCCGGCAAGATCGAGCCGGTGTGGCACCACCAGGTCGATGAAGTGCTCGGCAACGATGCGGGCGTGACCGGCGTTCGCGTGAAGTCCGTGCAGGACGGCAGCACGCGCGACATCGCGATCCACGGCCTGTTCGTCGCCATCGGCCACACGCCGAACACCTCGCTGTTCGAAGGCCAGCTGGAAATGAAGAACGGCTACCTGGTCATCAAGACGGGACTGGACGGCAATGCGACTCAGACGTCGGTGCCGGGCGTGTTCGCCGCGGGCGACGTCGCCGACCAGGTGTATCGCCAGGCGATCACCTCGGCCGGCTTCGGCTGCATGGCGGCGCTGGACGCCGAGAAGTTCCTCGACAAGGAAATCTGAGGAACGCATCAGGGTGACGCGGCTTGCCGCGTCGCCCGCGTCACGAAGCCCGATGTCGACCGCCCGCATCCTCGACTCGCTCGCGCAGGTTCCGGCCTCGCAGTGGGACGGGCTGCACGACGGACGCAACCCCTTCGTGGCGCGTGCCTTCCTGCTGGGGCTCGAAGCGCACGGCTGCCTGCGCGAGCGCTGGGGCTGGCGGCCCCAGCACCTCACGCTGTGGGAGGGCGATGAACTCATCGCGGCGGCGCCGGCGTACCTGAAGGACAACTCGCACGGCGAGTTCGTGTTCGACCACGCCTGGGCGCACGCTTACGCACGTGCCGGCCTCGACTACTTTCCGAAGTGGCTCTGCGCAGTGCCCTATTCGCCCGTCACCGGGCCCCGGCTACTGGCGAAAACACCGGAACGTCGCCGCAAGCTAGTGGACACCATGACCGCGTTGTGTGCCGGAAACGAGTTGTCGTCCGTGCACGTCAACTTCCACACGGACGCGGAAGACGCCGACTTCCCGGACGACTGGTTACCGCGCGTCGACGTGCAGTACCACTGGCGCAATGACCGCGGCTGGCGCGCGTTCGACGACTATCTAGCCGCGTTCGACCACAAGCACCGGAAGAACATCCGGCAGGAACGCGCGAAGGTCGCGCGTGCGGGCGTGGCATTCCGCGTCGTCGACGGCACGCAGGCGACCGCGGACGACCTCTCCGCGATGCACGACTTCTACCTGCAGACCTTCGCCGAATACGGCAACCATCCGGCGATCACGCTGGAGTTCCTGCAGCACCTCGCGCGCGAGATGCCGACGTCGCTGGTCATCATGCTGGCGATGCGCGACCGGGCGCCGATCGCCGGCGCCCTGTGCCTGCGCGGCGGGGACACGCTGTACGGCCGCTACTGGGGCGCGATGGAAACCGTGCCCGGCCTGCACTTCGAGACCTGCTACTACCAGGGCATCGAGTACTGCCTGCGCGAAGGCCTCACCCGTTTCGAACCCGGCGCGCAGGGCGAACACAAACTGGCGCGGGGTTTCCTGCCGACGATCGTGCGCAGCCGGCACTGGATCGCGCACCCGCAGTTCCGCGACGCGCTGCGCGAGTGGTGCTCGCAGGAAGCCGAATCCATCCGCGCCTACGCTCGCACGCTCTGCGCGCACTCGCCCTTCAAGGCGACCGACGCCGGCCACGATGCGCCATCATCGCCGCCGTGAGCACCCTGCCCGCCCTGCTGTCGCCCGACCCCGACGCGCCGTTCCCGCCCGTCGATCGGGCGCTGCGCCAGCCGGACGGACTGCTCGCGGTCGGCGGCGATCTCACGCCGGCGCGGCTTCTCAATGCGTATCGGCACGGCATCTTTCCGTGGTACTCGCAGGGGCAGCCGATCCTGTGGTGGAGCCCCGATCCGCGCACGATGTTCGCCACCGACGGCGTGCGCCTCGGGTCGAAGTTCCGCCGGGGCCTGCGTCGCTCGACATGGACCGTGCGTGCCGACACCGCATTCGCGCAGGTCATTCGCGCCTGCGCCGAGATCCCCCGTCCCGGCCAGCGCGGCACTTGGATCACCCCCGAGATGCGCGCCGCCTACGAGCGCATGCATGAACTCGGCCATGCGCATTCGTTCGAGGTGTTCGAAGGCGACCGGCTGGTCGGCGGCATCTACGGCATGGCGGCCGGCCGGATGTTCTTCGGCGAGAGCATGTTCAGCGCGGTCTCGGGCGGGTCGAAGGTCGCCCTGGCGGCGCTGGCCTTCCATCTGCGGCGATGGGGCTTCCCGCTGATCGATGCGCAGGTCGAGAACGACCACCTCCTCAGCCTGGGTGCGAAGCTGTGGCCGCGGCCGCGATTCCTGGCCGCTGTCGCCGAACTGACCGCGCAGCCCGGTATCGTGGGGGCCTGGACGGATCGCATCGGCGACTGGCCGGCGACCGCGCTGGCGGACGTAAATCGCCCCTGACGAGGCCGCTTCGCCCGATCCTTAACCGATTTTTTGCACGAACGCCACCGGCATGGCAAAATGCGGGGCTTCGTTGCCGCTCCGCTCCCGGACCGGCGCCACGACACACATTCCAGGAAGCACATGGCAAAAGACGACGTGATCGAATTCGAGGGCACGGTGGCGGAAACCCTTCCGAACACCATGTTCCGGGTGCGCCTCGAAAACGGGCACGAGATCATTGCCCACATCTCCGGCCGCATGCGGAAGAACTACATCCGCATCCTGACCGGCGACAAGGTGAAGGTCGAAATGACCCCGTACGACCTGACCAAGGGTCGCATCACCTACCGCATGAAGTGACGTTCTTGCGAATTCGCTTCAGGTAAACCCGGCAAGTGCTTGAACAGAAAGCGGCCTCTGGCCGCTTTCTTCGTTTCCGGGTGACCGCGCGCCGCCCGTGATCGCGTTGTCCCGAAGGACCGGCTACCGGTCGCCGCAGGGTGCCGCCATGCCGAGCCGACGTGCCTTCCTCGCCGCGCAGGGCGTGCTGTTCGCCACTGCGGCCGCGCCCACCGGACTGCTTGCCGCGCTCGCGGCCAACACGCCCCCGATGCCCCGACTGGACGACTGGGAATTGGTGCGCGCGCTGTTCCGCCTCGACCCGGCCTGGCTGCACTTCTCCGGCTTCTATATCGCCTCGCATCCCGAACCGGTCCGCCAGGCGATCGAGGCGTTCCGGGTCGCCCTCGACGCCAATCCGCTGCTCACCGTCGAGCACGGGATGTTCGGCACCGACGAGCAGAGCCTGGAGGGGAAGGTCCGCGAGGCGGCCGCGCCTTACCTGGGCGGGCGCGCCGAAGACATCGCGCTGACCGGCAGCACCACGATGGGCCTGGCACTGGTCTACCACGGCCTGCAGCTGCAGCCGGGCGACGAGATCCTCACCACCGTGCACGACCACGTCGTCCACCACGAGGCGATCCGGCTGTCGGCGCAGCGCAATGGCGCGAGCGTGCGGAAGATCCGCCTGTTCGAGCGATCGTCCGACGCGACGGTCGACGGCATCGTTGCGGCAGTACGCAGCGGCATCGGGCCGAAGACGCGCATCCTCGGCATCACCTGGGTGCAATCCAGCACGGGGCTGCGCGCACCGGTCCGGGCGATCGCCGATGCGGTGGCGGAGATCAACGCCACGCGCAGCGAGGACCAGCGGGTGCGGATCGTGCTCGACGGCGTGCATGGCTTCGGCAGCGTGGATGCGGCGGCGGCGGAACTCGGCGCCGATTACTTCTGCGCCGGCACGCACAAGTGGATCCTCGGCCCGCGCGGCACCGGGCTGGTGTGGGCATCGGCGGAGAACTGGGCACGACTGCGCCCGACCATCCCGTCCTTCTCGGACCTGGAACTCTATGAAGCGTGGAAGGACGGCCGCCCGCCGCGCGGACCAAACAACGCAGCGCGCGTCACGCCCGGCGGCTTCCACGCCTACGAACACCACTGGGCGCTGGCGAGCGCGTTCGAGCTGCAGCGGCAACTGCAGCGGCCGCGCGTTGCCGGCCGGATCGCCGAACTCAACGGCCGGATCAAGGACGGATTGGCCGGCATCCCCGGCCTCACGCTGCACACGCCACGCGATCCCGCACTCTCGGCGGGAATCTGCTGTTTCGAACTCAAGGGAAAGACCCCCGACCAGATCGTCGCCGGCCTGCTGGCCCGCAAGGTGCTGGCGAGCAGCAGTCCGTATGCGGTGAGCTATGCGCGGCTTTCGGGCGGACTCATGAACACGCCCGACCAGGTCGACCAGGCATTGGCCGCCCTTCGCGAGGTGGCGAAGGGGTGAGCCGGAAAACGAGAACGCCGGGCGATTTGCGCCGCCCGGCGTTTCTAAGATCACGATTCGGCGATCAGACCGTCGCGGGCAGGAGCTTCTCCGGCTCGGCCTGCGCGGTGACGACCAGCTCGTCGTCCTTGACGTCGATGCTGACCTTGCCGCCGTTGACCAGCTTGCCGAACAGCAGCTCGTCGGCCAGCGGGCGCTTGATCTTGTCCTGGATGACGCGCGACATCGGGCGCGCACCCATCAGCGGATCGAAGCCGTGCGATGCCAGCCAGTCGCGCGCGGTCGGCGTCGCCGACAGCGAGACGTCCTTCTCGTGCAGCTGGGTTTCCAGCTCGATCAGGAACTTGTCCACCACGCGCAGGATGTGGTCAAAGCCCAGCGGCTGGAACTGCACGACCGCGTCCAGGCGGTTGCGGAATTCCGGCGTGAAGCTGCGGCGGATCACTTCCATCGCATCGGTCGAGTGGTCCTGACGGGTGAAACCGATGGTACGGCGCGATGCCTGCGCGGCACCGGCGTTGGTCGTCATCACCAGGATCACGTTCTTGAAGTTCGCCTCGCGACCGTTGGTGTCGGTGAGGATGCCGCGATCCATGACCTGCAACAGGATGTTGAAGATGTCCGGATGCGCCTTCTCCACCTCGTCCAGCAGCAGCACGCAGTGCGGCGTCTTGACGATCTTCTCCGTCAGCAGGCCGCCCTGGTCGAAGCCGACGTAACCCGGAGGCGCGCCGATCAGGCGGCTCACCGAATGCGGCTCCATGTACTCGGACATGTCGAAGCGGACCAGTTCGATGCCCAACTGCAGTGCGAGCTGCTTGGTCACCTCGGTCTTGCCCACGCCGGTCGGGCCGGCGAACAGGAAGTTGCCGATCGGCTTGTCCGGATTGCCCAGGCCCGAGCGGGCGAGCTTGATCGCCGAGGTCAGCGTGTCGATCGCCGGGTCCTGCCCGAAGATCACCATCTTCAGGTTGCGCTCGAGGTTCTTGAGCACGTCCTTGTCCGACGCGGACACCTGCTTGGTCGGGATGCGCGCCATCTTGGCGACGATCGTCTCGATCTCTTCCACATCGATCAGCGTCTTGCGCACGTCGTCGGCGAGCAGGCGCTGGCGGGCGCCGGCCTCGTCGATCACGTCGATGGCCTTGTCGGGCAGCAGGCGGTCGCCGATATGCTTGACCGACAGGTCCACGGCCGCCTGCAGCGCGTCGTCGGCGTAGGTCACGCCGTGGTGCGCTTCGTACTTGGGCTTGAGGCCCTGCAGGATTTCATACGCTTCGCCCACCGTCGGCTCGACGATGTCGATCTTCTGGAAGCGACGCGCCAGCGCACGATCCTTCTCGAAGATGCCGCGGTATTCCTGGAACGTGGTCGAGCCGATGCAGCGCAGCTCACCCGACGCGAGCGCGGGCTTGATCAGGTTGGACGCATCCATCGTGCCGCCGCTCGCCGAACCCGCACCGATGATGGTGTGGATCTCGTCGATGAAGAGCACGGCTTCGGGCAGCTTCTTCAGCTGCGTCAGCACGGCCTTCAGGCGCTTCTCGAAGTCGCCGCGATACTTGGTGCCGGCGACCAGCGCCCCGAGGTCGAGCGAATAGATGGTCGCGTCCATGAGCACGTCGGGCACGTCGCCGTCGACGATGCGCTTGGCGAGGCCTTCGGCGATCGCGGTCTTGCCCACGCCGGCTTCGCCGACGTAGAGCGGATTGTTCTTGCGACGGCGGCAGAGCACCTGGATGGTGCGCTCGACTTCGTCCGCGCGGCCGACCAGCGGGTCGATCTTGCCGTCGCGCGCGAGCTGGTTGAGGTTCACCGCGAACTCGGCCAGGGCGTCGCCCTTGCCTTCGCCCTCGCCGCCTTCGCCGCCCGGCGATTCGCCGTCTTCCTGCGAACGGGTCGGCTCCTGGCCGCCGCCGTGCTTGGCGATGCCGTGCGAGATGTAGTTGACGACGTCCAGGCGCGCGACGTCCTGCTGGTTGAGGAAGTAGACCGCGTGGCTGTCCTTTTCGCCGAAGATCGCCACCAGCACGTTGGCGCCGGTCACTTCCTTCTTGCCGCTGGACTGCACGTGGTAGACCGCGCGCTGCAACACGCGCTGGAAGCCCAGCGTCGGCTGCGTGTCGCGATCGACGTCTTCGGGCAGCACCGACACCGAGGTGGCGATGGCCTGCTCCAGGTCGGTGCGCAGGCGCTGGAAATCCACGCCGCACGCCTTGAGCACGCTTTCGGCCGATGGGTTGTCGAGCAGTGCCAGCAGCAGGTGTTCGACCGTCATGTACTCGTGACGCGCCTCGCGGGCGCGCTTGTAGCACTGGCCGATGCTGTATTCGAGATCCTTGCTGAACATGGTGGCGTAAGCCTCCGGAAAGCTACTGCCGTCCTAGATGGGGACGCGCATGGGGAATTCCATGCTCGCTAGACCTTGGGACCCGGCGGCGGGACCGGGGTTCCGCCCTTATCGCTCAGGACGTACTGAGGAGGACTTTTAGGCCTTTTCCATCGTGCACAGCAAGGGATGTTGGTTGAGTCTTGAAAATTCGTTCACCTGCGCCACTTTCGATTCTGCGACCTCGCGGGTGAAAACGCCGCAGACGCCACGGCCACGGGTATGCACGTGGAGCATGATCTGGGTCGCCTTTTCGGCGTTCATCGCGAAAAAACGCATGAGAACCTCGACGACGAAGTCCATGGGCGTGTAGTCGTCGTTCAGCAGCAGGACGGAATACAGCGGCGGGCGGGCGATTTCCGGCTTCCCCGTCTCCACCAGGACGCCATGCTGATGCTCGTGTTCGGTCTGTTTGGCCATGGCGGGATTATAGGCCGGGGGCGATGGCGGATCGCCGCGCTGCGTGGACGCCCGAGCCCGCCGGCCGGCACAATGCCCGGATTCGGGATGAAGAACGCGGCAAAACGCGGGACTTCATCCCATTACCCTCGTGTTCTCTTCAAGGAAGGTTGCATGCGACTTCACGCTCTCGCCGTCGTCCTGGTGTCGCTTTGCGTGCCGCTTCCGGGGCTCGCCGCCGATACGGCGTCCACGCGTGAAACGGACCGTTCCGCCGATCCTGCCATCGCGCGGCAGCTCGACAGCCTGAAGTACCAGTACGAGGTCGACGACGACGGCGACTACAAGCTCGCCTTCGACATGGACGAGGGGCGCTCGCAACTGGCGTTCGTGATCTCCGCCGTGGAAAGTTTCGGCGAAATGAAAGTACGCGAGGTCTGGGCGCCGGCGTATCGCGCCACGGGCGGCGAGTTCCCCGCCCAGGTCGCCAACCGCCTGCTGGAGGACAGCCATTCGAGCAAGCTCGGCGCCTGGGTCAAGCAGGGCGACATGGCGGTGTTCGTGGTGAAGCTGGCCGCCGATGCCACCCCGCGCCAGCTCGACGACGCGCTCGACTTCGTGCTGCGCACCGCCGACCAGATGGAGCTGGAACTGACCGGCAAGGACGAGTTCTGATGACCTACCGTCAGGGCCGCTTCTGGCAACCCGACGTGACCGTCGCCACCGTGGTGGTCGATGGCGGCCGCTTGCTGATGGTCGAGGAAACCGTCGGCGGGCAGCTCGTTCTCAACCAGCCTGCGGGTCACCTGGAACCGGACGAGACGCTGATCGAAGCCGCCCTGCGCGAAACGCGCGAGGAAACCGGCTGGGACGTGCGCCTGACCGCGTTCGTCGGCGCGTACCAGTGGAAGGCGCCGGTCAATCCCGACGGCAGCGGCGGCCGGCATTACCTGCGCTTCGCCTTCGCGGCCGAACCGGTTGCGCATGACCCCACGCGCACGCTCGATGAAGGCATCGTCCGCGCGCTGTGGATGACGCCCAGCGAACTGCAGGCCGCGCACTCGCGCCATCGCAGCCCGCTGGTGTGGCGCGTGGCGGCCGACTTCCTCGGCGGCCAGCGCCATCCGCTGGAAATCACCCAGCACCTGGCATGAGCAGACACCACCCGATACGAGCCGCATGAACACCACACCGCGCACCATCGTCGGCATGTCCGGAGGCGTCGATTCCTCCGTCGCCGCGCTGCGCCTGCGCGATGAGGGCGAGCCGGTCGCCGGGTTGTTCATGCAGAACTGGGCCGATGACGATGCGCAGGACAGCGCGAGTGCCGCTGAAGGCAGGAGGCCGAAAGCGGCCGGGACGGGCGATTGCCGCGCCGAGGACGATCGCCGCGATGCGGTGGCCGTCAGCGGGCGCCTCGGCATTCCGATCCACTTCCGCGATTTCTCCGGCGAATACTGGAAGGGCGTGTTCGAGCACTTCCTCGCCGAATACGCCGCCGGCCGCACGCCGAACCCCGACGTGCTGTGCAATCGCGAGATCAAGTTCAAATACTTCCTCGACGCGGCACGCGCGCTGGGCGCGGAGTTCATCGCCACCGGCCATTACGCGCGTGTCGAACGACGCGGCGATCGCCACCTGCTGCTGCGAGCGGTGGATCGCAGCAAGGACCAGAGCTATTTCCTGCACCAGCTCGGACAGGCGCAACTGGCGGCGACGAAGTTCCCGCTCGGCGAACTGCTCAAACGCGACGTGCGGCAGATGGCGCTGGACGCCGGGTTGCCGACCGCGGCGAAGAAGGACTCCACCGGCATCTGCTTCATCGGCGAACGCGATTTCCGCGAGTTCCTCGGCCGCTACCTGCCCGCGCGCGAGGGCGAGATGCGCACGCCCGACGGCCACGTGATCGGCCGCCATCCGGGGGTGTTCTATTTCACGCTGGGGCAGCGCGAAGGCCTGAACATCGGCGGCGTGCGCGGTTTCGAAGCCGCGCCGTGGTACGTCGTCGGCAAGGACGTCGCACAGAACGTGCTGTACGTCGACCAGGGCGCCGACAGCCTGTGGCTGCAGTCGCACAGGCTGTGGTCGGAAGTGGCGCACTGGATCGCCGGGAGCCCGCCGGCATCGCGCTTGGAATGCACCGCGCAGACGCGTTACCGCCAGGCCGACGAGGCCTGCGAGGTCGAGGTCCGCGACGACGGTACGCTGGCGGTGCGATTCGCGCGCGCGCAGCGGGCGGTCACGCCGGGACAGTCCCTGGTGCTATACGACGGCGAGGTCTGCCTGGGCGGCGCGGTGATCGCCGCCACGGACGCGCCCCTCGAACAACGATTGAAGGCTCGAGCTGCATGACCCAGAACACGTCGATGTCCACGCGCGTCCTCGCCCTCGCCGGCCTCGTGCAGGCCCTGGCCCAGGTTCGGCGCGTGGCGGACACCGGTCAGGCCAACGCGGCCATCCTTGCCACCGCGATGGAATCGGTGTTCCGCATCGATGCCCCCTCGCCGACCGCCGTCTACGGCGACGTGGAGGCGTTGCGCCCGGGCCTGACGCTGCTGCGCGACTACTTCGGCAGCTCGCAGCGCGACGAGCAGCTGCCCCGGCTGGTGCTCGCCGTGATGCAGCTGGAACGACGCTTCGTGCGCGACGACGACATGGGCCAACGCGTGCAGGCGGGCATCCGCGCGCAGGCCGGGAACGCCGAGCGGATGGGGCCCACGCATCCGGACGTCATGGCCGCGCTGGGTTCGCTGTATGCCGAAACGCTGAGCCACCTGCGCCCGCGCGTGCTCGTGCAGGGCAACCCGCACTACCTCGGGCAGGCGACGGTGGTGTCGGAAGTGCGCGCGATCCTGCTCGCGGCCGTGCGTTCGGCCGTGCTGTGGCGCCAGTGCGGCGGCAGCCTCTGGGACTTCCTGCTGCGCCGACGCGACCTGCTGGCCGCCGTGCGCGAGCATCTGGAAGGCTGAGCTTTCGCTTGGTCCCGCGGTCGCGGTCAGCCCGCGACCGATCCCATCGCCACCGCCCACCAGACCGCGGCCCCCAATGCCGCGAGTATCGTCCAGCGCATTGCCTGCTCCACCCGGTCCGACCGGGCTGGCTTGTCCGTCTTCATGTCGCATCCCCCTGCGTGCCGCCTATGAGATAGCGGCACAGGACGCAAGTCCTTGACTGTTGTCACGCAGTGGATCGGCGCGGGCGGCCAGAAGTCGCGGTTTGTTCGAGGATTGCGATGGAGGGCGCAATTGGTGGGCTGCGTTCGGTGCGCGCTGTCTTCTTCGGCCGGCGCTGCGTTCATGCGTGCAGCCTTCCCTTGGCGCCCTCGTCGTGCTTCGCGATACGTTCGACTCCGTGGCCGTCATCCCGGCGAAGGCCGGGACCCAGGCTGTTTGCGCTCGGGCACGCCCCGCTTCTGCGAACGGCTTCCCCCATTCCAGCCAAAGCTGGAATCCCGCTTGCTCTTCGTTCTGGCGATGCGCCTCAAAGCCAACGTCAAAATGGGTTCCAGCGTTCGCTGGAATGACGGTGAGGTGGTTCGACTGGGTCGGAGTGCCCAGGCGTTGTCGGCTGGGTCCCGGCCTTCGCCGGGATGACGGTGAGGTGGTTCGACTTGGTCGGGAGTGCCCAGACGTTGTCGGCCTGGGTCCCGGCGTTCGCCGGGATGACGGTCAGGTGGTTCGACTTGGTTGGGGGTGCCCAGGCGTTGTCGGCCTGGGTCCCGGCCTTCGGGATGACGGTGAGGTGGTTCGACTTGGTCAGGAGTGCCCGGGCGTTGTCGGCTTGGGTCCCGGCCTTCGCCGGGATGACGGCGAGGTGGTTCGACTTGGTCGGGAGTGCCCGGGCGTTGTCGGACTGAGTCCGGGCCTTCGCCGGGATGACGGTGACGATTGCCGGGACGAGAGGAAAGGATTGCGGCGCGCAAGCGCACCAGCGAACGTTCAACACCAAGCACGGGCACCATCAGGCCAAGGCTCAAGCGCCGCCCAAACAAAAACCCCGGCCGGAGCCGGGGTTTTCATTTAACCCGTGACGACAGCGCCGATCAGGCCGCGACCGTCTCCGCCACCTGGCGGTAGTCTTCGATCTGGTCGAAGTTCATGTAGCGGTAGATCTCTGCGCCCTTGGCGTTGATCACGCCGATGTCGGCCATGTATTCCTCGCGGGTCGGGATGCGGCCCAGGCGCGAGCAGATCGCCGCCAGTTCCGCCGAACCCAGGTACACGTTGGTGTTGCGGCCCAGGCGGTTCGGGAAGTTGCGGGTCGAGGTGGAGAACACCGTCGCGCCCTCGCGCGCCTGCGCCTGGTTGCCCATGCACAGCGAGCAGCCGGGCATTTCCATGCGCGCGCCAGCGGTACCGAAGGTGCCGTAGTGGCCTTCCTTGGTCAGCTCGGACGCGTCCATCTTGGTCGGCGGCGCGACCCACAGGCGGGTCGGGATGTCGCGCTTGCCTTCCAGCAGCTTCGCGGCGGCGCGGAAGTGGCCGATGTTGGTCATGCACGAACCGATGAACACCTCGTCGATCTTCGCGCCGGCGACGTCGGACAGCGTCTTCACGTCGTCCGGGTCGTTCGGGCAGGCGAGGATCGGCTCGACGATCTGGTTCAGGTCGATCTCGATGACCGCGGCGTACTCGGCATCGGCGTCGCCTTCCAGCAGTTGCGGGTTGGCGAGCCATGCTTCCATCGCCTTGATGCGGCGCGCGAGCGAGCGCGGGTCGGCGTAACCCTCGGCGATCATCCACTTCAGCAGCGTGATGTTGCTGGTGAGGTATTCGACGATCGGCTCCTTGTCGAGCTTGACCGTGCAGCCGGCGGCGGAGCGCTCGGCAGAGGCGTCGGACAGCTCGAACGCCTGTTCGACCTTCAGGTGCGGCAGGCCTTCGATCTCGAGGATGCGGCCGGAGAAGATGTTCTTCTTGCCCTGCTTCGCCACCGTCAGCAGGCCCTGCTTGATCGCGGCGAGCGGGATCGCGTTGACGAGGTCGCGCAGCGTGACGCCCGGCTGCATCTCACCCTTGAAGCGCACCAGCACCGATTCGGGCATGTCCAGCGGCATGACGCCGGTGGCCGCCGCAAAGGCGACCAGGCCCGAGCCCGCCGGGAACGAGATGCCCACCGGGAAGCGCGTGTGCGAGTCGCCGCCGGTGCCGACGGTGTCCGGCAGCAGCATGCGGTTGAGCCAGCTGTGGATCACGCCGTCGCCCGGGCGCAGCGCGATGCCGCCACGGTTGCTGATGAAGGCCGGCAGCTCGTGGTGCGTCTTCACGTCCACCGGCTTCGGGTACGCGGCGGTGTGGCAGAACGACTGCATGACCAGGTCGGCCGAGAAGCCCAGGCATGCCAGGTCCTTCAGCTCGTCGCGGGTCATCGGGCCGGTGGTGTCCTGCGAACCCACCGACGTCATCTTCGGCTCGCAGTACGTGCCGGGGCGGATACCCTTACCTTCGGGCAGGCCGCACGCGCGACCGACCATCTTCTGCGCCAGCGAGTAGCCCTTGCCGGTGTCGGCCGGATTCTGCGGCAGGCGGAACAGCGTCGACGGGGCGAGGCCCAGCGCTTCACGCGCCTTGGCGGTGAGGCCGCGGCCGACGATCAGCGGGATGCGGCCGCCGGCGCGGACTTCGTCGAACAGCACGTCGGACTTCACCGAGAACTCGGCGATCACTTCGCCGTTCTTCAATGCACGGCCTTCGTACGGACGCAGTTCGACCACGTCGCCCATGTTCATCTGCGACACGTCGAGTTCGATCGGCAAGGCGCCGGCGTCTTCCATCGTGTTGTAGAAGATCGGCGCGATCTTCGAGCCCAGGCACACGCCGCCGAACCGCTTGTTCGGGATGTACGGGATGTCCTCGCCGGTGAACCACAGCACCGAGTTGGTGGCGGACTTGCGGCTGGAACCGGTGCCGACGACGTCGCCGACGTATGCGACCAGGTGGCCCTTGGCCTTGAGCGATTCGATGAAGGCGACCGGGCCGCGCTTACCGTCTTCTTCCGGCTCGATGCCGTCGCGCTTGTTCTTCAACATCGCCAGCGCATGCAGCGGGATGTCCGGGCGCGTGGTGGCGTCGGGCGCGGGCGACAGGTCGTCGGTATTGGTTTCGCCCGTCACCTTGAACACGGTGATGGTCATGGACTGCGGGACTTCCGGGCGGCTGGTGAACCACTCGGCATCGGCCCAGCTCTGCAGCACGGACCTGGCGTTCTCGTTGCCCTTCTCCGCCTTTTCCTGCACGTCGTGGAAGGCGTCGAACATCAGCAGCGTGTGCTTGAGCGCAGTCGCGGCGACGGTGCCGACTTCCGCGTCGTCCAGCAACTCCACCAGCGGATGGATGTTGTAGCCGCCGAGCATCGTGCCGAGCAGTTCGGTGGCGCGCGCGCGGGAGATCAGCGCGTTCTTCTCGGTGCCGAAGGCAACGGCGGCGAGGTAGGACGCCTTCACCTTGGCGGCATCGTCGACGCCCGCCGGGACGCGGTGGGTGATGAGGTCGAGCAGGAAGCTTTCCTCGCCGGCCGGCGGCGCCTTCAGCAGTTCGATGACGTCGGCGGTCTGCTGCGCGGTGAGCGGCAGCGGCGGGATGCCCAGCGCGGCGCGCTCGGCAACGTGGTGGCGATAGGCTTCCAACATGGTTTTCTCCAGGAAAAACTCAGGCGTTTTGACGTGCTGCACTCAGGCGATCGTCTTGGGCACGATGATCTTCAGGCCCTTGAAGTAGTCGCGGAAAAACCCGGCATCCCGGGTGATGAGGCCCGCGCACTGCAGCAGCGCATGGGCCCCGACGATGAAATCCGGCACGGTGCGCGGGGAGGTCTGGCCGCCCTGCCCGGCCGCGCGGCGGCGCTGGTTGAAGCGGCGCTGCATCTCGCCGGCGCGGATCGCCGAACGGCGCTCCACCGGCAGGTAACGCATCCCCATTTCCTCGACCACGTCCATGATGTCGGTGCCGTGGCCAAGGCCCGCGGTGATCTCGCTGACCACCACGTCGCACAGCACCACCGGCCCTTGCGCCAGCGCGTCGCGAACGCACTGCTCGGCGGCGTCGGCCATGCCGGCGTCCTCGCCGAGCAGGTCGATCAGCACCGAGGTGTCGATGGCGATGGTGTTCGGCGTGGTCATCGTCTCAGACGTCCACCGGATCGCCCGGGGCGCGTCCACGCAGCTCGCGCATGACGTCATCGGTCGTCACGCCTTCGGGCAGCTTGAAGCGGCCGCGAGCGCGCGAGATGGCGTCGTCGACGTTCTTGCGCAGGATGATGCGACCGCCTTCCAGCTCCACCTTCAGGTGGGTGCCCTTGGTCAGCCCCAGCGCGTCGCGGACGGCTTTCGGGAGCGTGATCTGGCCGCGTTCGGCAACGATGGCTTCCATGGCGGACCTCCTCGGCCTGCGGATTCGGTATGCATGAATGATACATACCTTCCCGCCCATACTCAATTGCGCATGGCGTGGCAAGCGGCACAATGGTGTCCCTGTTCAGGGTCTAAGACCATCGTCCGGTCGGCGACTTAACGCCGGCCGCGGATAATCGACCGGATTCCTGATCCGTCTCTCCGAGCCAGACTCGCCATTCAGCCCAGCCGCCAGGAGGCCCCCGTGTCCCAAGACTCCTTCTCGACCCGCCGCCAGTTGTCCGTCGGTGGCCGCTCGCTCACGTATTTCAGCCTGCCGGCCCTGGGCGAACGGTTCGATATCGGCCGCCTGCCCTATTCCATGAAGATCCTGCTGGAGAACCTGTTGCGCCATGAAGACGGCGGCGCGACGGTCGGGCCGGAGCACATCGAGGCGGTGGCCAAGTGGGACTGCAAGGCCGAGCCCGACACCGAGATCGCCTTCATGCCCGCGCGCGTGGTGCTGCAGGACTTCACCGGCGTGCCGTGCGTGGTCGACCTGGCCGCGATGCGCGATGCGGTGACGAAGCTCGGCGGCAACCCATCGCAGATCAACCCGCTGATCCCGTCCGAACTGGTCATCGACCATTCGGTGCAGGTGGATGTGTTCGGCACGCCAGACGCGCTGGATCTCAACGGCAAGATCGAATTCCAGCGCAACATGGAGCGCTACAGCTTCCTGCGCTGGGGCCAGAAGGCGTTCGACAACTTCAAGGTCGTGCCGCCGAACACCGGCATCGTCCACCAGGTGAACCTGGAGAACCTGGCGCGCGTGGTCGTCGAGCGCGACGTCGACGGCGAGCAGCTCGCCTTCCCGGACACCGTTTTCGGCACCGACAGCCATACCACGATGATCAACGGCATCGGCGTGCTGGGCTGGGGCGTCGGCGGCATCGAGGCCGAGGCCGCGATGCTGGGCCAGCCGTCCTCGATGCTGATCCCGCAGGTGGTGGGCTTCAAGCTCACCGGCGCGCTGCCCGAAGGCACGACCGCGACGGACCTGGTGCTCACCGTCACGCAGATGCTGCGCAAGCTGGGCGTGGTGGGCAAGTTCGTCGAATTCTTCGGCGACGGCCTGCAGCACCTGCCGCTGGCCGACCGCGCGACGATCGCCAACATGGCGCCCGAGTACGGCGCGACCTGCGGCATCTTCCCGATCGATGCCGAATCGCTGAATTACCTGCGCCTGTCCGGCCGCAGCGACGCGCACATCGCGCTCGTCGAGGCGTATGCGAAGGCGCAGGGCCTGTGGCACGAGCCGGGCGCGCCGGAAGCGGCGTATTCGACGACGCTCGAACTCGACCTGGGCGACGTGAAGCCCTCGCTTGCCGGGCCGAAGCGCCCGCAGGATCGCGTGCTGCTGGTCGACGTGAAGCAGAATTACCGCGACAACCTCGGCCCGCTGACGGCTGGTCGCGACAAGCGGTCCAACGACGTCTCCAACTTCGTCGCCGAAGGCGGCGGCGCGGCGGTCGGCAACGAATCGCTGCACAAGGGCATGGCCGACATCCGCATCAAGGACGAGAACGTGCGCCTGAAGGACGGCGCGGTGGTGATCGCGGCGATCACCTCGTGCACCAACACGTCCAACCCGGCGGTGATGCTCGGCGCGGGCCTGCTCGCGCGCAACGCGGCCAAGCTCGGGCTGAAGGCGAAGCCGTGGGTGAAGACCTCGCTCGGGCCGGGTTCGCTCGTGGTCACCGATTACCTGCGCAAGGCCGGCGTGCTGGACGACCTGGAGAAGCTTGGCTTCTACGTCGTCGGTTACGGCTGCACCACGTGCATCGGCAACTCCGGCCCGCTGCCGACGGAAGTCAGTGCCGGCATCGCGGCGGGTGACCTCGTCGTCGCCTCCGTGCTGTCGGGCAACCGCAACTTCGAAGGCCGCGTGCATCCCGAAGTGAAGATGAACTACCTCGCCTCGCCGCCGCTGGTGGTGGCGTACGCGATTGCCGGTACGGTCGACATCGACCTCAGCCGCGAACCACTCGGCAAGGGCGCCGATGGGCAGGACGTTTTCCTGCGCGACATCTGGCCGAGCAACAAGGAGATCGGCGACGTCATCGCCGCGACCGTCGGGCCGGAGCTGTTCGCGCAGAACTACGCCGACGTGTTCAAGGGCGACACGCGCTGGAACACGATCGCCTCGCCGGAAGGCGAGTCGTTCGCGTGGGACGAGGCATCGACCTACATCAAGAATCCGCCCTACTTCGAGGGCATGAGCATGCAGGTCGGCACGATCGACGACATCCACGGCGCACGCGTGCTGGGCCTGTTCGGCGATTCGATCACCACCGACCACATCTCGCCGGCGGGCAACATCAAGAAGGATTCGCCGGCCGGACGGTTCCTGATCGAACGCGGCGTGCAGCCCGCGGACTTCAACAGTTACGGCAGCCGCCGCGGCAACGACGACGTGATGGTGCGCGGCACCTTCGCCAACATCCGCATCAAGAACCTGATGTTCGGCGGAGAGGAAGGCGGCAACACGCTGTACTTCGGCCAGGATGGCGCGGCGCCGGAAAAGCTGTCGATCTACGATGCCGCGATGAAGTACAAGGCCGACGGCGTGCCGCTGGTGGTGCTGGCCGGCAAGGAGTACGGCACCGGTTCCTCGCGCGACTGGGCGGCCAAGGGCACCAACCTGCTGGGCGTGAAGGCGGTGATC
This sequence comes from Lysobacter auxotrophicus, assembly GCF_027924565.1. Classification (NCBI taxonomy): domain Bacteria; kingdom Pseudomonadati; phylum Pseudomonadota; class Gammaproteobacteria; order Lysobacterales; family Lysobacteraceae; genus Lysobacter; species Lysobacter auxotrophicus. Next base: position 2,316,447 of record NZ_AP027041.1, read on the forward strand.
GCCGAGAGCTTCGAGCGCATCCACCGCTCCAACCTGGTCGGCATGGGCGTGCTGCCGCTGCTGTTCAAGGAAGGCGACAGCGTGCAGTCGCTGGGGCTGGACGGCTCGGAAACCTTCAGCGTCACCGGCCTTGCGGACGGCGCATCCAAGCGCGCCACGGTCACCGCCACGCGCAAGGACGGCAGCACGGTATCGTTCGAAGTGAAGGTGATGCTGCTGACGCCGAAGGAAGTCGAGTACTTCCGCCACGGCGGCATCCTGCATTACGTGCTGCGCCAGTTGGCGGCGCGCAAGTCGCTGTAATCACAGCCTGGCGGTCTTCCAACGAGCCCCTCTCCCGTCGGGAGAGGGGTCGGGGCGAGGACGGGCAACCGAGACGTGCCGGAAGCGGATCGCCTGCAAGACCCCGAACTACAACCGCCCCGTCCACTCCACGCTGGTCATCCGCCACTCGCCGTCGACCTCACGCCAACCGGTGGTGACGTCGTAAAGCCGCGCGGCGTCCGGCAACAGCTGGCCGGAACTGCCGGTCAGCGCGACGTTGAACCGCGCCGTCGCGTGTCCCGACTGCAGGTCGATGCTGATCGGTCCTACGTTCGCGCCGATCGCGCCGTGCCGCAGGAACATCAGCTGCGCCATGCGGCGCGCGCCGGTGCGATCGAGCCCGTTCGGGCCAACGAAATCCTCCGCCAGCACGTCCTCAAGCGCCGCAACGTCCTTCCTTTCGATCGCCGACTGCAATTCCCCCATCGTGTCGCGCAGCCGTTGCTCCCGCGCGCCGCGCCCGCAAGCCGCCAGCACGAACGCCAGGCACACCGCCATCGCGAGGCGGGCGGACACCTTCCCCATCCACATTCCAATCGTTCCCCTTCGTATCGCGCGAGCGCCCCATCCTGCCACGGACCACCGGCGCGAAACCGCGCCGCACCGCGCCTTGCCAGTCCTCTCGCCCCATGCTCCAATCCATCGAAACCGTACGGTGGAGCATCCATGGAATGCGACCGACGGGCCTGATCAACTGCGATGGAGAGGGGATCGCGATGAGTTTCGAACGACCGTGGCTGGCGCAGTACCCCGAGCGGGTTCCGGCGCAGATCGACGTGGACGAGTTTCCGTCCGTCGTCGCCGTGCTGGAAAGCGCCATCGAGAATTACCGCGACCGCCCCGCGTTCGCCAATCTCGGCAAGACCCTCACCTACGCCGAAATCGACCAGCTCAGTGCGCAGTTCGCCGCGTACCTGCTGGGTGAGCTGAAGCTCAAGAAGGGCGATCGCGTCGCGATCATGATGCCCAACTGCCTGCAGTATCCGATCGCCACCTTCGGCGTGCTGCGTGCGGGCCTGACGGTGGTCAACACCAATCCGATGTACACCGCGCGCGAGCTGCGGCACCAGCTGGTGGATTCGGGCGCGAGCGTGATCTTCGTGCTCGACAACTTCGCGCACACCGTGCAGGAAGTGATCGGCGACACGCAGGTCAAGCAGGTGATCACCACCGGCCTTGGCGACATGCTCGGCTTCCCGAAGGGCTCGATCGTCAACTTCGTGCTGAAGTACATCAAGAAGATGGTGCCCGAGTACGACCTGCCGGGCGCGATCCGCTTCCGCGACGCGCTCGCGCTGGGCCAGCGCCACACGCTGCCGACGGTCGACATCGAACCCAACGACATCGCCTTCCTGCAGTACACCGGCGGCACCACGGGCGTGGCGAAGGGCGCGATGCTCACGCACCGCAACATGGTCGCCAACATGCAGCAGGCCGCGGCGTGGGTGGGCACCAACGTGCGCATGGGCGAAGAGGTGATCATCACCGCGCTGCCGCTGTACCACATCTTCGCGTTGACGGCGAACGGACTGGTCTTCATGAAGTTCGGTGGCCTGAACCACATGATCACCAACCCGCGCGACATGAAGGCCTTCGTCAAGGAGCTCAAGAGCGTGCGGTTCACCGCCATCACCGGCGTCAACACGCTGTTCAACGGCCTGCTCAACACGCCGGGCTTCGACGAGGTGGATTTCTCCGGCCTGCACCTGACGCTCGGCGGCGGCATGGCCGTGCAGCGTTCGGTGGCCGAGCGCTGGAAGCAGGTCACCGGCTCGACGCTGGTGGAAGCCTATGGCTTGACCGAATCGGCGCCGGCCGCGTGCATCAACCCGATGGACCTGGTCGACTACAACGGCGCCATCGGCCTGCCGATCCCGTCCACGGACGCCTGCGTCAAGGACGAGAACGGCAACGCGATGCCACAGGGCGAAGTGGGCGAGCTGTGCCTGCGCGGTCCGCAGATCATGAAGGGCTACTGGAAGCGCCCGGAGGAAACCGCGGCGGCGATCGATGCCGACGGCTGGCTGCACACCGGCGACATGGCGCGCATGGACGAGAAGGGCTTCTTCTACATCGTCGACCGCAAGAAGGACATGATCCTGGTCTCGGGCTTCAACGTGTACCCGAACGAGGTCGAGGACGTGATCGCGATGATGCCCGGCGTGCTCGAAGTGGCTGCCGTGGGCGTGCCGGACGACAAGTCCGGCGAGGCGGTCAAGGTCGTCATCGTCAAGAAGGATCCGTCGCTCACCGCCGAGCAGGTCAAGGCGCACGCGCGCGAGAACCTCACCGGTTACAAGCATCCGCGCTACGTCGAGTTCCGCACCGAACTGCCGAAGACGAACGTGGGCAAGATCCTGCGTCGCGAATTGCGGGACGCTCCGGCAACACACTGAACCCTGCCTGCCCGTTTGTCGGACGCTTCATGAAAGCCCCTCCCCTCGCGGAGGGGCTTTCTCTTTTGGGCAGATTTCGCGGTGTAGCATCGCCCGGTGGGCAAACTCCCCTTGCCGCTCGCTGCCCACACCCTGCCTGCGGGCGGCGATGCCGAGGACCGCAACATGAGCATGATCGAGAAACTGCACCGCACGCGCGCCTACCCGACCCTGCGCGTCGAATCCGACCCCGCGGGCGACACGCACTGGATGTACATGCACAACGACCACACCCAGGGCGCGCGTCCGTGCTTCCGCACGGAACTCATGGACGACATGTGGAGCTTCCTCAACTCGATCACGCTGCGTGAGAACCAGCGCCAGAGCGGTCGTCTTCGCCACGTCGTGCTCGCGTCGTCCGCTCCGCACGCGTTCAACCTGGGCGGCGATCTCGCGCTGTTCTCGCAACTGATCCGCGCGAACGATCGCGAACACCTGCTCGCCTACGCGCGCCGCTGCGTCGAAGGCGTGCACCACTTCCACACGGGCCTGGGCGGCGACGTGCGCACCATCGCGCTCGTGCAGGGCGATGCACTGGGCGGCGGCCTGGAGCTCGCGCTGTCGTGCCACACCATCGTCGCCGAGGAAGGCGCCGAGATGGGCTTGCCGGAAGTGCTGTTCGGTTTGTTCCCGGGCATGGGCGCGTACTCGTTCCTGTGCAAGCGCGTGTCGCCGCAGCTCGCCGAACGCCTGATCCTGGAAGGCACCATCGCGCCGAGCGAGGAATGGCATCGCATGGGCGTGGTCGACATCCTCGTGCCGAAGGGTGAAGGCGACGCGGCGGTCAACGACGTGATCCGCCGGCAGCAGCGCGCTCCGCATGCACACCTGGCGATGAACGCCGTGCGGGGCATCGGCCAGCCGGTGGGCTACGACGAGCTGATGGGCATCACCGAGGTGTGGGTCGACACCGCGCTGGCGCTGGGCGACCGCGCGCTGAAGACGATGGAGCGCATCGTGCGCGCGCAGGAGCGCCGTTCGGGAACGGAAGCGGCCGCCTGACGGTGGCCGGGCCGACCGGGTACGCCCGGGCGAGCCGCAACAACCGCGACATCGGCACCACGGGGACGAACGGGCCGAACCTCCGGCCCGGGATCAGGGGGAGCGCTCGCCTTCGCCGCGCGCGGCACGCTGCCGTTCGCGGGCTTCGAGCGCCGCCCTGCCCTGCGCCAGACGCTCACGCAGGCGGACCACGTGGGACGACCAGTCGCGTGCCAGCTGCCAGTCCGGAAGGCGCATCAGTTCGCCACTGATGGCGGCCAGCTTGATCAGCCCGAGGTTGCTCGCCACGCCCTTGAGGGCGTGCGCCTGATCGCGAGTGCGCTCCCAATCGACCCGCTGCGCACAGGCCTCGATCTGCTGGAGGCACTTCTCCGCATCGATCAGGCACTGCGCGATGAATTCGCGCTCGAAACCGGCCCCCATGCCCAGCGCACCCAGCTCGTCGAGCACCGACGGGTCGAAGTGACTGTCGGTCGATGCGGCGGCATCCCGCGCGGGAGCGACCACAGTCGTGGAAACCCGCTGGTTCGCGGCGATCTCCGCCAGCGTGTCCAACAGGCGCGTCGTGGACACCGGCTTGGAGAGGAAGGCGCGTGCGCCGGCCTGTTCGCACGCCTGGATCGACTCGGTGGTGACGTCGGCGCTGAGGATCAGCACCGGTGTGCGTCGGCCACTGCCCGCCTCCATCACGCGCAGCTGGCGTAACAGATCCAGTCCGCTGACGTCCGGCATGTGCAGGTCGGTGATCACCGCGTCGTAGTCGGACGTCGTCAGTGCGTTGAGCACCTCTTCGCCGCCCTCGACGCAGACCACGCGATGGCCGGCCTTCTGCAACAGGCGCTGCAGGACCATCCGGTTGGCGATGTGGTCGTCGGCGACGATGATCGACAGGCTGCGCACGCGGGCGCGATGGCGCAGGAACGGATCGGAGAACGCGATGACGTTCGGCGCCGTCTCCGCCTGCCCCATCTCGGGCGCGACGCCTTCCACTGTCTGCGGCGCGAGCTGCGCGCGTTCGAACGGAAGCTCGACCCAGAACCGGCTGCCTCCGCCTTCCACGGGCTCGTAGCCGATGCTGCCGCCCATTCCCTCCGCCAGTCCCTTGGCGATGGTCGTGCCCAGGCCCGTGCCGCCGTAACGACGCGCCAGGCTCACGTCGGCCTGCTCGAACGGCTTGAACAGGCGCTGGCGCATCGCCGCCGGCACGCCGATGCCGGTGTCCGTCACCACGAACCGCAGGCGCACGCGTTCGGCGGTGGTATCGATGACGCCCACGTCGATACGCACGGCGCCCTGGTCGGTGAACTTCACTGCGTTGCCGGCGAGGTTGATCAGGATCTGGCGCAGGTGGCCGACGTCGCCGCGCAGCACTTCGGGCACGTCTCGCGAGATGACGACTTCGTACTGCAGCTGCTTGGCGCGGACTTGTGGCTGCAGGATCAGGCTGATGGCGTCCATCAGCTCGCGCGGGGTGAAATCGACACGATCGAGCTTGAGCTTGCCGGCCTCGATCGCCGAAATGTCCAGCACGTCCTCGACCAGCGACAACAGGCTGCGCGTGGACGCCTGGATCGTGCTCAGGCACTCGCGCTGCTCGTTGTCGAGCTTCGTCGTCGCGAGCAGCTCGGACATGCCCGCCAGACCGTTGAGCGGCGTGCGGAACTCGTGGCTCATGTTCGCCAGGAAACGGCTCTTGGCCTCGTTCGCGCGGCGGGCCTCGTCCGTCGCGGTGGTCAGTGCGCGCAGCAGGCCGGAGAGATACAGCGGAATGGCGACCAGGCCAAGCAGCAGGCCGACGCCCAGCACGCGGTTGGACAGCCAGTACTCGTTGAAGGAAACCACCGCGCCGAAACTGGCGAACGACATCGCCACGGCACCGTAGAGATAGCCGTTGCCGAAGCGCAGGCCGTTGCCGATCGTGACCCACATCAGGATCACGTACACCCACGCGAGCGGCTCGCCGATATGGATCATCGCCGCGGCCATCAGGCCGTAGTCGGAGATCATCCCGATGATGCGGCGCAGGTGCGACTTCTGTGGGCGCCAGAGGATCCACGCGATCAGGAAGGCGCCGACGACGAAGCCGGTTTCCACCATCTTCAGGACGTTGACGTATTCCTTCGAAGGCAGTGCGCCGGTGGCGCCGCGCACGAGCATGTACACCAGCACCACGGACAGCACCGCCAGGCGCACGAACGCCTGGCCATGCTCACTGTCGGGGCGCCGCGAAAGTTCCTTTTTCAGATGGCGCAGCACGTTCAACATCGCGGCTCACTCCAGGCCGGGGCGCGCTGACACCGTAGAGAACCGGTTGCAGATGTCCTCCAGCCGTTCTCGGCTGCGGATCAGCGCGTCGACGCAACGCGGGTCGAACAATCGACCGCGCTGCGCATAGAGATAACCCAGCGCCGCATCCACGTCCCACGCCTTCTTGTACGGGCGGGGAGAGATCAGCGCGTCGAATACGTCGGCAACCGCGACGATCCTGGCTTCCAACGGGATTTCCTCGCCGCGCAGGCCATCGGGATAACCGCTGCCGTCGTAGCGTTCGTGATGGCGCAGCGCGATGAGCGCGCCGGCCTGGATGAAACGGTTCTGGCTGCCGCTGAGCAGTTCGTAGCCGATGCGCGGGTGACGACGCATCACCGCGGTCTCGTCCTCCGACAGCGGGCCGGCCTTCATCAGCACCGCATCGGGAATGGCGATCTTGCCGATGTCGTGCAGCGGCGCGGCCATTTCGATGACGCGGACTTCGTCTTCGAACATGCCGAGCTGCTCGGCGATGAGGCCCGCGATATGCGCCATGCGTTCGAGGTACGCGCTGGTGCCCGCGTCGCGGTATTCGATGGCGCGCGCCAATCGCGAAAGCGTTTCGCGCTCGCGCTCTTCGACCTCGTGCATGCTCGAGAGCAGGCGTTGCTCAAGCGACAGCGCACGCTGCTTCACGTTCTCCGACTGCTGTCGCAGCTGCAACAGGTTGCGGCAGCGGGCGCGCAGTTCGCGCGGTCGCACCGGCTTGACGAGGAAGTCGATGACGCCCGCTTCGAGCGCCGCCTGCCGGATCGGCTCATCGCCGACCACGGTCACCAGGATGATCGGGATGTCCCGATGCAGCGGCAGGCGACGGAAGCGCCGGGCGAACTCCAGCCCGTCGAGGGCCGGCATGCGGTAGTCGAGCAGGAGCAGGTCGGGCTGGTTGGACTCGCACCAGCCCAGCGCGGCCTCGGGGTCGCCGAAATCGGACACATGCAGCTCGGACGAGATGTCCTCGATGATGTGGCGCAGCATCGTGCGCGCTGAGGTTTGGTCATCGACGATGACGACGTTCACATCGGGGTTCCGTAGAGCCGCCACCCCCTGTGGTGGCCGATGAAGGGAGCATACCCCGGGCCGGCGGCGCCCGCAGCCAGAAACCGCCCTGGCCTGATATGGGAATCGGCTGACGTATGCGTGGGCTTTAGCTGACCTTCACGGCAGGGCGGAGCCGGTGTGCGTCCCCACCCGGCGGATATGTGACGACGAGCCGGATCGGCAGCCGGCCCGGTGCCAGCTTTCGCTGGCATGACGCCATCCGTTTGTTCGACGGCTTTGCCGGCGGTGGCGTTCCACCGGGCGACAGGTCAGCCGGCTTCCGGCCGCATGTACGGGAACAGCAGCACGTCGCGGATCGAGGCCGAGCCGGTCATCAGCATCACCAGGCGGTCGATGCCGATGCCCAGGCCGCCCGTGGGCGGCAGGCCGACTTCCAGGGCGCGGATGTAGTCGGCGTCGAAGTGCATCGCCTCATCGTCGCCGCCCTCCTTGGCCTCGACCTGCGCGCGGAAGCGTTCGGCTTGGTCCTCGGGGTCGTTCAGTTCGGAGAATCCGTTGGCCAGCTCCTTGCCGTTGACGAACAGCTCGAAGCGATCGGTGATGCCCTTCTCGTTGTCGCTCTCGCGCGCGAGCGGCGAGACCTCGACCGGGTAATGCGTGATGAAGGTCGGCTGCACCAGCTGGTGCTCGGCGGTTTTCTCGAAGATCTCCAGCAGCAGCTTGCCCCAGCCGTAGCCGGCCTTCACCGGCACCTTCAGGCGTTCGCAATGGCGCACCAGCGCGGCGCGGTCGGTGCAGTCGGCGGCGGAGATTTCCGGATTGTAGTGACGCACCGCCTCGTCCAGGCGCCAGCGGCGGAACGCCGGGCCCAGGTCGATATCGGCGCCGTCCCAATGCGTCTGCGTGGTGCCGAGCACCTGCAGCGCGACGTCGCGGATCAGCCCTTCGGTCAGGTCCATGATCTCGTTGTACGTGGCATAGGCCTCGTACAACTCCAGCATGGTGAATTCCGGGTTGTGGCGCGTGGACACGCCTTCGTTGCGGAAGTTGCGGTTGATCTCGTAGACGCGTTCCAGTCCGCCGACGACCAGGCGCTTGAGGTACAGCTCCGGCGCCACGCGCAGGAACAACTCGAGGTCCAGCGCGTTGTGGTGCGTCACGAACGGCTTCGCCGCGGCGCCGCCGGGGATGTAATGCATCATCGGCGTTTCCACTTCCAGGAAGCGGCGGCCGTCCAGCCATGCGCGCATGGCGCGGATGATCTTGCTGCGCTTGACGAAGACATCGCGCGCCTCCGGCGAGACGATCAGGTCGACGTAGCGCTGGCGGTAACGCTGTTCGACGTCGGCCAGGCCGTGGAACTTGTCCGGCAGCGGGCGCAGCGACTTGGTGAGCAGGCGAAGCACGTCGGCCTTCACCGACAGCTCGCCGGTCTTGGTCCGCGTGAGCACGCCTTTAGCGCCGACGATGTCGCCGACATCCCAGCCCTTGAAGGCCTCGTAGGTGTCGCCGAGCACGTTCGACTGGAGGAACAGCTGGATGCGTCCGGACTCGTCCTGGATCTGCACGAAGCTGGCCTTGCCCATCACGCGCTTGAGCAGGATGCGGCCGGCGATCGCGACACGCTGGCCCTTGGCTTCCAGCGCCTCTGCGGTCCACGTCTCGACGTCGGCGAATTGCGCCTGCAGGTCGCCGGCGTAGTCGTTGCGACGGAAGTCGTTGGGGAACGCGATGCCCTCGCCGCGCAACGCCGCGAGTTTGGCGCGACGCTCGGCGATCAGGAAGTTCTCGTCGGCGGGCGTCTGGGCGGTCGGGGTCTGGTCGGTCATGGGCTGGAGCAGGTATGGGTTTCGAGAAGAGGAAGTGGGACTGGCGAGCCGGAGGAGGCGTGCCGGAGAGGTCAATCCTCTCACTTCCCGCCCCGCCCCACCCGCTCGCGCATCAAACCGCGTCGGCGCGTTTGGAACCGGCCTCCAGGCCGGACTTCAGGCTGGCTTCGACGAACTCGTCGAGATCGCCGTCGAGCACCTTCTGCGTGTCGCTGCGCTCGATGCCGGTGCGCAGGTCCTTGATGCGGCTCTGGTCGAGCACGTAGTTGCGGATCTGGCTGCCCCAGCCGATGTCGGACTTGGTGGCTTCCACCGCGTCGCGCTCGGCGTTGCGCTTCTGGATTTCCAGCTCGTACAACTTGGCCGCGAGCATCTTCATCGCGCGGTCGCGGTTGGCGTGCTGGCTGCGTTCGGTCTGGCACGCCACCACTATCCCGCTCGGCACGTGCGTGATGCGCACGGCGGACTCGGTCTTGTTGACGTGCTGGCCGCCCGCGCCGGAAGACCGGTACACGTCGGTCTTCAGGTCCGCCGGATTGATCTCGATGTCGATCTTGTCGTCGACTTCCGGCGATACGAACACGGACGTGAAGCTCGTGTGGCGACGGTTGTCCGAGTCGAACGGCGACTTGCGCACGAGGCGGTGCACGCCGGTTTCGGTCTTCAGCCAGCCGTACGCGAAATCGCCTTCGACGCGGAACGTCGCCGACTTGATGCCGGCCACGTCGCCGCCGCTGACTTCCATCAGCTCGGCCTTCCAGCCGCGCGATTCGGCCCAGCGCAGGTACATGCGCAGCAGGATTTCGGCCCAGTCCTGCGCCTCGGTGCCACCGGCGCCGGCCTGGATGTCGACGAACGCGTTCGTGCCGTCCATCTTGCCGGAGAACATGCGCTGGAACTCCAGCTTCTCCACGTCCTTGGCGAAGCGCTCGACGTCGTCCACCACGGCCTGCGCGGTGCCTTCGTCGTTCTCCATCTCGGCCAGTTCGAGCAGTTCGCCCGCGCCAACGAGGCCATCGGTGAGGTCGCGGATGCCGCCGACCACCTTGTCGAGCGAGGAGCGCTCGCGGCCGAGCGACTGGGCGCGCTCGGCGTCGTTCCAGACGTCCGGGCTTTCCAGTTCGCGGTTTACTTCTTCCAGACGTTCGACCTTGCGGTCGTAGTCAAAGATACCCCCTGAGCGCATCCAGCCGACCGGTGAGGTCGGCGATGCGCTGGCGGACGGGATTGAGCTCGATCATGTCCAATTCGAATCGCGGTGGTGAACCGGCGATTCTAACAAACGATCGCCCGCCGCTGGTTGGCTGGCGGCGGGATGACCGGCCCGAATCAGCGGAAGCGGAACGGTCCCGGGCGCCAGCCGCTGTCGGAATACCGCCGCACCGGTCCGTAGCTGCTGCTGCCGCCGAACCCGGTGCCGAAGCCGCTGCCGAAGCCGCCGCGGAAGTCGCGGCTGCGGCGACGGTGCATGCGGTCCTGGAGCTCGTCGCGACGCCCCTCGAGCCAGTCCGCACGGCCGACGCCGGCGGGATCGAGCTTGCGCCGCTCCGCCTCGCGCTGGCGGAAGTCGCAGAAGTCGTCGTAGGCCTCGATCTCGTGCCGCAGTTCGCGCGCGCAAAGCTCGATCATGATCGCGTCGTCGATGAAGCCGAGTACCGGGACGTTGTCCGGGATCGCATCGCCGGCCGACACGAAATACGCCAGCGCCGAGCGCACGTTCGCCGCATCCGCCTCCGACAGGCCCCAGCCCTCGTCGCGCAGCATCGCGATGAGCGAATCGAGCATCAGCAGGCGGTCCTTCACGAACTGCGGCGGATTGCTCTGGCTCGCCTTGGTGGCCAGTTGCGTGGCGGCTTCGACCACTTCGGCGTTGCTCTTGTCCGACGCTTCCTTTCGGGCCGACTCGACCACACCGGCAAAGTGCTGCAGGTCCTCGTCGGAAAGATCGATGTTGATCGTCAGCGGCATGGCGGAAACTCCCAGTCCGGGGGGAAGGCTGTTCAGCCTAGGTGCGAGAATGTTGCGGCGGCGTCAAGCTTGCTCTTGGACCGACGATCCCGGCGGCGGTCGCTTAACCACTCGGCCGACCGCGCGTTTCCTCAGATTCCTCTGGTCGGCAGGCCCGCGCCTGCCCGATAGCCTTGTGCACCTGCCCCCGCCCGCACGACGCGCTCTCGCCATGACCGTCCTCGTCTCCCCCGTCCGGTTCCCGAAGATCCGCTCCGGCACGCCGGGCCGTGGCTGGCCGGGTGCAGTGCGTCAGGAACGCGAGGCGCGCTTCGGATCGGAACTGCCTTGCGCGCCGGCCCCGGCGACGTCGAACGCGCGCGCGTGCCGCTCGATGCAGGAGGACGGAAGCGTAAGCATCGACGCGATCTCGTCGGCGGATCGTCCCCGTTCGAACATCTGCGCGATCTCGCGTCGCAGCACGAGGTCGTCCATGTGGCCGGCCCACTCGTCGATGGCGTCGGCGAAGCTCGGGCTGACGACGATCTCGCCCTGGTCCACCGCACGGATGGCGGCGTTCAATTCCAGCGCAGGCGCGGCCTTGTCGATCAACCCGCGCACGCCCTGTGCGAGCAATGCGCGAAGCAGGACGCCGTTGGACATGGTCGTCAGCATGATTACGGGCAAATCCGGCCACTGCGTCCGCACGCGATGAACCATCTCGATGCCATCGACCTGCGCGTCGACCGGCATCGCGTAATCGCAGACGAGGAGATCGCATGGCAGTTCACGCAGTGCGGCGAACACCTCGTCCGGCGACCGCGCACGCGCGACAACCGTCGCGCCCGTCGCGGCGACGGCAGCGCCAACGGAGGCGAGCACCGGAAGGTGGTCGTCCGCGATCACGATACGTTTGGACATGGCTCCGTCGCTCTACGGTGGCCCGCGAAGTGTGCGCCCCGGACCCAGCCCGCACCATCGGAATGGTCCGGATCTCGCCGGGCCGGCGCTTCGGCGGGCCCGGCCCTCAGGCCAGGCCGTTCTCGCGCGCGTATGCGTACAGCTCGGCCTCGTTCTCCAGGCCCAGCTTGCGCATGGCGTCGATCTTCTGCCGACTGATGGTCTTCAAGCTGCGATCCAACTGCTGCGCGATCTCTGTTACCGTCAGGCCGGACGCCAGCAGGCGGATGATTTCGGCTTCACGCGCACTTAACGTGCCGCGCCCACGGCGCTTTCCCATCGCGTCGAGTTGCCGCCGCAGGCCCGGCGAGATGAAGACGCGACGGTTGGCCGCCGACTTCACGGCGATCGGGAGGATTTCCATGTCCTCGGTCTTTTCGACGATGCCCAGTACGGCGGCGCGCAACAGCGAGTCGAGGATTCCCACGTTTCCGATCATGGTCATCACCACGATGGGCAGCAGCGGATGACGCTCGCGCAGCTCCTTGATCATTTCCGTGCCGTCGGGCGATGCGCTGTTGGGCATCGCGAAATCGGTGACGACGACGTCGCAGGCTTCGTTGTTCTCGAGCGCCGCCAACAGTTCGTCGCTGGAGCGCGCTTCTCCCACCACGGCGATTCCGCTCGCTTCCAGGATCGCCCTCGCACCGCGAAGAACCACCGGATGATCGTCGGCCAGAAATACTCGCAGGTTCATGAAGGCGTGCCCGCCGGAGGAGGAAGCTCCGGGCCGATAGGATATCCCCCTGCGGTCGCGCGCGCACCGATGACGATGTTCCGTCGTGTCGCATGGCTGCTGCTTCTTTTCGTCGCGAACCTCGCGCATGCGGCCTCGATCGGGCTCGCCGACGACGAACGCCAATGGGTGCGCACGCATCCGACGATCACGGTAGCGACCTACGAAGGCGGCTGGCCGCCGTTCGAACGTTTCGACGGCGAAACATTGAGTGGACTCGGGCCGGCCTACCTGCACGAGGTTGCGCGCCAGCTCGGCGTGCGCGTCGCCGTTCGTCGCTACCCGACGTGGGAAGAAGCCTTCGCGGCGGCGTGCCGACGCGAGGTCGACGTGCTGATGAATGTCTCGCTCGTACCCGAGCGCACGCCGTGCCTGGTGTTCACCTCGGCCTATTTCGAAAGCGCACCCGTGTCGGTCGGCCTGGCGAGCCGCAGCGATCTGCTCGCACCCGATCGACTGGCATCGGCGCGCATCCTCGTCGATCGCGGTGCATCGATCGAACGCTCTGCGCGCGCGAGGTTTCCGGGCGCGCGGATCACCGCAATCACCGACACGCGACAGGCGCTGGACGCCCTGCAGAACGCGCAGGCCGATGTCTTCATCGGCAATCCCTACGTCGCCCGCACGACGCTGGCGACCGGCGCCTGGCCCAAGCTCGCGGTGCTCGCGCCGATCGACCTGCCGCCCGACACGTTGCACTTCGCCGTGCCGGACGATCGCAAGCCGCTTGCCAGTGCGATCGACAAGGCACTCGCTCGCATCACGCCGCAGCAGCGCCTGGCGTACGAAACCCGGTGGCTTGGTACGTCGTCCACGGTCGTCGCGCGCGCGGGACGCGTGCCGCTCACGCGCGACGAGGAACTCTGGCTCGAACGCATCGCGCCGCCGCGCGTCGGCTACGCACGCGACTGGGAGCCGATCAGCTTTACCGGCGACGACGGACGCATGAGCGGGGTCGCCGCCGAGTACCTGCAGATGATGCACACGCGACTCGGCTTGAAGCTGGGGCCGGAATCCTCGGGCAACATCGAGGACCTGCGCGGCAAGATGCGTCGTGGCGAAGTCGATCTCGTGCCGATGCCCGCGAGCGCACCGGTCGGTCCGGAGTGGGCGCTCACGTCGGCCTTCACGCGCGTCAGCCTCGTGATCGTCATGCGCGCCAGTTCGCACGCGATCAGCGGGCTGGACGACCTGGATGGAAAGCGCATCACCATCGTGGGCCCCGCGCGTGCCGCACGGGTCAAGGCGGAGTTGCCCAACGCCGTGGTCGTGCGGGTGGACGGCATTCCGGCGGGACTGCGCGCAGTGGAACGCGGAGACGCGGACGCCTATGTCGGCGACATGATGTCGGCGGACCGGCCGCTTCGAAGCGGCCAGTACCCGACGCTCCGTCTCGCCGCGCCGGCCGGCTTCGACGAAGACCTGGTGTTCGGCGTACGAGGGCAGTACCAGCCGTTGATCCCGCTGATCAACCGCATGCTCGGCGCGTTGAGTGCCGAAGAGCGTCAGCGCATTCGTTCCGGGTGGCTCGAAGTGCAGGTCTCCAGCGGCGTGGAGTGGCGCACCGTCGCGATCGGCGCTGCATTCGCCGCTCTGCTGGTCTCGGTCCTCGCGTTCGCCTACGTGCGCACGCGCAAGGAGATCCGCCGCCGGGAGAAGACCGACAGCCTGATGCGCGATCTCACGCGCAACCTGCCCGGCGTGATCTTCAAGATCACGCGCGATCCGCAGGGCAACTACGCCCTGCCCTTCGTCGCCGGCAACACGCGCGAGCTGTTCGGGCTGGAGCACGATGAACTCATCTCCGGCGAGCAACCCGGATTGGCGGGCCGCATCGACGATCGCGATCGCGAACGACTGCGCGCGACCTTCGACCAATCGACCATGGACCTCGCGCCGATCGAGATGGATTTCCGCACGGTTGCGCCCGCGCCGGATCGCTGGATACGCGTGAGCGCGGTGGCGCGTCGCCTCGACGACAACCTGGTGCACTGGAGCGGGTACTGGGTCGACGTGAGCGCGTCGCATCGCCAGTCCGAAGCGCTCGACGCCGCGCGGCAATCGGCGGAGAACGCCGCGGCCGGGCGCGCCAACTTCCTCGCGGCGATGAGCCACGAGATCCGCACCCCGATGGCCGGCATCGCCGGCATCATCGAGATCCTCTCGCGCAGCGACGTCAACGACGACCAGCAGTACCTGCTGGGCCTCGTGCAGGATTACGCGCAGGCGCTGCGGACGATCCTCGACGACGTGCTGGACCTGTCGCGCATCGAGGCCGGACGGCTCGACCTGGAACCGGTCGAGACGGACCTGCGCGTCCTGGTGTGCAACTCGATCGAGCTGGTGCTGGATCTGTGCCGGCGCAAGAACCTGCGTTGCCTGTGCCACATCGATCCGTCGCTCGCCGGCATGGTGCTGGCGGATCCGACGCGCTTGCGGCAGATCCTGCTGAACCTGCTGAGCAATGCGATCAAGTTCACCAGCGCGGGGTACGTCGCCGTGTCGCTGCAGGTGCTCGACAGCGGCGACGGGTCGCAGACGTGGTGCCTTGCCGTCGCGGACACGGGCATCGGCATCGCATCGGAAGAACAGGGCAAGCTGTTCCACGCGTTCACGCAGGCCGAAGCGAGCACGTCGCGCACCTACGGCGGCAGCGGATTGGGACTCGCGATCTGCCGGCGGTTGTCCGAACTGATGCAGGCGCGACTGGAACTGGAAAGCGCGCGCGGCGCCGGCACGCGCGTGTCGCTCACACTCACCACGCCCGTCGTCCGGCTCGACGCGCGCGACCCGTCGCTCGACGGCCGCACGATCGCGATTCGTGCTGGCGACGAGGACGTTGCCGACGGGCTGCAGGAGATCGTCATCGCATTCGGCGCGCAGATCGTCGAGCCTTCGCAGGCGCAACTGCTGCTCGCCGACGCGCCCTCGCCCGCGGGCGAGGGCGCGCACTGGGTGCCGCTCGTGCCCGACAGTCCGGACGCGCCGCGTCATGCCATCGTCATCGAGCCGCTGCTTCCCACGCATGTGCGCCGTGCCTGCGTCCTGGCGCTCGACGACGCGTCGACCCGCGAACATGCAAGCGCGCCCATCACGATGCGCGCCGGCCACATCCTCGTGGCGGAAGACCATTCGACCAACCAGCTGCTGATGAAGCGCCAGCTTGCCGAACTGGGCCTGCGCTGCCGCGTGGTGTCCACCGGCGAACAGGCGCTGGCGGCGTTGGCGACGGACCATTTCGACCTGCTCATCACCGACCTGCAGATGCCCGGCATGAGTGGTTTCGAGCTCGCGCGCGCGATCCGTGCCGGCGAAGCCGCCGAAGGCCGGACTGCATTGCCCATCCTTGCGCTCAGCGCGGGCGTGATGTCAGAGGACGAAGTGCGCTGCCGGGACGCCGGCATGAACGGCCACCTGCGCAAACCCATCGGGCTGGATGAACTCATGCGACAACTGGAACGCTGGCTACCCCACGAAGCGCGGGACGAAGCGGGCGACGCGACGGCATCGGCGCCGCTGCAACAACCGCCGCCCCCGCTCGAAGCGCCACTGGAGCCGCTCGATCTGGCGATGCTCACGCGCAGCTTCGGGTCGCGCGAAACGGTCTGCCTCGTCGCCGAAGACCTGCTCGCCAACCTGCCCAGCGATCTCGACGATCTGCGGCGCTCGCACGATGAGCACGACGCGGAGCGCATGGGCCGTGCGCTGCATCGCATCACCGGCGCGCTGGGGACGTTCGGCTATCGCAACCTCGCCGCCGACCTGCGCACCGCGACACGCATCGCCGAAGCCGGCACGCTCGTGCCGTCGGACGAAATCGCACGCCTGCTGCGCCGCGTCGACGGCACGCTGTTCGAACTCGGCGAGTTCGTGACGAAGAGCAAGGCGGGCGTCGACTAGACCTCGACGCGTGTCACCGTCAGGCGACGGTTTCGCGATGCACGACGACCAGCTGCACGGCGTCGCCGCCGCGGTAGTCGTCGGTTTCCAGGCGATAGGCGATGCGCACGCGCGGCGGCGGCGCCAGCCCAGCCCATCCACCGAATTCGATCGCATTGAGGCGTCGGCCCGACAGGCCGAGTTCGAGCTTCAGGTGCCGCTCGCCAACAACGCGCCAGCCGAGCACGTCGAACTCGCCGTCGAACTGCGGCTCGGCGAAACCTTGTCCCCACGGGCCGCCATCGCGCAGCGCTTCGGCACTGGCGCGGCAGAAGTCGTCGGCGGCCAGCTCGCCGTCGCTGAGCAGCTCCGCCTGCAGCAACTCGGGCGTGAGCAGCGAGGTGGCGCAATCGCGGAACGCGTCGGCGAAGGCCGCGAAGGCGTCGGCGCGCAACGATAGCCCCGCCGCCATGGCATGGCCGCCGAAGCGTTCGATCAGCTGCGGATGGCGCGCGTGCACGTCGGCGAGCGCGTCACGGATGTGGAAGCCGGGGATCGAACGCGCCGAGCCGCGCAGCGAATCGCTTCCCGGCTCCGCCGGCGCGAACGCGATGACCGGCCGGTGCAATCGCTCCTTCATCTTCGACGCGACCAGGCCGACCACGCCCGGATGCCATTCCGCGTCGAACAGGCAGATCGCCGCGGGCGCCGCGCCTTCGCCGATCGCAACGCGATCGAGCGCGCGTTCGGCGTCGTCGGTCATCTGCTGCTGCACCGCGCGGCGCTCGCTGTTGATCTCGTTGAGCGTCGCGGCGATGTCGCGCGCGCGCGAGAGGTCGTTGGTGAGCAGGCACTCGATGCCCAGCGACATGTCCTCCAGCCGGCCCGCTGCGTTGAGACGCGGCCCGACCGCGTAGCCGATGTCGGTCGCGGTAAGTCGCGCCGGATCGCGCTGCGAGACTTCGATCAGCGCACGAAGCCCGGCACTGCCCTGCCCCGCGCGCAAGCGGCGCAGGCCGGCGGCGACAAGCGCGCGGTTGTTCGCGTCCAGCGGCACGACGTCGGCCACGGTGCCGACGGCAACGAGGTCGAGCAGCACCTGCAGGTCCGGCTCTTTTCCGACGAACGCCCCCTGCTCGCGCAGGCGGCGGCGCAACGCGAGCAGCACGTAGAACATCACGCCGACGCCGGCGAGGCACTTGCTCGGGAACGCATCGCCGCGCAGGTTCGGATCGACGATCGCGTCGGCGGGCGGGAGGTGTTCGCCCGGCAGGTGATGGTCGGTGACCAGCACTTGCCAGCCGCGCGCCTTCGCCGCCGTGATGCCGGCGTGGCACGCGATGCCGTGATCGACCGTGACCAGCAGATCCGGCTGCAGCGCGGCGAGTTCGTCCACCAGCGCAGGCGAAAGGCCGTAACCGTGCACGATGCGGTTGGGCACGGCGTGCGACACGCGCTTCGCGCCGAGCATGCGCAGGCCGCGCACGCCGACCGCGCAGGCGGTGGCGCCGTCGCAATCGAAATCGCCGACAACGACGATGTGGCGGTCTTCCGCAATGGCGGTGGCGAGCAGCGCGGTTGCCGCGTCGAGGCCGCCGAGCAGTTCCGGCGGATGCAGGTGCGCCAGTCGCGGCTGCGCGAGTTCCATCGTCGTCGCCCCGCGCGATGCGTACAGGCGACGCAACAGCTCCGGCATGGAATCCGGCCAAAGACCCGGATCGACGCAATCGCGACGACGCAGACGCGCGACCGGTTTCATTCGTGAGCGTTCCCGGGCGTGTCGGCCGTCGCGGCGATGAACGAGGCGAGCGGGCGGCGCCAGAAACGCCAGCGCTGCGAACGCGCGAGGTCGTAGCGCGCGCCGTCGTCGAATTCGACCCGCAACTGCTTCAGTTCTCCGCCCCCGACAGCCTGGAGCAGCGGCGCGAACCAGCCGCGTTCGAGCAGCGCGAGATCGCGCGCATCGCGCAGGTCGTACAAGGTATTGCCTGCGTCGGCGCGGCCGTTCCACGAGGCCGGCTTGGCCGCCACGTCCACGCCACCGATCGCGGCGAGCGCCGTCACGCTTTCGTCGTCGCTCGCGATACGCGTGTAAGCGGACTGCACGCGGTCGGGCAGCGTGCCCGCGCCCCAGAACCACAGCGAATTGACCGGCGCGAGCCCGGCGGCGGCGCGTTGCGCGTTCAACGGATGGTTGTGCAGCACGACCTGCGCCTCGCTCAGCAATGCACGCCAGCGGCGGCCGTCCGGGCCTTGCGGTAATTCGTCGAACAGATCGGCGCCAAGCGCCTGCTCCGGCGCGGTGAATTCCGGCCACTTTGCGCCGGTCGGCAGGCGCAGGTACCAGCGCGACGGCGCGGGGGCATCGATCGGGAAACCCGCATCGCCGAACAGCGGCTTGAGCGGTTTGAGCAGCGCGGCGGCGTCCTGCGCGTTCAAGCCCAGCGCTTCGCCGTAGGACAGCAGACGCGCGCCATTGATGTCGGGCCGCACGTAGGCGGGATCGGCGCGAAGCCACGCCGCACCCGCCGCATCGCCTGCATCGCGCTGGCGCGAGGCCGCTGCCACCGGCCAGCCGCGCGGCAGGACGTCGAGAAGGTTCGACAATGCATCGCCGACGCGCTCGCTGCGATCGGCGCGCGCCAGGGCGCGTCCGGTGTCGACGGACAGGCGCTGGCCGCCGAAGCGTGCGCGCGGCGGCAGCAGCAGCGTGATCATCGACGGGATCAGCCGGCGTAACTGACGCCGACGATCTCGTACTCGCGGGTGCCGCCCGGCGCGTCGATGGTGATCGTGTCGCCCTCGTGCTTGCCGATGAGCGCGCGCGCGACCGGCGAGGAAATGGCGATCAGGCCGAGTTTGATGTCGGCTTCCAGGTCGCCCACGATCTGGTAGCGGCGTTCTTCGTCGGTTTCGGTGTCGGCCAGTTCGACCGTGGCGCCGAAGACGACGCGCGACCCGGCGTTGAGCGAGGCCACGTCGATGACCTGCGCGTGCGACAGCTCGGATTCGAGCTGCTTGATGCGGCCTTCGATGAAGCCCTGCTGTTCGCGGGCCGCGTGGTATTCGGCGTTTTCCTTGAGGTCGCCGTGCGCGCGCGCTTCGGCGATCGCGTTGATCACCGCCGGGCGCTTGACCGACTTCAATTCTTCCAGCTCGGCGCGCAGACGCTGCGCGCCCTGAAGGGTAATGGGTGCTCGCATTGCTTGTTCTTCCTGTGCGCCGGGCGCGGAAGCCCGGCGGTGGCGATATGCGGATTCTGTATCAGATGGGCGCCGGGGTGAACCCGTCTGGCCCGGAGCGCCTCCAAGTCGTCATTCCCGCGAAGGCGGGAATCCAACGGTCCGCAGCGTCACGCCCTCCGTCGGGCGTGATACCCGCCAGCGTGGATCCCCGCCTGCGCGGGGATGACGGTCTTGAGTCCTTACGCCCCCTGCACTTCCGCGTGCAGCTCCTGCAGCGACCAGACCGGGCCGGTGCCGCGGTATTCCAGCGAGTTCACCAGCGCACGCGCGCCCGACACGGTGGTGGAGTACGTCACGCGGTGCTGCAGCGCCTCGCGGCGGATCGAGAACGAGTCGTTGATGGCCTGGCGGCCCTCGGTCGTGTTGACGATGTAGACGATCTCGCCGTTCTTGATGAGGTCGACCACGTGCGGCCTGCCTTCGGTCACCTTGTTGATGCGCTCGCACGCGAGGCCGTTATCCGTCAGGAACCTGTGCGTGCCTTCGGTGGCGACCAGCGTGTAGCCGCGCTTGACCAAGTCCTGCGCGACGGGCAGCACGCGCTTCTTGTCGGGATCGCGCACCGATACGAACACCTTGCCGCCTTCCGGCAGCGCCTTGATGCCACCGGCTTCCTGCGCGCGTGCCATCGCGGCGCCGAAGTTGCGGCCCACGCCCATCACTTCGCCGGTCGAACGCATTTCCGGCCCGAGGATCGGATCGACGCCCTGGAACTTCGCGAACGGGAAGATCGCTTCCTTGACCGAGTAGTACTCCGGCACGATTTCTTCCGTCGCGCCCTGCTCGGCCAGCGTCTTGCCGACCATGCAGCGCGCGGCGATCTTCGCCAGCGCCATGCCGGTGGCCTTCGACACGAACGGTACGGTGCGCGAGGCACGCGGGTTCACTTCGATCAGGTAGATCGTCTCGCGGCCTTCGTCGTCGAAGGTGATCGCGAACTGCGTGTTCATCAGGCCGACGACCTTCAGCGACTTCGCCAGCGCGACGACCTGCTCGCGCAGCTTGTCCTGCACGGCCGCGCTCAGCGAGTACGGCGGCAGCGAGCACGAGGAATCGCCCGAATGCACGCCGGCTTCCTCGATGTGCTCCATCACGCCGCCGACCAGCACGTTGCCGTCCTTGTCGGCGATGACGTCGACGTCGACTTCCACGGCGTTGTCGAGGAAGCGGTCCAGCAGCACCGGCGAATCGTTGGACACCTTCACCGCGTCGCGCATGTAACGATGCAGGTCGGCGTCGGCGTGCACGATTTCCATCGCGCGGCCGCCCAGCACGTAGCTCGGACGCACGACCAGCGGGTAGCCGATCTGCGAGGCCAGCACGATCGCTTCTTCCGGATTGCGCGCGGTGCGGTTGAGCGGCTGCGCCAGGCCCAGGTCCTGCACCAGCTTCTGGAAGCGCTCGCGGTCCTCGGCCAGGTCGATGCTGTCCGGCGAGGTGCCGATGATCGGCACGCCGTTGGCCTCCAGCGCGCGCGCCAGCTTCAGCGGCGTCTGGCCGCCGTACTGCACGATCACGCCCTTGGGCTTCTCGAGGTCGCAGATTTCCAGCACGTCTTCCAGCGTCAGCGGCTCGAAGTACAGGCGATCGGAGGTGTCGTAGTCGGTCGAGACCGTTTCCGGGTTGCAGTTGACCATGATGGTCTCGTACCCGTCCTCGCGCAGCGCCAGGGCCGCGTGCACGCAGCAGTAGTCGAACTCGATGCCCTGCCCGATGCGGTTCGGGCCGCCGCCGAGCACGATGATCTTGTTGCGGTCGGTCGGCTCGGCCTCGCACTCGTCTTCGTACGTCGAGTACATGTACGCGGTGGTCGTGGCGAATTCGGCCGCGCACGAGTCCACGCGCTTGTACACCGGACGCACGCCGAAGGCGCGACGCAGCGTGCGCACGGCGGTTTCGTCGGTGCCGGTCAGCTGCGCGATGCGCGCGTCGGAGAAGCCCATGCGCTTGAGTTCGCGCATGCGCGTCTTGTCGAGCGAGGACAGGCCGGCGTCGGCGACGGACTTCTCGGCGGCGATGATTTCCTCGATCTGGTCGAGGAACCACGGATCCACGAACGACAGCGCGTGCACGTCTTCCACGCTCATGCCCGCGCGGAACGCGTCGCCGATGTGGAACATGCGCTCCGGACCCGGCTCCTTCAGCTCGCGACGCAGCTTCGCCAGGTCGTCTTCGCTGGACAGATCCAGGCCGGTGGGATCGAGGCCGACCTTGCCGGTCTCCAGTCCGCGCAGCGCCTTCTGCAGCGATTCCTGGAAAGTGCGGCCCATCGCCATCACTTCGCCCACGGACTTCATCTGCGTGGTCAGGCGCGCGTCGGCCTGCGGGAACTTCTCGAAGGCGAAGCGCGGGATCTTGGTGACGACGTAGTCGATGCTCGGCTCGAACGACGCCGGCGTGAGGCCGCCGGTGATCTCGTTCTTGAGTTCGTCCAGCGTGTAGCCCACGGCGAGCTTCGCGGCGACCTTGGCGATCGGGAAGCCGGTCGCCTTCGACGCCAGCGCCGAGGAACGCGACACGCGCGGATTCATCTCGATGACGACCACGCGGCCGTCCTTGGCGTTGATGCCGAACTGCACGTTCGAGCCGCCGGTGTCCACGCCGATCTTGCGCAGCACGGCGATGGAGGCATCGCGCAGGCGCTGGTATTCCTTGTCGGTGAGCGTCTGCGCCGGGGCGACGGTGATCGAGTCGCCGGTGTGCACGCCCATCGCGTCGAAGTTCTCGATCGAGCAGACGATGATGCAGTTGTCCTTCGTATCGCGGACCACCTCCATCTCGAATTCCTTCCAGCCCAGCACCGATTCCTCGACGAGGATCTCGTGCACGGGCGAGAGTTCCAGGCCGCGCTTGGCGATCTCCTCGAACTCTTCCCGGTTGTAGGCGATGCCGCCGCCGGTGCCACCGAGCGTGAACGACGGGCGGATGATGGTCGGGTAACCGACCTTCGCCTGGATTTCGACGGCCTGTTCGAACGTGCGCGCGACTTCGGCCTTCGGGCATTCCAGGCCGATGTCCGCCATCGCGACGCGGAACAGCTCGCGATCCTCGGCCATGCGGATGGCGTCGCGCGAGGCGCCGATCAGCTCGACGCCGTACTTCTCCAGCACGCCGTTGTCGGCAAGATCCAGCGCGCAGTTCAGCGCGGTTTGGCCGCCCATCGTCGGCAGCAGCGCATCGGGCTTTTCCTTGGCGATGATCTTCTCGACCGTCT
The DNA here is from genome assembly GCF_027924565.1 of Lysobacter auxotrophicus. Taxonomy (NCBI): domain Bacteria; kingdom Pseudomonadati; phylum Pseudomonadota; class Gammaproteobacteria; order Lysobacterales; family Lysobacteraceae; genus Lysobacter; species Lysobacter auxotrophicus. The sequence goes on from NZ_AP027041.1 coordinate 2,339,330, forward strand.
GCCAGTTGATCGGCTCGATGTACACGGCGTCGGCCATGTTCGGGTCGGTCATGATCGTGGCCGGGTTGCTGTTGACCAGCACCACGCGATACCCCTCGTCGCGCAGCGCCTTGCACGCCTGCGCGCCGGAGTAGTCGAACTCGCAGGCCTGGCCGATCACGATCGGGCCGGCGCCGATGATCAGGACGGTTTTGATGTCGGTGCGCTTGGGCATGGGGGTCCTCAGTAAAGTCGTTCCTGCCACGCGTCGGGCGCGAGCCAGGTGATCTGGTCGGGCGATCGGGCGTCGATCGCGCCATGGTTCACGGCAGCAAGCACCGCCTGCTGCATGGCGTTCCAGCTGTCGGCGGCCGCGCCGATGCGCGCGCCGAGCCGGTTGTTGTGCGCATCCATCGCACGTGATGCGTTGCCCTGCCCGTCGCGCTCCATCACCTGGGTCACGAGGTCCACGCAGCGCGGGGACAAGGTGTAGGCGACGATCGCGCTGGCGAGCGAGTGGCGGTACGCATCGGCCGGGCCGTTGCGACCGCCGGGCAATCCGGCGGCGAAGAACTGCGAGTACGTCGCCACCATCACGAAGGCCGGATAGGCGCCCAGCACGACCGCAATAACGAAGAACCTGCGCCAGTGGCGCTTGCGGGCGGGCTTGGCGGCCGGCCGGATCACTTCGCCTGCTGCATCGAGGCGACGAAGCGGTCGAACAGCGGCGCGACGTCGTGCGGGCCGGGGCTCGCTTCCGGGTGGCCCTGGAAGGAGAACGCCGGCGCGTCGGTCAGCTCGATGCCTTGGTTGGTGCCATCGAACAGCGAACGGTGGATCACGCGCACGTTGGCCGGAAGCGTGGCTTCATCGACCGCGAAGCCGTGGTTCTGCGAGGTGATCATGACGCGGCCGGTGTCGAGGTCCTGCACCGGATGGTTCGCGCCGTGGTGGCCGTGGCCCATCTTCACCGTCTGCGCGCCGGCGGCGAGCGCCAGCAGCTGGTGGCCCAGGCAGATGCCGAAGGTCGGGATCTTCGCGGCGATGAATTCCTTGATGGCCGCGACCGCGTAATCGCACGGCGCCGGATCGCCCGGGCCGTTGGAGAGGAACACGCCATCAGGCTTCAGCTTGAAAACCTCCGACGCCGGCGTCTGCGCCGGGACGACGATGAGCTTGCAGCCGCGTTCGGCGAGCATGCGCAGGATGTTGAACTTCACGCCGTAGTCGTAGGCGACGACGTGGAACTTCGGCTCTGCGCGGACGAATGCGTTGCTGTCGAGGTCGAGCTGGCCGTCGGTCCACTCGTACGCCTCGCGCACGCTGACTTCCTTCGCCAGGTCCATGCCTTTCAGGCCGGGGAACTTGCGTGCGGCCTCGAAGGCCTTGTCGACGTCGATCTCGCCCGCCATCAGGGCGCCGTTCTGCGCGCCCTTCTCGCGCAGGATGCGCGTGAGCTTGCGGGTGTCGATGTCGGAGATGGCGACGATGCCGCGGGCGTTGAGCCACTCCGGCAGCGACACCTGGCTGCGCCAGTTGCTCGGGCGGCGCGGCACGTTGCGCACGATCAGGCCCGAAGCGAAGCAGCGCGCGGCCTCGTCGTCCTGGTCGGTGCAGCCGGTGTTGCCGATGTGCGGATAGGTCAGGGTCACCAGCTGACGCGCGTACGACGGGTCGGTGACGATTTCCTGGTAGCCGGTGATGGCCGTGTTGAAGACGACTTCGCCGACGGAAAGGCCGGGCGCGCCTACGGAAACGCCCTCGAAGAGGGTGCCGTCTTCGAGCGCGAGGATTGCGGGTTGGGTCACGGGGATCGCCTTGGCTGCCGGGGGGTGCTGACCCTTCCCGTCGCGCAGACGCCAAGAAAAACCGGGCTGCAGCAAAGCGCGGACGCGGTGCGGGACCGGTCCGACGGAAGGGGTTCAGGCGAGCCGGAATTCTAGCGGGCCGGGGCCGGTAACGCCAGCGTCATGTGCGCGGATCCGCGATCCGGGCGGCGATTCGACGCGCCTTGTTCAGGCGAGCAGATCGCGCAGGCGGTAACGCCCCGGAGCACGCCCGGCGAGTTTGGCGGCCGCATGGAGGGCGCCGCGGGCAAAGATGTCGCGATTGGTGGCGCGATGGACCAGCTCGATCCGCTCGCCCGGCGCGGCGAACTGCACCAGGTGTTCGCCGACGATGTCGCCAGCCCGCAGCGAGGCATAGCGCGGCGTGGCGCCCCCGTGCTCCGCGCTCGCGCCCAGCGCCAGCGCCGTGCCGGACGGGGCGTCCTTCTTGTGCACGTGGTGCGATTCCACGATGTCGCAATCCCAGCCCGGCAACGCCTGCGCGGCCCGTTCGACGAGCTCGCTCAGGATCGCCACGCCGAGGCTGAAATTGGCCGCCCACAGCAAGGGGATTCGCTGCGATGCGGCGTCCACCGCGGCGAGCTGCGGCGCTTCCAGTCCCGTCGTGCCCGACACCAGCGCCGCGCCGCGCTCCTCGCACAGCGCGAGGACCGGATCGAAGCCCTGCGGCAGGCTGAAGTCGATCGCGACGTCGAACGGCGGCGCGCCGTGGAGTTCGGACGCGGCGAAGTGCGCCACGCCATCCACCACGCGCTGTGCCGGCTGCGAACGCTGCACGGCGGCGACGACGACGACATCGTCGCGTTCACTTGCCAGACGGAGCAGCGCCTGCCCCATGCGGCCAGAGGCGCCATGGACGAGGATTCGGGTCTGCGGAGTCTTGTGATCGCTCATGCCGGCAGTCTGCCGGCGGGCCTGCGCTGCTACAAGCCGTGCGTGGACGGAAGCGGTGCGATCGCGGTGTCGGCCCGCACAAAAAAGCCGCGGTCGTGCCGCGGCTTCTTCGATGGACGATGGCGGCGGCGTCAGGACGTCATCCGGTCCCAGAATCCCTTCACGCCGTCGATGAACGTCGACGCGCGGGGCGAGTGCCGCCGCGCGCCGTCGCCTGCGAAGGTCGCTTCGAACTTCTCGAGCAGCTCGCGCTGCTCGGCCGTCAGGTTGACCGGCGTTTCCACCACGGCGCGGCAGTACAGATCGCCCGGCTTGCGGCTGCGCACGGACTTCACGCCGCGGTCGCGCAGGCGGAACAGCTTGCCGGTCTGCGTCTCGGCCGGAATGCGCAGCTCGACCTCGCCTTCCAGCGTCGGCACGCGGATCGTGTCGCCGAGGGCGGCCTGCCCGATGCGGACCGGCACTTCGCAATGCAGGTCGTCGCCGTCGCGCTGGAAGATCTCGTGCTCGCGCACGCGCACGTCCACGTACAGGTCGCCTGGCGGCGAACCGGCCGGGCCGGCCTCACCCTCGCCTGCCAGACGGATGCGGTCGCCGTTGTCGACGCCGGCCGGAATCTTGACCTGCAGCGTCTTGGTGCGCTCGACGCGACCTTGTCCGTTGCAGTCGGCACAGGGGTTGGGAATCGTCTTGCCGCGACCGGCGCAGTGCGGGCACGCCTGCTGCATCGAGAAGATGCCGCGCTGGAAACGCACCTGGCCGCGGCCATGGCAGGTCGCGCAGGTTTCGGTCTTGCCGTCGGCCGACCCCGAGCCGTCGCAGGTCTCGCATTCGTCCAGCGTCGGGATCTCGATGGTCTTCTCGGTGCCGAAGACGGCTTCCTCGAGCGACAGCTCCATCACGTAACCGATGTCGGCGCCGCGACGCGGACCGCGTTGCGCACCGCCGCCGAAGATGTTGCCGAAGATGTCGCCGAAGATGTCGCCCATGTCGGCGTAGCCCGGTCCGCCACCGCCGCCCATGCCGTGCTCGAACGCGGCATGGCCATGCTGGTCGTAGGCACGACGGCGGTTGCCGTCGGACAGGACTTCGTAGGCTTCCTTGCACTCCTTGAACGAGGCTTCCGCCGCGGCATCGCCGGGGTTGCGGTCCGGATGGAACTTCATCGCACAACGGCGATAGGCCTTCTTGAGGTCTTCGTCGCTGGCGTCGCGGGCCACGCCCAGCACTTCGTAGTAGTCGCGTTTGCTCATGGAGCCGGAGATCGGGAATTGGGAATGGAGAATCGTTCGAAACGATGGCGTTGCAACCTACGGACACAAGAACGGGAATTGGGAGAGTGAAAGCGTCGAGGCCTCACGATTCCCAATTCCCGGTTCCCTATTCCCGTCTTACTTCTTGTCGTCCTTGACTTCGGTGAACTCGGCGTCGACCACGTCGTCGGACTTGGCGCCACCCGACGGGCCGGCACCGGCCTCCGGGCCACCCGGCTGGCCGGCGGCCGAAGCAGCCGCGAACAGCGACTGAGCGGCTTCTTCCAGCGCCTTGGACTTGGCTTCGATCTGAGCCTTGTCGTCGCCGCGCATGGCGGTTTCGAGTTCGGCGATCGCGCCTTCCGTACGACCGATGACGTCGCCGGCCACCTTGTCGCCGTTGTCCTTGATCGCGCTGCGCGCGGTGTGGATCAGCGCGTCGGCGTGGTTGCGGGCCTGCACCAGCTCATGGAACTTCTGGTCTTCCTCGCGGTGGGCTTCGGCGTCGGAGACCATCTTGGCGATCTCTTCTTCCGACAGGCCCGAACCGGCCTTGATCTCGACCTTCTGTTCCTTGTTGGTCTTCTTGTCCTTGGCCGACACGTGCAGGATGCCGTTCGCGTCGATGTCGAAGGACACCTCCACCTGCGGCATGCCGCGCGGCGCCGGCTCGATGCCGGTCAGATCGAAGCGGGCCAGCGACTTGTTGTAGCGGGCCTGTTCGCGCTCACCCTGCAGCACGTGCACGGTCACGGCCGACTGGTTGTCCTCGGCGGTGGAGAACACCTGCGAGGCCTTGGTGGGGATGGTGGTGTTCTTCTCGATGATCTTGGTGAACACGCCGCCCAGGGTTTCGATGCCCAGCGACAGCGGGGTGACGTCGAGCAGCAGCACGTCCTTGACGTCGCCGGCCAGCACGCCGCCCTGGATCGCGGCGCCCAGCGCCACGGCTTCGTCCGGGTTGACGTCCTTGCGCGGTTCCTTGCCGAAGAACTCGGCCACCGCCGACTGCACCTTCGGCATGCGGGTCTGGCCGCCGACCAGGATCACCTCGCTGATCTCGCTGGCGCGCAGGCCGGCGTCGTTCAGCGCGATGCGGCACGGTTCGATCGTGCGCTTCACCAGGTCGTCCACCAGCGCCTCGAGCTTGGCGCGGGTCAGCTTGATGTTCAGGTGCTTCGGGCCCGACGCGTCGGCCGTCACGTACGGCAGGTTCACTTCGGTCTGCTGCGCGCTGGACAGTTCGATCTTCGCGCGTTCGGCGGCGTCCTTCAGGCGCTGCAGGGCCAGCGGATCCTTGCGCAGATCGATGCCCTGGTCCTTCTGGAACTCTTCGACCAGATAGTCGATGACGCGCTTGTCGAAGTCCTCGCCGCCCAGGAACGTGTCGCCGTTGGTCGACAGCACTTCCACCTGCATTTCGCCGTCGACCGATGCGATCTCGATGATCGACACGTCGAACGTGCCGCCACCCAGGTCATAGACCGCGACCTTGCGGTCGCCGCCCTTCTTGTCCATGCCGTAGGCCAGCGCGGCCGCGGTCGGCTCGTTGATGATGCGCTTGACGTCCAGGCCCGCGATCTTGCCCGCGTCCTTGGTCGCCTGGCGCTGGCTGTCGTTGAAGTACGCCGGCACCGTGATCACCGCTTCGGTGACGGTCTCGCCCAGGTAGGCTTCGGCGGTCTTCTTCATCTTGGCCAGCACTTCGGCCGAGATCTGCTGCGGCGCCATCTTCTTGCCGTCGGACGTCTCGACCCAGGCGTCGCCGTTCTCGTGCTGGGTGATCTTGTACGGCACCAGGCCGATGTCCTTCTGCACTTCGGCGTCGGTGAACTTGCGGCCGATGAGGCGCTTGACGGCGAAGAAGGTGTTCTTCGGATTGGTCACGGCCTGGCGCTTGGCGCTGGCGCCGACGAGGACTTCGCCGTCCTTGGTGAAGGCGACGATGGACGGCGTGGTGCGATCGCCTTCCGAGTTTTCGATGACGCGGGCCTTGCCGCCTTCCATGATGGCCACGCACGAATTCGTGGTGCCCAGGTCGATACCGATGATCTTGCCCATGGTGTAGCTCCCTCTCTCGATCTTTGACTGTGCGGCGGCGCGGGCCGCCTGCTTGAAGGTGTATGGCGGAGCGATCCGCCGATGTGCGTTATCTGGGGGGCTCGCGGCCCCGCTTCAAGGCGTCAGTCGTGCTTGGCCACGACCACCAGCGCCGGGCGCAGGAGGCGTTCGTTCAGCACCCAGCCCTTCTGGTAGACCTGGACCACGTCGCCCGGCGCATGGCCGGCGGCATCGACCATGCTCATGGCCTGGTGGCGTTCCGGATCGAACGGCTGGCCGACCGGATCGACCATCACCAGGCCGTTGTCGGACGCGACCTTCAGCAACTGGCGCAGCGTGAGCTCCATGCCTTCGCGCAGATGGGCCGCGGTGTCGCCCTGCACGGCCAGGCCGGCTTCGAGGCTGTCGATGACCGGCAGCAGCTCGGCCAGCAGGCGCTCGTTGGCGAACTTGCGGGCCATGTCGACCTCGCGCGCCATGCGCTTGCGCTGGTTCTCCAGTTCGGCACGCTCGCGCAGCGTGTCCTCGCGAAGCTGGGTCAGCTCGGCCTGGAGGGCCTCGATCTGTGCGGCGAGCGTCGCGCCGGCGTCGACGGCCTCGGTGTTGGGGGTCGATTCGGGGGTCTGGTTGGGTTCGCCGGAAGGCGTACTAGCGGTCATGCGGTGCTCCATCCCTGCGCCAGGGGCGCTCAAACATGCTGGAATTCAATGTCTTGCAGCCGCGCCCGGGGCGCGTCAGGGCTGCAATGGGGCCCGCCCTTCCCGTATTCAAGGCAGCAAGGTTCAACACGAGCGCGGCGGCCGATGCCGGCCAGCGAGGCCGGCGGTCCCGATCCGGGCTGCGGATCAGGTGTCCGGATTCAGCGCCGCGCCCAGCGCATCGGCGGCCGCCTGCACGACGGGGATCACCCGGTCGTAGGCCATGCGCGTGGGCCCGATGACGCCCAGCACGCCCAGCACGGTGCCCGCCGCCACGTAGGGCGCGGTTACCAGCGACATGCCTTCCAGCGGCGCCAGGCCGGTTTCCTCGCCGATGAAGATGCGCACGCCCGGCGCCTGTACCGTGCGTTCGAGCAGCTGGAGGATCTCCCGCTTGCGCGAGAAGGCTTCGAACAGTTCGCGCAGGCGATCCAGGTCCGCCAGTTCCTGCACGCCCATCAGGCGGGTCTGGCCGGCCAGCACCATGTCGTCGCCGCCGGGCGCGAGCGCCTGCTCGGCCAGTTCGACGGACTGGGCGAGCAGCAGCTGCATCTCGTCCTGCGCGCTGCGCAGCTCGCGCAGCAGCGTGGCCCGGATATCGGCCACGGTGCGCCCGGCGAAGTGCGCGTTGAGGTAGTTCGCCACGCGCTCCAGCTCGCCCGCATCGAACGGCCGCCGCGTGAGGACGATGCGGTTCTGCACCTCGTTGTCGGCGAACACCAGGATCGCCAGCACGCGCGAGCCGTCCAGCGGAACGAAGTCGATGCGCCGGAACGCGAACTGCTCGCGGCGCGGCACGCTGACCACGCCGACGAAGTGGGTCATCGCCGACAACAGTTCGGACGCGCTGCCCAGCAGCGCCTGCGTACCCGAACCGGCGGGAAGCTCGCCCCGCAACCGGGCGACGTCGGTCTCCGGCAATGGGCGCACCTGCAGCAGCGAATCGACGAACAGCCGGTAGCCCTGCGGCGTCGGCACGCGCCCGGCGGACGCATGCGGCGCGCTCAGCAGGCCCGCGTCCTCCAGATCGGCCAGGATGTTGCGGATCGTCGCCGGACTCACGTCCAGCCCCGCGTGGCGCGCCAGCGTCTGCGACCCGACCGGCTCGCCGCTGCGGATGTAGCGGCCGATCAGGGTGCGCAGCAACTGGCGCGCGCGCGGGTCGAGGCTGGGATCGGCGGGTTTGCGGCTCATCCCGGCGATATATGACGGCTTGGTACGGGGCGCAAGTCGGGATACCCGGAATCGGCCATCGGGAATTCACCCGGCCGGCGTAGCCGTTCGCCCGGATTTGCGAATCCGGATCCCGAATCTCGAACGCTGCGACGGCCCACCGCTATCAAGCCGCAACCCACACAGGGCACAATCGCGCTCCGATGCTCGTCCACCTGTCCCTCAAGCAATTCGCCGTCGTCACCGAAGCCGAACTGGCCTTCGGCCCCGGCCTGACCGTCATCTCCGGCGAAACCGGCGCGGGCAAGTCGCTGCTGGTCGATGCCCTCGGGCTGATTTCCGGCCTGCGCGCCGACAGCGGCGTGGTGCGCCACGGCGCCGATCGCGCCGAACTGGTCGCCGAATTCGCGCTCGACGACGTGCCTGCCGCCGCGGGCTGGCTGCGCGAGCACGAGCTGGACGAGGACGACGCCTGCCAGATCCGCCGCGTGATCCGTGCCGATGGAGGCTCGCGCGCATGGGTCAACGGGCGTCCGGTCACGCTGGGCCAGCTCGGTGAACTGGCCGCGCTGCTGGTGGAGATCCACGGCCAGCACGAACACCAGGCGTTGCTCTCCCGTCCCAGCCAGCTTGCGTTGCTGGACGCGTTCGGCCGCACCGACGCCGAACGCCGCGCGGTCGAAGCCGCCGCCGCTCGCTGGAGCGCGCTGCTCGCCGAGCGCGAAACGCTGCTCGCGCAGGGCGACGTGTCCGATCGCATCGACTGGCTGGAGCACCAGCACGCCGAACTCGATCGCGAGGAACTGGCGCCCGAGGCCATCGCGCGACTGCAATCGGACCACCGCCGTCACGCGCACGCCGCCGGGCTGATCGCCGCATGCGATGGCGCCTTCGCGCAGCTCGGCGGCGAGGACGGCCCGTCGCTTTCGCGCACCCTGCAGCACGTGCGATCGGACCTGGCGCGCGTCGCCGAACACGAGCCGCGGTTGTCGGAAGTCGACGGCATGCTCGACGCGGCGACCATCCAGATCGATGAGGCGCTGGCGCTGCTCGATCGCGTGCGCAGCGACCTCGACCTGGACCCGTCCGCGTTCGACACGCTCGAACATCGCCTCGGTCGGCTGCACGAACTCGCGCGCAAGCATCGCGTCACGCCCGAACAGCTCGCTGCGCACCGCGATTCGATCGCCGCCGAACTCGACGTCCTTCGCGGCGCCGGCGTGCGCCTGGCGAAGCTGGATGGCGAGATCGAAGCGGCACGCACCGCGTGGCGCGACGTCGCGCAGGTGTTGAGCGCCCGTCGTCGCGAGGCCGCCGCGCACCTGTCGTCGAGCACCAGCGCGCTGATCGGCGAACTGGGCATGGGCGGCGGCCGTTTCGACGTCGAACTGGAACCGCTGGACGCCGATCGCCCCGATCCGCAGGGCGCCGAGCGTGTGGAATTCATGGTCGCCGCCAACCCCGGCCAGCCGGCGCGCCCGCTGCGCAAGGTGGCGTCGGGCGGCGAACTGTCGCGTATTTCGCTGGCGATCGAGGTCGCGGCGCTGGGACTGGATGCCGTCGCGACGATGGTCTTCGACGAGGTCGACACCGGCATCGGCGGCGCCGTGGCGGAGATCGTCGGCCAGAAGCTGCGCGCCCTGGGCGCAAGCCGCCAGGTGCTGTGCGTGACCCACCTGCCGCAGGTCGCGGCGCAGGGGCATGCGCATTACCGCGTGAGCAAGGCCAAGAGCGAAGGCGTCACGCAGAGCGCGGTGCAACTGCTCAAGGCGAAGGAGCGCGAGGAGGAACTCGCGCGCATGCTGGGCGGCGTCGAACTCACGCGCGAGGCACGGGCTGCGGCGAAGCGATTGCTGGCGGACGTGGTCTAGGCGATTTCGGACCTGCCGCGTTTTGCGACCGTCATCCCCGCGAAGGCGGGAAGCCGCCTTTGCGCGCCATCACCCATCCTGAAAGCGTGCGATACCTGACAGTGGGGTCCCCGCCTTCGCGGGGTGACGGTCGAAAAACGAAAAGCCCGCCATTGGCGGGCTTTCTTCGTCATGGCGCATCAGCCGTTCGAAGCGAACGTCAAACGCCCTTCTTCCTGCGCACGTAAAGCACCAGCGAGTGCTCTTCGATCTCGTAGCCGTGCTTGGCCGCGACCTTGCGCTGCAGTTCCTCGATCTCGGCGCTTTCGAACTCGATGATCTTGCCGGTGTCGATGTCGACCATGTGGTCGTGGTGATGGCCGCGATCGAGTTCGTACACCGACTGGCCGGCTTCGAAGTTGTGCTTGAGCACGAGCCCGGCCGCCTCGAACTGCGTGAGCACGCGGTACACGGTGGCCAGGCCGATGTCCTCGCCGTGTTCGAGCAGGTGGCGGTAGATGTCCTCGGCGGTCATGTGCCGGGGCTTGGCCTGCTCGAGCAGTTCCAGGATCCGCAGGCGCGGATGGGTGACCTTGAGTCCGGCCTTGCGGAGTTCTTGCGATTCCATGGTGGTCCCTCAACGATGCGGCGCGACCGGTGGCGCCGGAACGGCGGATGAACATGGCCGACCCCGAAGGTGGACGGCCCGACTCCGCGCTTGGTGGATGCGCCCGGCAGTGTATCATCGCGGCGTTATCCGCCTGTCGCAGACACCGATGCCGAAGCACACGCACAAGCTCCTGCTGGTCCTCTCCATTGCCTTGGTCACCAGCGGCTGCGGCATCCTCTACAAGCAGCCGATCTACCAGGGCAACCTGCTGGAAAAGGCCAACGTGGACCAGCTGCAGACCGGCATGAGCAAGCAGCAGGTCACGCTGCTGCTGGGTACGCCGTCGGTGGAGGATCCGTTCCACCACGACCGCTGGGACTACACCTCCACCCAGCGCACCAACCGCCGCGGCTCCACCGAGAAGAAGAACCTGACGGTTTGGTTCGAGAACGACGCCGTGGTGAAGTGGGAAGGCGACTACTTCCCCGAGCAGGACGAGCAGCTGGCGCGCCAGACGGTCAAGCAGTTCGGCCGCAACCTGCCGAAGGAAAAGGGCAAGAAGGGCCGCTGATCGGCGCCGCTGCTTCCCCTCGAACGAAAAACCCCGGCTCACGGCCGGGGTTTTGTTTTGGTCGATTCGGCGCGACGGCGACGCGCGTCCTTGGGGTCGGCCACCAGCGGGCGTAGCAATTCCAGGCGATCGCCTTCGCGCAGTTCGGTATCGGCGGTAGCGCGCACGCCGAACACCGCACAGGCCACGATCTCCGGGTCGTCCTGCCAGCCCGTCGCCGCCAGCGCCTGCGCGACGGACGCGCCCGGCGGCAGGTCGAGCCACACCGACTCGAAGCGCCGCGGCCACGCGCGGACGACCTCGATCCTCACGCCTCGTCACCGCGATCGGCCACGCGGACGAAGTCGTCCACCATGCGATCGGCCAGGCTCTGGAAGCCCACCGCCATCGCCGGGCCGAGCAGCTTCACCTTCGGCTCGAAGTTGAGCGTGAGCGTCACCTTGCAGGCGGACTCGTCCAGCGCGTGGAATTCCCAGCGTCCCCCCAGGCTCTGGAACGGCCCGTCGACCAGCTTCAGGTCGATGTGATGCGGCGCGCAGGTGGTGTTTTCCGTGACGAACCAGGTGCGCAGCGCGCCCAGGCCGATGTCCAGCCGCGCGACCATGCGCCCGGTGCCGTCCGTCTGGACGCCCTCCTCCAGCACCTGCGAGGCATCGCACCAGCCGAAGCGGCGCGAGTAGGCGCCCACATCGTTCACCAGCGCGAACATGCGCGCGGCGGAGTGCTCGACGAGGGCGGAACGGCGGATGGTCTGCATGCGGCGGCGGTTCCCGAAGCGCGGAAGTCGCGCGCGGGCCCCGCTTTCGGGGACAATGGCGCGATGTCCAAGAATTCCAACAAGAAGACCGGCAAGGATAAGGGAAAGGGCGCCGGCGGCGGCACCATCGCGCTGAACAAGCGCGCCCGCCACGAATACAGCCTCGAGGAGAAGTTCGAGGCCGGCCTGTCCCTGCAAGGCTGGGAGCTGAAGGCGATCCGCGCCGGCCGCGCCAACATCGGCGACGCCTACGCCGTGGTGCTGCACAGCGAGATCTTCCTCATCGGCGCGCAGATCACGCCGCTGATCTCCGCCTCCACGCACGTGGTCGCCGACGACCGCCGCTCGCGCAAGCTGCTGCTGCACCGCGCCGAGATCGACAACCTGATCGGCCGGGTGCAGCGCGATGGCTACACCCTGGTGCCCACGGCGTTGTACTGGAAGGGCAACAAGGTGAAGGCCGAGATCGCGCTCGCCAAGGGCAAGCAGGCGCACGACAAGCGCGAGGCGAGCAAGGAACGCGACTGGCAGCGCGAGAAACAGCGCGTGATGCGGCGGCACAACAAGGACGCTTGAACCACGCAGCGCCTGGTCGTTTCCGGGCTACGCCCGAAAACCCGCGATTCGCTTCGCAAACCGCGGGCCGCGAACCGTGCACATCCATTCCCCATTCGCGCCTTCGGCGCGAATCGCCCCCCACTCGGGGGCTGGGCGGCTTCGTAGACAGGAAATCGCCATTCGAAGAGGCGGGCCGTTCGTCACTCCGCCAGCTTCTCCCGCGGGAGCGTGAACCAGAACGTCGCGCCCTTCCCCACTTCGCCTTCGGCGCGGATGGTGCCGCCGTGGCGTTCGACGATGCGCTTCACCGACGCCAGGCCGATGCCGTGGCCGGCGAAGTCGTCGTTGTGGTGCAGTCGCTGGAACGGGCGGAACAGCTTGTCGACATAGGCCTGCGAGAACCCCGCGCCGTTGTCGCGCACGAAGTACTCCAGCCCCTGCTCGGTCATCACCGCGCCGAATTCGATGCGCGGATCGAGCCGGTCTCGGGTGAACTTCCACGCGTTGCCCAGCAGGTTGCCGAGCAGGTTGCGCAGCAGCGGCGCGTCGCCGATCACGAACAGCTCCGGCTGGATGTTCACCTCGACCTGGCGCCGCGCGTCGCTCACGCGCAGTTCCTCGACGATCTCGCCGGCGAGGCGGCTCAGGTCCACGCGCTCCAGCCGCAGTTCGCCGCGGCTCACGCGCGACATCTTGAGCAGCGCGTCGATCAGCTCGCCCATGCGCCCCGCGGCGCGTCGCACGCGCACCAGGTAAGCACGGCCGCCTTCGTCCATGCCGGCCGAGTGGCGTTCGATCAGGATGCGGCTGAAGCCATCGATCGCGCGCAATGGCGCGCGCAGATCGTGTGAGACGGAGTATGCGAAGGCCTCCAACTCCTGGTTGGCCTGGCTCAATTCGCGGGTGCGCAGCGCCACCCGCGCCTCCAGCGTCCGGTTCAGGGCGTGGACGCGCGCTTCGGCACGCAGGCGCTCGGTGACGTCCTCCACCTGCACCAGCCCGGCGATGTCCTGGCCAATGTTGCCCGGCACCGGCGCGTAGGTCAGTTGCGCCTGGCGCGGGTCGCCGCCCTCGCGATGCAGGCGGCGCGTCGCGCGATGCACGCCCTGCGCGTCGGTGGTGCCGTGTCCGTAGGCGATCATTTCCGGCTCGTCGCTCTCGAACAGCGCATCGAAACGCCGGCCCACCAGCGCCTCCGGCGCGAGCCCGACGATGTTCCCCAGCGCGGGGTTCGCCTCGACGATGTGGCCCTCGCTGTCGAGCAGCGCCTTGCCGATCGCCGAATAGCGCATCGCGCTGCGGAAGCGCTGTTCGCTGCGGCGGTAATCCTCGGTCATGCGCACCGCGATGCGGTACGCCTGCGCTTCGGTGCGCGCCAGCATCCACGCGATCGCATACAGCAGCAGCGACGAGAACAGGCCCAGCGCAAGCAGGTTCTGAAGGCCCTGCAAGCGCGGCGCCGCCTGCGCGAGCGGCGGCGATTCGAATTCCACGCGCCAATGGCGGCCATACAGCTCGAACGTGCTGCTGTGGCGGAACGCCGGCGCCGGTCGATCGCTCGGCGCGTACGTCGCATACAGCAGGCGGTCGCCGGCGGAGACGTCGACGACGCGGAACTGGTTGTCGTTGCGCAGCGCGCCCAGCGCGTTGCGCACGAACCCTTCCATGCGCACCGGCACGTACACCCAGCCCTGCATGTCGGCGCGACGATTCGTGAGCGTGGCCGGACGCCCGCCGCCGCGGTACACCGGCAGGTACAGCAGGATGCCGGTGCTGCGCAGCGAACCGTCCTGGATCAGGTGCACCGGGCCGGACAGCGTCGCATTGCCGGTTTCCATCGCCTGCAGCATCGCGGCGCGACGCACGGGCTCGGAGTACATGTCGAAGCCGACCGCCCCGACGTTCGCCGGCGTCTTCGGCTCCAGATACAGGATGGGCCCATAGTCGCGACGTTGCCCCCGCGGCCAGATCTCCAGGAGCCCGTGGCCGGCTTCGCGCCATTCCAGTTGCAGGTCGGTCAGCCGCGTCGCGGGCACGAACTCGGCGAAGCCCAGGCCCACCATGCCGGGAAAGCGCCGCTGCAGGTCCATGCCGTCGACGTACGCCTGCCACTGCGCCGGCGACGGACGCGGGCGCGTGACCGAGGCGAACATCGACACGCCGCCGCGGGCGACCAGCTCGTACTTGGTCATGCCCTGCCGCAGGAGTTCGGTGACCTCGGCCGTCTTGCTGACGAACTCGGCTTCGGCCGCCCGCAGCTCGCGGTCGCGCGCGGCGCGCCATGCGGTGAAGACCAGCAGCAGCGAGCCGGCGAGCACGATGAGCGCGAGCAGGTAGCCGCGTCGCGGCGAAAGCTCGGACAGGTCGGGCGTGCGGTCTTCGCGAACGGCCTCGGGGCTCATGCCCCAAGCATACAGGCCAGAGACTTTGTCGCGTTCAGCTCGGTGGGCCGGTTCCGCGACGACCGTCACCCCGATGCGGGATCACGTGCGGGGTCCGCGAGGCGAACGGCGCACGCCCGACAGCGCGAGCAGCTCGATCGCATCGACCCGGAAGCTGCACGCGCGGGCCATGATCAATGCGCGTTTTCGCGTGGTGACGTAGCCGCGCTTGCGCATGCGGCGCAGCATTTCGGTGCTGATTCCGGCCGCCTGCGCGGCCGCGCCACAGGAGTGGAAACATTCTACGTATCGCTCGACCGGATTGGCCGCGACGTCCATATCGGTAGTCATGGCGCAAATGGATACCACCGCGGGTTGCCAGATACAACAACCTACGCATGCGTGCTTTTCGCGAAGCCTGCGCAACAATAAGTTGGAACGACGCGCACTCCTCATGTGCGTTTCGGATCTCTCTCATTCGAGCGTAGGGAAATGCCTCAAGCACCGCACAAGGAATTCGCAAAACGCCTGCACCAGGCGTGGGATTACGCCGGCTTCCCGCAAGGTCGCCATCGCACCACGCACGTCGCCGACCACTACGAGGTCAGTCGCGAATCCGCGCGAAAGTGGGCGCTCGGTCTTTCGATCCCGGCCAACGAGCGCCTTCGCGCGATGGCCGTGCAGATGCAGGTCAGCTACGAATGGCTGTCGACCGGCCGCGGCACGATGGAAGGCAAGAACCTGGTGCGCGAAACGCCCACCAAGTACGACAACGCCGAAGAGGTCCGGCTGGTCGGCCTGGTCCGCAAGCTGCCGCGCAAGAAGCAACGCGCGCTGATCCAACTGCTCGAGGAAAGCTGAGCGTCCACGCTGCGGCGCTTGAACGGTGGCAAACCCCTGCTCCGCCGGCCCTTGTGGCTGCGGACTTCGCCCCTATACTGGTCGGGTCAGCGCGAGCTGTCCCCGGGGGTGCACTGGCTTCGACGGGGGTTGCGAAATCGCTTGGCGCATGCCGAGGGGGTAGCTTTCCTCGTAAATCCAGCTGCAAACTTCTAGTTGCCAACGACGACAACTACGCTCTGGCCGCTTAAGGCCTAAGCCCCGAAACTGCTTGTGTCCGTGCTCGCAGCGTAGGGTCATCATCACGGAATCGCCGGGAGTGGTTGCCTGTCAGCACCCGGTTAACCCAAAACAGGCTGGTCCGCCGATGCGCTTCGCACATCGTGCTGTCGGAGGACGAGATCCAACGGTGAGCTAAGCATGTAGTGCCGGGGATGGAGTGCCTTCGGACGGGGGTTCAATTCCCCCCACCTCCACCATCTACTGCAGAAAAGCCCGCTTCGGCGGGCTTTTTTGTGGCCGCGATTCGCCGGGTTCCGGTGCCCGGCCAAACGCCGATCCGTGAACCCGTGCACGCTCCGGGCGCCCTGCCCGCCCAATTCGGACTCGTCTGATGGGCCCGCAAACGGGGGTTGCGGATGCTGGGGACCACTTCGCCTCCGGGACGCCCATGCGCCAGGCCAGTCGACTCACCGGCACCGAACTGACCCAGACCGAACGCTTCGCCTTGCTGGCGCTGCGAAACAGGACACAGCTGTTCCGCTGGGAACGCGCGCTGATGGAAACGGCGACGATGCAGCGCCTCGCCGGCAAAGGCCTGGCGTTGTTCGAAGGCGAGCGCTGGGAGCCGACGCAGAAAGGTATCGAGCTGATCGCCCGCCTGACCGGCCATGACCTGAGCTCCATCGCGATGCCCGATGCCGCATCGGCGCCGGATACCGCAGGCGGTTGAGGCCTGTTACGGCTTGATCGCGCGGCGGCTGCGCCGCAGCAGTCGCAACGCGGCGAGCTCCCACTGGCGCTCGCCGCGGGCGCCGGCCACCGCCTTCTGCAGGCGGCCGTCTTCCCAGCATTCGAACACCGTCGGGTCGATGTACGACTTGCGACAGACTGCCGGCGTGTTGCCCAGTCGCTGCGCGACGTCCTTGATCACTTCGTTGCGCAGCGCCGGGACCGCCGTGACCTTGATCTCGCCGTCCTCGCGCCGCGGCACCTCGCGTTCGGCCAGCAGGCGGATCGCGACGAGCGTGCCGCCCCAGGTGCGGAAATCCTTCGCGGTGAAATCCGCGCCCATCGCCTCGCGCAGGTAGTCGTTGACCATGCCCGAATCGACGGGCTGCTGCTGCCCGTCGTCGTCGAGGTACTGGAACAGCATCTGTCCCGGCAGCTGCTGGCAGCGCCGCATCAGCCTGGTCAGTCGCGCGTCGGTCAACACGATGTCGTGCTCCAGCCCGCTCTTGCCTCGGAAGTGCAGGTGCGCACGACCGCCGCCGAGGAACTCCACGTGCCGGTTGCGTAGCGTCGTCAACCCGTAGGAGCGATTGCCGCGCGCGTACTCGGCGTTGCCGATGCGCACCAGCGTGTCGGCGAGCACGGACACGACGATCGCCAGCACCTTCTCGCGCCCGAGCCCCTCGCGCGCCAGGTCGCGCCGCAACGCACGGCGAAGACGCGGCAGCGAGGCGGCGAACGCGACGATGCGATCGAACTTGCGTGAATCGCGCACCTCCTGCCAGCGCGGGTGGTAGCGGTATTGCTTGCGGCCGCGGGCATCGCGCCCGCATGCCTGCAGATGGCCGTTCGCACGCCGGCAGATCCACACTTCGCGATACGCCGGCGGAATCGCCAGCTTGCGGATGCGCGCCAGCGTGTCGGCATCGCGCACGGTGCGGCCCTCCGGGTCTATGTAACGGAAGCCCTTGCCCGAGCGCATGCGGCGCAGGCCTGGTTCGTTGTCGCTCACATAGACGAGGCCGCCGTCGCTGGCCGCGGCCACGCACGCCTCGTCCCGGGGAACGCCATTGCCTTTTGCGATGGGTGGAGCCTTGCGCGCGCGTGCCATGCGATCAGCATCCGAAGGACCGCATCAAGATTGCGTCGCGATGCCGCGCCACGACCGCGGCTCACGCGCGATCGGCGATGATGGCCGCATGGCTTTCCTCCGCACCAGCGAGCCTGAACGCACGCGCGGCACCAGCGAAGGCGCGTGCCACCTGTACGTGCTGCCATGCGCGTACGAGGACCTGCTGAAGCTCGGTTTCTCGCGACAGCCGCTGGAGCGCATGCAGGCGCTGCACCCGCGCTTCTTCGAGTTCTTCGACCTCGACCGCGCCCTGCTGGTGGACACCGAAACCGTGCGCGACGCGCGCCGGCTCGAACTCGAACTCGGCCACGCCCTGGCCGAGTACAGCGCGCCAGCGCCGCTCACCGTGCGTTTGCAGGCGGCCGGCCACACGGAGTGGTACCGCGGTGCGTACCCGCTGCTTTCGCAGGCCGTCGAACGTCTGGCTGCGAACGGCCACACCGTGCACGCTCCACTGCGCGCATGGCTGGAGATGCAGATGCAGGCACGCGCGCCGGCGCTGTTCTCGTGGGGGTTAAGCGTGCTCGAGCGCGTCGAGGGCGAACCCGATCACCTGGACCGGTTGCCCATGCTGCACGCACTGCGGCAGCAGGTACTGGATGTGCTGGATGCCCATCGCGCACTTGGCGTGACCGTGAGCGACCACCTGCCCGACGCGCTCGCGCAGTGGTATCGACAACGGTGATGCGCGTGTCGCGCTATTTGCGACCAGCCGACAGCGGCTCTTCTTCCGAGTCGTACGCTGGCGGGTAGTAGAAGTTCACGGTCTTCAGGCGCGTGCGCCCGGTGTTGCGGATTTCATGGCGTTCGCCGCGTTCCACGACCAGCAGGCTGCCCGCCTTCAGGGGCTGGCGACGTCCTTCGACGATCGCCAGCCCCGTTCCGGATACCACATACAACCACTGGTCCGCGCCGCGATGCCGGTTGTCCGGGCCGCCTTCGCTGTCGCCGGGTGCGATGACCATTTCGGCTGCCTGCACCTTGCGTACATCGAAGGCGACGCGGAATCCCGTGCCGAAGCGGAATCGCTCGTGCTTCATGCGTCGGGAACGGACCGTGCGTGGCGCTTACCGTGCGCGACCGCGCGTGAACAGATTCACGATCGCAAGCAGCACCACGGCGCCGAGCAGCGAAAGCAACAGGCCGGCGATGCTGAAATTGCCGTCGTTGATGTCGCCGCCGCCGATACCCAGCATGCCGCCGAGCCATCCGCCGATAAACGCGCCGATGATGCCCACGACGATGTTGAGGATGATGCCCTGCTGCGCATCGCGACGCATGATGAGGCTGGCGAGCCAGCCGACGATGCCACCCACGATCAACCAGATGATGATGCCCATTGCGTGTCTCCTCCTCTCTCCGTCCTAAGGTGCGCCGGATGGTAGGAACGCGGTCGTGATCGGCGCGTGTGTGGCGCCCACCGGGGTCGTGACGGCGCCTACACATCTTCGACACCACCGTGCCGCCATGGATTGGACGCTCCAGTTGTTCGTACTGCGCGACGCCGCCGTGGCCATGCTGCTGGGCGGCGTGATCGGCTTCGAACGGGAATTGAAGAACCGACCGGCCGGCTTCCGTACGCACATGCTCGTGGGCGGCGCCGCGGCGCTGCTGGTCGGGCTCGGTCAGCTGGTGATCATCGACCACCGCCTCGACAGCGAGCTTCGCCTCACCATCGACCCGTTGCGACTGGTCGAGGCCGTGATCGCCGGCGTGTCCTTCATCGGCGCCGGCACGATCTTCGCCCGGCGCGGATCGCAGGTCGTGGTGGGCATCACCACGGCGGCCACGATCCTGATGGTCGCGGTGATCGGCGTGATGTGCGGCTTCCGCTACCACCTGCTCGCCACGCTCGCCACTGCGTTGACGCTGGTGATCCTGACGGTGATCAACTGGGTGGAGCGGCGTATTCCCGAAGACAAGACCGCGAAGAACAAGGCCGACACGGCGGACTGATGCGGCGCGATCGCGCGCATCGCGTGAAGCGACGCGCGCGAAGACCTCACGGATTCTTAGCGATGCCGACCTATGCTGGAGTCCGGTCGCCCCGCAACGCGTGAGCACGGACGTCGACACGCGGACGACACTGCCCGACACACCATGCATTCCACTCGCACGACGGAGCCCGAACGAATGCGCGATGCCCTGCCCGCGCCCTCGCTGTCGCCCATCCCGCGCCCCGCGCGCGCCGACGCCACGAGCGCGCAGCCCAACGGCCTGGCGCGCACGGGTCGCATCCTGCGCTTCCTCATGCGCTATCGCGGCACCGGTGTGTTCACCGGGCTGGACCTCCGCTCGTCGGCACAGATCGCCGGCGAGGTCGACGTGGGCGACCAGCGCCCCGAGCAGTTCGTGAAGGACCTCGAAGCGCTCGGTCCTACTTTCATCAAGCTGGGGCAAGCGCTTTCCACGCGAACCGACCTGGTGCCCGCGCCGTATGTGGCCGCGCTCACGCGCATGCAGAGCCAGGTCACGCCGGTGGAATTCGACGCGATCCGCACGCAGGTCGAATGCGCGCTGGAGCGTCCGATCGAGGAAGTCTTCGCGTGGTTCGACCCGGCGCCGCTAGGCTCGGCCTCGCTCGCGCAGGTGCATCGTGCGCGCCTGCTCGACGGCCGCCCCGTCGCGGTGAAGGTGCAGCGTCCGGGCGTCGCCGAGGAAGTGCGGCAGGACCTCGCGGTGCTCGATTCGATCGCCACCGGCGTGGATCACACGACGGGCCTCGGCCAGCGCGTGCGCTTCTCCGACTGGGTGCACGAGTTCCGCAAGGCGCTCGTCGGCGAACTCGACTACACGCTGGAAGCGGCCAACCTCGAACGCTTCTCCGAGCACCTGGCCGCGTATCCGGACCTGTTGATCCCGCGTCCCGTGTGGCCGCTCACGCGCACGCGCGTGCTGGTGATGGACCTGGTCAACGGCGATCCGCTCGATGCGAACGTGCTGGCGCGCGTGCGTCCAGATGCGCTGGAACGCCTGTGCGAATCGCTGATGCGCGGCTACCTCGACCAGATGTTCGTGCATGGCGAGATCCATGCCGATCCGCATCCGGGCAACCTGCTGCTGACCGACGACGGCCGGCTCGCGGTCATCGACCTGGGCATGGTCGTGCACGTGCCGCCGCGGCAACGCACGCGGCTGCTGAAGCTGATGTTCTCCGCCGTGGAAGGCCGAGGCGACGACGCGGCCGACGAGGTCATCGCACTGGGCACCCGGCTGGAAACCTTCGACGAGGAACGGTACCTGCGCGAGTCAGGACAGCTCATCGCGCGTTACGCCGCGCACGCCGGGCTGAAGGACCATTCCGAAGGCCGGCTGATGCTCGACCTCACGCGCATCGGGGCGATGTGCGGGCTGCGCACGCCGCCGGAGCTGAGCCTGCTCGGCCGCACGTTGCTGCACCTGGAAGGCGTGTGCCGCCTGCTGGCGCCGCAGCTCAACGTGCAGAAGGTCATCGAAAGCCACATGCCGAAGATGATCACCGCGCAGATCAAGCGGTCGCTGTCGATGCCGGCGCTGGCGGTGGAGGCCGTCGAACTGCAGGGCTTGGTGCAGGACGCGCCGCGCAAGCTGTCGTCTGTGCTGTCGCTGCTGGCCGAAAACCGCCTGCAGGTGCGCATCACCGGGCTGCAGGAATCGCGGTTGATGGAGAATCTGCAGAAGATCGCCAACCGCATCGCGGCCGGCGTCGTCGTCGCCGCCCTGATCCTCGCATCGGCGATGCTGCTGCGCGGCAGCGGCCCCGGTACGACGAACCGCTACGAGTGGCTCGCGCTGGTGCTGTTCCTGGTCGCCACCGCGCTGGGACTGGCGCTCGTCGTCAGCGCGTTGCTGCGCGACCGCAAGGCCAAGCCGCGCGAGGAACGCGGGCCGCGCACCTAGGCGGCCCGCGTCGGAACGTCACGTCGTTCAACGCACCTCGTTGATGCGCACGTGGTTGCCCGCCGGATCGCGGAACGCGCAGTCGCGTACGCCGTACGGCTGGTGCGTCGGTTCCTGGATCACTTCCGCGCCGCTGGCCTGCAGTTTCTCGAAGGTGCGATCGAGGTCGCGGCTGGCGAGGATGATCATCGCGTAGGTGCCCTTGGCCATCATCTCCACGAGCGTGCGGCGCTCGTCCTCGGTGATGCCGGGCGTGATCGCCGGCGGCGTCAGCACGATGTTGGTTTCCGGCTGGCCCGGCGGGCCGACGGTGATCCAGCGCAGTCCGCCGTAATCGACGTCGTTGCGCACCTCGAAGCCCAGGGTGTCGCGATAGAAGCCCAGCGCGGCGTCGGGATCGTTGTGCGGCAGGAAGGTGGAGTGGATGGTGAGGTCCATGCGGTGCGTCTCCTGATGGGGTGAAGGGCGTGGTGTCAGCCAGCGCGTTCAGTCTGCGGCGTCGCGTCGGCCGGCGCTTCTTCATTCCTGATCGATTTGGCCCGGACCGGCCGCGTCACCTGCTTGGCGACGCACGGGGGAATGCCCTCGGCCGCCGCGCCGTGCTCGCGCCGGTACGCGCCGGGCGGCATGCCGACCAGTTCGGTGAAGCGCGTGGTGAACGTGCCCAGCGACGCGCAGCCGACGTCGAAGCACACCTGCGTCACGCTCATGTCGCCGCGGCGCAGGAGCGCCATGGCGCGCTCGATGCGCCGGGTCATCAGGTAGCTGTAGGGCGATTCGCCGTAGGCCCGCTTGAACTCGCGGCTGAGGTGCCCGGCCGACATGTGCACGCCTTGCGCGAGCGCTTCCACGTCCAGCGGCTTGGCGTATTCGCGGTCGATGCGGTCGCGCACGCGGCGCAGGCGCGCGAGGTCGCGAAGGTGGACGGCGTCGGCGTCGGGTGCGTTCACGGGCGCGATGCTGTCATGCGGCCACGCGCGGACTCAAGCGCGCCCCGCCCGTCGGCGGCGCGCTCCCGGTAGAGATGCGTTCACGCGATGCGCCACGCGCTTCACGCGAGCGAAATCGCGCCGGTGCGAAGGTTCGGGTTTCGACCGCAAGGCATCCGCCGGATCCAACCATCAGGAGCAGAGCCATGAAAGTTGCCCAGATCATGAACACCGACGTCTTCCTGACCGCCCCGAACCGCAGCATCCGCGAGGCCGCCGAAACCATGCAGCGCATGGACGTGGGCAGCCTGCCCGTCGGCGATGGCGACCGCCTGATCGGCATGGTGACCGATCGCGACATCGCCATCCGCGCGGTGGCGCGCGGCCTCGACGCCGACACACCCGTGCGCGACGTGATGACGCAGGAAATCCGCTACTGCTTCGACGACCAGGACGTGGACGATGTCGCGCGCAACATGGCCGACCTGCAGGTTCGCCGTCTGCCGGTGATCAATCGCGACAAGCGGCTCGTGGGCTTCGTGTCGCTGGCCGATTTCGCGCACGGCGCCGACAACGGCGCGACCGAGGAACTGGTGCGCGGCGTCGCGACGCCTCACTGACGATGCGCGTCCTTCCCACCCTCCTGGTCGTCGCGGTGATGGCCGCCGCAGGCTGTCGGCGCGACGACGCCGCCGCCCCGGCGCAAAACCCGCCGCCCGCTTCGACCTCGCCCGGCGACGCCACCGGCGCGGGCACGATCGCCTCGGACACGCATACCAGCGCCGACACCGCGCCGCCCTCGCCCGCTCCCGCGGCGCCGCCTTCGCCAGGCGTGTCGCTTGCGCTGGTCACCGCCGTCGACGAGCACGAGATCGCCGCGGTCGAGCAAACGCAGGGACGCAAGTTCAGCCCGCCGGTACGCGAGTACGCGCAGATGCTCCATCGCGAACACAGCGAAAACCTGGCCGCAGCGCGCGCACTGTCGTCGGCGGGCCATCTGATCCAGCCGGAAACCACGACCGAGGTGCACGCGCTCGTCGGCAAGGGCAAGGCGACGCTGGAAGCGCTGGCCGGGACGCCGCACGCACAGTACGAACGCGCATGGCTCCAGGCGATGGTGGACGGTCACGCCGAGGCGCTGTCGATGCTGGATTCGCGCCTGATCCCGGCGGCGCAGGACGAACCGCTGCGCAACTTCCTCAACAACACGCGCGACCACATGGCGATGCATCTGGAACGCGGCCGCGCGTTGCTCGAGGCGTCCCAACCGCGCTGATTCTTCCCCTCCGCTCCCGCGGCCGGCCTTTGCCACGCCGCACCTCCGTGTGCGGCGCATCGCTCCCCTCAGCGGATCGTCGCGAACCCGAAGCGCGGCTCCTGTTCGAACGTGCGCGGCGCGTGGCGCTCCGAAAGCCGGGTCCACGCCGCCATCGCGACGGGCAGCGCTTCGTTCCAGTCCAGGCGCGAATTGCCGCGCACCCGCACGTAACAAAGCTGGAGGTTGTCGGCCATGTCGTCGAAGTCCTGGCCGTGGCCGCGCAGGTAGGCGTCCAGTCCGAGCTTCAGCGCCGGCAGGTAATCCTCGCTGCGGAACCTCGGAACGTAGTTGCGGTAATGCCGCATCCAGTAGGCCACTTCCTCCTCGATATCCACCGCTTCCACGACCGTCGAATGCTCCCCGTAATACAGCTTGGCGTTCATCATCTCTCTCTCCGTGCAGTTGTCTTTGTCGTAACCGCGGTGCGCCAGAACCGACCTCACCGGCGCTGGCAAAGACAAGCAGGAGCAACTTACGTGCCATGTGCAAGCCGATGCCGTACCCACGCGAAGGCAACGTGAAAAATGTTCCCGAACATGACCGTTGGCCCACCGCAGGCGACTTCGCGACGCATGCGGGGCGTGAAGAAAGCGGTTGCGGAAGGAAGATGTTTCCCGCTTCGTTGAATATTCTTCAAAGCCTCTTAACTTGCCGGCGTCTAGGCTGACGGCCTCAAGAGGGAGATAACCAGTGCCGGCATCCTTGTTGATCGTCGACGACGATCGCGACTTCACTGCGTCCGCGGCCGACTTCGCGCGCCTGCGCGGGTTCCAGCCGTACGTGGCGCATTCCATCGAGCAGTCCCGGCAGTTCAGCCACCTGCCGCCGCTGGATCTGTTGCTGCTCGACCTGGAGTTGCCCGATGGCAACGGCATGGACCTGCTGGACGATCCCGCGCTGCCCGAACACGACCACGCGGTAATCGTCACCGGCCAACCTTCCGTTGAATCGGCGATCCAGGCGGTTTCCCGGCCCGTCTACGACTACCTGCTCAAGCCGCTGTGCCCGGAACAATTCGACGCGCTGCTCTCGCAGGCAGCCGCGGCCTATGCCCGCGCGCACAACATGCCGGTGCGCTTCGGCATGGTGGGCGGCTGCGAATCGATGCGCCAGGTGATGGAAGACATCGAGCGCGTCGCGCCTTCCGAGGCCTCCGTGTTGATCACCGGTGAAAGCGGCACGGGCAAGGAACTCGTCGCGCGCGCCGTGCACCAGCGCAGCGGTCGCCAGGGCGCGTTCATCGCGGTCAACGCCGGCGCGATCTCGCCCGAACTGCTCGCCAGCCACCTCTTCGGCCACGAGCGCGGTAGTTTCACCGGCGCCAATGCGCGCCACGCCGGCTATTTCGAACAGGCGCACGGCGGCACGCTGTTCCTCGACGAGATCACGGAGATGCCGCTCGCGTTGCAGGTTTACCTGCTGCGCGTGCTGGAAACCGGCACCGTCACGCGCGTGGGCGGCACGGAGAACATCCCCGTCGACGTGCGCATCGTCGCGGCGACCAACCGCGATCCGTTCGCGGCGGTCGACGCCGGCACGCTGCGCGAAGACCTGTATTACCGCCTGGCCGATTTCACCATCGCGATGCCGAGCCTGCGCGAGCGTGGCGAGGACGTGCAGCTGCTTGCGCAGCATTTCCTCGACCTGCTCAACGTGCGCCACGGCGCCAGCAAACGCTTCGCCGACGGCACCGATCGCACGTTGCGCCGCCATGCCTGGCCGGGCAACGTGCGCGAATTGCGTAGCGCGGTGCAGCGTGCGTTCCTGAGCAGCGACGACGGCGTCGTACGCCTGCGCCCCAATGCGCGCCGCGTGCGCGCCAACGATGCCGACCCGGGGTCGGTGATGTTCACCGTGGGCATGACCTACGCCGAGATCGAGCACGAAATGCTGAGCCGCACGCTCGCCTACTTCGACAACGACCGCACCCGCACGGCGCGCGCGTTGGGCGTGAGCGTGCGCACGATCCATAACCAGCTGGCGCGTCTGCGCACGCGGGATGCGGAAGCGTGAATGGGCCTCTGGACGAGGATGCCGATCGTCATTGGCGCCATTCGCTTCGCAACGAGCTCAACGTGATCACGATGGCGGTCTCCACCGCGCTGGCGATGCTGGAACACGGCGCCGAACCCGAGCGCGTGCGTGAGCACCTCAAGCGCGCGGAAGCCGGTTGCCGTCGTTGTCGCAACCTTGTGATGGATCCGCGCGATGCCGCCGACGAGTGAGGTTTTGGCGCTTGCGCTCGCTTGGTTTGCGATATCGACCAAAGAAAGGGCCCGCATCGCTGCGGGCCCTGTTGCTTTGATGGGAGTGATCGACCGCGTCAGTGCGCCGACGAGCTTCCCTGGTTGTCGCCGCCGCTACCGGTGCGCCCCGCGGACGAGGAACCGCTGCCCGTCGTGCCGCTGCTGGCCGACGTCGAGCCGCTGGCCGTCGTGCCGCTGGCGCCCTGGCGCGAGGAGGACGACGAACGTCCCTGCGACATCGTCGACTCGCCCGACCGCTGCGACTGCTGCGACTGGGACTGCGATTGCGACTGCACCTGGATGCGGTTGTCGACCTGCTTCACGCCGCTGCTCGCATCGGCGAGATCTTCGGCGCGATGCTTCATCCAGCGCTCGGCGACCGTGCCTTCCAGCGTGATCACACCGTTGACGCAACGCACGGTGATCTCGGTGGCGTCGAGGTAATCGT
Organism: Lysobacter auxotrophicus; assembly: GCF_027924565.1. Classification (NCBI taxonomy): domain Bacteria; kingdom Pseudomonadati; phylum Pseudomonadota; class Gammaproteobacteria; order Lysobacterales; family Lysobacteraceae; genus Lysobacter; species Lysobacter auxotrophicus. Next base: position 2,365,705 of record NZ_AP027041.1, read on the forward strand.
CCTCGGTGAGGCGCTCGTTGATGTCCTCCAGCAGGCGTTCGTCGGAACGCGTGTAGGAGCGCGGGCCCATGCCGCGGTAATTGCGGCTGGACTGGCTGCCCGACATGCCGCGCTGGCGATTGCCGGCGCCGAAGGACTGCGCGCCCTGGGTATCGCTGGCGTAGCCGCTCATGTAGCCGCTACCCGAACCCTGCTGGCCGGAGCCGCCGTACTGGCTGCCATAGGCCTGTTCGTCGGCGTAGCCGGACGAGAGGCCGTAGCCTTCGCCGTAGCCGCGTTCCCAGTTGCGCCCGCCCGAACGACGGCCGGACTCGCCACCTTCGTAGCCGCGATACTCGCGACCGCTGCCGTAGCCGTGCGAGCCGGAGCTGTGTTCGCCCTGCCCGTACGCCTGCGTGCCGTAGCCGCGCTGGTTGCTGTAATCCTGCTGGCCCTCGCTGCCGCGACGCTGGCTGCCGAACTCGCTGCCATAGGCGCGGTTGCGGCCCTGGTTGCCGTAGTCCTCGCCCTGCTGCTGCGAGCGGTAGCCCTGGCTACCGTAACCCTGGCTTCCATAGCCCTGGTTGCTCTGGCCGCCGTAGCCCTGGCTGCTGCCCTGGCTTCCGTAGCCGCGATTGCTGCCGTAGTCGCCATGGCCGCGGTCGCCGTACTGGCCGCTGAACTCGCGCTCACGGCCGTACTCGCTGCCGTATTCATTGCTGCCCTGCGCACCGTAGGTGCCCTGCTCGCCCCAGCGCTGCGATTCGCGGCGCCCCTGCGACCAGTCCTGTTCGTCGCGGCCCATGCCGCTGCCGTACTGCTGGCGTCCCATGCGGCCGCCGGACTCGTAATCGCCCGCGTAGTGGCCCTGCGTGCGGCTGGAGCTGCTGTCGTCCCAGTCCTCGCCCGCACCCCAGCGACGCGCGCCCTGTCCGTATTCGGACCGGCCCGACATGCCCGATTCCTGGCGTTGCTGGCGCAGACGCTCTTCGTACCGCCTGGAAGCATCACGTTCGTTCATCGTTTCTCTCCTTCCACTCAACCAAGCACGTCCCGTTTCCAGGGCGCGCGCGCCCAGCCGCATCGCGTCTTGCGCAACGGCCTTCAATTCACCGGTTCCCGATCGCTCGTCGGTCACTGGACTACCCTCCTGTGTGGATGCATGCGACGTAGGGGTGTATGCGGCATCGCGGGGCGATGCATGCATTGCAGGTCTCGCGCGCCGTGGCGGCAAGCGCTCGCAGGCGGACTGTGCCGCGTCGTATGTAAAGACAATGCCGACATCGTTCAGCCACGACGTAACAAGCCGGTGATGCATGCAGTGATGGCGTGTGCGGCGTGTGCTTCGTCTGCGCACACGCGCGCATTCGCGAACGGATAGTGGAAAACATGCCGCAAGACGCGTGCCATCGCGCGAACGCGTCAGCGATGCGCCAACGCGAATCGCCGCGCGGAAAACTTTCCGCCAGCGAAATTGTTTCTGTCGTGGTTTGCGCGTTGCGCGCGTTGCGTCGCCAGCGCGGTTCGTGACGAACGCGTGAGACGTCGACACGCCGGCGCGCTGAACGCGCGCCAACGTCGTGCGTCGTTTACGGCTTCACACTGCCGTTGTCTTCCTGCAGCGCGGGCTTGAACGGAATGTCCGGCGGCGGACGTGCTTCTGCCGGCTGGTCGTTGAGGTTCGGATCGCTCAATCCGCAACCGCCGCCGAGGCCGAGCATCGACACCACGCACTCGATGCGCTTGTTGGTGCCTGGGATCGGGATGGTCACCTTCTGGATGCCCTTGCGCACCCATTCGGCGAGCAGCGTTTCGTCGGGCACCCAGTACTTGTCGAACGAGGTCGGTTCGAAATCCGTCGGCTTGCGCTTGAGCCACGTGCCGGAGCGGTCGAGGTCGCGGATCTCCTGCGTGATCGCGCCCGGGGGCTGGTTCGGCGACGCCGAGCCCGTCGGTTCGGGCACGCGCAGGCTGCCGTCGCTGTTGTAAAGGCCCGGCGTGAGACCACGCTGTCCGCCCGGCGCATTGCGCGTGCTCTCGCCCCAGTCGTCGCCGCGGCGCGGCGTGGACCACGTGCCCGGAGACGGCGTCGGACTCGGCCCCGCCCCCGCCGTCGCAGGCTGCGAGCCGCGACCGGCTGCGGCAGGCGCCGTGCCGGACGGTGCAGCGGCACCTGGTGCCGACGGAGCCGCCGATGCAGGCGCTTTCGACGGCGCGGTCGACGCTGCATTCGACGCGGCCGACGATGCCGACGGTGCGGTGGACGTTGCCGTGCTGGTGGCGGCGGACGGCGTAGGCGACGAAGCAGACGGCGCAGGCGTGGGCGGTGTCGGTACATCGCGCGTGCGCACGGTCTGTTCGGCCGCGCGAACCTGCGGCGTCGGTACGCTGGGTTCGGGCAGCGTGGGCGTTGGCGCGCGCGTGACTGGCGCTGCGATCTCGCGCACCGTGATCTCGCGCGTGCGTTGTTCGATCGACGGGACGACGAGTTCGCGTGGCGCGATCTCCGGTCGAACCGGCTGCACGGGCTCGGCGACGTCGGTCGCGCGCACCTGCGGCACGGGCGTGCGCAATTCCGGCACGGCAAGCGAAGGCTGCGGCGGCTGGCGTCGCGTTGGCGGCAGCACGAACACTTCCGGCGCGTTCGGCACCGGTTCGCTCACGGTCACGGCCTGCTCCACCGGCGGCGGCGTGGGCGGCGGAAGCTGCGGTTCGGGCACGTCGCGTTGCGCCACGTCGGGCAGCGGCGCGTCGAGCGTGGGCGTCGGCAACGGCGGCGCGGGCACCGAAGGCGCCTGTTGCGGCGCGGGCTGCGCGGCCGCCGCGGGTTGCGCGGCGGCCGGCTGCGCAGGCGCCTGCGTGGCTTCGGGCTGCTGTGTCGGTTCGGCCGCACCGCCGCCGGGTTCCTTCGGCGTGCCCGTGCCGATGTACTCGATCATCGTCACGTCTTCGCCCTGCGGCGGCGCGTTGCTGACGGCCATGAAGCGCAGGTACATCAGGTACAGCAGCAGCGCGCCGAAGAAGACGTGCCAGAAGATCGTGAAGCTTGCCGCGAACCAGTGCGTACGGCGGTCGTACTTGTCCCAGCGGTCGGCATCGCGCGACCAGTCCTGGCGCATCAACGTGGTGAACGCCTGCCAGCGCGTCAGGTCGCGCAATCGGCACGGGCGCTCGGTCAGTGGGCGCTGCAGGAAGACGGCGATGATCGCGTCGACGGTCGCGCCACGCACCGCGCCGGCGCGTTGCGCCATTCCGTCGAACCACGCCTGCCAGCCGGGCGGGAACTCACCCGGCTTGCGACGCAGGTGCGGCGCGACGAGCTGCAACCTTCGTTGCAGTGCGTGGATGAGATCGGCGGCGGAGAACATCTACGTCGCCGCGACCGGATCAGGCCGCGGAGTCGCGGCGGATGTAAGGTGCGTCGCCGGTGTCGTGGTCGGTGGCATCGCGTACCGCCGTCACGCCGGGCACCTTGCTCAGCAGGGTCTTCTCGATGCCCTGCTTCAGCGTCACGTCGGCCATGCCGCAACCGTGGCAACCGCCACCGAAGCGCAACACGACCACGCCTTCGGCGGTCACTTCCTGCACCGACACATGGCCGCGGTGCGAGGCGAGCTGCGGGTTGATCTCCTGCTCGACGATCCAGTGCACCCGTTCGACCAGCGAGGCCGAATCGGCCGGCGCCTCGCCCTTGATCTTCGGCGCGCGGATCTGCAGCTGGCCGCCGGTGGTCTGGGTTTCGTAGTCGATCTGCGCGCCGTCGAGGTATTTGACGCTGGCCGCGTCGAGCCACACGGTGAAGCCTTCGCAATCCACGGCCCATTCGTCGCCCTGCAGGTCGCCGGGTTCGGCGAACTCCAGCCGCACGTCGGCGCGCGGCGTGCCGGCATGCACCGCGGCAAGGCGGACGCCAAGTCCCGGCAGGGACTCGCGCTCGATCAGCTTGCGGAAGTGACGCTGGGCGGATTCGGAAATATTGATCATGGCGCTATTCTAGCGGGGTCCACGCATTCAGATGGCGCGGCCGTCACCCGCGATGGCCGACGATGCGTTCCATTCAGTCGGCCTGTCCGTCGGTCGCCCTCCCGCAAGGAGCTCCACTACGTGAACGACCTCATTCCCCTCGCCCAGGCCCATTGCATTCCCCGCCGCGGCACCGAGCACCGCCTGAGCGAAGCGCGCGTGCGCGAGCTGATGCCGCAGATCCCGGGCTGGGAAGTGGTCGAGGACGGGCACGCCATCGCCCGGACGTTCCGCTTCGGCAATTACTACGAAACCATGGCCTTCGTTAACGCGCTGGCGTTCGTGGCGCATCGCGAGGACCACCACCCGGACCTCGGCGTGCACTACGACCGCTGCGTCGTGCGGTATTCGACCCATGACGTCGGCGGCCTGAGCGAAAACGACTTCATCTGCGCCGCCAAGGCCCAATCCCTCGCCGCCTGACGCCTGCACGAGGCCGCCCGCATGGACTTCCCCCGCATCCGCATCGCGCTTGTCGCCGGTTTCGTGGTCGCCATCGCCGCGTGCCAGCCACAGCAGCCGCCGCCTCCGCCGGTCCCGACGACCGACCTGCTCGCCGTCGACACTCCGCCGCCGGGCTACCCGGAAGAACTCGCCTGCGACAACGTCGGCGGCCAGGTAATTCTGGCGATGACCATCGGCGTGGACGGCAAGCCCAGCTCGGTCGACGTCTTCCGCAGCAGTGGCGTGGCCGCACTGGACCAGGCCGCGAAGGAAGGCGTGCGCACCTGGACGTTCAAGCCCGCCACCCGCGGCGGGCAGCCGCAGACCTCACGCCTGCAGGTGCCGGTGAACTTCAACCCGCCGGTGGAGCGCCCGCAATCGTGCTTCGCGCTCGACGAGAAGCGCCGCCGCGGCGGGTGAGCGTCAGGCCGCCTGGTTCGACCAGGGTTTGATCTTCGCGATTTCCGCACCGTGCAGGTCGCGCTCGACCGCGATCTCGTAATCGCGCTGCAGGTTGATCCAGAACGCATCGGATTGCCCGAAGTAACGCGAAAGCCGCAACGCGGTATCGACCGAAATGCCGCGCCGTCCCGCCAGGATCTCGCCGATGCGCGTCTGCGGCACGCCGATATCGCGCGCGAGCCGGTAGGCGGTGATCTCCAGGGGCTCCAGAAATTCCTCCCTCAGTATTTCGCCCGGGTGGGGATAGGGAACCGTACGCATGGCGTTCCTCGTTGGTGGAGCGAGACAGTGGCGGTGTCAGTGGTAATCGACGATTTCCGCATCGGCCGGGCCCCGCGGCGTCCATGCGAAGCAGAGTCGGAACCGGTCGTTGATTCGCATGCTGCATTGACCGATCCGGTCGCCTTGCAGCACTTCCAAGCGGTTCCCGGGCGGCACTCGGAGGTCGTCGAGGTTGCCGGCGGCGTTCAGCATGGCGAGCTTGCGCAGCGCCACCGTTCGATCCGGACGAAGCGCGGCACGCGACGCCCCTCGAAGAGCGCCTGCGTGTCTTCGCAGCGGAACGACTGGATCGCCATGCGGCAAACGCTAACGCCTGACGTTAGCATACGCCAAGCGGGAGCATTTCTCAGCCGGCGGTTCTGACGGCTTACGCCAGCCGGTCGAGCACGTCGATCAGCTCCGGCGCCAGCGGAGCGTTGAGGAGGTACGGCGTCCGGCCGTCATCCAGCGCGAATTCCAGCGTCGAGGCGTGCAGGAACAGGCGCTTGAGGCCGGCCTGGTCACGCAGGCGCTTGTTGGCCTCGGCCTCGCCGTACTTGTCGTCGCCCGCCACCGGGTGGCCGATGTGCTGGGCGTGCACGCGGATCTGGTGAGTACGGCCGGTTTCGATGCGCACTTCGCAATACGACTGCCCACCGCGGCGTTCGAGCACCTTGAAGTGGCTCAGCGAGGGCTTGCCGGCCAGATTCACCTGGACGTGCCGCTCGCCGCCCTGCCGCAGGCCGATGTGCAGGGGGGCGTCGACCGTCATCACGCCGTCGGGCATCCGGCCGCTCAGCAGCGCGAGGTAGCGCTTCGAAATACCGCCCTCCTCGCGCATCAGCGCCTGCAGTTCGGTCAGCGCCGAACGCTTCTTGGCGACGACGAGCAGGCCGGAGGTGTCGCGATCGAGGCGATGCACGAGCTCCAGCGTCTGTCCGGGTCGCAGCGCACGCAGCGATTCGATGGCGCCGTGGCTGATGCCGCTGCCACCGTGGCTCGCCAGGCCTGACGGCTTGTTGAGCGCGAGCAGGCGGGCGTCCTCGAAGACGATCGCCGCTTCCAGCGCATCCAGCAGACCCTTCGGCGGCGGCGCCCGCTCCCCGGTTTCGCCCAGCCGGACCGGCGGGATACGCACCTCGTCGCCCCCCTCGAGCTTGCGCTCGGCCTTGGCGCGCCCGCCGTTCACCCGGACCTGCCCGGAGCGGACGATCTTGTAGACCAGCGAGCGCGGGGCGCCCTTCAGCTGGCCCAGCAGGAAGTTGTCCAGGCGCTGCCCGGCGCGATCGTCGGGCACGCGGACGGTGCGGACCTGGGCGGCGTCGTTTGCCGGACGCGGCGCCGGGCCGGTCTTCCCCGGCCGGTTGTGGGGGTCTGAATGGGTCATCCTGCGGGGTTATCTGTTACACTCGCGACGCGAGATAAGGTTTTGATTTCGCAGGAAGTTGCACTCCAAGAGGCCGAAAGCCCTTTCCTGCGATTCCGGTCCGCGCCTAGCCACTGCCCCCGGGGCAGCCATGTTAGCAGCGATGGCCCGGCGGAACCCCACCTTGCCGGAGCGGGTCAAACCGCCCGTGATGAACACGTCCCGTGCGGCCCTCGTGCCGCCGGTCCCTAGTTGTCCGGAAGAAACAATTAAGCGCTCCCGCGGCGTGCCGTGGTGTCGTAGCGCTGGAAAACTTGAGGCCGCAGCGCCAGGCCCCGCACCCAAATGCGACCGGCGCGCGGCTTGCGGTATCCAGAGGCGAAACGCCCCACGGCGTTCCGCGGCTGCAGGACGCATGCGTCCTGCGCCGACCACGCGCAGGAGCGCGCGAGGAACGCAACAATGAAGCGAATGCTGATCAACGCGACGCAGGCGGAAGAACTGCGCGTTGCCATCGTCGACGGCCAGACCCTGTACGACATCGACATCGAACAGCCGGCCAAGGAACAGAAGAAGTCCAACATCTACAAGGGCCGCATCACCCGGCTCGAACCCTCCCTGGAAGCTGCCTTCGTCGAATACGGCGCCGAGCGCCACGGCTTCCTGCCGCTGAAGGAAATCTCCCGCGATTACTTCCAGGCCGGCGTCGACCACAACAAGGCGGGCCTGCGCGAACTTCTGCGCGAAGGCCAGGAAATCGTCGTCCAGGTCGACAAGGAAGAACGCGGCAACAAGGGTGCGGCGCTGACGACGTTCATCTCGCTCGCCGGCCGCTACATGGTGCTGATGCCCAATTCGCCCACGGCCGGCGGCGTGTCGCGTCGCATCGAGGGCGAGGATCGCGCCGAGCTCAAGCGCGCCATGGACGCGCTGAACATCCCCGACGACATGGGCGTGATCATCCGCACCGCCGGCGTCGGCCGCGATGCCGAAGAACTCCAGTGGGACCTCGACTACCTGCTGCAGGTGTGGAAGTCCGTCGCCGAGGCCGCGCTGAGCAAGCCCGGCCCGTTCCTGATCTACCAGGAATCGCGCCTGATCATCCGCGCCCTGCGCGACTACATGCGCCCGGACATCGGCGAGATCCTCGTCGATACGCCCGAGATGTACGGCGAGGCGCGCGATTTCGTCGAACAGGTGATGCCGCACAACCTGCGCAAGCTCAAGCACTACACCGACGACACGCCGCTGTTCAACCGCTTCCAGATCGAATCGCAGATCGAGAATGCCTACGAGCGTGAAGTCCGCCTGCCCTCCGGCGGCGCGCTGGTCATCGACCAGACCGAGGCGCTGACGGCCATCGACGTGAACTCGGCGCGGGCCACCAAGGGCGGCGACATCGAGGAAACCGCGTTCAACACCAACCTGGAGGCGGCCGAGGAAGTCGCGCGCCAGATGCGCCTGCGCGACCTGGGCGGCCTGGTGGTGATCGACTTCATCGACATGTCGTCCAACAAGCACCAGCGCGAGGTCGAGAACCGCCTGGCGCACGCGCTCAAGCAGGACCGCGCGCGCGTGCAGATCGGCCGCATCTCGCGCTTCGGCCTGCTCGAACTGAGCCGCCAGCGCCTGCGCCCGAGCCTGGGTGAATCCAGCCAGCTGGTTTGCCCGCGCTGCGAAGGCCATGGCCGCATGCGCAGCGTCGAGTCGCTGTCGCTGTCGATCCTGCGCCTGGCCGAAGAACACGCCATGAAGGAAAACACCGGCCAGGTGCTGGTGCAGGCGCCGACGGAAATCGCCAATTACCTGCTGAACGAGAAGCGCCGCGCGCTGAGCGAGATCGAAAAGCGCCACGACGCGCCGATCGTCATCGTCGCCGACGAGCAGCTGCACACCCCGCATTACGAAGTCACGCGCATCCGCGAGAACGAACTGGGCGAGGAATCCAACAAGCCCAGCTACCAGCGCGGCACCCCGCGCAAGCTCCCGACGCATTCGCTGACCAAGGCCCACCTGAACATCCCGGCCGCCCCGGCGGTGACCAACGTCAAGCCGGCCCAGCCCGCTCCGCTGCGCGAGCCGCGCGAGCAGCAGGTCGCCGCCCCGGCGCCCGCCCCCGCGCCCGCTCCGGTCGCCACGCCGACGCATTCGATCGGTGTCGTCGAGCGCATCCTGCGTTTCTTCCGCGGCACGAGCACGCCGATCGCGGTGGAACCGACGCCGGCTGCCCGTCCGCAGGAAAACCGCGGCGGACGCAACGAGCGCGGCGATCGCAACGACAAGCGCCGCGACGGCCGCAACGGCAAGCAGGGTCGCGATGGCCGTCGCGACGAGCAGCAGCCGCGTCGCGAGGAGCAGCGCCGTGACGAGCCGCGTCGCGATGAGCCGCGTCGCGAGAAGCAGCCGCAGCAGCAGGCCCAGCAGAAGCAGCAGAAGCAGCAACAGCCGCAGCAGGGCAAGCAGCAGCAACCCAAGCAACCGAAGCAGCAGCAGGCCCAGCAGCAGGCGCAGGCCGAAGAGCGCAGCCAGGCCCAGCCGCTGGCCGCCGAGGCCCGTGCGCCGCGTAACGAGCCCAAGCCGGCGCCGGTCAAGGCCGAAGCGAAGCAGGACGTCGTAAAGACCGAGACGCCGGCGACCACCGCCGCGGATGTCGCAATCGCCGCGCCGGCCGTCATCGCGGCCGCGGCTACCGTTTCGGACGCCAGCGAAGCCGCAACGCCGGCCTCCGTGCAGACGGGCGAAACCGTCGCCAATGCCGAGGCGGCTCAGGGCGAAGGCGCGGGCGAAGGCGGCAGCCGTCGTCGTCGCGGTCGTCGCGGCGGCCGTCGTCGTCGTCGTGGTGGTGGCGAAGCCGCTGCCGGCAGCGACGAGGCCCAGTTGCACGACGAGCACGACGACGCGTCCCTCGACGATGAGGACGACGCGCCGGAAACGCACGCCGCCGAAGGTGCCGCCCCGACCCCGGCGGCGCAGCGTTCGCAGCCGGAGTTCGATTTCGACGACGAACCGGCTGCGTCCATGCCGTCCACGCCGTCGAACGTGACGCAGGCCCCGGCCGCGCCCGCTCCGGTGGCGACGCCGGCACAAGCCGCGGTGGCGACGGTGGCCGCCGCCACGACGGCCGTCGTCGAGAAGTTCGACGCGCCGAAGACCGAGCCATCGGCTGCGGTCGCCACGAGCCCGGAACCGGACACGTCCAAGGACGCACCGGCCGAGCCCACGGTCGTCGTCGAGCAGCCGGTGGTGGTGCCCGAACCCGTCCCGGCCCCGGAAAAGGTCGAGGAACCGGCGGTGATCGATCCGGCGCCCGTCGCTCCGGCCGAAGACGCGCATCCGCCGAAGCAGGCCGAGGCGGAAGTGACCGACTCGCGCCCGCAGGCGCCGACGCCCTCGGCCGCGACGCTCACCAACGGTGACGTCCCGCGTACCGCCGGCCTGTTCGATTCGCTGCCGCACGACACGCGCTCGCCCGTCGCCGAGACCGCGCCGGTTGGGGCGCCGGTGGACGCGTCGGTCGCCGGTGAGGCGCAGGCGGACGAAGCTGCTGCACCGAACGACGTCGCGAGCGCCATCGAAGGGACCGAGCCTTCGCCCGCCGAAGCCGCCGCCGAGCACGTCCACGAGGCGACGCAGAACGAAGGCGATCGCAAGCAGGAATCCGGGCACGTCTGATGCCCGGTCTTCATCGCTGAGACTACGAAACCGGCTGCCTTCGGGCGGCCGGTTCTGTTTTGGGCCTATGGCGAAGGCGATATCGACGTCGACACGCTGCGGGATGCTTTCCGCTCAGCGCATGACGGCGGCGAAACGAACAAGACGAACAACCGAGATCGCCGCGCAGCGGGTTTCAACGTTCCGGCATCGCATGGACGAAAGCGGTGACGTCGCAACCATGGAGTCCCGCCTGCGCGGGAATGACGTCACAAGACAACGCACACGGATGGCGTCGACGGACGCCCGATCAACGCGATGAATGCTGCGCGCTCGACGGCGCGAAGCATGACTGGCAGCAACCCGTCACGAAGCGACCGGTCAGATCGCCCGCGTCGGATCCATGATCCCGTAACGGCTCGCCAAGCGCGCCAGCGCGATGCTGTCGCCGATATCGAGCTTCTCGAACAGACGCGCCTTGTGCGTGTTGACCGTCTTCGCGCTCAGGCTCAGGCGCTTGGCGATGACGTCCTGCCGCAGGCCCTGGATCAGCATCAGGGCGATTTCCATCTCGCGCGGCGACAGGCTGTCGAACGGCGATGCACCGCCGTCGATGCCGGCCAGCGCGAGGTTCTGCGCGATGCCGCTGGCGAGGAAACGCTTGCCGCGCGCGACTTCGCGGATCGCGCGCAGCAGCTCCGCCGCGTCGCCGCCCTTGCCGACGTAACCGGACGCACCGGCTTCCAGCAGGCGTTTGGGCATCGGTCCGTCCTGCAGTACCGACACGATGATCACCTTGGAACCCTGCTCGCCCTTGATGATGCGCTCGGTCACTTCCAGGCCGCTCAGCCCCGGCAGGTGCAGGTCGCACAGCACCACGTCCGGCTTGAGCTTGCGGATCAGCGGCAACGCTTCCTCGCCGCTTTCCGCGTCGCCGACCACGTCGATGTCGTTCTCGCCCGACAGGATCAGGTTCAGCCCCGTCCGCACGAGCGCGTGGTCGTCGATGATGAAAACCCGGATTTCCATTCCTGCTCCCGTTTGATGGCGTGTGCCCGTTGCCCGTCGAGGGCCTTTCGGCCCATCCCAAGTCCCCGGGGCTGGGGCACACTGAACCGGATTCTAACGGGGGACCCCACCGATGCACCGACTGTTAGTTGCGACCCTTCCGATCCTTTTTCTCACTGCCTGCGCCACGCCCGATGCCGCCGCGCCGTCGACGCCGGCCAGTGCGCAAGCCGCGCAGCCCGCTTCCGCGCAATGGTTGTCCGACGTGCGCGCAATCAGCGACGCGGGTGAAAACGCACAGCGCCGCGCCGCCATCGGTGCACGCCTGGACGCGCTCGACCTCGACTGGCGCAAGGCGCCGTTCGAAGCCAACGGCAAGACCGGCGAGAACCTCATCGCGAACGTTGCCGGCCCGACGGATGCGCCGCTGCTGCTGATCGGCGCGCATTCGGACCGCGTCGCGGTCGGCCACGGCGCGACCGACAACGCCTCCGGCAGCGCGGCCGTGCTCGCGCTGGCCGAGCGCTTCCAGCGCCAGCCGCTGAAGCACCACCGCGTCGCCATCGCCTTCTGGGATCTGGAAGAAGAAGGCCTGCTCGGTTCCAAGGCGTTCGTCGCCGACGGTTCCACCAGGCCGGCGCTGTACGTGAACTTCGACGTGTTCGGCTGGGGCGACACGCTGTGGATGATGGCGCCGGCGCAGAAGCAGACGGCGCTGGTCGACAGCAGCCGCGCCGCGACGCAGGCGCTGCGGCTGGGTTTCTCGCCGGGCGAGCAGTATCCGCCGACCGATCACCTGCCCTTCCTGCGCGCCGACTGGCCGGCGGTGTCGTACTCGCTGGTGGGCGCCGATGAAGTCGCGCAGGTGCTGGAGGCTTACGCCGGCAAGAAGCCGCGCACGCCTGCGAAGGTGATGCGCGTGATCCACACCGACCAGGACGTGCTCGGCCAGATCGACGCGCAAGCCGCGGTGCGCGGTGTCGACGCGGTCGAACGCGCGCTTCGCGAGTGGGATGCGATGTCGGCCGCTTCGTCCACCACGACGTCCGAAAGCGGCCGGTAAAGCCGCCGGAACGCTGCGAACATCCGTCGCGTCGTCCCGACCATCGAGGCCCACCATGCACGCCCGCAATGCCGAACACGCCGAACGTTTCCGCACGCTGCACACGCGCGGCGTCTTGCGCCTTGCCAACGCATGGGATGCCGGAAGCGCGCGCCTGATCGAAAGTCTCGGCGCGCCGGCCATCGCCACCACCAGCGCGGGCGTGGCGTGGGCACGCGGTTACGTGGACGGCGATGTGCTGCCGATCGAGCGCCTGCTCGATACGGCGAAAGACATCGCGCGCGTCATCCGCGTACCGCTGTCGGTCGACATGGAGGGCGGCTATTCGGACGATCCGGCCGCCGTCGCGACGAACGTCGTGCGCGCGGCGGACGCCGGCGCGGTCGGCATCAACCTCGAGGACGGCGGCGGTTCGCCGGATGCGCTGTGCGCCAAGTTGTCGCGCATCCGCGAAGCGCTCGCCGCGCGCGGGCTGGACGTCTACGTCAACGCGCGCACCGACGTGTACCTGCGCGGCCTCGCGCCACCGGACGAGCGCATCGCCGCGGTGCTCGAACGCGCCGCGCGTTACCGCGACGCCGGCGCCGACGGCCTCTTTGTTCCGGGCCTGACCGATGCCGGTGCGATCCGCGAGATCGCATCCGGCGCCGGCCTGCCGCTCAACGTGATGCTGCGCCCCGGCCTGCCCGCGCTGGAGGAACTGGAGGCGCTCGGCGTGCGCCGCCTCAGCGCGGGCTCGGACCTCGCCGAAGCCGTGTTCGCGCACGTGGGCGCCCTCGCCGGCGCCTTCCTGCAGGACGGTCGCGCCGCACCTGGCGAGCGCATGGCGTATGGGGCGGTCAACGCGCTGTTCTGCGATCGATGAGACGCAACCGGCCAGGATCGCCGTGTCGAAGGGCGTGATCGTCCCGACTTCGCAGCTCGATTGCGTTCGAACAAAGTCGCGCAACCTCTTGATTCCTGAGTGTCGCAGCCGGTGATACACCGCCGCGCTTAGATCGGCCCAAGCCCGGGCTTGCCCGCGGCCGCGAAGGTAAATAGATTTTTACCTCAGCCAGGCCCGTATCGATGTCCGACCTCACCGCTCGCCAGGCGCAGATCCTCGCCTTCATCCAGGATCACACCGACGCCGAAGGCCTGCCTCCGACGCTGCAGCAGATCGCCGATGCATTCGGCTTCCGCCAGGCCTGCGCGGCGCACAAGCACGTCCGGCGGCTGGAACAGGCCGGGCATCTGCAGGTGCGGCCGAACCAGGCGCGCGGAATCCGTCTCGCCTCGCGGACGTCGACGCCGCAGCGCGAGGACGACCGCCTCACCCTCGCCGTACTCGGTCGTGTCGCCGCGGGCGCGCCGATCGGCGCCGATGCGGGGATCGAGCGCGAGCTGCGCATCGACCGCGCGCTGTTCGCCACCGTGCCGGATTACCTGCTGCGCGTGCAGGGCGATTCGATGCGCGAGGAAGGCATCTTCGATGGCGATCTGGTCGCGGTGAAACGCGCGAGCGATGCGCGCGACGGGCAGATCGTCATCGCGCGCATCGACGAGGAAATCACCATCAAGCGGCTGGAGCGCAACGCGCACGGCCTCCGGTTGTTGCCGCGCAATCCCGACTATCCGCCGATCGAGATCGCGCCGGGTTGCGATTTCGCCATCGAAGGGCTGTATTGCGGCCTGGTGCGTACCGACTGATGGCCGCCCAGGTCGTCCCGCTCGAATCGTTGCTGTCCGCGCGTACCGTCTGGCGCGCGGGACGTCAGGCCGCGCCTGCGCCGCTGGGCGAATCCACCGGTTTCGCCACGCTCGATGCGCTGCTGCCGCACGGCGGCTGGCCGCAGGGCGCGTTGAGCGAGCTGCTGATTCCGGCCGAAGGCGTGGGCGAACTGACGCTGCTCATGCCGACCCTCGCGCGCATGACGCAGGCCGGGCGGCTGGTCGCGTTGATCGCGCCGCCGTTCTGTCCCTACGCGCCGGCGTGGCAGCGCGCGGGCGTGGATCTGCGTTACCTGGAGATCGTCGACACGAACGCGCAGGCCGGCACGAAGGGCGCGCTATGGGCGTTCGAACAATGCCTGCGCAGCGCGGCGTTTTCGGCCGTGCTGGGCTGGCCTTCGAATGCCGACGGTCCGGCGCTGCGCCGCCTGCAGGTGGCCGCGGACACCGGCGAATGCCTCGGCTTCGCCGTGCGCGACAGCAAACACGCCGACAACCCCTCCCCCGCCGCGCTGCGCATCGAGCGCGTCGAAAACGACTGGCGCATCCGCAAATGCCGCGGCGGCCAGGTTCCCTCGCAAGGATTCGCGCCACCGTCGCACGCCGTTTCGCCGGGCTGAGGCCGCACCGTGCTCTGGGCCTGCATCCGCCTGCCGCATCTGGCGCTCGACGCCGTCCTTCGCGACGTCGACGATCCCGCGCGTCCGCTCGCCCTGGTCACCGGTCCCGCGCAGTTGCGCACGTTGCACGCGGTGAATGCGCCGGCAGCCGAAGCCGGGCTTCGTCCCGGCATGCGCCTGACCGCCGCCAACGCCTTGTGCGCGCAGGCCGCGCTGCACGATCACGATGCCGATCGCGATGCACGCGCGCACCGTTTCCTCGCCGCGTGGGCATACCGCCACAGTTCGCTGGTGAGCGCGCAATGGCGGGGCGCGATCGCGCTGGAAGCCAGCGCGAGCTTCCGCCTGTTCGGGCCGTGGCCGAAGCTGGAAGCCAAACTGCGCCGCGAACTGGACGCACTGGGTTTCCAGCATCGCATCGCGTTGGCGCCGACGCCGCGCGCCGCGCAGGTGTTCGCGGGGTTGCGCGATGGCTATGCGCTGCCCGATCGCGATGCGCTCGGGCCCACGCTCGACCGCGTGCCGATTCGCCGCGCCGCGTTGCCCGACGACGCCGGCACGCGCCTGTACCGCATGGGCATCCGTTCGCTGAAGGAACTGCGCCAGTTGCCCCGCGATGGCATCCGGCGGCGCTTCGGCCTGCCGCTGCTGGAGCACCTGGATCGCCTCTACGGCACCGCCGACGATCCGTTGGACTGCTACCAGCCGCCCGATCATTTCGATGCGCGCGTCGAGCTGGGTTACGAGGTCGAAAGCCACCAGGCGCTGCTGTTCCCGCTGCGGCGTCTGGTGAACGACCTGGCCGTGTACCTGTCGGCGCGCGACGGCGGCGTGCAGCGTTTCGTGATCCGTCTCGAACATGAGGTGCTCAGGCGCGAGGCCGGCGTGCGCGAGAAAAGCCACACCGACGTGCAGGTGGGCCTGCTTGCCGCCGAACGCGACGCCGCGCTGCTGATGGACATCGCGCGCAACCGCCTGGAGCAGGCGTCGATCGACAAGCCCGTCGTCGGGCTGCGCCTTCTCGCGCGCGAGTTGCCGCCGTTCGTACCGGCCGCGCGCGACCTGTTCGACACGCGGCCGTCGCAGGCGATGCCGTGGCCACAGTTGCGCGAACGCCTGCGCGCGCGGCTCGGCGACGATGCGGTGTACCGCATCGCGCCCACCGGCGATCCGCGCCCGGAACGCGCATGGCGCACCGCCGGCGCCGAGGAGGACGCCGCATGCGTCACGCCCGCGCCCGTGCGCCCGCCCCGCCCCACGTGGCTGCTCAAGCATCCGGTACCGCTGAGGCAATCCGGCCTGCGCATCGTGTCCGGCCCGGAACGCCTGGAAAGCGGCTGGTGGGACGACGACGACGCGCGCCGCGATTACTACGTGCTGGAAACCCCGCAGGGCCAGCGCGCCTGGGCTTTCGCCGATCCCGGAAAACGCGGCGAATGGATGCTGCACGGCTGGTTCGCATGAGCTGGGACGACGCCATCGACGGCGTGGATCGCGAAACGCCGGGCGATCACATCCCGCGCGCGTTGCAGGTCGGCCTGCGGCTTCGCCATGCGGCCAACGACGACATCGACGACGACGCGCCGCCGTACGCCGAACTGCATTGCCTGTCCGATTTCAGCTTTCTGCGCGGCGCGGCGAGCGCGGAGCAGCTGTTCGAACGCGCACGGCAATGCGGCTACCAGGCATTGGCGATCACCGACGAATGCTCGCTCGCCGGCATCGTGCGCGGACTGGAAGCGTCCCGCGCGACCGGCGTGCGGCTGATCGTCGGCAGTGAATTCCGCCTCACCGACGGCACGCGCTTCGTCCTGCTGGTCGAGAACCCCGCCGGTTACACGCGCCTGTGCGAACTCATCACGCGCGGCCGCCGCGCGGCGGGGAAAGGCACCTACAAGCTCGCGCGCGCCGACGTGGAGGCGGTGTTCGCATGCCGCGACCCCGGCGTGTTCGCGCTGTGGCTGCCCGACCACGCGCCCGGGAAAAACCCGGACGAACACGCCGGTCGGTGGCTACGTACCCTGTTCGGCGACCGCACTCACCTGGCCGTCGAACTGCACCGCGAGGACGACGACGACGCGCGTCTGCGCATGCTGCTCGCGCTCTCGCAATCGCTTCAGATCACGCCGATCGCAACCGGCGACGTGCACATGGCCACGCGCCGGCAGCGCATGCTGCAGGACACGATGACCGCCATCCGGCATAACCTGCCGCTGGACGAGTGCGGCGCGCACCTGTTCCGCAACGGCGAGCGCCACCTGCGCGCGCGACGCACGATCGCCAACATCCATCCGCACGCATTGCTCGACGCCGCGGTGAAACTTGCCGCTCGCTGCGCATTCGATCTCGGCGAAAAACTGCCCTATCAATACCCGAAAGAGCTGGTCCCCGAAGGCGAAACGCCGGCCTCGCACCTGCGCGCGCTGACGATGGCCGGCATGCGCAAGCGATGGCCCGAGGGCGCATCGGAAAAGGTGAAGAACCAGATCGAGAACGAACTGGCGCTGATCGCGAAGAAGCAGTACGAAGCCTTCTTCCTCACCGTCGAGGACATCGTGCGCCATGCGCGCGAACGCGGGATCCTGTGCCAGGGTCGCGGTTCGTCGGCCAATTCGGCGGTGTGTTACGCGCTGGGGATCACCGCGGTCAACCCCGACGAAAGCCGCCTGCTGATGGCGCGCTTCATTTCCGAAGAACGCGACGAGCCGCCCGACATCGACGTGGATTTCGAGCACGAACGCCGCGAGGAAGTGCTCCAGTACGTCTACAACAAGTACGGACGCGAACGTGCGGCGCTGGCCGCGACGGTGATCCGCTATCGCGGCAAGAGCGCCGTTCGCGACGTCGCAAAAGCGTTCGGTCTTCCGCCGGATCAGATCGCACTGCTCGCCGGTTGCTACGGTTGGGGCAACGCGGGAACGGAGATGGAACAGCGCCTCACCGAAACCGGCTTCGACCCCAACAACCCGCTGATCCTGCGCGTGCTGGCCATCACCGCGCAGCTGGAGAACCATCCGCGCCACCTGTCGCAGCATGTCGGCGGTTTCGTGATATCGCAGGCACCGCTGTCCACCGTGGTGCCGGTGGAAAACGCGGCGATGGACGACCGCACCATCATCCAGTGGGACAAGGACGACCTGGAGACGATGAAGTTGCTGAAGGTCGATTGCCTCGCGCTGGGCATGCTGACCTGCATCCGCAAGGCGATCGCGCTGGTGGAGAAACATCGCGGCCGCAAGCTCGACATCGCCACGATCCCCGCCGACGACAAGCCCACCTACGCGATGATCCAGCGCGCCGACACGGTGGGCGTGTTCCAGATCGAATCGCGCGCGCAGATGACGATGCTGCCGCGCCTGAAACCCGAGAAGTTCTACGACCTCGTCATCGAAGTGGCGATCGTACGGCCCGGTCCGATCCAGGGCGGCATGGTGCATCCGTACCTCAAGCGTCGCATGAAGCAGGAACCGGTGGAGTATCCCTCGCCGGAACTGGAGGAAATCCTCAAGCCCACGCTGGGCGTTCCGCTGTTCCAGGAACAGGTGATGGAACTGGTCATCGCCGCGGCGAATTACTCGCCCGGCGAAGCCGACAAGTTGCGGCGTTCGATGGCTGCATGGGGCATCAGCGGCGACATGGAGCCGCATCGCCAGCTCATTCGCCAGCGCATGCTCGCCAACCAGTACAAGCCCGAGTTCATCGACCAGATCTTCGATCAGATCAAGGGCTTCGGCTCCTACGGTTTCCCGCAGAGCCACGCGGCGTCGTTCGCCAAACTCGTCTACGTGAGTTGCTGGCTCAAGCGGCACGAGCCGGCGGCGTTCGCGTGCGCGCTGCTGAATTCGCAACCGATGGGCTTCTATTCGCCCAGCCAGATCGTGCAGGACGCGCGGCGCGGCGCCCCGAAGCGCGCCGTCGACGAGTTCGCCGACGAGCAAGCCCGCGCGCGCGCGATGCGCGAAGCCGTGGACGTGCTGCCGGTCGACGTGATGCACAGCGACTGGGATTGCACACTGGTCGGCGGCGATGCGCGCACGCAGCCGGCGATCCGGCTGGGGTTGCGCGAAGTCAAAGGGCTGTCGGAAGCGGCGGCGAACGCCATCGTCGCCGCACGCGCGCGTCGTGCATTCACCGACCTGCAGGATCTGCGGCAGCGCGCCGGCCTGGACGAGAAAACCTGCAAGGCGCTGGCCGAAGCCGATGCGCTCAAGAGCCTCGTCGGCCATCGTCATCAGGCGCGCTGGTCGGTAGCCGGGCTCGAACGTCGCCGGCCGCTGTTGCCCGGCAGCCCGGACGAGGACCGGCTCGACCTGCCCGCCCCGCGCATCGGGGAGGAAATCCTGTCCGACTACCGCGCCACCGGCCTGAGCCTGTCGTCGCATCCGATGGCGCTGCTGCGGCCGCAGCTGGACGCGCAACGCATCAAGGGATCGCGCGACCTGCGCGAGGCGCGCCATGGGCGCGGCGTGCACGTCGCCGGCCTGGTCACGCAGCGCCAGCGTCCCGCCACGGCCAAGGGCACGATCTTCGTCACGCTGGAAGACGAGCATGGGATGATCAACGTGATCGTCTGGCCCGACCTCGCCGCGCGCCAGCGCAAGCCGCTGCTGGATTCCACGCTGCTGGCCGTGCGCGGCCGCTGGGAACGCGTGGACGGCGTGGAGCACCTCATCGCCGCGCATCTGACCGACCTGAGCGGACTGCTGGGCGAGCTGCAGTCGCCGTCGCGGGATTTCCGCTGAACCGGACCGGATGTCCGGCCGGGCCCGCTCGCCACGTCTAAGACGATGCAGGTCCGCGCACCGCGCCAGCGTCCTTCACAGCCGAGGCTGTCAGTGGAAGCACCCCGTTATTTCGTCACCTACCGGCATCCGCAGAGCGGGCGAACGATCACGCGCGTGTTCGGGCGCTTCGTCGATCCCGTGCTCGCCGACCGCATCGCACGCGCGCAACTGGGCGAGGCCGGCTGCGAAGTGCTCCACGTCCGCGCCGAAACGCCGACCGAAGCGCTGCATCACCGCATCTCGCGCAGCATCACCCGCACGCTGCGCATCGCCCTGGGCACGGGGCTCTCGCTGCTCGCCTGGCATGCGCTCTTCCTTCGGAGCAGCCCGCGCATCAGCGACATGCCGCTGGGCCGGCTCACGCTCGGCATGCTGCTGACGTTCGGTTTCCACGCCGCGCTGATGGTCGCCGCGCTGGTGTTCTGCTGGGACATCGCGTTCGGCGAGGGGCCTTATAACGGACGCTAGGTCGTCGTCCCCTCGTTCGAAGCCGTCATCCTCTTTTTCGAAGCCGTCATCCCCTCGTTCGAAGCCGTCATCCTCTTTTTCGAAGCCGTCATCCCCTCTTTCGAAACCGTCATCCCCGCGAAGGCGGGGATCCAGCGTCCCGTCGCATCACGCAATCCGCAAAGCCTCCGCATCGACAGCGGGATTCCCGCCTTCGCGGGAATGACGGTTGCGGAGTGATCCAGCTTCCCGCCTTGCCACGACCGCAGCACGGATCGCAAAACGAACGGCCACCCGCCCCGTACAATGCCCGCCCCTACCCGCGCGCGGACACCCCGATGGAACTGGCCACCGACACGATCGCCCTGCTGATGGCGGTCGCCTTCGTGGCCGGACTCATCGACGCGATCGCCGGCGGCGGCGGGCTGCTCACCATTCCCGCGCTGATGGCGGCCGGCATTCCGCCGGTCAACGCGATCGCCACCAACAAGCTGCAAAGCAGCTTCGGCACCGCGAGCGCGGTGGTCGCGTTCGCGCGCAAGGGGCGCATCGATTTCCGCCGCTTCCTGAAACCCGCCATCGGCGCGTTCGTCGGCTCGGCGTTGGGCGCGTGGACGCTGCAGCGGTTGAACCCCGCGTTCCTGGCGGGCCTGATCCCGATGCTGCTGATCCTGATGGTCGTGTACTTCCTGCTCGCGCCCAAGGCCAGCGAGGAAGACCGCCAGGGTCGCATGGGGCCGATCGCGCTGCTGGCGATCGTCTCGGCGATCGGGTTCTACGACGGTTTCTTCGGCCCGGGCACGGGCTCGTTCCTCACCACCGCGCTGGTTGCGCTGTTCGGCCTCGGGCTGGTGTCGGCGACGGCGCACACCAAGTTCCTCAACCTCTCCAGCAACATTGCCGCGCTGCTCACGCTGATCGTCGGCGGCCACGTGCTGTGGACGGTCGGCCTGCTGATGGCGGTGTCGAGCATCGCCGGCGGCCAGCTCGGCGCGCACCTGGCGATGCGCGTCGGCGGCCGCGTCATCCGCCCGCTGCTGGTGACGATGTCGCTGCTGCTGACGATGAAACTGCTCTCCGACCCGGGCAATCCGCTGCGCGTGTTCGTGATGGCGCACGCCTAGCGGCTGGGAACCCACGGCGCGGCGAATCCGTCCTCGCGCGCTTCGCGGCACGTCGTGCTGCGCAGCGCCTGTTCGAGCTTGTACGGCGTGGTCGCGTGCGAGACCGCCGAGCGGCATTCATCGACCGCCAGCGTCCGCACCGCGAGCGACCCGAGCACTGCCAACGAGGCGATCGCGACGACGCCCCCGATCAGCTGGCGCCGGCTGGGAAAGGTATCGATCATGGCCCTGCCTCCTCACTTGCCGGAGATATCGGCAGCAGGCGCCGGGACTTTCGGCCTGATGCCGGCAGGCGATCGACGTTGCGGCCCCCGCCGCAACGGCCGCGATCAGGACTCGGGATCGAACATGATTTCGCGCACTTCCTGCGCGCAGCGACACGACGACGCCAATTTCGCCGCCCATTGCATCGCGTCGTCGCGCGAGGCGACTTCGATGATCGAGAAGCCGCCGATCACCGGCTTGGTTTCCGGCCACGGACCGTTCGAGACCGTGCCGTCGGGCGCGACGATGCCGGCCTGCTGGCCGAGGATACCGCCGCCGAATACCCACACGCCCGCGGCCTTCGCTTCGCGCACGACGGCGCGCGTGGCCGCGTCCACCGCCGGCAGCTCCTCGTCGGAAATCTTCATCCATCCATCGTCGAACGAAATCAGGTATCGCAACATCCCTGCCTCTCCCTGGTTGAGCTACGGTTCGATCGGGCAACCCGCCGCGCCCTGGTGCAGCGTGAGCCATTCGCGCGGCGACGAGCCCGTCCGTCTGCGGAACGCGCGCGACAGCGACGGTGCATCGGCGAATCCCAGGTCGAGTGCGACCTGTTTCACCGACCGCCCCGTGCGCAGCAACGAGGCCGCGACGTTGAGTTTCCAGTCCAGCGAATACGCCGCTGGCGTGGTTCCGGTCGCCGCCTTGAACGCGGCCGCGAACGCGCTGCGCGACATGCCCGCGCTGGCCGCCATGCGTTCGAGCGTCCAGTCGGCGTCGGGCGTCTGGTGCACGGCGATGAGCGCCTTGGCGAGCCGCGGATCGCACAGCCCCATGATCATGCCTTGCGACACGTGCGCCTCGTCGGGGTGGTCGATGATCCAACGCAGCACCTGGATCAGCACGATTTCGAACAGGCGATTGACCAGCAGGCGCGAACCGCAGCGCACCTGGTCGGATTCGGCGAACAGCAGGTCCAGCGCGGCGCCGAGGCCGTCGATCCTTTCCAGCGGCAACACGATCAGGTCCGGAAGCGACTGCACGATCGGATTGCGCGCGCCGCCGTCGAAATCCAGCGTCGCGCAGGTGAAGTCCGAACCGTCCACCGGCGGGTTGATGAACTCGTGGTGCACCGCGCGCGGGAACAGCAGCAGCGTCGGCTCGGACAGATGCGTGCGCGCCTGCCGCGGGCCCTGCCCGTGCAGCATGTCCATCTCGCCGCGACGCAGCACGTGCAGGAAGCCGCGGCCCGGCCGGGCGTCGAACACCTGGTGGCCGCACAGCGGCCCGGAGTGGAACAGCGATGCCTGCACGCGGAAGCGTTCGAGCACCGGCGTCAGGCGGTCGATCGGCGCTGCGCCCGCATCGGCAGACGGCGCTGCAACCTCGGACGAAATGCCATCTTTCAGCGACACATAGCCACCAATCGTCCCGAACGGGTTCCTAGTATGACCGCCAACCGGCCACTCCGGACGGTCCAAACAGGAAACCAAGCCATGTCCCGCGTACCCCTCGTCAATGCCCAGGACGCCACCGGCGAACGCCAGGCCCTCCTCGGCCAGATCCACTCCGCCTTCGGCGCCACGCCGAACATGTTCCGTGCGGTCGCCAACTCCACCGCGGCGCTGAAGAGCATGTGGGGCTCGTTCGGCGCCCTGGGCGGCGGCGTGATTCCCCCGAAGCTCGGCGAGCAGATCGCCGTCGCCATCGCCAACCGCAACGCTTGCGAGTACTGCCTCGCCGCCCACACGGCGCTGGGCCGCAAGGCCGGCGCGAGCAGTCAGGAAATGACGGCCGCGCAGGGCGGCCAATCGCAGGATCCGAAGACCGCCGCCGCGTTGCGCTTCGCGTTGCGCGTGGTCGAAGGCCGCGGCCAGATCGACGACGCCGATCTCGCGCAGCTTCGCGCCGCCGGCTTCGGCGACGAGGAGATCGTCGAGATCCTCGCGCACGTCGCGCTCAACCTGTTCACCAACTACGTCAACGTCGCCTTCGCGGTGCCGGTGGATTTCCCCGGCGTGAAACTGCGTTGATGCGATCGGCT
Source organism: Lysobacter auxotrophicus (assembly GCF_027924565.1). Taxonomy (NCBI): domain Bacteria; kingdom Pseudomonadati; phylum Pseudomonadota; class Gammaproteobacteria; order Lysobacterales; family Lysobacteraceae; genus Lysobacter; species Lysobacter auxotrophicus. The sequence continues at coordinate 2,388,898 of NZ_AP027041.1, forward strand.
CGCAGGCCGGGCGAGTCCCGGCCGGCGAGCTTCGCGAGAAGCCCATGTCACGCCACTACATCCCGATCGACTGCGAATTCCACGACGTGCTGGAAGCCACCGCGACCCGCAGGCAAGTCGCCACCGTCCACTACCTCGACGAGGAAGGACGGCCGCGCGCCGTCGACGCGCGCATCGCCGACCTCTACGCGAAGGACGGCATCGAATACATGCAACTGGACGACGGACGCGTCATCCGGCAGGACCGCATCGTCTCCATCGACGGCGCGCAGCGCAGTGCGTTCGAGCGACGCATGACGTGAGCGCGAGCGTGCGCGTCAGCGAGCACCGTGCCTGCCGTGTGTCAAAGCGTCTATTGCGCGCGCGTGAGCACGGGGTACGGGTTGAGCGCCGTGCCCTTCCACCACTGGCGTTCCGGTCCGAGTTCGAAGATCGCGAAATGCAGGTGCGGCGCCGACGGATCGGCATTGCCCGTGCTGCCGACGTAGCCGATCACGTCGCCGCGCCGGATCGGCTGCTTCTCGCGAAGGCCGTCGGCGTAGCGGTCCAGGTGCGCGTAGTAGTACGCGTAGCGGCCACTGGGTTCGAACTGGTAGATGGTGAGGCCGCCGGGCACGCTGGTGAACAGCTTCTCGACGGTGCCGTCCGCCACCGCGATCACCGGCGTGCCGCGCGGCGCCATGATGTCGATGGCCTCGTGCACGCGGCCCTGGGCGCGCGCATCGCTGAAGGTGTCGTGCAGCTGCGCGGCCGTAACGCCCTGCACGGGGATCGTCAACGCGCCGTCGATTGCCGGTGCAGACGCGGGCGTCGAACGCGCTGCGGAGGGCGCAGCCGGAACGTCGGGCGATGCGGGCGTCGCAACCTCCGTTCGCGATGGCGCATCGATCGACGACGCCGGCGCCGCAGCGCGTGCAGCGCTGCTCGGCGCGACCTGCATCAGCGACGCGGTCGCTGCTTCGGCCGGCGGTGCAGCGCCACGCTCGCGCCCGAAGTGGAACAGCGCGACGTTGGCGCCCAGCAGCACGATGGCGAGGAACGACAATGCGGCCTTGCTCATGCGCGCCTCCGTGGCATGGGGTGGATCATGCGTGGGTCGATCGCCGCCTCACTGCTGCAGCACCGCAGGCGTGCCGGGGCCGACGGCGCCCGCCACCGCGGCGGCATCCCAGTTGGTCAGGCGGATGCAACCATGCGATTCGGTCTTGCCGACTTTCCCCGGCTCCGGCGTGCCGTGGATGCCGTAGTGATCCTTGCTCAGATCGACCCACACCACGCCGACCGGATTGTTCGGGCCCGGCGCGATCTTCGCCTTCGCGTGCCCCGGATCGGCGTCCCAGAACAGCTTCGGGTTGTACTGGAAGTGCGGATCGCGGGCGACGCCCTTGATGGTCCAGCGGCCGATCGGCAGCGGGTCGTGTTCGCTTCCGGTCGACGCGGGAAAACGTGCGTACACGCGATCCTGCGCGTCGCGCAGCAGGAGCGAGGAATCGGACTTGTCGACCACCACCGACGCCGCTTTCGCCAGCGCGTTGGCCTGCACGTTTGGCACCCACAGCGTGGTGCCTTCGCGCGTGAGGTCGGCGCCAGGGTTCAGCGCGGCGATCAGCGCGGGACTGGCGTGGAAGCGCTCGCCCAGCGCCTCGGCCAGCGACGCGAACCCAAGCTGCGGCAGCGCCGCCTTGGCCATCATGTCGTCCGGAATCGCGGTATACGGGCCGGCCACGTCCTGCGCGGTGAGGCGGTACTCGACCAATGCGGGCGAGGTATCGACGGTCAGCGCGCGCCACGTCGCTTCGTCCATGGCGCCGGTCGCGTCGAGATCGCGGCTGCGCTGGAACGCCGCAATGGCGCGCTCGGTGTTCGTGCCCCAGCGACCGTCGATCTCGCCGGGCCCGAAATGCGCGCGATCGAGCAGCACTTGTGCGCGCAGCCGCGCGGCGGCGTTGGCATCGTCCTTCAGATCGCCGGCGGGCTGGGCGTCGTTGGCGCGCAGCAGCGGCGAGGCATCGTTCTGCGGGCCTTGCGCGAATGCGCAGATCGGGGCGGAGAGCGCGAGCAACAGCGCGGCATGCAGGACCGGCTTCATCGAAAGCTGCTTCATCGAATCACTTTGGAAACGGATACGCCTGCATGCTGCTTGGAGGCTTTTCGGCGTGGCGTGAACGTCGAGCGTTCTGGCTGTCGGCGATCTGAAGCGCCTCGTCCGGCGAGTCGAGCCTGCACCGAGTCGGCCGGTGGCGCCGCGCAGCCAACCATCGCCACGAATGGGCGAAGCGACATGGAGCCCGCAAACGGCGAGTTGCTTGCTCGCCTGCGGACGCAGTGGTTGGCGCTACGGGCTCGGGCTCGGCCGATCGACCGCGCCGATGTCGGCGAATGCACCATGGGTTCGCGGGAACCCCGGTCCGCGCTGGTCGTACTGCAGGTCCAGCGCGTTGTTGCCGCGATCGAGCAGCGGGCTGCCGGACTGCGGCATGTGCGCCGGCGTCGGTCCGCCGTTGTTGCCCAGCGGGAGAAGTCGCGGGTCTTCGCTGAGGATGGTGTCCGCGGGAAGCGGCGCTCCCGAACGGCCCACCACGTTGTTCCTGCCGGTGACGGCCTGGTTGTCGTACAAACCGGAATCTCAGCCCCCACGATGGAGCCGACTTCGACAGCGCGGCTCAGCACCGCGAGCTCTGCGGGAGTAATGGCGCTGACGGCGACAGGCGATCTCCCATGAGCCGCCTCCATGCGCGCCGTGCCTCGCTCGGAAGCGGACCTCAGCACCGGGCTACGCCTCGGAGGTGCCCCCCCCCACTCCGCCGGAACCCATCGAGCGACCTGCCTGGCCGGTCGGATACAGACCATTGCGTTGGGCTGTATACGGCCCACGCCGGTAGCGGCTCCATGGGAGCGGCGCCGTCGTGTCGCGGCCGCTTTCGACCGGAGAGAAACCCGATGACCCGATGGATGACGCTGGGATGCACCGCCGCCGTGGCATGCGGCATCGCGGGCATCTCGCACGCGCAGGCCGTGGCGACCGCGTCATCGGCGCCGACACCCGCGGCCGCCTCGCAGGACAACCGCATGGTGCTGGCCGACAACGAGTCGTTCCTGATGCCGCTGGACGACGCGAAGAACGCGCATCCCAGCTATCCGCAGCACCTGCTCGGCCAGAACCTGCCGCCGCGCATCGTGTGCCTGCGCGTGGGTATCGATGAAAAGGGCGCGGTCACGGTGGTCGCGCGCGCGCCGGTGTCGGAGATGTGCCCGAAGGGCGCCGAGCCGGAATTCCTCGCGGCATCGGAAACGGCGGCCCGGACATGGAAGTTCGACCCGGCGCTTCGCTGTGTCTTCCGCAACACGAAGGACAAGGAGCGCGCCGTCGCGAGTTGCGATGGCGGCAAGAGCGTCCCGCAGGCGGTGACGCTCGTGTATCGGTTCCGTTTCGAACAGACCGACGGAAAGCCCCAGGTGCATGTGATCGGCGGCTGACGCCGCGCACCTGCGGGCAAACGCAGCGGCCGCTTACTGCTGGCCGTCCTGCGGGGTGCGGCCCTCGTCGTGGCCGCTGGTCGTGGCCTTGTTGGCTTCGCGTGCAGCGGCCTTCTTCGCGGCCTTTTCGTCCTGCTGCTTCTTCTTCGCGATCTCGCGCTGGCGCTTTTCGAATGAGTAGTTGGGCTTGGCCAAGGGATGTCTCGCTTTGTGGGGAAAGTATGTCGACGGGCGATGCGGGCGCGTTGCTCAGCCGGTCCTGGAGCCGCCCGGCACGCCCTTCTTCGCCGGATTGGCCGTCGCAGCGGCGACCGCCTTTTCGGGTTTGCGGCGCAATGGCGTGACCCCGAGGATCTCCACCTGCCCTCCGGCCTTGCTGAAGGCGGCCATGTCGGCGGCGATCCGCTCGTGGGTCAGTTCCTTGTCGCGGTCGGGCATGGCGTTGTCGCTCCTGGCGGACGTGATCGTGATGGCGCTGCTCGTTTCACTTGTGCCACAACGAGTGGAAGTCGCCGTGAATTCCGCGCTGGTGGATGGCGCGTAGATCGGGTGGGTGGCGGAGAGAGTGTCTGTCAAGGCACCCTCCGCGCCGGTTCGTCAATGTTCGTCCGAGAGCGAAAACCTCTATTTTTTCAGCCTTGTAGCGGTTTTCGCGGTTCGGTAGCGTCCGCCCCTGTTCGCCCCAATCCGGGGCTCAAACGGGGATCGGGACGGGGATGGCAAGACAGCTCAATCGGCTCACCGTGAGGGCGGTTCAGGCCGCGCGACCGGGGAAATATGCCGACGGCGGCGGCCTGTTCCTCCAGGTCACGAAGACCGGAGTCAAGTCGTGGACGTTCCGCTATACGCGCGGCGGCATCGAACGATACATGGGTTTGGGTCCAACTCACACCGTAGGCCTCGCCCAAGCGCGCCAGAAGGCCCTGGAGGCGCGACAGGACCTGATGGCGGGCCGAGATCCGCAACAGGCGCGTCGCGCCGCGCAGGAAGCGACAGCGGCTGTACCGACCTTCTGGGACGCAGCCACGTCCTACATCGCCGAGCAGAAGCCCGGCTGGGCTAATCCGAAGCATGCCTCGCAGTGGACGAGCACCCTTCAGGCATACGCAAAGCCCCACATCGGCACACTCCCTGTCGACCAGATCGACACGGAGCATGTGCTCCAGGTACTTCGGCCGATCTGGGCCAGCAAGACCGAAACGGCGACTCGCGTCCGCCAGCGCATCGAAGCGGGGCTTGATGCATTGGCCGCTAAGAAGCTCCGCTCGGCCGAAAACCCTGCGCGCTGGCGGGGCCATCTTTCGAAACTGTTGCCCAAGCCGACGAAGGTGCGCTCCGTGGAGCACTTCCCCGCGATGCCATACGTGGAGGCGCCTGCGTTCATGACGCGGCTTCGGGCCGAAGTGGGCGTCGCTCCGAGAGCGTTGGAATTCCTGATCCTGACCGCGGCTCGCACAAACATGGTGACCAAGGCCTCCCGCGGGGAGATTGAGGGCAAGACCTGGTACGTACCTGCGGAACGCATGAAGAACGGAAAGGCGTTCACCGTCCCGCTTTCGAACGCGGCGTTAGCCGTTCTTACACCTGCGCCGCCCAACGAAGACGCTGGACTGTTCCCGGGTGGCCGCGCCGGCAGCAAACACCTGTCGAACGGAGGCATGGACAAGTTGCTGACCCGGATGAAGGTCGATCGCTTCACTGTGCACGGCTTTCGCTCGACCTTCAGGGACTGGGCAGCCGAGAAGACCCACTTTCCCAACGAGGTCATCGAAATGGCGCTCGCACACACGATCAAGGACAAACGGAAGCGGCATATCGGCGCGGCGATTTGCTCGCAAAACGTCGGGAGCTCATGGAGGCGTGGGCCGCGTTTCTTGGCTGAAACGCTGAGCTCGCTACAAACAAGAGATAGCGAAGTCATGCCTGCTGTGGGCCAGCACGTGCGCACTTAAAACTGGAGCGCATAGTTTCCGACGAACGGCGACCTGTCTCGTTCGACACGGGCGTTGCCTTCAATGTGTGATGACGCACGCACGCAGGAGGGCGACATGCCCAGGGACGTTTCCATTGCCCATCTGCATCCGGACTTCAGGGCGCGTGTGTCGCGACTTGCCTCCGGCCTGAGTCAAACACCGTTCCAACTCTTCGAGGGGTTCCGCTCACCCGAACGTCAGCGCGACCTGTTCCGCCAAGGTCGCGGCGATGGTCGCCGAATTGTTACCAATGCTGATGCGTGGCAGTCATACCATCAGTACGGCCTCGCGGCGGATTTCGTGCTGCTCATCGACGGTGTCTGGTCATGGTCGTCCGACGCGGGGCTGGACGCTCACTGGAAGCTCCTACGCAAGCTAGCCGGACAAGCGGGTCTGGAATGCCTGAGCTGGGAGGCGCCGCACGTTCAATTTCCCGGCCTCAGCTGGCGGGGTTTGATGAAAGGTGAGTATCCGTCGGGAGGCGATGCCACTTGGGCCGAGCATCTGCAAGAGTCCATCCAACGCTGGAAGCGTAGCGGTCAGGCCGCACCTCCGGTCCCTTCTGAGGTTCCGCATCGACCAGCAATCCAGGCAGCGGAGGCACACTCAGGCAACGGGACTTCGGACAGGGCCTCCGGCACCTATTCCCGCGTGGCGGCGAGACATGGGTTGCGCTTACGGTCCGGACCGGGCGTCCACTTCAACGTGGTGGATGTCCTGCCATTAGGCCGGCAAGTGTCGGTCATGCGCGTCGACGGCGAATGGGTCGCGGTCGACCTCAACTTCGATGGCTACGCAGACGGCTATTGCCACGCGGGCTACCTCGAGCCGATCGCAGCTTGAAGGAGGCGATCCATGCTGCACTCATCCGAAAAGCCATGCCCACGGCTTTGGCGCCAGCTGTTCGAGGAACTTCGCTCGTGTAAAGGCGTCGACGGCCAAGGTGTACCGCGCGAGCTTCTGCATGAACTCCAGAACTTGTCCGCGGATACTGCTGAAGCGTGGGAACTCTATCGGCTCGATGCTGCGATGTTGGAATACCTCAGCGATCAAGAACTTCGCCTGCGTATTCTCGCCTATCGTGAACTTCTCCAGCATCTTCTGACCAAGGATGCGTATACGTCGCTGTGCGAGAACCTGTCACTGAGTAACGAGCGCGCAGATCTTCTGAACGAAGCAAAGGGATTAGCTAGCCGGATGTATCGGCGGTACGTCCTGGTGCCTTCGGTCGAGGCACTACGCGCGGACATCGCAATGAAGATCTTTCTGTCTGTGGCCACGGCCTGTGTAGCCGTCGCATTGCTCGAGGTCTTCGATCCACGACAGCTGAGCAATTTTGCCGGGGAGTGGCGCATCTATCTGGTGGCAGCGGCAGCAGGCGCGTCGGGAGCTGCGGTCAGCACCACTGTCCGCTTGTACCGCGTTGACCCTAGGCACGAGCCACTGTTGACATGGATGAGCCTGGAACAAGGAAAGCCTTCGCTTTGGGTAGCCCCGGTACTCGGAGCGGTGTTCGGAATGGTACTCGTGCTCCTGATCAACGCGGGGGTGATCTCGGGCGCGCTGTTCCCCGCGAACCTGGACGACCCAGCACGTGCGCCGAAACTGATGATCTGGGCGTTCATCGCCGGGTGGGCGGAGCGCTTTGTTCCGGACGTTCTCAACAAACTGGCGGCGATCCGCACCACCCGTCCACCGGATGAATTTCTGCGGACCCGATACGCAAACGAAGCACGCGCTGGGACATCCAACGGGACGTCCTCGGTTCATGGCGAGCCGGACCAAGCGACGATTGACAGGGCGGTCGGCTGAGTCACTCCGCCGACACATGCATGCCGGGTCGCCGTTCTCAGCAGGGGAGAGTTCCTGAACGCCTCTTGTTCCGGCGCTCACAAGCCAAGCTTGAGTCGGAGTAAAAAGAAAGGCGCCATTTCTGGCGCCTTTGGTTCACATGCGCGGCAGCTGGTCCGATAGATACCGTTGGACCGCCTGCTCGGGGCTTTCGAGACCTTGGCATGGCTCACGCTTAAGATCGTACACGGCGCAGGTTCCCCAAGGACGCCAAGGATCCAAGCGCCACGCCGCAAATCCAGGCGGGAAGCCGGCCAGCTGTGGCTGACCGCCGCCGTCGTGCGTGGCCCCATAGCGAGCACGATCGAAGTCGCGATTGAGGATTAGCGGCCCCATGCGACCGAAATCGATTTGGTACCAACCATAGATCTGCTGCCAATAGATGTTTCCCATCGCAGCAAGCTCATACTCGGACCCTCTGTTATAGAACTGTCGCAGCGTGCCGGCCGCGTCGATGAAATTCGGCGTAGGCGATATCACATAGACCCACCCGTTTCCGCCATAGTTCTCGGTAACCCAGCGCTGAGCAACGCCCAGGTTCGATGTCGTGCTGACGAATATGGAATTTGGCCTGCTGTTGCCGGACGAAGACCCTTGCACGTGGTTGTACAACGAGTAATCAGCAGCCGCCTGTACGCGCGTCAGATCCTGCTGCGCACGCGGGATAAACCCGCCATCCTGCTTCACGACGTCCGGGGCTTCCATCACCGCCCGATACACCACTTGCGCCGGAGGCGCCGGCGTAGGCGCCTGCGCCTGCACCGCATTTGCTCCAATAACAAGAAGCAGCGTTAACGCTGTTCTTAAGAGCATGCCATTTCTACTTGCTGTTGCGTCCATCGGATTGCTCCTTGTGGTTGGTCAGAGTTCGTAGCTGAAGAAGGCCTTCTTCAACCTCACTCTGGGCCGGCGCCTGTTCATCGAACAATCAGAATGAGTCGCACGCCTGCGACGATTGCAACTGAACGCCATATGCCATGGTGCTTTCGCGCAGAGCAGCCCTACCGACATCATCACCATCCGCGCGCGCAGCGCCGACCTCACCGCCGAGCTGCGCAACCGTCGCGAGCGCGGCTGGGACAGCACCACGCTGGGCGCCATCCTCACCACCCTCGCGGGCGAGCACGGCCTGACGCAGCCATTTCACCCGCGCTGACCGAGCGGCCGTCCACCACCTTGACCAGGCCGAGAGCGACGCCGCCCTCCTCACGCGTCTGGCGAACCAGCACGACGCCGTGTCCACCATCAAGGCCGGGCACCTGGTTCGCCCCGATCGGCAGCGGCGGCGAGAGCGGCAACGCGAAGCGGCTGCCAGAAACCTTCGCAACGGAGACAGAGGCGCGCCACGCAGCGCAGGCCGAGTGGGCGCGGTTGCAGCGCGGCGCTGCAACCCTGAGCCTCAGCATCGCGCTTGGGCGAGCCGCGATGCACCCGGAACTGCAGATTAGTCTCTTTGGCTTCAGCTTTGCAGCCGGCAGCAACGCATGGCTGGCGTCAAAGGTGATTCACTAGCTCGGGGTAGCGGTTTCACGACCGTACTCGAGCTCGAATCTCTGGCATGACGCCCAAGGACTCCCGCAATCTCTGAGACAATCTTGCTAAAGCCTCGGCTCGGGGACATGAACTGACCCCGAGCCCGTCCGCACTTGTCCGGGGATTGCTATCGCCCAGCAACTAGAGCCTGCGCTAATCTCCTAGAGGATCACGTCCTGCCGCGAAAGTTCGTTCAGCCCTTTGTAGGGCGTGCAACCGGAAACTGCCGGCGCCCCACTCGAACGTGACCGGCTTCTTGTTCGTCAGATCAGTCAGAGCGCTGCGTATGTGTTGCGCTTTGCATCCGACCATCCCGGGCCAAGCTGACACCAGTTACACGCTGCCGAGGTTTCGAAGATCACTTGACCAGAGGGCAAGTTGATTAGCTTTCCTCACATGAAGTCGCATTTGTACCGAACGAGGCGAGCAGCAGGGGCGAGCACAAGGATCGTCTTCATCACAGTCCTCGAAGTGTGATATTTGCTCTGTGCTGCACCTAGACAGCCCGCTAGTTCAGGAGAAGGTAAAGGACCGGAGTGATATCCACAGGAGGGGGCGGAGATGTCACGACGACGGTGCGGGTCGTCTGATCCGTGTGACCTGATGAATCGGTTGCGCGCAAGGTGACGTCGTACGAACCCGACTTGGCGTAAGTATGTTCCGGATCCTGGGCAGTCGAAGTACCGCCATCCCCAAAGGTCCAGTTCCATGCAACTATCGCCTCGCTATCTGTAGACAAGTCCTGGAACTTCACCCAGAGCTCCACGGCGACATACACGAAGCTTGCGGTGGGCGCACCGAACGGCCCGATTCGCCATCCGTACGCAGCGGTCCCGCATCGCGTCGTTGCTGCTTGCCCCAGTGTCTGCCATCCAGCCGGCATAGGCGAGTAGGAGCAGATGACCATGTTGTTTTGGGGGATCCGTATCCGATGAGCGGAAGCGCCGTTGCAAGGAACAGAGCCCACCGTTTCCGTGATAACGAAGCCTTCCGGCGGCAGCGTGTCAGCGCACACCAGTTGATTATCCGTGGGAATGCGCAGTGTGTAGGCGCCCGCTCCATTGCATGAACTGGAAGACGTGTACGCAGTTGCGGCGTAGCCACGGCCAAGCGGCGTACCGACGCAGACCTTGATTCCGTCTGTTAGCGATCGGATCGTCCAGCGATACATGCCAGCGCACCCGGATCCTGGCCCGATGGAAGTCACGCCGAATCCCGCCGGAAAGATCGTCGCATTGCATATCGACATGTTGGTTCGAGCGGCATAAATCTTCCAGCGCTTCACGCCGCGGCATACAGAAGTGTTGTCGACGATCTCAGTGACCACGTGCTGCGATGGCATGGGCGAGTTCGCGCAGATGAGTAGCCCGTCGGAGGGCGGCTGCACTTTCCATCCAGTGCCTCCCGTGCATTGCGACACGCCGACCAGCGCCTCGGTTACAACGTAGCCCGAAGGGACTGCGGAAAATGAGCAAATGATCGATCCCGGCGGTGCCAGCTGGGCACGAGCCTGATTCACGGGCACTGCAACACAGAAGGTGAGAAGAGCTAATACCAAGGCGTTAAAAGCGCGCCCCTTCATTGCGCGCAACGTACTCATCAATCCTTTCATCGTACCCTCGCTAAGATTGGCTGGAACGCTGACGCTATTGGTAGACGAACAGTGACTGAAGATTCGTACCCCAACCGGCGCAGCCGGTCGCATTGGAGACCTCGAGTTCCACCTGTTTTCCCGCGGAAAGGGCGGTCAATGCCGCGGCATACATCTCTTTTCCGCCGGTATTGGCTAGCTCGATAGTGAAGACGTCCGTACCACAGAGCCCTCCTGGAGAGACTTGCACATAGACCTTCCCCACGTACGGGCGAAGCGAAACAATATTCACCCTCCCTCCAGTCTCACCAGCATTTGCAGTGAACCCGAGCGTAAGCAGGAGCGCGATCGAGACAAGCTTCTTCATGGCTACAATCTCCTTATTTGCAGTGGCGGTGCGCGTAAGTCGGCACCAACGGCGGGACTTGCTATCCAAGGCGCGGTTGTTTTACGCGCGCCTCATTACATACGAGTGCTGAACACTCGGCGTTGCCGGTGCTCACGGAGGTGTGGGAAATTGAATCGCAGTCCTTGCCCTTATCTTCTCCTTGGCGAATTCGCCAGAAATCGCAACGCACCACGCCGCCCATCATTTCGGCAGTCGATCAAAATTGCGCTGGTGCGTGACCCAGGTTCGGCCGAATCCCCTGACCGATGCCACCGAGATTACGTTTACTCGGCCCGGTGGTGTCAAGCCTTCTTAGCCTGGTTGGGAAACCCGTCGTGTGGGACGTCAATTTCGGCACGTCGAGGAGGTGGAGCGCCCCGCTCGAGAGCGTCGCCGTGCGCCGTCGACCACCTGGACCATACCGAAAGCGCTGCCGCCCTGCTCATGCACCTGGCGAAGCAGCACGACGCCGCATTCGCCATCAAGGCCGGGAACCTGCTGTTCGCGTCGATCGGCGGCGGCAGGACTACAAGCGGTCAGCCGCTGTCACCATCCATCGCACAGTCTGGGCGACAGCGGCCTAGGTACTGCTCTGGATCTGGAATCCCAGTGAGCGGCTTCAGAGCTTGGGAGCGTTGATGCACCACACCCTGGACTGGTGAGGGCTGCACGTCATCTCGTCCGATCTGCCCAAGAACTGTCGGAGACGGCCGATCTATCCTGAATCAGTAGCTCAGCGGCAGACTCAAGTTCTTCAAGGTCGTCGAACCATGTTGAAGGGACGAGGGATCGAGGTGGGTCCGGCAAGGACATGACACCGATTTCGCGCTACAAGATGGAGCGATGCTGGCTTTCTGCGCGCTCGTCGCGGTTCTCGGGGCGATGGCGGACTGGCTGTTGACGCGGGATGACCTCAGGAACTTGCCTGCAAGGGAGCCTCAACAGTTGCCTGCAGCGAGATGGGTCCCTCTGACGGTGGACGTATTGCACTAGCTGCAATCGCCGGTGGTGTCGTCTGGCTGCTGATGGTCGACACGCTGGAGGGTGGTAACAAACGGCAGTCACCTGGGTCCTCCTCATGTCGCTCTTTGCTGGCTTCGCGGCGCCGGACCTTGGTTTAGGCCTGAAGCGACGTATCCCCCGAGGCATTTCTCGCCCATATCGGGGCGGGCACACCTCCGACGGAAAAATCCGACCGTTCGGATCGCAAATGAGCCACGCACACAGACATGGAAAGGGCCGACGACGAGATGATCCCAATCGTGTTGGCGTTGGATGATCAGGTGGTCGCGCCAGGGCGTACCGGAGGAGCCGTCGGCGCCTTGCCCGAGTACGCACGAGGATCCTTGATCAACGCAAAGTACCGCTGAAGATTCGGCGGTCGGTATGAAGGGTCGGCGTCCCAGCGCGCACGTACAGATGGATGCAGCTTCTGGGTTTGATCCGTCGTGGTGCTCGAAGCGGTGGGCTGCTCGGTCTTCGATGCGGCAAGGCCTATAGCCCGGTCGATACCCGCAGTCACGCGATAAAGGCCTGTCTTCGAATCGTGCATTTCGCCCAGCGGATTCGGCTCCAGAGGGTTTGCGGCTTCCACTGCGTGATCCATCTGCAGTCCGTTCGCGACCGCGTTGTCGCGCATCCACCCGAGTGAGATGTCCGACAAGCTGCCCTTGGTTTTATGGGACGGCGGATATCCACCACCGATGTCGCTGTGCACGCCAGCGAACCAGACCTGTTCCACCTTCTGTCCCGCCTTGGGGACTGGAGCCCAGCGCGCTGCCTCGAACGGTGCACGGCGCTCATCGATCGCGAGAGCCTGGCACGCGTACTCGACGGTTCCACTCAGCTCGACGTCGTGGAATTTGTATTTGTCAGCCGTTAGCCAGCGAATGCCGCGGACCGGAATGCCGAGTGCGCCCACCGTGTCCCAGACGCCGATCATCCGGACGGGGATCGGATTGGCCTTGGCGAGCGAATGGATGCACCTGAAGGAGGTGGGACGCTCGTCGTTCGGTCCGTCGCCATCGCAGTACATCGTGGCGACCTGGGCATATAGCTTCAGGAACCGCGGGTTCAAAATGCCACACTTCCGAATCAGACCGGCCAGACTGCGAACCGTGTAGGCGCCGCGGCTGAAGCCAAACAGGAAGATCTCGTCGCCTACTTCGTAGTTCGACATCAGGAACCGATACGCCTCGTAGAGGTTCATATCGAGGCCTTTCCCGAACGCACCGCCAGTGAGTCGATCGAGCTGGTTTCCCGTGCCAACCCCCTCATCGTAGTAGGTGATCTGGGGGACCCCGCCGGCATTCTTCGCAACCCGCATCGCGAGCTGGAGCACGTTCGTTGGACACGCGTGGCCGTCACGCGTTTGATCTGCCCGGTTCCACGTGCCGTCACAGAAGATCGCTAGACGCTTCATGGTCGCTGCTCCTTACCCTGCCAACCAAATCAACGCCATGGGTTCGAGGCGCAGGCCAGATCTCACGCTCGCAGCGCGGCAGTCCAACGCTCACCGGCCCCGTGGCGCGGTTCTTGGCCGAAAGCCTCCCAGCAGGTCGGAGAACCGGGCCCTCAGCCTCTTGTCCCACCGCAGTGCGGCCATCTATCGTTGCCCTGGGGGACAACCTCATGGATGAAGCCGAAGGCTTGAAGCCCGCGGCATCGGCCCATTCGCGCCGCTTCCGCGCGCGATGCGCCTTACAGACGGCGGAAGAACACAGGGGGATGTGTGACAGCCTTGCACCAGTTGGAAATCGAAGAGACCGAACTCGTCCAGCACTATCTGGCGGTAGACCCGGTGACAGCTATTGCCGTGACGAACGGCGCGCTGGATATCGCAATCAAACTGAAGAGCCTGTTCGGCTCGCGACGCGACAATGCAGAAACCAAGAAGATGCTTGGCATTCTCATCAAGCAGAATGCCAAGATCATCAGCCAGTTGAACCAGGTCCTGGCGATCCTCAACAACCTCGGCGTCATCGTGCAGCAGGCGGTTCGCACTGAGCTGGCGACGTTCCTGAAGGACGGCATCAGCGCTGACCTGCTGAGCTTCTACGAGACGTATGCCGTCGACGTAGAGCACCCCGAACTGGACAAGGAAGTGAGGAGCAGATACGAAGCGATTTTGCCGACCTTCGTGCGCGGCGGCCGCCAGTTCACGCTGAGCGATACGTACGGGTTCGGGCACTTCCACACCGTGGGCCTCGCCATGGTGATGGAGGACTGGATCCGCGAGCGGCTGGGTCAGCACATCACGTTCCGCACGCAGGCGATGAACACCTACATCGCGTACCTCGAACGCGTAATCGATCCGAGCGAACCGGGCTCGGTTGGGGCGCAGCTGGCAGTTGCAGACGCACAGATCGCGAGACTCTCTGCCCTGCTGGACGCCGCAGACGCAAAAGTCAGAGCCGGCTTCACCTTGAAGGGGCGTGTGCGCTGGAAGACAGATGGGGGCTGGGACATCGAGCTAACGACCTTCCACACCGCGAAGGGCGACCGTGTGACAGGTTACAGCGTGCATTCCGAAGAGAAGGAAACGGCCCGCGAAAGAAATAACCCGCACCTGGCAGAACGCGTCGCGGGAGCGGACCCCATCGACAATGGCGACAAGTCGGTGCAGGGCCGCGTCGCGTACTGGAACGCTATTCGCGCTGCGTTGGCGATTGCGGAGAACGATCGCCGCATCCTACTGACCTCGATTGCGGGTGCGAACAAGTACATCGAGTATGGGCGGCAGGTCGGCTAACCGGGCTTCGCTGCCAGGCGGCCGCTAAGCGGCCGCCTGCAACACTCTCCGATGCAGCACGGAACGCCTTACCTTGTGAGCCAAAAGCACTCGACTTCTCCCAGACTATCTACGAGTGCCCGAAAGGCCGGGCTCCTCGCGCAGATCTCACTAACTCGCGACCTGTGCAAGAGACCAGGACCTGCAGCTGCCTTGTTATACGTTCTCATGTACTTCTTGACGACCGATACGCCATTGCAACCGTCCACACATTGCATGAGGGTTTGCCCGGGCCACACGTCGGGATCGGCGATCATCCAGTTCTCGACCATTCGATCAGCAACTCCCACCACAAGCTGATCGTGGACACCCTCGCTTCGCAAGCTTTCAGCAATCGCACGCCCGAAAGACTCGGCGCGGGAGCAGGCGGCATGACCCGCGTCGTCACCATGACCTGCCCCGCCTGCCATACGCCGGGCCGCATCCGTTCCTCCGCGCCGGTCACGAAGTGCGTGCGTGTGCAGTACTTCATCTGCCGCAGGCTCGGCTGCGGCTGCCAGTGGAAGGTGCTGGCGGAGTCGGTGGCGATCCTGACGCCCAGCGCGCTGCCCTTCGTCGCCGAGGCGCTGCCGGACATGGACGAAGGCGAGCGCATCGCGGTCTTCGTGAACCAGAAGCGCGCCATCACGCCCCGCAAGCGCACCTCTTCGCGCCGCCGTCTTAGCGGCTTAGGCCCGCTTCCATCCACCTTTCCCACCCCTCGGCCGCTTCGGCCGGGCACGGACTAACTTTGCCAGTCGGTGATGTCCTCTGCAGACACTTGGGAATCGAATCTGAAGCTCATCGCCGTCTCCCTCGTCGACGCATCAGTTAGGGCATGCTTAAGTCGCGGAACTCAATGCCCGGACCAAACGAACAATGCCCGGACCAAACGAACAATGATCGACGGGCCACTGTAGCGCGGCCGCATTTGGCGGAAGAGGTGGGATTCGAACCCACGAGGGAGTTTCCTCCCTGACGGTTTTCAAGACCGTTGCAATCGACCACTCTGCCACTCTTCCGATCGGCGGACGCACTTCAAGCTAACGAACGCTAAATGAAATTGGTAATTTCAAATGCCTTAATTCGGCCATCTCTCCGTATCGGCTGTCGCGTTCGACGCCGCCTTGCGCGGCGACCGCGATTCCGTGACGGGAATCGGCGGGCCGCCTGAAACGATGCGGCCCGCGTGGTGCGGGCCGCATTCTCTCATGCCTCGGTCACGATGCGGGGTGCCGGTGCGGGCGGCGCGGCGGGAGAAAGCTTCGCCACGTCCTCCGGGCACGGTTTGCCCTTGATCTCGCTGCACTGCAGGCGCGCGGATTCCACCAGCCCCGGGGCCTTCTCGGCGATGAAGTCGATGAAGACGCGCACCGCCGGCAGCAGGCCGCGGCGCGAGGCGAACACGGCATGGAAGATGCCCTGCGGCAGGCGCCAGTCGGGCAGCACGACTTCCAGCTCGCCGCGGCGCACGGCTTCGGCGCAGATCGTTTCCGGCAGCAGCGTGATGCCGACGCCCTGCTGCGCCAGCTGCATCAGCATCGGGAAATCGAAGCCCATCACGCGCGGCTTGAGCTCCACGCGGCGCACGTCGCCATCGGGACCATGAAGCTCCCAGCGCTGACGGGCGTCGTCCTCGCTCATGCTGAGGGTCACGTGGTCGGACAGTTCGTCCGGATTCTTCGGGCGGCCCATGCGCTTGAGGTAATCGGGGCTGGCGACCAGCAGCTCCTGGATCTGTCCGAAGCTGCGCATCACCAGGCTGCCGTCGTCGTCGAGCTTGGAACGCACGCGCAGGGCGACGTCGATGCCTTCGTTGATGATGTCGACGCGGCGGTTGCTCACCAGCAGCTGCACGCGCACCTGCGGGAAGCGCGCGAGGAACTCCGGCAGCAGCTTGGGCATCTGCTGCTGCGCCATCCCGACCGGCACGCTGACGCGGATCACGCCGCGCGGCTCGGCGCTGAGGCGATCGACCACCTCATGCGCGGCCTGCGCCTCGGCCAGCATCGACTGCGCATGCCGATAGACGCTGTTGCCCACGTCGGTAACGGCGAAGCGGCGCGTGGATCGCTGCAGCAGGCGGACGCCAAGGTCCGTCTCCAGCTGGCTGATGCGACGGCTCAGGCGGGACTTCGGGATGCCGAGGGCGCGTTCGGCGGCGGCGAATCCGCCGTGCTCCACGACCATCGCGAAGTAGTAGAGGTCGTTCAGGTCCTGCATGGCCATAATTCCAATTCCGGAACAGTTAGTGATAGTTGACCAGATTTATTCCATTACCGCAACGACCTAGATTGGTCCCCGAACCGGCATCCCGCCGATTGTTCCATTCGAGGCCCATCATGAAGCTCCTGCACCTGGATACCAGTGCCCTTGGCACCAACTCGGTCACCCGTGAACTGACCGCCGCCGTCGTGGCGCGCTGGCAGGACGCCGTGGGCGACCTCACCGTCGAGTACCGCGATCTCGACGCCGAACCCCTGCCCCACCTCACCGGCCGATCGCTGGCGAAGGCCGATCCGGCCCAGGCCGCGGCGGACGAAGCCACGCTCCAGCAGTTCCTGGATGCGGATGTAGTGGTGATCGGCGCGCCGTTTTACAACTTCAGCATCCCGTCGACCCTGAAGGCGTGGATCGACCGCGTGGCCGTGGCCGGTCGCACGTTCCGCTACACCGAGGCCGGTCCGGAAGGCCTGGCCGGCGGCAAGCAGGTGATCATCGTCAGCGGTCGCGGCGGCCAGTACGGCGATGCGAGCCCGGCGGACTTCCAGGAGGCCTACCTGCGCCAGGTGTTCGGTTTCATCGGCGTGACCGACCTTGAGATCGTCCGCGCCGAGGGCGTGGCGTACTCGCCGCAGCATCGCGCCGACGCGTTGGCCGCCGCGCACGCGTCCATCCGTTCGCCTCTTGCGAAGGCTGCCTGACCGGCAGCCAGCGCAACGCGCGCCGGCCCACCCCTCCCCGCTTGAGCCGGTAAACGCGAACGGGCCCGCAATGCGGGCCCGTTTTTTTGACCCCCTGTCCCCTCGGGAGAGGGGTTGGGGTGACGGGTAACGCAGGGGTAGCTTCGAACCACCACTGCAGTGAGGCACAGACGGTTCGCCGTTACGGCTTCGTTGCCCCTCATCCGCCCTGCGGGCACCTTCTCAGCTCTGCACTCCCTTCGGTCGCCGAAGGGAGAAGGGAAGAGCCATCGTCAGGCGATCCGCTCGACTCCGCCCATATACGGCCGCAGCACCTCCGGCACCGTGATCGAGCCGTCGGCGTTCTGGTAGTTCTCCATCACCGCGATCAACGCGCGGCCCACCGCGGTGCCCGAACCATTGAGCGTGTGCACCAGCTCCGGTTTGCCGGTGGCCGGGTTGCGCCAGCGCGCCTGCATGCGGCGCGCCTGGAAGCTCTCGCAGTTCGAGCACGACGAGATCTCGCGATAGGTGTCCTGCGACGGCAGCCAGACTTCCAGGTCGAAGGTCTTCGTCGCCGCGAATCCCATGTCGCCGGTGCACAGCAGCACGCGGCGGTACGGCAGGCCGAGCTTTTCCAGCACGACCTCGGCACAGCGCGTCATGCGCTCGTGCTCGACGTAGCTCTCTTCCGGCCGGGCGATCGTCACCAGTTCGACCTTCTCGAACTGGTGCTGGCGGATCATGCCGCGCGTGTCGCGACCGTGGCTGCCGGCCTCGGCGCGGAAGCACATCGAATGCGCGGTCATGCGCATCGGCATCGCGTCGGCCTCGACGATCTCGTCGCGCACGATGTTGGTCAGCGGCACTTCCGAGGTCGGGATCAGGTAACGCTTGTGCGCCGTTTCGCCGTCGCCGATGGAGGTGGCGAACAGGTCGTCCTCGAACTTCGGCAGCTGGCCCGTGCCGCGCATGCTGTCGGCGTTGACCAGCAGCGGGACGCTGGTTTCCTGGTAGCCGTGCTCGCCGGTGTGCAGGTCGAGCATGAACTGCGCAAGCGCGCGATGCAGGCGTGCGAGCGGTCCGCGCAGCACGGTGAAACGCGCGCCGCTGAGCTTCGCCGCGGTGTCGCCGTCGAGCCAGCCGTTGCGCGCACCCAGTTCGACGTGATCCTTCACCGGGAACTCGAACGTGCGCGGCGTGCCCCAGCGGTGCTGCTCGACGTTGTCGTTCTCGTCATTGCCCTGCGGCACGGACTCGTGCGGCAGGTTCGGCATCGTCAGCGCGATGGCTTCGATTTCGCCGCGGATCGTCTCCAGCCGCGCCTCGCTCGCCTTGAGTTCGTCGCCGAAGCCGGCGACTTCGGCCATCAGCGCGCTGACGTCCTCGCCCCTCGCCTTGGCCTGGCCGATCGCCTTGGAGCGCGTGTTACGCAGGTTCTGCAGCTCCTGCGTACGCACCTGGATCTGCTTGCGCTCGGACTCCAGCGCCTCGAGCGCGGCGGCGTCGAGATCGAAGCCCCGGCTCTCGCGCAGGCGGACGGCGAGTTCGGCGGGGTTCTGGCGCAGCAGGTTGGGATCGAGCATGGGAGCGTGGGCGAACGAGTGATCGAAGTCGCGATTATCGCGTGTAACCGCGGTTCAGCGCGACGGATTGCCGAAACGTTCACTTCCTGAAGGGCCGGCGTGGGCAGAATCGGTGAACGATCCCCTACCGGTTCACGCATGTCGACACCCGCTCCCGCGCCGCATCGCCCCGCCTTCGACTTCGCCCGCTGGCTGCCGGCGGGGCGCTCGTTCCTGTGGGTGCTGCTCGCCTTCGTGATCGGTCTGGTGCTGTTCGCGGTGGTACTGTCGATCGGCCGCAAGGACGACGATGCGCTGTTCCGCGTCGGCACGCCGCCAACCGCCGATGCGCCGACCTACAACCCGCTGCCCGCGCCGCTGCCGGCCGGGCGCGACAACGCCAGCGGCATGGGCGCGGCGCCGGCGCAGGCGCCGACGGACCAGGAAGAACGCCCGCGGCTGGTCGAAACGCGCCCGGCCGCACCGCCACCGTCGATGCCGCAGCCCGCCGCGCCGGCGCCGAGCGGGCCCGCTTCGCGTCCCGAACCGATCGCCGGGCAGACCCCGGCGCCGCGCTATCCGACCCAGTCGCTGCGTCGAGGCGAAAGCGGCACGGTCATGGTGCGGGCGCAGATCGGCCCGGATGGCGTGCCCGGCAGCGTCGAGGTCGCCAACGGCAGCGGCTCGCGCTACCTGGATCGCGCAGCAGTGGACGCGGTCAAGCGCTGGCGCTTCCGCCCCGCGACACAGGGCGGTCAGCCGACCACGGGAACGGTGATGGTGCCCATCGAGTTCCAGGCGCAGCGCTGAGGCGCGCTGCGAGTTACCCGCGACGAGGCTCAGCCTTCGCGGGCGCGGCGTTCGCGGATCAGCCCGTACGCCATGCAGCAGCCGAACAGCAGGCCGAGCGGCGCACGGACGTACTCGAAACGCCACAGCAGCGAGTCGAAGTTGTTGGCGATCAGCACGATGCCCACGCACCCGGCGAGCCCCCAGAAGCTGGCGGTCGACACGATGCCGGTGCGCCAGGCCAGCCAGAGTTCGCGCATGAGCATGGCGAACACGGCGAACAGCAGCGCCGCGCCGATCACGCCGAGGCCGACCAGCGCGTCGAGATAGGCGTTGTGCAGATGCACGAACTGCTCGCCGCCGGTGGGCAGGTGCGCACGCTCGATCAGGAGCGGAATGGTGTCCAGCCCCCAGCCGAACCACGGCCGTTCCTGGAAGCGCTCTACGCCCATCCGGTAGATCAGCATGCGGATGCCGACCGCCTTGTTGCCCGGAATGGCGGTGTCGAGGCCGTCGATCTCAGTGGGTAGAGCCCGTGGATCGGCGGCGGGCGTGGGCGCAACGGCGTTGGCCGGCGGGGCGTCAGCCGCGGCCGGCGCGGGCGGAAGCGTCGCCGGTGCCTCGTGCGGACGGGGTGCCGTTCTGTCCGAAACCAGCGCCTCCACCCACGACGGCACCAGCTGATCGGCCCCGTCGAAGCGCAACGCGAAGATGCGATGGGCCGCCGTCAGCAGCAGCACGCAGACCAGCAACGCCAGCAGGATCGGCTGCCACGGCAGCGGTCGCCGACGCCGTCCCCGCGTCAGCGCATAGCCGATGATCGCCAGCGGGACGGCGACCAGGAACGACAGCCACGCGCCGCGCGACTGCGAGAACAGCAGCACGCAGAAGCAGCCCGCGAACGCCAGCAGCGCCAGCACCAGCAGCCACGTGCGGCGCGGCCCGGTGGGGTAATCGCGCCAGATGCCGATCAGCAGGCACAGGGTGAGCCATCCGCCGACGGCGGCGATCATGCCGCTGAGGTTCTGCGAGATGCCGAAGCGCGGACGGATCTCGCCCGCCCAGATGCCCGGCATGTCGCTCCAGGGCATGTGGTACAGCACGGCCGCCAGCAGGCCGAGGACCAGCACGCCGAGCAGCTTGGGAATCGCGCGCGGGTTCACCGACATCCACCAGCCGATGACGCAGGTCTGGAACCCCAGCCGCAGCAGCTTGGCCACCACGGTGAGCTGGTTGGACCAGCGCACCTCCGGCAGCAGCCAGGCGATGTACGCCGCATGCACGATCAGGAATGCCGCGAGCACGCCGAGCAGGCGCACCGCCGGATGCGCCGCCAGCTCGCGCCAGGGCCGCGCGCCGGCGAACGCCATGGCGATCATCGCCACGAACGTGCCGTACTCCGGATGCATGTTCGGGACGTGCCGCCCGAGGTCGTTGATGGCGAAGAACGCCTGGAAGGCGACGCCGGCCAGCGCGATCCATGCAAGCCGCTTCGACACGCCCAGCTCCTCCGGGGTGGCGAGGATCGGGGTTCGACCGCCGAAAGTCTGGCGTGCGTCGGGGTCGGTGGCGGGATGCACTGGTTCGTGGAATTCGCGGGGAAACGGCAGGCGGTGAGTCTAAGTCACGCGCCCGCGGCCAGCCAGATACCGCTATCACGGGCCAGCGAATCGAAGCCCGGGAACGAGGTGGCGACGTTGGCGACATCGTCGATGCGCACCTCGCCCGACGCCCGCTGCGCGGCCACCGCGAAACTCATCGCGATGCGGTGGTCGCCATGGCTGTCGACGGCGCCGCCACGCAACGCCCCCGGCACGATGGTCGCGCCGTCGGGATGCTCGTCCACTTCGATCCCCAACGCCCGCAGGCCCTGCGCCATTGTCGCGATGCGGTCGGACTCCTTGACCCGCAGCTCCGCCGCATCGCGAATGGTCGTCGTGCCCTGCGCGCACGCGGCGGCGACGAACAGCGCGGGGAACTCGTCGATCATGTCCGGCGCGAGTTCGCCATCCACTTCGATGCCGTGCAGCGGCGCGTGGCGCACAACCAGATCGGCGACCGGCTCGCCGCCCTGCTCGGTCGCGTTCTCCTCGCGGATGTCGGCGCCCATGCGGCGAAGCGCGGTGAGCAGGCCGGTACGGCGCGGGTTCATGCCCACGGCCTGCAAGCGCAGCTCCGAGCCCGGCACGATGCTCGCGGCGACGAGGAAGAACGCCGCCGACGAGAAGTCGGCCGGCACGTTGACGTCCGTCGCGCGCAGGCGACCGCCGCCGGCGAGCTTGGCGTAACCGGGCGAGAACTCGATCGGCCAGCCGAACGCGGCGAGCATGCGCTCGGTGTAATCGCGCGTGGGATGCGGCTCGCGCACCACCGTGTCGCCCTTCGCGTAGAGACCGGCGAGCAGCAGCGCGGATTTCACCTGCGCGCTGGCGACCGGCAGCGTGTAGTCGATACCGACCAGCGCCTGCGCGCCATGGATGCGCAACGGCGGCAGACCGCCCTCCTCCGCCTCGATGCGCGCGCCCATCAACGAGAGCGGATCGATCACGCGGCGCATCGGCCGCTTCGACAGCGAGGCGTCGCCGATGAGCGTGCTGTCGAACGCCTGCCCCGCGAGCGCGCCGGCGAGCAGGCGCATGCCGGTGCCGGCGTTGCCGCAGTCCAGCGGCGAAGGGCTGGCGCGCAGTCCGTGCAGGCCGACGCCATGCACGATGCGCTCGCTCGCGCTCGGCGTTTCGATGCGCACGCCGAGCTGTTCGAACACGCGGGCCGTTGCGCGCGTGTCTTCGCCCTCGAGGAAACCGCGCACGTGCGTGATGCCGTCGGCGAGCGCGCCGAGCATCACCGCGCGATGCGACACCGACTTGTCGCCCGGCACGCGGATGCTGCCGCGCAGGGGTTGCCCGGCGCGCGCGATCCAGTGCTGCGCCGCGCTCGTGTCCTGGCCGCTCATGCGCGCACCTGCCCGAGCACGTCGTCGATGGCGGCAAGCAGTCGGCGATTCTCGTCGACGGTGCCGACGGTGACGCGCAGATAGTCCGGCAGTCCGTAACCACCCATCGGCCTCAGCACGACACCGCGCCTGGTCAGTTCGGCTTCGATGTGCGCGGTCTGCGGCCCAAACTGCACGAGCACGAAGTTCGTCTGCGACGGCGCGACACGCAGGCCGCGACGTTCGAAGGCCTCCGCCAGCGCTACGCGCTGCTCCGCATTGCGTTCGCGCGCCCATTGCAGATGTGCGGTATCGCCCAGCGCTGCTTCGCATGCGGCCAATGCCGGACCGTTGACGTTGAAGCTCTCGCGCAGGCGCTCCATCACCGCGACGAGCCCCGGCGCACCGATCAGGTACCCCACGCGCAGGCCCGCGAGGCCGTAGGCCTTGCTGAAGGTACGTGTCAGCGCGAGGTTCGAATGGGAAGACAGCAGCGGCAGCGCGGAGGCGGCATCGGCCTGCGCATCGGCCAGCTCGGCGTAGGCCTCGTCCATCACCACGATGACATGCGCAGGCACCTTCGCCATGAACGCGGCGAACGCGTCGCGACCGAACCACGTGCCGGTCGGATTGTTCGGATTGGCGAGGTACACGAGCTTCGTGCGATCGGTGATCGCCGCCGCCATCGCGTCGAGGTCGTGACCCAGCGGCATCGTCGGATGATCGTCCGGCAGCGCCGGCACGATGCGCATCGTCGCGCCCGCGGCCTGCGTCGCCAGCGCGAACACAGCGAAGCCGTAGCGCGAGAACACGACGTCGTCGTCCGCGCCCGCGAATGCCTGCGCCAGCTGCATCAGCAGTTCGTGCGAGCCGTTGCCCAGCAGGATCTGCTTCGCCTCGACGCCATGCTTCGCGGCGAGCGCGCGCTTGAGGTCGGCGCCGAGTGGATCGGGATAGCGATGCAGCGAATGCAGCTGGTCCAGGATCGCGGCACGCGCATCGGGCGACGGACCATACGGATTCTCGTTCGAACCCAGCTCGACGAGTTGCGACTCGCTGAATGTCCGGCGGAACGCCACCAGGTCGTGCCCTGGGTCGTAGGCCTTCAGGCCCTGCACACCGCGCGATGCGCGCGCGGCGAACCACGCTTCGTCGCGCGCGACCTGCGCTGCGTCGGCGTCCGATTCGCGCATGGCGTTCATGCGATGGCGACCGGGTAGGAACCCAGCACCTTCACTTCCTGCGCGTAATCGGCCAGTTCGTCGAGCGCGCGACGCATCGCCTCTTCGTGCACGTGGCCGCCGATGTCGATGAAGAACGCGTACTGCCAAAGGCCGGTGTGGCCGGGGCGCGATTCGATGCGGTTCATGCTGAGGCCATGCTTCGCGAACGGCTCCAGCACGTGGTACAGCGCGCCGGGCTGGTCCTTGATGAAAATCATCAGCGACGTGCGGTCGTTGCCGGACGGCGGGAACAGCTCGCGGCCGATCACGAGGAAACGCGTGGTGTTGTCCGGACGGTCCTCGATCGGCCCGGCGACGGATTTGAGGCCATACACGTTCGCCGCGCTGATGCCGGCGATCGCCGCCGAGTCGTCCGCACTGCGGGCGCGACGCGCGGCTTCGGCGTTGCTCGACACCGGAATCTTCTCGGCCCTCGGCAGGTATTGGCGCAGCCACGCCTTGCATTGCGCGAACGATTGCGGATGCGAGTACACGCGCTCGATGCCTTCGATCTGCCCGTTGCGCGACAACAGGTGCTGGTGCACGCGCAGTTCGACTTCGCCGCAGATCTTCAGCTTCGAAGTCAGGAACATGTCGAGCGTCGACTGGATCGTGCCCTGCGTGGAGTTCTCCACCGGCACGACGCCGAAATCGGCATGACCGGCTTCCACTTCCTGGAACACTTCCTCGATGCTCGCCAGCGGCAGGCCGTGGATGGAATGGCCGAAATGCTTGTAGACGGCCTGCTGCGAATGCGTGCCTTCCGGCCCGAGGTAGCCGATCTTCAGCGGCTCCTGCTGCGCGAGACATGCCGACATGATCTCGCGGAACAACCGCACCAGCACTTCGTCGTTGAGCGGGCCGTCATTGCGATCCACGACGCGACGCAGCACCTGCGCCTCACGCTCGGGACGGTAATAGTCGACCGCGGCCGCAAGCTTGCCTTTCGCCTTGCCGACCTGGTTGGCGAACTGCGCGCGCTCGCCGATCAGTTCCTGGATGTGGCGATCGATGCCGTCGATGCGCTCGCGCAGCGTGGCGAGGTCGAGCGGCGCGGCGTCGGTCTTGGGCGGCACCGCATCGGGCGTCTTGGCCGCGGCGGGCTTCTTCGTCGTGGTCTTCGCGGCCTGCTTCTTCGGTGCGGCCTTGCCGGTCTTCTTCATGGGGGAAAGTTCCGTGTTCTGCTTCTGTAGCCCGGGCAAGCGACGTGCGCCCGGGATCTGGCGCCTGACCCGGGGGCGGCCTTGGGCCTTACCCGGGCAACAAGCCCCTCATCCGTATCGCGTCTGGAAATCGCGCATGAAGTCCACCAGCGCCTGGACGCCCGCTTCCGGCATCGCGTTGTAGATCGACGCGCGCATGCCGCCGAGCACGCGATGGCCCTTCAGCGCGAGCAGCCCCGCCGCCTTGGACTCCTTCAGGAACGCGCCATCCAGCGCCGGATCGTGCAGGAAGAACGGCACGTTCATGCGCGAACGCGCATCGGGCGCGACCTCGTTGCGATAGAAGCCGCCGGACTGGTCGATCGCGCCGTAAAGCAGCGCAGATTTGCGCGCGTTGCGCCGCGCGAACTCCTCGACGCCGCCTTCGGCCAGCATCCACTTGAACACCAGCCCGGCGAGGTACCAGTTCCAGGTCGGCGGCGTGTTGAGCATCGAATCGCCAGCGGCGTGCGAGCGGTAGTTGAAGATGTCGGCGCGCGGCTGGCCGGCGCGTTCGAGCAGGTCGCGGCGCACGACCACCACCGTCACGCCGACCGGGCCGAGGTTCTTCTGCGCGCCGCCGTAGATCACGCCGAAGCGCGAGACGTCCAGCGGTTCGGACGCGATGGACGAACTGAAGTCCGCGACCAGCGGTGCATCGCCGACGTCGGGAATCCCGCGGAACTCGACGCCATGGATGGTCTCGTTCGCCGTGTAATGCACGTACGCCGCACCGGGCGTGAGGCGCCAGTCGCCGCGCGGTGGCAGGTCGTGGAAACCGCCGGGCTCGCCATCGGCGGCCACGCGCGCATCAACGTACGTGCGCGCCTGCTTGATCGCCGTCTTGCCCCAATGGCCGGTCACGACGTAGTCGGCGGCCTGCCCCGGGGCGGCGAAGTTCAGCGGGATCAACGCCTGCTGCAGCGTTGCACCGCCAGCGAGGAACAACACCGCGTAGTCGTCCGGAATCGACATCAGCGTGCGCAGGTCGGCTTCGGCCTGCCGCGCGACTTCCATGAACTCCACGCCGCGATGGCTGATCTCCACGATCGATGCGCCGATGCCGTTCCACTCCAGCATTTCCTCCTGCGCCTGGCGCAGCACCGCCTCGGGAAGGGTGGCGGGGCCGGCGGCAAAGTTGAAGGCGCGGGACATGAAAGCTCCGGTCAGCGAGGCGAAGGAAGGGTGAGCGCGCGTGCGCGGCCCAGTATGCCGCACTGCAGCAGCCTGCGGATTCATGGTTTCCAAGGCAACTTTTTGCACATGTCGGCCCTCTATAGTGGGACGGGGCGCGCACTGCACGCATTCGCCCTCCCCGCGATCCCACAACGCGAAAACCGGAACCGACATGTCACTGCGCGATGTCCTGAAGATCCCCGCGGCCGAAATCACGGACGAGTCGGTCTACCGCGAACGCCGCCGGCTGCTCGCCGCCATGTCGGTCGCGCCGGCCATGGCACTGGCCGGCTGCAGCCAGGCCGAGCCGCCCGCTCCGCCGAAAGCGGCGATCACGCCGGAGCAGGCGCGTTCGGGCTTCCGCACCGCCGAGACGCTGACGCGCTTGGAGGACGTCACCACCTACAACAACTTCTACGAGTTCGGCACGGGCAAGGCCGATCCGTCGAAGGCCAAACGCACCCTGCGCACCAGCCCGTGGACGGTGGCCGTCGGCGGTCATTGCGCCAAACCCGGCAAGGTGTCGATGGAAGACCTGCTCAAGGGCTTCAAGCCCGAAGAGCGGGTGTATCGGCTGCGCTGCGTGGAAGGCTGGTCGATGGTGATCCCGTGGCTCGGCGTGCCGCTGGCGGCCGTGCTCAAGCGGTTCGAGCCGACCTCGCAGGCCAAGTACGTCGCGTTCACCACCATCGCCGATCCGAAACAGACGCCCGGCGTGGTCTGGCCGTCGCTGGACTGGCCGTACCGGGAAGGCCTGCGCATCGATGAGGCCATGCACCCGCTGACGCTGCTGGCGACGGGCCTGTACGGCAAGCCGCTGCTGCAGCAGAACGGCGCGCCGCTGCGGCTGGTGGTGCCGTGGAAGTACGGCTTCAAGAGCATCAAGTCGATCGTCGCGATCGATTTCGTCGAGAAGATGCCGGAAACCGCCTGGCACCAGGCGCAGCCGAGCGAGTACGGGTTCTTCTCCAACGTCAATCCGAACGTCGACCACCCGCGCTGGAGCCAGAAGACCGAACGCCGCATCGCGGGCACGGCGAGCAAGCTGTTCGCCGAGCGCATCCCCACGCGGATGTTCAACGGCTACGCGGACCAGGTCGCCGGGATGTATTCGGGGCTGGATCTGAAGAAGTGGTTCTGAGCCCCGGCTCTGACGTCCTCCCCGACCTGACACCGTCATCCCCGCGCAGGCGGGCATCCAACCCGCAGACGACATTCCGCCCTCCGGCGCGCGTGACCCGTCCGTAGGCTGGATTCCCGCCTCCGCGGGAACGACGACTCCCACACCTGCCCATCCACCGATCGCATGCCCCCTTCCCCCCGCACGCTCATCGCCGCCAAAACCCTCGTCCACGCGCTGGCGCTGACGCCCGCCGCGATCCTCGCCTGGCAGATCCGCGCGGAATTCCTGACCGGCAGCGGCGGCCTCGGCGCGGACCCCGTCGCGGAGATCGAGCATCGCCTCGGGCTGTGGGCGCTGCGCTTCCTCATGCTCACGCTGGCGATCACGCCGCTGCGGCAGATCACCGGGCAGCCGGTGCTGATGCGCTTCCGCCGCATGCTCGGGTTGTACGCGTTCGCCTACGCGACGCTGCACTTCACCGCGTACCTGGTGCTGGATCTGCGCGGCTACTGGACGCAGATCTTCGAGGAGATCGCCAAGCGGCCGTACATCACCGTCGGATTCGCCGCGTGGTTGCTGCTGCTGCCGCTGGCGCTGACCTCGACGCAGGCGGCGATCCGCTGGCTCGGGCGCAACTGGGCGCGGCTGCACAAGCTGGTCTACCTGATCGCCGTGCTGGCGGTACTGCACTTCTGGTGGCTGGTGAAGTCCGACGTGCGCGAGCCGGCGTTGTACGCCGCGATCCTCGCAGTGCTGCTGGGTTGGCGCGCGTGGAACGCGCTGAAGAAGCGAAAGCTCAGCGCGCGCCGTAAAGCAGCAACAGGCTGAGCGCCGCCGACAGCAGGATCGCCGCGAGCAGCAGCCACGGAATGCGGCGCGCCGAACGCTTGATCGGCGCCGCCGCGGCGCGCGTGTCCTCGACCACCGGTACACGTGCCTTCGGCGCCGGTGCGTCGGGCGCCACGGTGCGCTGCATCGGCGCCTCGACCACGAAGCGGTGCTGGCTTCCGAACACCACCTGGTCGCCCGCCTGCAACAGCGCGTGGCGCACGGGACGGCCATTGACCAGGCTGCCTTCGACCGAGCCCATGTCGCGCAGGATCACGCCATCGGCGTGCGCCTCCAGGCGCGCGTGGCGGTCGGAGAAACTGGGGTCGTTGACGCGGATGTCGCTTTCGCCGGCTCGGCCGACGACGCGCGGCACGTCGAGGGTGAAGCTGCGCCCGTGGTGCGGGCCGCCGATGCCGCGCAGCAGCATGCGCGTATCGGTGCCGCCGCTGAAACCGTAATCGGCCGGGGCCGGCAACGGATCGCCGCCCAGCAGCACCAGCTCCACGCCGTCGACGAAAATCGCATCGCCCACGCGCAGCATCGCCATGCGCTTCACCGGACGGCCGTTGACGTGCAGGCCGGGCGCGCCTTCGCGCACCTGCAGCCACACGCCGCGCCGGTCGACGCAGAACTGCGCGACGGCCGCATCGGCCGCCACCTGCGCCAACGCGCCGGACGGCGCATAGCCAATGGCATGCACGCCCGGCCCCAGGGGCAGGTCGGCATGTTCGCGGTTCTGGAAGCGCAGGCGGAGGACAGTCACGTTCGCGCAATCTAGCAGAAGGTCTCCACTCCTAGGAGAGGCCCGCCGCACTTGGATGCATCGTGCACGGCGCGCACAATACCGGCCACTTCGGGAGACTGCTCATGTCGCACATCGATATCCGCCACGCGCATTCGCTGCCGCCGGAACAGGCGCGCCAGGCCGTGCAGGACGTGGCCGACAAGCTGGCCGATCGCTTCGGCATGATTACCGGCTGGAGCGGCAACAAGCTCAACTTCAGCCGCAGCGGCGTGGACGGCCACATCAACCTGGCGCCGAGCGAACTGCAGGTGACGGCCAAGCTCGGCTTCCTGCTCAGCGCGATGAAGGGGCCGATCGAGGCGGAGATCCGCCGCGTGCTCGACGAACGCTTCACCTGACGCTCACCGCGTCCTACTCGATCAGTCCGTCGAACGGATCCGGATCGCCTGCGAACAGGCGGTGCGCGATGTCGCGTTCGTCCTGCTCGATCTCCTCGATGAAGTGGCGCGCGTCGCCAAGCCGGCCGAACGCCTCGAAGCCGCGCTCGAGGAACCCCTGCAACTGCGACAGCCCGGCCGCGCGCGCCGGCCCGCGCGACAGCCGCAGCAGCATCGACACGCCCGGCAGCCGCAGCGCATGGCCCAGCCCGAGCCCGACGCGGGCGATCAGGTCGATCTGGTAGCCGCGCAGCCGCGGCAGGCCGGCAAGGCGATAGGCGCGCGCGTACAGCGCCGCGTCCAGCCGCCGGCGCGACCCGCCGATGCGCTGCAGCACATGCGCCATGCGCAGGTCCAGCGCGTGCGTCAGCAGACCCAGTTCGATGGCGTCGGCCACCGTTGCCAGCAGGTGCTCCGGCAACAGCCGCTGCATCATCGGCAGGACGCGGGCGATGTCGGCATCGCGCTGGGCGAAGTCGCGTTCGTTGTAGACGTCGGTCAGGAAGAACTGCGCGGCGGGCCGGCGCCGGGGGTCGCGCAGGAAGCGGTCGAAGCTCGCCTCCAGGCGCCGCGTCTGCCAGCGGCGCAGTTCCGGCAGCCACGGCAGGCGGTTGCGCGGCTCGACGGCCGGATCGTGCAGCGCCTGGTGCTCGCGCAGGAGCCGGTCGAGCCGCTCCCGCAGAGGACGATCGTGCGAACGGCGGCGGACGGGGTTGGGGCGCGACGGCATCCCGGCCGATGATCCGGGCCCGGCGCCAGGGCCGCAACCCGTCACGACGCGGCCCGCTGCGGGGCGGCTACACTCGGTCCAACCTCGCCGCCCGTGCCCGCATGCTGTCACTCCACTCCGCCCGGCAACGCGCGCGCACCACCGGCCGCCCGCCCCGCATCGGGCTGGCGATCGCCGGCGGCGGGCCCATCGGCGGGATGTACGAACTCGGCGCGCTGCGTGCGCTCGATGAGGCCATCGACGGCTTGGACCTCACCCGCCTGGACGGCTACGTGGGCGTGAGCAGCGGCGCGTTCCTCGCGGCCGGGCTCGCCAACCGCATCGATACCGCCGAGATGTGCCGCATCTTCATCACCGGCGACAGCGCGGACGTGCAGTTCCGTCCCGAGACCTTCCTGCGCCCGGCGATCTTCGAATACCTGCGCAGCGCCGCGCGGCTTCCGAAGCTCGCGGCGACCTGGTGGCAGGAGCTGCTGTTCTCGCGCAACGAGGCGCGCTGGTCGGACCTGCTGATGCATTTCGGCGCGCTGGTGCCGACCGGGCTGTTCGACAACTCGCAGGTCGAGCGCTTCCTGCAGGACGTCTTCTCGCGCCGGGGCCGCAGCAACGACTTCCGCGATCTCGACGCGAACCTGTGCGTGGTGGCGGTCGACCTCGACAGCGGCGAGGCGGTCAAGTTCGGCACGCCAGGCTGGGACGGCGTGCCGATCTCCGTCGCCGTGCAGGCCAGCGCCGCCCTGCCCGGCCTCTACCCGCCGGTGGAAATCGGCGGACGGCACTTCGTCGACGGCGCGCTGCGCAGGACGATGCACGCCTCGGTGCTGCTCGATCGCGACGTCGACCTGATGATCGGCCTCAATCCGCTGGTGCCGTTCACGCAGGACGATGGCGGCCGGCCGGTGAGCCACGAGCGCAGCCTCGCCGCGGCCGGCCTGCCGGCGGTGCTGTCGCAGACCTTCCGCACGCTGCTGCAATCGCGCATGCAGGTCGGGCTGGCGCGCTACGCGCAGCAGTATCCGAACATCGACCAGCTCATCTTCGAACCCAACGCGGGCGACGCCGAGCTGTTCTTCACCAACGCCTTCAGTTTCTCGGCGCGCCGGCGCATCTGCGAGATCGCCTGGCGCAACACGATGGCCGACCTGCGCCGCCGTGCCGACGAGCTCGCCCCGGTGCTCGGCGCGCATGGTCTGGCGCTGCGCATGGAGGTGGTGAGCGACGAGGGCCGCTCGCTGCTCGACGGCCTCGCCCCGCCACCGCGCGACAACGACGCCACCGCCCGCCTGCGCCGCGCGCTCGATGACATCGAACGCGAACGCCCGCCGGCGCGCCGCGCGCCCCGCGCACGCCGTCCCGCCACGTAAGCCCCCGTCCCGTTACACCGCCTCGACGCCCGCGATGGTGCGATGCCCGCCATGTGCATCGCGACGGAACTCCATGCGCCCGGCTCCCCGAAGGAACGTCTACATCGGCTGCGCCGGCTGGTCGCTGCCCTCGGCCACGCGGTCGCAGTTCGGCGAGGGTGAGTCGATGCTGGCGCGCTACGCCACGCGCTTCAACGCGACGGAGATCAACTCCTCGTTCCACAAGCCGCACCGGCGCGATACCTACGTGCGCTGGGCGGCGAGCGTGCCGGCAGGATTCCGCTTCAGCGTGAAGCTGCCGCGCACGATCACCCACGACGCACGCCTGCGCGGCGCGGCACGCGAACTCGACCGTTTCGCAGGCGAGGTCGACGGACTCGGCCGCAAGCTCGCGCTTCTGCTGGTGCAGCTGCCGCCGAGCCTGCCGTTCGAAGCGCGCACCGCGTCGACGTTCTTCGCGATGCTGCGGCGCCGCTTCGACGTGGGCATCGCCTGCGAGGCGCGCCATGCGTCCTGGTTCACGGCCGCGGCCGAGGCGCTGTGGCAGCGGCACGGGATCGCTCGCGTGGCGGCCGACCCGCCGATTCCCGATGGCGCATCGCGCGAGCCCGGTGGCGACAAGCGCCTGCGGTACTGGCGCTGGCATGGCTGGCCACGGGTGTACTACAGCGCGTACGACGACGATGCCCTGCGCACGCTCGCCGGCGCGATCGACACCCATCGCGGCACGCGCTGGGCGATCTTCGACAACACCGCGCACGGCCATGCGGTCACCGACGCGCTGCGCCTGCAGTCGATGCTCGACGCAGCGCCCACCCCGAAGCGGAGGACGGCATGACCGAACGGCTGGACTGCATCGTCGTCGGCGGCGGCCCGGGCGGGCTGACGGCCGCCACGTACCTGGCGCGCTACCGGCGCAGCGTGCGCGTGTTCGACACCGGCTGCACGCGCGCGGGATGGATTCCGAAGAGCCGCAACTGCCCGGGTTTTCCGCATGGCGTCGGCGGCGAGGAACTGCTGCAGCGCATGCGCGACCAGGCGCTGAAGTTCGACGTGGAGACCGTCCCCGAGGAAGTCACCGCGTTGCACCGCATCGGGGACGGCTTCCGCATACGCCACGGCGAGACCGAACTGCTGGCGCGCCACGTCATCCTCGCCACCGGCTGCGAGGACGTGACGCCGTCGCTCGATGGCATGGAAAAGGCGATCGAGTGCGGCGCGGTGCGGATGTGCCCGATCTGCGACGCCTACGAGGCCATCGACACCACCATCGCCGTGCACGGGCCCGCCGACAAGAACGTCTCGCACGCGCGCTTCCTGCGCACGTACTCGGCGAAGGTGACGCTGGTGCCGTCGTCGGACGAGATCGGCGACGACACGCGTGCGCAACTGGCTCGCGACGGGATCGAACTGACGTCGGTGCCGACTTCGCTCGTCTTCGATGGCGAACGCTGCGTGTTCGCGCTGGACGGCGCGCCACGGGCGTTCGACGTCGTGTATCCGATGCTCGGGCTGATCTCGCGCTCGTCGCTCGCGGTGGGCGCCGGCGCGGAATGCGACGAGGACGGCGCGTTGATCGTCGACGCGCACCAGATGACCTCCGTCGACGGCCTGTACGCCATCGGCGACGTGGTCAGCGCGCTCAACCAGATCTCGGTGGCGACGGGGCACGCGGCGATCGCGGCGACCGACGTGCACAACCGGCTCGGAGCCAATTTCGCCTGATCCTCCAGGGCCATTGGCGCCCTCCTGACAGCGGCTGGCAGCAATTTGCCCGATGGCACCCCGGGTTCGCCGCGCGGCTGGGTACCATGCTGCGTCCACGATCCCGGAACGCCTGCCCGATGACCCGCACGCTGCTCCTCGCCGCACTGCTCACCGCCCTGCCCGCCGTCGCCGCCCCGTCCGACTCCGCGCTGACCACCGTGTCCGAACGCAGCGGCTTCACGAAGACCGGGCGCTACGACGAGGTGATCGCGCTGTGCGACGCCTTCGCCGCGCGGTATCCCGACGCCGTCCGCTGCCAGGACTTCGGCACCACGCCCGAGGGCCGGCCGATGAAGGTGCTGATCGTGTCCAAGGCCGGCGCGTTCACGCCCGAGGAGGCCAGCGCGAAGGGCCTGCCGGTGATGCTGATCCAGGGCGGCATCCACGCCGGCGAGATCGACGGCAAGGACGCCGGCTTCCTCGCGCTGCGCCAGGCGCTCGATGGCGAGGCCGCCGTCGGCGCGCTGGAAAAGCAGGTGCTGCTGTTCGTGCCGGTGTTCAACGTCGACGGCCACGAGCGTTTCGCCGCATGGAACCGCCCGAACCAGCGCGGCCCGGAGCAAATGGGCTGGCGCACCACCGCGCAGAACTACAACCTCAACCGCGACTACGTGAAGGCCGACACGCCGGAAATGCAGGCGATGCTGCGCCTGGTCAACGCGTGGGACCCGCTGGCCTATGTCGACCTGCACGTCACCGACGGCGCGAAGTTCGAGCACGATGTCTCCATCCAGGTCGAGCCGGTGCACAGCGGCGACGACAACCTGCGCAAGGCCGGCACCGCGCTGCGCGATGGCGTGATCGCCGACCTCGCCGAGCAGGGTTCGTTGCCGCTGCCGTTCTATCCCTCGTTCGTGGTGAACGACGATCCCTCGTCCGGCTTCGAGGACGGCGTCGCCACGCCGCGCTTCTCGCACGGGTATTTCCAGCTGCGCAACCGCCTGGCGATGCTGGTGGAAACGCATTCCTGGCGCGAGTACCCGCACCGGGTGAAGGTCACGCACGACACCATCGTCTCGCTGCTGGAGCTGATCGCCGAGCACGGCACGCAATGGCGCCAGGACGCGCTCGCCGCCGATGTGCGCGCGCAGCTGCTGGGCGGCAAGCCGGTCGCGCTGGATTACAAGGCGACCGACAAGGTGCGCACGATCGACTTCCGCGGCTACGAATACACGCGCACGCCGTCGGAGGTATCCGGGGCGCTGATGACGCGCTACGACGAAACCAGACCGCAGGTCTGGCAGGTGCCGATGCGCGACGAACTGGTGCCGGCGCACGTGGTCGACGCGCCGAAGGCCGGCTACATCGTCCCGGCCGCGCACGCGGCGTGGGTCGGCGCGAAGCTCGACCAGCACGGCGTGACGTATCGCGTCCTCGACAAGCCGATGGGAAAGACGGCGGTGCAGGCGTTTCGCGCGGAGACGGCGACGCTCACCGCGCAATCGGTCGAAGGCCACCAGCGCGCCACGCTGGAAGGCGCGTGGAACGACGAAAAGCAGGACATCGGCGCCGGCGCGCTGTTCGTGCCGATCGCCCAGCCGAAGGCCCGCCTGGTGATGGCGCTGCTGGAGCCGCAGGCGCCGGACGCGCTGGTCGCGTGGGGCGAATTCAACAACTACTTCGAGCGCAAGGAGTACATGGAGGACTACGTCGCCGAGGACGTCGCGCGCGAGATGCTGAAGAACCCGAAGGTGAAGGCCGCCTTCGAGCAGCGCCTGAAGGAGGACCAGGCTTTCGCCGACAGCCCGCAGCAGCGACTGGAGTTCTTCGCGCGCCGGCATTCGTCGTGGGACACCCAGTACCGCCGCTATCCCGTGGTGCGCGTGAGCCGCGCGCCGCGCTGACGCGCTTGCAACGATCGCCCCGCTACGCTCCCGCCACATGACGGAGGACGTGCCATGACCGTGATGCGGACTTCCCTTCCCGGCGCCATCGCGTCGGTCCTGATGACGGTGGCGGCGCTCGCCGCCTGCCAGCCGCAGGGCAACGCGACGGCGCCCGCGCCGTCGATGACCCAGGGCGCGCACGCCATCACCGGCACCGCGACCTACCGCGAGCGGATCCTGCCGCCGCCGGGGTCGACGCTGCGCGTGCAGCTGCTCGACAACCTGTTGGCCGATACGCCGAAAGCGATCCTCGCCGACGTCACCATCCCGAAGGTGGGCGGTCCGCCCATCGCCTTCACGCTGCCCTTCGACCCGGCGAAGCTGCGCCCGAACGGGCAGTACGGGCTGCACGCGACGCTCGCGGGGCCGGATGGCGCGCCGATGTTCGTCAGCGACACGCGCGTGCCGGTGGATCCGTCGGCCAACGTGCCGGTGGAGATCGCGATGGTGCACGTCGGCGCCGGGAATGCAGCGACCGCGTCCCCGCTGCCGACGAACTGGCAATGCGGCGACCTGCGCGTCGGCGCGGCGTTCGACAACGTCGCGAACAACGTGACGCTCACCTACGGCGGGCGCAGCCGCGTGCTGCCGCTGGCGACGTCCGGCTCCGGTGCGCGCTACGCCGACGACGCCGGGAACGAGTTCTGGACGAAAGGCGACAGCGGCACGCTCACGCTCGACGGCGAGAAGCACGAATGCACGCGCACGAACCTGGCCTCGCCATGGGACGACGCACGCTCGCGCGGCGTCGCGTTCCGCGCCGTCGGCAACGAACCGGGCTGGCTGGTGGAGGTGGGTTCGGGCGACGCCCCGCCGCTGCACGCGCAGCTCGATTTCGGCTCGCGCAAGCTGGACATCGCCAGCGTGCGGGCGCGCGCGCAGGGCGATGGCTGGACCGGCAAGAGCGCGAACGGCACGCAGGTGGAGCTGATCGTCGAGCGCAAGGCGTGCCAGGACGACGCCGGCACGACGTTCGACATCACCGCGCAACTGCGCGCAGGCGGGAAGACGTACGACGGCTGCGGGGCCTTCCTCGCCGGGAAGCCTTGAGCCGGAACCTCGCCTCTTGACGCGCCCTGAACCCCGCGCGACCCACGCTGGCGGAAGGTTCACCGCGGACGACGCCATGATCGACATCCTGCCCTCGCCCTCGCACGTCGGCGCGTACCGCTTCAGCGGCACGCTGGATGGCGCCGATTACGACCGCTGCATCGCCGACATCGAAGCGCGCCTGCGCCTGCACGAACGCATCGGGATCTATTGCGACATGACCGGTTTCACCGGCCTCACGCCGGAAGCGCTGGCGAAGGACCTGCGCTACCTCGTCGCCAAGTTCGGCGAGTACGGCCGCTTCGCACGCGGCGCGATCGTCACCGACAAGCGCTGGATGGCGGAGGTATCGCAGTTCGCCGGGCGTTTCTTCCCGAACACCGACATCCGCGCGTTCGAACCCGACGAACACGACGCGGCGCTCGCTTGGGCCGCGGTGGTGGAGCCGTTGCGGAGCGTGTGAAGGCAGCGCCCGCGCCGCTTGTGTAGCCCGGGTAAGCGAAGCGCACCCGGGGGCGTTCGGGGCGTGGCTCGGACGAGTACGGCCATCGTCGACGCATCGCACGTCCCGCCCCTCACCCCAACCCCTCTCCCGGGGAGAGGGGCTAACGCAGCTCTTGTAGCCCGGGTAAGCGAAGCGCACCCGGGGCTCTTCCGGGCGTGGCTCGGTCACCAGCACCGCCGTCGCCGACGCATCGCACGCCCCGACCCTCACCCCAACCCCTCTCCCGGGGGAGAGGGGCTAAACACAGCGCTTGTAGCCCGGATAAGCGAAGCGCACCCGGGCTACCTGCGACGTAGGACCGCGCCCCTACTTCATGTACTTCCAGTTTCGCGTCTTCCCTTCCGCGAGCCACTCCACGGCCTGCGCGATGCGGCGCTGCCGCGTGTCCTCGCGCTTGGCGTCCACGATCCACTCGATGTAATCGCGCCGATACCCCGGTGCGAACCCGTCGAACGTGGCACGCGCCTTCGCGTTCCGGCGCAGCGCGGCGGACAGGTCGTCGGGAACATCCAAGGCCGGCTTCGGCGCGGGCTTCTTCTTCGCCGGCGGCGCAGCGCCAGCCTCCACGCGCGCCATCGCCTGCTTCACGAAACCGGCGAGCTCGCGTTTGCCGGGCAACTCGGACTGCTTCGTGATGCGCCCGAACTGGCCCATCGCCTCGCGGCTGGCCTCGTCGCCGACGACCGCCCGCCCCTCCCAGAACCACAGCGTGACGTGCTGCTTGAACGCCGCAATGCCGCACAGGATCTTTCCGCGCCAGGTGAAACTGGGCATGCCCCATTTCAGGGTTTCCTCGACCTCCGGACACGCGCCGTGCACCACCTCGCGCACGTACGCGAGCAGCGGCTGCGCGAACGCCGCCGACTTCGCGATGTAGGCATCGATACGCGGATCGACGGTGGGCATGCGGACCTCCTGGAGCGTGCGTCGCGTCCGATTACGCCGCGGCGACACGTTGGATGGAATGAGGGCGAAAACGGGGACGATCATGGCGACTGTCGAACGACGAACGCCGACCACCGGAATCCGCGTGCAGCGGCGCATGGGACTGACGATCGCGCAGCGCACCATGCTGCAGGCCTGCGAACGGTGCGGATGGCGGCTGGCCTTCGTGCGCACGCCGCTGGAGCATCCGCTGCCGGTGCTGTTCGCCACCGCGCACGATTTCGTCGCCGTGCGCGAGGACGGCAGCATCGACCGCTGGCCGGACATCGCGCTGCGTCACTGATCGCCCGCCGACAGCGGCCAGCGTCCGATCACTTCGTACGGCGTGCCGCGTCCGGGCTGGCTGTCGATCAGCACGAACTCGCGCACCGGCCACGCCAGGGCCGGCACCGGCGTAGGCGGGATGTGCCGGCGCACGTCGCGCTGCACGGTCAGGTGCGGGACGAAACTCGCCGCCGATTTCACCGGCACGCGATGCTGCGCGAGCGATCGGCCAAGCGTGTCGAACAGCGTCCGCAGCGCATCCGGCGCCCGGTGCGACCCGAGCCACCACACGTTCGCGCCGCGGAAGCTTCCGACCTGGTCCAGCGACAACTCGAATGCCGGCGACCGCACGGCCGCCGCCGCGGCTTTCGCCGAGTCGACCAGCGACGGCGGCAGCGGGCGGAAATCGCCGAGGAACTGCAAGGTCACGTGGTACTTGTCCGGCTTCAGCGCGCGCCCGCCGGGCGCGTGTTCCGACACGATCGACGCCGCGGCCTGCGCGATGCGCGGACGCAGCGCCTCGTCGGGCCACAGCGCGAAGAACAGACGATGCATTTCGCCGGACGCCGCATCGTCGAATCCGAAACCCATCTGTGCCATCGCGTGCGTCCGCCCTACTTCGCCGGCTTGCGGAGGAAATCCGCCAGCCCGCGCAACTGCTGCGCCTGTACCTTGTCGACCACCGGCGCGAACTTCGACAGATCGTCCGGCGTGTAGCCGCCGGCGCGATAGAACATCGTGATGCGCGTTCCGCCGCCTTCGGCAGGCGCGAGCCGGAATTCCAGCGCGCCGCTCAAGCCCATGCCCTGCAGCGGCCCCAGGCCGCCGGTCATGCGCAGCGTCTTGCCGGGATCGACGAACACCACCGCCATGTGCTGCGCCTGGCGCGCACCCGCGTTCTCGCAGAAGCAGCCGCCGGCGCGCGCGTCGATCGACAGCGTCGATTCGGTGCCCCACCAGCTGTGGTCCTTCGGCCACCAGCGGTCGACGTCGTGCACCAGCGCTTTCCACGCCACATCCGCGCCGACGGGGACGACCTCCGTGTTCTCGACCGTGAACCCGCTTGCGGTCGCATCCTTCACCGTCGCGCCCGCCGTGTGGCACATCAACGCCAGCGCCAGCGCGCCGGCTCCCGGAATCCAACGCATCGCACGCTCCTTCGAACAGGAAAAACCAGGGCGATTAGGCGCGCGCCGACCGCTGCACGCAAGCGTGCGCCCGGCGCGCGAGGCGGGCAATAATCGCGGTCCACGTTCGACGAGGAAACGCATGTCCCGCAACGGATGGCTGGTGCTGGTGGCAATCGCAACCGCTGCGGCGCTCGCCGCGACCTGGATGTTCGAACGCAAGCCGCCGGTGGTACGGGCCGTGCTCGGTCCCGCGCCCACCGCGATCGGATGGGTCGGCCACATCGATCTCGTCGCCGGCGACGGCGTGTCCGGGCTGCGCGACGGCGCGGCGATGCAGGCGCGATTCGCCGACCCGTACGGCGTGGCGGTGTCGAAGGACGGGACGGTGTTCGTGAGCGATGCGGGCGACAACAACCGCATCCGTCGCATCGCGCCCGATGGCACCGTCTCGACGTTCGCCGGCTCGGTTGAAGGGCTCGCCAATGGCGTGGGTGCAGCGGCGGCGTTCGATACGCCGTCGGGCCTCGCGCTGGATCGCGATGGCAACCTTTACGTCGCCGACACCGGCAACCATGCGATCCGCAAGATCACGCCGCAGGGCGCGGTGACGACGCTGGCCGGCGACGGCACGCCGGGGTTCGCCGACGGCTCCGGCGCGCAGGCGCGGTTCGACGGACCGACCGGCATCGCGGTGGGCACCGACGGGCGCGTGTACGTCGCCGACACCTACAACGACCGCATCCGCGTGATCGCGCCCGACGGCAGCGTCGCCACGCTCGCCGGCGGCGACCGTCCGGGCGACGTCGACGGCCCGGGCGCGACCGCGCGTTTCGACACGCCGACCGCCGTCGCGGTGGATGCGATGAACCGCGTCTACGTGGCCGACCTGCGCAACAACGCGATCCGCCGCATCACGCCGACCGGCGAGGTATCGACTTTCGCCCGCGCGATGCCGGGCGACGAGCACCCGCCGGTGCACCGCCCGCTCAGCCTCGCGCTCGCGCACGACGGCGTGCTGTACGTCGGCGAGATGTATCGCGGGCTGGTGCAGTTCGCCCGCGACGGCAGCCCGCATCAAATCACCGGCCAGACGCAGGCGCAGCGGTTTTCGCGCGCGTCGGGGTTGGCGGTTGCCGAAGACGGCACGTTGCGCGTGGCCGACGCCGGTGCCTACCGCGTGCATCGCATCCGCCCGGCGGATGACGCGCGCGATGTGCCGCAGATCGTCGGCCCCTCGCCCGACACGCCGCTGCCTGCCAGCGCCGGTCGCTGGCCGCTGCGCCCGCAGGACGGCTGGCACGAGGTCGTCGGCACGCTCGGCGAAGTGCGCGGCAACTACCAGCGCGAGAATCGCGACCACCTGCACGGCGGACTCGATATCCGCGGCGACGTCGGCCAGGAAGTGCTCGCCATCGCCGACGGCAAGGTCAGCAGCCCGTACGCGGCGTGGGGATTCGGCGAGCTGGGCGAAGGGCTCGGCATCGACACGTTGAGCTACATCCACATGCGCGTGGGCCGCACGCCGCGCGGCGAGCCGCTGGATGCATCGCGTTTCGTGATCGTGCCCGGCGACGACGGCAAGCCCGGACGCGTGCGCGTGCGTCGCGGCACGCGCTTCGCCGCGGGCGACGTGCTCGGCACCATCAACGGCATGGCGCACGTGCACCTGAGCGTCGGCGCCACGGGTTACGAGCGCAACGCGGTGGCGCTGGGCTTCGTGAACTACGCCGACCATTACGCGCCACGCATCGACCGCATCGAACTGCTCGACCTGCAGGACCAGCCGCTGACGGTGCGGCGCGACGGACGGCTCGTGCTGTCGCGCGCGATGCCGGGCGTGCAGATCGCGGTGGACGCGTGGGACCAGGTGGATCGCAACCTGCCGCGTCGGCGCCTCGGGCTGCATGCGCTGGGGTACCAGTGGCTGGATGCGGCCGGCGCGCCGCTGCCGGGTTACGAGCAGCCGCGCATGACCATCGAGTTCAACCGCATGCCGGCCGATCCGGATGCGGTGAAGGTCGCCTACGGTCCGTCCAGCGGCATCACCGTGCACGGAAGCGCGATCACGCGGTTCCAGTATCTGGTGACCAACACCGTGCGCGACGGCGTGCTCGCGACCGGCCAGTGGCGCCCGGACGAACTGCCGGCCGGCGACTACGTGCTGCGCATCACCGCGCGGGATTACAGCGGCAACGTCGCCACGGCCGGGCGCGATCTGCGCGTGCGGCTGGAGTAGCCGTCAGCCGCGCGCGGTACGCGGCGGCCGCACGCGATACGCGAGGCTGATGCGCGGCCCGACGGCCGCCTTCGTCTTGGGCACGCCGTGCTCGTGCGTGAGCTGGCTGGCGTGGCTCATCACCAGCAGGCTGCCGGGTTCCAGATCGATGTTCAGCGCCTTGCGGGTCGCGTTGTCGCGGATGGTCATGCGGCGCGGCGAACCGAGCGAGACCAGCGCGATCGGGTGGCCTTCCTTCAGCATGTGCAGCTTGTCGCCATGCGGCGCGACGCTGTCGTTGCCGTCGCGGTAGAAGTTCAGGCCGACGGCGTTGAAGGGTTCGTCGAGGTGCGCTCGGACGCGCCGGACGCCGTCGATCAGCGGTTCCGGCACGTTCGCGTCCTCGAAACGGTAGGAGGCGACCAGGCGCGGGACGTCGACGACGCGGTCGTACATCGGGCGACGCTGGGCCTCCCAGGCGACGGCGGTTTTCAGCTCGTCGAACCATTGCGCGGCGAGCTCATCCGGAAGGAAGCCGGGGATGTAGCGGATGCCGCCCTGGGCGTCTTCGACGAGCGTGCGCGGGGTGTTTTCCTGCGGCACGGCGAACAGGTCGGACGCGAAGAGATCGGGGCTGGAGGCGTTGGCGCGCGGCATCGCGCGAGTGTGGCGGGTGGGCGTCTCGTGGGGTGAGACTGGCTGTGTGCGATGTACTTCGCCGATAGGTTCGTGGAGCTTCGCCCGCGCTTTGAGCCCCTCTCCGCCGGGAGAGGGGTTGGGGTGCGGGGTTTTGAGCCCCTCTCCCGCCCGGAGCGGGATCGGGTTGAGGGGTTTAAGCCCCTCTCCCGCCGGGAGAGGGGTTGGGGTGAGGGGTAACGAAGCCGTATCGCCTGCAAGGCAGCTCGCCTGCAGCGCCAGGTTTTAGATCTCGGAATAGCAGAAAGCGGCTCGACGCGCCGGAGCCGCTACTACTCCGCCGCCCCTCACCCCAACCCCTCTCCCGCGGGGAGAGGGGCTCAAAGCGGCGCGAGCGCGTGCGTTGGCGCTTCGCCGACCCTCACCCCAACCCCTCTCCCGCGGGGAGAGTGGTTCAAAGCGAGGGACTCGTGCGTCAGCCTTCCAGCTCGTTCCACCGCTCGTACGCCGCGTCCAGCTCCGCCTGCGTCTTCGCCATCAGGTCGGTGTGCGCGGTGATCGCCGCGGCGTCGCGCTGGTAGAACGCGGCTTCGTTCATCTGCGCGGTGAGTTCGGCGACGCGGTTTTCCAGCGCTTCGATGCGCAGCGGCAACTGCTCCAGCTCGCGCGCGTCCTTGTAGCTGAGCTTCTTCTTCGGCGCTGCCGGCGTGGCGCTTGCCGGCGCGGCGACCGCCGCAGCGGCCTTCGCGGACGGCGCGGCCTGCGCCGACTTCACCGGCCGCTGCCGCAGCCAGTCGGTGTAGCCGCCGACGTATTCGCCGACGACGCCATCGCCTTCCATCACCAGCGTGGAGGTCACCACGTTGTCGAGGAAGTCGCGGTCGTGGCTGACCAGCAGCAGCGTGCCGGGGTAGTCGCCGAGCAGCTCTTCCAGCAGCTCCAGCGTTTCGACGTCCAGGTCATTGGTCGGTTCGTCCATCACCAGCAAATTGGACGGCTGCGCGAACAGCTTGGCAAGCAGCAACCGGTTGCGTTCGCCGCCGGAGAGCCGCGTGATCGGCGCGCGGGCGCGTTCGGGCGTGAACAGGAAATCCTGCAGGTAGCCGATCACGTGCTTGGACTTGCCGCCGACTTCGACGAACTCACGCCCTTCGGCCACGTTCTCCAGCGCGTTCCAGTCCTCGCGCAGCGTGGCGCGGTACTGGTCGAAGTACGCGACCTGCAGGTTGCTGCCGAGTTTCACCTCGCCCGATTGCGGCTTCAGTTCGCCCAGCAGCAACTTCAGCAGCGTCGTCTTGCCGCTGCCGTTGGGGCCGATCAGGCCGATGCGGTCGCCGCGGAAGATCGTCGTTGACAGGTCGCGGATCAGCTCGCGCTCGCCGAAGGCGAAGTTCACGTCCTTCGCCTCGACGACCTTCTTGCCGGAAGACTCGGACTGCGCGAAGTCCATCTTCACGTTGCCCTGCAACTCGCGTCGCTGCGAGCGCTCCACGCGCATCTGCTTCAGGCGCGTGACGCGGCCTTCGTCGCGCGTGCGGCGGGCCTTGATGCCCTGCCGGATCCACACTTCCTCCTGCGCCAGCA
Organism: Lysobacter auxotrophicus; assembly: GCF_027924565.1. Classification (NCBI taxonomy): domain Bacteria; kingdom Pseudomonadati; phylum Pseudomonadota; class Gammaproteobacteria; order Lysobacterales; family Lysobacteraceae; genus Lysobacter; species Lysobacter auxotrophicus. The sequence continues at coordinate 2,432,482 of NZ_AP027041.1, forward strand.
GCTTGTCGAATCGCGCGTTTTCCTGCGCTTCGGCGTTCAGGCGCTCCTCGCGGCGGCGCAGGTAGTTGTCCCAGTCGCCGGGCCAGCTGGTGACCTGGCCGCGGTCGATCTCGACGATGCGCGTGGCGAGCGCGCGCAGGAAGCGGCGATCGTGGGTGACGAACACCAGCGCGCCCTGCCAGGCCTTCAGGAAGCCTTCGAGCCAGTCGATGGCCTCGATGTCCAGGTGGTTGGTCGGCTCGTCCAGCAGCAGCACGTCGGGCGAGGACACCAGCGCGCGGGCGAGCAGCACGCGGCGCTTCATGCCGCCGGACAGGCGGGCGAACACCGCATCGCCGTCGAGTTCCAGCCGCTGCAGCGTCTCGGTGACGCGCTGGTCGAGCGACCAGCCGTTGGCGTCCTCGATCTTCTGCTGCACCTTCGCCAGCGCATCGGTATCGACGTGCTCGGCGTGGCTGAGGTGGTGGAACTGCGCGAGCCAGCTGCCGAGCTCGCCGAGGCCGCCGGCAACCACGTCCCACACGTCGCCGTCGGCGCCGGGCGGGACTTCCTGTTCGAGGCGGGCGATGCGGACACCGCCCTCGCGGCGGACCTCGCCGTCGTCAGCGTGGATGTCGCCGGCGATGAGCTTCATCAGCGTGGATTTGCCGGCGCCGTTGCGGCCGATCAGCGCGATGCGCTCGCCGGGTTCGATGGACAGGACGACGTCGGAAAGCAGCAAGGGGCCGCCGACGCCGTAGTCGACGTTGTTCAGGGTGATCAGGGGCATGGGGGGATTCTACCGACCGACACGTGCCTCCCCCTAACCCGACATCCTGGCGAAGCCGGGATCAAGGCGCGGCGCGCATGAATTCGCGGCTTTTCGTTGCAACGGCTGTTCGAAGCCCTCCCTCCGTTGCCCCTCACCCCAACCCCTCTCCCGGTGGGAGAGGGGCTACAGCGGACATGGGATCATCACCCCATGCCCTCGACGTCCGCCTCCCTCGCCGCCGCCATCCGCCACTGGGTGCTGTCCGCCTTCCCGCGCGGGCGCAGCGGCATCGACTACGACCAGCCCATCGGCGATCCCGGCCTGTTCGGACCGGACAGCCTCACCTGGCGCGTCCATTCGGACTTTCCCGGCATGCTGTCCGGCGGGCTCTGCGCGCTGATGCTGCAGACATTGCATCCGCTGGCGCTCGCCGGGGTGTGGGATCACTCGAATTTCCGCACCGACCTCGTCGGCCGCCTGCGGCGCACCACGAATTTCGTCGCCGGCACGACATACGCATCCAGCCTCGAGGCGCACAAACTCATCGACCGCGTCGCGCGCATCCACGAACAGGTGCGCGGATCGATGCCCGACGGCCGCGACTATCGCGCCGACGATCCAGCGTTGCTGACCTGGGTGCACGTGACCGAAAGCTACGGCTTCCTGGAAGGCTTCCGTCGTTATTCCCCACTGACGTTGCCGACCGGCGCGGCCGATGCGTATTACGGCGAAGTGCGGCGCGTGGCCGAAGCGCTGGGCGCGCGCGACGTGCCGGGGACGGAAGCCGAAGTCGCCGCGTTCTTCGCCCGCGTGCAGGGCGAGTTGCGGCTGGACGAGCGTTCGCGCGAAGTGCTGCGCGTGCTGTCGCGCATCCGCCTGCCCGTGCCGATGGCGGGACTTTCGCGCGATCTCTTCCTCGGCGCGGGCACGGCGCTGCTGCCCGACTGGGCCGTGAGGACGCTGGCCCTGGGGCGGTTCGAGCGCACCCGCGCCGCCATCGCGTCACGAACGCTGCGTGCGATGTCGCCCGTCTTCCGCGCGGCCTTGAACGATGGCGTCGGGCCGCGCGCGTGCCGGCGCGTCGGCGCCGATCCGTCAATCCTCGATCGCTGGCCCTAGCGCTCAGCCGCCGGCCGGACGCAGCAGCACGATCTTCGACGCCGTGCGCACGCGGCCCTTCAGGTGGAACGCCATGTCGATCTCGTCGCCGGGCTTGAGCTGTTCCCGCCGCATGGGCGTGCCGTCCAGCGCGAACACCTGCGTGCCCGCATCGACGCCGATGCGGTTGCGGATGCGTGTTTCGGCCTGGTCGACCATCAGCACGTTCGTGCGCGGGACGAATTCGCCGACGGTGCCGTGCAGGTATTGTCCCCAGCCCTGCCCGGGCGTGGTGTCGGGCAGGCGCACGACGGACGTCGCTTCGACGCGGTTACCCGTCTTCACCGTATCAAGCATGACGCGATCGCCCGGCTGCAGTTTCGGCCGCGTGGCGCGGTCACGAGCCGCCTTGGCTTCGTCGTAGTAGAGGTTGACCGGCGCCCCCTGCCCCAGCTCGCTGCCGGTGCGCGCGTCGAGACTGAGCACGATCCGGTGCTGCGCCGGGTCGTGCCGCTGCAGCGTGCCGACGGTGCGCCCCTGCACCTGCGCGAGCGCCGGCGACAGTACGCCGAGCAAAGCGCACGCCAGCCAGGCGCGGTGGATCCAGACGCTCGTTGCTTTGCCCATGGCCGCACCCTCCGCGATGTCCACGCGGCGGAATGATGCGCGGCCGATGTGTAGGCGGCGTCAGGAACTGCAGGACAGCATCGAGCAGCCCGCGCGTTCGCGGGCCCAGTCCGGCCGCCGGCGCGCGTAGGCTTCGCGGCCCGGCTGATCGTCGTACGGCCGACGCATGACCTCGAGCAGTTCGGTCACCCCGTCGATGTCGCCCTCGGTCGCGCGGTCGATGGCCTGCTGCGCCAGGTAATTGCGCAGCACGAAGCGCGGGTTGGCGGCGTTCATGCGCTCGCGGCGCTGGTCGGCCGGCAGGTCCTGTTGCGACAGGCGCGCGACGTAACGCCCCAGCCATTCGCGCAGCGCGGGTTCGACCGCCTCGCGCCGCATCGGGTCGTAGAAGGCGTCCTGCATCGGCGAGAGGTCCGGCGCCTCGACGTCGATGTCCGCCAGCCCGCGGAAGAACAGCGTCATGTCGATCTCGCCTTCGGTCAGCAGGTCCTGCAACTGCTGCATCAGCGCGGTGTCTTCCTCGCGGCAGTCGGCCAGGCCCAGCTTGCGCGCGGTGTTCTCGCGATCGGCGTCGAGGTAGGTGGACACGAAGCGGCGCAGCCCCGCCTGCAGCGGCTCGGTGTCGTCGAACAGCAGCGACAGCGAACCGGCCAGGCGCCCGAGGTTCCAGTACGCCACCTGCGGCTGCTGGCCGAAGCGGTAGCGGCGCTGGTAGCGGTCGGTCGTGTTGGGCGTCCAGCCCGGGTCGAAATTGTCAACCCAGCCATACGGGCCGTAATCGATGGTGAGCCCGAGGATCGACATGTTGTCGGTGTTCATCACCCCGTGCACGAAGCCGACGCGGATCCAGTGCGCCATCAGCACCGCGGTGCGTTCGCAGATCTGGGCGAACCATTCCGCATACGCAGTCTGCCCGCGTCCCAGGCCGCGCAGTTCGGGGAAATCGCGGCGGATGCAGAAATCCGCCAGCTGGCGCAGCAGTTCGGTGTCGTTGCGCGAGGCCGGCAGTTCGAAGTTGCCGAAGCGGATGAACGAAGGCGCGACGCGGCACACCACCGCGCCGGGCTCCATCTTCGGATGGCCGTCGTAGAACATGTCCCGTTCGATCCATTCGCCCGTGCCGACCAGGCTCAGCGCGCGCGTGGTCGGCACGCCGAGGTGGTGCATCGCCTCGCTGCACAGGAATTCACGGATCGACGAACGCAACACCGCGCGACCGTCGGCGCTGCGCGAATACGGCGTCGGCCCGGCGCCCTTGAGCTGCAGCTCCCAGCGCTCCCCGTCGGCGTTGATCATCTCGCCCAGCGTGATCGCCCGGCCGTCGCCGAGCTGCCCGGCCCATTGGCCGAACTGATGGCCCCCGTAGTTCGCCGCGAACGGCTGCATGCCGGGCAGCAGCGCGTTGCCGCCGAACACGCGGGCGAATTCGTCGGAGGCGACGTCCGCCTCGCTAAAGCCCAGGCGCTGTGCCATGTCCGCTGAATACGCGAGCAGGCGCGGCTGCGGCACCGGCGTGGGCTCCACGCGCGAGTACGCGGCGCCGTGCACCTGTCGCACGCCGGGCGAGGTTTCGGGATCGCCGGGGAGATCGCGGATGAAAAGGTTGTCGAAATGCGGACTCAGCATGGAGCGTTCGGCAGAAAGCGCGCGGCGGCGGGGACCGCGGAGGAGATGGTGCCGCGTCGGTCGGCTACAAGCGGTGAACCCGTCGCACGGCGCGAAGGGACAGGCGTGGCACATCGATCCAGTGCACAGTCAGGCTCCACCGGCCCGCGTATGCTGGCGGTCCACCGTCGCATGGGGAATCGACCGGATGATGTCGCGCCACCGCAACCAGGCCTTTTTGCAGCGCTCCCGCCACCACCTCGCACGCTCGTTCAGCCCGGCGCTCGCCGCCGCGATGCTGATGGCGTCCGCCCTGCCCGCGGCGGCGCAGGCGCCCGCCGTCGCGTCGTCGTGCAGCGTCGTCCAGGCGGGCCGGTTGCTGGATCGCCCCGGTCATCCGGCGCGCGGCGCGAGCACCCTGCTGGTCTGCAACGGCCGCATCGATTCGGTGCGCGACGGCTTCGTCGAGGCCTCGGCCTTCGCCAATGCCGCCGGCGCCCGCGTGATCGACCTGCGCGACCGCTTCGTCCTGCCGGGCCTGATCGACAGCCACGTGCACCTCACCTCCGACAAGGCGGGCGTGGAAGGCCAGCTGGAAGGCATTTCGAAGGGCGTGGCCGACCACGCCTACGAAGCCGCCGTGAATGCGCGAAAGACGCTGCATGCCGGCTTCACCACCGTGCGCAACCTCGGCGACGAGGACGGCGTGACGCTCGCGCTGCGCGACGCGGTGGCCGCGGGCAAATTGCCGGGGCCGCGCATCGTCGATGCGGGCATGGCGATTTCCGCCACGGCCGGCCACATGGATCCGACGCTCGGCTTCCGCGACGAACTCCACGCCGCGCTCGACGTGCACGGCAACACCTGCGACGGCGCCGAGGAATGCCGCAAGGCCGTGCGGCGCCAAGTCGCACGCGGCGCCGACGTCATCAAGATCGCCACCACCGGCGGCGTGAACAGCCGCATCGGCGCAGGCCTGGGCCAGCAGATGTTCGACGACGAGGCGAAGGCGATCGTCGAAACCGCGCACCTGTACCGCAAGAAGGTGGCCGTCCACGCACACGGCGCCGACGGCATCGCGCTTGCCTTGCGCGCGGGCGCCGATTCGATCGAGCACGGCACGCTGATGGACGATGCGGACATCAAGCTGCTGCGCCAGACCGGCGCGTACTACGTCCCCACGCTGTCCACGGTGAACGGCTACAAGGAGCGCCTGGCGAAGAATCCCGAGGCATACACCGGCGAGGTGCTGGAGAAGATCCAGTGGCGCATCGGCATCACCGGCAAGGCGCTGGAACGCGCGGTGCCCGCGGGCGTGAAGATCGCCTTCGGCACCGATGCGGGCGTGAGCCTGCACGGCCGCAATGCGGACGAATTCGAACTGATGGTCGCGCACGGCATGACGCCGGCGACCGCGATCCAGGCCGCGACCGTGAACGCGGCGGACCTGCTGGGGCTGGCCGACCAGGTGGGCTCGCTGGAGGCCGGCAAGCGCGCGGACCTGATCGCGGTGAGCGGCGATCCGCTGAGCGATGTGACGGTGCTCAAGCGCGTGGAATTCGTGATGAAGGACGGTCGCGTGGAGAAGGATTCGGGCCTCGGGGCGGCCGATTGAGCGGGCAGGCGCGATCGCGCATCCGCGCAACGTGACCCGGCTGTTGTAGCCCGGGTAAGCGAAGCGCACCCGGGCTACAAGAGCGGTTTGCACGCGCGCGGGCGCATTTTTCCCCGCACTCGCGCATCGCTACACAGCCCCACCACGCCCCTCGGTTACACTGTTCAGTCTTCCGACCGGCGTTCGCCGGCGCTGCCGAGTCCTCCCCCATGAGCGCCGAGTCGCAAAGCTCGAACGATGCCCCGTCCCTGAAATTCACCGATCTCGACCTGCCCGAGCCCCTGCTCAAGGCACTGGCCGACGTCGGCTACGAATCCCCTTCCCCCATCCAGGCCGCGACGATTCCGCCGCTGCTGGCAGGCCGCGACGTGCTCGGCCAGGCGCAGACGGGCACCGGCAAGACCGCCGCGTTCGCGCTGCCGATCCTGGCGCAGATCGAGCCCAATCGTCACAAGCCGCAGGCGCTGGTGCTCGCGCCGACGCGTGAACTGGCCATCCAGGTGGCCGAGGCGTTCCAGAAGTACGCGCACCACCTGCCCGGCTTCCACGTGCTGCCGATCTACGGCGGCCAGAGCTATTACCCGCAGCTGCAGGCGCTCAAGCGCGGCGTGCAGGTCGTCGTCGGCACGCCCGGCCGCGTGATCGACCATCTCGAGCGCGGCTCGCTCGATCTGTCGGAACTGCGCTGCCTGGTGCTCGACGAAGCGGACGAAATGCTGCGCATGGGCTTCATCGACGATGTCGAGGCCGTGCTGAAGAAGACGCCGGAAACGCGCCAGGTCGCGTTGTTCTCCGCGACGATGCCGCCGCCGATCAAGCGCATCGCGCAGACGTACCTGAAGGACCCGGTCGAGATCTCGATCAAGGCCAAGACCACCACCGCCGCCAACATCCGCCAGCGCTACTGGGCGGTGAGCGGCGTGCACAAGCTCGACGCGATCACGCGCATCCTGGAAGCCGAGCCGTTCGACGCGATGATCGTCTTCGCGCGCACCAAGCAGGCGACCGAGGAACTGGCCGACAAGCTGGCCGCGCGCGGGATCGCCGCTGCGGCCATCAACGGCGACGTGCAGCAGGCGCAGCGCGAGAAGACCATCCAGAACCTCAAGGACGGGAAGATCGACGTGCTGGTCGCCACCGACGTCGCCGCGCGCGGGCTCGACGTCGAACGCATCAGCCACGTGCTGAATTTCGACATTCCGTACGACACCGAAAGCTACGTGCACCGCATCGGCCGCACCGGCCGCGCGGGCCGCAAGGGCGAGGCGATCCTGTTCGTGACGCCGCGCGAGCGCGGCATGCTGCGCGCGATCGAACGCGCGACGCGCCAGCCGATCGAACCCATGGCGCTGCCGACCATCGAAACGGTCAACGAGCAGCGCGTGAACCGGTTCCTCGGCCGCATCACCGGCGCGCTGGACAGCGACGATCTGGCGCAGTTCCGCGACCTGGTCGAACGCTACGAGCGCGAGCAGAACGTGCCGGCGGTGGAGATCGCCGCCGCGCTGGCGAAGCTGCTGCAGGGCGACATGCCGCTGCTGCTGGACGTCACCGCCGAGAAGCTGCGTCCGCATGCGCAGGTCGGTTTCGAACAGCGCGGGCCGCGCGAGCAGGGGCGCGATTCGCGCTTCAACCGCGAGTCCGGGCGCGATCGCGATTCGCGATTCGAACGCGACAGCGGGCCGCGTGCGCCGCGCGAGGCGCGCCATGAATCGCGTCACGAGCCCCGCCAGGAGCGGGCCGATCGTCACGAGCGTCCGCAACGCAGCGAGGCGCCGACGGAGCGCTACGAGCGTCCGGCGATCGAGCGGCCGCAGTTCGAGCAGCGCGCCGAGCGTCCGCAGAACGAGCGTTCGTTCAATGCGGCCGAATCGATGTTCGACGACGACGCGCCGGCGCCGCGCCATGAGCAGCGCGAGCGCGAGCCGCGTGAGGCACGGGCGCCGGAAGTCGGCATGGAAACCTTCCGCATCGAGGTCGGCCACCAGCACGGTGTGAAGCCGGGCAACATCGTCGGCGCGATCGCCAACGAGGCCGAACTCGAGAGCCGTTACATCGGCCGCATCGACATCCGCGACGACCACAGCCTGATCGACCTGCCCGAAGGCATGCCGCGCGAGGTCATGGACCACCTCAAGCGCGTTCGCGTGGCGGGCCAGCAGTTGCGCATCAGCCGACCTGGCGAAGGCGGCCATGGCGGCCAGCGTCCGCACGGTCGCCACGAACGCGGCAGTTTCGACGACGACCGGCGACCGCCGCGCGGCCCGCGTCCGCAGGGCGCCGGCCCCCGCAAGCCGGGCGGCTTCAGGCCGAAGCCACGCTGAAGCCGGCGGTGTTTCAGCCCCTCTCCCGTCGGGCGAGGGGTTGGGTGAGGGCAACGAAGGGGTGGCCGTCGGTCGCCACTGCAGCGAAAAGCGGCGCTGTTGTTCCTGGCGACGCAACTGCGCCGTTACTTGGTTGATCTCCGCCAGCATCGAAATGGATTCCGGCCTTCGCTGGAATGACGGACTGCAGCGGATACCCAACCGGCCTGGGTCCCGGCTTCCGCCGGGATGACGGCAGTTACCACTTCGCCCCGGACGACGGCATGTTCAGTGGCATCATCGGCGCCCGCCGTCGATCACGGAAAGCCAAGCCCCGATGCACCTGATCCTCCTCAGCGCCCTGTGCAGCGTGCTCGTCTCGGTGCTGCTCAAGCTCGCGCCCCGCGCAAGGCTCGACGTCGGCCAACTGGTCACCTGGAACTACCTCGCCGCGGCGGCGCTGTGCGCGTGGCTGCTGCGGCCGCCGCTGGACAGCCTCACGCATCCGGACACGCCGTGGGTCGCGCTGCTCGGGTTGGCGGTCGTGCTGCCGTCGTTGTTCCTGGTACTCGGCGCATCGGTGCGTGCGGCCGGCATCGTGCGAACCGACGTGGCGCAGCGGCTGTCGTTGCTGCTTTCGCTGGCGGCGGCGTTCACGCTGTTCGGCGAACGCGCCGACGGACAACGGCTGCTCGGACTCGTGCTCGGACTGATTGCCGTCGCCGGCATCGTCGCGCGACCGGAGACCGCGACGCCACGCGAGGAACGCCGCAGCTGGCTGCTCTTGCTCACCGTCTGGGTCGGCTTCGCGCTGGTGGACGTGATGCTCAAGCGCATCGCGCTGGCGGGCACGCCGTCGATGGCCGCGCTGCAGGCGGCGTTCGCGATCGCCTTCGTGCTGATGCTCGGCACGCAGCTCGTGCGCCAGTTGCGCGGGCGCACCCGGATGGCGTGGCGCAACCTCGGCGGCGGGCTGCTGCTGGGCGTGGTCAACTTCGGCAACATCGTTTTCTACGTGCGCGCGCACCAGGCCATGCCGGACAGTCCGTCGGTGGTCTTCGCGGCGATGAACATCGGCGTCGTCGTGATGGGAACGCTGGTGGGCGTGCTCGCCTTCGGCGAGAAGACCAGCCGCTGGAACCGGCTGGCGATCGTGCTCGCGCTGGTCGCCATCGCCGTCATCGCGACCGCGCCGCGCGCGTAGCGCACGCGGATTTGGCATAGTCGGTCGCCCTGTCCCGCGGTTCGTTCCGCCATGTCCCGCCTGCTCGTCTTCCAGCACGTCGCCGCAGAGCCGCTCGGCACGCTCGACCGCCTCATCCGCCGGCGCGGCCATCGCATCCGCTTCGCCAATTTCGAGCGGCAGCCGGAGCTCGAACCGAACGTCGACCGCTACCGCGGCCTGGTCGTGCTCGGCGGGCCGATGAACGTCGAGGACCAGGCACGGCGTCCGCACCTGAAGACCGAACTGCGCGCGATCGAAGCCATGCTCGAACAGGGCAAGCCGGTGCTCGGCATCTGCCTGGGCGCGCAGCTGTTGGCGCACGTGCTGGGCGCGCCCGTGCGGCGGCACGAGGCGCCGGAAATCGGCTGGTACCCACTGAACACCACGCAGGCCGGGCGCGAAGATCCGGTGCTCTCGCCGCTGGGCGACACCGCGCCGGTGTTCCAGTGGCATCGCTACCGCTTCGAGGTGCCGCGCGAAGCGGCGCATCTGGCGAGCACCGCCGGCTGCGACCAGCAGGCCTTCCGCTACGGCGAGAACGCGTACGGATTCCAGTTCCACCTGGAAATGGACGAGGCGCTGATCGAGCGCTGGCTGGCCAATCCCGCCTACCGCGAGGAACTGGCGGAACTGCGCGGGCTCGATCCGGCACGCGCGGACGTCGAGACGATCCGCCGCCACACGCGCGAGCACATCGCCGGCATGCAGTCGCGCGCGGACGAGGTGTTCAACCGGTTCCTGGATCTGGTGGGTCGCCCGCAGCGACGCATCACGCTGCCCTCGCGGGAATGGGTCTGAACTCGCACGCGGGCTTGGTGTGAAAGCTCTAGAGCCGGGCGCGATGGTGACCGGACCCCAGCCACCCGCATCGAGGGAACCCGCATGGCGAAGTTCAAGAAGGCCGCCGGCAAGACCACGACCTCCGGCGCGCGCCCGCGCAAGAAGGCAGGCACCGCGGATTCGCAGCAGCAGGCCGACCAGCTCTCGCGCAGCCTGAGCGAATCGGCGCAGCAGATCTGGCTGGCCGGCGTGGGCGCGTTCTCGCGCGCGCAGGCCGAAGGCACGAAGCTGTTCGATGCACTGATCAAGGAAGGCATGACGCTGGAGCAGACCGCGCGTCGCTTCGCCGGCGGACAGGCCGAAGTGGTGCGCGACGTCGTCGGTTCGCGCGTGGGCCAGGCCCGCGAGCGTGCGGTCGATACCTGGGATCGCCTGGAAAAGGTGTTCGAGGACCGCGTGCAGCGTTCGCTGGTGAAGCTCGGCGTGCCCGGCCGCGATGATCTGAACGAATTGAGCCGTCGCGTGGATGCGCTCACCGCCGAACTGCGTCGCCAGGGCGGCGCCCCGGCACCGCGCAAGGCGACCGCCCGGAAGTCCGCAACCAGCAAGCAGGCGCCGGCTGCGCGCAAGTCGCCGCGCAAGACGACCCGCTCGCGCTCGAACGCGTCCTCCTGATCCCAGCAGACCGTTTTATCGCCCGGCGCTCGCCGGGCGTCCCGACAAGCCCGCCAGTCCGCTGCTCCGTATGCTCCCCTCCCCTTACGGTTTCGGACTGGCGGGCTTTCCTTGTCCGGTACCTCGCGGTGCGTGATGCATGCCAAGCGGCGCGTCGCGTCGCTGTCGTATAGTCGCCAGCCTCCGACGACTCCGGGTTGTACATGCTGGCCGGCTTTTCCCTGACGATCGCGCTGTCGATCACCGTATTGCTGGGCGCCGCCGCGACGGCATGGCTGTGGCTGGTGCGCCGTCGACAGGGCGAAACGATGGCCGGGCTCGAAGCGCTCGCCGGCATGCGGTGGCGCGAGTTCTCGCGCCTGGTGGTCGAAGCGCTCCAGACGCAGGGTTTCGAGGCCGAGTCCGTCGAACAGACGCTCGAACGCGGCCCGCAGGCCGAAATCCGCCTGAAGCGCGACGGCCGCCCCTGGCTGCTGGCCTGCAAGCTGACCGGCGCGCGCTCCCGCCTGGGCGTCGCCAGCGTGCGCGAGCTCGCCGACGCGGTGCGATTCAACGGCGCTGCGGGCGGCGTGCTCGCCACCCCCGCGCGCATCGATGCCGACGCCCACAAGGCAGGCGACGGGCTGGAACTGTTCGACGGCAGCGCGTTGTGGGCGCTGGTCGGCCCGATGCTGCCGGCGTCGCTGCGCGACGATCTCACGCTCAACGCGCGCCGGCGCAGCGTGCGCGAAACCGCGCTGGCTTGGGTCGGCGCGCTGGTGCTGGGCGTCATCGCCGGTTTCGTGCCGGCGATGACGCGCGATGATGCGCCCGTGTCTCTGACCGCCGTAACGCCGACAACACCCGTGGCCGCGCCGACGAAGCCCACGGCGCCGCCGACTGCCGCGCCGCACGCGCCCGCCGCCGACCCCTCGCTCGCGGCACCGGCCGATCCGAACCGCGAACAGTTCGAACGCGGCGAAGTGATCCACGCGATCGCCGGCTTGCCGTGGGTCGAGCGCGTGCTGTGGTCTACCAGCTCGACGCTGGTGATCCAGCAGCGTGCCGACGTCGACCAGCTGCAGGTGGAAGAAGTCTGCGGCGTGCTCGCCCGCTACGACGCACTGCGCGCCTCGCGGCTGCAGCTGCAGCCGCCGGCGGGAAGCGAGCGGAAGGTGCGCTTCCTGCAGTGCCGGGCGTATTGAGGCGTTCGTCGCGGCTGAATGATGCGCGCCGGGTGTGCGGCGCGCTACCCGGGTGCGCTGCGCTTACCCGGGCTACAAGAGCCCTCAACGATGCGGATGTGCCCTCACCTGGATCCCGGCCTTCGCCGCGATGACGACGGTCTGGTGGTTCGTCGATCGAAACCTACCAGTGCACGCCCCGCATCAGCGCCGCGAACGCGATCTGTTCGCTGCTCGGCGCGACCTCGCCCTTCAGCGCCTGCTTGTCGCCGCGTGCGGCGGCGGAATCGGGGAACAGCTCGAACGCCGTGCTCATGATGACCTCGTACGCCTTCGGCGCCAGCGCGTTGACGACCGAGGCGAAGATGCCCAGGCGCGTGGCGATGCGGCTCGGGCGTTCGATGATGCCCTTGATGACCATGTCGGCCGCCTCGTCGGGCGTGAGCGTCGGCACGCTGTCGTACATCCGCGTCGGCGCGATCATCGGCGTCTTCACCAGCGGCATGTTGATCGTGGTGAAGCTGATGCCCTTGCCCGACAGCTCGCCCTGCGCGCAGCGGCTCCACGCATCGAGCGCCGCTTTGGATGCGACATAGGCCGAGAAACGCGGTGAGTTGGCCAGCACGCCGATCGAACTGATGTTGATGATGTGGCCCTTCCGGCGCTGCGTCATGCCGGGGAGGAACCCCATGATCAGACGCAGGCTGCCGAAATAGTTCAGCTGCATCGTCCGTTCGAAGTCGTGGAAGCGGTCGTAGCTCAGCTCGATGGAACGGCGGATCGAACGGCCCGCGTTGTTGACCAGCACGTCGCAGCGGCCGTGTTCCTCCAGCACCGTCTGCACGAGGCGATCGCAATCGGCCATGTCGGCCAAGTCCGCGGTGTAGGCGAACACCTTGCCGCCGGCGGCGTTCATCGCGTCGCGGGCCTTGAACAGCTCGTCCTCGCCGCGCGCGACGATGATCGTGATCGCGCCGGCTTCGGCCACACGCTGCGCGGTCGCCAGTCCGATGCCCGACGAACCGCCGGTGATCACCACGACCTTGTTGCGCACCTTGCCCTTGAGGCTGCGATCGACGAACAGGTCGGGGTCGAGGTGACGTTCCCAGTAATCCCACAGCCGCCACGCGTAGCTGTCCAGCGGCGGCACCTGGATGCCGCTGCCCTTGAGCGCGCGCTCGGCTTCGCGATTGTCGAACCGCGTGGGATAGGTGAGGAACTTCATCACCTGCTTGGGAATCTTGAAATCGCGCAGCAGCATGCCGATGAACCGGCGCACCGGCGGCAAGTTCGCCACGGCGCCGCGCACGCTCCCGGGGATGAAGGCGAACATGCGTGCATCCAGGCGCATGGTCATCTCCGGCGAATGCCCGGCGCGCGCGAAGGTGTTGAGCACTTCGCCCACGCGCAGCGGCTCCGGATCGGTGAGATGGAAGCAATGCCCGTCCAGCCGCGGCTTGTGCGCGATGTGGTCCATCGCATCGACGACGTAATCCACCGGCACGATGTTGATGCGGCCGCCTTCCAGGCCAAGCATCGGCATCCAGGGCGGCAGCATCTGCCGCAGCTTCTTGAGGAAGGTGAAGAAGAAATACGGGCCGTCGATCTTGTCCATCTCGCCCGTCTGCGAATGGCCGACGACCATGCCGGGGCGGTAGATGCGCCACTTCACGCGTGTTTCGCGGCGCACGAGGCCTTCGGAATCGTGTTTGGTCCGAAGGTACGGATCGTCCAGCCCCTCGGCCTCGGCGAACATGTCCTCTCGGAACACGCCCGGATACAGGCCCGCGGCGGCGATCGAGCTGGTGTGGTGGAACACGCCGGCCTTCAGCGCGGCGGCAAGGTCGAGCGCGTGGCGCGTGCCTTCGACGTTCGCGATGTGTTGCGCGTCGGGCTTGGCGGTGAGGTCGTAGATCGCGGCGAGGTGGAAGAAATGCTTCACCTTTCCGGCCAGGGCACGTGCCTGCGATGCCGAAACGCCGCAGTTTTCCTGCGTCATGTCGCCTTCGACCGGAACGACGCGCTTCATGTCCCACGCCATCTTCTTCGCGATGGCATCAAGCTTCTTCCGCGAATCCTTGCGCACCAGCACGTAGACGGTGCCCTTGCGCTGGCGGAGCAGCCGATCGACCAGGAGGCGGCCGATGAAACCCGTGGCACCGGTGACGAAGTAGCTCATGCCCTTTCCCCGACCTTGCGTTGGCCGCCGCGCGGCGCCTGCCGCCTACGTTGCCAGAGGCCCCGCCTCGTCACAATTCCCGGCCGTATTGACCCGCGCCGAGGGTGCGTGAGGTAATTCCGGCCACGATCCCGGGCCGCCGGAGGGGCGCCGTCATGACCGACCTGCAGTCCGCTTTCGAACAAGCCGCCAAGGACGTCCAGTCCCTGCCCGAGCGCCCGGACAACGAGACCTTGCTGCGCCTGTACGCGCTGTACAAGCAGGGCTCCGAGGGCGATGTCTCCGGAGCCAAGCCCGGCTTCTTCGACTTCGTCGGCACCGCGAAGTACGAGGCGTGGGCGAAGCTCAAGGGCACGTGCAGCGACGAGGCCAAGCAGAAGTACGTCGACCTGGTGAAGAAGCTGCGCGCCTGACACGCGCCGCAGCCGCCGAACACGACCGATGGCGAAACAGACGCGCCAGCGCATCCTCGACAGCGCATTGACGATGTTCAATGCCCTGGGCGAGCCGAACGTCACCACGAACCACATCGCCGACGAGCTGGAGATCAGCCCGGGCAACCTGTACTACCACTTCCGCAACAAGGACGACATCATCGAGCAGCTGTTCGCGCGCTTCGAGGAGCGCATGGACGCCGCGCTCGCCGCGCCGCAGGGCCGGTTGCCGGGACTGGAGGACATCTGGCTGCAGCTGCACCTGGTGTTCGAATGCATCTGGGATTACCGCTTCCTGCATCGCGACCTGGTGGAAATCCTCAGCCGGAACCGTCGCCTGCGGCTGCGCTTCGCGCGCATCCTGCGACGCGCCAACGAGCAGGCGCATACGGTGATGCGCGGACTGGTGCAGGCCGGGATCATGCGGGCCTCGAAGGACGAACTCGCCGCGACCGCGACCAACGTGCTGGTCATCGCCACGTTCTGGCTGAACTACGCGGCCGCGCGCGGCGACAAGGACGAACACGCCGCCATCCGCGACGGCATCGTGCAGGTGATGATGCTGCTGGCGCCGTTCCTACGCGATGCCGAACGCGTGCATCTCAACACGCTGACGCGGGCGTACCTGGACTGACGCTCGCCGCGCGACCTGCGCTCAGCGCGGAACCTTGTTGCGCACCTGCCGCACGAGTACGGCCGCAAGCCCCAGACCCGCGAGCCACACGTGTCGCACGGTGGTTCTGCGGGTGGTCCTGCGGCTGGTTCGATGGATCATCGATGTCTCCTGCGGCCGGCCGGGCTGCCACCCGACTGTCCGCCGTCGCGATCGAGCAATCACCCTAGCCCGCCCCCTTGCCAGCCCCGGGGCGCAGGCGGGATGCTGCGCCATCGACCGCACGAGGCACCGCCGATGGCCGCGAAGTCCAGTTGGGCCGCCTTTCCGCACGACGCCAAGGGCTTCACGTACGCCGGCGACGCCCTCCGGAAGGCCTGGCCGAAGCTGCACGCTGGCGATGCCGAGCCGTACCCCGACGCGAAGCGGGCGGCGGTCCTGCTGTCCTCCGCCGGCAAGGCCGCGCCCAAGGGCGTGGACGCCGACGCATTGGCGGCGCAGCTACAGGACGCCTGGCGGGCCTTCCATCGCGGCGACTTCAAAGCAGCGCACGAGGCGGGTGCGGCGTTGGGGCCTACGGGCGCATCGGTGGCCGTGAAAGCGTTGGGCATCCACGCGACCTATCTGGTGGACGACGACGCCGAGCGGCTCAAGCGTTTCGAACAGGCCGCCAAGCTGGCCGAAGCCGCGACGAGAGCGCTGCCGGACGAGGCGAACAGCCATTACCGTTACGCGTTCGCGCTGGGCCGATACAGCCAGGGCCTCAGCATCGCGAAGGCCTTGAAGGCCGGCATCGCCGGCAAGGTCAGGGGCGCCCTGGAGGCCACGCTGGACCTCGCCCCGAAGCACGCCGAAGCCCACACCGCGATGGCGCTCTACCACGCGGA
Source organism: Lysobacter auxotrophicus (assembly GCF_027924565.1). Classification (NCBI taxonomy): domain Bacteria; kingdom Pseudomonadati; phylum Pseudomonadota; class Gammaproteobacteria; order Lysobacterales; family Lysobacteraceae; genus Lysobacter; species Lysobacter auxotrophicus. The sequence goes on from NZ_AP027041.1 coordinate 2,448,437, forward strand.
GATCATCGGCAAGGTGGGCGCGATGATCGGCGGCCTGACGTACGGAGCCAAGGCCGCGGAAGCGGAAAAGCACATCGCGACCGCGCTGAAGCTCACCCCGGACTCGCCGATCGCGCACATCGAGTACGGCAACGTGCTGATGCTGCTGCACGGCGACAAGAAGGAAGACGCCGCCGCCGCGGAATACGAAAAAGCGGCCAGGCTCAAGCCGCTCGATGCCATGGAGGCGCTGGACGCCGCCTACGCGGCATCGCAGTTGGAGTGACCGGCGCCCGGCCTCAAAGCTCTGGGTGCAGCATCCCCAGATACCCGCGTTCGCGCGCGACGCGCGCCAGCGCCGGCAAGGTACGCACCCCGAGCTTCACCATCAGGCTGGTGCGATGCCGGTAGAGCGTCTTCACGCTGATGCCCAGATCGGCCGCGATGGCCTTGGGCGGAAGCTCGGACAGCAGGCCGCGGAGCGTCTCCAGCTCGCGCGGCGTCAGGCCGAAATCGCGCGGGCGTTCTACCGCCTGCCCGATGTCGCTGCTCAGCGCCACGTCGCCCTTCATGACCCGGTCGAGGACCGACACCAGTTCGGCGATCGCCGCCGTCTTGGTGACGTAGCCGTGGGCGCCCTCGTCGAGCGCACGGAGCACCACGCCGGGATCGCTGTGCATGCTGACCACGACGCGGCGAACCTGCGGCAACTTGCTGCCAAGCGTGCGCAACAGCACCAGGCCGCCATCGGCTGTCGCAAGGCTGAGGTCGATGACCGCCACGTCGATGGGACGGATGCGGACGATCTCCAGCGCCTGCGCGGCGTCGGCGGCTTCGGCGACCACTTCGTAGCGGCCAGTGTTATGGAAGAGGCGTTTGAAGCCTTCTCGGACGATCGCGTGGTCGTCCACAAGCAGTGTGCGGATCATCGGGCGAGTTTCGCCGACCGCAAGGGGGCGCGTAAGCGGAATATTCTGATTGTTGCGAGGAAGAGTCTCCGCCGCTCAGCCCTCCACTCGGCGGCCGGGGTGTTGCCAAACTCCGGCCCCTTTGCTGTATACTGCGCAGCCCTTACGGGCGGTTAGCTCAGCGGTAGAGCACTGCTTTCACACGGCAGGGGTCACAAGTTCGAAACTTGTACCGCCCACCAGTTTCAGGCAAAGGCCGGCGAAAGCCGGCCTTTTGCTTTTCCGTCCCGGCATTCACGGAGGGTCAGATGAACGGAACGCGGCTGTACCACAATCGGCGCTGCTCGAAGTCGCGGGGCGCGCTCGAACTGCTTCACGAACGCGGCATCGAGCCGGAGATCGTGGCCTACCTGGATTCCCCGCCCTCTCCGGCCGACATCCAAGCCCTGCTCGATGCGTTGCGCCTGCCCGCGCGCCAGCTGCTGCGTAGCGGTGAGGAGGACTACAAGGCGCTCGGCCTGGCGGACGAATCGTTGCCGGAGTCGGCGTTGATCGACGCGATGAGCACGCATCCGCGCCTGATAGAGCGACCGATCTTCGTGCACGGCGGCCGGGCCGTCATCGGCCGGCCGCCCGAGCGCGTGCTGGAACTGCTCCCCTGACCCGCTACAGCCGCGCGTCGACCTCATCGCGCGGATACAGGCTCTTGATGTCGTAAAGCAGCGCGTGCGGCTTCCCGAAAGCCCGTGCGCCGCCCGCCTCCATCGCCCGGAACTGATCGTGCGCGACGGCCAGCACCACCGCATCGTACGCGCCGTGCTCGGGTTGGGAGACCAGTTCGATCCCGTACGCGTCGCGCGCTTCAGCGGCATCGGCCCATGGGTCGTGGATGTCCACCTTCGCCCGGTATTCGCCGAATTTCTGCGCGAGTTCCGCCACGCGCGTGTTGCGCAGGTCGGCGCAGTTTTCCTTGAAGGTGAGTCCGAGGATCAGGATGCGCGATCCGGCAACCGCGATATCGCGCTGGATCATGAGCTTCACCACATCGGTCGCGACGTGCTCGCCCATCGCGTCATTGATACGCCGGCACGCCAGCAGGATGTCGGGGTAATACCCTGCCGCCTGCGCCTTCTGGATGAGGTAGTACGGGTCCACGCCGATGCAGTGCCCACCCACCAGCCCCGGCCGGAACGGCAGGAAATTCCACTTGGTTCCGGCCGCTTCCAGCACCTCGGTCGTGTCGATGCCCAGGCGCTGGAAGATCAGCGCGAACTCGTTCACCAGCGCGATGTTGGCGTCGCGCTGGGTGTTCTCGATGACCTTGGATGCTTCGGCCACCCGGATGCTGGACGCCTTGTGCGTGCCGGCCTTGATGATGCTGCGGTACAGCGCATCGACGAACTCGGCGGCTTCCGGCGTGGACCCGGACGTCACCTTCGGAATGTCGACCAGCTTGCGCTGCTTGTCGCCGGGGTTGATCCGCTCGGGGCTGTAGCCGACGAAGAAGTCCTGATTGAACGTGAGACCGGAGACGCGCTCCAGTTCCGGCACGCAGATCTCCTCCGTCGCGCCCGGATACACGGTGGACTCATAGATCACCGTGTCGCCCTTCTTGAGCACCCCGCCGATGGTGCGGCTGGCGTCGATCAGGGGACGGAAATCGGGTCGCTTGTGCTCGTCTACGGGGGTGGGGACGGTGACGATGAAGACGTTGCAGGCGCGGAGCTGCGCCGTATCCGATGTAAACCGTAGTCGCGGTGCTCCCGCGATATCCGCACAAGCCAGTTCGCTATTCGAGTCGTCGCCGACCTCGAGCTCGGCGACGCGTCGCGCGTCGATATCATAGCCAAGCGTATCAATTAGCCTACCGAACTCTACAGCGAGTGGGAGCCCAACGTACCCCATGCCAATGACGGCAACGCAGCGGCCCTTCAAATCCATCCGATGCCCCTCTTTAGCGGGATGACAATGCAGGCCCGGCGGCCGGCTTCCATGATAATCGACTGAATGGAAAGGCGCGGCCGAACGTGCAGGACGGGATAGTCTCAGCCGCCTCCCCTGTCGGCGCCGCGGAAGGCACTAGCCGCTGCGCACCGACGACGTGACGACCGCCGGCCGGTCAGACTCCCGACCACCCGCACTATAGAGACTGATTAGCGCGCGGTAGTTGCGCCGAGTGAATGATGCCTCGTACCTATCGCGCGAGCATCGTACTGAGCGAAAGGAATGACAAGTTCTTAGCCGCACGGAACATTCAAACGAGCCCTGCTTAGTTTCCGTCGAGGTCGCTGGCCCTAGTAGGCGCCCGCTCCAACGAACCCCTTCGCCAAGGTCATGACGATGATCCTCAAGTCAAACAACACCGACCAGTTCTGTATGTAGTAAAGGTCGTAGTCGACGCGCCGGCTCATCTTCTCCAGCGTGTCCGTTTCCCCGCGCAAACCATTCACTTGCGCCCAGCCGGTGATGCCCGGCTTCATGCGATGTCGCTGCATGTAGTTCTGGACGACGCTCTTGTAGTAATTGTTGTGCTCGATCGCGTGCGGACGCGGACCGACGATGGACATCGTTCCCTCCAGGACGTTGAAGAACTGCGGGAGCTCGTCCAGGCTCGTTCGCCTTAAGAGGCGGCCAAAACGCGTCACGCGCGGGTCCTCGCGAGTTGCCTGGGTGACCTCGCCGTGGCTTTCTGCATGGAGTCGCATGCTCCGGAACTTCCACACTTCGATGGTTTTTCCATCGAGTCCGTGTCGCTTCTGCTTGAACAGGACCGGCCCGGGTGAACTTAGTTTTACGCCGGACGCGATCAGCGCCATCAGTGGCCCGACGACCAACAGGATAAGGAGCGCGAGTACGCGATCTTCCACTCCCTTGATCACGCGGGCTTCGCCATTCAATGGGCTGGCGCGCAGATTGATGACCGGCAGCTCGTTCAACAGCTCGACCGAACCGTTGAAGATCTCGCGTTCGCAGACATTCGGGACGTACTTGATGTCCGCGGTGGAGTGCTCGAGCGAACCCAGAACGCTGGTTAGCCAGGGCGCACTTGCATCGCCGGGTGCGATCCACACCTGCCGGATACCGTTCGACGCCACGTACGCGCGCATGGTGTCCATTGCGCCAAGATGCGCGACGCCCGCGATCGCCTCACGAGCATCCGGCATCACCGAGAACCACCCGCGCAGTTCGACGAGGTGGGCGCCGCAGGATCGAAGCTGCTGCGCGACGCGCGAAGCCGCCGCAGCGTCGCCGACGACGACCGCCCGGCACACGTCGTGGCCGTGCGACACGGCGTAGCGGTTCACCGCGCGACATACGACACGCAGCGCGACCGACGCCACGACAGTACCGAAGCACCAGTAAGCCCACCAGAGGCGCGACGTTACGCCAGGCACCTTCAGAAGGGCGACGTAAAGCACGCCCAGAACGAAGACCATTACCCACAACGCAAGCAGACGGAATCCATGCCGGGTCCAGTGCTTGGCGCGCCAGCCGCTATAGCATGAAGACGAGCCGAGCACGATCATCGTGAACAGCAAACCTCGCGCGATTGCCCGCTCGAACTCGATCGGCATGCTGAGCGAGCCAAACCGCAGACGGTACGCCAATACCGCAGCAGCAGCGAGCACCACCATGTCGCCCAGCCGCAGCAGGATCGATAGGAGCGCGGACATGCGCGTCTGCGGCAGACTCTCTATCTCATAGGGCCTGCGGATCGGGACCGGAAGCATGGCTCACGCCTCCCCGCCGCAGTTACCGCGCGTCCCGGACAGCAGCAGGGACAGCGGCACCGCCAGCACGGCCATCACGGCGTACGTGCGAAGCGGATAGTCGACGAGCGAGTGCAACATGGGAACCGTGACGGCAACAACAGAACCAACCATTATTGGCGGTCTGTCGCGCGCAACAATCAGTTTGTTTCTTATCGCGATAACGAACAGCGCCAGTGCCGCGGCCACGAAGAAGACGCCGAATGCGCCCCACTCGACGAGAAGTTCCAGGAACTCATCGTGTGCGTGCAATGCGTAGACCGCGCCGGTCTTCGTGAGCGGCTCGAATGGGGCGTACGCGTAACGGAAGGTCCCCGGACCGCTACCCCATGGCCAGTACGCTTTGGCGGCCTCCCAGCCGTACTCAAGGTACTGCCAGCGCAGGTCCTTGAGCGGATCCAGTTCGAGGCGAGCGCTGAGCCCGGTCCACGCGTACGCCCAGACCATGCATGCGCTGGCGAAGCAGGCGAATGTCATGCCGATGGCAGCAAGCCGTACACGTCTCACAAGAAGCAGCATCACCGCGGTGGCCGCCGCGCACGCCAGGAGGAACCCGGTACGCGAAAAGCTCAGTCCAGCGGCTACGAGCAATAGGACTGTAGCGCCGTACCACAGCGCCGCCTCCGTGCGCCGCGTCGACGACACATGCGTAGCCAGTGCAAGCGACAGCGTGCCAGCATCGCCATCAGCGATGCGAAGTGGTTGCGATTCGCGAACGTTCCGATCGCGCCGATGGCGTGATGGTAATCGTACATGCGCAGTATCGAATGCCGACCAGCCGCCGCCTGCGCATAGCCGATCAGCCCGAGCACGCAGCCAAGGAGCACGCACAGCTTGAGGAGTCGGTATCTGGCGTTGTTGCCAACAGTGGATAACAGCGCGACCATCGCGCAAAAGACGAGCCATTGCACCAGCGAACGTACGGTTGCCCACGCGTCGAGCGTCGCCGGCAGGCCGGAAGTCTTGACGCCGGCGGCATGAAGATCGGACAGGATTGCGGAGCGCATCGGCAACCGGCCGATCCAATCCGAGGGAAACGGAACCAGTTGGACGAGGTGCCACGACACCACTGCGATCAGGAGCAGCATCGTCAACCGCTGCAGTAAGTCCTGTGCCTTCCACGACCAGCGTATGCAGGCCAGCAACAGTACCGGCATCGCGGCGAATACCACGATGACATCGCCTGCGCCGCGAGATCCGCCGCCGAAGACCAACGCCATGACCAGCAGAAAACCGATGGCGAGTTCCGGCATGCGGTTGCCGGTGATCACGCTTCGGGGAGTCATCGAACGCACCGAGGCCTCACGCCCGACGTCAGCGAACGTCGGGCGCATCGAGTGTCGAGGGCTGGTTACGGACTGGAAGGCTTGGCGCGTTCGGCACCGTGGTGGCCGCCGCCGCCCGCCGCCGCACCGATCGCGATGGCGCCGACGCCGGCTGCCACACCAACGCCCGCTGCAATCCCACCACCAGCCGCATGGGCTGCGCCCGCCTTGCCGACTTTCGCTGCCTTGCCGGGCTTGCCGGCCTTCGTCGTACCGTTAGCGTTGCCGGAGTTCTGCGTGCCCTTCGCCTTGCCCTTGCTGGAACCATCGGAAGCCTGGTTCCGGCAATCGTGTCCTTCGCACTTCGGATGGTTCTTGTCGTCCGAAGTTCCGCGCGTCGTCGATTGCGCCGCGGCATTCCCGATCACGCACACCATCATCAGACAGGCGATCCATTTCTTCATCATCGTGCTCCGTTGGTTGAAGCCCGAATTATCCCGGCGGTTGATTAACCCATACGCACAATCATTGAAGAGTTTTTCTTATCTGCACGTCGTCAAGACGAAGCAAGCCAGACACCAGCGTGTCCGCAATCGAGCGCGAACGCTGCGTAAGCCGAAGCGCCTGCTGCGTGCAATTCGCCGGCACGTCGAATGACGTGCTGACGCGTTGCCACGTTTCGCTGGCGCCGGAGAGTTCCATTCGCGTCAGTCCACCGCCTGTCGTGCACGAAAGTTCAAGTTCGAACGGTCGCGAGGCGTCCGTCTGATCGTCGAACGCTGCGCTCAGCGTGTACGCGCCGGGAACGAGCGCGAGTCGTTGCGATGGTGCGCGCAGCGTTGTGGCGCGCCCACTGAAGGCGATGCGGAGGAACTGCCGTCCCGATGCCGCCGCGCCGGTCTCCAGCGTCACGTCCACGCCGGGGCCGGCATCCCACGTCCACGCGAACGCTCCGGTGACCGGCTCCATCTCCTCGAAATCACCGTCGTACACGGTGCCGGCGAGCCGACGCAACGGCGATGCCAGCGATGCCACCCATACCGCTCGGGCATCCGTCGCGCTGCCCGCCCGCAATAGCGCGTCGATCAACGTCGAGCGCTCGGCTGTGGTGAGTGGCCTACGCGCCGACAACTCTTGGATGAATCTGGCCGTGATCCCGGCATCGGCCTTCGGACCGCGAAGCGCGGCCCACATCTGTCCAGCCCAAGGCGGCTCACCGACGACTGCATCGATCGCTGCCTGCCGAAGTCGGGCGTCGCCGAAGTCGGTGACGAGTTGTTCGAGAAGCGGCTTCGCCAGATCAGGATTTACACGGAGGATCGCGTCGAGGTGGCGCACCCCCTCCCCGCGCGCGCCTCGCCGGAACGCGGTGTCCATGAGAAAGGCGTGCGCCTGCCAGTCGCGGGGATCTCGCCGCACGGCAACCCGGTAAAGCTCTATGGCGCGCTCGCCCGCCCCGTCGTTTGCGGCCACCTGACCGAGCATGCGGTACGCACTTCCATCAATGGGACGGCTGTGAAGCGCCTCCCGGGCTCCAGTCGCCATCGCCGGAAGGCCGCTTCTCTGGGCGCCAGCCAGAACGCGGTCCGGCCCTAGCGGCGGGCCATACTCCGTGTCGACACGCAGGAGCCACCAGCCACAGCAACCCAGCATGGCGGCGGCTGCCGTGCCGACGAGTAGCCGGCCGAGCGACACCTTTGGCACCGGCCCGCTATTTCGCCTTCGACGCATGGGCGCCGTATCCATAGCCGTAATACTCATCTCCGCCAACCATGCTGAAGCGGGTGAGCAACGCGCCGATCAACCGCGCACGCGAGAACTGGAGGCGACGGATGGCTGCCTGCAGGGATTCCACCCGCGTCGCCTGTGCCGCCACTACCAGCATCGTTGCCTCGGCATGGTTCGCGAGCAACGGCGCATCGGCCAGGCCAAGCACCGGCGGTCCATCGAGGATCACCACGTCGTAGCTTCGGCGCAGGTCGCTCAGCAACTTCGGCAGTGCGGCACCGCCGAGCAGTTCCGGCGGATTCGGTGGAAGCGGACCCGAGGTGATCACATCGAGGGCACCGTTGCGCCAGGACTGAACGACCTCGTCCAGGGTGCATGCGCCCGAAAGCAGGTTGGACAGGCCCTTCGCGGACGGGAGCCCGGTGGTCTTGTGCACCGATGCGCCGCGCAGATCCGCGTCCACCAGCAGCACGCGTTTTCCGAGTTGCGAGATGTTCTGCGCGAGTTCGAGCGCGGTCGTGCTCTTGCCCTCCGACGGCCCGGCAGACGTGATGAGCAACGTTCCGGGAAGGCCGCGCACCGTTGCGAACTGCAATGCCGTCCGCACCGAGCGGTACGCCTCGGAGAAAGGCGACCGCAGATCGGACGCAGCCTGTTGCGCTGTTTCGTTCTCGCCCAGACGCGGAATCGCACCCAGGACCGCCAGCCCTGCCGCTTCCTCCAGCGACTTGGGATCCCGCATCGTGTTGTCGAGGTAGTGCACGACGAACACCACGAGCACACCCAGCAGGACGCCAAGCACCATCCCGATCGCCAGGTTCAGCAACCTTCGCGGCGAATTCGCCTTCATCGGCGGCGTCGCCACGTCGATCACGGAGATGTTGTTCGCACCGATGCCACCCGCGACGCCGATCTCCTTGTAGCGCTGCAGCAACGCGTCGTAGAGCTGTCGGTTCTTCTCGGCTTCCCGTTTGAGGATGTTGTACTGGATCGAACGGCCCTGCAGGTTGAGCACGTCGCCTTTCAGCGCGGCGATGCGCGACTTGAGCAGGTTCTCCTGGGCCAGCGCCGCCTCGTAGTCGATGCGCACGGCCTGCCGGATGTTCGCCACTTCCGCTCCGATCTGCCGGTTGGCCTCGGCGATCTGCTGGTGCAGCTGCACCATGTTCGGATAATCGGGTTTGAACGTCGCCAGCGAGTTCTGGTACGTCGCTTCCATCCCCGCCTTCTGCTCGCGCAACTTCTGGATCAGCGGATTCGCGACCACCTGCGGAAGCGCCATGCCATCGCCCTGGTTGGCACCGCGCCACAACGCCTCAGCCTTCATCCGGGCCGCCTGCGCGGTCGCAAGCGCAGTGTTGAGATCGCCAAGGCTCTGCGCATCGAGCGAGGGTTTGTCGTCGCTGACGGAAACGATCTGCTCCTGCTCCGAGAACGCCACCACCTGCTTCTCGGAATCCTCCAGCTTGTCCTTCAGCTGCGCGAGCCGCTCTTCCAGGTACTTCTTGGCGTAAGAAGAGGCCTGGAACCGTCGCTCCAGGTTGCTGGCGACAAAGCCTGCGGCATAGGCATTGGCGACCTTCGCCGCCATCTGCGGATCCGGCGAATCGAAGTTCACCCGAACCAGGCGCGAGTTGCGCACCGGCTCGATGCCGAGCGATTCGAGGACGGGGTCCACCAACGCTTCTTCGCGAAGCTGTCGAAGGGTGCCCTCCGGGACGGCCTTGCCGTCGCTGCGTCTTTCGGCGTCCTCGTCTGCCGACTCGACGTACTTCGCGTACGCCGGATCGCCGACGAGCTTCAGGTCTTCGATGACGCGACGGGCGAGCGACCGGCTCTTCAGAAGCTCGTACTGTGTCTGGTAGAAGTCGCGATCGAGCGGCGATTCGCTCGGCTCCAGACCTTCGAACGCGACGACCTTGATCGTGTCCCGCTCGATCTGCAGCGTGGTTGCGGCGCGGTACGACGGCGTGGCGAGCAACGTGAACACCAGGGCGATGAAAACCGTGGCAACGGCGGTACCGACCAGCAGACGCCAGCGACGACGCAGGACGTTCCAGTACTCGACCAGGTTGATCTGATCGTCGTCTTGCTGCTCGGTGGCGACGCCCGGCTCTGCGAATGCGTTCATCGGTAAGCCCTCCACACCGCCACGAAGGGCGCAAGCTGCACCAGCGTTCTCAAGGTCGTCTTGCCGGCGGAGGTGTCGACGACGATCAGATCGTCGCCGTAGATCTGGGGATCCTGATCCTCGCCGCGGTTGATGGCGGAAACGTCGAACCTGGCGTACTGCCGCTTGCCGTCGACATTGCGGAACACGAGCACGTTGCGCAGGCTTCCCACCTCGTTGAAACCTTCCGCCAGCGCGATCGATTGCAACAACGTCAGCCGCGAGCTCATCGGATAGATGCCCGGCTTCTTGACCGCGCCGCTGACCGTCACGCGCTGGCTGGAAAACTCCTTGACGAAGACGCTCACCTGCGGATTCTGCAGATAGCGCCCCTGGTAGCGCGCTGCGATCTCGTGTTCCGCTTCGCCCACGGTGCGGCCGGCCACATCGACGCCGCCGATGAGCGGCAAGGACACCTGCCCTGCATTGTTCACGCGCACCTCGCGATTGAGGTCCTGCACCTGGAACACGGTGACCGCCAGAAGGTCGCTCGGACCGATGCGGTATTCGCTGCGCCCGAGCGCCTCGGTCACAGGATCGGCCTCCGGAAGCGACTGCGCTTCACCTTCGGCGTGATGCGCTGCGCAGGCGGATAGCAAAAGCAGGCATGGCACGAGACCGATCCGAAACAGAACACTCAACACACGACACCCGAACTGGCAAAGGCAGCCGACTATTATCGGGGCCACCGGGAACGCGCCGACCACGGCGAGCATCAGACTCTTTCTTAAGCGCGCGACCAGCGTCCTAGGAATCGCGATATCAGGCCGCCGGTCGCATCGCGGTCACGCGACTGCGCGCGATCGCCATCGAACGACAATGCGGGAGGCAAGCTGGACGGAGGAACATCCTTCACGATGCCCAGCGGACGCGTCAGCACCATGTGCGTGGCCTCGCCGTCTCCGACGATGCGCGCCGCAGCATCACGGGCCTCGGCGAGCAGTGGCGGGCGTCGTCGCGGATGGTGCGCGTCGGTCGCGAGGATCATGCACATGCCGTCGCCGACGAAACGCTCGGCCGCATTGCGCGGCCGCGAACCGAAGCGGCCTGTCAACGAACCCGCCGTGATCTGCATCCACGCGCCTCGTGCGGCGAGGCGCGTGAAAACGTCGAAATGCGAATCCACCCAGCTCAGGCGTTCCGGATGCGTGATCACCGGCACGATGCCCTGCGTCATCAGCTCGAAGACCGACTCTTCGAACCGCGGCGGCGCGACATGATGCGGCGGTTCCAGCAGCAGATAGCGTGAGCCGGCGAGCGTGGCGATGCGTCCGGCGCGGATGCCGTCGATCAGGTTGGGCGCCAGATGGACATCCGCGCCTTCCACCAGGACGAGTTCGATGTCGCGGGCTTCCAGTTCGATCTGGAAACGCGCGATCGCGCTGCGGATCCCGACCGCATCGTTGTCGTACACACCCGGATAGATATGCGGCGTGCAGGCGACGGTCGTAATGCCGTCGGCGACTGCCATGCGCGCCATCTCGAGCGCGGTGGCGAGATTCACCGGGCCGTCGTCGATGGCAGGAAGAAGATGGCAGTGCAGGTCGTACATCGCGCAGGCCGGGAAGGTGGCGCCGGAGTCTAGCGACGCATCCGCCGCGAATTTCACCGCGCGCGAGAAAGTATCAAACGACTGCCGGCCGTTCGTCAGTCGCGGTGATAGATCGTCAGTTCGTCGCCCGCCGCGATGACCAGGCTGCGCCCGGAGAACGAGAAGCCGCACGCATGCACTTCCGGATGACTGTCGATGCGGGTGAACCTGGCGTCTTCGTCTTCGTGGCACACGAACAGCGCACGACCGGGCGCGACGAGCAATACGTCCTGCGTCGGCCATTCCAGCGTGACGAGTTCAAGCGACCACCCGTCTTCGGTCACGCGTGGCAGTCCGCCGCCCAGGCGGCCGGCGATACCGACGTCGACGTGCTCGAGCGGACCGATGCCCTTTGCTTTCAGCAGATGCATCCCGCGGGCGTCCTGCTGCGTACTGCCCTTCCGCGCGATCGTCTCGCCGCTCGCGCAGTCGATGACGCCGAGGCTGTCGCGTGAGATCACCAGCAGCAGTTCGCTGTCGCGATCGAATCCGATCGCCTCCACCTGCGGCACCGCAAACACGCCCGAGACGTGCCACGGAGCCGGCGGCGGCGTCAGCGGCGTGGTACGGATCTGGCGACGGATGGGGCCGAGATAACGGGCAGCAGACTCGAGTTCTGCACGACGGCGACGGGTACGAAGGAGTGTGAGCATCGGCAACGCGTGCTCGGCACACCTGGTCAGGAGCGCCGGATCATCGGATGGGAAACCGCCGGCATTCCGGCGGCGCGGACACGCAAGCGGCGAATCCGTCTGCGATGCGGAGATGGTAGGAAGCGCACCGGCGATAGGCCATGGGAATAGTCCGATTCGAATCGGAAATTCCTGACATCGCGTGATCGATGGTGCCCGGACCCGGGATCGAACCGGGACACCCTTGCGGGTGGCAGATTTTAAGTCTGCTGCGTCTACCTGTTCCGCCATCCGGGCTGGAGCGCGTGTGTAGCTTACGCGACGGCGATGCGCGCGCCGCGAGCGCGACGCGCCAAAGAAAAAGCCCGACCTTTCGGTCGGGCTCGTCTTTCTGGAGGCCTGGGTCGGAATTGAACCGGCGTACGCGGATTTGCAGTCCGCTGCATAACCACTCTGCCACCAGGCCGGTGACTCGAATCCTGTGGACCGGATTCTTTCATATTCCAGCCCCGTTCACGCACAGGGACCTGAAACAACAAGGCCCCGCGAACGGGGCCTTGTCAGAAACTGGAGCGGGAAACGAGACTCGAACTCGCGACCCCGACCTTGGCAAGGTCGTGCTCTACCAACTGAGCTATTCCCGCTGAGGAAGCGACATTTTAGGCATGGATTGAAAAGTGTCAACACCCTTTTCACTCCGTGGGAACTCCCGTCACCGGACTTCCCGAACCGCCGACCTGGCTGCCATCTCCGGTCGGATCGTCGAACGCGTCTGCGTTCGCGATGCGCATATTCTCTATGAACGCGCGTCTTCGCGCAATACCGGCCACGCTGCTCGAAGGTAAGCAAAACCCGACCACAGCGTCAGCAATGCCGCAGCAGCCAGCAGCCATTCACCGATCACGAAAATGTTCACGCCCAGCAGCGGCTCCTGATACAGCAGGCACACCAGCGCCACCATCTGCACGATCGTCTTGATCTTGCCGATCGTCGCGACTTTCACCGTGGCGCGCTGGCCGAGTTCGGCCATCCACTCGCGCAGCGCGGACACCGCGATTTCGCGGCCGATGATCACCGCCGCCCAGAGCGCCATCCACACGGTCGGATGCTTCTGCACCGTGAGCAGTAGTGCGATGGCGACCATCAGCTTGTCGGCGACGGGATCGAGGAACGCGCCGAACGCGGAAAACTGGTTGTAGCGGCGTGCGATCCAGCCATCGAGCCAGTCGGTGATCGACGCGAACGCGAAGATGAGGGCGGCCGCGAAGTTAGTCCAGTTGTAGGGCAGATAGAAGACCAGCACCAGCACCGGGATCAGCATGATCCGCAGCAGGGTCAGCATGGTGGGTACGGTCAACTTCATCCTTCGCTCCGCGCGTTGCCGGTCGGTTCTGTCGTGCCCGAGGGGGTGGGCTGCCGTTCGGTGGGCTTGTCCGGCACATCCAGCCCATGAAGGGTCGCATAGATGCGCTCGGCGAGCGCGTCGTTGATGCCGTCCACGCGCGCGATTTCCTCCACGCCCGCCGCCTTCAGGCCGCCGAGCCCGCCGAAATGCCGCAACAGGTTAGCGCGACGGCGCGGGCCGATGCCGGCGATGTCCTCCAGCCGGCTCGTGTTGCGCGCCTTCTGGCGGCGGCCGCGATGGCCGGTGATCGCGAAACGGTGCGCTTCGTCGCGAACCTGCTGCACGAGCTGGAGCGCCGGGGATTCCGCACCGGGCCGAACCGTCCGTCCGTCGGGAAGCAGCAGTTCCTCCTCGCCCGGCCGGCGCTCAGGCCCCTTTGCGACACCCACCAGGGCGACGCCCTCGACGCCGAGGTCGTCCAGCACCGCCCTCGCCTGCGCCACCTGCCCCGCGCCACCGTCGATGAGCAGGATATCGGGCGTCACGCCGCCCTCCTCCATCGCGCGACGGAAGCGGCGTTCGATCGCCTGGTGCATCGCCGCGTAGTCGTCGCCCGGCTCGATGCCGGCGATGTTGAAGCGCCGGTACTGGCCGCGCACGGGACCTTGCGCGTCGAACACGACGCACGAAGCGACCGTCGCCTCGCCCATGGTGTGGCTGATGTCGAAACACTCGATGCGCGAAGGCAGCGCGTCGAGGCCAAGCAGCTCACGCAGGCCTTCCGCACGCGCGTGTTGTGCGGCGTGGCTGGTGCGTTCGGCGGCGAGCGCGAGCTCCGCATTGCGACGCGCGAGATCGACGTAGCCCGCCCGTTCGGCGCGCACGTTGCACTTGATCTGCACGCGGCGGTCCGACGTGCTCGATAGCGCGTGTTCGATCAGGTCGCGATCGGGAATGTCGCGGTCGAGCACGATCTCGCGCGGCGGCGTCTGTTCGCCGTAGTACTGCGACACGAAGGCGGCGAGCACTTCTTCCGCGTTCTCGCTGCCGTTGGTCTTCGGGAAAAACGCGCGCGTGCCGAGATTGCGACCATCGCGGAAGGCCAGCAGCAGCACGCACGCGGTCACGCCATGCATCGCAATGGCGAGCACGTCGAGGTCCGCGGCGCGACCGTCGACGTACTGACGCGCCTGCAGGCTCCGGATCGACTGCAGCAGATCGCGCAGCCGCGCGGCCTCCTCGAAGTCGAGCCGAACGCTCGCCGCTTCCATCGATTTGGCGAGTTCCTCGCTGAGCTCGTCGCTGCGACCTTCAAGAAACAGACCCGAACGGCGCACGCTTTCGGCGTAGTCGCGCGCGGCCACCAGGCCCACGCACGGCGCGCTGCAACGACCGATCTGGTGCTGCAGGCACGGCCGCGAACGGTTGCGGAACACGCTGTCCTCGCAACTGCGCAGCTTGAACAGCTTGTGCATGAGGTTGAGCGTGTCGCGCACGGCGCCGACGCTCGCATACGGGCCGAAATAGCGACCCGGGATCGCACGCGGCCCGCGATGCATCGCGATGCGTGGCCACGCTTCCTGCGTCATCAGCACGTACGGGTAACTCTTGTCGT
Source organism: Lysobacter auxotrophicus (assembly GCF_027924565.1). Lineage (NCBI taxonomy): Bacteria > Pseudomonadati > Pseudomonadota > Gammaproteobacteria > Lysobacterales > Lysobacteraceae > Lysobacter > Lysobacter auxotrophicus. The sequence continues at coordinate 2,463,440 of NZ_AP027041.1, forward strand.
CGCGCAGCAGCACGTTGTAGCGCGGCTTCAGCGACTTGATCAGCTGGTTTTCCAGGATCAGCGCTTCGGCCTCGGTGCGCGTCACCGTGACTTCCATGCGCGCGGTCTGCGCCAGCATGGCCATGATGCGGGCCGACTTGGGCGTCGCGTTGAAGTAGCTCGAAACGCGGTTCTTGAGCGCCCCGGCCTTGCCGACGTAAAGCACGGCGTCGTCCGCCGCGATCATCCGGTAGACGCCGGGGGCGGTGCTCAGATGCTTGACGAAGGCCTTGCCGTCGAAGGCCGGTGCGGCCGCGATGCTCATGAATGCATGGGTCCGGCCGGCGTGTCGCAGGCGCATGCGTCGCGGGCGTGTGCGCGGCGGCTTGGGCCAACGGCGCGGAACGGGGCGATGGCGGGAATTGCGGTCATGAACATCGGCTCAGGAATGGGGCCGATTATGCGTCAGGGCAAGGCGACGGGCCGTTCGCAACGTGTCCCGTCGGGTGCAGCAGCCGGCCGTTCAGGCCAGTCGCGCGGGGTATTCGCGCCGCAGCCGGGCGATGGCCCCGTCGGCGGCGCGATCGAGCAGCTGGTAGACGTGCTCGAACTGCGCGGCCCCGCCGGTGTACGGATCGGGGATCTCGCCTTCGTCCTGGACGCCAGCCCAGTCCAGGAGCAGCGCGATGCGCGCATGCGCGTCGGCCGGGGCGCGGGCGCGGACGTCCCGCAGGTTGGCGCGATCGGCGCAGAGCAACCAGTCGAACGTCCGGTAATCGGCGTCCGAAAGCTGCCGCGCCCGGAGGCCGCTGATGTCGATGCCATGGCTGGCCGCGTTCGCGATCGCGCGGCGGTCCGGCGGCTCCCCGACATGCCAGTCGCCGGTCCCGGCCGAATCCAGCTCCACCTGGCCGGCGAGCGTCGACGTGGCGATCCGGGCGCGCAACACGCCCTCCGCGACGGGCGAGCGGCAAATGTTGCCGAGGCAGACGACGAGCAGGCGAACGGGCTCAGCCATGGCCCGCGGCGATCCAGGCTTCGGCGCGCGCGAGATCCTCGGCGGTGTCCACACCGGGCGGGAACGGCTCGGGCGTGATGCCCACGGCGATCCGGTAGCCGGCCTCCAGCACGCGCAGTTGCTCGAGCGATTCGATGCGCTCCAGCTGGCCCGCCGGCAACGTCGTGAATCGCTGCAGGAAACCGGCGCGATAGCCGTAGATGCCGATGTGGCGCAGCCACGGCCCGCCGTCGGGCATCTGGCTGCGATCGCGGGCGAACGCGTCGCGCGGCCAGGGAATCGGCGCGCGGCTGAAATACAGCGCGAGGCCGGCGTCGGAGCGTACGAGTTTCACGGCGTTCGGATCGAACAACGTCTCCACGTCCGTCACCGGTGCGGCCAGCGTCGCCATCTCCGTATCGCACGCGCCCATGAGTGCGGCGACCGAGCGGATGCCCGAGGCCGGCGCAAACGGTTCATCGCCCTGCAGGTTCACCACGACGGTGTCGTCGCTCCAGCCGGCGATGCGCGCGCATTCGGCGAGGCGATCGGTGCCGGACGCGTGGTCGGGCGAGGTCATCGCGATGCGTACGTCGGCGCTTTTCAGGGCGCTGGCGATGCGCTCGTCGTCCGTGGCGATCCAGACCTCACGCGCGCCGGCGGCAAGGGCGCGTCGGGCGACGTGCAGCACCAACGGCTCGCCGCCGAGCAGGCGCAACGGCTTGCCCGGAAGGCGGCTGGCCGCGTAACGGGCCGGAATGGCGACGACGAATTCGGGCGCGGTGGTGTTCATGGGGTTGTCGCTCCTGGCGAACGGCCGTCGCGATACTGCCGCGCCTTCGCGGCCACGCGATCCAGCAGGCTGACCCAGAACGCTTCAGGCAATTCCCCGCGGATGGGCACGGAGAAGAAGCGCTCGTCGGCGAAGGCCGCGCATTTCACCGCGTCCTTTTCGGTCATCAGCACGGGAAGTTCGCGGCTGCCGAAATCGAAGTCGCTGGCCTGGTACTGGTGATGGTCGGAAAACGCGTGCGGCACGACGGCGATGCCGAACTCGCGCAGCGTCGCGAAGAAGCGCTCGGGATCGCCGATGCCGGCGACCGCGTGCACGCGCTGCCCGGAGAACGAACCCAGCTTGCGCGGGCGCCCGCCCAGCATGGGATCGGCGGCATCGGCCGCCAGGCGCATCGCCCATTCGCCGAAACCCGTGTCGGCGCCGCCGGTGCCCACGTTCACCACGCGGAAGTCGCAGCCCTGGGCACGCTCCGGCATTTCGCGCAACGGGCCTGCGGGCAGCAGGCGGCCGTTGCCGTAACGTCGGCGGCCGTCGACCACTTCGATCTCGATGTCGCGTGCGAGCCGGTAATGCTGCAGGCCGTCGTCGCAGATGACCAGGTCGCAGCCGGCCTGCGCCAAGGCCCTCGCCGCGGCCGCACGATCCTTGTCCACGCGCACGGGCGCGCCGGTGCGCTGCGCGATGAGTACCGGTTCGTCGCCGGCCTGCGCGGCGTCGCTCTTCGTGTCGACCCAGCGCGCGGTGCCGGCGTCGTCGCGCCCGTAACCGCGGCTGGCGACGCCAGGGTTCCAGCCTTCGGCACGCAGCCGCTCGACCAGCGCGATCGTCAGCGGCGTCTTGCCCGCGCCACCGGCGGTGAGGTTGCCCACCACCACCACCGGCACGCCGGGATGGCGGCGCTTGAACCAGCCCTTTCGATACGCATTGCGACGCAGGCTGCTGATCGCGCCATAGACGCCCGACAACAGGCGCGCACCGAACGGCACCGGCAGGTCGCCGTACCAGTACGCCGGGGGATTCACCGGGCCCTTGCTCACCGTGCCTCCCTCTTCCCGCGCTGCCTCGAACGCGTCTTCACCATCGATCCTGCACCCGCCAGTCGCTTCATTCGGCCTCGCGGAACTGCATGCGATGCAGGTGCGCGTACAGCCCGCCCATCGCGAGCAGTTGCGAATGCGTGCCGCGCTCGACGATGCGGCCCTGGTCGAGCACCAGCACCTGATCGGCGTGTTCAATGGTCGACAGGCGATGCGCGATCACCAGCGTGGTGCGGTTGGGCATCAAGGTGTCGAGCGCGCCCTGCACGAGGCGTTCGGATTCGGTGTCGAGCGCCGCGGTGGCTTCGTCGAGGATCAGGATCGGCGCGTCCTTCAGCATGGCGCGCGCGATCGCCAGGCGTTGCCGCTGGCCACCCGACAACCGGCCGCCCTTCGCGCCGATGTCGGTCTGCAGGCCTTGCGGAAGGCGTTCGACGAACTCCATCGCGTTCGCGCCGCGCACCGCGCGCTCGAGCGCCGCGGGGTCGGCCGACTGCATCTCGCCGAACGCGACATTCGCCGCGACCGTGCCGTCGAACAGCATCACCTGCTGCCCGACCAGCGCCACCTGACGGCGGAGATCGGCCAGGCGGTAATCCTGCAGCGGATGGCCGTCGAGCAGGATCTGCCCGGACTCGACGTCATAGAAACGCGGGATCAACTTGATCAGCGTGGACTTGCCGCTGCCCGAGCGACCGACGATCGCCGTGACCGTGCCAGGGCGCGCCTCGAACGTGATGTCCGAAAGCGCGGGCTCGGCCTGGCCGGGGTAACGCGCGGTGACATGGCGGAATTCGAGCAGGCCCTGCGCGCGATCGAGCGGACGCGTCCCGGTGTCGATTTCGTCCGGCGTGTCGATCACGTCGAACAGGCGCTCGGCCGAGGCCACGCCACGCTGCAGCATGCCCTGCACATTGGTGAGCTGCTTCAGCGCGGGGATCACGGCGAGCATCGACACCATCAGGCTCACGAAATCGCCGGCGGTCAGGCGGCCCTGCATCGCCTCGCGTCCGGCGAAGAACAGCAGCAGCGCCAACCCGATCGCGCCCATCAGCTGCACCATCGCCGAAGAGATGCTGCGCGTGGATTCGACCTTCAGGCTCAGGCGCAGATGGTGGTTCGCCTGTCCGGTGTAACGCGACAGCTCGGTGGCCTGCGCGCCGTAGACCTTCACTTCCTGGTGGTTCGACAGCGCCTGGTCGGCCGACTGCAACAGCTGCGCCCCGCTCTCCTGGATGCGGTGGCCGATGCGGCGATAACGACGCCCCACCGTGTCCATCGTCCAGGCGAGCAGCGGCCCCAGCAACAGCACCGCCAGCGTCACGCGCCAGCTGGTGTAGATCATCACGCCGACCATCACCAGCACCTGCAACGCCTGCTGGAGCATCACCTTGGCGGCGTCGATGGCGGCCTGAGCGACTTGGTCGCTGTCCGAGCCCAGGCGCGTGAGCATCGACGACACGGGCTCGGTATCGAACCGCAGGCCCGGCAGTCGCAGGTATTTGCCGAGCACCTGCACGCGCAGGTCGCGCGCGATGCTTCGACCGGCGCGCGCCATGAAGGTGTCGGTGAGGTAACCGGCGATGCCGCGCGCGACGAAGATGCCGACGATCGCCAACGGCAGCATGAGGCCGACGTTCGGGTTGCGGCTGACGAAGGTCAGGTCGACCATCGGCTTCATCAGCTTCGCGAACGCACCGGCCGCGGCGGCCTCGATCAACATGCCCACCAGCGCCACGACCAGCACCAGGCGATACGGTCTGACGAAATGCAGCAGGCGCCGGTAGATCGTCCAGGGCGACACCTCGTCCCTCACCGCGATGCCTCCGCGGCGGCTTCACGGGTCTGCGGCGCGGTGGCGTTCATCACCTTGCGGAAACCCAGCTGGCCGAGCGCGTCGTACACGGTGACGACGGCCTGGTACGGCGTGCGGGCGTCGGCGCGCAGCATCACCGGGCGGTCGCGATCGTTGCCGGCGACCTCCGCGATCGTGCTCTTGAGCGATTCGACATCGCTGCGCAGCACTTCGCGATCGTCGACGAAATAGCGGCCGTCGGCATTCACCAGCACGATCAGCGCCTTCGCCGGATCCGTGGCCGCCTCGCCGGTCGCGCGCGGCAGCTCGAGCTTCAGCACCGAGCGGGCGTCGAACGTGGCGGTGACGACGAAGAAGATGATCAACACCAGGATCACGTCGATGAGCGGCACCAGATCGATGTGCGGCTCGTCGTCTGCGCGGTGGTCGCGGATACGCATCGTGTGGCGTGCCTCAGGCGGCCTGCGGCGCGCGGACGGCGGTGGCCGGGCGCGTATCGAGCGTGTCCATCAGCGCGATGGCCTCGTGCTCCATCGCGACGATGTATTCGGAGATGCGGCCGCGGAACCAGCGGTGTGCGGCCAGCGCCGGGATCGCGACGATCATGCCGGTAGCCGTGCACACCAGCGCCTTGCCGATGCCGCCGGCAAGCTGGTTCACATCGCCGATGCCGTGGTCGAGGATGCCCAGGAACATCTGGATCATGCCAACGACGGTGCCGAACAGCCCGAGCAGCGGGCCCGCTGCGGCGATGGTGCCGAGCGTGTTCAGGTAGCGCTCCATCTTGTGGACGAGATGGCGACCGACGTCTTCGATGCGCTCGCGGATCTGGTCGCGGGGGCGCAGGCGGACGTCGAGCGCAGCGGCGAGCAGCTCGCCCAGCGGCGAGGTGCGGCGCAGGGATTCGATGTGGGCCGGGTCCAGCTTGCCGCTGCCCGCCCAGGTGCGGACTTCCTTGCCCAGGTTCGGCGGCAGGACGGCGCTGCGCCGCAGCGTCCAGGCGCGCTCGACGATCAGCGTCAGGGCCAACACCGACAGCAACAACAGCGGAATCATCGGCCAACCGCCGGCCTTGACCAGTTCCAGCACGCGAACTACCCCTCCGGCCCTCGGCCGTCTCGATCTTCCCGATAGGATAGCCCAGCCGAACGCGAGTCCCCGCGCCGCGCCGCGTCCCACAAGCGCGGATGTGCCTGGCGTCGCGCTTCCACGTGTATCCCGCGACGTTCGAGCCGCACGCGCAGGGCGCCTTCGTCGGCCGTGTCATGCACCTGCGCCCCGGCGTGGCGCCAGCGCTCGACCACGAACGGCCGCGGATGGCCGAACCGGTTGCCGTGCCCCGACGACACCAGCGCCTGCGTGGCGCCGCTCGCCGCGACGAAAGCCGGATCGGACGAACCGCCGCTGCCATGGTGCGCGACGAGCACGACGTCGGCGCGGACGCCGCCGGGATGTTCGCGTGCGAGGCGGCGCTCGATCACCTCGCCGATGTCGCCGGCAATCAGCGCGGCACGTCCGGCGGCCTCGATCCGCAGCACGCAGCTGGACTCGTTGCCCAGATAAGGGAAATCGAGCGGCGGATGCAAAAACCGGAACCGGACGCCGTCCCAGGTCCACGCCTCGCCCGCCAGGCAGGGCCGACTTCCGGGCAGGCGCACGCCCTCGGGCGCGAACAGCGCCGGCACCGGATAGAAGGCTGCGACCGCAGGCCACCCGCCCGCGTGATCGTTGTCGCCGTGGCTGACGACGGCCGCGTCGAGGCGCGGGACGCCCAAGGCATGCAGTACGGGAATCACGGCGCGCTCGCCCGCATCGAAGCCATCCTGCACGGCCGGGCCCATGTCGACCAGCAGCGCGTGACGCGCGGTGCGCACGAGCACCGACTGCCCCTGCCCCACGTCAATGACCATCAGCTCGGCTTCGCCCGGGGTCGGGATGCGACGGTCCGGCCACAACAGCGGCAGCCAGAGCAACGCGGCGAGCGTCTTTGCCGGCACGCCGCGGGGCAACAGCAACCAGAACGCACCGATCAGCGCGAGCGGCAGCGCGAACCAGCGCGGCTCCGGCAGCCACCACAACGACAGGGCGCTCGTCGCGAGCCACTCGAACAGTGGCCAGCTCACATCGAAGCACCATGCGGCCAGTCCCCACGCCCACTCACCGGCTCCGACATGCAGCGATTCCAGCCCCAGGCCAACCAGAGCCAGCGGCACCACGGCGAGGCTCCACCACGGAACGGCGACGAGGTTCGCCAACGGACCGGCGAGCGACGCCTGCCCGAACAGGATCGCCGCCACCGGCAGCAGGCCGAGCGACGCGACGCCCTGCGCGGAAAGGAAGTCGCGCACGGCGTTACCGCCGCTATCCGGCATGCACCACAGCAGCCACGCAACGCCTGCGAAGCTGAGCCAGAAACCCGCCGACAGCGCGGACAGGGGATCCACCAGCAGCATCGCGAAGGCCGCCAACGCAAGGCATTGCGCCGCGGACAGGCGCCTCCGGAGCCCGCGCAGGCCGGCGACGATGGCGATCATCAGCGCGGTGCGGACGGTCGGCAGCGCGAATCCCGCGACCGCCGTGTACAGCCCGGCGCCGACGACGCTGCCCGCGGCGGCCGCGATCGGCGCCGGCACGCGGCGCGCCAACGTGGGCCACAGCCACCAGCCAGCGCGCACCAGCAGCGCGAAAAAGCCGGCGACGAGACCGACGTGGAAGCCCGAGATCGCGATGAGGTGCGTGACCCCGTTCGCGCGCAGCACGGTCCAGTCGGCGTCATCGAGGCCGCGCACGTCACCGAGCGCCAACGCGCGGATGAAGCGCGAGGATGGCCGATGCACGCTGGTCGCGATCCGGTCGGACATGCCATCGCGCCAAGCGTCTATGCCATGCGCCGGCGCAAGCAGGTAGGCGGTTTCCGGCGAGCGCACGTAGCCCATCGCGGCGATGCGTTGTGCCATCGCGAACTTTTCCGCGTCCGCGCCGCCGGGATTCCGCAATCCACGCGGAGCGCGCAGCCGCACGTCGAAACGCCACCGCTGTCCCGGCTTCAACGTGCTTCGCCGCGCGGCATCGTCTTCGTACCACGCCAGACGTAGATCGCGCCCACGCAGGCGCGGATCGGACGCCTCGTCATCCACGCGGAACAGGAACCGCGACCGGCGCGGCTCGTGTTCGGGGAGATCAAGAATGCGTCCCGTAACGACGGCGTCGTGGCGCGCCGGCTCGGAAGGCAGTTGGAGCGTCAGCGCATGCCCCGCATGCAGGCCGGCGAGCGCCAGTCCTGCGAGCCACCATCCCGCCAGTAGCATGCGCGGTTGCAGCGAGTGCGTGATTGCGCGCCACAAGCAGACGGCAGCGACGATCAGCAGAACCAGCGACGCCCACCACGGCAGAAGCCACGGCGACCAGAGGCAGGCGCAGAGGCCCGCAAGAAGACTCAGTGCGGCGGCGATTCCGAAAGGCGGCGTCCCTGCCGCTGTCGCCACGGACTACACCTCGTCCGGAGCGAGTTGGCGCAGCTTGCCTTCGTGCAGTTCGAGCACGCGATCGAGTCGACGCGCGAGGCGGCGGTCGTGGGTCACCAGCACCAGCGCCGTGTGCTGTTCGCGATTGAGCGCGAGCATCAGTTCGAACACGGTTTCGGCGGTTTTCTCATCGAGATTGCCGGTGGGCTCGTCACCGAGCACGCACGCGGGCCGATTGACCAGCGCACGCGCAACGGCCGCACGCTGGCGTTCGCCGCCCGAAAGCTCGCCGGGCTTGTGGTCGAGGCGATGCCCCAGTCCTACCGATTCGAGCAGCGCCTTCGCGCGCTTGTTCGCATCGGGAACCTGCGCGCCGGAGAGCAGCACCGGCAACATGACGTTCTCCAGCGCGGTGAATTCCGGCAGCAGGTGATGGAACTGGTAGACGAAGCCGAGCGACTGGTTGCGCAGCGCACCGCGAGCGGCGTCGGAGAGCGAACTCATCTTCTGCCCCGCGACGAACACCTCGCCCGAGGTCGGTGTGTCCAGGCCGCCGAGCAGATGCAGCAGCGTGCTCTTGCCGGCACCCGACGCGCCGAGGATGGCGACGGTTTCCCCCGACTGCACCGCAAGATCGAGCCCCTCGAAAACGGGCGTCCGCAGCTTGCCTTCGGCGTAGGTCATCGCAAGGCCTTCGGCGCGGATGGCCTCGCCCTGGTGCTTGATCGACTGCATGGTGTCACTCATAGCGCAGCGCCTCCGCCGGGGCCGTACGCGCGGCGCGCCAGGCGGGGTAGATGGTGGCGAAGAACGCCATGACGAGGGCGACGATGGCGATGATCGTCACGTCGCTGGCCTGCAGGTCCGTCGGCAGACCCGTGATGTAATAGACATCTTCCGGCAGCAATTGCACGCCGACCACGGCCTCGATGGCCTTGAGGATGTGTTCGAGGTTGAGCGTGAGCACGATGCCGCCGATCACGCCGATGACCGTACCGATAACCCCGATCAACGTGCCCTGGACCACGAACACCTGCATGACGCCGCGCGGCGTGAGGCCTAGCGTGCGCAGAATCGCGATGTCGGCCTGCTTGTCGGTCACCAGCATTACCTGCGAGCTGACCAGGTTGAACGCGCCCATGGCGATGATCAGCGACAGCAGGATCGCCATGATCGTCTTTTCCATCTTCAGCGCGCGGAACATGTTGGCGTTCTCGCTGGTCCAGTCGCTGACGCGGAACGGGCCGCCCAGGGACACCGCGAGATCGCGCGCCACGTCCCACGCCTGGTCCATGTCGTGCAGGCGCAGACGCACGCCGGTCACGCCGTCGCCCATGCGCAGCAGGCGCTGCATGTCGTGCATGTTGGTGACGGCCAGGCCCTTGTCGAAGTCGTTGTAGCCGGCCTCGAAGATGCCGCTCACCGTGAAGCGCTTGAGTTGCGGCACGGCCCCCAGGGGCGTGCTGCGGAAGTCGGTCGTGGTCATCACCACGCTGTCGCCGACGCCGACGCCGAGCCACAGCGCCAGTTCCTTGCCGAGCACGATGTTGAAGCTGCCGGGCGCGAGCGAATCGAGTTTGCCCTGCACCATCTTCTCGGCCAGCACCGAAACCTTGCCTTCCTGGTCCGGCAGCACGCCGCGGACCAGCGCCGGCTGGTTGCGCGCGCCCGAAAGCAGCGCTTCCTTCTCGATGTAGGGCGCCGCACCGGCCACGCGTTTGTCGGCGATGGCCTGGTGGACCGCGGTCTGCCAGTCGGTGAGCGGTTCGCCGTAGGCGCTGACGGTCGCGTGTGCGGCCATCTGCAACATGCGGTCGCGGATTTCGCGCTGGAAGCCGCTCATCACCGCCAGGGTGGTGATCAGCGCCGTGACGCCCAGCGCGATACCCGCGATGGAGGCCAGCGAAATGAAGGAGATGAAGCCGTTTCGGCGTTTGGCGCGCAGGTAGCGCAGGCCGATGGCGACGGGGATGGGTTTGAACATAGCGGGCTAGGATGCCATTGGTGGCCGTGAATGCGCAGCCTGTATGACCGGAATGGCCAGCCGCAGTTCACGGCGATCCCGCGCGGGCAATGCGTCGGGCCACCAGGCCAGGCGGCCCAAGCGCCCGTCGGCATCGCGAAACCGCGCGAACGCCCAAGGGCCGCGCCAGTGCACCCGCATGTCGTCGACGGGCGCGCCATCGAGCGCGGCGCGACCGTCGGAGGCGACCACCACGTCGCGGCCGGGACGTCGCATCTCACGGCGCGCGAGCCGCAGCCCCTCCCCCGCCGCGAGCAACGAAACGGGAACCGAGACGATCAACGGCATCTCGCTGGCCAGCACGCTCAGCGCCGCAAGAAGCCCCAGCAGCAACAACGCGAACGCGAGCCAGCGCGATGGCCGCCACTCAAGGCGGCAGGGTGCGGATGGTGTCGACGAGCTGGGCGAGTTCGGCATCGGCGGGCGTGTCGTGTCCCATGAACCAGTGCCAGAGCTTATCGTCCTCGACTTCGAGCAGGCGTAGGAAAACCACCCGTTCCGCCTCCGGAGCTTGCCGCCATGCACGGTCAAGATACCGCTCGAAAAGACGGTCGAGTTCCCGCATGCCGCGTCGGCTGCGCCAGCGCAGGCGGCTGAGCTCGCGCTCCAGATCCTCGCTCATGCGCGCCACCAGCCGAAGGCGATCGCGCCCCAGAGCAGCCACAGCACCATGCCGCCGGCCACGTACGCGTAGAAGCGGTGCATGACCTTGTTGTAGGTGCAGTGGATCGCGCTATGCACGACTCGCAACAGCACGAAGGCCCAGGCGAGCCCGAGCGTCGCGGCGTTCACCTGCTGGGTCAGCGCGGCGACCACGAGCGCCACGTAGAACAGCACCGGCAGCTCGAACAGATTGCGGAAGTTGTCCGCCGGCCCGCTGTCGGTCAGGCGCGCGGCGGACTGCGCCGAGGTTGCCACCGCCTGCGGGTGGATGCGTTCGCGCTTCATCTGGCCGATGCGCACGAAATACATGCGCCACCACACCGCGAAGGTCAGCGCGACCATCGCCACGGCGGGCATGAAGATCAATCGGGTGTCCAGGTCATTCATGCATCGCTCCGGAGGAAAAAAGGCGCACTTGCGTGCGCCTTCTTCCGTATCGACTTTACCGCCAGGCAATCAGGCGCGGCGCGCCAGCATCAGCTTCTTGATCTCGCCGATGGCCTGCGCAGGGTTCAGACCCTTCGGGCAGGTACGTGCGCAGTTCATGATGGTGTGGCAGCGGTACAACTTGAACGGGTCTTCCAGATCGTCCAGGCGCTCGCCGGTGTCTTCGTCGCGCGAGTCGACGATCCAGCGGTAGGCCTGCAGCAGGATCGCCGGACCGAGGTAACGGTCGCCGTTCCACCAGTAGCTCGGGCAGCTGGTCGAGCAGCACGCGCACAGGATGCACTCGTACAGGCCGTCGAGCTTCTTGCGATCTTCCGGCGACTGCAGGCGCTCGCGGTCGGACGGCGACGGGCTCTGCGTGCGCAGCCACGGACGGATCGACGCGTACTGCGCGTAGAAGTGCGTCAGGTCCGGCACCAGGTCCTTCACCACCGGCATGTGCGGCAGCGGGTAGATCGGCACGTCGCCGGCGCTGCAGTCCTCGATGGCCTTGGTGCAGGCCAGCGTGTTCGTGCCGTCGATGTTCATCGCGCACGAACCACAGATGCCTTCGCGGCACGAGCGACGGAACGTCAGCGTCGGGTCGATCTCGTTCTTGATCTTGATCAGCGCGTCCAGAACCATCGGACCGCACGTCGCCATGTCCACCTCGTAGGTGTCCACGCGCGGGTTCATGCCGTCGTCGGGGTTCCAGCGGTAGACCTTGAAGGTGCGCGACTGCTTGGCGCCCTGCGCCGGCCAGTGGCGGCCCTTCTGGATCTGCGAGTTCTTCGGGAGGGTAAATTCGGCCACGGTTGCTCGCTCCGGTCAGTACACGCGCTTCTTCGGCGGCACCACGGACACGTCGTCGCTCAACGTGTACATGTGCACCGGGCGGTAGTCGATCTGGGTCTGGCCGCGCTCGTCGACCGAGCACAGCGTGTGCTTCTGCCAGTTCGCGTCGTCGCGGTCCGGGAAGTCCTCGCGGGCGTGCGCACCACGCGACTCGGTGCGGTTCTCGGCCGACACGATCGTCACCAGCGCCTGGTCCAGCAGGTTCGACAGCTCGTAGGTCTCGATCAGATCCGAATTCCAGATCAGCGAACGGTCGCTCACCTTCACGTCGGCGTACGAGGCGTGGATCTCGCGCATCTTGCTCACGCCGTCGCGCAGGGTCTCGCCGGTGCGGAACACCGCGGCGTCGGCCTGCATCGTGCGCTGCATCTTGTCGCGGATGACCGCCGTCGGCGTGCCGCCGTTGGCGTTGCGCAGCTTGTCCAGGCGCGCCAGCGCCTGGTCGCACGCGTCGGAGGCGAGCGTCGCCTGCTTGCCGTCGCGCTTGACGGTTTCCGCCGCGCGGTTGGCGACGGCGCGGCCGAACACCACCAGGTCGAGCAGCGAGTTGGAGCCCAGGCGGTTGGCGCCATGCACCGACACGCACGCAGCTTCCCCGATGGCGTACAGGCCCGGCACGACTTCGTCCGGATTGCCGTTCTTCAGCTGCACCACTTCGCCGTGGTAGTTGGTCGGGATGCCGCCCATGTTGTAGTGCACGGTCGGAATCACCGGGATCGGCTGCTTCTCGACGTCCACGTTGGCGAAGATGCGTGCCGATTCAGCGATGCCCGGCAGCTTCTCGTGGATGACTTCCGGACCCAGGTGGGTCAGGTCGAGCAGGATGTGGTCCTTGTGGTCGCCGACGCCGCGGCCTTCGCGGATTTCCATCGTCATCGCGCGGCTGACCATGTCGCGCGGGGCGAGATCCTTCACGCTCGGCGCGTAGCGCTCCATGAAGCGCTCGCCGTTGCTGTTGCGCAGGATGCCGCCTTCGCCGCGCACGCCTTCGGTGATCAGGCAGCCCGCGCCGTAGATGCCGGTCGGGTGGAACTGCACGAATTCCATGTCCTGCATCGCAAGACCAGCGCGCAGCACCATGCCGCCGCCGTCGCCGGTGCAGGTATGGGCGGAGGTCGCCGAGAAGTAGGCGCGGCCGTAACCGCCCGTCGCCAGCACAGTGCCCTGCGCCTTGAACAGGTGCAGCGTGCCTTCGGCCATGTCGACCGCGAGCACGCCACGGCAGGCGCCGTTGGCGTCCATGATCAGGTCGAGCGCGAAGTATTCGATGAAGAACTGCGCGTCGTGCGCGAGCGACTGCTGGTAGAGCGTGTGCAGGATCGCGTGGCCGGTGCGGTCGGCCGCGGCGCAGGTGCGCTGCGCCGGCGGACCTTCGCCGTAACGCGTGGTCATGCCGCCGAACGGGCGCTGGTAGATGCGGCCGTCGTCGGTACGCGAGAACGGAACGCCGTAGTGCTCCAGTTCGATGATGGCCGGGATGGCCTCGCGGCACATGTATTCGATGGCGTCCTGGTCGCCCAGCCAGTCCGAACCCTTCACGGTGTCGAAGAAGTGGTAACGCCAGTCGTCCTCGCCCATGTTCGCCAGCGCGGCGGCCACGCCGCCCTGCGCCGCGACGGTGTGCGAGCGCGTCGGGAAGACCTTGGTGATGCAGGCCGTCTTCAGGCCCTTCTGGGCCAGGCCGAAGGTGGCGCGCAGGCCGGCGCCGCCGGCACCGACCACCACCATGTCGAAGGTGTGTTCGTGGATCTTGTAAGCGGGCACGGCGTCAGGCTCCCAGCGCGATGCGGACGATGGCGAGCACGCTGGCGATGCCTGCGAGTGCGCACACGAAGATGTTCAGAAGGTGCAGCGCGGTCGCCGAGAACGGCGTGTGCACGTAGTCCTCGATGATCACCTGCACGCCGAGCTTGGCGTGCCAGAACGTGGCGATGCTGAAGGCGGTCAGCAGGATCGCGTGGCACGGATGCGCGACGGTGGCGCGCACGGTCGCGTAGTCGTCGCCGATCATCGAGATGATCAGGCCGACGGCGTAGATCGCCAGGAAGACCAGCGCGATCGCGGTGACGCGCTGGACGATGAAGTGGCCCGTGCCATCCTTCGCCGAGCCCAGGCCGCGGGCGTTCTTCAGCGGATTGCGCAGGTGCGGCTTGTGCGGCTTGATCATGCTGCACCCCGCTGCATCATCGCGATCACCCAGATCAGGACCGTCAGCACGAGGCTGCCGAAGATGGAGAACCAGCTGTTGCGCACGAAGGATTCGATCCGGTACGCGTAGCCGGCGTCCTGCACGAGATGGCGGATGCCGTTGAGCAGGTGGTACGCCAGCGCCCAGCTCCAGCCGAACAGGATCAGGAAGCCGATCGCCGAACGGGTGAAGCCGGTGAAGGTCGACCAGGCGTCCGGGCCCGCGGCCAGCGCGAGCAGGCCCCAGGTGACGATGAGGCTGCCCACGACGAGGACGATGCCGGTCGCGCGGTGGAGGATCGACGTCACCATCTGGACCTGCCAGCGATAAACCTGGAGGTGCGGTGACAGGGGGCGTTCGCGGACGCGTGGTTCGTTCGCCATGAGCGTGGCGGTCTCTCGGCTGGGCGGCGGGGCCGCGTGGCGGGAAGGCGTGTGCAGCGGTGTCAGTGATGAAGGCCGGGCGGTCGCGTCAGAAGTCGATGCAGCGGCCGTTCTTTTCCCAGTCGCCGTAGCGGGTCGGTTCCGGCCCTTCGCGCCCGCCGTGTTCCTTTGCCTGCGTGTCGTCCTTGGACGGCTCCGGTTCCGGAGGCGGCGGCAGTGTGCCGGGAGGGGTTTGGCCTATCATCACAGCGCCAAATGTTAAGTCCCGCCCCCCATGCATGACAACCCGCAGCCCATGGCGGACACGGTTTTCGCCCTGCCCGGCCACCGCCTGATCACGCTCGAAGGTCGCGATGCGGCCGCCTTCGCGCAGGCGCAGTTCATGAACGACGTGGCGCTGCTGGAGCCCGGCCAGTGGCAGTGGAGCGGCTGGCTGACGCCCAAAGGTCGCGTGATCGCGCTGTTCGCTTTGCTCAAGCGGTCCGATGAGGCCGTCTGGCTGGTGCTGCCCGACGCGGATGCCGCGGCGCTCGCAGGCGCGCTGCAGCGGTTCGTCTTCCGCAGCAAGGTACGGATCCAGCTGCGCGAAGACGTTTGCGCCAATGGGCGGTTCGGCGCGCCGGTGGCGGCCTCCGGCGCGACCTTCACCGGCGACGAGGACGCGGGCTTCGAGCTCGACGTCGGCTCGATCGATGCGCCCCGTACCTTGACGCTCTCGCGCACGACGGTGCCGCCCGACGAGGCCGCCGCCGCCGCGTGGCATGCGTACGACCTCGAACATGGCCTGCCGCGACTGCCGCCGTCCCAGGTCGAGCATTGGACGCCGCAGCAGCTGTCGCTCGATCGCCTGCGTGCCTTCAGCGTGAAGAAGGGCTGCTATCCGGGCCAGGAAATCGTCGCGCGCACGCATTTCCTCGGGCAGGCGAAACGCGGGCTGGTGTTGCTTGAAGCCGACGCGGCGTTGGAAGCGGGCCAGGACGTGACGGCCGGTTCCGTTGCGATGGGCAAGCTGGTTGCGACCGGTTTCGATGGGGCGCGCCATCGGGCGTTGGCCGTGATGCCGCTGGAGCGCGACGCGGTAGTGCTTGAAGTCAACGGCGCACCAGTCACCGAACGCGCGTTACGCGACGGTCTGGCGCGCTAGCCGAGCACTGTAGCCCGGGTAAGCCAAGCGCACCCGGGTCGTGCAGTGATCGGCACGGCTCCCCGGGCGCGGCCATCGGCTTGACCCGGGCTACAAGGACGATCAGGCCGCGCAGATTGCGCGCCGCTGCGCCTGCCAGTGCTCATGCCACGCCTGGAACATCAACACGTTCCAAAGATGCGTGTGCCATTTGCGTTCGCCGTCGAGGAACTGCTTCCAAAGCGCATCGACCGCAGCCGCGTCCAGGTGCCCTTCGGCACGCAGGCGCGACGGATCGAGCAACGCCGTCGCCCACTCGCGCAGATCGCCCTTGAGCCAGTCGCTTACCGGCGCACCGAACCCGCGCTTGCCGCGATCGACCATCGAATCGGGCAGATACCGCCGCAGCACGCGCTTGAGCAGGTGCTTGTTTCCCGACGGATGCCGTTTGAAGTCCAGCGGCAGCGACCACGCGAACTCCGCCACGCGCCAGTCCAGCAGCGGCGCCCTCGCCTCCAGGCTCACGGCCATGCTGGTGCGATCGACCTTGCACAGCAGGTCTTCAGGCAGGTAGACGCTGAAGTCGGCGAGCATCATCGCGTCGGCCGGCGTGCCCGCGCCGCGCAGCGGGTCGGGCTGGTCGTAGAAGGTGTCCGGCAATTTCGCGCCGGGCACGACCGCCTCCGGATCCCGCCAGCGCATCACGCGTTGCCGGTACACGTCGCCGATGCCGCGCGCGCCCATTTCCGCCGCCAGCGCGGCGAAACCGCCCGTGCGCGACGCCTCGCCATGCGTCTTCGCGCTGCGCGCGAGGGCATGCCGCAGGACACCGGGCACGCGGCTGTGCCATCGCCAGTTGCGCAGTGCGCGCTCGTAGCGCTTGTAGCCGAAGAACAGTTCGTCGCCGCCATCGCCCGACAGCGCGACCGTCACCGCCGTGCGCGCGAGGCGTGCGACCAGCGCGGTCGGCACCTGCGAGGCATCGGCGAACGGCTCGTCGAACATGGCCGGCAACGTCGGCACGACGCCCAGGGCGTCCGCGCCGCTGACGTACAACTCGGTGTGCTGCGTATGCAGATGCTCGGCGACTTCGCGCGCGAGATGCGCCTCGTCGTGGTGCGAGCGCTCGAAGCCGATCGTGAAACTGCGCACCGGATGCCGGCTCTGCGACTGCATCAGCGCGGTGACGACGGACGAATCCGTACCGCCGGAGAGGAACACGCCGACCGGGACGTCGGCGACCATGCGCAGCGCGACGGCATCGCGCAGCACCTCGTCCAGGCGGTTTTCCGCTTCGAGCACGTCGCCCGTGAACGGTTGTGCGAGCGCGGCGCGCATGCGCTCGCGGGGATCCCAGTAGCGTCGCTGGTCGCGATGCGCGTCGTGCCCGCCGGGACCACGCGCCACGGTCGCCGCGTCGATGCGCAGCAGCGAGCCGGGAAGCAGCTTGAAGGTATCGACGTGGATCGCATGCGGCGCCGGGATGTAATCCAGCCGCAGCAGCAACGCGAGCGCATCCGGATCGACGCCGTTGTCGAACTCGGGATGGCGCCACAACGCCTTCAATTCGGAACCGAACACGAACGTGTCGCCGGCCCAGCCGTAATACAGCGGCTTCTTGCCCACGCGATCGCGCGCGAGCCACAGGCAGCGCTCCTGGCGATCCCACAGCGCGAGCGCGAACATGCCGTTGCAGCGCGAAACGGCGTCCTCCACGCCCCACTCCACCACCGCGGCGAGCAGCACCTCGGTGTCGGAGTGGCCGCGGAACGCATGCCCGCGCGCGACCAGCACTTCGCGCAGTTCGGCGAAGTTGTAGATCTCGCCGTTGTAGACCGCGACGAATCGGTGGTTCTCCGACGCCATCGGCTGATGGCCGAGCGGCGACAGGTCGAGGATGCTCAGCCGTCGATGCGCGAGCGCGATGCCCGCGGTGTCGTCGACCCACACCCCACGGTCATCGGGCCCGCGATGCTGGAGCGCATCGCCCATGGCGCCGGCGAGCGCATCCAGGCGCGCGGCATCGAGGTCCGCGGTCGGGCGCAGCAGGCCGGCGAGTCCGCACATGCGTCAGGCCAGTCGATCCGCTGCGGCGACGATGTCGTCGTCCGACGGAATCACCAGGAATGCCGCGCCCGCGAGCGGCGTGTACGTGTCCACGCCCACCACGCGCTGGAACGGACGCGAACCGTAGCCGCCCTCGGCGATCGCGGTGAGCACGCCCTCGCCCACGCCGGCACTGTGCCGGCCTTCGTCGACGATGAGGATGCGCTTGGCCGTCTTCGCCTGTTCGCGGATGTAACGCTCGTTGAGCGGCACGAGCCAGCGCAGGTCGACGACGCGCGCCTTCCAGCCGTGCCTGGCTTCGATCGCCCGCGCCGCGCGCAGGCTCATCGGCACGCCGTTGCCGTAGGTGAAGATCACCAGGTCGTCGTTGCCTTCGCCGTACACACGGCCTTCGCCGAGCGTCATCGCCTCGTCGGGCTTCGGATAGGAGGTGAGCCACTGGCCGTCGCCGGGCTCGTACAGGTCCTTCGTCATGTACAGCGCGATGGGTTCGAGGAACACGCTGACGCGTCCGTCGACCTTCGCCAGCGCGGTGAGCGTGCGCAGCATCGTCGCCGCATCGTCGCCGCGCGACGGGCAGCCGACGACGAGGCCCGGGATGTCGCGCAGCGCCGTGATCGAATTGTCGTTGTGGAAATGCCCGCCGAAACCGCGCTGGTAGCCTAGGCCGGCGATACGCACGACCATCGGGTTCGCGTACTGGTTGTTGCTGAAGAACTGCAGCGACGCCGCTTCGCCGCGGATCTGGTCGCAGGCGTTGTGGAAGTACGCGAGGTACTGGATTTCCGGGATCGGCAGCATGCCGACATTGGCGAAGCCCTGCGCCATGCCCAGGATCATCGTCTCGTCGAGCAGCGTGTTGAACACGCGGCGCGGGCCGAAGGCCTTCTGCAGCCCCTTGGTCACCGTGTAGACGCCGCCCTTCTGCGCGACGTCCTCGCCGAACAGCAGCGTGTCGGGGTACTTGGCGAAGATGTCGTGCAGCGCGTTGTTGATCTGGATGGCCAGATGCCGCGGCGGCTGGTTTTCCGGCAGTTTCGCTTCGCTGCCGAACACTTCGACGCGCCGCTGCGCGTAATCGGCGCGCTGCGCTTCGGCCTGCACTTTCGCCGGCGTATACGGTGCGAGCGGCGCGATCACGTCCTCGAGCTTGTCGAGCTTCGGGCGGCGATCGGCTTCCTCGGCCGCTGCAAAACACTTCTTGCGCGTGGCTTCGTAAAGCGCCAGCACGTCGTCCTTCGACATCAGGCCCGATTCCAGCGCGATCGCCGCCGAACGCAGCAGCGGATCGGTCGCTTCCACCGCGCACAGTTCCTCGATCGAACGCCATTCGATTTCGAAGTCGGTGCCGGCGTGGCCCATGATGCGCGTGGTACGCAGGTGCAGGAACGTCGGGCGGCGCGTGGTGCGGCAATGCTCGACGGCGCGCTGCACGTCGGCGTAACCGTTCGCCAGGTCCAGGCCGTCGGCGGCGAAGTAATCCAGCCCGTCCATGTTGCGGAAGCGGTTGGCGATCCAGCCGCCCGGCGTCTTCACCGAGATGCCGATGCCGTTGTCCTCGCACACGAACAGCACCGGTGCGGGCAACTTCTGGTAGGCG
Source organism: Lysobacter auxotrophicus (assembly GCF_027924565.1). NCBI lineage: Bacteria > Pseudomonadati > Pseudomonadota > Gammaproteobacteria > Lysobacterales > Lysobacteraceae > Lysobacter > Lysobacter auxotrophicus. The sequence goes on from NZ_AP027041.1 coordinate 2,482,857, forward strand.
GTCCACGCGGCGGCGTTGAAGGCCGTCTGCGCGGTGGCGTGGTTGGCCGATGCGTCGCCGAAGGAGCAGATCGCGATGCTGTCGGCGGGAATCGGCAGCGCATGGTTGAGGCGCTTGCCTGCTTCGATCGCGACCGCCGTGCCCAGCGCCTTCGGCAGGTGCGAGGCGATCGTCGAAGTCTGCGGCAGCACCCACAACGGCTTGCTGCCCCACACCTTGTGGCGGCCGCCGGACGCGGGATCTTCCGCGCTCGCGGCGAAACTCAGGGCGGAGTCCATCACCGGATCCATGCCCGGCAACTTGCGGAAGCGCTCGGCCATGAAGCCGCCGGAGCGGTAATGCAGGAACGCCGGATCGGTATGGCGCGTCAGGCGCGCGACCATCGCGTTGCCTTCGTGCCCGCTGGAACCGATGGTGTAGAAGACCTTGTTCTGCACGCGCAGCACGCGCGCCATCAGGTCGAGGTGACGGCTGATCAGCTGCGATTCGAACAGTTCGCGGAAGCCCTGCGCATCGAGCTCGCTGCCGGCGAGGATCGGCGCGTCGGCGGCGGGACGCGCGTTGACGCGACCGTCCCACGCCTTCACGAATTCGACGAAGTTGACGTCGCAGATCTCGGCCCGGTTGAGGCCTTTCATGCGCGCGGGGATGGGATTGGGGATCAGGGACATGGCGATTCCGGTGTCCGCGTCGGGGACGCGGGGTGTTCGTGATGGCGGATCAGTCCCGCAGCGCGAGGCGCGACTGGACTTCGATCGGAGGTGCGGGCATCGCGACGAAATGCGGAGTCTGGCGCACGCGTTCGATCCACGCCTGCACGCCGGGATAGGCGGACAGGTCGAAACCGCCTTCGTCGGCGACGGCGGTGTAGGCGAACAGCGCGATGTCGGCGATGCCGTAGGCTTCGCCGCTGAACCACGCGTTCGACTTCAGGTGCTGCTCCATGACGGCCAGCGCCTGGTTGCCGCGTTCGCGCAGCTGCGGCAGCGATGCGCGGCGCGGCGAATCCAGCTGCGTCCAGCCGCGGATGAAGCGCGCCACCGCAATGTACGGTTCGTGGCTGTACTGCTCGAAGAACAACCAGCTCAGCACCTGCGCGCGGGCGAACGCGTCGCCGGCCCAGAACGGCGTGCCTTCGGCGAGCCAGCACAGGATCGCGTTCGACTCGGTCAGGACGCGACCGTCGTCGGTTTCGATCATCGGCACCTTGCCGTTGGGGTTCTTCGCGAGGTACTCGGGCGTGCGCGTCGCGCCGGCGGTGCTGTCGACCTCGACCCACTTGAACTCGCGTTCCAGCTGGGTGAGCAGCAGGCGCAGCTTGTGGCAGTTGCCGGAACTGGAATAGCCGTAGACGGTGATCATCGCTTCACTCCCTCGCGTTCGCGTCGGGCGAACCACTGTTCGCGCGACTGCCCCCAGACTTCGATGTCCTTCGTGTCGAATGGCGCCGGCAGCCGACCCATGCGCAGCAGCGTCGAACCGAGCTTGGCGGCGACGACTTTCGAGTTGGTGTTTTCCGGGGCGATGGTGTGGATCACCTCGTCCCAGCCGAGCGCGTCGAAGGCCCAGTCGATGGTGACGATCGCCGCTTCCGGCCCGTAACCGCGGCCCCAGCGATCGCGCACGATGCTCCAGCCCACCTCAGTGCCCGGCCAGCCTTCCGGCTGCCAAGGGCCGACACGGCCGACCCATTGCCCGCTCGCCTTCTCGATCACCGAGAACATCGCGAAACCCTTCAGGTGCCACACGCCGATCATCGCGGCGAAGCTGCGCCACGCGGCGGGACGCGGTTCGGTACCGCCGATGTGGCGGCAGGTTTCCTCGTCGGCCTTGAACGCAGCCCATGCCTCGAAATCCTCCGCCTGTGGCGGGCGGAGGATCAGGCGTTGCGTTTCCAGTGTCGGACCCAGCTTCATCGCCGGCTCCGGATCAGAACGCGTTGATGCCGGTGAGCTCGCGGCCGATCACCAGCTGGTGCACGGTTTCCGTGCCTTCGTAGGTGATGACCGATTCCAGGTTCAGCGCGTGGCGGATGGCCGCGTGCTCGGTCGTGATGCCCGCGCCGCCGAGCAGGTCGCGGCACTCGCGCGCGATGTCGATGGCCATGCGGCAGTTGTTCCACTTCGCCAGCGAGACCTGCGCCGGCTGCATCGTGCCGGCGTCCTTCAGGCGGCCCAGCTGCACGACCAGCAGCTGCGCGAGCGTGATGCGGCGCGCCATCTCGGCCATCTTGATCTGCGCGCTCTGCGTCGCCGCGACAGGGCGGTCGAACAGGATGCGTTCCTTCGTGTAACCCAGCACTTCGTCCAGGCACGCGATGGCGGCGCCGATCGGGCCCCACGTGATGCCGTAGCGCGCCTGCGTCAGGCAGCCCAGCGGGCCCTTGAGGCCCTTCACGTTCGGCAGGCGGTTCGCATCGGGCACACGCACGTTGTCGAAGAACAGCGAGCTGGTGACCGACGCGCGCAGGCTCATCTTGTGCTTGATTTCCTGCGCGGCGAAACCCGGCATGCCCTTCTCGACGATGAAGCCCTGGATGCCTTCGTCGGTCTGCGCCCACACGATGGCGATGTCGGCCAGGTTGCCGTTGGTGATCCACATCTTGGAGCCGTTGAGGATCCAGTCGCCGCCGTCGCGGCGCGCGTTGGTCTTCATGTTGGCCGGATCGGAACCGCCGTGCGGCTCGGTCAGGCCGAAGCAGCCGATGACCTTGCCGGCGGCCATGTCAGGCAGCCAGCGCTGGCGCTGCTCTTCGCTGCCGTAGGCGTAGATCGGGTACATGCACAGCGAGGACTGCACGCTGACGAAGCTGCGGATGCCACTGTCGCCGCGCTCCAGTTCCTGGCAGATCAGGCCGTAGCTGACGGCGTTGAGGCCGGCGCAGCCGTACTTTTCGGGCAGCGAGGAGCCCAGCAGGCCGAGTTCGGCGATCTCGCCGACCAGTTCCTTCGGAAAGCGCCCCTGGTCGAAGGCATCGCCGATGATCGGGATCACGCGTTCGTCCGTGAACCGGGCCACCGTGTCCTGTACGGCGCGCTCTTCTTCGGTGAGCAGCGAGCGAACGTCGTAAAGGTCGTACGGATGCAGGGCCATGGCGCACTCGACTTGAGGGAAGACCGCCATTGTACGGGGGCCTCGCGGCCCGGGTAAGGCCGCGTAAACGCTTGCAGCGACGGGGTTTTCGCCGCAAAAAGAAAAACGGGGCCGGATCGCTCCGGCCCCGCGGGGTGCTGCGTTGGATGTGAGCGCTACCGGCTCGGCAAGGCTCAGCCGCGGGTCGGCGCCGAAGCGGACGCGGTCTGCGTGACGACCTGGCCGTCGATGACCGGCAGTCGGCCGGCGACCGGACGCTCGTCCATGCGGATGGTCTGTTCGCTTCCGTTGTAGCGGTAGGTCACGTCGTAACCGACGACCTTGTCTTCGTCGCCCAGCAGGATGCGGCTGCCCGGCTTGCTGTCGGTGCGCATGGTGCCGGTCGTGCCATCCGGATTGCGGTAGGTCACGTTGTAGCCGACGACACGCGAGGACTCGGAGGTCGAAGCAACGGTGTGGCACTGGCGTTCGGTGCGGCTGGTGACCTTGCCGCCGACGTGGCGCTTGTCGATCTGGTTGCCGATGAAGCCACCGGCCACCGCGCCGCCGACCGTCGCGGCCTTCTTGCCGTTACCGCCGCCGACCTGGTTGCCGAGCAGGCCGCCGATCACGGCGCCGGCCACGGTGCCGCCGACGTTGCCGTCGCGTTCCGGGGCGCGCTCCTGCACGACCACGTCCTCGCAGACTTCGCGCGGGGTGGAGGTGGTGCTGGTCTCGCGGATGGCATCCGAACCGATCACCGTCGCGTACAGCTTTTCCTTCTCGGTGATGGACTTGACGTTGGTGACGTCGGCGTACTCGACCTTGTTGGCGTCGATGGCGCCGTCGGCGACGGCGTCGCCGTCCTGGCCCGGCAGGAGCTGGCCCTCGGCCGTCGTGGCCGGGGTGGTGCCCTTGTTGCTGAAGCTGTTGAATGCGGCCACTGCGACACCGCCGACGAGCAGCGAAGCCAGGGCAACGGCGAGCATGTTCTTGTTCATCTCAGGGCCTCTGCGGCGGGACGTGCCCGCGTTGTTGGATGGCGCCATTCGAGCACTGGGAACCTGAACGGCCGCCGATTTTTTAACATCAAGCTGTCGAAACTGTGAACTGGTTTAGGCACGCTTGTTGTCGTCTCTGGGACCACGGTCAAACAGGATCTGCCATGCCTTCCCCACTTACCGCGCCGATCCTCGGCTTCCTGTCCCGGCTCAGCTTCCCCCGGCTGTTCCTGATCACCGGGGCGCTGTTCTTCGCCGACCTCCTGATCCCCGACTTCATTCCGCTGGCCGACGAACTGCTGCTGGGCATGGGCACGCTGCTGCTGGCGAGCTGGAAGAAGCGCAAGGATCCTCTGCCCCCACCGGCGCAGCGCTGACGCATGCATCGGCTGGTCGACACCCATTGCCACCTCGACGTCGACGAGTTCGACCGGGACCGCGATGAGGTGATCGCGCGCGCGCGCGCGGCGGGCGTCACGCGGCAGATCGTGCCGGCGATCGACGCCGCCACCTGGCCGAAGCTGCGCGAGGTCTGCGCGGGCGACGACGGCCTGTACGCGGCGTACGGCATGCATCCGCTGCTGCTGGACCGCCACGAGGACGCGCACCTGGACGAACTGCGCGACTGGATCGAGCGCGAGCGGCCCGTGGCCATCGGCGAATGCGGGCTGGACTACTTCGTGGAGGGGCTCGATCCCCAACGCCAGCAGCAGGTGTTCGACGGCCAGCTGAAGATCGCGCGCGAATTCGACCTGCCGGTCGTCGTGCACGCCCGTCGCGCGGTGGATGCGGTGATCGCTTCCATTCGTCGCATCGGCGGGCTGCGCGGCGTGGTGCACAGCTTTTCCGGCAGCCAGGAACAGGCGCAGCAATTGTGGAAGCAGGGTTTCCTGCTGGGCCTCGGCGGGCCGGTGACCTACGAGCGCGCCAACCGCCTGCGAAAGCTCGCCGCAAGCATGCCGCTGGACTTCCTGGTGCTGGAAACCGACGCGCCGGACCAGCCCGACGCCGACCACCGCGGCCAGCGCAACGAGCCGGCGAACATGACGCGCGTGCTGCACACGATCGCCGGGTTGCGCGGCGTCGATCCGGACGAAGTGGCGCGCGCGACGACGGCCAATGCCGAGCGGCTGTTCGCGCTCGGCTAAGCGCCCTGCGCCTTCGCAGTGCCCTTGCGCTTGAGCAGCAGTTCCAGCGCGCGCCCCACCGCGGCGAACGCGAACGTGCCGGTAATGTGCGTGGCCGCGCCGAGCCCGGCGCCGCAGTCGAGCTTCAGCGCGGCGTCGCCCGACACCTGCGGCCGGATGCCGCACACCGTGCCGTCGGGCTGCGGGTACTTGACGTTCTCCAGCGAGTAGATCGCCGAGATGCCGAAGTACCGGTCGGCGTTCTTCGGGAAATTGAATTCGCTGCGCAGCTTCTTGCGTACCAGCGCGAGCATCGCGTCGTGCTCGGTGCGCGAGAGATCGCGCACGCGCACCAGCGTCACATCCGTGCGGCCGCCCGCCGAACCGACCACGATCAGCGGCAACTTGCGGCGTCGACACCAGGCGGCCATGACGACCTTGGTGCGGAAGCTGTCGCAGGCGTCGATCACCAGGTCGAAACCGCGATCGAGCATTTCCTCCAGGTTCGACGGCGTGACGAAACTGGCGATGGCTTCCACCGTGATCTGCGGATTGATGGCGCGGCTGCGTTCGGCCATCGCCTCCACTTTCACCCGGCCGTATTGCCCGGCCAGCGCCGGTAGCTGGCGGTTCGTGTTCGATACGCACAGATCGTCGGCGTCGATCAGCGTCAGGTGCCCGACGCCCGTTCGTGCCAGCGCTTCGGCCACCCACGAGCCCACGCCGCCCATGCCGATCACCGCCACGCGGCAGCCCGCAAGGTGCGCGACCGTGCCTGTCCCGTACAGGCGATCCACGCCGGCGAAACGCTCCAGCCAGGCCGGATCGAGCGTGTGTTCGGGAATGGTCTGCGGGACTGCGGCAATCGTGCTCATCGCGACATTGTAATCGCCGCGCGCACGGAGGCCCCGTGGCCGCATGGTATGGTGCCGCGGTTTTCAACGGAGGCCAGGCATGAATACCCAGCCCAGCGGTTCGCGCAGTCACGCGTCGCGTTACCTGTTCCTGTTCCTGCTCGGCCTGGTGGTCGGCGTGGTCGCCACGGTGATGGCGATGCGCGCGATCGACGCGCGCAAGGACCACTTCCACGAAAGCGTGATGCACGTGCAGGGCTGGCATCTGAACCAGCTGAAGAAGAAGGTCGAGCAGAACCGTTGCGCCGCGACCGACGTGCTGCCCAACCTCAAGGCGTTGCGCATCATGGCCGACGACCTGGAGCCGGCGTTCCCCGACCTCGCCGACGATCAGCGCTTCGCGCAGCACGCCAGCCGCATGCGGGCTCGACTGGATGCCGCCGTGGCCAGTCCGCCGCTCAACTGCGCCGGTGTAAGCACGACGGTCGCGGACATCGGCGAGTCGTGCAAGGGATGTCACCAGGATTTCCGTTGACGGCGTTGCGTTCGCGCGACGCTCACTGAACGATCCGGAAAGCGACGTAGCGTGAAGTGCCGACATTGACCCTTGGTTCACCGCGCCGCGTCTAGCGTCTGCGCCATGGCGACGGGCCGAAGGCGGCCTGGCCATCCCAACCTCCAGAAAGGAGTCGCGCATGAAGATCCAGAACGTCCGTCTGCTCGGTGTCGCCGCTGCCGCCACGATCGCACTCGCCGGCTGCGCCACCTCGTCGCCGGGCTACAGCACGTCGCCCAGTTACGGCGGCGGCGGTTACAGCTCCGCTCCCGCCCAGTGCTACGACTGCGGCACCGTGACCCGCATCGAACAGGTCACCACCGGCAGCAGCGCTCCCAGCGCCACCGGCGCGGTGCTCGGCGGCATCGTCGGCGCGGTCGCCGGCCACGAAATCTCCCGCCACACCGGAGGCAGCAAGGGCAACCAGAACATCGCCACGGCGGCCGGCGCGGTGGGCGGCGCGGTCGCGGGCAACGCGATCCAGAAGAACACGACCGGCGCCTCGTACAACGTCTATGTCCGCATGAACGATGGCCGCACCACCGTGGTCACCCAGCGCGACCTCGGCAACGTGCGCGAAGGCTCGTACGTCCGCGTGTATGACGGCAAGGTGCACGCGCAGTAATACCTACGGGTAAATGCAAAATCGAAACGGCCCGCGCGTGCGGGCCGTTTTCTTTGCACAAATGCTGCAGGCAGATTTCCGTTCGATTCGATACGCGCGTAATAACCGGCGCCCGATTACCGAAGGCGGAAAAAGAAAAACCCGGCCGGAGCCGGGTTTTTCATGCCTGTCGCGACAGGTCGCGACTGCAGCGCTCGATGATCAGAGCGGCTGGACGGCGTCGGCCTGCAGGCCCTTCTGGCCCTGCACGACGGTGAAGGTAACCTTCTGGCCTTCCTTCAGGCTCTTGAAGCCCTGCGTCTGGATGGCACGGAAGTGCACGAACACATCTTCACCGTTCTCGCGGCTGATGAAGCCGAAGCCCTTAGCATCGTTGAACCACTTGACGGTACCAGTTTCACGACCTGACATTGGCACTTACTCCTTGAAACGTTGCTGGTTGAAAACGTGGCGCACCACGTGCTGGTTGCAAGGAGGAAGCGAGGTGCAACGATGTAGCGGATCGATGATCAACCGCATCGGGCCACGATTCACAATGGCCCTGGCAAACACAGCGCCCGCAACGTAACCCGCGCTGGGTGAAAATGCAATCCGTGCAAAGTGGACGTCGGCAAGGGGTATAAACGAATGGATTTGCAGGTGCTTTGGTACGTCCTCGCGGGGGTCCTGATCCTGGTCGGCATCGCCGGAACGGTCCTCCCCGCCCTCCCCGGGCTGCCCCTGGTTTTCGCCGGCATGCTGCTGGCCGCCTGGGCCGGGGACTTCCAGCAGGTCGGCTGGTTTCCGCTGGTGGTGCTCGGCCTGCTGACGGCCTTGTCGGTCGTCATCGACTTCTTCGCCACCGCCGTCGGCGCCAAGCGCGTGGGCGCGAGCCGGCTCGCCATCGCCGGGGCGATGGTCGGCACGTTCGGGGGCCTGTTCTTCGGGCCGATCGGGCTGTTCACCGGGCCGTTCCTGGGCGCGCTCGCCGGCGAACTGATTCACGGCCGCGAGGTAAGGAAGGCGACCAAGGTCGGCTTCGGCACGTGGCTCGGGATCGTCCTCGGCGTGGTCCTCAAGCTGGGGCTCGCCTTCGCGATGCTCGGCCTGTTCGCGCTGGCCTGGTTCCTCTAGCCGCACACTTCACGACCGTCCCGTGTTGCGATGCGACACTGGCTTTGCGCCCCCCCCTTCTATAACTAGCGAGCTCCCCATGCCCTCCCACAGGCACGAAGTCCCGCGCGTTCCGCTTTTCCTCGCCTCTCGTGCCGCGCTGGCGCTGGTCGCCATGGCGCCGCTGTCGGCACTCGCACAGCAAGCCCCGGCTCCGGCGACGCCGGAAGCCTGCGTCTCCATCGGCTCGGACGTCGAACGTCTCGCCTGTTACGACGCCGCCCTCGGCCGCGCGGCACGCGACACCCGCGGCGCGGACATCGCCGCGAAGGAAGCCAAGGCGATCCAGAAGAACCTCGAACTCGCCGAAGAGGTCGTTCCCGTTCCGCAGGAGGCACCGGCGCCGGCGAGCGACGTGTACCCGATGGAGGACACGCTGGACCGGGCGATCGCGAACGCCGGCAAGGGATCGCTGCTCGACAGCCGCTGGGAAGTGGCGAAGGACTCCAAACTCGGCACGTGGAATTTCCGCGCGTACAAGCCGATGTACCTGCTGCCGGCGTTCTGGAGCAGTAACGCCAACCAGACGCCCTCCTCGCCCAATCCCAACAACACGGTCGCCACGCCGCTGGAAATCGACGACCTCGAAGCGAAGTTCCAGCTCAGCTTCAAGACCAAGGCGTGGGAGAACATCTTCGGCGACAACGGCGACCTGTGGATGGCCTACACGCAGTCGTCCCGCTGGCAGGTCTACAGCCCGGACACCTCGCGCCCGTTCCGAGAAACCAATTACGAACCGGAAGTCATGCTGACTTTCCGCAACAACTACCACCTGGGCGGATGGAACGGACGCCTGCTCGGCATCGGCGTGAACCACCAGTCCAACGGCCGCGCCGATCCGCTGTCGCGCAGCTGGAACCGCGTGATCGGCATGATCGGACTGGACCGCGAGAACTGGGCGCTGACCGTGCGCCCGTGGTGGCGCGTCAAGGAAAGCGCCAGCGACGACAACAACCGGGACATCGAGGATTTCGTCGGTCGCGGCGACGCGACGCTGGTGTACGTGCGCGGGCGGCACCAGTTCTCGATCATGGGCCGGCATTCGCTGCGCGGCGGCGACCGCTCGCACGGCGCGGTGCAGCTCGACTGGGGCTTCCCGATCCACAACAGCCTGCGCGGCCACGTGCAGATCTTCGACGGCTACGGCGAGAGCCTGATCGACTACAACCACCGGGCGACCTACATCGGCCTGGGAGTTTCGCTCCTGGAGTGGTACTGACCAGCGGTTATCCTCCATGCGGCCCAACCCGACAGGACGTCCATGATCGCCACCACCCGCCGCCACCGTTCCTTCTTCGCCTACTCCGCCGCGCTGGTCGGGTTGCTGAGCCTGTTCGCGGTGCTGTGCTTCCACTTCCCCGAGCTGCTCACCAGCAAGGAGTTCCGCACCGCCTACACCGAACAGTTCGCGCGCCACCTGCTGCTGGCCGGACTGGTGGCGGCGTTCTGCATGGGCACCGTCGCGATCCTGCGCGATCGCAACAAGCGCGTGGCGCTCATCGGCGTGGGAAGCGCCACGGTCGCGGTGCTGTTGGGCGGGACGAACGTGACGTTCGATGCGATCGGCAAGACGCCCTACTCGCTCGGGCTTGACTGGTTCGTCATTTCGCTGTTCTTCTCCGCGCTGGTGTTCGTGCCGCTGGAGCGTTACCTCGGGCAGCGCGCGATCTCGCCACTGCGTGCGGGCTGGCGCACCGACCTGGCGTATTTCTTCATGAGCCACGTGCTCGTGCAGTTCATCCTGATCCTGGTGACGGCATCGACCTCGACGGTGGCGGCGCTCACCGCGTTTCCCGCGCTGAAGGTGCTGATCCAGTCGATGCCTACGTGGGTGCAGTTCCTGCTGGCGGTATTCGTGGCGGACCTCGCGCAGGCGCTGCTGCATCGGGCGTACCACAACACGCCCTGGCTCTGGCGCTTTCACGCGGTGCACCACTCCAGCCGCGAGATGGACTGGCTGGCCGGTTCGCGCATCCATCTGGTGGAGATCCTGCTGACGCGCAGCGCCGTCATGCTGCCGCTGCTGGTGTTGGGGTTCTCGCAGTCGGCGGTGAACGCGTACGTGATCCTGGTCGGCCTGCAGGCGGTGCTCGCGCACGCGAACGTCGGGCTGCGCTTCGGATGGCTGGAGTACGTGATGGTGCTGCCGCGTTACCACCACTGGCACCACGCGCGGCATGCCGATTACATCGACGTGAACTACGCGATCCACCTGCCGCTGGTGGACATGCTGATGGGCACGTTCAAGCTGCCGCCGGACCATGCATGGCCGTCGGAATACGGGGTGATGAAGCTCGAGACGGTGCCCCGCGGCATCGTGCGCCAGCACCTGATGCCGTTTCGTTCGCGCAAGACCTTCGACGACCACGTCGCGTAAACCGCTGCGCGGCAGCGTGGCCGGCGTCGCAATCTGCGCGATGCGGCTGTTCCATCATGGCCTTCCCATGGAGCTCATCCGGACGGAGACGCCACGATGGACATGCGACGCATCCTTTCGCTCGACGGAGGCGGCATCCGCGGCCTGGTCAGCTGCCTCTGGCTGGCCGGCGTCGAGGACGCGCTGGTTCGCGCTAGCAAGCCGGGGCTGCTGAAGTCGTTCGACCTGCTCGCGGGCAGTTCGACCGGGGCCATCGTCGGCTGCGGGCTCGCCGTCGGGCTCTCGCCGACGCAACTCGCCCAGCTGTACCGGCAGCACCGGCACATGATCTTTCCCGGCATGGCGCAGCGGCTGTGGTCGCGCGCGGGGCGCCTGTTCACGCAGGGCGTCTCGGCGCCGCGCTACGACGGGAAGGGTCTGGAGGAAGTGCTCCAGGCCGTGTTCGGCGACACGCGGCTGGGCCAGTCGAAGATCCCGCTGCTGATCACCAGTTACGACACCATCGCGCGCAAGCCGATCGTGTTCAAAAGCTTCAAGCCCGAGCACGCGGAGCTGCGGATGTGGGAAGTCTGCCGCGCGTCGTCCGCCGCGCCGACGTATTTCCCGGCGCACGCGATGACGGTGGAAGGCCGTGCGCGGGCGATGATCGATGGCGGCGTGGTCGCCAACAATCCCACCGCGTGCGCGATCGCCGAAGCCATGCGCAAGGACGCACGTGTCGACAGCGCGCAGAACCTCGTGGTGCTGTCCGTCGGCACCGGTGAACGCAGCCGCCCGATCGATCTGAAATCCGCGCAGGAATGGGGCGCGATCGAATGGGCGATCCCGATCATCGACGTGCTGTTCGACGGCAACACCGATGCGGTGGACTACATCGCACGGCACCTCATCGGCGACGGCTACTTCCGCCTGCAGGCGGAACTGATGACCGGTCTGGACGACCTGGACGACGTCAGCGAAACCAACATCGCGGCGCTGGAGGCGATGGCGACGGATTACCTGCTGCACGAGGAGACGCGCAAGACGCTGGCGGGGCTGGTGGCGCGGGTGTGAGCAGGCGTATCACGGAATGAACCGTCATCCCGGCGAAAGCCGGGACCCAGGCGGGCACACGCCGCCCTGCCCAAGTACACCGTCATTCCAGCGAAAGCTGGAACCCATTTTCATTCTGCTGGTCGGCTCGCAACTACAGAGCCTGACACCGCGAGCGCCAACCGGCTCGCACGAACCGACCCTCACCCCAACCCCTCTCCCGGAGGGAGAGGGGCTAAACCTCGGCACGGCCGGCTGTCACGCCACGCCGTCATCCAGCGAAAGCTGGAACCCATTTTCATTCTGCTGGTCGGCTTGCAACTACAGGGCCTGACACCGCGAGCGCCAACCGGCTCGCACGCCCCGCCCCTCACCCCAACCCCTCTCCCGGAGGGAGAGGGGCTCACTGCCTCACCCAGCGACAGCGCGATGTGTGGCGCTTACTCCACCACCACCGGAATCTTCCCGATCCGCGCCTGCCACTCGCGCGGACCCGTCTTGTGCACCGACTCGCCGGTCGAATCCACGGCGACCGTCACCGGCATGTCCTGCACTTCGAATTCGTAGATCGCTTCCATGCCGAGGTCCGCGAAGCCGACCACCTTCGCCGCCTTGATCGCCTTCGACACCAGGTACGCCGCGCCGCCGACCGCCATCAGGTAGGCCGATTGGTGCTTGCGGATGGCGTCGATCGCCGCCGGGCCGCGCTCGGCCTTGCCGACCATGCCCAACAGGCCGGTCTGCGCGAGCACCTGCTCGGTGAACTTGTCCATGCGCGTGGCGGTGGTCGGACCGGCAGGGCCGACGACCTCGTCGCGCACCGGATCGACCGGGCCGACGTAGTAGATGAAACGCCCGCGCAGGTCGACCGGCAGCGGCTCGCCCTTGTTGAGCATGTCGACCATGCGCTTGTGCGCGGCGTCGCGACCGGTCAGCAGCTTGCCGTTGAGCAGCAGCACTTCGCCCGGCTTCCAGCTGGCGACGTCGTCCTTCGTCAGCGTATCGAGGTTGACGCGACGGCCCTTCGACGCGTCGTAGGTCAGCTCCGGCCAGTCGGCGAGCGACGGCGCATCGAGCATCACCGGGCCGCTCCCGTCGAGCGTGAAATGCGCGTGGCGCGTCGCGGCGCAGTTCGGGATCATCGCCACCGGCAGGTTCGCCGCATGGGTCGGGTAATCCTTGACCTTGATGTCGAGCACCGTGGTCAGGCCGCCCAGGCCCTGCGCGCCGATGCCGAGCGCGTTGACCTTCTCGTACAGCTCCAGGCGCAGTTCCTCGGCGCGATTGCCGGGGCCACGCGCCTGCAGTTCGGTGATGTCGATCGGCTCCATCAGCGATTCCTTCGCAAGCAGCATCGCCTTCTCGGCGGTGCCGCCGATGCCGATGCCGAGCATGCCCGGCGGGCACCAGCCAGCGCCCATCGTCGGCACGGTCTTGAGCACCCAGTCGACGATGGAGTCGGACGGGTTGAGCATCGCGAACTTCGACTTGGCCTCCGAACCGCCGCCCTTCGCCGCGACGATCACGTCGACGCGGTTGCCCGGCACGATCTTCACGTTGACCACGCCCGGCGTGTTGTCCTTCGTGTTGGTGCGCTTGCCGGCGGGGTCGGCGAGCACCGACGCGCGCAGCTTGTTGTCCGGATGGTTGTACGCGCGGCGCACGCCTTCGTGGACCATGTCCTCGACCGACATCGTCGCGTCGTCCCAGCGCACGTTCATGCCGACTTCGAGGAACACCGTGACGATGCCCGTGTCCTGGCAGATCGGGCGATGGCCCTCGGCGCACATGCGCGAGTTGATCAGGATCTGGGCGATGGCGTCCTTCGCCGCCGGCGATTCCTCGCGCTCGTACGCTTTGGCGAGGTTCTTGATGTAATCGACCGGGTGGTAGTAGCTGATGTACTGCAGGCCGTCGGCGATCGACTGGATCAGGTCTTCCTGGCGGATCGAGACGGGCTGGCTGGCGACGAACGGCTGGCTTGCGGTGTTGCTCACGGCGGGCGTGCTCTCGGCGGGCGTGCGGGCGGCGGAACCGCCATTCTAGCCGGTCGGGCCCGGGCGGGCCCCGCTGAGGCTTTGCCGGCGCGGGCTGCGCGGCCGGAACGCTGCGTCCGGCGGCCCGCGATGTGCGATCAGGCCGCGTCGGCCTTGGTCGTGAAGCTCTCGCCGCAGCCGCATTCGGCGGTAACGTTCGGGTTGCGGAAGAGGAACTGCTCGCCCAGGCGCTGCTTCACCAGGTCGATCTGGGTGCCGTCCACCAGCGGCAGGCTGAGCGCGTCGACATAAATGCGCACGCCTTCCTGCTCGAAAATCGTGTCGTCGGCGCCCTGCGAGCGCGCCAGATCGGCCTTGTACTGCCAGCCCGAACACCCCGTGCGGGTCACGCCGAAGCGCAGGCCGATCGCGTCGGGGGATTCGACGAGATAGCGCTGGACGCGCTCGAGGGCGGCGGGGGCAAGGGTGACGGCCATGGACAACTCCGGGCTGACATCAATGAGTTACGACAAGGGATTATAGCGACGCGATGCCGGACGTTCGGTAAACTCCGGCCTTTCCCCACATTGGCCCGAAGCGGCAAGGATTCAAGGCATGACGGTGGTCAGCGTCGAACAGGCGCTCGCGGGCAAGATCCCGGCGGGTGGCGAAGTCACGGTCCGTGGCTGGGTGCGCACGGTGCGCGGCACGGCCGGGCTCGCCTTCATCCACGTGACCGATGGGTCGTGCTTCGCGCCGATCCAGGTCGTTGCGAACGACAGCCTGGCCAATTTCGACGAGGTCAAGCGCCTCACCACCAGCTGCGCGGTGATCGCCACCGGCACCCTCGTCGCCTCGCAGGGCAAGGGCCAGTCGTTCGAGATCCAGGCCAGCGCGGTGGAAGTGGTCGGCTGGGTCGAGGACCCGCTGACCTACCCGATCCAGCCCAAGCCGATGACGCCGGAATTCCTGCGCGAAGTCGCCCACCTGCGCCCGCGCACCAACCTGTTCGGCGCCGTCACGCGCATCCGCGACTGCCTGGCCAAGGCCGCGCACCGCTACTTCCACGAGAACGGCTTCTACTGGATCTCCACGCCGATCGTGACGACCTCCGACGCCGAGGGCGCCGGCCAGATGTTCCGCGTGTCCACGCTGGACATGGCGAACCTGCCGCGCGACGAGAAGGGCGACATCGACTTCAGCCGCGACTTCTTCGGCAAGGAAACCTTCCTGACCGTGTCGGGCCAGCTCAACGTCGAGGCCTACGCGCTGTCGCTGAGCAAGGTCTACACCTTCGGTCCGACCTTCCGCGCCGAGAACAGCAACACCACGCGCCACCTGGCCGAGTTCTGGATGATCGAGCCGGAAATCGCGTTCGCCGACCTCGCCGAGGACGCGCGCGTGGCCGAGGAATTCCTCAAGTACATGTTCCGCGCCGTGCTTGCCGAGCGCGGGGACGACATGGCCTTCATCGCCGAACGCGTGCAGAAGGACGCGATCACGCGCCTGGAGTCGTTCGTCAACGCGCCGTTCGAGCGCATCGAATACACCGACGCGATCAAGCTGCTGCAGAAGGCGGACAGGAAGTTCGACTTCCCGGTCGAATGGGGCCTGGACCTGCAGACCGAGCACGAGCGCTGGCTTACGGAAGAGCACGTCGGCCGCCCCGTCGTGGTCACCAACTACCCCGAGCACATCAAGGCCTTCTACATGCGCCTGAACGACGACGGCAAGACCGTCGCCGCGATGGACGTGCTGGCGCCGGGCATCGGCGAGATCATCGGCGGCAGCCAGCGCGAAGAGCGCCTGGACATGCTCGACGCGCGCATGGCGCAGTTCGGCCTGGATCCGGCGCACTACGGCTGGTACCGCGATTTCCGGCGCTACGGCACGGTGCCGCACGCCGGTTTTGGCCTGGGTTTCGAACGCCTGGTGGTCTACGTGTGCGGCCTTTCCAACATCCGCGACGCGATCCCGTACCCGCGTGCGCCGGGGCATGCGGAGTTCTGATCGAAACGGTGATTCGCGATCCGGATGGCGCATTCGTAACCGCACACCCCGCCTTTCGAATCGCGAATTACGAATCACGAATCACGGCAGTCCATGATCCTTTTCTTCTCCCTGCTCTTCGTCGCCATCGCCATCGCCGGCTTCTGCGCGTTCGTGATCTTCTGGCCGCTGTCGCTGGTGCACATCCGCGACCGCCATCCGCAGTTGCAGTCGCAGCTGGGCGATGGTGCGTTCGCGCGGCCTTCGGCGTGGGGCTGGCTGCTGCGTCGCGGGTATCTGTCGGCGAACGACGGCAACCTCAACGGTCTGGCGACTCCTGCGCGGATCTCGCTGCTGACCATCATCGGCGGCCTGGTCTGCGCCGCCCTGCTCTGGATCCTCGCGGTGGTGATCGGATGAACGACAACGTCAACGACCAGTGGTGGATCGCGACGATCGGCCGCACGCTGATCTGGGCGCGCCTGCGCGTGCTGGAAGCCGGCACCGCCGAAGTGCTCGACAGCGATGGCATCAGCCAGCCGTACGACAGCGAGGACAGCGCCCGCGCGGCATTGATGGACGCGGAGTTCGTCGCGCTGGACGGCCTCGACGACGACGACGCGCGCAATCGCGGCTTCGTGCTGGATGAACTCATGCCGCCCAGCGGCGAAAGCCTCGACGTGCTGCGCCCGCAGATGGTCCAGCAACTTCCCTCGCGCCACTGACGGACCGCCATGTACCTGCCCCGCGCCTTCGCCGAACACGATCTCGAAGCGCTGGACCGGTTGGCGCAACGCGACCGCTTCATCACCCTGGTCACGGTGCGCGACGGCGAGCCCACCGTCAGCCACCTCCCCGTGCTGTATCGACGCCACGGGAACGACGTCGAACTGATCGGCCACTGGGCGCGCCCCAATCCGCAGGCGACGCATGCCGGCCCCGCGCTGGCGATCTTCCACGGCCCGCACGCCTACGTGTCGCCGGGCTGGTATCCCGACAAGGAAGAAGCCGCGCGCGTGCCGACGTGGAATTACGCGATCGCGCACCTGCAGGGAACCCTGACGACCTTCGACGATGAGCGCGCGCTCGCCGACGTCGTCGACGGCTTGAGCATCGAGAACGAAGCGGCCGTCGGCAGCGACTGGCGTTTCGAATTCGAGCGCGACGACCACCGCCGCCAGCTGCGCGGCATCGTCGGTTTCCGCTTCGTCGCCGACGACATCGCGCTGAAGTTCAAGCTCAGCCAGAACCATCCCATGGTCAATCGCGAATCCGTGGCCTCGCAGCTGGAAGCGCAAGCGCGCGACGCCAGCCGCGAGACCGCCGCGCTGATGCGCGAGCGCATGACCCTCGAACGCAACGGAGACTGACGTGGACCTCGACCTCACCGGAAAGCACGCGCTGGTCTGCGGCGCCAGCCAGGGCATCGGCCTCGCGGCGGCACGCGCGCTGGCGGACCTCGGCGCCAACGTGACCCTGTTGGCTCGGCGCGAGGAACGCCTTCGCGAACTCGTCGGCACGCTCGCCACCGACAAGGGCCAGGCACACGGATGGATCGCCGTCGACAGCGCCGACACCGATGCGTTGCGCGCGAAAGTGCAGGCGCTGGTATCCGCCACGCCGGTGCACGTGCTGGTCAACAACACCGGCGGCCCGCCGCCCGGCCCGGTGCACGGCGCGCAGATCGCCGCCTTCGAAGCCGCCTACCGCCAGCACCTCATCGCCAATCACGTGCTGGCCGAAACGGTCGTGCCGGGCATGGAGCGCGATGGTTACGGCCGCATCGTCAATGTCATCTCGACGTCGGTGAAGGAGCCGTTGCAGGGCCTGGGCGTGTCCAACACCACGCGCTGGGCGGTGGCGAGCTGGGCCAAGACGCTGGCGACGGAACTGGCGCCCAAGGGCATCACGGTCAACAACGTGCTGCCCGGTTCGACCGAGACCCCGCGCATCGAGCAGATCATCGACAACACCTCGGCGAAGACCGGCCGCAGCCGCGACGAGGTGTTCGAGAAGATGGTGTCGGAAATCCCGATGCGCCGCTTCGCGCGCCCGGAGGAAACCGCCGCGGCGATCGCTTTCCTGTGTTCGCCGGCCGCCTCGTACATCACCGGCGTGAACCTGCCGGTGGATGGCGGGCGAACGCGGTCGCTGTGAGGCCCGCGAGGCGCCTCGCACAGCCACCATACTGATCAGCACGTCGCACCCCCACTGTTAAGCTAGCCCCATGCGCCTTCGCCACTTCATTGCCGGTGAACCACGCGAGCCGGCATCGGGCCGGTGGGGCGAGGTATTCGATCCGGCGAACGGCAAGGCGTACGCGGAGGTCGCGCTCGGCGATGCCGCCGACGTGGACGCCGCCATCAGCGCCGCCGAAGACGCTTTCCCCGCCTGGTCCGCCCTGCCCCACACCGAACGCGCCCGTTGGCTCGAGAAGCTCGCCGACGCACTGGAAGCCAGGCTCGACGACTTCGCGCACGCCGAATCGCGCGACGGCGGCAAACCCATCAAGCTCGCGCGCGAGGCGGAGATCCCGCGCGCGATCAGCAACCTGCGCTTCTTCGCGCATGCGGCGACGCAGTTCGCGAGCGAATCGCACCACGGCCAGGCCGGCCTGAACTACACGCTGCGCCAGCCGCTGGGCGTGGTCGGCACGATTTCGCCGTGGAATCTGCCGCTGTACCTGTTCACCTGGAAGATCGCGCCCGCGCTCGCCGCCGGCAACACCGTGGTCGCCAAACCGTCGGAAGTCACGCCGGTAACCGCCACGATGCTCGGCGAACTCGCAGCCCAGATCTGCTTTCCCAAAGGCGTGCTCAACATCGTGCACGGCCTGGGACCCGACGTCGGCGAGCCGCTGGTCACCGATGCGCGCGTGAAGGCGATTTCCTTCACCGGCAGCACGGCCGTCGGCCGCCGCATCGCCGGGATCGCGGGGCCGCTGCTGAAGAAGATGTCGCTGGAACTCGGCGGCAAGAACCCCACGCTCGTCTTCGCCGACAGCGACTGGCGCGACCACCTCGACACGCTGGTGCGTTCGGCGTTCCAGAATTCCGGACAGATCTGCCTGTGCGGTTCGCGCGTGCTGGTCGAGCGCGGCATCTACACCGAATTCCGCGACGCGCTGGTCGAACGCGCGCAGCAGTTGCGCGTGGGCGACCCGATCGACGAGGACAACCAGCTCGGCCCGCTTGTTTCGCGCGCACACTTCGACAAGGTCGTGAACGCGCTGCAGCGTGCGCGCGACGAAGGCGGCAAGGTGCTGTGCGGCGGTACCGTGCTCGATCGCCCCGGCTGGTTCGTCGCGCCGACCGTCATCGAGAACCTCGGGCCCGATTGCGCGAGCAATCGCGAGGAAATCTTCGGCCCCGTCGTGACCTTGCAACCGTTCGACACCGACACGCACGCGCTCGCGCTCGCCAACGCCGGCGAGTACGGGCTGGCCGCATCGGTGTGGACGCGCGACCTTCGCCGCGCGCATCGACTCGCCGCGCAGCTGCGCGCCGGCATGGTCTGGATCAACACGTGGCTGCAACGCGACCTGCGCACGCCGTTCGGCGGCTCGGGCGCGTCCGGCCTCGGCCGCGAAGGCGGTTTCGAGGCCATGCGGTTCTTCACCGACGCCAAGAACGTCGGCCTGCAACTGGATTAGCACGATGACGACAACACCCACGACGAACCCGCTGTCCGAACTGCTCGAAAAGAACCGCGAATGGTCCGAACGGATCCAGCGCGAGGATCCCGGATTCTTCCAGCGCCTGTCGCTGCAGCAGGCGCCCGAATACCTGTGGATCGGCTGCTCCGATTCGCGCGTTCCGGCGAACCAGATCATCGACATGGCGCCGGGCGAGGTGTTCGTCCACCGCAACATCGCCAACGTGGTGGTGCATACCGACCTGAACTGCCTCTCCGTGATCCAGTTCGCGGTGGACGTGCTGAAGGTCAAGCGCATCCTCGTCGTCGGCCACTACGGTTGCGGCGGCGTGCATGCAGCGCTGCACGGCACGCGTGTCGGCCTCGCCGACAACTGGTTGCGCCATGTGTCCGACGTCGCCGAAAAGCACGGCGGCTGCATCCACCACGCGCAGGAAAACGAGCGCCACGACCGCCTGTGCGAGCTCAACGTCATCGAGCAGGTGCAGAACGTGTGCATGACCACCATCGTGCGCGACGCGTGGACGCGCGGGCAGGAATTGTCCGTGCACGGCTGGGTTTACAGCCTGCGCAACGGCCTGGTGCACGACATGGGCATCAACGTGGATTCGTACGAGAAGCTCGACACGCTCTACCAGGCGGCCGTCGCACGCGTGAACGATGCCGGCGGGGACTCGCCGCGATGAGCGACGTCATCCGCGCCAGCGCCGCGCCCAAGCCCGTCGGCCAGTACCCGCACGCACGTCGCGTGGGCGACCTGTTGTTCCTCTCGGGCATCGGCCCGCGCGATCCGCACAGCAACGCGATCGTCGGCAATGTGCACGATGCCGAAGGCCGGCTGATCAGCTACGACATCGATGCACAGACGCGCTCGGTGTTCGCGAATGTCCGCACCGTGCTCGAAGCCAGCGGCGCCCGCTGGGAAGACCTGGCCGACGTCACCGTCTACCTCACCGACCTGGCGCGCGACTTCAAGACCTACAACGCCGTTTGGGCCGAGTATTTCCCCGACATCGACACCGCGCCGTGCCGCACGACGCTGGGCATCACCGAGCTGCCGACGCAGATCGCGATCGAGCTCAAGTGCATCGCCGTCGTGCGCGGTACGCCGTCTGCCCCTGGAGCATCGGAGTGACCATGCTTCCCGCCCCGCTGAACCTGCAGGCCTGGATCGAGGAACACCGCCACCTGCTCAAGCCGCCGGTGGGCAACAAGGTGATCTACGCCGGCGATTTCATCGTGATGGTCGTCGGCGGCCCGAACCAGCGCACCGACTATCACTTCGACGAAGGCGCGGAGTGGTTCTACCAGCTCGAAGGCGAGATGATCCTGCGCATCCAGGAAGACGGGAAAGCGCGCGACATCCCCATCAAGGCCGGCGAGATCTTCCTGTTGCCGCCGCGCGTGCCGCATTCGCCGCAGCGCATGCCCGAATCCATCGGGCTGGTGATCGAGCGACGCCGCCGCCCGGAAGAACTCGACGGC
The DNA here is from genome assembly GCF_027924565.1 of Lysobacter auxotrophicus. Taxonomy (NCBI): domain Bacteria; kingdom Pseudomonadati; phylum Pseudomonadota; class Gammaproteobacteria; order Lysobacterales; family Lysobacteraceae; genus Lysobacter; species Lysobacter auxotrophicus. Next base: position 2,503,757 of record NZ_AP027041.1, read on the forward strand.
CTGATGTGGTTCTGCGAACGCTGCAACGACAAGCTGTACGAGGAGTTCTTTCCGCTGCGCAACATCGAGACCGACTTCCCGCCGGTGTTCGACCGCTTCTACGCCTCGCGCGAACATCGCACGTGCCGTGAATGCGGGCACCTGAACCCCGCGCCGTCGAAATACGTGATGCCGGATACCTGAGGACGCAACCTCGCGCATGCTCAAGATCGACACCCACGCCCATTACCTTCCGCGCGACTGGCCCAACCTGGCGCGCAAGTACGGCGACGACCGCTTCCCGGTGATCCATCACACCGAAGACGGGCGGCATCGCATCTACAAGGACGGCAAGTTCTTCCGCGAGATCTGGTCCAAGACCTGGGACCCGCAGGAACGCATCGACGATTACGCGCGCTTCGGCGTGCAGGTGCAGGTGATCAGCACCGTGCCGGTGATGTTCAGCTACTGGGCCAAGCCGCACCACGCGCTGGAGTTGCACCAGGCGCTCAACGAACACATGGCCGAAGCCTGCCGCGAGTACCCGCGCCATTACGCCGGCATCGGCACCGTGCCGCTGCAATCGCCGCGGCTGGCGATCCAGGAACTGGAACGCTGCATGGACCAGCTCGGCCTGCAGGGCGTGCAGATCGGCAGCCACATCAACGACTGGAACCTCGACGCGCCGGAGCTGTTCGACTTCTTCCAGGCGGCGGGCGAACTCGGCGCGGCGATCCTCGTGCACCCCTGGGACATGATGGGCGCGGCGACGATGCCCAAATATTGGCTCCCGTGGCTGGTCGGCATGCCGGCCGAACAATCGCGCGCTGCGTGCTGCCTCATCTTTGGTGGCGTGCTCGAACGCGTGCCGAACCTGAAGGTCTGCATGGCGCACGGCGGCGGCAGCTTCCCGTACACGATCGGCCGCATCGAACACGGCTTCAACATGCGGCCGGACCTCGTCGCGACCGACAACCCGCGCAATCCACGCGACTACCTCAACCAGCTGTTCTTCGATTCGTGGGTCGCCGATCCGCGCGCGTTGCGATACCTGCTCGATACCTGCGGCGTGGATCGCGTGATGCTCGGCACCGACTACCCCTTCCCGCTCGGCGAACAGGAACCCGGCGCCGGCATCGCCGCGCTGGAATTGTCCGACGAGGAACGCGCGCGCCTGTACCACGGCACCGCGCTGGAATGGCTGGGACTTTCGATGGCGCGCTTCGCCTGAGGACAAACGCATGCCGCACGTCACGCTGCAGTACACCGTGAACCTGGCCGAGTTCAGCCCCGGCCTCGCGTTGCGTGCGATCAACCAGGCGCTCGTGGACAGCGGACACTTCGACGAGGCGTCCATCAAGAGCCGCGCGCTTCGCCTGGACGATTACCGGATCGGCGTCGCCGACACCGGACGCGCCTTCATCCACGTGCAGCTGAAAGTGCTGCCCGGACGCGACGACGCCACGCGGAAGGCGTTCGCCGAACTCATCGCCGCGGCGGTCGCTTCCGTGCTGCCGGACGCATCCGCCTCCACGCAGTTGTGCGTCGAAGTCGACGAACTCGACGCGCGAACCTACACCAAGCGCGTGATCGACGCGCCGAACGCCTGAGTCCATGACCGAAAACCTGTATTCCGATTCGTACGCCCTCTCCCGGGACGCCGCCGACCCGCTGCGCGCGATGCGTTCGCAGTTCCTGATCCCCCAGCACGATGGCGCCGACCAGGCGTACTTCGTCGGCAATTCGCTCGGGTTGCAGCCGCGTGGCGCGCGCGCGCATGTCGAGGAAGTCCTCGACAAGTGGGCGCACGAGGCCGTCGAAGGCCACTTCACCGGCCAGGCGCAGTGGATGCCGTACCACGAACTCGTGCGTGAATCCCTCGCACGGCTCGTCGGCGCCAAGCCGCTGGAAGTCGTGGCGATGAACACGCTCACGGCCAACCTGCACTTCATGATGGTGAGCTTCTACCGCCCCACGCGCGAGCGGCCGGCGATCCTCGTCGAAGCCGGCGCGTTTCCATCGGACCGGTACGCCGTCGAGTCGCAGATCCGCTTCCACGGTTTCGATCCGTCGACGGACCTGATCGAAGTGCAGCCCGACCGCGAGGACGGCACGACGTCGATGGAAGCGATCGAGCGTGCCATCGCGACGCACGGCGCGCGCGTCGCGCTGGTGCTGTGGCCCGGCGTGCAATACCGCACCGGCCAGGCGTTCGACCTGCCGCGCATCGCGAAACTCGCGCACGAGCACGGCGCGGTCTGCGGCTTCGATCTCGCGCATGCCGTGGGCAATCTCGAACTCGCGCTGCACGACAGCGGCGTGGATTTCGCAGTGTGGTGCCACTACAAGTACGTCAACAGCGGCCCGGGCGCGGTTGCTGGCTGCTTCGTGCACGAACGCCATGCGCACACCGATCGCCCGCGTTTCGCGGGCTGGTGGGGTCATGAGCAGGGGTCGCGCTTCCGCATGGGCCCGCATTTCGTGCCGACTCCCGGCGCGGAAGGTTGGCAGCTGAGCAACCCGCCGATCCTCGGCATGGCGCCGCTGCGCGCATCGCTGGAGCTGTTCGATGCGGCGGGCATGCCGGCGCTGCGTGCGAAGTCGCTGCTGCTCACCGGCTACCTTGAAGCGCTGATCCGCGAGCGCCTGAACGGCACGCTGCAGATCGTCACACCGGCCGATCCCGCACAACGCGGCTGCCAGCTGTCGCTGCGTGTGATCGGCGGCCGCGGTCTCACCGGCCGCGACGCCGGGCGCGCACTGTTCGACTACATCGCGACGAAGGGCGTGCTGGGCGACTGGCGCGAACCCGACGTCATCCGCATCTCGCCGGCGCCGCTCTACAACACGCACGCGGATGTGCTGCGGTTCGTGCGGGCGGTGGAGGCGTGGCGGGATGACGCGTGACGGTATTGCGCGCCAACGCATGGACCCGCCTTCGCGGGGATGACAGCAGGAAGAATGACGACGTGACGAAGACCAACGACCGCCACATCACCCTCATCGGCGCAGGCCTTGCCGGCGCCGTGCTCGCCACGTTGCTCGTGCAGCGCGGCTGGCGTGTCGACGTGTACGAGAAGCGCGGCGATCCGCGCGTGCAGGGTTACGGCGGTGGGCGGTCGATCAACCTCGCGCTGGCCGAACGCGGCCGCCACGCGCTGCGCCTTGCGGGCGCGGACGACGCGGTCATGAAGCATGCGGTGATGATGCGCGGGCGCATGGTGCACTTCCTCGACGGGCGCACCGACCTGCAACGCTACGGGCGCGACGACAGCGAGGTGATCTGGTCGGTGCATCGCGGCGAGTTGAACGTCGTGCTGCTCGACATCGCCGAACGTGCCGGCGCGCGGCTGCACTTCGATCGCGGCCTGTCCGCGGTGGATTTCGACGCGCGCATCGCGACCTTCACCGACCCGCGCGATGGCAGCACGCACCAGGCCGCGTTCGAATCGCTGGTCGGCGCCGATGGCGCCGGCTCGGCATTGCGCGCGGCGATGACAATGCACGTCGAGCTGGGCGAGCGCACCGAATCGCTCGGGCATTCGTACAAGGAACTGGAGATCCCGCCCGCGCGCGACGGCAGCTTCAGCATCGAGCCCAACGCGTTGCACATCTGGCCACGGGGCCGCTACATGTGCATCGCGCTGCCCAACGACGAACGCACCTTCACCGTCACGCTGTTCCTGCCCAACGAAGGCGATCCGAGCTTCGCGACGGTGCGCACCGGCCACGATGCGCGCGCGTTGTTCGAGCGCGACTTCGCCGACGCGCTGCCGCTGATTCCGCAGCTGGAAGAGGACTTCGAGCGCAACCCGGCCGGCATCCTCGCCACGCTCTACCTGGATCGCTGGCATCTGGACGGCCGCGCCGTGCTGCTCGGCGATGCGGCCCACGCGATGGTGCCGTTCCACGGCCAGGGCATGAACTGCGCGTTCGAGGATTGCGTGGCGCTCGCCGAACATCTCGACGCCACGCACGACCGCGCCGCCGCATTCGCCGCATTCCAGGCCGATCGCCTCCCCAATGCGCGCGCGATCCAGCAGATGGCGCTGGAGAACTACCTGGAAATGCGCGACCGCGTCGACGACGACGATTACCTGCTGCAGCGCGCGCTCGAACGCGAACTGGCGCAGCGCCATCCAGACCGCTTCATGCCGCGCTACGCGATGGTGACGTTCCACCGCATCCCGTACGCGACCGCGTTCGAGCGTGGACGCCAGCAGCGCGAACTGCTGGTGGAGCTCACGCGCGGCCATGCGTCGCTGGATACGCTCGACTGGAACGTGGTGGACGCGGCCGTGCGCGAACGCCTGTCGCCGCTGCCCGTGGACGCGTGACGTGGCAGGCAGTTTTCTCTTCTACGATCTGGAAACCTTCGGCGCCGACCCGCGCACGACCCGCATCGCGCAGTTCGCCGCGATCCGCACCGATTGCGATCTGAACCAGGTCGAGACGCCGATCAGCGTCTTCGTGCGTCCCGCCGACGACCTGCTGCCCTCGCCCGGCGCGACGATGGTCACCGGCATCACGCCGCAGCACGCGCTGCGCGAAGGCATGAGCGAAGCGGCGGCGTTCGCGCTGATCTTCGAGGAAATGGCGCGACCGGAAACCTGCTCGCTCGGCTACAACTCGCTGCGCTTCGACGACGAGTTCGTGCGCCACGGCCTGTTCCGCAACTTCTTCGATGCGTACGAGCGCGAGTGGCGCGGCGGCAATTCGCGCTGGGACCTGCTGGACGTGCTGCGCCTGGCGCATGCGATCCGGCCCGGCGGGCTCGTGTGGCCCACGCGCGAGGACGGCGCGACGTCGTTCAAGCTGGAACACCTCGCCGATGCCAATGGCGTGCGCATCGGCGACGCGCACGAAGCGCTGTCGGACGTGCGTGCGTTGATCGGCCTGGCGCGCAAGCTCAAACAAGCGCAGCCGCGCCTGTGGGACTATGCCCTGCGACTGCGCGACAAGCGGTACGCGGCCAGCCTGCTCGACGTCATCGCGATGAAGCCGGTGCTGCACGTTTCGCAGCGTTTCCCGGCGAGCCGGCTGTGCGCGGCGCCGGTGCTGCCGGTCGCGCGCCATCCGCGCATCGACAGCCGGGTGATCGTGTTCGACCTGGAACAGGATCCCGAAGCGTTGCTGCGACTGAGCGCGCAGGGCATTGCCGAGCGCCTGTATGTGCGCGCGAACGACCTGCCCGAAGGCGAATCGCGCATCGCACTGAAGGAAGTGCACACCAACCGCTGCCCTGCCCTCGTGTCGTGGGACCACCTGCGTGGGCCCGACTTCGACCGCCTGTGCATCGACCCGGTGCTCGCGGAGGAACGCGCCGCCCGCATCCGCGAGGCCGGACCGGAACTGGTGGAAAAAGTGCGGCAGGTGTTCGCGGTCGAACGCGAACGCGTGGCGAGCGACGTGGATGCCTCGCTCTACGACGGCTTCATCGGCGACGGCGACAAGCCCCTGTTTCCGCAGGTGCGCACGACGCCGCCGGAATCGCTGCGACTGGCGGAGTTCGCGTTCCGCGACGCGCGCCTGCCGGAAATGCTGTTCCGCTACCGCGCGCGCAACTGGCCGGAGACGCTCGATGCCGGGGAATGGGGGCGCTGGAACGACTACCGTCGCTGGCGCCTGTACGACGAATCCGGCGCGTCCGAGTACAGCTTCGCGCGCTATGCGGAGGAGATCGGCATGCTCCGGGCCCTCCACGCGCAGGACACGCACAAGCAGGTATTGCTCGATCAACTGGAAAGCTGGGGCCGAGATATCGCGGCAGGGCTGGAATAACGCCGTCCCGCGCCCCAGATTGGACGGAGTCCCGGACACCTGCGCGTCATGGCCACCTACTTCAGCGAAGCAAGCTTCAAGTTCCTGCGCGGCATCGCGCGCCACAACGACCGCACCTGGTTCCAGGCGCACAAGCCCGAGTACGACACGCACGTGCGCGAGCCGTTCCAGCGGCTGCTGACCGACCTGCAGCCCGTGCTCGCCGGCGTGAGCCCGCATTACCGGGCCGAACCCAAGGGCATGGGCGGGTCGCTGTTCCGCATCCAGCGCGACACGCGTTTCGCCAACGACAAGACGCCCTACAAGACGTGGCAGGGCGCGCGGCTCTTCCACGAGCGCGGTCGCCAGATCGAGGCGCCGTCGTTCTACGTGCAGATCCAGCCGGGCAACTGCTTCGTCGGCGCGGGCCTGTGGCATCCGCAGCCCGATACGCTGCGGCGCGTGCGCCACTTCATCCTCGACAACCCCGGCAGCTGGAAGGCCGCGGCGCACGACGCGAAGTTCCGCCGCCGATTCGACCTGGACGAGGACGAGATGCTCACGCGCATGCCGCGCGGGTTCCCGGACGATTTCGAGTTCGCCGACGACCTCAAGCGCAAGAACTTCGTCGCGTACCGGGTGATCGACGACGCGACGATGATCGGCCCGCGCCTGCTCAAGACGCTGGAAACCGACCTCAACGGGATGGCGAAGTTCGTCGATTACCTGTGCGCGGCGTTGGATCTGGAGTTCTGACGCCGTCAGCGCTTCGCACGTCTGCCGTCATTCCCGCGAAGGCGGGAATCCATGTGTCCGGTGCATCAAGGCTGCCCGAAGGCGTGATGCAGCCAGCGTTGGATCCCCGCCTTCGCGGGGATGACGTCAACGACTACCTCGGCGCCACATATCCGCCCGGAACGCCCTTCGGCGACAGCACCAGCTGCCACAGCTGCGAATGCCGGCTGCGGAAGGTCGCCATCGACGCGGACAGGTAGAAGCGCCACATGCGGCGGAAGCGCTCGTCGTAGCGGGCATCCAGCTGCGGCCAGGCGCGCTCCACGTTCGCGCGCCATGCCTGCAGGGTGCGGTCGTAGTCGGCGCCGAAGTTGTGCCAGTCCTCCAGCACGAACAGCCCCTCGCTCGCCTGCGCGATCTGCGCCGCCGACGGCAGCATCGAGTTCGGGAAGATGTACTTGCCGATCCACGGATCGGTGTGGCGCACCGAGCGGTTGGTGCCGATGGTGTGCAGCAGGAACAGGCCGTCATCGACGAGGCAGCGCTGCGCCACTTCGAAGTACGTGCGGTAATTCTTCACGCCGACGTGCTCGAACATGCCCAGCGAGAACGAACGGTCGAAGCGTTCGCCCGAGCCCTCCGTTCCCAGCGCGCGGTAGTCCTGCAGGCGAATCTCGATCGGCAAGCCCTTGCACAGCTCGCGCGCATACGCCGCCTGCTCGCGCGAGACCGTGACGCCCACGCCGCGAATGCCGTAACGCTCCGCCGCGAACTTCAGCGCCTCGCCCCAGCCGCAACCGATGTCGAGCACCTTCATGCCCGGTTGCAGGCCGAGCTTGCGGCAGACCAGGTCGAGCTTGGCTTCCTGCGCGTCGTCGAGGTGGTCGAGCAGTTGCCCGTCGCGATCGCGCCAGTACGCGCAGCTGTAGACCAGCCGCTTGCCGAGCATGGCGCGATACAGGTCGTTGCCGAGGTCGTAGTGGCGTTCGCCGACCTGGAAACTGCGACGGCGGCTCTGCAGGTTGGTCAGGCGCGCACGCAGCGCGTCGACGGCAAGGCCGATGCCGCGCACCTTCTGGTCGAGGTCGGCCGTGAGCATGCGGTAGAGCATTCCGTCCAGCGACGGCACGCGCCACCAGCCGTCCATGTACGACTCGCCCAATCCGAGCGAGCCCTGCGAGAGCACGCGCGCGTGGAAGCGCTCGTCCTCGACGTGGAGGTCCCACGGCCGGTCGCCGTCCAGGCGGACATCGGCCAACGACAGTAACTGCTCGACCCGACTGCGCAATGCGGACATGGCGGCTCCGGCGGGATGGACGACGCGTCCCCGACCGCCGCGCGGCGGGGACGTTTCGATCCTAACGCGCCCGGGGCGCGCCCGCCCTAGCCCGCCGGTGCGGGGGGATTGGCGGCGGGCGCGTCGGTCGGCGCGGCCGGCGCCGTGGCGAACAGCGACCGGTACTCCGGCGCCAGGTGCGGCAGGAGCACGTCGACGGGCACTTCCACGGTCTGCGTGCCGTCCGAATACGGGCCGACCTGGTAGGGGGCGAAGACGAAACGCAGGCCGGACAGACGCCCGTCCGGCGCGGCCACCGGCTCGAACAGCGCGAAATCCGACGGGTCCGGCTGCGTGCCGTCGTCGATCATCTTCGAGGCGTTCTTCACCACCTCGGCGCGTTCGGCGGCCGGCAGGTCGTCGGCATCCACGCGCTGCGAAAGCGCGGCGTGGAGCTGCTCGCGCACGTAGTCGGAAATGGCCGTCCAGCCGGTTCCGGCCGGAATCAGCTGCTGCGCGGTGAGCAGACGGTTCTGTTTCGGCAGCCAGACGAAGCGCGCGATCAGCGGCGCACCGTGCGCGCCGCCGGTGTAACTGCTGCCGTCGGCGGCGACGGCGACCACGTCGGGCGTGTGCATCAGCTCGGTGAAGCTCAGCGACAGGTCGTACGGCGCGCTGGTCGCGCCGCCGGGCTGGTTGCGCGCCTTCGCCGCTTCGATCAGGTCGTTGCGCGCCGCGTCGGCGTATTTCTTCAGTTCCGCTGCGAGGCCGGGGTACTGCTCGGCGGGCACCTGGTAGCTGATGCCGATGATGTAGTCCGAGGTGGATTCGGACACGTCTTCCAGCTTCACCTGCGCGGGCGCGACGATCGTCGTATCGCCGGCGGCGGTCGTCGGGGCGCCGGGCGTGGCGACGGGAGCAACGGGTTCGGGTTCTCGCTTGCACGCGGGCAGCGCCGCGGCCAGAGCGCACAGCAGGAGCAATCGCTTCATGTCATGGGCAATCCCTTGTCATGCGCAGCAGGGTAGCGGCGCAGGCGTGATGCCCGGATCGACGCTGTCCGCGCGGCGCTTACCAGCTGTCGCGCTGCGGCAGCAGGCCACGCAGTTCGGCCTCGGTGAGGTTGCGCCACTGGCCGGGCTTCAGGTGCCCCAGCTTCACGTTGCCGATGCGCACGCGCAGCAGCTGCTTCACGCGGAAGCCGAAATGCGCGGCCATCAGGCGGATCTGACGGTTCAGGCCCTGCACCAGCACGATGCGGAAACCGAACTTGTTCAGCCGTCCCGTCTTGCACGGCAGCGTCGTCTGGCCGTGCACCGGGACGCCGCGCGCCATGCCGCGCAGGAACTCGTCGGTCACCGCGTGGTTCACCGCGACCAGGTATTCCTTCTCCAGCTTGTTCTCGGCGCGCAGGATCTCGTTGACGATGTCGCCGTTGCTGGTGAGCAGGATCAGGCCTTCGGAATCCTTGTCCAGGCGGCCGATCGGGAAGATGCGCCGCTCGTGGCCGACGAAATCGACGATGTTGCCCTTGACCGTGGACTCGGTCGTGCAGGTCACGCCCACCGGCTTGTTGAGCGCGATGTAGACGTGCTGGCGCTTGTTCTTGGCGACCGCGCGAACCTTCAGCGGCTGGCCGTCGACGAGGACCTCGTCGCCCTCGCCGACTTCGGCGCCCACGCGCGCGCGCATGCCGTTGACCGTGACGCGGCCTTCGGCGATGAGGCCGTCGGCCTCGCGGCGCGAGCAGAAGCCGGTGTCGCTGATGTGCTTGTTCAGGCGCATGCGCATTGGCGCCGGTGCGGCGCGGGTGTCGGGGGACGGGGCGCGAATGCTGTCACACCTTGGCCCCGCGCGCACCCTGACGCGGGGGCTCGATCATCAAAAGGGCCGGAAGAGCGGCGAGCCGTGGCGGGCTGTCTGGATCGGCGCCTGCCGCCACGGAACCGCCGCTTCCGGCCGCTAGCTAGCCCAGGTCCAGCAGCTGGTTGTACTCCGGATGACGTTCCGCCCAGGCCGCCGCATACGCGCAGCGCGGTCGGATGTGCCATCCCTGCGCCTTGGCGTATTCGAAGGCCTCGCGCACCAGTTGCCCGGCGATGCCGCGCCCGGCGATCGCATCCGGCACGCCGGTATGGGTGATCACCAGCAGGTCGCCCTCGCGGCGGTATTCGAGCAGCGCGACCTCGCCGTCGACGGTGGTGGTGAAGACGCCCGAGGCGGGGTCGTGCTCGATCTGGTGCGTGGTCATGCGCGGGTCCGGTGGGGAGGAATCAGGATCGTGCCGCGGTCAGCGCGCATCGCGCTTGCCCTGGTTGCGGCGGTCCTGGCTGCTGATGTGGCCCTGGTTGCCCTCCAGGCGTATCTCGGCGTTGTGCAGCTCCTTGGCCTTTTCGGCGGCGCTGTCGGACATCGCGCCGGGCGCGCCGCCATGCCCGTGGTTGGCTTCGAACTGCTGCCACGCCGGCGGCTGGTGGTCGCGCTCCTGCTTGGCGGCGAGCAGCTCGTGCGTGTTCGCCAATGCCTGCTCGGGCGTGATCTGCGGTCTGCTTTCGGCGGTGCGACGTCGCGGCGCCTTGCGGGCGGTGGTTTCCTTCGCGGGCGACGTGCGCGGCGATGCGGCGCTGCGGGTCGTCGTGGACTTGCGGGCGCTGGCGGCCTGGCTCGCGGTGGACTTGCGGGCCGACGTCTTCTTCAAGGCCGACTTGCTGGCGGCGACCTTTCGGGTCGAAGCTTTCTTCGCAGTGGTCTTCTTCGCGGCGGTCTTCTTCGTCGCGACCTTCTTCGATGCCGTCTTCCTGGAAGCCGTCTTCTTCGAGGCCGTCTTCTTCGATGCGGTCCTGCCCGGGGCGGCCTTCTTCGTCGCAGCCTTGCGTGCGGTCGTGGCGGTCTTGCCCGCGGCCTTCTTCGCCGACTTGGCGGTGGCCTTGCGTGCGCTGGTCTTCTTCGCGGCGGTCCTGCCTGCGGCCTTCTTCGCCGCCTTCTTTCCGGCCGCCTTGCGGGCCGTGGTCTTCTTGCCGGCCTTCCTCATCGCCATGCCTGGACTCCTGGCTCAACGGGGGGGGATTCCGGCATATCACGGGCTGCATTCATGCGGGGTGAGTGCCGACCCGCTGCGTCAGGCATTCCGAACGCGCGGCGACCGGAACTGACAGGGCGCGTCACATCGCGATGGCGGAAGCCGCATGCGAACGTGTGGCACGGAATCTGCGTGATCCAGTACCGGAAATGCGCTTGGGGAAGCGCTTCGTACGCCGAGGAGGACACCATGACCCTGCATCACTTGACGCTCGACCACCTGAGCGACGACGCCCTGATGTCCCGCCTGTACGAACTGGCCCGCACCGACCGCCACACCGTGGAAACGGCGCAGATCGACGCGGAAGTCTATTCGCGCCTGCTCCAGACCTACGGCGACGCCGAGGCGGACACCGCGCTCGTCGCGGCCTGACCGCACCGCGGGGCGCCATGCCCCGCTCGACGAACCGCATCAGCCCCCGAACGAGGGGCTCATCAGGCGCTGCAGGAAGTACGTGCCGATGCGCGGCTCCATCAGCAGCATGAACAACACGCCGTACAGCGCGCCCGACAGGTGCGCGCTGTGGTTGATGTTGTCGCCGCCGCGCTTGTCCATCCAGATCGAATACGCCACGTACGCCACCGCGTACAGGATGGCCGGCATCGGCAGGAAGAACACGATGATCAGCGACCACGGCGAGAGCAGGATGAAGGCGAACAGCACCGCCGACACCGCACCGGACGCGCCCAGGCTGCGGTAATGCGCGTCGTGCCGGTGGCGCAGGTACGTCGGCAGGATCGCGATCACGATCGCCGACAGGTAGAACAGCACGAAGCCCAGCGGCCCGATCAGCTTGCCCATCACCTCTTCGATCTGCCGGCCGAAGAAGTACAGCGTGATCATGTTGAACAGCAGGTGCGACCAGTCGGCATGCACGAAGCCGTGCGTGAGCAGGCGGTCGTACTGCTTCTTCCGGTCGATCGCCGGCGGCCACAGGATCAGGCGGTCCAGCAGCGCCGGCCGCTCGAAGGCGAGCCAGGACACCAGCACGGTCACGGCGATCAGGGCAAAGGTCAGCATTCAGTGGGGTTCCAGTTCCAGGCCGGCGCCATGATGGGCGATCAGGCGTGACGGTAGTTGTCCTGCATCGGGTAGCGGCGCGCGTACAGCGCGAAGGCCGCGGCCGCGACGAAGGCGAATCCGGCGAAGAAGAACATCAGGAAGGCGTTCTCGCTCAGGCCCGTCGCGCCGATGTGCGAGGTGACGTAGTCGTTGCGCACGCCCGCGTTGGTCAGCAGCACCCACAGGCTGCCGAACGTGCTGGCGAGGTACCAGAACGCCATGATCACGCCCTTCATCGCCTGCGGCGCCTGGCTGTAGGCGAACTCCAGCGCGGTCGCCGAGACCAGCACCTCGCCGAAGGTCAGCAGCGCGTACGGCAGGATCTGCCACGCCAGCGACACCGGATCGCCGCCGTCGATGTACAGCTGCAACGCGCCGGCGATCACCCACGCGACGCCGGAAAACGCGATGCCCGCGCCCATGCGCCGCAGCGCGGTGGGTTCGAAGCCCATGCGCTTGAGCGCCGGATACAGCACGAGGTTGTTGAACGGGATCAGCAGCATCACCAGCGCGGGGTTCAGCGCCTGCATCTGCGCGGCGTCGCGCACCAGCCAGCTCGGCCACCACCAGGCGTCGTGCGGCATGGCCATCTGGTTGCCCTGCAGCACCCACGTGGAAGCCTTCTGGTCGAACAGCGACCAGAACGGCGTGGTCAGCGCGAAGACGATCAGGATGCGCAGCACGGCGCGCACGCCATCGACCGCGGCGTCCGGATGCGCGCCCCGCGCCCGGTCCAGCTGCATCGAGGTGCCGATGCCGCCGAAGGCGATGATCGCGCCCAGCGCAAGGCACGCGGAGATGACGAAGCCGAACGATTCCGGCCACCACGACAACCCGACGGTGGCGTGCACCGCCCAGCCCAGCAGCAGGCCGAGCGCCAGCGCGAAGCCGCCCATCGCGACCAGGAAGCCCGCGCGCCCCGGCCCGGGCGCGAACAGCGCGGTGCGGGCGACGTGCAGGAAGGAGTCCGGATCCGACGCCGGCGGCGGCACGTTGACGTACTGCTTGCGGCCGAGCCAGAAGATGAACGTCGCGATGAACATCAGCGCGCCCGGGATGCCGAACGCCACCGCCGGCCCGTATTCGCGCAGGAAGATCGGCATCAGCAGCGACGCGAAGAAGCTGCCGAAGTTGATGATCCAGTAGAAGCCGTCGAACACCTTGCGCGCGAGGTGCTTGTTGGTCTGGTCGAACTGGTCGCCGACGAAGGACACCACCAGCGGCTTGATGCCGCCCGAGCCCAGCGCGATCAGGAACAGGCCGGTGTAGAAGCCCGTGCGATGGTGCTCGAACAGCGCCAGGCACGCGTGGCCGGCGCAGTAGATCAGCGAGAACCACAGCACCGTGCGGTACTTGCCGAAGAAGCGGTCGGCCAGCCAGCCGCCCAGCAGCGGGAAGAAATACACGCCGATGACGAAGGTGTGGAACACCTCCTTGGCCATGTCGCCGCGTTCTTCCGCGGGCAGGTAGGCCAGCAGCGCGCTGGAAGCGAGGAACTGCACCAGGATGTTGCGCATCCCGTAGAAACTGAAGCGCTCGCAGCCTTCGTTGCCGATGATGTAGGGAATCTGGCGCGGAAGCTTGGCGCTGCTTCCGGCCGGGGCTGCGGTCGCGGGAATCGTCATCCGGTTCTGCCTGGTCTCGTGGTCGCCGCGAATCCATTCGCCGGGCGGGACGGCCCGCCGCGTGGTTCAGGGCGACGGGCAAAAAACAGGCGGAGTTCACACTCCGCCGCTCCCCGGAGAGTAGCAAGGGCCCCGCGGCAAGCGAAGTGCTGGGGCGGGCGGGATGCGGACAGGCGCGGGTCGTGTGGTCGACGCGGCGCTTTCGTAGCGCTTGTAGCCCGGGTAAGCGCAGCGCACCCGGGAAGGCGCGCGGACCCCGGGTGCGCTTCGCTTACCCGGGCTACGAACGCCGGTGATCGACCGGTCGCGTGGCTACTGCGCCGCGCCGCCCGTGTCGTCGGCGAGATCGGCCGCGTCGTCCAAGCTGGCGGTATCCGAGTCCTCCGCCGCGACAGCGGACGCATCCGCACCCGGCGACGCGTCGGCCGCCTGCACCTCCAGCGTGTACTGGAAGTTCTGCATCGTCTGGCGCGGACCTTCGCGGTAGCCCGCGGCGATCGCCAGCGTGTGCTGGCCCGGCGGCAGCGGCTTGAGCATCAGCCAGTAGCCGTCGGTGGCGACGGCGGCATCGCCGGCGGTCACCGTGAAGCACGAACCGCCGGCCGCGCGCATGCGCTGGTACTGGCCGATCGGGCGGCCGTCGAGCAGCACCAGCCCGGTGTAGACGTGGTCGGCGAAATTGGCCGCGCGCTGCTGCTTCTGCGTGCACGAAAGCGCCTGCGTCTGACCGACGTCGCCGGCCGCGACGGCCCACGCGATGAGCGGGACGAACAGGTGCCGGTCGGCCGGGATCGTGCAGCTGCGCACCGCGTCGAAGGAACCGTCCGTGCCGGCGAGGAACCACACCGGGCCGTCCTGGTGCATCGCGCAGCGGCTGCCGTCGCGATCCTGGTACGGCGCCTTGCCGTCGAACCGGCCCGCCCATTGCCACCAGCGCGACGACCATTGCGCCTGCGTGGTATCGGCGACGGCGGCATCGGCCGGAACCCAGCGATCGTCCAGGCTCACCACCGGCGGCGGGGGCGGCGCTTCGCGCTGCTGCGCCCAGCCCATTTCCTCGCGGATGTCCTGCGCTTCCTTGCAGCCGGTGGCGAACAGCGCCCCGGCCACGCACGTCGTCGCAAGCGCCACGCGCGCGGCGGCCTTCAGCGTCATGCCCATTCGGTCAGCCCCTCGCGTTCGTACAGCGTGCGGAACGACGGCCGCGCCTTCATGCGCTCGGCCAGCGCCGCCAGGTGCGGCCACGTGTGGCCCGGACGCGGCATGTTGCGCGTCCAGCGCATGAGCATGGTCAGGTAGAAGTCGGCCGCGCTCAGGCGATCGCCGAGCAGGTACGGGCCGTTCGCGGCCAGATGCGCGTCGAGCCGGTCCCACGTCGCCTCGATGCGGCGGCGCGCGCCGTCGAGCACGCGGTCGGGATGTTCGGCGTCGATGTCCTGCGGATACCACCACAGCCGCAGCGGCGACTGCAGCGTGTTGGCGATGTTGAGCATCCACTGCAGGTACTCGCCGCGCTTCGCATCGTCCAGCGACGGCGCGAATCCCGCCTGCGGATGGCGATCGGCCAGGTGCAGCACCAGCGCGGCGGCTTCGTACAGCGGTTGGCCGTCGACGACCAGCGTCGGCACCACGCCATTGGGGTTGAGCGCGAGGTATTCCGCGCTTTTCTGCTGGCCGGCCTTGGTGTCGACCAGCGCCAGTTCGTGCGGGACGTCCAGCTCGATGAGCAGCCAATGGACGACCAGACTCGCCGCCCCCGGCGAGTAGTAAAGACGGTACATGCGGCATTCCCCCGGAATGAGCGCGAATGATCGCATGACGCTCACGCGGGGAAGTGGGCGAAACGTCACGGCATCTCCCACGACGCGCGCCCATCACCGCCTTTTCGCGCCGCGTCCACCCGCGCGGGCGGATGGTGAAACCCCGCCCGCGCCGCATGAAGTGCAATGAGCCTGACGGAATACCGCCGCAAGCGTCAGTTCAACAAGACCCGCGAACCCGAGCCCGGCAAGCGCCTGCCGCAGGGCCAACGGGCCATCTTCGTCGTCCAGCTGCACCACGCGAGCCGGCGGCATTACGACTTCCGCCTGCAGATCGGCGACGCGCTGAAAAGCTGGGCCGTGCCGAAGGGCCCGAGCTACGACCCGAACGTGAAGCGCATGGCCGTCGAGGTCGAAGACCATCCGGTCGATTACGCGCAATTCGAAGGCGAGATCCCGAAAGGCCATTACGGCGGCGGGCATGTGGCGCAGTTCGATCACGGCGTGTGGGCGACGCAATACGATCCGGAGGAACAGCTCGCCAAGGGGCACCTGCGCTTCGAGCTGTTCGGCGACAAGCTCAAGGGCGGCTGGCACCTGGTGCGCTCGGGCAAGCCGGCGCGCCAGCCGCAGTGGCTGCTGTTCAAGGACAAGGACGAATACGCCGGAACGCTGGAAGCCGACGACCTGCTCGCCGACGTCACCCCGCCGCCGGACGAAGACGCCAAGCGCGCCGGACGCGGAAAGGCCAGGCGCAAGCGCGAAACCGAAGTGCCCGTGCGCAGCGCCACGCGCCATCGCGACTGGGCGAAACTCGCGATGAAACTCACCGGCGCGCGCAAAGCCGCCGCGCCGACGGAGTTCTTCGCGCCGCAGCTGGCCAAGCTCGGCGACGCACCGCCGGACGGCGACCAGTGGCTGCACGAGATCAAGTGGGACGGCTACCGCATCGTCGCCACCGTCGCGAAGGGCAAGGCGAAGCTGTGGTCGCGCAACGCACTGGACTGGACCGACAAGGTGCCGGAAATCACCGGCGCGATCGAAGCGCTGGGCCTCAAATCCGCCGCGCTCGACGGCGAGCTCATCGCCGGCAACGGCACGCGCGACGACTTCAACCTGTTGCAGGCCACGCTGTCGGGCGAGCGCCAGGGCCTGCTTTCGTACGCGTTGTTCGACCTGCTGCACATCGACGGCGTGGACATCAGCAAGGCGCCGCTGATCGAACGCAAGGCGCTGCTGGAGCAGGTGCTCGGCGAAGGCACGCGCCACCTGTCGTACAGCTCGCACGCGGTGGGCGACGGTGAGCAGGCGTTCGAACTCGCCGGGCAGCAGGATTTCGAAGGCATCATTTCCAAGCGCGCGGATCGCGCCTACCACTCCGGGCGCGGCGACGACTGGCGCAAGACCAAGGCGCTGCACAGCGACGAATACGCGGTCGTCGGCTGGACGGCGCCGAAAGGCAGCCGCAGCGGGTTCGGCTCGCTGCTGCTCGCCACGCCCGACAAGCGCCACGGCTGGGCCTACGTGGGCCGCGTCGGCAGCGGGTTTTCGGACACGCTGATCAAGGACATCAGCAAGCGGCTCGGACGCGGCGGATCGAAGGAACCGACCGTGTACGTGCCCGAGAACGACACCGACCTGCGCAGCGCGAAGTGGTTCGAACCGCGCTTCGTGGTCGAGGTGAACTTCCGCGGCATCGGCGGGCAGGGGCTACTCCGGCAGCCGTCGCTGAAGGCCGTGCGCGACGACAAGCGCATCGAGGACCTGGGCGACAGCGATCGCGGTCCGCGCGGTTCGGCTGCGAAAGGCGCATCGAAGTCCGCCGCATCGAAGTCCGCGGCGACGAAGAAGACCGCGAAGAAGGCAACGAAAGCCTCGGCGAAAACTCCGGCGACACCCGCGCGCACGCCGCCCAAGCTCAGCAGCCCGACGAAGGTGCTGTATCCCGACGACGGCTACACCAAGCTCGACGTCGCCAACTACTACGCCGCGGTGCGAGACCACCTGCTGCCGGAAATCGCCGGGCGCCCGCTGTCGATCATCCGCTGCCCGGCGGGTACGGACAAACCGTGTTTCTTCCAGAAGCACCACACGCCGGGACTGGAACTGGTCGAGTTCGTCCGCCTGAAGGAAGAAGCGGGCAACAACGCCAACTACCTGGTGGTGAACGACGAAGCCGCGCTGATGGAACTGGTGCAGTTCAACGCGCTGGAATTCCATCCGTGGGGCGCGCACGCGGACGATCCCGATCGCGCCGACCGCATCGTCTTCGACCTCGACCCAGGCCCCGACGTCCCGTTCGCCGAGGTGAAACGCGCGGCGCTCGACGTGCGCAAGCGCCTGATCGAACTGGAACTGGAATCCTTCCTGCGCACCACCGGCGGCAAGGGCCTGCACGTGGTGGTGCCGCTGAATCCGGGCTGCGACTGGAGCCTGGTGAAGCCGTTCGCGCAGAGCTTCGCGGAGGTGATGTCGCAGGCCGAGCCCGATCGGTTCCTGTCGGTGTCGACCAAGCGCCTGCGCAACAAGCGCATCTTCGTCGACTACCTGCGCAACGGGCGCGGCGCGACGGCGGTGGCGTCGTATTCGCTGCGCGCACGCCCGCGCGCGCCCGTGTCGATGCCGCTGGCGTGGAGCGAGCTGTCGAAACTCAAGCGCGGCGACGCGTTCACCATCGCCGACGTCCCCGCGCGCCTGAAGCGTCGCCGCAAGGACCCATGGGCGGGCATCGAGAAGGTAAAACAGAACCTGTCGAAGTTCTCGGCGGATTGAGGGCGCGCCGTGTTGTAGCGCGGTTGCGAACCACACCGTCATCCGGGCGAACACACCGTCATCCCGGCGAACCACGCCGTCATCCCGGCGAAGGCCGGGATCCAGGCTCGTAGCGCAGGGGCACTCCCACGCAGGCTCGAGGCTTCCGGCCTGGGTTCCGGCCTTCGCCGGGATGACGGGATCGCCCGCGTGCGCCACCCGCAACCTTCCCGCTCCCTCCCCGGGTGCGCTCCGCTTACCCGGGCTACAAACGCCGGGGTCGTCCCGCATACAGCTTCGGTCTTTACACCGTTCCGACAAGCGCACGACCCGGACGCAACAAATCCGCGCGCACCATCCGCCGACCGGATGCGCACGCTTTCGGCATGGGGACTCCACAGGGACGAGGGCGGCCTGTTGCCCGTCGTAGTCGCGTTTGCTCCGGGCAACCCTGTCCCGCGCCCGTCCGAACGGGCCACCCTCCGAGGAGATCCACCCGTGATCAACAAAGCCCTGAGCGTCCTCGCCCTCGCCTGCGCCCTTCCCGTCGCAGCGCAGGCCGCCTCCGGTTCACGACAGCTAGGCGTCAACGTCCTGCTCAACGGCGACGCCACGCCGGCGACGCTCGCCAAGCTCGGCGCGTACGGCACCGTGCGCGACGTGGTGGCCGAAATCGACCTCGTCACGCTCAAGACCACCGAAAGCCAGCTCGCCGCCATCCGCGCCCTGCCCTTCGTCATCGCCGCCAATCCCGACGCCGAGCGCAAGGGCAGCCCGGTCGATACGGTCAGCGCGACCAACTTCGCCAACGGCCTGAGCACGTGGGACCAGGACGCGGTGGACGTCACCAACTTCGGCGTCGGACGCACCGCCGCGTACGATGGCAACGGCGTGTACGTCGCCGTGCTCGACACCGGCCTGCTCGACACCTGGCGCCAGTATTTCCCGCAGGAACGCATCGCCACGCAGTTCGCCAAAGCCTTCAACGGCGGCGGCGGCGAAAAGGGCAACGTGTCCGATCCGACGAACAAGTGGGAGCACGACCAGAACTCGCACGGCACGCACGTCACCAGCACGATCCTCGGCTACAGCCTGGGCGGCGTGCCGATCAACGGCACCGCGCCGAAATCGACCGTCATCCCGGTGAAGGTGCTGAACCAGAACGGTTCGGGCTGGTCGTCGGTGGTGGCGGCCGGCATCGTCTACGTCGCCAACCTCAAGGCCAGCGGCGCGCTCGGCGCATCGCCGGTGGTGATCAACATGAGCCTGGGCGGTTCGGTGCTCGATGCGTCCGAGAAGGCCGCGATCGATTACGCGATCTCCAAGGGCGTGGTGATCGTCGCGTCCGCCGGCAACGAGGGCGATGCGGGCATGGGCTATCCGGGCGCGTACGCACCGGTGATCTCGGTCGCCGCGTCGGGATGGAACGGCCAGTGGAAGCCCGGCGCCGACGGCAATCCGGGTAACTGGTGGAACGCCGACGACGTACCCGATCCGACCAACACGGCGGACTTCCACATCGCCGATTTCTCCAGCCGCCAACTGGCCGGACAGGATCTCGACGTCGTCGCGCCGGGTTCGTGGGTGGTCGGCCCGTACCAGACGCAGAGCGGCAAGACCTCGTACTTCTATCTGAGCGGCACCTCGATGTCCTCGCCGCACGTGGCGGGCATCGCCGCGCTGATGCTGCAGAAGAACCCGGGCCTGGTGCAGGCGGACGTCGAGGACATCCTCACCACCGCGGCGATCCCGTGGGGCGCCGGATGCGCGCTCGTCTCGCAGCCGTCGGGCCCGGCGGTGAACGAATGCTGGGGCGCGAACGCGACGGGCTCGGGGTTGATCACGGCGGCGAATGCGCTGTCGCTCACGCCGTGAGGTGATGCGGGCGTTGTTTTTCGCGTTCTTCCCTCATCCGCCTGCCGGCACCTTCTCCCGCACGCGGGAGAAGGGCTGGTCCCGACGCGATGCATGCAATCGCATTGAACATGGCGAGTTGAGCCCCTCTCCCGCTCGCGGGAGAGGGGTTGGGGTGAGGGCCGGACGTCAGCCGGCGCGCTCCGCCCACGGCGCCTTCGCGAACTTCTTCACCAGATGCTCGATGAGCAGTTGCACGCGCGCCGGGCGCACGCGGCCGGGCGGTGTGACGACATGGAGCGCGATCGGCGGCGGCGACCATTCCGGCAACACGATCTCCAGCTTCCCCGCCTTCAGTTCGCGCCACACCAGGAACTCCGGCTGCAACGCGATGCCCATGCCGGCCAGCAGCGCGGGATTGAGCGCTTCGGCATTGTTGACGCGCAACTGCGCGTTGACGCTGATGGAGAAATCGCCGTGGCGCCGGTGCTGAAACCGCCATGCGCCGCCGAAGCGGGACAACGTGTAGAACAGCGCGCTGTGCTGCGCGAGTTCGCGCGGATGCTTCGGCCGTCCGTGCGCATCCAGATACGCCGGCGATGCGACGAGCAACACGCGCACGCCGCACAGGCGGCGCGCGAGCAGGCTCGAATCGGCGAGCGCCGAGATGCGCAGCGCCAGGTCGAAACCGCCGCCGACCAGATCGACCAGGCCGTCGTCGAAGTCCACGTCGAGCGAGACGTCCGGGTACTTCTCCATGAACTCCGGCAGCAGCGGCGAGAGGTGCTCGATGCCGAACGACATCGGCACCGCCATGCGCACGGTGCCGCGCGGGCTGGCCGCCTGCGCGGTGATTTCCGCCTCCACCGCCTCGCCCTCGGCGAGGATGCGGCTGGCGCGTTCCAGCGCGCCGCGGCCGCTTTCGGTCAGCGACATCCGCCTTGAGGTGCGATGGAACAGCACCGTCTTCAGCCGCGTTTCCAGGCGCGTGATGGCCTTGGACACCGTCGCCTGCGACAGGGCGAGCTCGCTCGCGGCGCGCGCGAAGGAGCCGGTTTCGGCGACCTTGGCGAAGATCGCCCAGGCTTCCAGGTCGGGGAGTTTCATGGGCGCAGGCCATCATGCAAGAAACGGAAACGATCATACTCGATCCGTTCCATTCCCAGCAGCCCGTCGGGCGCCTATCGTTTGCCCCACGCAATCCACCCACTTCCGGAGCAAGGTCATGATCGAGCGTCGCCCGTTCAACTCCCTCGGCGGAGCCAACCACGGTTGGCTCGATGCCAAGCACCACTTCTCCTTCGCCAGCTACCACGATGCCGCCCGCATGGGCTGGGGCGCGCTTCGCGTGTGGAACGACGACACCATCGCCGCGAACACGGGCTTCCCGCCGCATCCGCATTCGGACATGGAGATCATCACCTACGTCCGCGAAGGCGCGATCACCCACCAGGACAACCTGGGCAACAAGGGCCGCACCGAGGCCGGCGACGTGCAGGTGATGAGCGCGGGCACCGGCATCCAGCACGCCGAATACAACCTGGAGCCGGACACCACGCGGATCTTCCAGATCTGGATCATCCCCGACGCCCGCGGCGGTGCGCCGACCTGGGGCAGCAAGCCCTTCCCGAAGGGCGAGCGTTCGGGCCGCTTCGTGACGCTGGCCAGCGGCATCGCCGGCGACGAGGACGCCCTGCCGATCCGCGCCCAGGCGCGCGTGCTCGGCCTGACGCTGGCGGCCGGCGAGTCGGCCGAATACGTGTTCGGCGAGAACCGCTACGGCTACCTCGTGCCGGCGAAGGGCGCGATCGAAGTGAACGGCGTGCGCCTTGAAGCGCGCGACGGCGCGGCGATCCGCAACGAGGGCGCGATTACCGTAAAGGCCCTGGACGACGCCGAAGTCGTGCTGGTGGACTCCGCGCCGTAAGAACCAAACCGCGCCCTTTTCCGATGAGGGGGCGCGGTTTTTCCTGGCGCCGTCATTTGCGCGAAGGCGGAATCTCCCCGCTCGTCATTCCCGCGAAGGCGGGAATCTCCCCACACCGTCATTCCCGCGAAGGCGGGAATCCAGGGACTTTTCACGCTTTCACCTGCACACGTGCGGACGTCATAAGCCATGCCCTCGCGGGCATGACGAGCAAAGGCATGGCCGCCCCGTCCCGCTTTCCGCGTATTCCTTCCGAAGGGCTGCCGCCCGCGCCCTTCCCCACGAGGACGACGCCATGCTCGAGCTGCTAAACGTCACCGCCTTCGGTGCGGTGCATACCGCGATCGCGATCATCGGCGTCATCGCCGGCTTCACCGCATTGTTCACGCATCGCGAGATCCGCATCACCACGCGGGCGGGCGCGATCTTCTTCTGGTTCACGATCGGCGCGGCGATCACCGGGCTTTTCATCTTCCGCCGCGGCGGCTTCGGCGCGCCGCACGTGCTGAGCGTGCTGACGCTGGTGGTGCTCGCGCTGGGCTGGTTGGCGGAGCGGCGCCGCGGTTTCGGCCGCCTTTCGACCTACGTGGCTGTGCTGTTCAATCTCACCGCGCTGTTCTTCCACTTCATCCCGGCGTTCGTGGAAAGCCTCACGCGCCTGCCGCTGGGCGCGCCGTACGCGGCCGGGCCGGAGGATCCGCGCCTGTTCGGCCCCATCGGCGCGGCGTTCGTGGCGTACCTGATCGGGGCGATCTGGCAGACCCTTCGCGTCCGCGGCGCCGCCCGCCGCGCTCCGACGCCGGGCGCGGGCCTTGCCTGAAGCCGCGCCGGGCCGCGTCCCACGCGCGGCCCAGCTTTCACCGGGCGCCCACGCCGCTGGATCGAAAGTCCCTGTTCTACGGCCGGTTTGTTCCGGTAGCACATCGGTAGACAGAGGTATCCCATGGCCCGACCCATCTGGACCGGCACGCTGTCGTTCGGTCTGCTCAACATCCCCGTCAAGCTGATGAGCGGCGAACGCCGCGTGGACCTGTCGTTCCGCATGCTCGACAGCCGCAACAACGCGCCGGTGCGGTACGAGCGCGTGAACGCCGAGACCGGCGAGGAAGTGCCTTGGAAGGAGATCGTCAAGGCCTTCGAGTACGACAAGGGCAGCTACGTCGTGCTGGAGGAGTCGGACATCGCCAACGCCGCGCCCGACCACAAGGAGTCGGTCGACATCGATACCTTCGTCGACCTGGAATCCATCGGCCCGGAATACTTCGAGAAGCCCTACGTGCTCGAACCGGGCAAGAAGGCCGAGAAGGGCTACGTGCTGCTGCGCGAGGTGCTCAAGCGCACCGGCCAGGCCGGCGTCGGCCGCGTGGTGATCCGCACGCGCGAATACCTCGCCGCCGTCGTGCCGAAGGACGAAGCGCTGATGCTGCTGATCCTGCGGTTCGCGCAGGAGATCGTCGATCCGGCCGACTACAAGCTGCCCGAAGGCGGCCTGGAAAAGTGGAAGATCACCACGCGCGAGATCGACATGGCCAAGCAGCTCATCGAATCGATGAGTTCCAAGTGGGAGCCGGAGAACTACAAGGACGATTTCCGCGAGCGCCTGAGCAAGGTGATCGACGATCGCGTGAAGTCCAAGAACGTGGTGCGCAAGGCCACCGCCGACGAGGACAACCTGCCCGAGAACGCCGCGACCAACGTCATCGACTTCGCCGACCTGCTCAAGCGCAGCCTGGAGAAGAAGGGCGGCAAGGGCAGCGGCGGTGGCGGTGGCGGTGGCGAGAAGTCCGCGCCAGCGAAAAAGGCCGCCAAGAAGGCGCCCGCGAAGAAGACCACCGCGCGCAAGCGCACCGGGCGCAAGTCGGCCTGACGCACCGCGCGACATGCGACGCTGACGCATGGCCACCACGCCCCGGCTCACCAGTCCCGACAAGGTGGTCTACCCGGATGCGGAGATCACCAAGGGCGAGGTCGCCGACTATTACCGCGCGGTCTCGCGCTGGATGCTGCCCGAACTGGTGCGCCGGCCGCTGTCGCTGGTGCGCTGCCCGGACGGCATCGCCGGATCGTGTTTCTTCCAGAAGCATCACGCCGACTCGCTCGGCGAGCACGTGGGCGAGATCACGCTGCGCGAAGTCAGCGGCCAGGGCGATTACCTCTACGTCGAGAACCTCGATGGCGTGCTCGAACTGGTGCAGATGAACTCGCTGGAGTTCCACGTGTGGGGCTCGCGCATCGACGACATCGAGAAACCCGACCGCCTCGTGTTCGACCTGGATCCGGACGAAGGCATCGAGTGGAATGTATTGAAGGCAGCCGCGCGCGAAGTGCGCGACCGGCTCGCCGAACTCGGGCTGCGCAGCTGGGTTCGTCTTTCCGGCGGCAAGGGCGTGCACGTGGTCGCGCCGATCCGCCCCGGTCCCGACTGGTCGCAGGTGAAGGCCTTCTGCGAGGGCGTGGCCGACTCGCTCGTCTCGCGCGCGCCCGACCGCTACATCGCCACCGCGTCGAAAGCCAAGCGCGAAGGCCTCATCTTCATCGACTGGCTGCGCAATTCGCGCGGCGCCACCAGCGTGACGAGCTGGTCGCTCCGTGCACGACCGGGCGCGACCGTCGCGATGCCGCTGACGTGGGAAGAACTGGGACGCGTGCGCCAGGCGGGCGCGTTCGATCTGACGAAGGCCTTGCGCCGCGCCCGCAACCTCAAGCGCGATCCGTGGCACGCGCTGCATCGGGCCCGGCAGTCGCTGCCCACCTGAGGCGGAACGGCGGCACCGGCCGCACGCATGTTTCGGGCGCGCCGCTTCACCCGTTCTCCACAACCCTGAACCAGGCGCCACAACGATGAATGGCCCTTACGCGCGGCTTTGCTAGCGTCGCGTGCATGAGCCTACGTCTACTTATCGTCTGCAAGGGAAACATCTGCCGAAGTCCGATGGCCGAGGCCATCGTGCGTGCACGCCTGCTGCGGCCGGGCATGCAGGTCGCGTCAGCGGGCCTGGCGGCCATGCGCGGTTATCCGATCGACCCCAAGGCACAAGCCGTGCTCGCCGCGCACGGCTATGACGGGAGCGAGCACGTCGCGCGCCAGGCCACGAAGCTGCTGATGCAGCAATCCGACCTCGTGCTCGCGATGGAGCAACGCCAGGTCGCCGCGGTGCTCGCGTTATGCCCCACGTTGCGTGGGCGCGTGCTGATGCTTTCGCACTGGCAGGACGCGAGCGACATCGACGATCCCTACGGCCGCGACCAGCGCGTATTCGATGCGGCGTTCGATCGCATCGAGTCTTGTATCCGCGATTGGAAAACAAAACTGTGACACGGCCATTCCAATTGCTTCAGCGTCGTGCGCGCGCTGTGAAGTGATTCATCGAACTGAACCTGAGCTGGCGCTGTTCTCAGGTTCACTCGCGTGAACGACTCTTTTTCATCTCTTCATCAACACCACGTGCCTAGATTCGTTGCGGCACGGAGGCACCGCGTTTTGTGGACACGTCCGCAGATCACGCGACGGAACAAACGCGATGCCGATGCATTGGTTGAGTGCGCACGCACACGGAACGCAACACGCCTTTGCCCTTTCAGTCGTTCGTGTTCTGATCCGAGGTGCATGCATGAGGGACCCCAAGCTGGTGGCCGCCAGCGCGATCGCGTTGGCCGTGACACTGTTCGCCATCTTCGCCATGCGCCCGTGGGCGCGGAAGATCGGACTGGTGGATCGGCCCGATGCGCGTAAACAGCACCGGGGCAGCATTCCGCTGATCGGCGGGCTGTGCTTCTTCCTCGGTACCCTGGTGGGACTGAGCTATCTGGGCTATGTCGACGGCTTCGTCACGAGCCTGCTCGCCGGCGGCGTGATGATCGTCGCGGCCGGCGCACTGGACGACGCCAGCAACCTGAGCGTCACCTCCCGCCTGCTGGTCGAGGCCGGCGCCGCGGGCCTGGTCATCTTCATGTCGGGCTTCTACGTGCACGATCTGGGGCAGATCGTCGGCACGCGCCACATCGACATCGGCCTGTTCGGCATTCCCTTCACCATCATCGCCGTCATCGGGCTCATCAACGCCTTCAACATGATGGACGGCATCGACGGCCTCGCCGCCACCATGGCGATGGTGTGCATCGGCGCGATCCTGCTGTTCGACGACTCGTCCTGGTCGATGCCGGGCGTGCTGGTGATGCTGCAGGTGCTGTTCGCCGCGCTGATACCGTACCTGTTCGTCAACCTGGGCTGGCCCGACGGCCGCAAGGTCTTCATGGGCGATGCCGGCAGCACGCTGATCGGCTTCATCATGGCCTGGGCGCTTATTTATATGAGTCACGCCAAGGTCGGTCGCCTCAACCCGCCGGACGTGCTGTGGTGCGTCGCGCTGCCGGTGATGGATACGCTGGCGGTGATGTATCGCCGCATCCGCGCAGGCGGATCGCCGTTCAAGGCCGATCGCCAGCACCTGCACCACCTGCTGTGCGACACCGGCATGCCGCCGCGGCTGGTGCTGCTGACGATGGTCGCCATCGCGGGCCTGCTGGTGCTCATCGGCTGGTCGCTGCGCGACATGCCGCAGTCGCTCGCCTTCGCCGCGTTCATGCTGGTGATGGCGCTGCACGTGTGGTGGGTGCCCAAGGTGCTGACGCGTCTGCGCGGTCGCTGGCCGCGCAGCGCGCCGCGACCGGCGCCGGTGCCGATGCACACGCAGACCAACAACCACGGCATCAATTTCCTCAGCGCGCTGGCGAATTTCGACGACCACGACGAGGTGCGCAATGCGCCCGAGCGCCTCGATGCGCCCGCGCGTGCCGGCATCGCATTGCCCGACGTGCTGCATCTGGCCGATGCCGCCGCAGAGGCCGCATCGGACATCAACCCCAAGCCGCCGGTGCGTGCGCTGTGCGTGCTGAGCGATTCACCCGATGCGGTGCGCATGGCGCCGATCGCGCAGCAGCTGGCGCGCGACGAACGTTTCGAGACCACGTTGTGCGTGGCCGCCGAATCGGAGCAGGAATCGGCGCGCGTGCTCGAGCTGTTCGACCTGTCGGCCGACGTGAAGATCGAAGTCCCGGCGGCGGGTGAAGATCCGGCGGAAATGACCTCGAGCGCGCTGGGCGGCATCAAGCGCGTGATGACGCAGGTGCGCCCGGACCTCGTCGTCGTGCCGGGCGACGCGCCCGCGACGCTCGCCACCACGCTCGCCGCCCACTACCACCACGTGCCGGTCGTGTGCATCGACGGCGGCCTCGCCAACACCTGCGCGCCGCGCGCCGCGGACGATCCGGGCCGCCGCATCGCGCGCGCCCTCGCCTCGCTGCACGTCGCCTCGGGCCAGTCGGCCGGTCGCCAGCTCGTGGCCGAAGGCGTGCCCGCGCACCGCGTGCTGGTCACCGGCAACGCCGCGCCGGACGCGCTGCGCAGCGCGCTCGAACGCCTCCAGCCCGACAACGGCATGGGCCTGGCGCTGGCCGAACGCTTCGCCGCGCTGCGCGAAGGCGCGCCGATGATCCTGCTGCTTGGGCACGAATGCGAGGAAGCGCACGCCACGCTGATGTGCGCCGCGCTCACGCGCGTGGCCCACGAGCATCCGGGCGTCGACGTCGTCTGCGCGATCAATCCGGTGTTCCTGGACGGCAACGGCCCGGAAAACCTGCACCGCATCGAGGCGCCCGATTACCTCGCAGCACTCTTCCTGCTGCGCCGCGCGCGGCTGGCGTTCGTCGGCCCGTCGCTGCATGCCGAGGCGATGGCGCTGGAAATCCCGCTGCTGTCGCTCGACCCGCCGCCGGTGGAGGCGCAGGGTCGCGTGCACCTGATGGTCCACGACGCGCAGGCCATCGCCGGCCACGTGTCGCGCCTGCTCGACGAGGCCTGGCTGCCGCCGCGCCGCGTTTCGCAGGTCGATCGCAACCACATTCCAGATCTGAGCGACGCCGATGTGCGCGTCGCCGACGCCTTGGCGGGCCTGCGTCCAGCAGCTCATCCGATGACCCCGTCGCGGGACGCCGGTTCGCCAAACCAGGTCGCGATCCGCAACGCGTGGGGCGCGTCTTGAACGCTCCCCTCGCCTGCGCTTCGCACTGTCCCAGGACCCCACGGTCGTGGGTGTCATACGCGCGGCACGCCGCGTTCCTCCTGCGTGCGCTGTCGCATGCCCCGCTCTTCACCAGGTGACGAAACATGGCCACTCACGTGATCTCCCGGGCCGATGCCCCCTATGCCGTTCCGCCCGCAGCCAATGCGCGCGAAGACGACATCGACATCCCGACCCTCGTATCCACGCTTACCGACAACAAATGGCCGATCCTCTTTGGCACGCTGGCGTTCTTCATCGTCGCGGTGGCCTACGTACTGCTGGCGACGCCGCAGTACGAAGCCAATGCCGTGGTGCAGGTGGAATCGCGCCCGCCGACGGTGCCCGGCCTCAACCAGCCCACCACCGCGCCGGCGCCGCCGGTCGTCGATGCGCCGGCCGCCACCGAAACGCAGCTGCTCACCTCGCGCCGCGTGCTGGGTGAGGCGATCGAACGCCTCGACCTCGACACCGTCGTCGAACCGGTGCGCATGCCGCTGCTCGGCGACATGGTCTCGCGCATGCAGCAGCGCCTGCATCCGGGCGAAGTGGCATCGCCGTGGTTCGGCCTCAACAGCTACGCCTGGGGCGGCGAACAGGTCGACATCGGCCAGTTCGAAGTGCCCGATCAGCTCGTCGGCATGCCGCTGCAGCTGATCGCCGGCGAACGCGGCCGCTACAAGGTGCTCGATCCCGACGGCAACCTGATGCTGGAAGGCCGCGTCGGCCAGAAGGCCACCAACGGCCGCGGCCTGACGCTGGAGATCGAACGCCTCGCCGCCAACGCCGGCACGCGCTTCGACCTCACGCGCCTGAACACCATGGCGCTGATGACCAAGCTCAAGAAGGACATCACCGTCAGCGAGCAGGGCCGCAACTCCGGCATCATCAACCTGACCTATTCGCACCCGGATCCGCTGCGCGCCAAGCAGGTGCTCGACCAGATCACCCAGGCCTACGTGCGCCAGAACGTCGCGCGCAACTCGGCCGAAGCCGCCAAGCGCCTGCAGTTCGTGACCGAACAGCTGCCGAAGGTGCGTCGTGAACTGGCCGATGCGCAGGCGCGCCTGAACACCTTCCA
The DNA here is from genome assembly GCF_027924565.1 of Lysobacter auxotrophicus. NCBI lineage: Bacteria > Pseudomonadati > Pseudomonadota > Gammaproteobacteria > Lysobacterales > Lysobacteraceae > Lysobacter > Lysobacter auxotrophicus. Next base: position 2,532,705 of record NZ_AP027041.1, read on the forward strand.
GTCGCGCACGCGCACGATGGACGTCGGCGTGTCGAACAAGGCGCTGCTCGACCAGACCGTCGCGCTGGACCAGAGCATCCAGCAGCTGCAGGTGCAGCGCGCCGACATCGCCAGCCGCTACACGCCCGAGCATCCGGTCTACCAGTCGCTGATGCGCCAGATCGGCCAGTTCGAGTCGAAGAAGAACCAGATCATGAGCCAGATCGGGAACCTGCCCGATACGCAGCAGGGTCTGTTCCGCCTGAACCGCGACGTGGAGGTCATCAACCAGACCTACGCGAACCTGCTCGACCAGGCGCAGCAGCTGAACATCGCCGCCGCCAGCGCGGTCGGCAACGCGCGCGTGATCGATCCGGCCGACGTCAACATGGACAGCCCGTCGTGGCCGAAGCCGTTGATCGTCATCGGCGCCGGCACGCTGATCGGCGCTATGTTCATGGTCGCCTTCGTGCTCACGCGCCAGATGTTCCGTCGCGGCGTGGAAGATCCGGTCGACATCGAGCTGCTCGGCCTGCCGGTGTACGCGTCGATTCCCTTCAGCGCGAAGGGCAAGCAGATCGTCGCGCAGCCCGGCACGGCGGCGCGTCGCGACGGCAAGCAGCGCCTGCTCGCCTTCCGCTCGCCGTCGGACCTCGCGATGGAGGCGTTGCGCACGCTGCGCACCAGCCTGCATTTCGCGCGCTTCGAGATGAAGAACAACATGCTGATGATCGCCGCGCCCAGCCCGGGCGTCGGCAAGTCCTTCGTCTGCGCGAACCTCGCCGTGACGATGGCACAGGCCGGCCAGCGCGTGCTGCTGGTGGACGCCGACATGCGCCGCGGCACGCTGCACCTGGCGCTCGGCACGCGCGCCGACGGCGGGTTGTCGGAGCTGATTTCCGGCCGCATCGACGAGATCCAGGCCGTACGCAAGGTCGGCGGCACGGAGAACCTGTCGTTCATCACGCGCGGCACGATCCCGCCGAACCCGTCGGAACTGCTGATGCATCCGCGCTTCACCGCGCTGCTGGACAAGCTCGCGCAGCAGTACGACATCGTGGTGATCGATACGCCGCCGGTGCTGGCGGTGACCGACGCGGCCGTGATCGGCCACCACGTCGGCACCTGCCTGATGGTGGTGCGCTGGGGCCTCAACCAGCAGCGCGAGATCGCGCTGGCCAAGCAGCGCCTGGAGCAGAACGGCGTGGAAGTGCGCGGCGCGATCTTCAACGCGGTGCAGAAGCGCGGCTCGGGCCAGTACGCGTACACGTACTACGACTACCAGCCCATGAAGGACGAACCGCTGAAGGCGGCCGCGAGGTAATGCCGATGCGAACACAGATCACGATGTCGCCCTATTACGGCACGCCGGACTTCTCGCGCCTGATGCGCGAGGACGTCCCGCCGCCGGCGGTGGATCCGGTGTCGATCGCCGACATCCTGCGCAACGCGTTCGTCTATCCGCCCTACTCCATCTACGAAGGCGTGCGGCTGGTGACGTTCGGGTTCTGCCCGCACGACGACATGCACACCGAGCCCAAGTTCCACTTCAAGTTCCGCAACGCCGGCGAAGTGCCCGAGTACGCGGCGACGGAACAGGACTGGGTCGCCGGCTACCACCGGCGCCTGTGCGATGCGATCCAGCGCAGCTGCGCGGGCATGTCGGCGCCGTGGCTGCTGCAGAGCGGCGGCAAGGATTCGACCACGCTGGCGATCGCCATCGCCGATGCGCGGCCCGACACGACGTGCATCACCTACCTGGGCGGCCAGGAAGAGGACGAGGTCGAATCGGCCACGCACGTCGCGCGCACGCTCGGCCTTCGCCACGAAACGCTGACCTGCGACCCGGCGCGCGCGTACGACCGCTACCTCGACGTCGTGCATCGCATGCCGCTGCTGACCGCCGACTTCGCCCTGCTCTCGTGCATCGACCTGGGCACCGAAGTGGCGGGGCACGGCGGCGACGGCGTCGTCGACGGCCTGGGCGCGGACAGCTATTTCGGCACGCCGATGAGCAAGCGCCAGGAGATGCTCAAGCGCCTGTCGCGCGATCTCCCGCTGCCAGGCTGGTTGTCCGAACTGCCCGGCGTGGATCGCAGCTTCAAGCTCTGCTACATGCTCAGCACGCTGCGCATGAACGAGATCGAGCGCGCGTTCCCCGGCTCGCGTTTCACCGACGACGAGGCCGACGAACTGCTCGGCCGCCCGATGTCGCAGCATTCGCGCCATCGCCTCGAGCTGTATCGCGAGGAGATCGGTTCGGCGACGAGCCTTTGGGAATGGCGCGACATGTCGACCTCGATCGCCGGTTCCGCGGGCGCATTCGCCAAGGGCCTGTATTCCAGCGCGGCGCTGGGCCTGAAAGTCGCGTATCCCTTCTGCGACCTCACGCTGCGCGAGTGGATCCACCGCGAAGTGCCGCGTTACCAGAAGGTCGATCCGGTCACCAAGCTCAACAAGCTGCTCATCCGCGACCACATCGCCACGCGTTTCGGCGAGTTGCCGTACGTGACCGGCAAGGGCAGTTTCCGCTTCGACGTGCGCGGCCTGGCGCGGGCGCGGTTCGATCGCGTGCGCGAGTTGGCGCGCAATTCGGAGGAGCTGCCCGGCGCGGGCGCGTGGCTCGATCGCAACCGCCGCCGTTTCGACAACAAGTACCACGCCTCGAAGTTCTACCTGCTCGCCGTCGTGCTGCCGTGGCTCGCCTCGCGCCGCGAACGCCGTGCGCAGGTGCAGGAAACCGACATGCGCGAACGTGCCTATGCCTGACCTGCTGCGGCGGCGGATTGCCGCGTCCCTCGCGATGCTGTCCACGGCGCCGATGGCGTCGTGGGCGGCCTCGCCCATCGGGAGCGCCGTGGTGGACGTGCGCCGCCACGGCGCGCGCGGCAACGGCGTCGCCAACGACACGCGCGCGTTCCAGCAGGCCATCGACGCGCTGCCGGCAGCCGGCGGCACGGTGCAGGTGCCCGCCGGCGATTACCTGATCGATCCCACCGTCGGCGTGCAGCTGCGCAGCCGAATGCACCTGGCGATGTCGCCGGGCACGCGCCTGCTCGCCAAGCCCAACGCCGCCGAACGTGCGTACGTGCTCAACGCGCACCGCGTGAGCGACGTGACGATCTCCGGCGGACGGATCATCGGCGAGCGTTCGGCGCACAAGGGCATCACCGGCGAATGGGGCCACGGCCTCATGATCCGCGCCGCCGAACGCGTGAACGTGCGCGACCTCCACATCTCGCATTGCTGGGGCGACGGCATTTCGATCGGCGGGGCCAAGGTCGGCGCCGCGTTCGTGCCCAGTCGTGACGTGACGATCGAACGCGTGGTGTGCGCCGACAATCGCCGCCAGGGACTCACCATCGGCCGCTCGCGCCGCGTCCGGGTGTTCGATTCGGAATTCATCGACACCGGCGGCACCGCGCCGGGCGCGGGCATCGACGTGGAGCCCGACGAGGGCGACATCGCCGACGACATCCTCATCGCCCGCTGCACGGTACGCGGCAACCGCGGCGCCGGCATCCAGCTGTACAAGCGCGTTTCCGACGCGACGGTCCGCGAGTGCCTGATCGAGCACAACCGCGGCCACGGCATCCTGACGCTGGGCGCGAGCGATTGCCTCATCGAGGACAACCGCATCCGCGAGAACGTGCTCGGTGGCGTCGGCGTGCGGCCGGGCACGCGCGGGCTGGTGATCGCGCGCAACGAGTTCGACGACAACGGTCCAACCGGTTCCTCCCCGCAGGCCAAACGCAGCGGCGGAAAGCGCCACGTCACCATCGCCGAGAGGACCGAGCGCATCAGCGTGGCAGCGGACAACCGTTACCTGGATTGAGCCCCGAGCGGGCTCATCAAGAACATGCTCTTGTAGCCCGGGTAAGCGAAGCGCACCCGGGGAACGCGGTGTCGCGCGGCACCGGAAAGTTCGTGATCTCGGGTGCACTGCGCTTGCCCGGACCACACCGCACGAGCGCTCGCACCGGGTCGTGAAAACGCGACGTGCGAAACTCACGTGGCTTCACGCGATTTCACGCGCGATGCTCACGTGCGCAGCGAACTCATCCACGTCGAATGCTGCCGCGCCCGGTTCATGCTGCGCAAACGCTGTGCATCGTGCAGCATCGTCTTCGCAGTCATGAACTTGAATGCGGATGTTTATGAACGTCACGTGCGGATTTGCTTGCGCGCGTGCACAAATAGTGAAGATTAGGGTTTCGATTCACGGTTGTTGCTGTAGGGTGCACGTCAGTCACGAACATGATCGTGGCGTGATGACGTGAAGACGCGAGGGGGCGCTCTTCACACCACCAAGCCCCATCGAGCAAAACCGCTCACCCGGGGGCGTTCCTTAATTCCGGAACCCTACTGTGAACGATAACCAGGTGATGGCGCCTGCGACCGCCGAACGTCGCGAATTCCTCCGCAAGTCCCTGCTCCTCTCGATCCCGCCCGTGCTCGGTTTCGCCGGCATCGGCAAAGTGATGGCCGCCACCGGCGCGACCACCGCCCTCACGTATACGCCGCCGAAGCGTGCCCGCGGCACCACGACGCTCAACGTCAAGAACTACGGTGCGCGCGGCAACGGCTCCAACGACGACACCACCGCCTTCCAGAAGGCCATCAACGCGCTGCCGTCGACGGGCGGCACCGTGTACGTGCCCGCCGGCAACTACGTGATCGACCCGACGCGGAACGTGCGCCTGCGCAGCAAGATGCACCTCAAGCTCGATCCGGGCGCGGAGCTGTGGGCCAAGAGCAACAGCGCCGAGCGCGCGTACGTGCTGATGGCGATGCAGGTCAGCGACGTCGAGATTTCCGGCGGCAAGATCCGCGGCGATCGCTACCGCCACCTCGGCACGAAGGGCGAGTGGGGCCACGGCATCATGGTGCGCGGCTCCAACCGCGTGACGGTGCGCGACATCTACATCACCGACTGCTGGGGCGACGGCATGTCCATCGGCGGCGCCGCGCAGGCGTCCGGTGCGGTAGTTCCGTGCAACGACGTCGTCGTCTCCAACATCGTATCGACCAACAACCGCCGCCAGGGCCTGACCATCGGCTGCTCGCGCAACGTGAAGGTGTACGACAGCGAGTTCAGCAACACCAACGGCATCGCGCCGCAGTGTGGCATCGACATCGAGCCGGACGTCAACGACTCGCGCACCACCGACACCGTGCACATCGAGAACTGCCTGATCCGCAAGAACAAGGGCAACGGCATCCTGGTGTACAAGCGCGTGACCGGCGTGACGATCAAGAACAACACGGTCGAGTACAACGGCGGCTACGGCGTGCTCACCGTCGGCGCGAACGGCGGCTACATCGCGCTCAACCGCATGAATCGCAACTACCTGTGCGGCCTGATGTTCAGCTCGACCAGCAACGACTACCAGGCCAGCAGCAACGTCTTCCGCAACAACTACACGAAGATCTTCGGCTCGCATACCACCAACTACGCGCTGGTTTCGATGACCGGGATCAAGGCGGGCATTGCGCCGAAGGGCAACGACCCGCACGTGCAGAAGGCCAGCACCGCCACCAACATCCGCGTCACGACCAACCAGTACGCGAAGTAGGTTTCGAACCGTCACGCCGCTCCGGGGGGAGCGGCCGCGCGGACAATCGAGGCAACGGCCGGCGAAAGCCGGCCGTCTTTTTTTGTCGCGATCACGCCGTTCCTACACGAGCGATGCATTGCGACGACGTGACGACAACGACAGTTCCTCGTTCACGTGGGGATGCAAACGTGAGCGGGGCGTGCACGGCCTGGAAAATTAGCATGGCTAGAATCCGGACACCCCCGGAACCAAGGAAGCCTTGCCACGCATCGCACCAGGATGGAGCGCTGCCAGGTCATCACGTATGCGCATCGTCTTCTTCGCCAACACCGACTGGTATCTCTACAACTTCCGCCTTCCCACCGCAGTGCACCTGCAGGGCCAGGGCGCGGAGGTCGTGATGGTCTCGCCCGATGGTCCGTTCGGCGAGCGCTTCGCCGGCCACGGCATCCGCTGGGAAAAACTTCCGATGGATCGCGCGAGCCTCAACCCGGTGCGCGAGGCGGTCACCGTGCGGCATCTCACCGCGCTGCTGCGGCGCGAGCGCCCGGACCTCATCCACAACTTCACCGTGAAGTGCGCGGTGTACGGCGCGATGGCCGCGCGGCTGTCCGGCGTGCCCGCGGTGGTGAACGCCGTCGCCGGCCTGGGGTACGTGTACGCGAGCAACACCCTGAAGGCGCGCGTGCTGCGCCCGGTCGTGAGTGCGCTGATGCGCTCCACGCTCGGCAGCGGCAACTCGCGCGTGATCCTGCAGAACCCCGACGACGCCGATGCGCTCACCGACCTGCGTCTGGTGCCGAAGGACCGCATCCGCCTGATCCGCAGTTCCGGCGTGAACGTCGATCGCTTCCAGCCATGCGCGGACCGTGCCAGCGATGCACCGCTTCGCGTGCTGCTCGCGGCGCGACTGCTGCGCGAGAAGGGCATCGGCGAATTCGTCGAGGCCTCGCGCATGCTCAAGGAGCGCGGCCGCAACGTGGAGTTCCTCCTCGCCGGCACGCCGGACTACGGCAACCCAAGCTCGTTCCAGGGCGAGGAAGTCCAGGCCTGGCACGATGCCGGCCTCGTCCAGTGGCTCGGCCACGTCGACGACATGCCGGCGTTGATGTCGTCGGTCGACGTGATGGCGCTGCCGAGCTATTACCGCGAAGGCGTGCCGCGTTGCCTGATCGAAGGCGCGGCCAGCGGCCTGTGCATCATCACCACCAACTTGCCCGGCTGCCGCGAGGTCGTCACCACGCACGGCGAAGACGGATTGCAGGTGCCGCCGCGCGATGCGGCCTCGCTCGCCGGGCTGATCATGCAGCTCGACGACGACCGCGCGCAGGTGCGCCGGCTCGGCGCGAAGGCGCGAGAGCGTGCGCTGGCGCATTTCGACGAGCGGCTGGTGATCGGCCGCACGCTGGACGTCTACCGTGAGCTGCTGGAGTCGGACCTGCTGACCGTGGCGCGCCCTGCGGCGCGCGCGACGACGCTGGGCTGCGCCGGCGAATGAACGCCAGCGCCTGGCGCCCCGCGGCGACGGCGATCAGCCTGCTCTGGCTGGCCACCATGGCCGGCGCGGGCATGGTGTTCCTCGCGCAGGTATTGCTCGCGCGTCGGCTCGGGCCGGCGGAATACGGGCTGTTCGCCTCATCGCTGGCGACGGTCACCGTCGTCGCGCCGCTGGCGGGTTTCGGCCTGTCGCAGTTCCGCCTGCGTGTGTACGGCGCGGAAGGCTGGGCCGGCGATCGCTGGTTGAAACCGTCGTTCCGCTTCTCCGCATGGACGTGCGCGCTCGCGATCGGCGGCGTCGTCGCCTGGGCGCTGCTCGGTCCCGTGGTCGATGACGACACGCGCGACACGTTGCTGCTGCTCACCCCGGTGATCGCCGGCCTGTTCGCGGTCGACCTGGTCGGCAGCAAGCTGCGTCTGGAAGAACGCCACAGCGCGCTGGCCTTGTGGCAGATGCTGATGTCCGCTGGCCGGCTTGCGGTGGCCGCGACGCTGCTCGCGCTGCCGTTCGCCAACGCACTCGGTGCGGCGCTCGGCTACGGCGTGGTCGCGCTGCTGATCGCCGCGCTCGCGATGCCGCAGTTGAACGCGATGTGGCACGGGCGCATGGAGTTGCAGGGCCACGGCCCGCGGCCCACCTCGCTCGAACCCCTGCAGACGCCCACCGTGCCGCAGTTGTGGTCGCAGGCGTGGGCGTATGGCGTCGCCGCGATCCTCTACCCGGTGTTCTTCCAGGTCAGCACGGTGCTGCTGAAATACCTCAGCAGCAACGAGGACGCCGGCCATTACGGCGTCGCGCTCGGCGTGATGACGGCGATCTACCTGTTCCCGGCGACGGTCTACCACAAGTTCCTGCTGTCGCGGCTGCACCGCTGGGCCGTGCACGATCGCCCGCGTTTCTGGCGCGTGTACCGGATCGGCAACCTGTCGATGCTCGGTGCCGGCGTCGTCGTCGGGTTGTTGCTGGCCGCCGTCTCGCCGTGGGCGATCCCCCTCGCATTCGGTCCCGCATTCGCCGACGTGTCGACGCTGCTCATGGTGCTCGCGCTGTGCGTGCCGGTGCGCTTCCTGTCCACCGCGGTGGAAGCGGCGCTGCTCACCGAAAGCCACATGCGCTATCGCGTCGTGTCGATGCTGTTCGCCGCCGTCGTGGCCGTCGCGCTCAACTGGCTGCTGATCCCGCGCTACGGCGTGATGGGCGCCGCGTGGGCGACGGTCGCATCCGAGATCCTGCTGCTGCTCGCCCGATGGCTCGGCGTGCGCGGCTTCATGCCCGATCGGGCGTGAGACCGTGCGATGAATCGGCCGCTCGCGACATCGACGATTCCTGAACCCAGCCCGGAAGGCGCCCCGGGCTTCACTTCACGTATACGCCAAAACGCACGCGAACGGTTTCCAATGCCAGAGATGATCGACGAGCCCCGAACTGCCGCCGATGTTTCCCCCGTCGCGAGTGCGCGAAGCGCGCTTGCGCCCGTGTCCGTGGTGGTGCCGTGTTATCGATGCGGCGCGACCATCGGCGACTCGGTCGCCTCCGTGTACGCACAGACGCTGCGTCCCGCGCAGGTCGTACTGGTCGATGACGCCAGCCCGGACGACACCATCGGCGCGCTGCACGCGGTCGCCGCACAGTATCCACCGGGGTGGATCGAAGTCGTGCAGCTGCCCAAGAACGGCGGCCCGTCCGCGGCGCGCAACGCGGGATGGGAGCGTTCGACGCAGCCGTACGTCGCGTTCCTCGATGCCGACGACACCTGGGTGCCGACCAAGATCGAACTGCAGATGCGCGCGCTTCGTGCCGATCCGCAGATCGCGCTGCTCGCGCATCGCATGCTCGTGCGCGAACGCGATCGTCCCGCGCCGCCCGCCCCACGCGAGGCGCGCACGCACATCGTGCCGCGCCGCCGATTGCTGCTGAATAACCCGTTCCCGACGGCATCCGTCGTGCTTCGCCGCGACCTGCCGTTCCGTTTCGACGAGAACTACCGCCGCGTCGAGGACTTCCTGCTCTGGGGCCAGATCGGCTTTTCGGGCTACCGCTGCGCCAAGCTCGACCAGGTGCTCGCGTACTGGCACAAGGCGAACTACGGCGCCGGTGGCCTGAGCGAAGACCTGAAGGCGATGCATCGCGCCGGTCGCGAAGTGCGCCGCGAACTCCTGCGCCAGGGACTGGTGACGTATCCCGAACACTGCTTCGCGCGCAGCATCGGCATGGTGCGCAAGGCGCGCCAGCGCATGCTGCTGGCGCTACGGCGGGCCACCGAAGGAGGCGCGACCCCGTGAACGTCAACGTTCCCGAGTACGGCATGACGCAGCGGCGTTCGACCTGGGCGCCGGCGGCGAACACGCTCAGCGCGATGCTGCTGATCGCGGTCGGGCTGTTCGGGTGCTGGCTCGTCGGCACGCGCCCGCTGGACGTGGGCACCGACACGCAGACCTATGCCGGCTTCTTCCAGGGCCTGAGTTCCGGCGGTGGCGAAACGCGACTGGAACCGGGTTTCGTCTATCTCACCTGGGGACTGTGGAAGCTGGGCCTGGGCGTCATCGGATACCAGACGGCGCTGTTCGCCTTCATGCTCGGCACCATCTTCATCGCGACGCGTCGTTACCAGGACTACCTCGTCGGCGACGATCCGGTGCAGCGCCGCGGTTTCCTGACCTTCCTCGGCGCGGCGATCATGCTGCTGTACGTATCGCCGATGTTCGTCAACGCGACGATCAACGCGGTGCGCCAGGGCCTGGCCGCGCTGCTGGTGTTCGCCTCGCTGCTCTCGTTCCAGCGCAGGCAGTGGCTCGCGTTCGTCGTGCTCGGCGCGGTGGCGGCGAGCCTGCACCTGTCGTCGCTGCTCTACCTGGTGTTCGCGCCGGTGCTGCTTTTCGGGACCAGGATGCAGCGCCTCATCGCCGTCATTGCGTTCGGGGCCTACGTCAGCGGGCTGTCGACGATGATCGTCCGCGCCTTCATACCGGCGCTGTACGAGCTGATGATGACCTACACCGCGACCGACCGCTCGCGCGTCGGCGTGCGCATCGACTTCGCCGTGTTCTCGATCTTCTGGTACATGCTGCCGTTCGTGCTGGCGCCGCTGGTGCGCGCCGAATATCGCGAGAAGATCAAGCAGAGCGCCGCGGTCTACCTGGTGATGACGCTGCCGTTCTTCGCCGTGGGCTGGGGCTACTTCTCCAATCGCTACCTGCTGCCGGCGTGGCTGAGCGTGTCGCTGATCCTCGCCGCGATGCTCGTGCACAGCCGCGTCGCATTGCTGCGCAATCCGCTGCTGCTGCGCTTCGGGTTGATCCTGTCGTGCGCCGCGTTCTATTACTACGTCACCCACGAGATCCTCATCTGACGCAATGCAGGCCCTGCAATCGTTGCTCGTCGCCCTGACCTATCCCCCTGCCCTCACCGCCGCGCTGCTCATTGCGGCGGCGCTGATGGCGCTCATCCGCTGGCAGCGCGTCGCCGTCGCGACCGCCGTGCTCGCGTTCGCATGGTCGGGCGTGCTCGCCATTCCCAGCGTGTCCGACTGGGTACGCGGGCGCATCGAACGCCAGTATCCGCCCGTCGATGAAGCCACCTTGCCGCAGGCCGACGCGATCGTCGTGCTCGGCGGCGCCACGCACTTCTACTGGCTCGAACGCCAGAACGTCACCGCCTACGACCTGGAAAACAGCCGCCTGGCCGCCGGTGCGCGCGCGTGGCTCGCGGGCAAGGCGCCGGTCGTCGTGCTGTCCGGCGGCGGCGACAACGGCGGCAACGAAGCGGCGAGCGAGGCGCGCATCATGGAGCACGCGATCCAGCGGCTCGGCGTTCCGCGCAAGGCGCTGCTGCTGGAAACCAAGAGCCGCAACACGCGCGACAACGCGCGCTACACGGCCGAACTCGCCGACCAGCACGGTTTCCATCGCATCCTGCTGGTGACCTCGTCGCTGCACATGCCGCGCGCGGTGATCGAATTCCGCCGCGCCGGCGTGGACATCACGCCGGTACCGGTTCCCGAAAGCGGCAAGCGCGAGCGCTGGACGCAGCGGTGGGTCCCATCACGCCGCGCGTTATGGCGCAGTGGACGCGCGATCAAGGAAATGGGAGCGATCGTGATGGCGCGTCTACGGAACTGAACGACGCGTGCCTGCGTTCACATCGCGCGTTCGCATCGCTGAATGCAACTGCACTGTGCGCTCATCCGATCACGCCGCGTGCGCTACGCGCGCTCTAGGCTTCGGTGGCGAACACAGGGACATCGCAACGTTCACAACGTCGTACCACCCGGCTGCGTCTGAGATGGACATCGTGACGAAAGGCACTGCGACCGAACGCGCACGCATGCCGCGCCAAGAACCCGAGGGCCATGCATTGAAGACGCTCACTCTTGCCTGCTCGGTCGCCATCGCGACTGTGATCACCGGCTGTACCGGCCAGCAGATGACGCGCGGCGGCATCCAGGATTCGCGCTTCATCGGTGGCGAGGTGAAGATGGTGCCGATCACCGCCGAGGTCGTCTCCGCGCCCGCCCCGAAAGCCGTCGTGCCGCAGGAACTGCTGTCGTTCCAGGGCGAAACCTACAAGATCCAGCCCGGCGACACGCTCATCGTCACCGTGTGGGACCACCCCGAACTGACCACACCGGCCGGCAACCAGCAGCAGGCCGTCACCAACGGTCGACTGGTGCAGCCTGACGGCACGTTCTATTTCCCGTATGCCGGGAAGCTCAACGTCACCGGCATGACGATCGAGGACCTGCGCAGCACGCTGACCTCGCGGCTGGCGAAGTACCTCACCAATCCGCAGCTGGACGTCAACGTCGTGGGCTTCGGCAGCCGCGTCGCGCTGCAGGGCGCGTTCGTCGACACCACGCCGCAGGACGTCACCACCGTGCCGATGACGCTGTCGCAGGTCGTGGGCCGCGCGCGCATCGACGTCGCGCAGGCGGATCTGTCGGGGCTCGTGCTCACGCGCGATGGCCGCAACTACAACCTGGACCTCGACGCCCTCAACCGCGATGGCAACGTCGCGCAGGACATCTACCTCAAGCCGGGCGATCGCCTCTTCCTGCCGTTCAACGACCGCAAGGAGGTCTATGTCATCGGCGAGGTCGCGCGTCCGCAGGCGCTCACCTTCAAGACGACCGATGTCACGCTTACGCAGGCGTTGGGTCGCGCGGGCGGTCTGAATCCCATCACGTCGAAGGGTGAGGCGGTCTACGTGATCCGCGGGCTCGAAGACATGGGAACGCCGCAGGCGACGCAGGGCGCCGCGACCGTGTACCAGCTCGACGCGAAATCGCCGGTCGCCTTCGCACTGGGCGACAAGTTCCGGCTCAAGCCCGGCGACGTCGTGTGGGTCGGCCCGGCCGGCGTGACGCGCTGGAACCGCTTCCTGTCGCAGTTGCTGCCGCTGTCCTCGCTCGTGACGAATGCCGCCTCGGCCCAGTACGACCTGACGCGGTAACGGCCCGGATTCAAGCGGGGGTTGAGGAGAAAGAGGAGCTTGCGCTCCTCTTTCTCTTTGGGCGCATGACGGATGTCGATTCGCAAGCCCTGCGCTCGTCGGGGAAGATGAGGCGACCCGCCTCGTCATCCGGAGCGTCCATGCTGCAGCTGTATGCCCACCCGTTTTCCTCGTATTCGCAGAAGGTCCTGACCGCGCTGTACGAGAACGGCACGCCGTTCGAATGGAAACTGCTCGAATCGCCCGAGGGCGACGCCTGGCGCGAGCTGGTCGCGATGTGGCCGGTGCGGCGCTTCCCGGTGCTGGTCGAGGACGGCCGCATGGTCGCCGAGGCCAGCTGCATCATCGAATACCTGCACGTGCATCATCCCGGCCCGGTGAAGCTGATCCCGGACGACGCCGACGAGGCGATAAAGGTGCGGATGATGGACCGTTTCTTCGACCACTACATCTCCACGCCGCAGCAGAAGTTCGTCTTCGACGCGCTACGCCCCGAGGGCAAGCACGACGCGTACGGCGTGGAGGAAGCGCGCACGATGCTCGAAAACGCGTACGCGTGGCTCGACGGCGTGATGCGCGACCGCCAATGGGCGGCGGGCGAGCGTTTCAGCCTGGCCGACTGTGGCGCCGGGCCGTTCCTGTTCTATGCCGACTGGACGCATCGCATCGATGCGCGTTACGCCAACGTGCGTGCGTATCGCGCGCGGCTGCTCGCGCGCCCGGCGTTCGCACGCGCGGTGGACGAAGCCCGCCCGTATCGGCCGTACTTCCCGCTCGGCGCACCCGACCGGGACTAGTCGCGACTCGTCGGGACCAGCGGCGACTGGACCTCGCCGTCGCCGCGCGGGCATGATGCGCGCTGCTCGTTCGGGGACCGCGCATGCTGCTGATCGTCACCGCTGTGATCCTGCTGGCCGGACCGGCGCTGCTCGCGCTGGCCGGCGTGTTCGCTGCCGACAAAGACGCGAACGTCGCCGCGCGCACGCGCTGGAGCTGGAGGACGGTTGTCGTCTCCACCCTGCTCTACACGCTCGCGTTCAACCTGACGTTCTTCGTGCAGGAAGTCTTCCTCGTGGTGCCCAAGGCGCTCACGCCGGGCCTTGCGCCGACGCTGTTCCACAACAACCACAGCTGGACCGGCGAGAACCCGCTCGCGAGCCTGTTCCAGGGCACCGGCGCACTCGCCACCGCGCTCGTCGGGCTCGCGTGCCTCGTCGCGCTTCGTGCGGGCCGTCCGCGGGCAGGCGCGTGGCGACTGTTCGTGGTGTGGATGGCGTACTGCGGCCTGCTGATGGCGCTGCCGCAGGTGGTGATCGGCGCGCTGAGCACCGGCAGCGACGTCGGCATGGCGATGGAGTATTTCGGTCTGTCGCCGCAGACGAAGACCGTCATGGCGTGGATCGCGCTCGTCGCCATCGCCGTCGTGTCGCTCGCGTTGCTGCGGCCGGTGCTGGAACTCGCCGACGAGCCGGCCGACGTCGCCACGCGTTGCGCGCGCACGCGCTTCGTGTTGCAGACGGTCGCCTTGCCGATGCTGCTGGGCACGGCGCTGGTGATTCCCTTCCGCATCCCGCGCGAGGCGCTGGAAGTGGTGCTGCTGCCGCTGATCGTCGGCGTCCCCGGCGCGCTGTGGATGCTCGCCGGTGCGTGGCGCGTCCGCGACGTGCGCGCCAATGGCGTGGCGATGCGGGCGTTCGTGACGCCGCTGCTGGCGGCGATCGTCCTGCTGCTGGTGTTCCAGCTGGTGCTGCGGCCGGGCGTCGCGTTCTACTGAGGCATCACGCCGGCGGGCGCATGCTTCGCGCTTTCCCGCCGGGAGAGCGCAGGCATGGCCGTCGACCCGATTCCGCCCGGATACCAGCGCATCACGCCCGGCATCGTCGTGGGCGACGCGAAGGACGCCATCGCGTTCTACGAGAACGCCTTCGGCGCGAAACAGACCTACCGGCTCGACCTCGGCGACAAGGTGGCGCATGCGGAAATGCGCATCGGCGATGCGCGTTTCATGCTGTCGGACGAATTCCCCGAGTGGGACGCGCTGGGCCCCGAATCGCGCGGCGGCACCACCGGCAGCCTGCTGGTCTACGTCGACGACGTGGACGCCGCGTTCGACCGCGCGATCAAGGCCGGCGCCACCGTGTTGCAGGCCGTGGAAAACCAGTTCTGGGGCGACCGGATGGGCACGGTCGTGGACCCGTTCGGCCATCGCTGGATGCTCGGCACGCACGTCGAGGACGTAAGCGAGGACGAGATGCGCCGGCGTGGCGAGGAATGGGCGGCGAGCCAGTCGAACGGTGACGAGTGAAGCGCAACGCGCGACGCGCGCGCCTCGCTCGCGCTCGCTGATCGTTCGCCTCGTTCGACCTCGCCCGTAAAGACCGCGTCGCCAGGCACGGCACGTTTCTTCTCGGCTCCCTTACGGCGTCCTTCCGACACTGCGTGCATTCCCTGGACGCACACACGAGGAGCCTCATGGCCGTGCCCGATTACCCCCGCCCGCCGTTCAAACCGCAGCAGCAGTCCTTCCCCGGCAAGACGGCGAAGATGGACCCCAGGCCCGATCACGGCGAGGAAAGTTACGTCGGCCACGGCCTGCTCAAGGGCAAGAAGGCGTTGATCACCGGCGGTGACAGCGGCATCGGCGCCGCCGTGGCGATCGCCTACGCACGCGAAGGTGCCGACGTCGCGATCGTCCACCTGCCGACCGAGGAACACGACGCGGCGCAGGTGCTCGAACAGATCAGACAGGCCGGTGTCGAAGGCGTCGCCTACGCCTGCGACATCAGCGACCCGCAGCAGGCCGAATCGATGATCGCCGAAGCGGCGAAGACGTTCGGGCGCATCGACGTGCTGGTCAACAACGCGGCCTACCAGCAGTACTACGAGAAGCTGGAAGAGATTACGCTGGAGGAATGGAAGAAACATTTCGACACGAACGTACACGCGCCGTTCAACCTGGTGCGCCTTGCGCTGCCGCACATGCGCGAGGGCGCTTCGATCATCAACACCGCGTCGGTGCAATCGAAGAAGCCGTCGCCCAACATCCTGCCCTACGCCTCGACGAAGGGCGCCATCGCCAACCTGACGCTGGGCCTCGCCGGGTTGCTCGCCGAGAAGAACATCCGCGTCAACGCGGTGCTGCCGGGCCCGATCTGGACGCCGTTCATTCCGGCCGGCATGGACGAGGAGGAAGTGAAGCACTTCGGCGAGTCGGTGCCGTTCAAGCGTCCGGGCCAGCCGGCCGAACTCGCATCGGCGTACGTCATGCTCGCGGCGGATACGGCGAGCTACACCTCCGGCGCGCTGCTGACCGTTGCCGGCGGCGCCCCGATGTTCTGATGCCTGCACGCGCATCGCGCGCGGGGAGCGCGCGATGAACGTGTTCTCTCCCGCGGGCCACCTTCCCAATGTGAAGTGGGTGCGCGAAGGCGTGGACCTGATCGTGCCGCTCGGCGAAGCGGCCCTCATCCTCGTCGCCGCATGGCTGCTGCGCCTGCTGTTGCGCAAGGCGCTGGGCCGCGTCTGCGCCCGTTACGAATTGCCGCCGGAAATGACCATCGGCGCGCGCCGCGTGGTCGGCACGCTGATCTACGTGGTGGCGTTCTTCCTGATCCTGCAGCGGCTGGGTGTATCGGCGTCGGTACTGTGGACGGCGATCACCGGCTTCGCCGCGGTGGCGGCGGTGGCGTTCTTCGCCGCGTGGAGCGTGCTGTCGAACATCTTCTGCACGTTCCTGATCCTCACCTCGCGCCCGTTCCGCCTGCACGACGAGATCGAGCTGCTGGAAAACGGCGAGAAGCCCGGGCTCAAGGGCCGCGTGGTGGACATCAATCTGATCTACACCACCTTGCAGGAAACGCGCCCGGACGGATCGGACACGACGCTGCAGATTCCGAACAGCCAGTTCTTCCAGCGCTCCATACGGCGGTGGCGCAACGCGGGGTGAGGCTGCCGTCATCCCGGCGCAGACCGGGACGACAGCAACTGGAGACGCCCTTCCCGCCGAAGCGGAAAGGGCGGCCAGGCACTACTCTGACGGCGCTTCCTCGTACCGCTCGCGCAGTTTCACCGGCTCGGTCTTCGCCGCTTCGCGCTTGCGGATCCACAGGTTGATCATCTCGACGAACACCGAGAAGGCCATCGCCGTGTAGATGTAACCCTTGCGGATGTGCTGGCCGAAACCGTCGGCGATCAGCACCAGGCCGATCATGATCAGGAAGCTCAGCGCGAGGATCTTCACCGTCGGGTGGCGTTCGACGAAATCGCCGATCGGCCGGGCGAAGGCCAGCATGAAGACGATCGAGATCAGGATCGCGGCGACCATCACCCAGCGCTCGTCCACCATGCCCACGGCGGTGATGATCGAGTCGAGCGAGAACACGATGTCCAGCACCATGATCTGCGCGATCACGCCGGCGAACGTCGCGCCGGCCACCTTGCCCGACGACACGGTCTCGCTCGCGCCTTCGAGTTTCTGGTGGATCTCGTGGGTAGCCTTCGCGATCAGGAACAGGCCGCCGCCGATCAGGATCAGGTCGCGCCAGGAGAACGCGTTGCCGAATACCTCGAACAGCGGCTTGGTCAGGCCGACGATCCAGGCGATGGTCAACAGCAGGCCCAGGCGCGTGATCGCGGCGAGCGCGATGCCGAGCTTGCGCGCCTTGTTGCGCTGGTGCGGCGGCAGTTTGCCGGCAAGGATGGAGATGAAGATGATGTTGTCGATGCCGAGCACGAGCTCGAGCGCCGTCAACGTGGCCAGGGCGATCCAGATTTCGGGATTTAGCAGGATTTCCATCGGATGGATTCGGTTCGGTGGATGGGAACCGCAATCCACGCGCGAAACGCATCCGTCGGATCGTTCGAGCACCCGTCGCTCGAATCGAGCCAGCTGCTCGAATCGGGCAAGCTGCTGGGACGGGTGGAATCCGGACGCACCTTCGCCGTGGCCTTACGGCGAAGGTCTTGCTCACAGGCCCGGCGGCCTGCTGCTGCACCGGGGCGGTCCTGTTGCAGGACGACCCGTAATGACGGCGACA
Organism: Lysobacter auxotrophicus; assembly: GCF_027924565.1. Lineage (NCBI taxonomy): Bacteria > Pseudomonadati > Pseudomonadota > Gammaproteobacteria > Lysobacterales > Lysobacteraceae > Lysobacter > Lysobacter auxotrophicus. Next base: position 2,550,224 of record NZ_AP027041.1, read on the forward strand.
GCACGATGGAGCTACTCCCCTTCTGCGGCGATCCTAGCACGCGCGATGCGCCGCGACGGAACGGGACGTTCAGGCATGGCCCGCACTCAGGCGGCGCAGGCGCAACTGGTGTTCGGCGCGGTCGGCGCGCGTGGGTTTGCGCGCGTCCTCGCGCCGCGGCAGACGGACGAGTCGCGGCGCGCGGGGACGGGTCGAGATCGCGTCCGGCACCGGGGGAGGAGTCGGCAGCTTGCGGGTGGCCATGGGGGATCAAACCTGTCGTTCGGGCGATCAGCATCGGGGCTGGAGGGTTAAGCCGGAGCGAAGCAAACATTCGTCGCGGCACCGCCGACGCACACCGGAAACCATGCCGTCATAACCGCATGTCATGACCGGCCGGTGACAGCATTTCGCGCCGCGAAATCGGCATCGCGATGGTGCAGTGGACGCCGGCGTCGGTGAGCTCGTAACGCGTGCGCGCGCCGAACTGGTAAGGCAGCGCGCGCTCGATCAGTTCGCGTCCCGCGCCGCCGCTGGGCGGCAGGTTGCCGGCCGACTGGTGCACGACGCCGGTCTCGCGCCAGTCCACGTGCAGCCACGGCCGCCCCTCCTCGAACTCCACCTGCCAGGCGATGCGCAGGCAGCCGGCGGGGTCCTTGAGCGCGCCGTACTTGACCGCGTTGGTGATCAGTTCGTGGATCGCCAGCGCCAGCGGCTGCACGCTGGAGGAGCGCAGCGACACGCCGTCCGGGCCCGACAGTTCGAACCGCGTGCCGTCGTTCGGGTCCAGGTGCGCGGCCAGTTCCATCCGCAGCAGTTCGTCGAAGGTCACCCGCTGGCCTTCCTTCAGGCGCGACAGCAGCCCCTGTACGCGCGCCAGCGAGCCCAGGCGTTCGCTGAACACGGTCGCGAACTGCGCCATGTCCGCGCTCTCGCGCAAGGTGCGGTCGGAAATGGAACGCACCACGGCGATGAGGTTGCGCGTGCGGTGCTGCAGTTCGGCGACCAGCACGCGCTGGGCGTCCTCGAATTCGCGCCGCAGCGTGGTGTCGATCATCGAGCCGACCATGCGCACCGGCCGACCGGCGGCGTCGTAGAAGAAGCGACCGCGCGCGTTCGCCCAGTGCACGCCGCCGTCGGGATGGAGGAAGCGGACCTCCCGCACGTACTCGCCGCCGGTCAGCATCGCCTGTCGCACGGCGGCCTCGACGGCTTCGCGATCCTCCGGGTGCACGCGGGCGATCCACGCCTCGTAGCTGGGCACGACCTCGCCGGGCACGTAGCCCTCGATGCGGTAATGCTCGTCCGACCAGGCGACCTCGCCCGTGGTCAGGTTCCAGTCCCACGTCGCCAGGCGGCCGACCTCGATCGCGCTGCGCAGGCGCTCCTCGCTCTCGCTCAGGCGGAACTGCGCCTTCTTCAGCAGCGTGGCGTCCTGCGCGATCCCGCCGATGCGGTTGATGCGGCAGTCGTCGTCGCGCATCGGGAACTCGGTGCCCAGCAGCCACAGCTCGCCGCCGGTCTCGCCGTGGAGGATGCGGTACTCCTGCTCCATGCGTTCGCCCTGCTGCACGCGACGCATCGCGCGGCGCACGGCCTCGCGATCGTCCGGATGCACCATCGCCAGCCATGCATCGAACCCCTGGCCGACGACCTCCTCGCAGCGTCGGCCGCAGATGGTTTCGAACGCCGCGCTGACGTACTCCATCTCCAGCGTGTCGGCGTTGCGCACCCACAGCACGCTGGAGGCGGCCTGGCCGAACTGGCGGAAGCGCTCCTCGCTGTCGCGCAGGGCCAGCTCGGCGTCGCGCCGCGGCTTGATGTCCTGGAACAGGATGCCGACCTGCTTCTGCCGGCCCTTCAGGCGGAACACGCGATAGCGGAAGTAGCGCTGCACGCGCGGCGACGGGCGTTCCAGCGAACGCTCGCGGCCGGTGCGGATCACCTCCTCCACGATCGCCAGCCATTCGCGGTCGAAGTCGGGCACGACCTCCGACAGGCGGCGCCCGGCGATGTCGCGCCCGATGTAGCGACGCGCCATCGGGTTTTCCTGCAGGAACTGCAGGTCGACGATGAGGCCGTCGTCGTCGGTCACGGCCTCGCCGATGTAGAACGCCTCGCCCATGCTGTCGAACAGGTCGCGGTAACGGCGTTCGCTGTCGTGCAGCGCCGAGGCCGCGCGCACCAGCCGCGCCTGCAGCAACAGCGCGTGGCGCAGCAGCAGCGCGAGCATCACCAGCGTGCCGATCAGCCCGTAGATGCGGCCGATGTAGAACCCCAGCTGGTAGCGGGCGGTGATCAACATCCCGCTGAGCGCCAGCTCGATCACCGCCGCGAGCAGCGTCACGCAGAGCCACAGGTCCAGCAGCCGGCGCAGTCGCGTGCGCCAGATCAGCAGCGCGATCGCCACCAGGTGCGCGGTCCATACCGTGAACCCGACCAGGCGTGCGGTGATCGGCCGGTACTCCACGTTCGCCAGCAGTCGCGGCAGCCGGTCGTCCAGCCGCACCAGCGCCAGCGCGATGACCGCCACGAGGGCCACTGTCGCCGGGTACGCGATGCGGTGCAGCGGCCACGCGCCATTGCCCGGCCGCACGGTCCCGGCGATGACGTAGGCCATGACGAACAGCGGCGCCACGCCATGCCAGAAGATCCACAGCCACACGGTGGTCTGCGTGCCCCCGAACAGGCTGCCGCTGACGAAGGCATCGGGGAAGCTCAGGCCGTGCAGCAACGCGAACAACGCGCTGCACAGATAGCCGCACGCGAGCCACAGGAATCCGCGCTCGTGCAGGTCGCGATATTGCGCGTGCAGCATCAACGCGGCGATCGATGCCAGCACCATCACCGCCGCGTCGTAGGCCGGCACGAAGGTCGGCACGGCGGGGAGTTCGCGCGCGGCGAACGGCGCCGTCGCCGCGAACGCGAGCACCAGCACGATCGCCAACCACGCCGCACGCCGGCGGTCGCCGCTGTCGGCCAACGCGATGCCCAGGAACCCGGACCCTTTCGCACCCGGCGTGGACGTCGCAGCAGGATGGACGGTCACGGGCGGGCTCCGGGCGGGCTCGCCGCCACGATCCGCTCACCACCCGTGGGCGCCGCGTGAATGCGTGACCGTCTCATCACATTAACTTTTCGTCGCCAACAATGCAGGCACGTCCGAGGAGAGACCCCATGCACGATGCTGGCCTCCGCGGCCTCAGCCTGCTGCTGGTTGAGGACGATTACCTGCTCGCCTCGGGCCTGCAGGAGGCGCTCGAGCTGGAAGGCGCGACGATCGTCGGCCCCTACCCCGACGTCCAGGGCGCGCTGCGCGGCATCGCCCAGGCGACGACCCTGGACGGCGCGCTGCTGGACGTGAACCTCGGCGACGAGACGTCCTTCGCGGTGGTCGAAGCGCTGCGCGATCGCGGCGTCCCCATGCTCTTCCTCACCGGTTACGACGACAGCGCGTTACCGGCGATGTACGGCGACATCCCGCGCTGCCGCAAACCCGTCGGGCTCGCCGAGCTGGTGCGCGAGTTGAATTCGCATATGGCGCGGGTGGGGTGAACGTTGTCGGCGCCCGCTGTGGTAGCCCGGATAAGCGAAGCGCATCCGGGGTGATACGTCGCTAGCTCCCGGGTGGCGCTCCGCTAACCCGGGCTACAGGAGCAGGTCGCGTTTCAGAAATCCGGGCGCTTACACCGCCACATCGCGACGCAGCGAATGGAACACGCGCAGGATCGCCGCCACGCTCCGCTCCGCGTCGTCCTGCGTGGTCGCCCAGTTCGACACTGAAATCCGCATCGCGCCCTTCCCCTGCCACGTCGTGCCGCCGAGCCAGCACGTGCCGTCGCGCTGCACGCCGTCGATCACCGCGCGGGTGAGGTCGTCGTCATCGCCGAATCGCACGAGCACCTGGTTGAGGACGACCTCGTTGAGCACGCTTACGCCTTCGGCCTCGCGTAACGCGTCGGCCATCTGCCGCGCACGCGCGCAACTTCCGTCGATGAGGTCCTGCACGCCGCCGCGGCCGAGCGCGCGCAATGTCGCGTATACCGGCACGCCGCGCGCACGCCGCGAGAACTCCGGCACCCAGTCGACCGCATCACGTTCGGCGCCGCGCGTCTGGATCAGGTAGGGCGCGGCCGAGGTCATCGCATCGCGGTGATCCTGCGCGTGCCGCACGATCGCCACGCCGCAGTCGTACGGCACGTTGAGCCATTTGTGCGCGTCGGTCGCCCACGAATCGGCCAGTTCGATGCCCTGGGCGAGACCGCGCAACGAGTCGCTCGCACGCGCCCACAACCCGAACGCGCCATCGACGTGCAGCCACGCGCCGCGTTCGCGCACCACGTCGGCGACCTCGCGCAGCGGATCGAACGCCCCGGTGTTCACGTTGCCGGCCTGCGCGCAGACGATCATCGGCCCTTCGATCGACGCGACGACCTTGCGCAGGCGATCGACGTTCATGCGTCCCTGCGCGTCGGTTTCCACGCGATGCACCGAGCGCGTGCCAAGGCCGAGGTAACGCAGCGCCACGTCGATGGTGACGTGCGATTCGGCCGACGCCACGACGTGCAGCCGCGGCGCGCCCTGCAGCCCGTCGGCTTCGACGTCCCAGCCGGCGCGGCGCAGCATGTGGTGCCGCGCGGCCGCAAGGCAGGTGAAGTTCGCCATCTGGCAACCCGTGACGAACCCGACGCCGCTCTCGCGCGGCAGGTCGAACAGGTCGAGCAGCCACTGCCCGGCGACTTCCTCCAGCACCGAAACCAGCGGCGAGATCGCGTAGATGCCGGCGTTCTGGTCCCACGTCGACACCAGCCAGTCCGCCGCCAGCGCGACCGGATACGCGCCGCCCACCACGAAGCCGAAATAGCGCGGCGAGTTGCACGCGACCGCACTGCGTTCGGCCTGCCCGGCGAGCAGGTCGATCACCTCGCCGCCTTCGTCGCCCTGCTCCGGCAGCGCGATGCGCAGCGCCGTCAGCAGTTCATCGCGACTCGCGCGTGCGCCGACATGGCGATCGGGTAACCGGCGCAGGTACTCCCCGGCGTGGGCACGCGCGTTGTCGAGGTATTCGTCGAAGACCGCGGACTGGAACAGGCTCGTGGGGAGCGGATCGATGGCCATGGCGCGCGACTCCACCGGGAAGAGGCCGAAGCATAGGCGCGCGCCGCGGCGCGGCGGTTAAGACGGCGTGGAATGGAGCGGCGGGCGTTGTAGGGCTTTGGGCCCGGTTCCGTCGAGGGTGGCCCTTTCACTGCGTCCGCCGGGATGACGGCTTCAAGCCCCTCTCCCATCGGGAGAGGGGTTGGGGTGAGGGGTAACGGAGGGGCTGCGTTGAACCGGCTTGGCAATGCAGCGCTGCGGTGTTGCTTCTTCGCGGCCCGAGCGGAAGCGATAATCAAAATGGGTTCCAGCTTTCGCTGGAATGACGAGATAGTGGGACGACGGAATGCGTCAGATGACGGTATGGATTGATGACGGATGGATCGGACGACGTGACAGCCTGGGTCCCGGCCTTCGCCGGGATGACGGCTTTGAGCCCCTCTCCCACCGGGAGAGGGGTTGGGGTGAGGGGCAACGGAGGGGCAGCGTTGAACCGGTTTGGCAATGCAGCGCTGCGGTGTTGCTTCTTCGAGAACCAAGCAGAACCGAAGATCAAGATGGGTTCCAGCTTTCGCTGGAATGACGGGATGAGTCGAATGACGAAGTGGATCGAATGACGGGATGAATCGGATGACGTGACAGCCTGGGTCCCGGCCTTCGCCGGGATGACGGCAGAGGATAGGCTTTCAGCCGAACAGGACCGACCCGCCCCCAACTCCCGCTATAGTCCCCGCATCGCCTCCGGAGCGCCCATGGACGTGCCACACCCGCAGCGCATGCAACCCAAGTTTCCGTGGCGTTACCTGTTGCTGGTCGTGGTCCCGCTGGTCGCGGCGGTGGCGATGTCGCGCCACGGGGTGCAATTGCCGCTGGCAGAAACCCTCTCCTCCGCGCCGACCGCTCCCGCCCCGGGCGCAAACGCCGCCGCGCACGGCCCCCTTTCCACGCCGCTCGCGCGCTTCCTGCTGCAACTGCTCGTCGTGCTGTGCGTGGCCAAGGGCGCGGGCTGGCTGCTCAAACGCTTCGGCCAGCCGGCGGTGATCGGCGAAATGGCCGCCGGCCTGCTGCTCGGTCCTTTGCTCTTCGGCGCCGTCGCGCCGCAGGTGCAGGGCTGGCTGTTCGCGCCCGAAAGCCTCGGCGCGCTTGGCATGGTGAGCCAGCTGGGCGTGCTGATGTTCCTGTTCGTCGCGGGCGCGGAGCTGGACCTGTCCAGCCTCAACGGGCGTCGCGGATTCGCGCTGCTGGTCAGCCATGCCGGCATCGCCCTACCGTTCCTGGGCGGCGTGCTGCTCGCGCTGTTCCTGTTCGCCGAACACGCACCGCCCGGCGTCGGCTTCGCGGGATTCGCCTTGTTCATGGGCGTGTCGCTGGCGATCACCGCCTTCCCGGTGCTGCTGCGCATCCTGTCCGACCGCGGCATCACGCAGACGCAGATGGGCCGCATCGCGATCGCCTGCGCCGCGCTCGGCGACGCGAGCGCGTGGTGCCTGCTCGCGGTGATCGTCGCCACCGTGCAGGCCACGGGCTGGACGATGGCCGCGGTGAGCCTTGCCGGCACGCTGCTGTTCGCCGTCGCGGTGCTGGCGTTCGCGCGGCCGTGGATCACGCGCCGCGAGATCCCCGTCGAACGCGAAGGCCGCGCGCTCATCGGGCTGCTCCTGCTCGCGCTGCTGTGCGCGCTGGTGACCGAGGCGCTGGGCATCCATGCGCTGTTCGGCGCGTTCCTGGCCGGCATCGCGGTGTCGGGCAACGCGCGCCTGCGGCACCTGCTGGTCGAACGCGTGGAGCCGTTCGCGATCTCGCTGCTGCTGCCGCTGTTCTTCGCGATGACCGGCCTGCGCCTGCGCGTGGACGGCTGGCAGGCGTCGGACCTGCTGCTCGGCGTGGTGGTGATCGCCGTGGCGACGATCGGCAAAGGCGTGGGCACGTGGCTGGCCGCACGCAGCGCCGGCATGCCCAATACCGACGCGATGCGCCTGGGGGCGCTGATGAACACGCGCGGCCTGATGGAGTTGATCGTGCTGAACCTCGGCTACGAGATGGGCCTGATCGGCGACCGCCTCTTCGCCGTGCTGGTGATCATGGCGCTGGTGACTACCGCCATGACCGGCCCGCTGCTCGACCTCATCGAACGCCGCGCACGCCGCTGACGCACCGTTGCGGCGGCGCGGGCATTCCGCGACCGCCGCCAAGGCGTCGAATCAGACGCCGGGCTCCTCGATCTGCCGGACCTCGCATTCGATGTTCCACTCGTCGCCGTGGATGGCGACGAAGCGGCGCGTGAGTTCGGTCGCCTCGTCGAGGTCGGCCGCCTCCAGGATCGCGTAGCCGCCGACGACTTCCTTGGCTTCGGCGAACGGGCCGTCGATCTTCGACAGCTTGCCGTTGTGCAGCTTCACGCGGCGGCCCTTCGAGGTGGGCTGCAGGCCGCCGGTGTCGACGAGCTTGCCGGAGGCGCGCATCTCGCCGATGAGCACGGTCATCTCGTCGATGAGCCGCTGGCTCGGCACCTGGCCGGTGTTCTCGTCGACTCGGATCAGGGACATGAAACGCATGAGATCTCCTTCGGTTCGCGGGCGCGGAAGTGCGCCCTTCAGTGACTCGACGAGCCCGGCCGTGCGGAATCGACAAATCGCGTCGAAGTCTCGCGGCGGGCCGGCCGGTATGCTGCGGCGATTCCCTTGCCACACGCGACGCGCCCGATGACCCGACCCGCCGCCCTGCACGCCCGTGCCTTCCTCCTGTTGTGGCTGCTGCTGGCCGCGCCGGCCTTCGCGCAGGGCGGCTATTTCCCGCCGCGCGGCGACTGGGCCCGGGCGACGCCGGCACAGGCGGGGTTCGACCCGAAGCGCCTGCAGGAGGCGGTCGATTACGCCATCGCCCACGAGGCGAAGGAGCCGCGCGACCAGTCCGTCTCGCTCGCGCAGAGTTTCGGTGCGAAGGAGCCGTTCTTCGAAGGGCAGATCGGCCCGACCGCGGTGCGTGCGCCGCTCAACGGCATCATCGTCCATCGCGGCAGGGTGGTGGCCGAATTCGGCGACACGCGCGCCGTCGACATGAGCCACAGCGTCACCAAGACCTTCCTGAGCACGGTGGTGGGCGTGGCGTGGCAGCGTGGGCTGATCCGCGACACGAACGACCGCGTCGCCGATTACATGCCGCGCGACGTCGACCTGTTCGCTTCCGGACACAACGCGCCGATCACCTGGGACCACCTGCTGCGCCAGACCAGCGACTGGCAGGGCACGTTGTGGGGCAAGCCGGACTGGGGCGACCGGCCGTCGGGCCCGCCGGAACAGTGGCCGAACCGCGAGCGCCACGTCCCCGGCACGCATTACATGTACAACGACGTGCGCGTGAACGTGCTCGCGCTCGCCGCGCTGCAGGTGTGGCGTCGGCCGCTGACGGAGGTGCTGCGCGAGAACGTGATGGAGCCCATCGGCGCGAGCACGCGATGGCGCTGGCACGGCTACCGTAATTCGTGGGTCGAACTCGACGGCCAGAAGATGCAGTCCGTCTCCGGCGGCGGCCACTGGGGCGGCGGCATGTTCATCGACGCGTGGGATCTGGCGCGGTTTGGTTACCTGTTCCTGCGCGATGGCCGCTGGGACGGCAAGCAGATCGTGTCGCGCGAATGGATCGCCAAGGCGCGCACGCCGGGCACCGACAACCCGGAGTACGGCTACTGCAACTGGTTCCTCAATACCGGCCGCAAATCGCTGCCGTCCGCGCCGGAAAGCAGCGTGACGTTCCGCGGCAACGGCCAGAACATCGTCTACATCGACCGCGACAACGACCTACTGATCGTCGTGCGCTGGATCGATCGCGGCGATGCGCTCGATACGTTCATCGGGAAGGTGCTGGCGGCGCGGGTGAAGTGAGCGGATGGGTTGGGAAGGTGGATTGTTGGGTCGTCGGATGACGGCGATCGCGGCACGTCAGTCCGTCATCCCGGCGAAGGCCGGGACCCCCGCAAAACCGTCATCCCGGCGAAGGCCGGGACCCAGGCTGTCACGCTGTCCGCGTCATCTCGTCATCAGCGCCACTTCGTCATCCGGGCCGCTTCGTCATTCCAGCGGAACCCATCTGCTTTGCGCTGTTCCGTGACGAAGAACAACAGCGCAGCGCTGTTCCGCGAAACAGGTCGCCGCAACCGCTTCGTTACCCCTCACCCCAACCCCTCTCCCGGTGGGAGAGGGGCTCAAGCGCGCTACTGCGTTTGGTCGTCGTCGAGGCCCGGAACGCTAAGCGGTGCGAGCAGCACGAGGCGCCGCAAAACGTCATCGGCGAAAGCCGGCACCCAAGCAAAAACGTCATCCCGGCGAAGGCCGGGACCCAGGCCGTCACGCTGTCCGCGCCGTCTCGTCATCAGCGCCACTTCGTCATTCCAGCGAAAGCTGGAGCCCATTTTTGCGCCGTGCCCGTTCGCAACTATAGCCAGCGCGCGGCGCTGTACCGCAAGGACTGGTCAGCACAACCGCTCCGTTGCCCCTCACCCCAACCCCTCTCCCGGTGGGAGAGGGGCTAGAAGCAGGCCGCGTTTGCGCAGCCAGCAGCGCTACGCAGCACGCAACATCAGCGCCCGCTCGAAGACGGGCCGAAGCCTCAGAACGTCACCTTCACCGAAGCCGCGCTGCGCTTGTGCTCGCCGTGGTACACCGCTTCGATGTTGTTTCCGTCGGGGTCGAGCACGAAGGCCGCGTAGTAGCCCGGATGGTACGGCCGCTCGCCCGGCTTGCCGTTGTCGCGGCCCCCGGCAGCGAGCGCCGCCTGGTAGAACGCATCCACCGCCGCGCGATCCTTCGCCTGGAACGCAAGGTGGTGGCGGCCGGTCAACTCGCCCTGCGCCGCTTCGCTCTGCGCGGTGGAGACGAACAACTCGTCGTACCAGAACGCATCGTCCATCGTGCCGCCGAGCGGCACACCGAGCACGTCGAACACGGCGTCGTAGAAGCGGCGGCTCGCGGGCAGATCGCGCACCACGAGTTGCAGGTGGTCGATCAACCGGCCGCGGTGGAGTTCCTGGGTTTCCATGGTCCCGTCCCTGTGGCGTGGTGCGCTCAGTGCGGCGCGGAAGACTGCGACAACGACGACTGCGAGGTCGTGCGCAGCAGGCTTTCCAGATTCTGCACGCCGCGCATCGACGACACCGTGTGCAGAAGGTCATGGAACTCCTCTTCCGCCACGTGGCCCTTCAACTGCACGCGGCCGTCGCGCACGTGCACTTCGACATCGTGCGGATGCCCGACTAGCCGACCAAGACGCGCGCGGATGCGTTCGTGCAGCAGGTCGTCGTCGATCGGCTCGGACGCCAGGCTCGCACGCGTGCGTGCGGCCACGCCGCGCAGGCGGTCGGCGGCGCGCTTGGATTTGCCGCGCACGTAGCGCTCGGCGTCGTGGCGCATCGACACGCTGCGGTCGCGCACGATGGCGCGGCGGCGACGGCCGGTGTTGGGATCCATGAGGTACATCACGAGGGCGCCGGCAGCGAAGGCCAGCGCGGCGCTGGTCAGCGTGCCCAGGACGGTGCGCGTGGATCGTTCATGCATGGTGGTCACCTCGACTCGGTTGGCTCGCGGAGCCCCACCCTGCCAGAACGCACCGAAACACAGCGCGAAGAACCACCGACTGCAAGCTTAACGGGGCGATCGCTCCAACCCCGCGGATTTTCGGAGGATTCCGAGAGATCGCACGCAGCGGCGTTGCTAACGTTCGGCGCCCTCCGCTGCCTTCGCCGCCGTGCCGAACCCTTTCCGCTCGCGCGCCGTGTCGCGCCTCTCCGTCGCCGCGTTCGTGTGTCTCGCGGTTGTCCTTCTCGCCTCATGCGATCGCGCCCATGCACCGCCGAAAGACGCGATCGCGACGACGACGCCCGCACCGGAGCCGTTCGTCGCGCCGCAGGACGTGTTCGAACGCGACGCGCACGCGATCGTCGGCATCAGTTATCCGCCGGGGCTCGAGCGCTATCCCGCGCTCGCCAAGCTGCTCGTCGCGCACGCGCAGGCACGTCGCGCCGCACTTGCCGCGGCGCTGGAAACCACGCCGCGCCCGACGGTGCCGTTCGAACTCACGTTGCGGTTCAGCACCGTGGCCGACGCCGCGCGCATGTTCGTGGTGACGGCCGACGAGGAGCTGTATACCGGCGGCGCGGCGAGCCGCCCGGATCGCACGGTGTTCCTGTGGCTCCCGGCAGAAAACCGCCTGCTCTCGCCGGATGAGATGATCCCCAATCCCGCCGCATGGGCGCGGTTGCACGACGACATCCGCCAGTTGCAGCGTAACGAATCGGCTTCGCTCGCCGCGCCCGCCGCCGGACGCGCGATGCAACGCGTGTTCGTGCCGCGCTTCAATTCGAGCGGCCGCATCGCCGGCCTGCGTTTCCGCACGGACGCAGGCGACGAAGTCGAAGTCGCGGGCAGCGAACTGCGGTCGCTGGTCGCGCCCGCGTATGCGTCGTGGTTCGAGGATGCCCCCATCGCCGCGGGCGAAACGTCAGCGGCGACGGCGAAACTCTGAAAAGTCGATCGCCGCATCGCGTCATGCGATGCGGCGATAACTGCCTCACGCCGCGGGTTTGCGCAGCGTCTGGTCGAACAGCGCGAGCGTCTTTTTCCATGCCTCGCGCGCGGCGGCTTGGTCGTAACGCGGCGTGGTGTCGTTGTTGAAACCGTGCTGCGTGCCCGGCGGCTGGAACAGCTCGTACTTCACGCCCGCCTCGTCCAACGCGGCCTTGTACGAGGGCCAGCCCGCGTTGACGCGTTCGTCGTTCTCCGCCAGCACGACGAGCATGCGGGCCTTGATGTTCGGCACGCCTTCCAGCGGTGCGGGCGCACCGTAGAACGGCGCGGCGGCGTCGAGGTCCGGCAATTGCGTGGCGAGGAAGTTCGCCATCCCGCCGCCGTAGCAGAAGCCCACCACGCCCAGGCGCCCGTTGCCGCCGTCGATCGTGCGCAGCATCTTCGCGGCGGCGATGAAATCCTGGCGCGTCTTCGCCTGGTCGAGCTTGGCGAATTCGGCGCGCGCCTTGTCCTCGTCGCCCGGATAGCCGCCGAGCGGGAACAGCGCATCCGGCGCGAAGGCGATGTAGCCCTCCAACGCGAGGCGACGCGTCACGTCCTCGATATGCGGATTGAGCCCTCGGTTCTCGTGCACGACCAGCACGACGGGCAGCGGGCCGCTCTTCTTCGCCGGACGCACCAGGTAGCCGCGCGCGGTGCCGTAGCCTTGCGGCGAGGGGAATTCCAGGTATTTGCCGACCAGCCGCTTGTCGTCGGGCTTGACCTGCTGCGCCGCGGCGAAGTTCGGCGTGAGGGCGGCGAGCAGCCCGGCGGCACCGGCCGCGCCGACCGCGAAACGCGCGGCACCGGTCAGGAACCCGCGGCGATCGATGACGCCGTGCACGTACTGGTCGAACAGACGCATTACTTCCGGATCGAAGTCGCTGGCCTTGCGACGTGGCGTGTCGGCCATGGGAACCTCCGCGGCAGGGGTCGGAACGTGCCGGCGAGGATAACGGCGAACGCGTGACGCCGTGCGGATCGTGAGGCGACCGGAGGGATTGGCGCGACGGACCGGGTCGAACAGGGAGCCATCGAAGGCCGGTGCGTGTCGAAAGCGGCGCCCACTGACCGGGGCGGTACGACAGGCGCACTGTCGAAAAAAGACCGCCGCCGATGCCCCACGCACCGGCGGCGGTGGCGACTTACGTCACCTTCTTGGCGATGGTCACGCCCAAGATGAAAAGAATGACGGCTATCACCAGGCCCACCCAGAACAGCAGCTTGGCGATGCCCATGGCCGCACCGGCGGCGCCGGTGAAACCCAGCGCACCGGCGATCAGGCCGATGACCGCGAAAATGATGGCCCACTTCAACATGGAAACAGCTCCGTGCAACTTCGTTGCGAACGACGGTAGTCGCGACGTTGTCGTTCTGGCGTGAGCGAAGCCGCGTGTTGCGGTGCGGGAAGAAAGCCGGGCAACGCGTTCCAGCGGCAAGCCCGGATGCGGCGACGTCGCACGGCTTGCGTTATCGGCAAGCGCGATATGCGCCGCGATCGAAGTGGAAGTGATCCGCATGGGCACGGTTGTAGTCCGGCCCGAGCACGACGTCGAAGTAGTCGCACGCACCGTCGTGCACCGCGCGCAGGAAGCGGGCTTCATCCGCATCGCGCTGCGCACCGGAGGCATCGGCGTCCGCGGCATCCGGCGTGGTCGGCAACGAACGCCAGTCCGACACGACGCGCACGCGTCGTCCGTCGTCCAGCACGAAGCCCGCGACGTCCAGCGCGTCGGCGGTGGCGTGCTGGCTGCGACGGCGTCCCTGTTCGCCGTAGAGGTTGCGGCACGCGTACGACCCCAGATGTTCGATCCGCACCACGCGCGATGCGAGGTTCGCCTGCGCGGCCTGCTGCAGCACGTGGCGTTCCCACATCGCCAGCGACAACGCCGTGCGGCAGCTCAGGGTGAAGTCCGATCCCACCGCCACGCTCGTGCGTTGGATGCGCACGGCATTGGCGAAGCCGCAGTGCTCGCCGGTGACGCGGTCGTCCACCGGCGACAGGCGCATGTCGGCCTGCGCGAGCGCCGCCTGGCACGCGACGCGGTCGGCGACCGCGCGGTCGAGCTTGAAACGCGTGAGCAGGTCCGGGGGCGCGTCGATGCGCAGCGGCGCCCATGGATTCCAGGCCTCCGGCACGCGGAGGCGGCCCGACCAGAGCGCCCACGCCAAGCCCATCGCGGCGAGGACCGGCACCAGCCAGAGCACGCGCCCGATGATGCTGCGGTGCGGGGCCGGCGAGGGATTGGGCGTGGGGTTCGGCGAGGGATTCGACATCGCCCGATTGTCGGCGATGGGGAGTCAATACCGCGGCCAGTCGGCCGATAATGCGCGCATGGAAACCGCCAATGCCTCCGTGACCGCCCTCCCCTTCGCCCGCATCGCCGACGCGGTGGCCGGCGCGCGCTCGCTGGAGGAGCTGGTACGGCCGCTGCTGGAAGTGCTGGAAACGCTGACCGGCATGGAATCGACCTACCTCACCTCCGTGGACGCCGACGCCGGCGTGCAGCACGTGCTGTTCGCCCGAAACACGCAGCGCCTGCTGGTGCCCGAGCAGCTCACCGTGCCGTGGTCGGACACGCTGTGCCAGCGTGCGCTGGACGAAGGTTGCACCTACACCAGCGACGTGCCCTCGCGCTGGGGCGATTCCGATGCCGCGCGGGCGCTGGGCATCCAGACCTACGTCAGCACGCCGGTGCGGCTGGAGGACGGCTCGCTCTACGGCACGCTGTGCGCCGCCAGTGCGCGCCCGCTGCCGATGCCCGAGGACGCGCAGCGCGCCCTGCAGATGTTCTCGCGCCTCATCGGCCAGCAGCTGGAGCGCGAACGCCTGGTCGACCGCCTGCAGGAAGCCAACGCGGCGCTGGCCGCGAGCGCGCTGGTCGATACCGTGACGGGCCTGCCGAACCGTCGTGCGCTGATGGCCGAACTCACGCGCCGCATCGCGCACTGCCAGCGCCAGCACGAATCGCTGGTGGTGGCCTTCATCGACCTGGACGGCTTCAAGGCCATCAACGACCGCCACGGCCACGAAGCGGGCGACCGTTTCCTCGCGGCGATCGGGCGCACGCTGCAGGGCGCCCTGCGCGCCGACGACTTCGCCGCGCGCCTGGGCGGGGACGAGTTCGTGGTGGTCGGCACGGTGGCGCACGTCGAAGGGCCGGACCGCGTCGAAGCCTTCCGCGAGCGGCTGGCCGCGGCGACGCGCCGCACCTTCGACCTGGGCCGCGTGGTGGTGGATTACGACGGCGCCAGCGTCGGCGCGGTGGTCGCCGGGGACGACCAGCCGGACCCGGACGCCCTCATCGCCCGTGCCGACGCGGCGATGTATGCGGTCAAGCGCGCACGCAAGGTGCCGGCGCGCGCGAGCGCCTGACCGGCGGCGGCCCGCGTCACGCGAAACCCGTATCGTATGGACACCCGTCCGTACTGGAGCGCGTCATGAAACAAGTGTTGAAGCAGGCCGTCGCCGGCCTCGTCGTCACCGTCGCGCTGGCCGCGCCCGCCGTTGCCGCGCTGAAGGCCGGCGCGAAGGCGCCCGACTTCAGCGCGCCGGCGTACCTCGCCGGCGAGCCGTTCACGTTCAAGCTGTCCGATGCGCTGAAGAAGGGCCCGGTCGTGGTGTATTTCTTCCCGGCTGCCTTCACCCCGGGCTGCAACCTGGAGGCGCACCTGTTCTCCGAGGCCATCGACAAGTTCAAGGCCGAAAAGGCCACGGTGATCGGCATCACCGCCGGCAACACCGACCAGCTCGCGGCGTTCTCCAAGTCCACCGAACATTGCGGCGGCAAGTTCCCCGTCGCCGCCGACACCGGCGCGAAGATCGCCACGAAGTACGACGCGATCCTCGCCAAGAAGCCGGAGTGGTCGGATCGCACCTCGTATGTGATCGCACCGGACGGCACGATCTCGCACGTCTATTCGGACCTCAATCCGCAGAAGCACGTGAAGGAGACGCTGGACGCGGTGGCGGCGCTGGAGAAGAAGTAAGCGGGTTGGTACTGCACTCGTCATCGACGTCGAGCCGTCATAAGCCCCTCTCCCTCCGGGAGAGGGGTTGGGGTGAGGGGTAACGAAGCGGAGGCGCTGAGCGGCCACGGCGGTACAGCGCTGCGCGTTTGCTTCAAGGAACACGCCCCGCGCAAAGCAACATGGGTTCCAGCTTTCGCTGGAATGACGAAGAGCGATGCCTGCGTTTGAGCCCCTCCCCCACCGGGAGAGGGGTTGGGGTGAGGGGTAACGAAGCGGATGCGCTGAACGGCCGCGGCGGTACAGCGCTGCGCGTCTGCTCCAAGACACACGCCCCGCGCAAAGCAACATGGGCTCCAGCTTTCGCTGGAATGACGAAGAGCGATGCTTGCGTCTTGAGCCCCTCTCCCACCGGGAGAGGGGTTGGGGGGAGGGGTAACGAGCGGGTGCGTTGAACGGTCTGGGCGGTACAGCGCTACGCCTACCGCCCACCCTCCTCCGCCTCATCCGTAAGCCCCGCACCCAGCCCCATCCCGAGCCCGCCCGCGGCGAGCCCGCCGCCCATTCCGCCACCGCCCATCCCGCCGCCGCGGCCGCCCTGCTTTCCTTCCTCGCGACCGCCCTCGCCCTTTCCCTTCGACGACGACGACGGCCGACTAGGTCCCTGTTTCGGCAGGTCGAGGTTCGCCGGCACCGGCTCCAGGTCGAGCACGCCGCGGATGAAGTCGCGCAGCGACACGACCAGCTCCGCCGTGTGCACCGGCCGGCCCGCGACCAGTTCCGACGCCGCGCGCGCCGCCAGCCGCACCTGTTCGTCGGTGCCCAGCAGCAGGATGTCCGACAGCGCCGCCTCCACCGCATCGCGGATGCGGCGCGAGCGGTCCGAACTCGGCCACGCGAGCTCCGCATTGCCCGGTTCCACGCCGGCCGTGCCGCCACGCCGCTGCACGTCGCGCAGGTGCGTGGGATCGACCGAAAGATCGCCCGTGAACGAGCCGCCGAGCGTCTTGTACGCGGCGATCAACGTGCGCAGGCGTTCGTTGATCTGGCGGTTCTCGCGCTCGCGCCGCGCCTGCACGATCTGCATGAACATCAGGCGGATGCCCACGCCGATCAGCGTGATCACCGCCAGTCCGACCAGCGTCGACAGCACCGCCTGCCACGAGCTGAAATCCAGGTTGCGCATGCCGCCTCCTTCGCCGATGCAGGCAACCTAGCGCATCGTCCGCGGGCGCGCCGTGGACGGCCGGGCCCGCCTCACGCCGTCCTAATGCACCGGCCACCACAGTGGCGCCACCTTCCGGTCGGGGACGCACCATGAGAACGCTCGCCTTCGCGCTCGTCTGCGGCACGCTGCTCGCCCTCCTCGCGCCGTCCGCGCCCGCGCAATCGCGCAAGCAGCCCACGGCGCAGGTCGAAGTATCCAAAGGCGCGAGCACGCTCCCCGGATCGACCTACGCCTGGGTGCCGATGCCCGCGCGACTGCAGGCCGAACTCGACAAGCGCGCGCAGGATCCCGCCTTCCGCACGCGCCTCCAGGCGTCGCTCGACAAGGCGCTGCAGGCCAAGGGCTATCGCCGCATCGACGATGTGCGCAAGGCCGACCTGGCCGTCGCCTACCGTGTCGGCGTGCAGGACGTGCAGCAGACCAGCGTCACCGAGCGCATGCAGCAGGGCGGCGTGGTGCGCGAAAGCGCCATGGAATGCGGCCCGTACGGCTGCTCGCAGATCCTGTCGAAGGGCGCCGAGGGCGTGCCGACGTTCAAGGTGCACACCGTCGATACGGTCGAGGGTGGCCTGCAGGTCGAAGTGATCCAGCCCGCCGACATCCGCGTGCTGTGGCGCGCGCTCTACCGCGGTTCGATCAAGGCGAAGGACTCGGGCAAGTTGAACCTCGACGCCGTCGCCACGCAGACGCTCGCGTCGCTGCCGCGCGCACCGGCGAAGTAACGTCGACGGAACGCGGACGACGCATCACGCGTCGTCCGCCGCCTTCTTCTCGTTCTCCGTCGCCTTCTCCACGATCTCCTCGTAGAGCTGCACCAGCTGCGCGCCGAGCGCGTGGAACTCCGGATTGCGCGCGACGAAGTGCTGCCCGTCCTGCGCGTCTTCCAGCGATTCCTTCATGAAGGCGATATCCGCATCGCTCATGCGCTCGCCCGCATCGACGCGCTGCTTCAGCGCCATCGCGCGCGGCAGGCGGAACTTCACCAGGCGATCGAGCAGGGCCTGCAACGTCGCCGTGTCGTCGGTCGGATGTGCCATGGAAGCCGCCTCGCTCGCGGGGTGCGCCATTGTGCGCCCGCTGCGGCGAGTGCGGCTTCACATGCGATTCACCGCGCCGGCGTCGCGCCCTTAGCCTCGAACGGCGCCACCATCGCCTTCAACAGGCTGCGCTGGTCGTCGTCGCCGGTGATCTCCCACATGAAGACGCCCCGCAGCCCGCGCTCCTTCGCCAGCTGCGAGCGCAGCGCGATGGATTTCGCGTCCTCGTAGCTGACGAAGATGTTCTCGTCGGCATTGAACAGGTACGGCGTCTGCGCGACGTCGTGCCAATGCTGGACCCACCGGGGATCCTTCAGCAGCTTGGACTGGATGTCGCGCCAGTCGCCGGCGGCATAGGGCTCGGTGTACGGCTGGTACAGGCCGTTGTTCGCGGCCCGCTTCACGCGGAAGCCGCGACCGTAGAACGGCACGCCCAGCACCAGCTTGTCGGCCGGCACGCCATGCTGCAGGTAGAAATCCACCGCGCCTTCGACGTTGTTCGCGCGGCGAAGCTCCGGCGGCAGCGGATCCTGCGGCACTTCGCGCAGCGGCGCGTTGAACGTGGACACGCTCGAGAACGCGGTGCCCATGTCGTAACTCATGAGGTTGACGAAATCGAGCACCTCGCCCAGCGCCTTGAGGTCGTAGCTCTTCGCCGGATCGTAGGGTCCAGCCGACTGCATGCGACCGGCCGGCAGTGCCGCGGTCAGCAGGTATGCCTGCCCGCGCTGCTTCGCCTTCGCGTCGAGCTGGCGGCGGAATTCCTTCGCCAGCAGCGTTGCGTTTTCGCGATCCTCCGGCCGCGCGGCGATTTCCTTCGGCCCGCCGTACACCGGGAATTCCCAGTCCAGATCCACGCCGTCGAAGCTGCCGCGATGCGTATCGAAGAACATCGCCAAGCACGAGGACACGAAGCGCTTCCGGCTCTCGTCCGTCAACGCCGCATCGGAGAAACCGCCCGCTTCCCAGCCGCCGATCGAAATGATGCTGCGCAGCTTCGGATGCTGCTTCTTCAGCGCGGCCAGCTCGCCAAAACGCGCCGGCGCGTCGGCGTCCACCACGCAGCGGCCGTCCTCGATGCGCGCGAAGGCGTAGAACAGGTGCGTGACGGTGTCGGCGGGAATGTTCGACACGGGATACCGCGCGGCGTTTCCGCCCGGGTAATACGCGCCGATGATCGGTTCGGCGGCGAACACCGGCGCGGCGAAGGCGGACAGGACGATGGCGGCGGCGGCGAGGCGTTGGCGAAGCATGCAGGCGTCTCGTTGGGGGTGACGAACGATACCGCAACGAGCCGACTGCACGCTTCGCTGCAGGTTCGGCGAAACGCGCCTACGTCAGCGTCACCGCCCTGCCCGTCCGCGCCGACTCGTAGATCGCCTGCATGATGCGCACGTCGCGCAGGCCTTCCTCGCCCGGGACTTTCGTGGGGCGGTTCTCGAGGATGCATCGGGCGAAATCGTCCATTTCCGCGGCGAACAGGTCGATCTCCGGGAAGCGGATTTCCTTGCCGTCGCTGCGACGCCCGTGGTTGCCGTCGTAGAAGAATGCCGGGTCGAGCTCGAACCAGCCGCGCTCGGCGTTCACCCGCAGGTTCTGGATGCGCCCGGCCTGGTAGCTGGTGCTGCAGTACGCGACGACCCCGCTCGGGAACTTCGTCGTCCACACCATGGTTTGGTCGACCTGCGCGAACTTCATCGGGTCGGTCTTCGTCTCGATCGCCGACACCAGCACGGGTTCTTCGCCGGTGAGGTAACGCGTGGCCTGCAGCGCGTAGATGCCCACGTCCATCAGCGCGCCGCCACCGGCGAGGTCGCGCTTGAGGCGCCACTGCGTCGGATCGCCCACGTCGATCGCAAAGCCCGTCTGCACGATCGTCGGCTTGCCGAACACTTCCTCGCGCACCAGTCGGATGCATTCCAGATGATGCGGGTCGTACTGGCAGCGGTACGCCGTGCCGAGCAGGCGGCCCGCGCTGCGGCAGGCGTCGATCATCGACTGGCAGCGTTCGACCGAGATTTCCAGCGGCTTCTCGCAGAACACGTGCTTGCCGGCTTTCGCCGCGGCGATGGTGTGCGGCGCGTGCAACGCGTTGGGCGTCACGACGTAGACGATGTCGATGTCCGGGTTGTCGGCCATGCGATGCATCGTGTCGTACGAGTACACGCTGCCGTCGGCGATGCCGTACTTCGCCTGCCACGCCGCCGCCTTCGCCGGCGTGCCGGTGACGATGCCTGCGATCCGGCAGTGCTGCGTCTTCATCAGCGCCGGCGCGATCTGGTTCTCGCTCAGTCGTCCCAGCCCGCAGATCGCGACGCCGAGTTTGCGCGACTGCCGCGATTTATCGCGCGTGGCGCTGGTGCTGATGAACGGCGCGGCGGCCAGCGCGATGGCGGTTTCGGCGAGGAACCTGCGGCGATGCGGATTGGGCATGGTGGCGTCTCGAGGGGTCGACCGGTCATGCGATGCGATGGAATTACGGATGCGCCAGCGCGTACTCCAGCGCGGCGCAAACGGCGGTGGCCTGCGCGGTGTTGCACTGTTCCGGCGTCGCGCGCGGGCTGTCGGGATAGACCTCGGTCGTGGTCTTGTAGCGCGCGTCGGTGATGCCGGCGCACAGCCCAAGCTTGCGCAGCGAATACTCGATCACGCCCGGCGCCACCACCGGCGAGCCGATGATGCGGCCCTGCGCGTCCGCCGGCGCGATGTGCGTGACCTTCGATACCGCGTCGATCACGGCCTTCTGGAATTCCGGCTGCGGGTTCTCGCTGTCGTCCACGAGGTAGAAGCCGTCGGGAATGCCATCGGGTTCGAACGGCTTGCCATCGCGCGCGGCGAGCGCCGGGCGGAACTCGGACTCGTCGGTGTCGGTGGTTTCGTGCAGGTCGATGTGCACCAGCACGCGATCGCGCACCGGCGCGACCAGCTTCATCAGCGCCGCCGATTCCTGCGCGGGGCTGTCGTCGCGAAAGGAACGGTTCGGGTCGATGGCGTTCGCATTCCAGCGATGGATGCGCTCGTACGCCCACGGACTCACGCACGGCGCGACCAGCAGGTTCACGCGGCCGGCGAAATCGGCCGCATGCTCGCGCACGAACTGCAACGCGCCATGTACGCCGCTGGTTTCGTAGCCGTGCACGCCGCCGGTGACGAGCGCGACCGGCAAGGCGTCGTTCCA
This sequence comes from Lysobacter auxotrophicus, assembly GCF_027924565.1. Lineage (NCBI taxonomy): Bacteria > Pseudomonadati > Pseudomonadota > Gammaproteobacteria > Lysobacterales > Lysobacteraceae > Lysobacter > Lysobacter auxotrophicus. The sequence continues at coordinate 2,571,269 of NZ_AP027041.1, forward strand.
GTCGCGGCTGCGGATGGCAAGCAGCGCAAAGCGTTCGTCGCCGTATTCCACGGTGCCGTATTCGACGACGTCGAACGTCGAGCGCAATCCGTCCACCGCGGCGACCACTTCGTCGGCATAACTGCGACGGCGCACCTGCGAGGCGAGCCACTGCGCTTTCTCCGCCGCGCCCCAGGGCGTGCCGGAGGTGCCAATGGGATACGGGGCCGTGTGGTTCATGCGCGATGCTCGGTGCTTGGGGTGAACGCGGACTCTAGCATCGGGACATTCGCCATGCCGCATGCGCAACGCCCGCCATACGGCGGGCGCGGCGTCGGCAATATGGCAGCGCCCTACGGTGCGTCCGGCACCTCGCACGACCAGACGGAGCTGGCGATCCACTGGTTCGCGCGCGTGAGGTGGTTGTAGACCTCCTCGATCGGCTCGCCGCCCTGCGCGCTGCACCTGGATACGGCATCGGCGCGTGCGGCTTCGAGCGCGATGCCCGGGTCGTAGCTGATGCCCGAGCCGGACACGTGCGTGATGGCCGCCATGGCCGCGCCCGATGCGAGCAGCGCGAGCGACATCACGCTGATGGTGGCTGACTTCCTCATGTCGATCTCCTGTGTTCGTGGTGAACGCAGGCATTTCGAGGTGAGCGATGGCGCGGCGAGAGTGAAGAAGGGGTAAGACGGGCGTAAAGGTGGCTGACGGGTGTTGCGGGGCGTGACGTGCGTCGCGTTGTTTGCAGCGCGGGCCCGTACGCACCACCCGGATGCGATTCGCTTACCCGGGCTACAGGCGCGAATCCGTCAGCCGCGCCAGTTCGCGTGCGTGCGCCAGAACGCCACGCTGCGCAGGTACGCGTCGCGGTCCAGCCGCACGCCGGAGCCGCCTTCTTCCACGCCGAGCGCGTTGCGCATGATGGTGATGGGCGCCATCGGTGTTTCCTCCGGCTCGGCGGTATACATGCAGCCGACGACGCCCCAGTCGGCGTCGATGTCGGTACCTTCCTTGGCCAGTTGCTCGCGGCTGTAGAGGATGACGATGAGGTATTCGGCCACGGGCGGTTCCAAGCCTTCGAACCAGCGCACCAGCACGGGGAGCTCATCGCGCGTGCGCGCGTCGTAGTCGGTCCGCAGCAGGTGCCGGTTCGCGTCGGTGATCGGCACCGCCAGGCACTTGGTCGACGTCCAGTTGCGATGCACGTGCAGCTTGCAGAACGGCGCGTAGCCGTCGAGCACTTTCAGCGGCGGCACGTCGTTGAGATGGCGTTCGAACTGCTCCGGCGTGCAGTCCTGGATCGTGTTGCGCCGCGGCTCGCGCGGGAACAGGCGTGGGCGGGCGAAGTCGGTAAGGACGATGGTCATGGGGCGAGGCGAGTGCGCGAAAGCGGCATTATTCCGCGATGGCGCGCGTTTCGCCCAGCGTGCGCGAGGCGACGCTCAGAGCTTCATCCCCAGCCAGATCACCGTCTGCGTGGCGCACGACACGATGGGCCGCAGCACGCGATACAGCACGCCGCGCTGGTCCACATGCGTCGCGGCCTGGTCGTGGTGCGCGCGTTCCTCTTCGGCGATGGCGTTGATGGCGTCCACCGCGGCCGCGTCCACGCCGCGCAACAGGACCAACTGGTGCTCCAGATGACGGAGCACGACGCTCTCGACGGCGACCGTCGTGGCCGATATCGCCGCTTTGCCAAGCACGCCGGTCATCAATCCCAGCGTCAGTCCGCCGAGGCCGCACAGCCAGTAGCCGCGACAGCGCCGGCGTCCGCACGTGGCGAGTTCGGCGCCGAAGATCTCGCGATGACGCCGCTCGTGCGATCGGAACTCGATCAGCTCCGCCACGAGTTCCGGCGCCAGCAGCCGCGCCATCGCGATCTGGCCGGTGTAGATCGAGATGGCGCCGAATTCGCCCGCATGGTTGACCTTGAGGATGCGGCTGCCCAGGTCGGTGATGCTCACCCGTTCTTCCACCAGTTCCATCAGGCGTCACCCATCGCGGCGCCGCGCAGCCTGCCCGCCGCGGAGGCGTAGATGCCGCCCGCGATGAGGAAGCAACCGGCGTAGATCGCCGCCTGCGTGAACCCCGAGCCGAGCCACAACGCGACGATCGGCACGGTCGACAGGAACAGCGCGAACAACAGCAGGAAGCGTTGCATCAGCGGTTCGTAATGTGCCGCCTGCCACTGCGGCCAGCGGCGCGCGAAGGCGAAGGCGTCCGCGTCAGCGGGCGCGAGTCGCTGCGCGATGCTCGCCTCGACGCGCGCGATGTGCGAGAGGTAGTACTGCACCAGCGCCTGCTTGGCGAGCGTTCGCGTGCCGACGATGGCGATGAAGAACAGGATGGCGACGAAGCCCGTCAGCGGCGCCCATCGGCCGAGCGCGGCCGCGGGAAACTGCGCCGACACCGGCACCCACGCGGCCATCGCGCCGGTCGAGAACAACAGCCCGAAATCCTCGAACGAACTGCGCGAATAGCTGTCGCACTTGTCGCCCAGGTAGGTGTACTGCCGCAACAGGTCGGGCGGTACGTCGATGGGCGTTGCTTCCCTTATCGATTGCGTAGGTTGCGATTCCCCTTGCCCTGCTCCGTCCATGACGCCCCCTGCGCTTGGTCGTGAGTGGATGTGCCCGACGTTCACAGCTCCGGAGTGGAGTCGGCGATGACCTTCATCGCTTCCTCCGCTCTGCGCTGTTGTTCGCGGTTGGATCTGGCTGGCGGTTGTTGCGTCGTCCGAGCGCAGTGGTCGATCCAGGTGCCTGACGGCGCATCCACGACCTCCCTACAAGGATCGACTTGACTGCCTGTCACCTGGACGGCTGCGACACCGTCTGGGGCGTCGCCGCGCGAACCGGCACCACCGTGGCACGCGGTACCGTCGGGGCGAGCGTGCTCTGTAGCGTCCGCACGATGTACTGCGTCATGAACGCCATGAACGCAAGAAAGACCAGCGCAGCTGCGATCTTCACCGCGAACATGGCCATGAGGCTGCGCGCGCCGGCGCGTCGCCCCCGCCCCGCAGTGCCGTAACGAATGCGATCCTCGGCAGCCGACAGCAGGCGCTCCCCGACGCGTCGCGCAACGGCGGCGGGCATGCCATCGGTCGCACCGATGCGGACCTCGAACGCCGGCGCGGGCTCGCGGATCGGCCCGAGCATCATCCGTAATTCGTCGCCATCGATCAGTTGCACATGCCCGAGCTTCTGCGCGGCCTCGATGGCGGCCTTCGTGAACTCGCCGCTGTTCGCGAGGATCGCGCCGGTTGCGCCGTGATTCACCATCAGCCCAAGCAGCTCATGCACGGCGTTGTGCGGCACCTTCATCGCGTTCCAGTGCTTGCACTGGACGATGACGAACTGCTCGCCGCGGCGAAGCTTCAGGTCGATGCCGCCGTCGGTTTTCGCCGCCGTGGCGCCCGTGCCGACGTGTTCGACGTCGTAGCCCTCGCTGCGGTAGTACGAGGCGAGCAGCGCTTCGAGCTGATCCCAGCCGACGCGCGAGAGGGCGTCGCTGCGGCGGTTCCTGACGGGCTTCAGCATGCGGCCTCCGCGATCAGTGCGAACGTGCTCGCCAGCCAATCGCGGCGCTGCGCGGCCGATTCCTGCAGCACGTCGCACGATATCGGCAGCGCCGCGCGACCGAAACATCGCGGGCTGCTGCAGCGCATGATCGGCACCCACGCACGCACGACTATCTGCCCGCGGGTCGCACAGGCGTCTGCGTAGACCGCGCCTTCAGTTCTTCCTCGAGTTCCTGTGCGCGGACCACCGTTCGCCGATCGAAACTTTTCTGCGGGTCGGCCAGGACCTTCACCTGCTCCAGCGCCGCCAACGCGGCATCGGCATCGTGCGGGGCCAACGCCCGCGCGCGGGTGAGCCAGGCCGATGCGGAGTTCGCGAACTCCGTCACCAGATCGTGCGTACAGGCATCCGCTTCCTTCGGCATCATCGGAGTCAGGAACGTCTGGCAATACCGGAGCATCGCCTCGCCGCGCGAATCGCCCTCCATCGCGCGCCGGTAGTAATCGCGCGCGGCCGCACTCGTTTCCGTCACGCGGGCGATGTCCCCCATCAGCAGGAGGAACCTGGGTTCGTCCGGTTCCTTCTGCAGGGCGATGCGCATGTCCGAACGCGCCCAGTCGTAATCGCGGAAGTGGTCGGTCATCAGGCCGGCGCGCGCATAGCGGTTCCACGCGTCGTTCGGCTCGAATCGCAGCGCCTGCGAGTAATACACGACCGCCAGCCAGTGCTGGCGGATGTCCCAGTAGCCACTGCCGGCATCGGCCAACAGCGTCGGGTTCGGCCCCATGTTCGCGGCGGCCACCAGCGTCTGGACTACCTCACCGTGGCTGTCCGCCGCAGACGCCTCGTACCCCGCCGCATCACCGAGGAAAACGCCGAGCGCCGGGTTGTGCTCCGTGCGCGAGGCAGCGAAGGCGACCGCGCGCTCCAGCGCCTCGTGCGACCCGCTCCATCGCGGCTCGGCCGCGCGGATCAGTTCGCCTTCGACGAAGTACGAGTCGGGATCGGTCTTCCGACAGTGCGTGGCCGCGAACGTCTCCAGTGCATCCGAGCTCTGGCGCCCGATGGCGTTGAGCCGGGTGCAGGCAGGGGTGAGGCGCGGTTCGATTTCCAGCACCTGCGTGAGCAGCGGGATGGCCTGGGCGAAATAGCCGTGCATGCGCTCCAGTTGCCTGGGCGACGTCCGGGAGGCGACCGCGGTGCCGCGCTCGCTCCACCCGGCCGCGGCGAAGTGCGCACCGGCCGCCAACTTCGCGAATGCGCTTTCCGGCGCTGCCTGCAGCCAGCGCTGCGAGATTTCGCCGGCGCGCGGCCTTTTGTCGAACACGCGCACCGCGATGAAGATCTGGTCGCGCTGGGCGGGATCGCGATAGTGCGCATCCAGCAGCCCCGCGAACCCGCTTTCCAGCGCGGCCACGCCCGCAGGAGTGGCGAGCAGCGAGTCGATCTTGTCGAGCGTCAGCGCCGGCGCGCGCAACATCGCGCAACGGCCCTGCGCCGCGCCAGCAAGCCACTGGTTGCCGGGCAGGTCCGGATGCGCGTTGCAGCGCGCCTCCTCGTCCGGCATCGCGTCTGCGAGCCGGACCTGCGCGATGTAATCCGCGAACTCCGCTGGCGGCGCGACAGGCGTCGGCACGGTGGGCGGCGGCGGTGGCATGGCGTGCGTTGGCTGGAACAGCATCGCGCTCCCCAGCGCGACGCCTGCGACGGCAATCCGGATCCCTGGCATGTTTTCTCCCCTTTGTGCCAGCAACGCTAGCGCAGTTGGGGAGCGGTGGACAGGGGTGGTCGCCGGGCGTGCGGACGGCCCGGCGATCGCTCGCGCTGGCGCGCGCCGCCGCGGTTTTCAGGCGCCGCGGGCAGCCGCGGCGCCATGCGTCGGTGTTCCTTGTGCCGTCACCCGCCGTCGCGCGGAGTAGCGGCGAAATGCCCCGTGCGCTACGCCTTGCGCGCGTGCCACGCCTTGAGCAGTGCCGCTTCCTGCTCGCGCGTGATGCCGGCGCGCAGGGTCGCCTGGCGTTCGGCGGGCTGGCTGCGGAACCAGGCCATCAGGTCGGTCACGGTGGTTTCGAGCGGGCGATACGTCAGGCCCGCCTGGATCGCGCGCGCGTTGCTCACCGCGCCATAGCCGGCGAACGGGCCCGCCTTGCGCGACACCCAGATGGGCAGTTCGGCAACCTTCTGTTCTTCCAGGAACTCGGGCGTGACGTGGGTGTACTTGGGCTTCCCGCCCGTGGCGCGCTCGCACGCGCGCAGCATGCCGTCCATGGTCAGCGGCTTCTCCGGGCCGACGGCGTTGAACGTGCCGAGCGTGCCCGCTTCGGCAAGGCGGATCATCCATTCGCCCAGGTCGCGACCGTCGATGACCTGCACCGGATCGGCGCCGTCGCCGGGCACCAGCATTTCGCCGCCCTGCGCGACGCGATGCGGCCAGTAAGTGAAGCGGTCGGTCTCGTCGCGCGGGCCGACGATGTAGCCGGGCCGCACGATCGTCACGCGCTCGCCGAACTGCTTGCGCGCCTCGGCCTCGCTCAGCGCCTTCAGCGGGCCGTAGAGGTTTTCGATGTCGGCGCGCAGCGAGTCCTGCGTCTCGGCCATCGCGTCACGGCCCTTGTAGACGGCGAGCGCGTCGTCCTCGTCGATGCCCGGCGTGCTGCCGTCGGCGTACACGGAGATGGTCGAGATGAAGAGGTAGTGCCCGACATTGCCAGCCAGCACCTTGCCGGCGTCGCGCACCCAGAACGGCAGGCTGGTCGGGTTGTCGATGCACACGTCCCACTTGCGACCGGCCAGCGACTTGAGGTCGCCCGTGTTGCGGTCGCCGAACAGCTGCTCCACCTCGCCCGGCCACTCCGGCGACGGCCGCTTGCCGCGGTTGAACAGCGTCACCTTGTGCCCGCGCGCGAGTGCGTAGTTCACCTGGAACGGCCCGGTGAACCCGGTGCCGCCGAGGATGAGGATGTCCAGCGGCTTCTTCGCGCGGCCCACGGGTTTGGCCTTCTCGTCCGCGAGCGCGAACGACGGAAGCGTCGCGGCAGCGGCGGCAAGCGCACTGAACTTGAGCAGGTCACGGCGGGTCGTCATCGGATGGCTCCTGGTTGGGCGGGCGGCCCGCCGGGCGGCAGGCGTTCTGTCACGTTCATATGACTTTAGACGTGCGTGGCGCCAAGGCGGCAATGTCGATAGTCACGGGGGGCGCTGACGGCCCGCCTCCGCGAGAAGGCGGCGAATCGTGCCTTTCTACGCGTAGCCATGGCGTGGACCCATCAGTTCCGCATGCACGTGCATCGATAATCGAAGGGGTAAGCTCAGGCCGCGAACTGCCAGCACATAGGAGCGTCACGATGCGCTACCACATGGCCCCGCTGCACATCGATACCGATTTTGATATTCGATTTGAGACGTACAAGTACGGAAATATTCCCATCGACAGTGTCGAATGCGTTCATTGCGGTTTCCGCGCACTCGAATACATCGGCGACGAGGAGAGATGGCCAATCGGCTATCAGCAGTTTGCCGAGCACCACGAGGCCAATGCCGACTACCTGCGACGCGAGGGCTTCACAAATGCTGAGCCCCATCTAAGGCTTCGCGGTGAGATGTCAGCCAGAACGTCGGCGCTTCACATCTGCCCGATGTGCGGTTGGTGGGTAGCGATAGATAAGGCAATCCTCCTTGCTGCCGGTTCCCAGGCTTGGTTGCTGTACCTGGTCTGCGCCTCGATCCTCATGGAGCTGGACACTAGTGACATCGATCAGCCTTTGACAGAAGTCAGGAAATTCCTACGCAGGCGATACGAATCAAGGTACTTGTTGAATCCTCGGGTCTACGAAGAAACAGTAGCGAGCGTTTTCAGAGACATCGGGTTCAGGTCCGAGGTGACGGCGTACACCAATGATGGAGGCATCGATGTAGTTCTGTATGGCTGCGACGACAGGAAGATCGGAGTGCAAGTAAAACGACAGCGGCGCTCGATAGAGGTGGAGCAGGTAAGAGCATTTCTGGGCGCGCTCACGCTGGGCGGCTTTGCGCACGGGCTCTTCGTGTCCACATCACCGTTTCAACGCGGCGCGGTGCACGCATCCGAGCAATCGACACGCGGCCACATTCCAATCGAGCTCGTCGAACCGAACTGGCGCGCTCGCCGCCTTCCTTCTTTACCGCCCAGCCGTCCTTGTGCGGCGCCACGTGGATGTCCTTCTTCGTCATGTCTCAACTCCCGTAAACGCCCCCCGACGACCCGTGGGCCGTCCTTAGGATCACGCTGATGCGTCGCATGAGGGTGCACTTGCAGCCCGCAATGCGGGAGAAGAAGTCGCCGGTGCGTCCGCCACTGCGTGGGGACTTTCGCGCTCCACTCTCGGAGCTAGTCGAATCCAGCGTTCCATCGCCCGTTCGGCTGTAACGAGCGTGTCGTGACGTGCCAGGCAATAGAATGCCGCGCCGACAAAGAGAACAACATACAGCCAGACGACCCAGGACGTGAGCGCCCCACTTTTCGCGCCGAGCGCGAGATACGCTGCACATGCGAGATGAAACTTAGCTCGGCAACGAACCTCCAACGAAAGGACGGTTGCATTGTTTGATATAGCATTCACAACTAAATGCGCATCCTTCATCGCCACGGGAGTGTCGCACGGCGGGAGAGTTGCGATCGCGTTGACGACTCCAGCTTGATGGACCGCATTCAACGAAACATAACGAAGCAGCCCTTTCGACGCCATGCTGGCGAGCCAGGCCGTTCCAAAACGTGACGCATGCCTTCGCCACTCATCCTTCAATGTCGGACAGCAAACCAGTCTGACGCTCCTATGCGAGAGGGCTAGCAGCGCACTCCGGCAGACTGACGATGCACCAGATCCACTTTCACCTGAGGCGCGCACAACACACGCATCAACTGTGAAGTTCATAGTTGCTCTTCAGACAGAGACTGGCCATGGACTTCGGCAACGGCGTCCAAATAGGCCGTATCTGCGGCCAAACTGACCTCGTCAAAGTCAGCGGGCCAACTACCGACCGAACCATCCTTATCGAGTGTTTTCGAATCGACACGAGTTGCGCCACCCTCATTTCGAGAGAACCAGTTCAATACAACTTGATCGGATTCAATACGCCCCTGAGCGACCAGAGTTTGCACGCCTCTAATCAGAATCGCGCTATGCGTTTCCATGATCACCTGAACGCCCCTCACAATGGCATGCTGAATTACCTCGGCAAGCCGATATTGCGACGCTGGATGTAGGTGGAGCTCAGGCTGCTCAACGTAGACAATCTGTCCGGGACGTGCGACGAGTAGAGCAACCAAGAATGGTAATACTTGCGAAACACCTAAGCCGACGTCTGCGATACTTACTCGATCATCGATCGCGCTTACACCAGCTACTCGACTGACTTCAATTGCGACACGCGTATCCAGCTCTTCGGTAGCGCTCACGCCGGGGTTTAAACCGACTTGGGCTAGATTTTGGTTTAGCTGGCGCAGTTCCACGGCACCCTTTGCCTGCCAGGACTGAATAACGCTGGCGACATAATTGTCGAAAGTACCAGGGAAACTGCTACCTACGGCCGTTGTTTTATATGTACGCTCCGGATTCCCTCGCAGCCCCGGGATATGTATAAGCGATTTAAGCGCTTCCGCAACGAACGAAGCGATATCGATATCAACGTTCGGCTTATTGCTTGCATCGCCTCCTTCAATGTCAACGGACAGCCCTATGAAGCAGCGATCTCGGACCGTACCGAACGTTGGCTTCTTTGTTCGACTGATCTGAGACCACGCGCGCACCATGTTGTTTAGCTTCGACAGCGCCTGTATCTCATCGCTCTTGACGCTTAGGGAAACCCCCTCCTTAAGGGCCACGCCTTTGTCGTTAGGCCGACGCGGATTGCCAAGCGTTTGTTCGAAAAGCGCGAATCCTCTTGGAGCCTTCTTGAACAACGCAGAGTACATAGGTGCACCGCGCAGCCCAACAACGACGCCCACCCTGTCCTCGCCTGCGGTTCTTTGCCTAGCAAGGACCTGATCAGCAGAGGTAATGCGGACGTTCGGCCCCTCGAGCAAGAGTGGGCCTGGATCGAATGGGCACTCCAAGGTTTGTTTCATGAGGAGAAGCGGCTGCATGAGCGACGACTTACCGGAACTGTTAGCGCCGGCAAGAATGGTCAAGCTCCCAAAGGATACTGACTTTGTTCCATAGAACGATTTGAATCCATGCAACCCAACGACTTGAAGCATCACTCCTCCGTTTGACTCAAGCAGAGTTGCCAGTTCCGGTTACATATTCCGCCGATACTCCCCACCCACGTCATAAAGCGCATGGCTGATCTGCCCAAGGCTATGCGTCTTCACCGCCTCCATCAAACTGGCAAACACATTCCGCCGCTCCCGCGCCGTCGCCTGTAGCGCCTTCAACCCTTCCGGCGCATAGCCGTTGCGGTTGCCCTGGTAGCCGGCGACGTTGTCGATCTGCTGGCCCTTTTCGCCTTCGGTGGAGCGGATCAGTTCGATCTCGGTGACGATGTCGCCGCCGTGGTCCTTCGGGAGGAAGGTGTTCACGCCGATCAGCGGCAGCGTGCCGTCGTGCTTCTTGTGCTCGTAGTACAGGCTCTCTTCCTGGATCTTGCCGCGCTGGTACATGGTGTCCATGGCGCCCAGCACGCCGCCGCGCTCGCTGATGGCTTCGAACTCCTTGTAGACCGCTTCTTCGACGATGTCGGTGAGCTTGTCGACGATGAAGCTGCCCTGCCAGGGGTTCTCGTTGAAGTTGAGCCCCAGTTCCTTGTTGATGATCATCTGGATGGCGACGGCGCGGCGCACGCTTTCTTCGGTCGGCGTGGTGATGGCTTCGTCGTACGCATTGGTGTGCAGGCTGTTGCAGTTGTCGAACAGCGCGTACAACGCCTGCAGCGTGGTGCGGATGTCGTTGAACTGGATTTCCTGCGCGTGCAGCGAACGGCCGCTGGTCTGGATGTGGTACTTCATCATCTGGCTGCGCGCGGACGCGCCGTAGCGTTCGCGCATCGCACGCGCCCAGATGCGACGGGCGACGCGGCCAATCACCGTGTATTCCGGGTCCATGCCGTTTGAGAAGAAGAACGACAGGTTTGGCGCGAAGTCGTCGATCTTCATGCCGCGCGCGAGGTAGTACTCGACGATGGTGAAGCCGTTGCTCAGCGTGAAGGCGAGCTGGCTGATCGGGTTCGCGCCGGCTTCGGCGATGTGGTAACCGCTGATGGACACCGAGTAGAAATTGCGGACGTTCTTGTCCACGAAGTACTGCTGGATGTCGCCCATCATGCGCAGGGCGAACTCGGTGCTGAAGATGCAGGTGTTCTGCGCCTGGTCTTCTTTCAGGATGTCGGCCTGCACGGTGCCGCGCACGGTCGCCAGCGTCTGCGCCTTGATGTTGGCGTAGGTCTCGGCGTCGATGATCTGATCGCCCGTCACGCCCAGCAGGCCGAGGCCGAGGCCGTCGTTGCCTTCGGGCAGCATGCCGCTGTATTCGGGGCGCTTGCGGCCTTCGAACAGCGCGTCGATTTTTTCGTGCGCGTCCGTCCAGCGCGCGTCATCGCTTCGCAGGTATTTCTCGACCTGCTGGTCGATGGCGGTGTTCATGAACATCGCCAGGATGATCGGCGCCGGGCCGTTGATGGTCATCGACACCGAGGTGCTCGGCGCGCACAGGTCGAAGCCGGAATACAGCTTCTTCATGTCGTCCAGCGTGGCGATGTTGACGCCGGAGTTGCCGATCTTGCCGTAGATGTCCGGGCGCACGGCGGGGTCTTCGCCGTAGAGCGTGACGCTGTCGAACGCGGTGGAAAGACGCGCGGCCGGCTGGCCGACGGACAGGTAATGGAAGCGGCGGTTAGTGCGCTCCGGCGTGCCTTCGCCGGCGAACATGCGGATGGGATCCTCGCCAGTGCGGCGGTACGGATACACGCCGCCGGTGTACGGGTAGTAGCCCGGCAGGTTTTCCTTCTGCAGGAACGTCAGCAGCTCGCCCCAGCTCTTGTAGGTGGGCGCGGCGATCTTCGGGATCTTCTGGTGGCTCAGCGATTCGCGGTAGTTCTCGACGCGAATGGTCTTGTCGCGCACCTGATATTCGTTGACTTCGTCGGTGATCGACTTCAGGCGTGCGGGCCACTCGCGCAGGAGCTTGAGCGCCTCGGACGTGAGCGACTGCACGGCGTCGTTGTAGCGCTGGCGCAGCGTGAGCAGCGTCTTGTCGCCGCCGCTGGTGAGGGCATCTGCCGCGTACAGATCGAGCGCCTTCGGCAGCGCGTCGTCGCCGAGGCCATTGAGCGACTGCCAGTAGCTCTGCGCGCGATCGGCGATTTCCGCCTGCGTTTCGATCTGCGCGTTGATGCCGCGACCCTGCTCGGCGATTTCAGCCAGATACCGCACGCGGCTGCCCGGAATCAGCACCGTGGCGCGCGGTTCCTTCAGCGAGGTGTCGATCTGCGGCGTCCACTTTTCGGCCGGCAGCGACAGCTTGTCGCGCAGCAGGCGGCACAGGTTGGCGAACATCCAGCTGATGCCGGGGTCGTTGAACTGGCTGGCGATGGTCGGATAGACCGGGACGTCCTCGTCCTTGGTCTGGAAGGCGACGCGGTTGCGCTTCCATTGCTTGCGCACGTCGCGCAGCGCGTCTTCGGCGCCGCGCTTGTCGAACTTGTTCAGCACGACGAGCTCGGCGAAGTCGAGCATGTCGATCTTCTCCAGCTGGCTCGGCGCGCCGAAGTCGCTGGTCATGACGTACATCGGGAAATCGACGAGGTCGACGATTTCCGAATCCGACTGGCCGATGCCGGCGGTTTCCACGATGACCAGGTCGTAGCCCAGGCCCTTGAGGAAGCCGATGCAGTCCTTCAGCACGGTGTTGGTGGCGGCGTGCTGGCGGCGCGTGGCCATCGAACGCATGTACACGCGCTTGCTGCGCAGCGAATTCATGCGGATGCGGTCGCCCAGCAGCGCGCCACCGGTGCGGCGGCGCGTGGGATCGACGGAGATCACGGCGATGCGCATCTCCGGGAAGCTGGCGAGGAAGCGGTTGAGCAGTTCGTCGGTGACCGACGACTTGCCGGCGCCGCCGGTGCCGGTGATGCCGATGACGGGCGTCTTGCCGCCGGCGAGCTGCCACTGCTTGCGCAGGTGCGTGAGCTGGGCCTCGTCGAACACGCCCTCCTCGATGGCGCTGAGCGTGTGGCCGATGCTGATCTCGTCGTCGATGTCGGCCGACTTGTCGGGATGCTGCGCGGCCTTGCGGGCATCGCCGGCACGACGCACGACGTCCTCGATCATCGCCACCAGCCCCATGTGCATGCCGTCGTTGGGGTGGTAGATGCGCTCCACGCCGTAGGCCTGGAGTTCGCGGATCTCTTCCGGCGTGATCGTGCCGCCGCCGCCGCCGAACACGCGGATGTGGCCGGCGCCGCGTTCTTTCAGCATGTCGACCATGTACTTGAAGTACTCGACGTGGCCGCCCTGGTAGGACGACAGGGCGATGCCGTCGGCGTCTTCCTGCAGCGCGGCGCGGACGACGTCCTCGACCGAGCGGTTGTGGCCGAGGTGGATGACTTCCGCCCCCTGCCCCTGGATCAGGCGCCGCATGATGTTGATGGCGGCGTCGTGCCCGTCGAACAGGCTGGCGGCGGTGACGAACCGCAGCGGCGTGGTCTCGGAGGCGGCTTCGGGGAGGTTGCTGGCGGGGGTGCTCATTGCGCTCAGATACGGAAACGATCGAATCCGTATTGTAGCCCGAGGGGGATTAGGGGCTTGTTGTGCGGCGCGGGATTGACGGGCGTGGCGTTTGGCCTTTGTAGCCCGGGTAAGCGCCAGCGCACCCGGGGTCGCCGGCCACCTACCCCGGGTGCGCTTCGCTTACCCGGGCTACAGGAGCTCGTCATCCCGGCGAAGGCCGGGATCCAGGCGGTCACGCGTTCATACGAATCACTCGCGGCTTTCGAAGCTGCGGGCCTGGGTCCCGGCCTTCGCCGGGATGACGCTGGTTCATGGACACGACGCCGCCCGCATGCCGGCACGTCGCGATCGCGTTGGTTGGGGACACCGTGCTACCGCAGCAATCGACCCGTTCGGCAAAGTCGAACTTCCTTTCTGGCTACACTCGCCCTCCGATCCCGCGAGCCGCCATGAACGAAGACGCCGCCCTGCTCGACCTTCGTCGCCGCGCACACGACGGCGCGCCTCAGGCGCTGTACCAGCTGGCCTCGGCGCTGGTCGCACGGCACGAGCTGGACGAAGCGTTCACCCTGCACCGCCGCGCAGCGGAAGCCGGACTGGCGAACGCGCAGATCGAATACGCCCGCATGCTGATGTACGGCGTCGGCTGCGATGCGGAACCCGTGCGCGCGGCCGAGTGGCTGCTGCGCGCCGAATCGGCGGGAAGCCCGATCGCGTCGTATTTCCTGGCGCTGATGTCGCTCGGCGGGCGCACGCTGCCGCGCGATGGACGCATCAACGAGCGCGTGCTGCGTGCCGTGCGCGCCGATTACCCGCCCGCCCTGCGCGCGGCTGCGGTGCACTTCGGTCGCAAGGCCGATCCCGCCGACCAGCTGCGCTGCCTGCAACTGCTCGAACGCGGCGCCGGGTTGGGCGACGTGGTCGCGGCGCGGCTGCTGGTCGAGCGCATGAGGCGCGGCGAAGGCGACACGCCACAGCCCGAAGCCGCCGCCGATCTGCGCGCGCAGTTGCAGGCGATCGGCATCGGGCCGTTGCCGGAGATCGTGGTGCCGGACTACGCGCCGAACGCCTCCGCGCCGGGCGTGCTGTCGATGGAAGACGTGCTGCAGCCTGTCGCGCTCACGGCGCAATCCGCGCGCCCGAACGTCGCAACCGTCGACGGCCTGCTCAGCGCCGAGGAATGCCGGCTGCTGATCGCCAATGCCCAAACGCATCTGCAGCGCTCGCGCACGGTCGATCCGGAAACGGGATTGCCGTTCGAGCAAGAGATCCGCACCAGCAGCGACGCCGCCTTCGACGCGATCCTGGAAGACCTTGCGCTGCGCTGCGTGCAACTGCGCATGGCCTCCGCCGCCGGGTTGCCGCTGGATCATGCCGAGCACCTGGTGGTGCTGCGCTACGAACCCGGCCAGGAGTATCGTCCGCATCGCGATTACCGCCCGCCCAGTTCGATCGAACGCGATCGCCCCGACGCCGGCAATCGCCTGCGCACCATCTGCGTGTACCTCAACACGGTCGAGGCCGGTGGGCAGACCGAGTTTCCGGTTGCCGGGCTCAAGGTCGAACCGCGGCCGGGGCGCGCGGTGGTGTTCGAGAACCTGCACGCCGACGGCACGCCCGACCCGGATTCGCTGCACGCGGGGCTTCCCGTGGAGCGCGGGGAGAAATGGCTGGCGACGCTCTGGCTGCGGCAGGCCCCGTACCGGCGCTTCTGAACGGAAGTTACTGAACGGGCGGCGCCCTCCAAGCCGTCCGTCGGCATGCCTGTCCCTCCCGGCCGATTGGATTAGACTGTCGCGCCTGCGGCGGGGTCATGGACCCCACTTGCAGCGGCATTTCCATTTCGATTCAACGACTTACCCATCACAGTTGGCGTAAAGCGCGACGCGCAACCTCTCGCGCCAACAGCGGAGCACCCGATGATTTTCGAAACGCTGGACACCTTCGGCCACGAGCAGGTCGTGTTTTGCCACAACAAGGACGCGGGCCTGAAGGCCATCATCGCGATCCACAACACCGTGCTCGGTCCGGCCCTCGGCGGTACGCGCATGTGGCCGTACAAGACCGAGCAGGACGCGCTCAACGACGTGCTCCGCCTCTCGCGCGGCATGACCTACAAGAACGCGGTCGCCGGCCTGAACATCGGCGGCGGCAAGGCGGTGATCATCGGTGATCCGGCCGCCGACAAGTCCGAGGCGCTGTTCCGCGCGTTCGGCCAGTTCGTCGAATCGCTGGGCGGCCGCTACATCACGGCCGAAGACGTCGGCATCGACGTCAACGACATGGAATACGTGTACCGCGAGACCGAGTACGTCACCGGCGTGCACCAGGTCCACGGCGGTTCGGGCGACCCGTCGCCGTTCACCGCGTACGGCACGCTGCAGGGCCTGATGGCCACGCTGAACAAGCGCTTCGGCGACGAGGAAGTCGGCAAGTACTCCTACGCCGTGCAGGGCCTGGGCCATGTCGGCATGGAGTTCGTGAAGCTGCTCAAGGAGCGCGGCGCGAAGATCTTCGCAACCGACATCAACAAGGGCCTGGTCGACAAGGCCGTTTCGGAATACGGCGTGGAAGCCGTGGGCCTGGACGAGATCTACGACGTGCCGGCCGATGTGTACTCGCCGTGCGCGCTGGGCGGCACCGTCAACGAAGGCACCCTGCCCCGCCTGAAGGCCAAGGTCATCTGCGGCGCGGCCAACAACCAGCTGGCCAACAACGCCATCGGCGACGAAGTGGCCAAGCGCGGCATCCTGTACGCACCGGACTACGCGGTGAACGCGGGCGGTGTGATGAACGTGGCGCTGGAACTCGACGGCTACAACCGCGAGCGCGCCATGCGCATGATGCGCACGATCTACCACAACCTCGCGCGCATCTTCGAGATCGCCGAGCGTGACGCGATCCCGACCTACCGCGCGGCCGACCGCCTGGCGGAAGAGCGCATCACCGCGATCGGCAAGCTGAAGCTGCCGCTGGGCCGTTCGGCTCCGCGCTTCCAGGGGCGCATCCGCGGCGGGCATTAATTCCGTCTTGCGGTTCGGACTGATGTCGAGAACGCCCGGCTTGTCCGGGCGTTTTCTTTTTTCCGCTTGGGTGCGCCGATGCGTCGCGGTGTTCTTTACCGTCATCCCCGCGTTCTTTACCGTCATCCCCGCGCAGGCGGGGATCCATGCATCCGACGTATCACCTCCTACGAATGGCGTGATGCGCTTGCAGTTGGATTCCCGCCTTCGCGGGAATGACGCGCAAAGGTGACGTTCGAGCCAGACCGCTTGCGTCCGGCGTCCGCCGGGCTGACGGAATAACGGGGCGCTGGATACCACCAAAGTCACCGACAAACGGCTCTTTTTTCAGGCGATTCCGAAAGACGCAGCAAGTCCGTCGGCGCACAGTGGCCTTCCCCCCATCGGAGTCGCCGCCATGCGCATCGCCCTTCCCCTTGCCGCGCTGTTCCTCACTGCCGCCTTCGTCGCGCATGCCGGCGACGGCCGCATCGACTACGACCATCAGGACCAGTGGCAATCCGCGCACGACATGGCGCAGTCGCCCATCGACATCGTCACGCATGACGCCGTCTCCGCACGCGACGACGAGCCGCAGGCGCTGGTGTTCGAGCACACGCACGCGCCGATGGAAGCCGTCGACAACGGCCACGCGGTGGAAGTCGAAACCCATTCGACGCAGGCCACGATCCGCGGCCGCCACTTCACGCTGGCGCAGTTCCATTTCCACGCCGCGAGCGAACACACCCTCGACGGCAAGCACTACCCGCTCGAAGGCCATTACGTGTTCAAGGCGCAGGACGGCCGGCTCGCCGTGGTCGGCGTGATGTACGAAGCGGGCAAGCCGAACGCGCAGGCGCAGGCGGTGCTCGACAACCTCGCGCACGCGAAGCACGCGCCGGAAGAGGTCGACATCGACGCGCTACTGCCGGCGAACCGCGGCTACTACCACTACCTGGGCTCGCTGACGACGCCGCCGCTCACCGAGAACGTCGAGTGGTACGTGCTGCCGACGCCGGTCGCGATGTCGCGCAGGCAGATCGACGCGTTCCTGGCGCACTACCGCCACAACAACCGCAACGTGCAGCCGCTGAACGGCCGTCCGCTGGTGCATTCCGAAGGCTGATCGCGACCGCACGCCCGCTCTGGCGCGCCCCGCACCGTTGCGTACGGTGGCGGGGCGCGCTGCTTTCCAGGCCCTTGGCCCGGCGGTTTTATTGCACCGCACGACGACCGTTTCACCGCGCGCCCCTAGAATTGACGCATCGCGCGTCGGCCTGCCACGCGTCCTCCTTCCGCCACACACAGGATTCCCATGCGCCCTTTCCCTCTCGGTGACGAAATCGATGCCCTGCGCGATGCCGTGCGACGTTTCGCCGAGGCCGAGATCGCACCGCGCGCAGCGCAGATCGACGAGGAGAACTGGTTCCCGCAGGACCTGTGGCCGAAGCTCGGCGAAATGGGCCTGCTCGGCATGACCGTCCCGGGCGAATACGGCGGCAGCGACATGGGCTACCTCGCGCACCTGGTCGCGATGGAAGAGATCTCGCGCGCGTCCGGTTCGGTGGGCCTGAGCTACGGCGCGCATTCGAATCTGTGCGTGAGCAACCTCTACGCGAACGGCACGCAAGCGCAGCGCCAGAAGTACCTGCCGAAGCTGTGCAGCGGCGAATGGAAGGGCGCGCTGGCGATGAGCGAGCCGGGTGCGGGTTCGGACGTGGTCGGTTCGATGAGCTGCCGCGCCGAGCTTCGCGATGGCGTGTGGGTCGCCAACGGCAACAAGATGTGGATCACCAACGGCCCCGAGGCCGACGTGCTCATCGTCTACATGCGCACCGCCGGCAAGGACGCGGGCAGCCAGTGCATGACGGCGTTCCTCGTCGAGAAGGGCATGAAGGGTTTCTCCACCGCGCAGAAGCTCGACAAGTTCGGCATGCGCGGCTCCAACACCTGCGAGTTGGTGTTCGAGGACTGCGAGATTCCGGCCGAAAACGTGCTGGGCGAAGTGAACCGCGGCGTGAAGGTGCTGATGAGCGGCCTCAACACCGAGCGGCTCGTGCTGACCGGCGGGCCGATCGGGCTGATGCAGGCCGCGCTCGACATCTCCCTGCCCTACGTGCGCGAGCGCAAGCAGTTCAACGCGGCCATCGGCACCTTCGGGCTGATGCAGGGCAAGATCGCCGACATGTACACCGCGCTGCAGTCCAGCCGCGCGTTCGCCTACCAGGTGGGCCGCGATTTCGACGCGGGCCATCGCAGCCGCGTCGATGCGGCCTCGTGCCTGCTGCATGCGTCCGAAGCGGCAGTGCAGGTCGCGCTGGAAGGCATCCAGGCACTGGGTGGCAACGGCTACATCAACGAATTCCCGACCGGCCGCATCCTGCGCGACGCGAAGCTCTACGCCATCGGCGCGGGCACCAACGAGATCCGTCGCATGCTGATCGGCCGAGAGTTGTTCGAAGAGCGGCATTGAGCCGATCTGCCCGCCTCGGCGGTGTGCACTGAAAACAGAACGGCCGCCCTGGGGCGGCCGTTTTGCTATCGGTGGATCAGAACCCCGCAGACCAGTTGAGCATCGCCTGCGTCCAGGTCTGGCCGTGGTCGTTGCGTGCATCGAGGTCGAGGCTCAGGCGGCTGCCGTTGCGCAACCACGTGCCGACGCCGAAGCCGAGCACGCCGACATCGCGATCGAGCGCCCCGCCCACGATCGGCGACCACACGTCGAGCGCGGTGAAACGCGCCTGGACGTCGCCGCCGGACTGCGACAGCAGGCGCTGCCATTCCATGCGCGCCTGCAGGTCCCACTGCGCCGAACCGATGCTCCACTGCGTCGCATAGCGCGCGCCGAGCAGCGCCTGGCTGACGCGCATCGACGAGCCGTCGGCGCTCAAGCCGAAACCGGATGCGCCGTTCTCGCTGAAACCGTCGCGCTCGAGCTGGAGGTTCTGCACGCCGACGTACGGCGTGATGCGGCCTTCGCCGACGTGCATCGGCAGGCCGGCCTGCATGCCGACGCTCGCGTAGCGCTGCGCGTAATCGGTTCCGAGGCGGAACGCGTCGACGCCGAGCAGCACGTCGCGACGCGTCCAGCGCTGCATGCGTCCGACGGCGAGACTGCCGAGCAGGTAGCCCTGCCCCAGGTCGTAGCTGGCGTAGAACTGCGCTTCGAGCTGGCGGTTGTGTTCGCGATCGAAGCGTTGTTCGTGATGCGCCCAGCCTTCGGTCTGCGCGAGCGCGGCGCCGACGGTAAGCGCGCCGAGGCGGCGATCCTGGCCGGCCATCCAGCCTTCGGCCTGCATGTCGAAACGCGCGAGCGCACGCTGC
Source organism: Lysobacter auxotrophicus (assembly GCF_027924565.1). Lineage (NCBI taxonomy): Bacteria > Pseudomonadati > Pseudomonadota > Gammaproteobacteria > Lysobacterales > Lysobacteraceae > Lysobacter > Lysobacter auxotrophicus. The sequence goes on from NZ_AP027041.1 coordinate 2,590,801, forward strand.
GAGTCCAGGTCGTCGAACCAGGCGCCGCCGAGCGGCGCCTCCTGCAGCGCGTCGATACGCGATTCCAGCGCGCGACGGTTGCCTTCGATCGCCATCATCGCGAATGAAGCGTCGGCGACGTGCAGTTCGCCGGAGAGGCTGGCGAGCGAACGTTCCGCCGCGGCGGCGTCGGGCGTGCCCTGGAAGGCGATCGCGCCGGCGAGCACGTCGTTGCTGGCGCCTTCGCCGTTGGCGATGCTCGCGTCGATCTGGTCCATCGCACCTTCCATGCGCTGCGCGCTGGACAGCGAGGTGGCCGTCAGCCCGAGCGAGGACGCGGTGGTGGCGACATCGGCACGCGACAGCAGCAGCGAGACGTCGGTCGCCGCATACGCGACGGAACCGGCGACGAACGGCGACCACGTGACCGTCGCGAACGTGCCGCTCACGGAGGCGGCATTGAGGAAGGTCTCGCGCGTGGGCGTGTTGATGCTCGGCGTGGCGATGATGTAGTTCGGCGCGCGGCCGGTCAGTCGCAGTTCGCCGCCCAGGGTCGCCGTGCCGGACACGTCCAGGTGCGCGCCGATCTGCAGTTCCATCGCGCCGCTGGCGTTGTTGCGCAAGCTCGACATGGCGTACGTCGCGCCCTGCGCGGTATCGCCGCCGAGGAATTCGATGGTGCCGGAGTTGTCGAGCGAGCCGACGTTGGCCGACACCGGATTGCCCTGCAGGCCTGCGCGAAGGCGAAGGCGTCCGCTGCCCTGCACGGTCGCGCCGCCCGGCATCGCACGCTGCACTTCGAGGATGCCTGCCTCGACCGTGGTGCGGCCGGTGTAGGTGTTGGCGCCGGTCAGCGCGAGCGTGCCCGCGCCGCGCTTGCGAAGCCCGCCGCTGCCGGCGATGGGATTGCTCCACGGACGGCTGGTACCGCCGACGTCGACCGACACCTCGCCCCAGTCGAAACGACCCGGTCCGTTGATCGCGCGGCCGACGTTGAGCAGGCCGTAGCCGAAGATGCCGTCCGGCCCCGGCGTACCGAGGTCCGTCGCGGTGCCGAGCAGCGTCTGCCGCACCAGGTCGTTGGTGAAGTACGGGAAGGCCTGCCACACCAGCGCCGCCGCACCCGACACCTGCGGCGCGGCGAACGACGTGCCCGAGCCCTTCCAGTACGTGGGCGCAGTCGGGCCGTCGGTGGCCCCGGTGAACACCGTCGTGCCCGGGGCCGCGAGGCAGTAACGCACCGCGATGCCGCATGCGTTCGCGTAGACGGCGCCGTCCGGACCGACGTCGAGCTGCTGCACGTTGTTCGGATTGACCGCGGTCACCGCGAGCCAGCCGCGTTCCAGGTCCGCCGCCGGCAACGTGCCGTTCGGGCCCGGCTGGCTTGGCAGTCCGGCCATGCTGTCGGGGTTCGCGCGCGCGTCGTTGCCGGTGGCGAAGACCACCAGGCCGTTGTTGCCCAGCACGAAGGGGCGGTACTCGTCGGCGATCGGATTGGTCGCGACGGTGTTGGTCCAGTACAGGCCGCCCCAGGAGTTGTTCATGATCCGCACGCCGCTGCTGATCAGCTGCTGGTGGATCTCGCGCAGGCCCAGTTCGCCATCGACTTCATTGCCCTGTCCACTGCCGTCATCGCTCGGCGGCTTGTCGGCGAGGATGCGCGCCGACACGATCTGCGCGCCGGGCGCGATACCGCCAGGCCACGCACCGAACGGCGTACCGGCGGCGAGCTGCGCGACTTCCGTTCCGTGGCCGAGCACGTCATCGACCTGCAGGTTGTTCGGCGGGGACGACACGTAGTTGAAGTTCGCCACCACGCGCGGCGCGAGCGCCGGGTGGTTGCGCATCACGCCGCTGTCGAGCACGCCGATGCGCAGCCCTGCGCCGGTGAAACCGGCCTGGTGCGCCGGCGCCGTGTTGGTCAGTGCGATGTGCTGGCTGTAGGCGGGATTGGGCGTGCTGACCACGGGCGCGGTGGGCGTCGTGGGAGGGGGCGTCGTCGGCGCAGTCGGAGGTTGCGGCCCGTACAGCGGCGGCGTTTCGCGAACGTTGCCGCCACCACCGCCGCCACAGGCGGCAAGACCCATCAGCCCCGTGCACAGCAGGACGCTGCGCATCGCGGTCACCAATTCCTTCTGCGTGTATTGCATGACGCTCCCCGTAAAGATCGCATCGCTCCCCAGCGATCGCGAAAAACGAGTATTGACCCAAACCGGATCGTCCACAATCGGTACGCACGATCCGGTGATGAGATCCACGCCACACGCCACAATTCGCGCACATCGATGAACGCCATGAACGCGCTCCACACCCGGTCCCTGCGCCGCGACGACTGGACCACGATCGAAACGCTGTTCGGCCCGCGCGGCGCATGCGGCGGCTGCTGGTGCATGTGGTGGCGCGTGCCGATGGGTGGACGCACGTGGGACGCGGCGAAGGGCGAACCCAACCGCGCCGCGTTTCGCAAACTGGTCAACTCGGGGAAGGCATCGGGCGTGCTCGCCTTCCATGGGGACGAGCCGGTCGGCTGGTGCGCCATCGGTCCGCGCGCGGACTTCCCGCGTGTCGAGCGAAGCAAGGCGCTGGTGCGCCCATGGTCGCCCGCGACGTGGTCGCTCAACTGTCTGTATGTCCCCGCGCCGTGGCGGGGCCGGGGCGTGGCGCGGGCGCTGGTGGCCGGCGCCATCGACCTGGCACGGCAGCAGGGGGCTGAGGAAGTGGAGGCCTACCCGCAATCGCTCGATCCCGGCGAGCGTCAGGGCGGCGCGTTCGTCTGGACGGGCGTTCCTTCCCTTTATGAGCCGTTGGGGTTCCAGCGACAGGGGCCGCCCGGGCGCGGTCGGGCGCTTTACCTGCTGAAGCTCGCCCGACCCCGGTTTGCCGCGGCGCAGCACGCCCCCGCATAATCGGCGGGTTCCGGCCCGCGCCGGCGCGGTCACAGTCCGTCTTCTGCTGGAGTTCCCATGAGCGACGTCGTCATCGTCGGTGCCAAGCGCACCGCCATCGGTTCCTTCCTCGGCCAGTTCACCGGCGTCCCGACCCCCGCGCTGGGCACGGCCGCCATCAAGGGTGCGCTGGAGCACGCCGGCGTCGCCGCCGAACAGGTCGACGAGGTCATCATGGGCTGCGTGCTGCCGGCCGGTCTCGGCCAGGCGCCCGCGCGCCAGGCCGCGCTCGGTGCAGGCCTGCCCACCTCCGCCGGCTGCACCACCATCAACAAGGTCTGCGGCTCGGGCATGAAGTCGATCATGCTCGCGCACGATCTGATCAAGGCCGGCTCGGCGCAGGTAATCGTGGCCGGCGGCATGGAGTCGATGACCAATGCGCCGCACCTGCTCAACAACTCGCGCACCGGCATCCGTTACGGCAGCGCGGAGTTCCTCGACCACATGGCGTGGGACGGCCTGACCAACCCGTACGACGGCAAGGCGATGGGCGTGTTCGGCGACATGGCGTGCGAGAAGTACGGCTTCGATCGCGAAGCGCTCGATGCGTATTCCACCGAAAGCGCACGTCGCGCGCAGGCCGCGGTGAGCGGTGGTGCGTTCAAGGACGAAGTCGTGCCGGTGACCGTCAAGGGTCGCAAGGGCGAGGTCGTCGTCGACACCGACGAGGAGCCGGGCAAGATCGACCTGGCGAAGATCCCGACGCTGCGCGCGGCGTTCGGCAAGGACGGCGTGCTGACCGCCGCCTCGTCTTCCAAGATTTCCGACGGCGCCGCCGCCGCCGTGCTGATGAGCGCCGAGGAAGCCGGCAAGCGCGGACTGAAGCCGCTTGCGCGCATCGTCGCGCACGCCGGCCACGCGCAGGCGCCCGAGTGGTTCACCACCGCGCCGGTGAAAGCGATTTCAAACGTGCTGGCCAAGGCCGGCTGGTCGGTCGAGGACGTTGACCTGTTCGAGGTCAATGAAGCGTTTTCCTGTGTGGCCATGGCGCCGATGAAGGACCTGGGCATCTCGCACGAGAAGCTCAACGTCAACGGCGGCGCTGTTGCCCTGGGGCATCCCATCGGCGCCAGTGGTGCGCGTCTGGTCGTGACGTTGCTGCACGCGCTTCGTGCACGCGGCGTCAAGAAGGGCGTGGCATCGCTGTGCATCGGGGGTGGCGAGGCTACCGCTGTCGCCATCGAGCTGTTATAAGACGTTAAGAACGCATTACCTAAAAAAAACCGGCCAAGCCGCTTGACACGCGTCACCGGCTTGTCATCATGTTATTGACGCGCAATTGCGCGTTGCCTAACTAAACGACGAGGATAAAAATCATGACCTTCAACAAGGCGCTGATCGCCCTGGCTATGGTTGCCGCTCTGGCCGCCTGCTCGAACCAGAAGCAGGCTGACGAAGCCGCTGCTGACGCCGCCGCTGCTTCGACCGAAGCCGCTGCTGCCGCCACCGACGCCGCTGCTTCGGGCGACGCCGCTGCTGCCGACGCTGCCCAGGCCGCTGCCGACACCGCTGCCCAGGCTGCTGACGCCGCCGCCGCTTCGGCCGACGCCACCGCCGCCGCTGCTGCTCCGGCCGCTGCCGACGCTGCTGCCGACGCCGCTTCGCAGGCTGCTGACGCTGCCGGCCAGGCTGCTGACGCCGCCGACCAGGCTGCTGAAGCTTCGAAGGAAGAGAAGAAGTAATCACTGCGGGCAAGCAATTGCCCGAGTGACTTCCTCTCGAAAAAGCCGCCGGATTCCGGCGGCTTTTTCTTTTGGTGCGATTGATTTGCAGCGACACGGTCCTGCGGACGCATGCGCGATGCATCGCGTGCAGTGCACGAATCGAACGCGCGCCGTCGCTGACGGCACGACGCCACCGCCCTGCTGAGAGCCCCGACGGTTTCTCCGTGATTCATCTGCCCGGACGCACCGCGACCGGACGATGACTTTTTCTTCGCGCGCCCGCTGGCATCGTGCGCCCCGGCTGGGACCCAACCCCGTCAATCGGAGAAACCCAATGAACACCAAGCTTTACGCTGCCATTGCCATGACCGTCGCCGCGCTGTCGCTGTCGGCCTGCCATCAGGCAGACACGCAGAGCGAAGCGGCCGAAGCCGCCGACGCTGCCCACCAGGCAGCCGACGCCTCCGCCAACGCCGCGCAGGAATCGGCCGAAGCCGCCGCTGCCGCCACGAGCGAAGCCGCCGACCGCGCAAGCGTCGCGGTGGACAACGCGGCGGAGCGTTCGCGCGAAGTCGCCAACGACGCTGCGGCCGGCGCTGCTGCCGCCACTGCCGACGCCGCACAGGCCACCGCCGATGCGGCGAGCAAGGTCGCCGAGAAGGCCGACAACGCCGCCGAGAAGGCCGAGCAGGAAGCCGCCGAACGCAAGTAAGGCGCTGCCGCCAGGCCGCGATACGTTCCATGGGAAGGGCCCGCTCGCGCGGGCCTTTCCTTTTGGCGTGATGCCCCATCACGACGCCTGTGCGCCGCCGACACGACCCGCGCAATTGGCCGAAGCCTGCGCTTTATGGTCTGATGCCGCATCTTCCGCACGCCGCTGCATCGATGCCCGCACTGACTTCCAACATCGATCCCCGCTCGCAGGATTTCCAGGACAACGTCGCCTACCATCGCGCGCTGGTCGACGAACTGGATGCCCGCCTCGCACGCGCAGCCGGCGGTGGCGGCGAAAAGGCGCGCACCAAGCACACCGAACGCGGCAAGCTGCTCGCACGCGACCGCATCGCCGCATTGCTCGATCCGGGCTCGCCGTTCCTGGAAATCGCACCGCTCGCCGCCGAAGGCATGTACGACGATGCGGCGCCAGCCGCCGGCATGGTCTGCGGCATTGGTCGCGTGATGGACCAGGAAGTCGTGATCGTCGCCAACGACGCGACGGTCAAGGGCGGCACGTACTTCCCGATGACGGTGAAAAAGCACCTGCGCGCGCAGGAAGTGGCGCGCGAGAACCGCCTGCCCTGCGTGTACCTCGTCGATTCGGGCGGCGCGTTCCTGCCGCTGCAGGACGAGGTGTTCCCCGACAAGGAACACTTCGGCCGCATCTTCTACAACCAGGCGCGGTTGAGCGCGGAGAACATCCCGCAGGTCGCCGTCGTCATGGGTTCGTGCACCGCCGGCGGCGCATACGTGCCGGCAATGTGCGACGAATCGATCATCGTCAAGGAACAGGGCACGATCTTCCTCGGGGGCCCGCCGCTGGTGAAGGCCGCCACCGGCGAAGTCGTCGACGCCGAAGCGCTCGGCGGCGCCGACGTGCACACCAGCATCTCGGGCGTGGCGGACCATTTCGCCGAGGACGACCGCCACGCGTTGCAGATCGCGCGCGACATCGTCGGCACGTTCAACCGCCGCAAGACGCTGCCGGTCGCGGTGCGCGAATCGCGCGAACCGGCGTATCCGCCCGGCGAGTTGTACGGCATCGTGCCGAAGGACACGCGCCGTCCGTTCGACATCCGCGAAGTGATCGCGCGCGTGGTGGACGGCAGCGAGTTCCAGGAGTTCAAGGCGCGCTACGGCAAGACGCTGGTCACCGGCTTCGCGCATGTGCATGGCTATCCCGTGGGCATCGTCGCCAACAACGGAATTTTGTTCGCCGAAAGCGCGCTCAAGGGCGCGCACTTCATCGAACTGTGCAACCAGCGCGGCATCCCGCTCGTGTTCCTGCAGAACATCACCGGTTTCATGGTCGGGCGCAAATACGAGAACGCCGGCATCGCGAAGGACGGCGCGAAGATGGTGACGGCCGTGGCGTGCTCGCACGTGCCGAAGTTCACCGTCGTGATCGGCGGCAGTTTCGGCGCGGGCAACTACGCGATGTGCGGCCGCGCGTACGGCGCGCGCTTTTTGTGGATGTGGCCGAACGCGCGCATCAGCGTGATGGGCGGCGAGCAGGCCGCGAGCGTGCTGGCGACGGTGAAGCGCGACGGCATCGAGGCCGCCGGCAAAACGTGGTCGAGCGAGGAGGAAGATGCCTTCAAGGCGCCGATCCGCGAGCAGTACGAATCGCAAGGCAATCCGTATTACGCGACGGCGCGCCTGTGGGACGACGGCATCATCGATCCGGCCGACACGCGGCGCGTGCTCGGCCTTGCGCTTTCTGCAAGCTTCAACGCGCCCATCGAAAGCGCGCCGGGCGACGGCAGCACGCGCTTTGGCGTGTTCCGCATGTAACGCCCTCCCGGCTGCAGGCGGCCTGCTTCGGATTCAGGGAGGTGATCCGCAAATGAACGAGCCCAACCAGCCGACGATTGGGTGAGGCGAGTCACACGCAGGGTGAATTGGCGGGCGTAGCCTCGGGTGGGTTGCACCCCGATCTCTGCACCCCCGTGCATTGCCCCGCCCCTGCCAATCGAGGAAGTGCGTCATGGCGATTTTCAATTCCCCACAGCCCTCCACGCCCAAGCGCGACAACGGCCCTGCCCCGTCCAATCCCACCGAGTCCGCGCTGCCGAAGGAACCGGCACGCGACGAGTTCTCCTTCGGCGCGCCCAAGCCCGCCGCCACCAGCGCTGCTGCACCCGCGCCCGCGCCGACACAGGCGTCGAACCCGCGTCCTGCCGAACGCGAAGGCAAGGAATCGGTGATCGCCGCCGACCTGTCGATCGAAGGCAAGATCAACGGCGCCGGCCACATCCGCATCGCCGGCCGCTTCAAGGGCGACGTCCACGTCGAAGGCGACCTGACCATCGAAGTCGGCGCGAAGGTCAACGGCGGCGTGCGTGCGCGCAAGGTCGTGATCGCCGGCGAGCTGGAAGGCAACGTCGAGTCGGCGCAGCACGTCGAACTGCTCGAAGGCGGCGTGGTGGTCGGCGACATCAAGGCCGGCGTGGTGAGCATCGCCCCGGGTTCGCGCATGCGCGGCCAGGTCGACTTCGGCTTCGACGATCGCGACGCCCGCAGCAGCGGCAAGTCCGACAAGCACGACAAGGCCGACAAGGGCGAACCGAAGACCGAGGCGTCCGCCGCGTCATGAGCCTCGCGCGCCCCGGCACACCCGGCGCGACGCGGACGTGCCCGCACTGTAAGACGACGATCCTGGAAAGCGCGAACGTCTGTCCCTCGTGCCGGCATCACCTGCGTTTCGATCCGGACGCCGCGCAATCCGCGCAGCTGCGGTCGGTGCCGCTGCGCGTGGAGGGCACGATCAAGCCGCCGCCGGGCGACAACGCGCTGGAGTACTCGGTGGTACTCACCATCCGCAACGCGGACGGCGAGGAAATCGAGCGCCAGGTGATGGGCGTGGGTGCGTTGTTCAACGGCGAGGAGCGCTCGTTCACGCTGGAAGTCGAGGCCGTCGAAGTGCGTGGGTATCGGGCTCGGCGGAAGCACTAGCTCCGCTCGAACCCGTCGGCTCGCAACCTGCCCCTCTCCTGCTTGCGGGAGAGGGGTTGCGAGCAGCCTCAGTAGCGCCGCCTCAGTGCCGCTTGGGCTCCGAAGGCCCGCAGCTGTTGCATCCGCCGCACGCGCCGTCGTTCGACATCGCCGGCGGTGCGATCTGCCGACCCAGTTTCTGCATCCACGGCGCGCGCCCGCCACGCACCATCGGAACCGCGATGGCCAGGCGCAAGCGGCGCACCGCGTTCGGGAACTGCCGCTTCGCGACGAACCACGCGCTGAAGACCACCGCCACGGCGATGATCGCGTACTGCGCGAGCAGGCCGGCGTCCATCGTCAGCCCGCGCCCAGCGCCACGGCGACGTGGTACGTCACGAAGGACGCCAGGTACGCCAGTCCGAACAGATAGCCGGTGGCGATGGCCACCTGCTTCCAGGAGTTGGTTTCGCGCTTGATCGTCGCCAGCGTCGAGATGCACTGCGGCGCGTAGATGAACCACACCAGCAGCGACAGCGCGGTGGCCAGCGACCACGAGCCGGTGATGATCGGCGACAGCGCCTGCGCGGCAGCTTCGTCGTTGGCGGCCGACAGCGCGTACACGGTCGCCAGCGACGACACGGCGACTTCGCGCGCGGCGAGGCCGGGAATCAGCGCGATGCAGATCTGCCAGTTGAAGCCGACCGGCGCGAACACCGCCGTCAGCGCGTGGCCGATGCGGCCGGCGAAGCTGTAGTCGATGGCCGGGCCCGTCGCGCCGGCCGGCGCCGCCGGGAACGACAGCAGGAACCACAGCAGGATCGTCAGCGCGAGGATGATGCCGCCGACGCGGCGCAGGAAGATCCACGCGCGTTCCCACAGGCCGATGAGCAGATCGCGCGGGTGCGGGATGCGGTACGACGGCAGTTCGAGCAGCAGCGCGTGCTCGCTCTTGTCGCGTCGCCACTTCTTCATGATCCACGCCACCGCCAGCGCGCTGGCGATGCCGGCCGCGTACAGCGCGAACAGCACGAGTCCCTGCAGGTTGAGCAAACCGCCGGCGACCTGCCGCTGCGGAATGAAGGCACCGATCAGCAACGCGTACACCGGCAGGCGCGCCGAGCACGTCATCAGCGGCGCGACCAGGATGGTGGCGAGGCGGTCGCGAGGGTCCTGGATCGAGCGCGTCGCCATGATGCCCGGGACAGCGCAGGCGAAGCTCGACAGCAGCGGGATGAACGAGCGTCCGGACAGGCCCGCCTTCGACATGAGGCGATCCAGAAGGAACGCCGCGCGCGGCAGGTAGCCCGATTCCTCGAGCGCGAGGATGAAGGCGAACAGGATCAGGATCTGCGGCAGGAACACCACCACGCTGCCGAGGCCGGCGATGATGCCGTCGACCAGCAGGCTGCGCAGCGGGCCATCGGGCAACGCGTTGCCGAGCGTCTCGCCCAGCAGGCCGGTGCCGCCTTCGATGAGGTCCATCAGCGGCGTCGCCCAGGCGTACACGGCCTGGAAGATCAGGAACATGACAATCGCCAACGACACGAGCCCCATCACCGGATGCAGCAGCCACCTGTCCAGCACGTCGTCCACCTCGGCGGTGCGGCGCGGCATGGTCACGGCCAGCGACAGCAGGCGGCGCGTTTCGGCGTGCAGCGCGTCGGGGTCGTGGACGAGCTCGGCCGGCAGGTGCGACGTGGGTTCGTGCAGCTTGCCGGCGACGCGGTCGAGCATTGCGACGAGCTCGCGCGCGCCGCCATTGCGCACCGCGACGGTCGGCACGACGGGCACGCCGAGTTCGCGCTCCAGCGCGGCGAGGTCGACTTCGATGCCGCGACGCTTGGCGGCATCCATCATGTTGACGGCGAGCACCATCGGCCGGCCGAGTTCGCGCACTTCCAGCGCGAAACGAAGATGCAGGCGCAGGTTGGTCGCATCGACCACGCACACCAGCACGTCCGGCGCGGGTTCGCCGGGATAGAAGCCGCGGCAGACATCGCGCGCGACCGCTTCGTCCAGGCTCGCCGCGTGCAGGCTGTAGGCGCCCGGCAGATCGAGCACCGCGTAATGGCGGCCCGAGGGCGCGTGGAAGCGGCCTTCCTTGCGCTCCACCGTGACACCGGCGTAGTTCGCGACCTTCTGCCGGCTGCCGGTGAGCTGGTTGAACAGCGCCGTCTTGCCGCAATTGGGGTTGCCGATGAGCGCGACGCGCACGCTATGCGCCGCGGCGCTCTGCACGGCCGCCACGCCCTTCACCGCACCTTCCGCCGCGCTCATGCGATCGCTCCGTCGACGATGGCGTCGAGCGACACGCGTACCCGCGCCGCTTCGGTGCGACGCAGCGCGAAACGGGTGAAGCCGACCTGCACCAGCAGCGGTTCCTTCGACACCGGCCCGGCCGCCATCACTTCCACCCGTTCGCCGCGCACGAAGCCCAGCTCGCGCAGGCGGCGCGCGATCGCATCGTTGGGCGCCAGGTCCTCGACGGCGTCGACGGTGGCGGCGGTACGGCGTGGCAGTTCGGACAGCTTCAAGGTTCACCTGTGGGCCGGTCCGCCGCGGGGCGACGGGCCGACAAGATGGGAATCGTTCTCAATTGTAGCACCCGGTCCGCCGAACGCGGTTGCAGCATGGCCGTTGGAAGGCACCGGCTATCATTCGCCAGACTCCAACAAGCATTCCGGCCGATGACCAATCCGCTGTTGAACCTGCGCGAAGGGCCCGTCGCCCGGCTGCGACTGAATCGTCCGGAGCTGCACAACGCCTTCGACGCCATGCTGATCGCCGCGCTGACCGGCGCGCTGGAGGCCGTGGCCGAGGACGACAGCGTCCGGGTGGTGGTGCTGGAAGGCGAAGGGCCCTCGTTCTCGGCCGGCGCGGACCTCAACTGGATGCGCGGCATGGCCGCCGCCAGCGAGGAGGCCAACCGCACCGATTCCCTCGCCCTCGCCCGCCTGATGCGGACCCTGGACGAACTGCCCCGCCCGACCGTCGCCCGCGTGCAGGGCGCGGCGTTCGGCGGCGGCGTCGGGCTGGTGGCCTGCTGCGACATCGCCATCGCCGCCACCGACGCGAAGTTCGGCCTGACCGAAAGCAAGCTGGGCCTGCTGCCGGCGGTGATCTCGCCGTACGTGCTCGATGCCATCGGCCCGCGCCAGGCGCGCCGCTGGTTCGCCACGGCGGAAATCTTCGATGCCGCGACCGCGCTGGAGATCGGCCTGCTGCACCAGGTCGTCGAAGGCGACGCGCTCGACGCCGCGGTGCAGCGTCAGGTCGACCTGCTGCTGAAGGCCGGCCCGCACGCCAGCGCGCAGGCGAAGTCGCTGGTGCGGCGCGTGGCATTCGAACGCGACCGCGACCGGCTCGACCACGACAACGCCGCGCTGATCGCGCGCCTGCGCGTATCGGACGAAGGACAGGAAGGCCTCACGGCGTTCCTCGACAAGCGCAAGCCGCGCTGGTGCCAGTAAGCACTACGGAGAAACGACATGCTCGACCACACCGGTATCACCGTTTCCGACTACGCCCATTCGCGCGCTTTCTACGAGCGCATCCTCGGCGTGCTCGACTACGGCATCGTCATGGACGTGACGAAGGAACAAAGCGGCGGCTACGAAGGCTGCGGCTTCGGTGACAAGAAGCCCGACTTCTGGATCGGCACCGGCGACACGCCGAGCACCGGCGTGCACATCGCATTCGTCGCGGCCTCGCGCGCGGCGGTCGACGAATTCCACGCCATCGCCCTGCAGCACGGTGCACGCGACAACGGCGCCCCGGGCCTGCGACCGCACTACCACCCGAACTATTACGGCGCCTTCGTGATCGACTTCGACGGCAACAACATCGAAGCCGTGTGCCACCGTCCCGAGTGACCCCATGCCCCAGCACCGCCTGTTCGACAAAGTCCTGATCGCCAATCGCGGCGAAATCGCCTGCCGCGTCATCCGCACCTGCCGGCGCCTGGGCATCCGCACCGTCGCGGTGTATTCCGAAGCCGATGCCGACGCGCAGCACGTGCGCCAGGCGGACGAAGCGTGGCCCATCGGCGGCCCGCGTCCGCAGGACAGCTACCTGCGCGGCGAGGCGATCATCGAGGTCGCATTGAAGTCCGGCGCGCAGGCCGTGCACCCGGGGTACGGCTTCCTCAGCGAAAACGCCGATTTCGCCGACGCCGTCGAAGCGGCCGGCATCGCCTTCATCGGCCCGAAGGCCGCGTCCATGCGCAAGATGGGCAGCAAGGCCGGTGCGAAGGAGTTGATGCAGGCCGCGGGCGTGCCCGTCGTTCCCGGCTACACCGGAGAGGACCAGTCGCCCGAGCGCCTGCAACGCGAGGCGGACGCCATCGGTTATCCGCTGATGATCAAGGCCGCGCACGGCGGCGGCGGCAAGGGCATGCGCATCGTGCGCACGAGCGGCGAGTTCGCGGCGAACCTGCAAAGCTGCCAGCGCGAGGCCGCCAACGCCTTCGGTCGGGACCGCGTGCTGCTCGAGCGCTACGTCGAGAAACCGCGCCACATCGAGATCCAGGTCTTCGCCGACACGCACGGCAACGCGATCCACCTCAACGAACGCGAGTGCTCGGCGCAGCGGCGTTACCAGAAGGTGCTGGAGGAATCGCCCTCGCCGTTCCTCACGCCGGACCTGCGCCGTGCGATGGGCGATGCCGCGGTGCTCGCCGCGCGCTCGATCGACTACGTCAACGCCGGCACCGTCGAGTTCATCGTCGGGCAGGACGGCGGCTTCTACTTCATGGAAATCAACACGCGCCTGCAGGTGGAGCATCCCGTCACCGAGATGGTGACCGGGCTCGACCTGGTCGAATGGCAGCTGCGCGTGGCGGCCGGCGACGCGCTGCCGCTGGCGCAGGACGCCATCGCGCAGGACGGCCACGCGATCGAAGTGCGCCTGTACGCCGAAGACCCGGACGCGGGCTTCCTTCCGGGTTCGGGCAGGCTCGAACGGTTGCGCCTCCCGCATGCCAGCGAGGGTGTGCGCATCGATTCGGGCGTGGTGGAAGGCGACACCGTCACCATCTTCTACGACCCGATGATCGCCAAGCTCATCGTCCACGCCGCCGACCGCCCCGCCGCGCTCGCGCGGCTGCGCAGCGCGCTGGCGTCGTGCGACATCGCCGGTCCGAAATCGAACATCGAATTCCTCGAACGCCTCGCGCGCCATCCGGCGGTGGTGGATGGCACGATCGATACCGGCTACCTCGACCGCCACCTCGACGAGTTCCTCGCGACCGCCGAGGAAGACATCACGGAGCGGCTGCTTGCCGGCTCCACCGCGCTGCTGCTCGCGCAGGAACACGACACCCGTACGCGCGCGGCGGCGTCGACCGACCCGACCTCGCCGTGGGCCATCGCCGACGGCTGGCGCCTGGGCCACGGCGGCCACCGCAGCCTGGCGTTCCTGCACGGCGACACCCGCGTCGAACTGCACGCGCAAGGCGCCGCGGGCGAGTACCGGATCGAGCTGGCCGGCCAGTCGCATCGGGTCGAGGGCGCGCGCATCGGCCCGGAAGGCACGCTCAGCCTGCGCATTGGCGGACATGGACGCCGCTTTACGTTCGAACTGGATACGCTGGCCGAAGGTCGCCAGCGTCTGGTGGTGCACGATGGCGAACGCCGCCTGCGCCTGCTGGGGGTGCCGATGTATCGCCACGAGCGCAGCGGCGGCGGCAGCGCCGGCCACCACGTGCTCGCGCCGATGCCGGGGCGCGTGGTGCTGGTGAAGGCCGCCGAGGGCGATGCCGTGGAGTCCGGACAGGAGCTGATGGTGATCGAAGCGATGAAGATGGAGCTCAGCCTGAAGGCGCCGCGCGCGGGGACCATCGCGCAGGTGCGCGCGGCCGCGGGCGACTTCGTCGAGGCCGATGCCGTGCTCGTCGCGCTGGCGCAGGACGAATGAGGCCGGCCACCATGAAGTCCTCCGTCCGCATCGTCGAAGTCGGCCCGCGCGACGGGTTGCAGAACGAAAAGGCGACGATAGCGACCGCCGACAAGATCGAGCTGATCGACCGGCTGTCCGACACCGGCCTCCGCAGCATCGAGGCGACGAGTTTCGTCAGCCCGAAATGGGTGCCGCAGCTGGCCGACGCGGCGGACGTATTCGCCGGCATCCAGCGCAGACCCGGCGTGCGCTATCCCGTGCTGGTGCCGAACGAACAGGGTTACGAACGCGCCCGCGCGGTTGGCGTGGACGAGATCGCCGTGTTCACCGCGGCGTCGGAGGCGTTCAACCGCAAGAACATCAACGCCTCCATCGACGAGTCGCTGCAACGCTTCGCGCCGGTGATGGAACGCGCGCGCGCCGACGGCGTCGCCGTGCGCGGTTATGTCTCCACCGTGCTCGGATGCCCCTATCAGGGCGAGGTGCCGCTCACCGACGTGGTGCGCGTCGCGCGTGCGCTGCACGAGATGGGCTGCTACGAGGTCTCCCTCGGCGACACCATCGGCGTCGGCACGCCGGGCAAGGCGCGCGCGATGCTGCTCGCGGTCGCGTCCGAAGTGCCGGTCAACGCGCTCGCCGTGCACTTCCACGACACCTACGGACAGGCGCTCGCCAACGTGCTCGCGTGCCTGGAGGAAGGCGTGGCGGTGGTGGACGCCGCGGTGTCCGGCACCGGCGGGTGCCCGTACGCCAAGGGCGCGAGCGGCAACGTGGCGACCGAGGACGTCGTGTACATGCTGCACGGCCTCGGCATCGAGACCGGTATCGACCTGCCCAGACTCGCCGACACCGGCCGGTGGCTCGCCTCGAAACTCGGGCGCGAAACCGGCAGCAAGGTCGGCAAGGCACTGACCACCACCTGACCGGTCGACCACATGAAGCGACGCACGCCCGCGCAGGACACCGCCCCGCCCACTCCGGCGGACGCGACTTCCACGCTGGCGGCGTTGCAGGAGGCGGCCCGCGACGAGGCCCTTCCCGCCGCAACGCGCGAACTGCTGCTGCAGGCGCATGCGGCGCTGGCGACATCGCTGGCCGAATGCGAAGCCGAACGCGCGCGGTATCGCACGCTGTTCGACGCGGTCCCGGATCCGGTGAGCATCATCGCGTGGGACGGCACCGTGCTCGACCTCAACAAGGCCGGCATGGATGCGTACCGCCGGCCGCGCGAGGAAATCGTCGGCCAGCCGATCGAAACGCTCAATCCCGACCTGCCGCAGGACCACATGGTCCCAGTGTGGGAAACACTCAATCGCGGCGACACCTATGTCGTGGAAGTCACCAACATGCGCGGCGACGGCACGCGCTTTCCGGTCGAAGTGCACACCGCCGGGCTCACCTTCGACGGCCACAAGGCGATGGTCGCCGTCGCGCGCGACCTGAGCAGCCGCCACACCGCCGAACTGCGCTATCGCGAGCTGATGGAAGCGGTGGATCGTGGCATCCTCGTGCAGGACGCGGACCTGCAGATCACCTACGCCAACGTCGCGGCGATGAAGATTCTCGGCGTCGGCGAAGGCGAACTGGTGAACGACGCGCTGCGGGCCGACCAGTGGCTGGTCGTGGACGAGCGCGGGCGCGAGCTGCCGAGCGAACGCTATCCGTCCACGCGCGCGCTGCAGACCGGTCGCATCATCGAAAGCACCCTGCTCGGCCTGTACCACCGCACGCGGCAGCAGCTGATGTGGTTGTCGGTCACCGCGGTGCCGCAGTTCCCGCCCGGCGGCGACAAGCCGCAGCAGGTGTTGTCGCTGTTTTCCGACGTCACCGCGCTCAAGCGCGACAGCACGCTGTTCGATCGCGCGCAGAGCATGGCGCACATCGGCGGCTGGGAATGGGACGTCACGCCCGACCGGCTCTACCTCACCGAGGAAGCGCAGCGCATCCTGGGACATCGCCCGGCGCCGGACACCATCGAAGGCATGCTCGCCTGCCTGAGGAGCGAGGATCGCGAACGCCTGCGCGCCTCGCTCGGGCAGGCGATTTCGTTCGGCCGCAACCTCGATCTGGAAGTCCAGGGCCATCGCGCCGACGGCCGCTCGTTCTGGGTGCGCGTGATTGGCGAGGCCGAAGCCGGCGATCCGCTCAACTCGCATCTCACCGGCACGCTGCAGGACATCACCGAACGCAAGCACGACGAGGAAACCCTGCGCGTGCAGGCGCGCAGCGATCCGCTCACCGGGCTGCTCAATCGAGACGCCGTGCTGGCGGAACTGGAAAGCCGGCTCGACGATCCGCTGCGCTCGCAATTGGCGGTGCTGTACGTCGACCTCGATCGTTTCAAGGTCGTCAACGACGTGCTCGGCCACGCCGCGGGCGATCGCCTGCTCGCCTCGGCCGCGCGCCGCATCCAGCGCGCCATCGGCAACGAAGGCCTGATCGCGCGCTTCGGCGGCGACGAGTTCCTGATCCTGTGCGATACCGGCAGCGATCCGTCGCGCCCGGAGCGGATGGCCGACGCGATCCTGGAAATCTTCGGCGACAGCTTCCGCCTGGACGGCGAGGAATTCAGCATCACCGCGAGCATCGGCATCGCGCAGGCGCCGCTGGACGGCGTGCGTTCGCAACAGTTGATCCAGAGCGCCGACGTGGCGATGTACGACAGCAAACGCCGCGGGCGTAACGGCTGGCAGACCTTCACGCCGGAGCTGGCCGAGCAGCAGTTGCATCGTCTCCAGCTGGAGACGCACCTGCGCCGCGCGGTGAACAACGAGGAGTTCCACCTCGTCTACCAGCCGCAGATCGACATGCGCGACGGCAGCGTCGTGGCCGCCGAAGCGCTGATCCGCTGGCGCAATCATTCGCTCGGCGAAATCCGCCCGGACAAGTTCATCGACCACGCCGAAACCACCGGCGACATCGTCGGCATCGGCGATTGGGTGCTCAACGAAGCCTGCCGCCAGATGCGCGAATGGCAGGACGCGGGGCTGAACATCCCGCGCGTGGCGGTGAACGTCTCGTACCGGCAGTTTCTCGGCGAGGACCTCGCCAGCACGGTCGGCGCGGTGCTCGCAGAGTACGGCCTGCCCGGCCACGCGCTGGAACTGGAATTCACCGAACGCGTGCTGATCGAGGACGCGCCCGACACGCTTCGCACCTTCGCCGCGCTGCGCCAGCTGGGCGTGATCCTGACGATCGACGATTTCGGCGAGGGTTACAGCGCGCTGAACTACCTGCGCCGCCTGCCGATCCACGGGCTCAAGCTCAGCCAGCTGTTCGTGCAGGGCGTGCCGGACAACCAGTCCGATGTCGCGATCTGCCAGGCGGTCACCGGTATCGCCCGCAGCCTTGGGCTGGCGCTGGTCGCCGAGGGCGTGGAGACGGAACAGCACCGCGATTTCCTGCTGCAGCTGGGCGTGAACGTGGGCCAGGGCTTCCTGTTCGCCCCCGGCATGACGCCTGAAGAGCTGCGCGAGCGCTATCCGACGGTTGCGTGACGTAAACCTCCGAGCTCCTCTCAGGCCTGGCGAGGCGTTGGGTGGGGTCGAGGCACGACGGTGGCTCCGATCGCCACACGGACGCTGCGCCGATCGCTGCGGGAACCGGCATTCCAACGCTAAAATCCCGCCTTTCCGCGACCAGGACCTGAGCCCATGCAACTTCAATCCGCCCGCGCCATCGTCACCGGTGGCGTTTCCGGCCTTGGCCTCGCCGTCGCCCAGCACCTGGTCGCCCACGGCGGCAAGGTCGCGCTGTTCGACGTGAACGACGAGAAGGGCACCGCCGCCGTCGCCGAACTGGGCGAGGCCAACGCGCGCTACTTCAAGACCGACGTCACCAGCGAAGCCGGCGTCGTCGAGAACGTCAAGGCGGCGCGCGACTTCCTCGGCGGCCTGAACGTCACCGTCAACTGCGCCGGCATCCTCGGCGCCGGCCGCGTGCTCGGCCGCGAGGCCGCGATGCCGCTGTCGCAGTTCCAGTCGACGGTGATGGTCAACCTCGTCGGCAGCTTCAACGTCGCCAAGGCCGCGGCCGAACTGATGCAGCACAACGAAGCCGGCGACGACGGCGAGCGCGGCGTGATCGTCAACACCGCCTCGGTGGCCGCGTACGAGGGCCAGATCGGCCAGGCCGCATACTCCGCTTCGAAGGGCGGCGTGGTCGCCATGACCCTGCCGATGGCGCGCGAACTGTCGCGTTTCGGCATCCGCGTGATGACCATCGCCCCGGGCGTGTTCTGGACGCCGATGGTCGACGGCATGCCCGAATCCGTGCAGCAGTCGCTTGCCGCCTCCATCCCGTTCCCCTCACGCCTGGGCCAGCCGAAGGAGTTCGCCGACCTGGTCGCGTACATCCTCGGCAACACGTATCTCAACGGCGAGACGATCCGCCTGGACGGCGCTACGCGGTTGGCGCCGAAGTAAGCCGGGAACCGGCAGTGGGGAATGGTGAATCGTGAAAACGAAAGCGCCTTCCCATTCGATGCACCCCTGCCTTACCCATTCCCTGTTCCCGATTCCCCATTCCCGAAAAAGCCATGAAAGCCTACGACGTAAAGAAAGGTAACGTTGTCGAGTACAACAACGCGGTCTACCAGATCCGCGACATCGAGCGCAGCTCGCCGCAGGGTCGCGGCGGCAACGTCAAGTTCCGCTTCACGATGTACAGCGTGCCGGGCGGCACCAAGCTCGACGTGAGCATGGGCGCGGAAGACGAGCTGAAGGAAGTCGAACTCAGCCGCCGCCAGGCGACGTTCTCCTACAAGGACGGCGACGCGTTCGTGTTCCTCGACGACGAGGACTACACGCCGTACACGCTGGACGCCGACGTCGTGGGCGACCTGGCCGGCTACATCGTGGCCGACCTCACCGGCTGCTACGTGCAGATCATCGACGACGCGCCGGTCGCGCTGCAGCTGCCGCAGAGCGTGGCGATCGAAGTGATCGAGACCCCGCCGGAACTCAAGGGCGGCACCGCCACCAAGCGCCCGAAGCCGGCGAAGCTGTCGACCGGCATCGAGATCATGGTCCCGGAGTACATCGGCAACGGCGAACGCGTGCTGGTGAACACGACGACGGGCGAGTTCGCCGGTCGCGCGGACTGAGGTCGCAAGGGCGATGCGCCGCCGCGCGCATCGCCTGTTGCCTGCGCCATGTTGAGCTTCAGGCCCGCGACGCTTCCTGATCTCGCGACGCTATTGCCCGTGGTCCGGCAGTTCCATTCGGACGAACGCATCGAATGGAACGAGCCCGGCGTCCGTTCGGCGATGCAGGCACTGATCGGCGACGCAGCGAACGGGAAGCTCGTGCTGATGGAACTCGACGGCGAACTCGCCGGCTATCTCGTCGTCGGATTCTGCTTCAGCCTGGAATTCGGTGGACGATTCGGCCTGCTCGACGAGTTGTACGTGCTGCCCGCGCATCGTGGCGGCGGCATCGGCAAGCGTGCGCTGGAGGAAGTCGAGTCCCTCTGCATCGCCGCAGGACTGGAATGCGTGCGGCTGGAAGTCAGCGACGACAACGAGCACGCGCGCGAGATCTACCGTCGGCGCGGCTACACGCTTCACCCGCGGCGATTGATGTCGAAGCGGCTCAAGTAGCCTCACGCGAATGTTGTCGTAGCCCGGCAAGCCCCGCCGCCAGCGCGAAAGACAGACTTACGGCAACCGCAAACCACCCTGCTCCGCATGCAACGCACGCAGCCGTTTGCCCAGCAGTTCCGAATTGGCGGCGATGCCGTCGAGGCGCTCGCGGCGCTGCGGGCCCATCCATTCGCGTGCACCCTGCTCGAGTGCGGCCCGCATCGATTGCAGATCGGCACGCAGGGTGGCGCTTCGCGCCTCCAGCGCCGCGCGCTCGTCGGCCTGCGGAATGCCGTAACCGCTGCCATCGAGCAGGCGCGACGGTCGGCCCAGATACGCGCTTTCCTGCATCAGGCGACGCACGACGTCGGGCGCGTCGCCCTCGTTGCGATCCGACGCGAGATAGCGCCTCTTCAACGTCTCGCGCACCTGCGCGAGCGTGCGCCGCTGTGCCGCCTGCTCGAGGATCAGCAGCGCGGCGCTGGTACGCAGGTCGGCGCGCTCGATCCACGGCCGGCGTTGTTCGGGCGCGAGATCCATCCACTGCGTCACCGTGCGAGACGGCAGCGAAAGCGCCGTTCGGGCGGATGCGTAGAGCTGGTCGAAGTACGCGCGCTGCGATTCGAATCGGTAGCCCAGGCGCAGGGCACCGTCGCGATCGTCGAACACCGACGCGTCGGCCACGCCGGCGTTCTGCAGCCGGCGCAGCAGCCCGGTGGGCGTGATGCTGCCGATGCCCTGCCCCGCGAGCCGCGGCACGCTGTCGTGCAGCAGTTTCCAGGTTTCGGCGGCGCAGTTGTTGCCGAGGAAGTAGTAGCGGCCGTCGTAGCTCCAGTGCAGCTGCGCGGCCCGTTCCAGCACGGCGGCGATCTCCCCGCGCGACAACCGCAACGGCACCGATCGCAGGCCGCGCAGTTCGACCTTCGTGTACTCGTCGACGACCTGCTGCATCGGCAACACGAACAGGCGGGACGGATAACGCCCGGCGAGCCCGCGCCAACTGGAAATCCGCACGTCGTCGACGAACGCGCGGAACGACAGCACGCGATGGTGCGACAGGTCGAGCCGGCAATCGGGTCCGGGCGGACGACCCGGCGCGCACACCACCAGGCGCAGCATGCTGTGGCCCCATCGGCTCATCGGTTGCGCATTGCCTTCCGCGAGCAGGTACTCGATGGCGTAGACGCGCGAGGGATCGATCGCCGCCAGCGCGCCGCCCTCGCCTTCGCCTGCATCGACGTAAAGCAGGTCGTTCGCGCAGGACGCACTCGCCTTCGACGCGCCGAGCCGTTCTTCCAGATACCGCTGCATGGCCGGGCGGCGGCAGGCGTATTGCGGATCGAGCAGGTAGTGCTCGACGTTGACGGCGAAATACTCCGACGGCCGGGTCAGCTCGTACGGATCGGGGCTGCGCTCGACGAAGCGGTTCTCGCGCACGCGCCCGGCCACGCGCGTGTTGAAGCGCGTCGCGCGCACCTGCCAGCCGGCGAGGTCGAGGAAGCGCGGATCGCGCGACACGCCGTCGATGCGGTCGTGGAAATGCGCGAGTTCGTGAAGCATCGCCGCGAGCGCCGCCCGGTGCGCCGCCGCATCGCCGGCCACCATCGGGGCGAGCAGTCCGCGGTTGAGCTGCAGTTCCGCCCGGCCGGCGTGGCCATGCACGTCGGCATCCAGCGCGTCCCAGCGGACGGCGATGTCGCGATCGGCCAACGCACGCATGCGCGCCGGCAATCGCGCCTGTGCCTCATCCAGAAGCCCCTGCGTGGCGAGGCGTTCCTGCGGCGACAGACCGGTCGGATCGAGGTTCAGCGATGCGTGGGCGCCGCCGCTCCACGCCACCGTCGCCAGCACGAGCGAAACGAGGCCGCCGCGAAAGGTTCCGCGGCGGCCGGTCACTGCATTCACTGCGCGAGGATGGCCTGCGCCAGTTCGAGATCGCTGGCCTCGCGCGCCTGCGGCACCTGCTCGCGCAGATGATGCAGCGCCGCTTCCAGCTGCGCGCCGCGGATCGCGCCGTTGCTGGCGACGAAGCTGGCGGCGTCCTCGCGCGCGGCCTGCACCACCTTGTCGTCCTTGCCGGAGCTCGAATCGGAGCTGGCGCCGCTGGACGCCGAGCTGCCGCCGGCGGACGAGCCCGCCGACGTACCGGCGAAACTGGAGGCGAAGGCGGCCGGCGTGGCGGCCATCAGGGCGAGAGCAAGCAGCAGGGCGGAACGCTTCATCAGGATTTCCCGGTTCGTTGGAAGGCCGCATCGCGGCCGGCGTGCGAAGGGTAACGGGTTACGGGCCGAAAATCGGTGCGCGGCACCTCGCATCCGCGGGGCGTTCACTTGTCGGGCGGGCACGGTTGGCCGTCATCCCGACTGCGCTCTTGTAGCCCGGGTAAGGCCAAAGGCCGCACCCGGGGAACGTCTGAGGCGAGAAGCCCCGGGTGCGCTTCGCTTACCCGGGCTACAAACGCGTCAACACGCAATCAGGCGTCGAATACCTTCCCCGGATTCAGCAGCCCCTTCGGATCGAGCACGCGCTTGATCCCGCGCATCGCCTCGATTTCCGCGGCGGAACGCGTGCCCAGCAGATAGGGCTTCTTCACCAGGCCGATGCCGTGCTCGGCCGAGATGCTGCCCCCATGGCGAGCCAGGGCATCGGACAGCAGCTGCGTCACGTGTTCGCACTGGTCAACGAACACGGCGTAGTCCGCATCGTCCGGCTTGAGCACGTTGATGTGCAGGTTGCCGTCGCCGATGTGGCCGAACCAGACCACCTCGAACTGCGGGTACTCGCGCGCCAGCAGCGCCTGCGTTTCGGCCAGGAACGCCGGCATGGCCGAGATCCGCACCGACACGTCGTTCTTGTACGGCTTGTACTTCGCCAGGCTTTCGGTGATGCCTTCGCGCAGGCGCCACAGCTGCGCGGCCTGCGCGTCGCTCTGGCTGATCACGCCGTCGCTGACCAGCCCGTTCTCCAGGCAGTATTCGAACGCCGCCATCGCCGCGGCGTCCTCCGCCTCGTCGCCGACCGCGAACTCGGTGACCACGTAGAACGGATGCACCTCGTCGAACGGCTTCTGCGCGCCATGCGCGAGCACGTGGCGCAGCGCGCGGTCGGTGAAGAACTCGAACGCCTCCAGCGTCAGGCGCTCGCGGAATGCGGCGAACACCTGCATCAGCATCTCGAACGACGGCAGCGCCAGCAGCATGACGTTGGTCGGCGGCGGCGGATCGGTCAGCCGCAGCGTCGCCTCGACCACGATGCCGAGCGTGCCCTCGGAACCGATCATCAGCTGGCGCAGGTCGTAACCGCTGGAGTTCTTGATCAGCGCGCGATTGAGCTCGAGCACGTCGCCGTTGCCGGTCACGACCTTGAGCCCGGCGATCCACTCGCGCGTGTTGCCGTAGCGGATCACGCGGATGCCGCCGGCGTTGGTCGCGATGTTGCCGCCGATGGAACACGAACCGCGGGCGGCGAAATCCACCGGATACACCAGCCCGTGTTCGCGCGCCGCGTTGTGCACCGCCTCCAGCGCGATGCCGGCCTGCACGGTGAGCGTGCGATCCACGAGGTCGAAATCGAGCACGCGGTTCATCCGTTCCAGGCTGAGCACGAGCTCGCCGTTCGCGGCCACCGCGCCGCCCGACAACCCGGTGCGTCCGCCCGACGGCACGATGGCGACGTCTTCCTCGACGGCCCAGCGCATGATCGCCGCGACCTCGTCCACCGAGCCCGGCAGTGCGACGGCCAGCGGGGCGGGCGTCCAGCGGCGCGTCCAGTCGCGGCCGTAGTGCTCGGCATCGGCCGGATCGGTGGTCAGCCGCAATCCCGGCACCTGCGTCTGCAGGCGTTCCAGGCGGGCATCGAGGGGACGCGGATCGGTCATGGGCGGGAGGCGCGACGGCGGCCGGACGGGAGCCCCAGCCTGCCACCGGCCGCGCGCCGCCGTCCAGTGATGCAGCGCAGCAACCGGGTCGGATTTCTGACATAGTCCAAGGCCCGCCCACACCCGATACCGTCGTGAGCCCGACGACCTCGTTCCCGAAGTCCGACATCCGCGTGCTGCTGCTCGAAGGCGTCGCGCCGACCGCCGTGGAAAGCTTCCGCAACGCCGGCTATTCGAACATCCAGCTCTACGACAAATCGTTGCCGGCCGACCTGCTGCAGCAGGAGATCGCGCAGGCGCACATCGTGGGCATCCGCTCGCGCACGCAGCTGACCGCCGAGGTGCTGTCGCACGCGCGCCGCCTGATGGCGATCGGCGCGTTCTGCATCGGGACCAACCAGATCGACCTGGACGCCGCCGAACTGGCCGGCATCCCGGTGTTCAACGCGCCCTACTCCAACACGCGCAGCGTCGCCGAACTGGTGGTCGCCGAGGCGATCATGCTGATGCGCGGCATCCCGCAGAAGAGCGCGCAGTGCCATCGCGGCGGGTGGTCCAAATCCGCCGCCGGCAGCCACGAGGTGCGCGGCAAGACGCTGGGCATCGTCGGCTACGGCCACATCGGCACGCAGGTCGGCGTGATCGCCGAGGCGCTCGGCATGCAGGTGATCTTCCACGACATCGAAACCAAGCTGGCGCTCGGCAACGCGCGCATGGCGCTGGGCCTGGACGACCTGCTCGAACGCAGCGACATCGTGACGCTGCACGTGCCGGAAACGCCGGCGACGCAGGGCATGTTCGGCGCGGCGCAGGTCACGAAGATGAAGCCGGGTGCGCACCTGATCAACGCCTCGCGCGGCACCGTGGTGGATATCGAATCGCTGGCGGGTGCGCTTGCATCCGGCGCCATCGGCGGCGCGGCCATCGATGTGTTCCCGGTCGAGCCGCAGGGCAATGCCGACCCGTTCGTCTCGCCGCTGATCGGCCTGGACAACGTGATCCTCACGCCGCACATCGGCGGCAGCACGCTGGAAGCGCAGGAAAACATCGGACTGGAAGTGGCGGCCAAGCTGATCCGCTACAGCGACAACGGTTCGACGCTATCGGCGGTGAACTTTCCCGAAGTGACGCTGCCCGAACACACCGGCAGCACGCGCCTGCTGCACATCCACCGCAACGTGCCGGGCGTGCTGTCGCAGGTGAACGACGTGTTCTCGCGACTGGGCGTGAACATCGACGGCCAGTTCCTGCGCACGCACCCGAAGGTGGGCTACGTCGTCATCGACGTCACCGCCACGCAGGAACAGGCCGCGCAGGTGCGCGAGGAACTGGCGCGCATCGCGGGAACGCTGCGGACGCGCGTCCTGTATTGAGGCGTTTGTATTGAAAGCACCGCTCGGCGGAGCCTGAGCCCCTCTCCCGTCGGGAGAGGGGTTGGGGTGAGGGGCAACGAAGCCGGATCGATGGGACGTTAGTGCCGCGCAACGCTGCACTGTGTTTCCCGATGTGCGAACACGCGGATCAAAAAAATTCCGGCTTTCGCTGGAATGATGCGATGCGGCCTGCGACCGTTTCGACCTGCTCCCATCACGGCGAATCCGAACGCGATCGTTGCATGCCCGGGTGCGCTTCGCTTACCCGGGCTACAAAGCGCGGATCAGCGCGGTTGCGACCGCGCCTTCCACTTTCCTGCCATGCGCCGCATCGATTCATCGCTGGACGGATCGGCGAGGATCTCGTCGACCGGACGCCACGCGAGATCGTGCGATTCCTCGCTGACGACATAGTCTTCGCTGCCCTGCGCGTGCACCACGTAACGCACGTCCCAGTGCCAGTGGCCGGGGACGTCGCCGCGCTCGGGGATCCAGTGGCGATCCAGATCGAAGATCTCCGGCTCCACGTGCAGGTCCGTCAGCCCGGACTCTTCTTCCGCCTCGCGTAACGCGACGGCGGCCAGGTCGCGATCCCCGTCGGCGTGACCGCCGAGCTGCAGCCATCGCTCGAGCTTGCGGTGATGCGTGAGCAGCGCGCGCGTGCCGCTGCGATCGACCAGCCACGACGACGCGGTGAAGTGCCCTTCCAGGTGGATGCGCTCGAACACCGTCGGCGCCTGGTCGAGGAACGCCGCGAACGAACGCGCGACCGCCTCCTCTTCGGGCCAGCGCCGCGCATACGAAACCAGCGCGTCGCGCAGCGAGGCGATCTGCGAAGACGATGCGGAAGTGTCCAAGGGCGATGCCTGTCCGTCGGGCGCGCCAGTGTACTTCGGTGTCATTTCCCGGCGCGCGATGCCTGCCAATTGCCGCTTGCATGTCGTCGCAACGAGAGGATGACGATTTTCGGAATCGTCCGATGCCGCAGCGCGACGCCAGTCGGCAACTTCTTCGGTGTTCATCAACGCAAGAAGGCCCACATGGCAGTACTTCGTTCCACTTCGCACCGCGCCGCCCCCGCGCACGCACTTTCGACCGTCGCCGGTCTGGCGCTGGGCCTGCTCGCCGTGTCGGCCCACGCCGATACCGGCGTGTCCGCCGAACCGGACGTCCGCTTCACCGGGCCGCTGGCCACCGGCGGCCCGCCGCTGCCCAAGGGCCTGGCGAACGTCGAGCCCTACCTCATCAACACGCAGGTCCACGGCGTGTACGACGAACACGGCGACCGCCACCACGTCGACGGCGTACCGGACGGATGGGCGCTCGTCGTGCCGATGGGCTACGGCCTCACCGATCGCCTCGGCGTCGGCGCCACCTTCTCCGCGAACGACGCGAGCACCGTCTCCGGCGGTCGCAAGTGGGAACTCGGCGACACGAGCGTGTCGGCCGGTTACCTGCTGGCGAGCGGCGAGAAGCACAACTCGTCGCTGACGGCCACGATCAAGCAGAACATCCCGAGCGGCCAGGCCGATCGCCTGCATCGACACGGCCTCGCCGAAGCCACCGGCACCGGGGCGGCGACCACGCAGCTGTCGCTCTCCGGCCAGGCGTACTTCCTCGCCGACCGCAACCTGCGCGGCCGCTTCAGCGCGGGCTGGCGCCTGCCGGGCCGGCACGCGTCGCTCGACGGCGACAGCGGTTACGGCACGCCGGAGGGTTTCCGCGGGCAGGCCGAACTGCACGCGGCGTCGCACGCATCGATCGGCCTGGAGTACAGCTTCAACCCCGAATGGGTCGTCGCCACCGACGTCATCTACGAACAGGATCGCGGCGCGCACGTGCGTGGCATCGTGACCTCGTCGGATGGCGTGCGTTCGGCCTACGACACGGAGCTTCCGATGTCCTGGCGCGTGTCGTTGGCACCGGCGGTGGAATACAACCTCAGCGACAAGGTCGGCGTCATCGCCGGCGCGCAGGTCTCGCTGGATGGCCGGAATGCCGCGGCGATCTTCGCTCCGCAGATCGCGGTGAACATGGTGTTCTGATGCCCCTCCAAGCCCTCGCGACACCGTGGCGCGAGGGCTGTTTCCCGGCGGTTCCCACCGTGACCTCGCGCGCTTGCCGGTACTTTCCCGCGTGGGTTATGGTGGCCCGCCCCCCACGGCCATACGCTTCATCGCCCGCCTGAACGGGCGCAGATCTTCCATTCCCAGGGGAATTCGATGTTCAAGAACCTGTTCCTCACCAAGCCGGTCGAGCCTGCCGGGCACGTCGACGCCGGTGAGCCCGTCGAGGGCAGCCTCCAGGGCGAGGCCACGCTCAAGCGGTCGCTCACCGCAACGCAACTGGTCATGCTGGGCATCGGCGCCGTGATCGGCGCGGGTATCTTCGTCCTCTCCGGCCATGCCGCCGCCGAACACGCCGGCCCGGCCATCGTCATCAGCTTCATCATCGCCGGCTTCGCCTGCGCCCTCGCGGGCCTGTGCTACGCGGAGTTCGCGGCGATGCTCCCGGTTTCGGGCAGCGCCTATTCCTATTCCTACGCGACGCTGGGCGAGTTCGTCGCCTGGTTCATCGGCTGGAACCTCGTGCTGGAGTACATGTTCGCCGCCTCCACCGTCGCGGTGGGCTGGTCGGGGTACCTCAACAGCTTCCTGGGCGATATCGGCCTCGCATTGCCGACAGCGCTCGCAGCGGCGCCGCTCAACGTCGTGGACGGTTCGATCGTCTACACCGGCGGGCTGATCAACCTGCCAGCGGTCGCCATCGTCGCAGCGCTCAGCGGCCTGTGCTACGTCGGCATCACGCAGTCGGCGATGGTGAACTCGGTCATCGTCGCGATTAAAGTCATCGTCATCGTGATGTTCATCGCCTTCGCCGCCCAGTACGTCAACACGGCGCATTGGCATCCCTTCGTTCCCGACCGCATCATCGATGCCAACGGCGTCGGCCACTACGGACCGCAGGGCATCATCCGCGGCGCTGCCACCGTGTTCTTCGCCTACATCGGCTTCGACGCGGTCTCCACGGCCGCCGGTGAAGCAAAGAATCCGCAGCGCGACATGCCCATCGGCATCCTGGGTTCGCTGGTCATCTGCACGATCATCTACATCGTCGTCGCGCTGGTGCTGACCGGCCTGCTGCCGTACTACGAGCTGTCCACGCCGAAGCCGGTCGCCACCGCGCTGGAAGCGTATCCGTCGCTGTTGTGGCTGAAGAAGATCGTCGAAATCGGCGCCATCGCCGGCCTCAGCTCGGTCATCCTGGTCATGCTGATGGGCCAGCCGCGCATCTTCTACTCGATGGCGAAGGACGGCCTGCTGCCGAAGGTCTTCGCCAAGGTCCATCCGAAGTTCCAGACCCCGTATGTCGGCACGATCATCGTCGGCGTGTTCGCCTGCCTGCTGGCCGGCTTCCTGCCGATCGGCCTGCTGGGCGATCTGGTCTCGATGGGCACGCTGCTCGCCTTCGCCACCGTGTGCGTTGGCGTACTGGTGCTGCGCTACAAGCGTCCCGACCTGGTGCGTCCGTTCCGCGTGCCGGCCGTGTGGATCGTATGCCCGCTGGGCATGGCGGCGTGTCTGTACCTCTTCTGGCAGCCCTTCTCGGAGCATTGGCACCTGATGACCGGCTGGACGGCCATCGGCATGCTGATCTACTTCTTCTACGGCTACCGCAACAGCAAGGTGCGCAAGGCTGCGCGCTGATCCCTGATGCGATCACGAGGCCGGCGGCATTCCCGCCGGCCTCGTTCCTTTCGGCTCCACATTTCGCCGGCCATCGCATGCGTCGGCTTCGGGAATCACGATGTTTCAACAACTCTGGGCGACCAAGCATCCCCATGCCGCTCACGCCGAGGCCGAAGGGCTGAGCCTCCACCGCACGCTCGGGCCGTGGGGCCTGACGGCGCTGGGCATCGGCGCGGTCATCGGCGGCGGCATCTTCGTCATCACCGGCCAGGCCGCGGCGAACCACGCCGGCCCGGCGATCATGCTGTCCTTCGTCCTCGCGGCGATCTGCTGCACCTTCTGCGCCCTCGCCTACGCCGAGTTCGCCTCGATGGTGCCGGTCTCCGGCAGTGCCTACACCTACACCTACGCGACGCTGGGCGAACTGGCGGCGTGGTTCATCGGCTGGATGCTGGTGCTCGAATACGGCGTGTCCGCATCCGCGGTCGCGGTCAGCTGGACGGGCTACTTCCTCAGCCTGTTGCAACACTTCGACATCACCTTGCCGAGGGAACTCGTCAGCGCGCCGCTCGACGGCCAGCTGCGGCCGACCGGCGCGATCGCAAACCTTCCCGCCGCGGCCATCGTGCTGCTGCTGACGTGGCTGTGCTATGTCGGCATCCGCAAGTCCTCGGCGATGAACATGGCGATGGTCGTGCTGAAGACCGGCCTGATCCTGCTGGTGATCTTCGTCGGCTGGAAGTACGTGAACCCCGACTACTGGCACCCCTTCATCCCCGCGAACGAAGGGCCGGGCAAATACGGCTGGGAAGGCGTGTTGCGCGGGGCGTCGATGGTGTTCTTCGCCTACATCGGGTTCGAGGCCGTCTCCGTCGCGGCGCAGGAATCGCACAAGCCGCAGCGCGACCTGCCCATCGGCATGCTCGCCTCGCTCGCCATCTGCACGGTGCTGTACATCGCGATGGCCGCGGTCATGACCGGACTGGTACCGTTCAACCTGCTGGGCACCGACGAACCCGTCGTCACCGCCGTGGCCGCGCATCCCGAGCTGGGCTGGTTGCGCGTCGTGGTCGAGATCGGTGCACTGATCGGCCTGTCGTCGGTGGTGCTGGTGATGATCATCGGTCAGCCGCGCATCTTCATGATCATCGCGCGCGACGGCCTGCTGCCGCCGGTGTTCACCAAGATCCATCCCGAATACCGCACGCCGCACATCAACACGGTGATCACGGGCATCGGCATCGCGCTGCTGGCGGCGCTGTTCCCGCTGGACGTGCTGGGCGAACTCACCTCGATGGGCACGCTGATCGCCTTCGCCGCGGTCTGCGGCGGCGTGCTGATCCTGCGTCGCACGCAGCCCGACCTGCCGCGACCGTTCCGCATCCCGGCGGCGTGGCTGATCTGCGGCGCCGGCATCCTCAGCTGCCTCGCGCTGCTGTCGACGATGACCGCGCACAACTGGTTCCTGATGATCGTCTGGACCGCCGTCGGCTTCCTGATCTACTTCCTCTACGGCTACCGGCACAGCCGCCTGCGTCGCGGCTGACGCGGCTCCGGCATCGCCCGAAGGCGCCCACGCGGCGCCTTCGTCGTTTCCGCCGAGTGAACGACGCGGCATCCCGCTGGCGGCACGCCGGATTTCCCCTTCCGGAACGGTCTCTTACCCCCGGTCCGCTACACTTGCGGGCATGAACACCCCCGTCCCCTACGATCCCCAGCGCCTGGCGCACTGCGCCGGGGAAATCATCGTGAACGTGCGCGAGCTGTCGGCGCTGGGCTGGACGCCGGCGACCAGCAGCAACTTCTCCCGTCGCATGGACGAGCAGCACATCGCCATCACGGTGTCCGGGCGCGACAAGGGCAAGCTGACCGAAGCCGACATCATGGTGGTCGACCTCGACGGCGAGCCGGTCGCGACCGCGCAGAAGTCCTCCGCCGAGACCCTGCTGCACACGCAGCTGTACAAGCGTTTCCCCGAGATCGGCTGCGTCCTGCATACGCATTCGAAAGTGCAGACCGTGGCGTCCAGGCTGTACGCCGGCCCGGGGCACGTGCACCTGGAAGGCTATGAACTCCTGAAAGCCTTCTCCGGCAACACCACCCACGAAATCAGCGTCGAGCTGCCCGTGCTGCCCAACAGCCAGGACATGCACACGCTCGCCGCGCAGGTCGATTGCCTGCTCGACCGCCAGGCGATGTGGGGCTACCTGATCGACGGCCACGGCCTCTACGCATGGGGCCGCGACATGCCGGAAGCCCGGCGCCACCTTGAAGCATTCGAATTCCTGCTCGGCTGCGAGCTTGAACTGAGGAGACTGCAGCGATGAGCCGCCTGCGCATCTTTACCGAGAACGATCCGTCCAACCCGCGCCTGTCCACGTCCGACCACGCCGAAATGGCGACGGAACTGGGGAAGATCGGCGTGGCGTTCGAGCAGTGGCAGGCAACCGCGCCGGTCAAGCCGGGCGACGCGCCCGAGGCGATCATGGATGCCTATCGCGCCGACATCGACCGCCTCGTCGCGCAGCACGGTTTCAAGACCGTTGACGTGGTGAGCATCGCACCGGACAACCCGCAGCGCGAGGCGATGCGCACGAAGTTCCTCGACGAGCACTTCCACAAGGAAGACGAGGTCCGCTTCTTCGTTGCGGGCTCCGGCCTGTTCACGCTCCACGTCGAGGGCGAGGTGTACGAGGTGAAGTGCGAACAGGGCGACCTGATCGCGGTTCCCGACAGCACGAAGCACTGGTTCGACATGGGTCCGGAGCCGAGTTTCGTCGCGATCCGCTTCTTCACCGAGCCGGACGGCTGGGTCGGCCATTTCACCGGCACCGACATCGCCCAGCGCTTCCCGCGCTACGAGAAGGGCCAGGCCGGCTGACAGCGCCCGGAACGAGTGGGACGGAACGAGGACGATCAAGCGCTCCGCACGTTCAAGCCTCCCGACTCCTTCCGCATCGGAGCGACTGACGCGCAGGCCGTCCGTTCGGCCTGGCTCGCCGCATCCACTCGTTGCTCGTTCCAGTTCTCCTTTCTTGCTTCGCACCCAATCGTTCGCGCCATGACCATATCCGCCATCCTCACCGACATCGAAGGCACCACCAGCAGCATCTCGTTCGTGAAGGACGTGCTGTTCCCGTACGCGCGCCGTGCCCTGCCCCGCTTCGTCGCCGCGCGCGGCAAGGAGCCGGGCGTGCGCAAGTGGCTCGACGCGGTGGCGACCGAGAATGGCGGCATGTGCCAGGACGAGATGATCGTGGAGGTGCTGCAGGGCTGGATCGATGAGGACCGCAAGCACACGGCGCTGAAGGCGCTGCAGGGCATGATCTGGGCCGACGGCTATCGCAGCGCCGATTTCACCGCACACATCTATCCCGACGCGGCCAAGGCGCTGCGCGACTGGCACGCGGCCGGCCTGCCGCTGTACGTGTATTCCTCCGGCAGCGTCCCCGCGCAGCGCCTGTTCTTCGGCCATAGCGACGCCGGCGACCTGACGACGCTCTTCTCCGGCTGGTACGACACCGAAATGGGCGGCAAGCGCGAGGCGCAGAGCTATCGCAACATCGTCGAATCCATCGGCCTGCCGGCCGGCGAGATCCTGTTCCTGTCCGACGTCGTCGAGGAACTCGACGCCGCGCGCGAAGCGGGATTGCAGACGGTGCTGATCGACCGTCTCGAGGATTACGCGACGCCACGCTCCGGCGACGCCACGCATGGCCACACGCGCGTCGAGACGTTCGCGGACGTGTCGGTTCGCTGAACGCTAACCCCTCTCCCTTCGGGAGGGGGGTTGGAGTGAGGGGCGGCGCGCGCGAACGCGTTGACATTCGCGGTGCCCGCTTCACACGGCAAGCTTCATCGCGCGCTTCGCCGAAGTTCAACTCGGCGTACCACCGCTGAGCCTTTGTAGCCCGGGTAAGCGAAGCGCACCCGGGATCGACGCTCCCAAGGCCCCGGGTGCGCTTCGCTTACCCGGGCTACAACAGCAGCCCACACCACCACGCACGCCCGCCGGCCAACGCGGGCGATCACCCGTGGATCCTCTCCCCGCGCTCCAGCATCCCGATGAACTTCTCCACGCGCGCGGCCTTCGTTTCGGGCTTCTTCGAGGTGTGCACGCGCCAGCAGAACGCGTAGCGGTTGGTGCGATCCAGCGCGTCGAACGCCTTTCGGGCCTTCGCATTCTTCGCCAACGCGGCGGCGAGTTCAGGCGGGACTTCCATGACGCTCGCCGCCTGGTACGCCGCATCCCAGCGGCCATCGGCCTTCGCCGCGTCGACCTCACGCAACCCCGCCGCCTGCATGCGACCGGCCGCGACAAGCTTCTCCACGCGCGCGACGTTGAGCTTCGACCACAGGCTTTTCGCCTTGCGCGGCGTGAAGCGCTGCAGGAAATACCGCGCGTCGCAGCTGCGCTTGAGGCCGTCGATCCACCCGTGGCACAACGCCACGTCGAGTGCCTGCGAATAGCTGACCGACCTCGCGCCGGTGTCCTTCTTGGCGATCTTCAGCCAGACGCCTGCCTGATCGCCATGTGCGGCCAGCCACGTTTCCCACGCCGCTTCCGTCTTGAACAGCTTGATCGGCAGGTCGGTCGGCAGCTGCGCGGTCATGGCACCTACTCCTTCGCGTCGTCCAGGCGATAGCTCGACTGCGCGCGCTGCTCGCCCTGCCAGCGGTCGAACGCGCGCACCTCGATCCGATGTTCGCCAACGGGCAGGTCGGTCGGCAACGCACCGCGCCACAGATGCGTGGACGGATCGGCTTCGGGCGAACGATCGTAGCCGCGCAGCGCCGGCGACATATCGTCCGCGATGTTCTCCACGACCAGCCGCGGATCGGGCTGCTCGACGCGCTTCATCGGCTTCCATTCGCCGCCGTCGATGCGGACCTCGACGCGCGTAGCGGCATCGCCCATGAACACGTTCGCGAAGACGCCGAACGCCGGGTAGGCCCCGCGCCGCAGCACCTTCGGCGCGTGCAGGCCGATCGCCTCATCCTTCGCGCCCCGTGCGACCTGGTAACGCAGCGAGTACGAGCCGTCCGGCTTGAACGTCGCCCACGCATAGCCGTTGGGCGTGCCGTCGCTCATCGTCGTGTCGGGAATGTCCTGCGCGTCCTTCACGCCGGACCAGAACGCGCCGCAGGTCGCGCCGACGTTGTACTCGTGCAGTGGCTTCGCGCCGTGCCAGCCGGTGGAGGCGTCGTGGAAGTAATGACGCTGGTTGTGCGTGTGCGCGCTGAGCAGCAGCACGTTCGGGCGATCGGCCAGCATCGCGAACAGGCGGTCGCGGTCGGCACGCCGGAAGGTTTCCACGCCGGGCACCGGCTCGAAGAACGGGATGTGCACGGCGATCACGACGCGGCGTTCCTTCGGCAGCGTCGCCAGGTAGGCGTCGAGGAACGCGAACTGGTCCTCGCGCAGACCGCCCACGTACGACGGCTTCTTCCCCGGCATGTACACCACGTCGTCCATGACGATGAAGCTTGCCTGCGGTTCCTCCCACGCGTACGTATCGGGACCGAACACGTTGCGGAAACCGAGCAGTGCTTCCTCGTCGCGCTTCGCGTCGAAATCCAGGTCGTGGTTGCCCGCCACGTGCAGCCACGGCACGCCGAGCTTCGCGGTGACGCGATTCACCGCCGGATACAGCGAGAGGTCGTCGTTGACGATGTCGCCCATGCTCACGCCGAGCTGCGCATCGTGCTTGCCGACGATCGGATCGACGATGTCGCGTTCGTAATACCCCACATCGACCAGGCTCTTGGGCTGCGGATCGCCGAACACCAGCAGCTTCAGATCGCCCTTGCGTTGCGCGATCGGACGAAGCGGGAAATCGTACGAGGCCAGCGGCGCGGTCGCGGCGATCCCACCGAACCGCAGCGGAGGCGAGCCGTCGGGAAACAGGTGATGCCAGAACAACGGCAAGCCATTGGCGCCCGACGCGGTGGCGTAATGCGGCGGCTTCACGACGAACGCCGTCGCGCCCTCGCGCATCGGAACGGTGTAGCGCCCCTGTGCGTCGGTCACGGCGAGATCGCGACCGTTGGACACCTTGACGCCGGCGATGCCGCGTTCGCGAACGTCATACACGCCATTGCCGTTGGCATCGTCGAACACGCGCCCGGCGATCGGGGTCTGCGCCGCAGCGCCGCCCGACGTAGCCAACAGGGCGATGAGGACGGCTGGAACGGCATGCGGCATGGCGGGCTCGGCGCGGCGGGTTCGCGCGATTATCGTCCGCGCCGGAGCCCGCCGGAAGCGGGAGGCCTTGCCTCAGCGGGCGTGACGGTTCCGCAGCAGCGCCTCGACATCCGCGAGGCCAAGCCCGCGCGCCCGCAACAGCACGAGCAGGTGGTACAGCAGGTCGCCGGCCTCGCCCAGCAGCTCCGCATCCGACTGCGCGACGGCCGCCAGCGCGGTTTCGACGCCCTCCTCGCCCACCTTCTGCGCGATGCGGCGAATGCCGCCATCGAGCAGCTGCGTCGTGTAACTGCCCGCGGGACGATCGCGTTCGCGACTGGCGACCAGCGCATCGAGCTCGTGCAGGAACGACGGCGGTGTACCGGGCGCGTCCGCAAAGCAGCTTGTGCGACCCAGGTGGCAGGTCGGACCGTGCGGTCGCGCGGTCACCAGCAGCGTGTCGCTGTCGCAATCGACGTCGATGGCGACCAGGTCGAGGAAATGCCCCGAGCTTTCGCCCTTCGTCCACTGCGTGTTGCGGCTGCGGCTGAAGAACGTGACGTGGCCGGTGTCCAACGTCGTGCGTAGCGCGGCCGGGTCCATGTAGCCGAGCATCAGCACGCGCAGCGTGTCGGCGTCCTGCACGACGGCTGGCAGCAGGCCGCCCTGCTTGTCCCATGCGAGCGCGTCGATCGCCCCGGACGTCATGTCACGCGACATCGCGCACCTCGATGCCCTGCCCGCGCAGGTAGGTTTTGAGTTCGGGAATCTTCACGGCGCCGGAGTGGAACACGCTGGCGGCAAGCGCCGCGTCCACGTCCGCGTCGCGGAACGCATCGGCGAAGTGCGCGATCGTGCCCGCACCACCGGACGCCACCAGCGGCACCGCGCACCGTTCGCGTACGGCTCGCAGTTGCTCAAGGTCGTAACCCTGCCGCACGCCGTCGCTACCCATGCAGTTGAGGACGATTTCGCCCGCGCCGCGCTCCTGCGCCTCGACGACCCAGTCGAGCGTGCGCTTCGCCAATGCCCGCGTGCGCGAGGGATCACCGGTGTACTGGCGCACGCGCCATTGGCCGTCCTCGTCGCGCAGGCTGTCGATGCCGACCACCACGCACTGCACGCCGAAGACCTCGGCGATCTCGCCGATCAGTTCCGGCCGATCGAGCGCCGGCGTGTTGATCGACACCTTGTCCGCGCCGGCGTGCAGCACGGCTCGTGCGTCGTCGACGGAACGGATGCCGCCCGCGACGCAGAACGGAATGTCGATCACGCGCGCCACGCGCTCGACCCACTGGCGGTCGACGCTGCGGCCTTCGGGGCTCGCGGTGATGTCGTAGAACACGAGTTCGTCCGCGCCCTCATCGCGATAGCGCAGCGCGAGTTCGACGATGTCGCCCATGTCGACGTGGTCGCGGAACTTCACGCCCTTCACGACGCGACCGTCGCGCACGTCCAGGCACGGCACGATGCGGCGGCTCAGCATCGCTGCGTCCTCCGCATAGCATCTTCCAGTGCGAAGCGACCTTCGATCAGCGCCTTGCCGAGCACCGCGCCGGCGCAGCCCGCGTCGCGCGCGCCTTCGATGTCGTCGACATCGCGCACGCCGCCGGAGGCCTGCACGGACAGTTCGGGCGCAAGGTTCGATAGATGGCGATACAGCGCGAGGTTCGGGCCGGCGAGCATGCCGTCGCGCGCGATGTCGGTGCACAGCAGATGCCGCAGCCCGCCATCGGCGAAACGACGCACCAGCGTTTCGAGTTCGACGCCGCTGTCCTGCGTCCAGCCGGCGGTCGGCAGGCGCCACGCGCCCGATGCGTCCTGGCGCGCGTCTAGCGCGACGGTGATGCGATCGGCACCGAAACGCGCGATCCAGCCCAGCACGCGCTCGGTTTCGCGCACCGCGAGCGACCCGACGACGACGCGTCGCGCACCCGCATCGAGGATCAACGCGACGTCGTCCTCGCTGCGAACGCCGCCACCGGTCTGCACGTTCAGGCCGGTGTGCGTCACAACCTCGCGCACGAGCGCGCGCAGCGTGTAGCCGCCTTCCCGCGCGGCGTCGAGATCGACCAGGTGCAGCCAGCCGGCGCCGCTTTCGGCGTATTGCGAGGCCAGCTCAATCGGCGACGGCGCATACCGCGTCTCGCGTTCGTAGTCGCCCTGATGCAATCGCACGACGCGGCCGTCGCGTACGTCGATCGCGGGATACAGTTCGAACGCCCGACGCGGCGTCGTGGAAGCAAACGCGTTCATGCGGCCTCCATCGCGAGGAAATTCGCGAGCAGGCGCTGCCCGGTGGCCGCGGAGCGCTCGGGATGGAACTGCGCGCCGAAGCGGCGACCACACCCCGCCACGGCAGTGAATTCACCGCCGTACTCGCTGCTCGCCAGCGTGTCATCGCTCATCGGCGCAACGAAACCGTGCACGAAATACGCCCATTCGCCGTCTTCGATGCCCTCGAGCAGCGGCGATGCGCGTTCGCGCCGGAGGCGGTTCCAGCCCATGTGCGGCACTCGCACGCCGGGCGCGGCCTCGATGCGGCGGACGCGCCCGCGCAGCACGCCAAGGCCTTCCACGTCGCCTTCTTCCGAGGTCTCGTACAGCAGTTGCATGCCCAGGCAGATGCCGAGCAGCGGCGCGTCGAGCGTGCGGATCGTGTTCACCAGATCGAGTTCGTGCAGGCGCTGCATTGCCGGGGCCGCCGCGCCAACGCCAGGAAGGATCACGCGCGGCGCGTTGGCGATGGTGTCGGCGTCGGCGCTGAGAACGGAGCGCGCACCCAGTCGATCCAAGGCGTAGCGAACCGAGCCGATGTTGCCACCGCCCCAGTCGATGAGGACGACGTCGGTCATAGCGTGCCCTTCGTGCTCGGCAGCTCGCGCCCTTCGCGTTTCACGGCCTGGCGCAATGCGCGCGCAACGGCCTTGAAGCAGGCTTCGACCTTGTGGTGGTCGTTCTCGCCCTGCACGCGCAGGTTGAGGTTCAGGCCGGCGGTTTCGCACAGCGAACGGAAGAAGTGAGGGACCAGCTCGGTCGGCAAGCCGCCGACGCGATCGCGCGCGAACGCGCCGTCGAACACGAAATATGGCCGGCCGGAGAAATCCAGCGCCGCGCTCGCGAGCGACTCGTCCATCGGCAGCGTGAAGCCGTAACGGCCGATGCCTCGCTTGTCGCCCAGCGCTTCGCGCAGCGCCTGCCCGAGCGCGAGCGCGCTGTCCTCGACGGTGTGGTGTTCATCGATGTGCAGGTCGCCTTCGCAGCGCAGTTCCAGCGCAATACCGCCGTGTTTTCCGATCTGCTCGAGCATGTGGTCGAAGAAGCCCAGCCCCGTCGACACCTTCGGCTCGGCAGCGTGATCGAGGTCCACTGCAACGTCGATGCGCGTTTCGCGCGTGTGGCGTCGCACGCGCGCGGTGCGCGGCGCGTCGGCCAGTTCGTGCGCGATCGACGGCCAGTCCCATTCGCCGCCGAACTGCGCGGTGCGCAGTTGGAACGCGCGGATGCCGAGGTTCTTCGCGAAGGCATTGTCGGTTTCGCGGTCGCCGACCATCGCCGAGCGCGACCAGTCGATGCCGCGATCGCGCAGCAGCGGCGTCGCCAGCGCGATGCCCGGCTTGCGCGTCGGCGCATTGTCCGCCGGCAGGCTCGTGTCGATCAGCACGTCGCGGAACGCGATGCCCTGGCTTTCGAACACCTGCATCATCAGCGCGTGCGGCCCGTCGAAATCCGCCTGCGGAAACGCGTCCGTGCCCAAGCCGTCCTGGTTGGTCACCATCACGAACTGGTAGCCCGCATCGCGCAGGCGCAGCATCGCGGGGATCACGCCCTGCACGAAGCGCAGCTTGTCGAAGCGGTCGATCTGGAAGTCGGCCGGTTCTTCGATCAGCGTGCCGTCTCGATCGACGAACAGGATCGGCGTCGTGCTCATGCGCGGGCCTCCAGGATCGACACCACCGCGGCGTTCTGTTCCGGCGTGCCCAGGCTGATGCGCAACGCATCGCCGAGGCCGGGCGCGGCGCGCATGTCGCGCACGACGAGGCCCGCACCGAGCAGGCGATCGAAGGCGGACTGCGCGTCAGCGAAACGCACCAGCACGAAGTTCGCGCGCGACGCGTAGACACGACGTACGCCTGACAGCGACGACAAGCGCAGCGCGAGCGCGTCGCGCTCGGCGCGCACCGTGTCGATTCGGGCGCGCGTCTGCGCCGCGGCGTCGCGCGACAACGCACGCAGCGCTTCGTCCGTGCACGCCGACGGCAGCGGATACGGCGCCTGGCAGCGGCGCAGCACCTCGATCAGCTCCGAATCGGCGATCACCGTGCCGATGCGCGCCGCCGCCAACGCGTGCGCCTTCGACAACGTGCGCAACACGGCGACGTTGCGGTTCGCGGCGATCAGGCGCGTCGCGGAGGGCGCATCGGCGAACTCGATGTACGCCTCGTCGACGACCACGAGCGCGCGGCCTTCCAGGCGGTCGGCCAAGGCGGCGATTTCGCCGATGGGGAGCAGCGCGCCGGTGGGATTGCCGGGCGAGCACAGGAACACGATGCGTGCGTCCTGCGCGAGCGCCGCGTCGCCGATGGCCTCGAAGTCGCAGCGCCATTCGCCGTCGCCTTCGCGCAGCGGAACGTCGATGACGCGCGTGCCGTGCAGGCGCGCGCTCACCGCGTACATGCCGAACGTCGGCGTGCTGACGACGATGGCGTCGCCGCCCGGGCGGCAGACGGCGCGCACGAGCAGGTCGATGCCCTCGTCGCTGCCGCGGCCGGCGAGCAGCTGCTCCGGCGCGCAGTCGTACAGCGCGGCAAGCGCGTCGCGCAGCGCCTGCGGCTGCGGGTCGGGATAGCGGCGCAGCGCGCCGTCGCCATCGGCCAGGTTCGGCCACGGCGATTCGTTGGCATTGAGCCACACGTCGCCCTGCAGGCGATCGCTGCGCGCGGAGCGGTAACCGCCGAAGTCGCGCAGGTCCTCGCGCACCAGCGCGAGCGGGCTCGCGGCGCGCTTGGTCTCGACCACGGCGTTCACGACGCCACCGCCTGCAGGCGCAGCGCGACGGCTTGCAGGTGCGCGTCGAGGCCTTCGGCGCGCGCGAGTTCGACCGCGCACGGGCCGATGGCCTCGATGCCACGCGGCTGCACTTCCTGCACGGTGATCGCCACCTGGAAACTCGCGATGTTCAGCCCGCCCGCGAAGCGCGCCGCACCGCTGGTCGGCAGGACGTGGTTGGTGCCGCTGCAGTAATCGCCGAGCGCCTCGGGCGCCCAGTCGCCGAGGAACACCGACCCGGCCGCGGTTACGCGCGGCAAAGCGGCGCGCGCGTCGCGAAGCGCGAGGATGAGGTGCTCGGGCGCGTAACGGTTGCTCACCTGCAGCGCCTGTTCGATCGACTCGACGCGGATCGCGCTAGACGACTGCAACGCACGGCGTGCGATATCGGCGCGCGGCAACTGGGCGAGCTGGACCGCGAGCTGCCCGCTCACCGCGTCGAGCAACGCGTCGTCGTCGCTGAGCAACAGCACCTGCGAGTCGGGGCCGTGCTCGGCCTGCGACAACAAATCGGCCGCGACGAACGCGGGATTCGCGCCCGCGTCGGCGATGATCAGCACTTCTGACGGGCCGGCCGGCATGTCGATGGCCGCCCCGTCCACGTCCATCGCAACCTGCCGCTTGGCTTCGGTCACGAAGGCGTTGCCGGGGCCGAAGAGCTTGTCGCAACGCGGAATGGTCGCGGTGCCGTAGGCCATCGCGGCGATCGCCTGCGCGCCGCCGACCTTGAACACGCGCGTGATGCCGCAGCGTCGGGCGGCGTAGAGCACGGCCGGATCGGCGCTGCCGTCGCGGCGCGGCGGCGTGCACAGCACGACATCGGGACAACCGGCCAGGCGCGCGGGAACGCCGAGCATCAGCGCGGTCGACGGCAGCGGTGCCGAACCGGCCGGCACGTACAGCCCGACGCGCTGGATCGGCCGCAGCACGCGCTCGCACCGCACGCCCGGCGCGGTGTCGACGCTGTACGGCGCGGTCATGCCGGCGCGATGGAAGGTGGCGATGCGTTCGGCCGCTTCGTCGATCGCGGCGCGCAACTGCGGCGACAACGTCGCTTCGGCGGCGGCGAACTCGGCGTCGGCCACGGCGAAATCGGCCAGCGCCACGCCGTCGAAACGCTCGCCGTACGCGCGCAGTGCGACGTCGCCGCTGTCGCGTACTTCGTCGATGATCGCGGTGACGGCCGAGGCGGTCGTACTGGACGTGAGCTGCGCCGGACGACGCAGCAGCTGCGTCTGCGTGCGGTTGTCGAGCAGGCGCCAGTCGACGCGGCGCATCAGCGGCTCGCTGGTGACGACGGCGCTCATGCCAGCATGCCCTCGACTGGCAGCACCATCAGGCCACGCGCGCCCGCGCGCTTGAGTTCCTCCAGCCGCTGCCAGGTCACGGCGCCGTGGCAGAGCGCCTGCAGCGCGAGGTCGTCGTTGTCGTCCAGGCGCATCACGGTCGGGGCTTCGGCATCGGGCAGCAGCGGCAATAGATCCGGCAGCACGCGGCGCGAGGCCTGGAACAGCAGCAGCTTGCTGTGGCGGATGCGCAGCGCGCCGTCGAGGCGGCGCAGCAGCAGGTCGGCGAGTTCGCCACGCGTGGCGTCCAGCGGCTCCGCCGGGCCGGCGAGCACCGCTTCGCTTTCCAGCAGCGTCGTCACCGGCTTGAGCTGGTTCGCCGCGAGCGTCGCGCCACTGGAGACCAGGTCGCAGATCGCGTCGGCCTGGCCCAGGCGCGGCGCGATTTCGACAGAACCGGAGAGCAGCACGACCTTCGCATCGATGCCCTGCTCCGCGAGCCAGCGCGTCAACGACGCCGGGTAACTGGTCGCGATGCGCTTGCCGGCGAGCTGCTCCGGGCCCTGCCAGTCCCAGCCGTCGGGCACGGCGAGCGCCAGGCGGCAGCCGCCGAAGCCGAGCGCGCGCCATTCGCGGAACGCAGGCGGGTTGCCGTTAACGACGCGGTCGTAACCCTGCTCCAGCAGCACGTTGCGACCGACGATGCCCAGGTCGCACACGCCTTCGGCGATCAGCCCGGGGATGTCGTCGTCGCGCACCAGCAGCAGGTCGACGGGCAGCGATTCGCCGTAGCAGAACAGGCGGTCGCGGCTCTCGCGCCAGCTCAGCCCGCAGGAGGTCAGCAGGGCGCGGGCCGGATCGGCCAGGCGGCCGGACTTCTGGATCGCGATGCGCAGGCGGTCTCGCGCCGGCGTGTTGGGGGACGGGCTCATGGGGATCTCTGGGAACCGAAGCGGATCAGCCGGCGTTGACGGCGGCGGGAGGCGTGGAAAGGCGGGAAGCGGCGATGCCGTAACCGCCGGCGCCCCGCTCGAGCGTGCGCGCGACGCGGCCGATGGTGGTGACGCTCACCTGCGTACGTTCGTGGATCTCGCGATACGGGACGTTGTCCTGCAGCAGCGGGACTACGCGCCATCGATCACCCATCGCTTCCAGCTCGGCGGGCGTGCAGAGGTCCTCCAGGAAGGCCTGGACCTCCTCGACCGAGCGCAGGCTCGCGAGCGCCGTCGCGAGGAAGGCGAGGTTTTCGGCACTGCGTTCGTTTTCGAGCGGACGACGCTTCATGGCGGACCAATGTATTAACGCGTTAATACATTGGATCATTCCAAGCCCCGATGCGTCAACCACGACGGTTCCCTTGGACGGGCCGACCTGAACGCTTCGTTCACACCCCTCGCGGCGATAGTGACGACCGCGTCACGACCGCCTCACCGCGACGCTCGTGGGTCGCGGCCCGCCCCGCGGCACGTCGCCGCCCATCATCGAACGGTCGCCGGGCAAAGCCCGCGACCAAAGGGATGACATGGAACGTGCGCCTGCATGGGTCCGGCTCAGCCTCGCGGCGTTGATGACGCTCGCGTGGCCGGCGGCGGGCTCGCCCATGCAGACCGTCGAACTGCGGGGCGACACCACCGAAGTGACCCTCGCCCCGGCGATGCGCCTTGTCCGCGATGCCTCCGCCGAAGCCGATGTGAACACCGCGATGCGCTGGCTCGACGAAGGCCGCTTCCAGCCGCTGCCCGGCGGACGGACCTCGCTGGGGTTCCAGACAGGCGCGTTCTGGTTCCACCTGCGCGTGCTCAATCGCGACAGCCCGGAAACGCGCTGGCTGCTCGTGCAACGTTACGCGCTCAGCGACCGCATCGACGTCCACGTGCGGCACGCCGACGGGCGCGTGTCGCTGCAACGCGGCGGGGACCACCTGCCCTTCGGCGTGCGCACCATCCGTTACCGGCATCCGAACTTCCTGCTAACGCTGCCGCGCGGCGAAGCGGTGGACGTGTTCGTGCGCGTTCGCAGCGAAAGTTCGATGCAGGTGCCGCTGTCGCTGCTCACGGTGCCCGCGTTCGCCGAAACCACGCGCGACGCGCAGTTCGTGATCGGCGCGTACTACGGGATCCTGCTCGCGCTGTTCTTCTACAACATGGCGCTGTGGCTGAGCCTGCGCGATGCGAGCTACTTCTGGTACCTGGTGCACCTGTCGGCGTTCGGGCTGGTGCTGTTCACGCTCAACGGTCTGGGCTTCGAATACCTGTGGCCGACGTCGACATGGTTGAACGACCGGATGGTCCCGCTGTCGGTCTGCCTGGCGCAGATCGGCATGCAGCAGTTCGCCCGCGTGTTTCTCGGGCTGCGCGAACGCTGGCCACCCGGCGATCGCGTGGGCCTGGCGTTGATCGCGTTCTTCGCGCTGCTGGGCGTCGCCTCGATGTGGCTGCCGTACCGCATCGCCACGCCCGTGGCCGGCGCGGCGGTGTTGGCGAGCATCGCGTGGATCGCGTTCGCCTCGGTGGCGATGGTGCGCCGCGGCTATGCGCCGGCGCGGCTGTTCCTGCTGGCGTGGGCGATGTTCCTGCTCGGTACGGGACTGTTCGTCGCCGTCGCGTTCGGGCTCGCGCCGAAGAACTTCTTCACCGAGTACGGCGTGCAGATCGGCTCGGCGCTGGAAATGCTGCTGCTCTCGATCGCGCTGGGCCATCGTTACGCGCAGTTCCGCAACGAGAACGAGCGCATCGCCGGCGATGCGAAAGAGCAGCTGGAGCACAAGGTCGAACTGCGCACCGCCGAGCTGCGCAGCGCGCTGGTGCAACTGGAGGACGCGCACGCGCGGTTGCGCGAGTCGAGCCAGCGCGACGCGTTGACCGGGCTGCACAACCGCACGCATTTCCGCGACCGCTTCGATGCGTTGTTGCGCCAGTCGCGCGAGCACCGCCGGCCGTTGTCGCTGCTGATGATCGACCTGGACAACTTCAAGTCGATCAACGACCGCTACGGGCACCTGATCGGCGACGAATGCCTGCGCTGGGCGGCACGCACGCTGGGGCATGCGCTGCGCCCGCACCAGGAA
Organism: Lysobacter auxotrophicus; assembly: GCF_027924565.1. NCBI lineage: Bacteria > Pseudomonadati > Pseudomonadota > Gammaproteobacteria > Lysobacterales > Lysobacteraceae > Lysobacter > Lysobacter auxotrophicus. The sequence goes on from NZ_AP027041.1 coordinate 2,635,044, forward strand.
ACGCTGCTGGCGCGCTTCGGCGGCGAGGAGTTCGTGGTGGTGCTGCCGGGGTTGAACCTCGTTGCCGCGACGCAGGTCGCCGAGGATCTACGCGAGCACCTGCGCGAATCGCCGTTCCGCAGCGGCACCTACGAGATCACCGTGACGGCGAGCATCGGCGTGCATGCGATCGGATCGGCCGCGTTCGGCGGCGTCGATCCGTTGCTGCAGCTGGCCGACCAGGCGCTGTATCGCGCGAAGGCCGACGGCCGCGATTGCGTGCGCACGTCGCAGGGCGAAGTCGCCTAGCACGTGCGGCAGGCCACGCGGCAATGCCGCATGGGACCTGCCTTATCCCCGCGCAGCGCCGAGGATCGTGCCGTCCTTGACCAGGCGCACCGCGGTGGCGACTTCGCCGTCGAGCGCGCGATCGCGATCCAGGAACGGAATCTCCCGGCGGATCGCCGCATGCGCCGCGGCCACGGCACGGCCCGGCTGGAATTCGTCCGCGTCCGCCAGCTCGACGCGCAACGCTTCGACTTCGTCGAGGAAGGCGTCGTACTCCAGCGTGCCCGGCGTCGGGCCGCCGGCGATCTTGGCCGCCAGCGCCGCCGCGTCGGCACGGTTCGCCAGGTCGCGCGCGGCGTTGATCATGTCGCGGCGAAGGTCCAGCGCCTGCGCGGCGGTGTACAGCTCCAGCGCGATCACCTTGCCCAGGTCGTCGGCCATCGCGAGCACGTGGCGCGCTTCGTTCGCGCCCATCGAGACATGGTCCTCGGCGTTGGCGCTGGTCGGGATCGAATACACCGACGCCGGATGCGCGCGGCTCGCCAGGTCGTTGACGATCGCCGCGGCCGTGTACTGGACGATCATGTGGCCCGATTCGGTGGAGTCCTCGTTGCCGATGAGGAAGCCCGGCAGGCCGTCGTTGGTCGACGGATCGACGAGTTTGTTGAGGCGGCGCTCGGAAATGCTTGCCAGCACCGGAATGGCCGCCTTCACGTAGCTCATCGCCAGCGCGAGCGGCATGCCGTGGAAATGACCGGCGGAAATCACCTGCTGCTCGACGAACTCCGCCTTCGCATCCGGGAAGACGATGGGGTTGTCGGTCAGCGCATTGAGTTCGATGTCGAGCACGCGCGCGGCCTGCGCGATCGCGTCGCGCACCGCGCCGTGCACCTGCGGGATGCAGCGCAGCGAATAGCTGTCCTGCGGCTGGTGCTTCTTGCCGCCGCGGAACGGGCGGAATCGGCGATAGAACTTCTCGCGGCCGTGGCGCTGCGCCAGCGGCACCCAGTCCCAGCCGATGTCGAAACGCAGCTGCTGCGCCTGCGCCGTATCCCAGCTGCCCGGCTGCCACGCGCGGAACTTCGGCACGAGGTGGTACGGGATGTCGGCCAGGGTCGAGCCTTCCAGCAGGATGCGCAGGTTCGCCGCGCTGTGCACCTGGCCCGGATGCGGGCGCAGCGCGTGCACTTCCTCGGCGAATGCGCCCAGCCGGCCGGCGAAGGCGTCGATGGTCATCGCCGCGGCGAGATCGGCCGTGTCGAGCAGGTCTTCCAGCTTGTCCAGCGCGAGCACGCCGCAGGCGAGCATCTGCGCGGTGCCGTTGTTGAGCGCGAGGCCTTCCTTGTACGAGAGCGTGATCGGCGACAGGCCGGCGCGTTCCAGCGCCTGCGCGCCCGGCATGCGACGGCCTTCGTAGAACGCCTCGCCGCCACCGAGCAGCACGATCGCAAGATGCGACAGCGGCGCCAGGTCGCCCGACGCGCCGACCGAACCCAGTTGCGGCACGACCGGGACGATGCCGGCGTTGAGCATCGCCGTGAGGGCCTGCAGCGTTTCCACGCGGATGCCCGAATGCCCGCGCATGAGCGTGTTGATGCGGATGCACAGCATCGCGCGGACGACTTCCGGCGCGAACGCCTCACCCACGCACACCGCGTGCGTGACGATGAGGTTGCGCTGGAGTTCCTCGTGCAGCGACTCGTTCGAGCGCGTGCTGCCGGGCAGTTCATCGCGCAGGCGATGGTTGCCGAGCAGGCGGTCCGCGTTGCTGCCGAAACCGGTGGAGACGCCGTAGATCGGCTCCTCGCGGCTGACCTGTTCGGCCAGGAATTCGGCGGCGCGCGCGACGGCGGGAAGCTGCTCCTGCGCCAGTTCGACGTGCGCGCCGTAGGCCACGTCGACCAGCTGTGCGCGGGTGAGGGAGCGGCCGTCGAGTCGGATGGGTTTCATGGAGGTTCCGTTGTGTTTTTGACTCCCCGCCTGCGAATGCCGGCGAGGGTTGTGGTGAAGTCGGTCGCCGCAACGCCCGGCGCCTCGCGCCTCACCTGCTTGCTCCTAACCTCCCCCTGTAAACAGAGGGAGGAGAAAGGCTTAACGTCCAGCCAGCACGTGCGCCTGCTCGAGCTCCACGCGCAACGTGCTCGCGAGTTCTTCGCGCGCGACTTCGAACTGCTCCTCGCGCAGCAGGTCCTTCACCGCGACCACGCCGCGTGCGCGCTCGTCCTCGCCGGTCAGCACGACGAAGCGGATGCCGGCGCGGGAGGCGTACTGGAACTGCTTGCCGATCTTGCGCGCTTCCATCTGCATCTCGGTGTTGATGCCCGCGCCGCGCAGGCGACGCGCGATGTCCAGCGCGTCGGGCAGCGAATCGGCATCCATCAGCGCGACCATCGCCTGCACCGTGCTGCCGGTCGCCTTGCCGAGCAGGCCCGCCTCGCGCAGCTGCCAGAACAGGCGCGTCAGGCCGATCGAGATGCCCACGCCGGGCAGCTTCGACTTCGTGTAGTGGCTGGCGAGGTTCTCGTAGCGACCGCCCGAGCAGATCGAACCGATCTGCGGGTAGTCGTTGAGCGTGGTCTCGTAGACGGTGCCGGTGTAGTAATCCAGGCCGCGCGCGATGGAGAAATTCAGCGCGTAATGCGTTTCCGGCACGCCGAGCGCGCGCACCAGCTCCAGCACTTCGCGCAGCTCGGCCACGCCGTCGCGCAACGAGTCGTTGCCCTCGCCCAGCGCATCCAGCTGCGCCATCGCGTCGGCGTGCGAGGTCGACCGCACCTTCACGAAATCGAGGATCTTCTCCACGCCATCGGCCGGCAGGTTGAAGCCCTCGCCGGTGAGCGTCTCGCGCACGTAGTCCTCGCCGCGCTTGTCGAGCTTGTCGACCTCGCGCAGCACGAGCGCCTGCAGTTCGCCGTCGGCAACGCCCTGCGCCTCGAAGAATCCGCGCATCAGCTTGCGGTTGTTGAGCTGGATGGTGAACGCGCCGATGTCCAGCTCGCTGAACACCGCGTGGATCACCGCCGGCAGTTCGGCGTCAAAGCGCACGCTCAGCGCGTCCTTGCCGATCACGTCGATGTCGCACTGGTAGAACTCGCGGAAACGCCCGCGCTGGGCGCGTTCGCCGCGGTACACGCGCTGCATCTGGTAGCGACGGAACGGGAACGCGAGCTCATGCTCGTGCTCGGCGACGAAACGCGCCAGCGGCACGGTCAGATCGAAGCGCAGCGCCAGCTCCGGCATGCCCTCGCCCGCGCCCTCGGCCTTGCCGAGCGCACCGGTGGACTGCACGAAATACACCTGCCGCTCGGTCTCGCCGCCGGATTTGGTCAGCAGCACTTCCGACAGCTCCATCACCGGCGTTTCCACCGGCAGGAAGCCGAAGCGTTCGAAATTTCGGCGGATCGTATCCAGCATGCGCTGGAAAGCGATCTGGTCAGGAGGCAGCAGCTCCATGACCCCGGGCGGGGTACGCGGCTTGATCAAGCGGAACTCCAGTGGATCGGGCGGACGCGCCTGCGGCGGCGCGTCGCGAGGGTGGAAACCGCCACAGTTTAGCGGCTGAGCCCCGCCTTCCCCCAGCGCGCCGACGCCGGGATGAAGGAAATTGCACGAGACCCCTTGCCTCGCCCCGGTCGAACTGACTAGAATTTGCGGCTCAGCAGTCGGGGTGTAGCTCAGCCTGGTAGAGCGCTACGTTCGGGACGTAGAAGTCGCAGGTTCAAATCCTGTCTCCCCGACCAACTCCGCAGCGATGCGGTTGCTGACACAGAAAACGCCGGCCGATGCCGGCGTTTTTCGTTGGGGCGCCTTGCTCGCGATGCATCCGGGCGGCGAAGCGATCCGCGCTCGGGCATCATGCGGCGCAGTCCATCCGGCCCCCTCGCCATGTCCCTGTCCGTCGAGCCCTTCGAACAGCGCGGCCTCTCCTGCGTGCGCCTGCGCCACCCCGGCGGCGCCACGGCCGACGTCAGCCTGCATGGCGCGCACGTGCTCTCATGGAAACCCGCGCCCGCCCGCGAACGCCTGTACCTGAGCCCCAACGCGAGCCATGCGCCCGGCAGCGCGATCCGGGGCGGCATCCCGGTGATCTTTCCGCAGTTCGCCGCACGCGGTCCGCTGACCAAGCACGGCTTCGCGCGACTGCTGGAGTGGCGCTTCGCCGGGCTGCGCGACGCCACGCCGTTCGGCGAGTCGGCCGTGTTCGAACTCGACGACGATGAACACACCCGCTCGCTGTGGCCGCACCGGTTCGGCGCGCGGCTGCACGTCGCGCTGTCGGCCGATGCGCTCCAGGTCGGACTGGAAGTGATCAACCGCGACGAATCGCCGTTCGCCTTCACCGCTGCGCTGCATACGTATCTTCGCGTCGCGAAGCTGGCTGCGGTGGAGCTGTGCGGGCTGGAATCCACGCCGTACGAGGACAGCGCCCGCAGGAGCGCGCCGATGCCGGCGTCGGGGGCGCCGGTGCGCTTCGAAGGCGAACTCGACCGCGTCTATGCCAACGCGCCGCGTGCGCTGGGGCTGCGCGACGGCGACGCGACGCTGCACCTGGACGCCGAAGGCTTCCGCGACACGGTCGTGTGGAATCCGGGCGCCACGCTGGCGGCCTCCATGGGCGATCTCGGCGCCGGCGAGCACCTGCGTTTCGTCTGCGTTGAAGCCGGGACGGTAGTGGACCCGGTCACGCTCGCGCCCGGCGAGCGCTGGCTGGGCGTGCAGCGGTTGCGCGAGTGAACCCGCGGTTCAATCCTCGCGCGACTCCCCATGCCGCACCTGCCCGTCCCCGCGCACGACGAAGCGCTCGATCGTCAGCGACTCCGCGCCCATCGGGCCGTAGGCATGCAGGCGCGTGGTCGAGATGCCGATCTCCGCGCCAAGGCCCAGCTGACCGCCATCGTTGAAGCGCGATGACGCGTTGACCATCACCGCCGAACTGCGCATGCCGCGCACGAAGGCGTCGGCTGCGGCGGCGTCCTGCGTCGCGATCACCTCGGTGTGATCCGAGCCGAACCGGGCGATGTGCGCCAGCGCCGCGTCGAGGTCGTCCACCACGCGCGCGGCGATTACGAAGTCGAGGTATTCGGCCGCGTAGTCGTCGTCCGTCGCTTCGCGCGCCTGCGGAACGATCGCGCGCGTGCGCTCGCAGCCGCGCACTTCGACGCCGCGCCCGGTCAGACGCGTCATGGCCCGCGGCAGGAATTCGTCGGCGATATCGCGATGCACGAGCAGCGTTTCCAGCGCGTTGCACACGCCCGGCCGCGACGCCTTGCCGTCGACCAGCAGGTCCAGCGCCTGCGCGAGGTCGGCGGACGCATCGACGTACAGATGGCACACGCCCTTGTAGTGCTTGATCACCGGAACGCGCGCATGCTCGGCGACGAAGCGGATCAGGCTTTCGCCGCCGCGCGGGATCGCGAGGTCGACCAGGTCGGTCAGCTGCAGCAGTTCGAGCACGTGTTCGCGCGCAGGATCCGCGATCAACGAGACCGCGGCTTCCGGCAGCCCTTCCGCGCGCAGCGCCGCATGCAGGCAGGCCGCGATCGCCGCGTTGCTCGCGCGCGCCTCCGAACCGCCGCGCAGCAGCACCGCGTTTCCGGCCTTCAGGCACAGCGCGGCGGCATCGGCGGTCACGTTCGGACGCGCTTCGTAGATCATCGCGATCAAACCCAGCGGAATGCGCTGGCGTTCCACCACCACGCCATTGGGCCGCACGTCGCGACGCGTGACGACGCCGAGCGGATCGGCCTGCGCCGCCACCTCGCGCACCGCGTGCGCGATCGCGTCGATGCGCGCGTCGTCAAGCTTCAGCCGGTCGAGCACGGCATCGCTCAATCCGTTCGCCCGGCCGCGCTCCATGTCGTCCGCGTTCGCGGCGAGCACCTGCGCACGACGCTCCGACAGCGCGTCGGCCATGCGTTCGATCAACCGCCGCCGCGTGTCGCCGTCGAGCCGCGCGATGACCGATGCGGCGTCGCGCGCGTGCTCGGCGAGGTTGCGGACGTAACCGGTCATGGCGTCGGTTCCCGGTTCGTGGCCGCATCGAGCAGCACGAGATCATCGCGATGCACCACCGACTCGCCGTAACGGAATCCGAGCAGCGCCTCGATCTCGTTGCTGTGCCGGCGCGCGATCCTGCGCACTTCGTTCGCGCCGTATTGCGCGAGGCCACGCGCGAATGCGGCATCGTGTTCGTCGGCGATCTCCACCACGTCGCCGCGACGGAACTCGCCTTCTACCACCACCACCCCGCCCGGCAGCAACGACGCGCCCTGCCGGTGCAGCGCCGCGATCGCGCCCGCGTCCACCCGCAGGCGGCCCGACGACGGGGCGTGGCGCAGCCACTGCTTGCGCGCGCGGAGGCGATCGCCCTGCGCCGTCACCAGCGTGCCGTGCAGGCGGTCGTCGTGGAGTGCCCGCACGACCTGCGCATCGCGACCGCAGAACAGGGCCGTCGGGATGCCGGCCGCGCCCGCTTTCGCCGCGGCGTCGAGCTTGGTGCGCATGCCGCCCGTGCCCAGTGTGCCCGCGCCGCCGCTCGCGGCCTGCAGCAGTTCCGGCGTGATCGAGTCCACGCGCGTGATCGGTTGCGCCGACGGGTCGCGCGGGTGCGCGCTGAAGAGGCCGCCGATGTCGGTCGCGATCAGCAACAGGTCCGCATCCACCAGCGATGCGACCGCGGCGGCGAGGTTGTCGTTGTCGCCGAGCTTCAGTTCGTCGACGGCGACGGCATCGTTCTCGTTGATGACGGGCAACGCGCCCAGGCGCAACAGTTCGCGCAGCGTCGCGCGCGCGTTGAGATAACGACGCCGGTTGCGCAGGTCGTCGTGCGTGAGCAGCACCTGCGCGACGGGACGATCGACCAGTTGCTGCCAGAACGTCACCAGCGCGGCCTGGCCGAGCGATGCGAGCGCCTGCCGCAGCACGAGGCCATCGCCGCCGGCGCCGACGCGGTGCCGCCCCGCGGCGACCGCGCCGGACGACACCAGCACGACCTCACGCTGCTGCGTGCGCGCGTGCTCGATGAAGCGCGCCAGCACGCCGGCGTGGCGCGGGTCGAGCCCGTCGTCGCCCGACAACAGGCTGCTGCCGACTTTCAGCACGGCGCGCCGCCACGGCGGCAGCGGTTGCGCGGCGAACACCGGGGCGTTCATTGCGTCCCGTACTCCCAGTCGAAGGGCACGCCGGTGTCGCCCAGCACGAAGCGCACCAGCTGCGGGAACCCGGCTTCGCTGCGCACGTCGTTGGACAGGATCGCCACGCAGCGCCGGTGTTTTTCGACGCAGACCAGCGTGTTGCCCGTCGTTTCGTTATGTCCGCCCTTGAAGAAGCCGCGACCTTGCGGGCCATCGAACACGACCACGCCGAGGCCCGCCGCAAGATCCTTCCGCCGCTGCGCCGGCGGAAGCTCCGGCTGCAACGTCGGGAACTGCGATTTCGTGGTGATCGGAAGCTGCGGCCTCACCATCTCCGCACGACTGTCGCGCGTGAGGCCATCGCCGCGTACGAACGCAGCGACGAACTTCGCGAAATCCGCGATCGTGGTGTCCATCGAACCCGCCGCGCGCACCTTCGAGCGCTCGTCGTGCGGCTCGATCTTGCCCTGCTCGTCCCAGCCGTCGGCCAGGTTGCCGGCGAAGTCGTCGCGCCAGATCAGGCTGGTGCGCGTCATGCGCAGTTCGTCGAAGATGCGGGCGGTCTCGCGGCCGACGTCGATCCCCTTGCCGGTCTCCATCGCGAACTGCAGCGTGTTCAGCCCGTCGCCCGAATACGCGTAGCGCGTGCCCGGATCGAAATGGAAGTGCAGCTTCTCGTCGGGCTCGAGGAAACCGAAGTTGGCGAACCCCGTCGCATGCGTGAGCACGACGCGCGGCGTGAGCTTGCGCCAGCGCTCGTCGAGCGCGGTCCAGTCGGCGTAGCGATTGGAGATGTCGGCCGATGCGTACGACGGCAGCGGCCTGGGCAACATGTCCGCCAGCGACGTGTCGAGCGTGAAACGGCCCGCATCGACCTGCCGCATCACGGTGTAGGCGAACACCGTCTTCGTGAGCGACGCGCCGTACATGATCGTGTCGGTTGTCAGCCGATCGCCTGCCGCGTTGCGTACGCCGTGCGCGGCGACGTGCACCGGCTTGCCGTCGTCGACGACGGCGATCGCCATGCCCTTCGCGCCGGTCTCGCGCATCACCCGCGCGACTTCGGCGTCGATGGCGGCAGGCGCGGGCACCTCGTGCGCCGCCGCGACAGCAGGCGCGAACGCGAGCAATGCAATGAACCAATGGCGCACGTGGAGCTCCCCTTCATCATGGTCGAACCGTGTGATGCGGAACCGCGACAGCAACTGCATTGGACCCCTGCGCCCGCATCCGGCGCGCATGGGCGGAGGTCAGCCCGTGAATCGGCCCAGTCGTTCCTTCAACGCATCCAGGCGGAGCTCACCCGACGCGCCGGGCGACACGCGCGCGCGCAGGCTCGCGTCCGGATCCCCTTCCGCCCAGCGGGCAGGATCGGCGGCCAGCCGGTAGGCCTCGCGGAACGGGAGCCCGTCGCGCGCCATGTCGACGGCCAGGTCCGTCGCATACATCGACGGGTCGAGCGCGTGGCGCATGCGGTCGGTCTTCCATTCCAGGTTGCGCAGCAGGTCCGGCAGCAGTTCCAGGGCGTCGAGGCCACGGCCGAATGCGTGGAAGATCGCTCCCTTCGAGAACTGCAGGTCGCGGTGATAGCCCGATGGCAGCGACAGCAGCTGTTCGATCTCGGTGCGGGCCGCCGCGGCGGCGGAGTAGCTCGCGCGCATCAGTTCGATCACGTCGGGATTGCGCTTGTTCGGCATGATCGAGCTGCCGGTGGTGTACTGCGACGGCAGCGCGACGAAGCCGAATTCGGCACTCGTGAACAGGCTCAGGTCCCACGCGAGGCGGCGCAGGTCGAGCAGCGCGGAGGTCAGCGCCTCGATGGCGGCCATCTCGAACTTGCCGCGCGACAGCTGCGCGTACGCGGCCGACACCTGCATCCGCCCGAAGCCCAGCGCCTGCGTGGTGTGGTCGCGCGCGAGCGGCAGGTTCACGCCGTAACCGGCGGCGCTGCCGAGCGGATTCGCATCGACCCACGCCAGCGTGTCGGCCGCGCGCTGGGCGTCGTCGATGAAGCCTTCGGCCCACGCGGCCCACCACATTCCCAGCGACGACACGACGGCGCGCTGCAGGTGCGTGTAACCCGGCAGGGGGACGCCCTGCTCCGCTTCGGCGCGGGCCAGCGCGACCTGCGCGCTTTCGCGGCACGTCGCGAGAAGACGCGACAGGCGATCCTTCAGCCACAAACGCGTGGCGACGAGGATCTGGTCGTTGCGGCTTCGGCCGGTATGGATCTTCTTGCCGGCATCGCCGAGGCGTTCGACCAGTCGCGCCTCGATCGCCGAGTGTCCGTCCTCGTACTGCTCGTCGAGGACGAAGCGGCGGGCGGTGAAATCGTCAGCCAGCACGCTCAGCTCGCGCTCGAGTCCGGCGAGTTCGTCCGCGGTGAGGATGCCGATCTGCTGCAGGCCCTGCGCGTGCGCGCGGCTGGCCTGGATGTCGAACACGAAGAACTCGCGATCGAGGATCACGTCCTCGCCGGCGAGGAACTTCTGGATCCGCGCGTCGACCTTGACGCCGGGTTTCTGCCACAACAGATCGGACATGACGGCCTCGATATTCCGTGATCTTCGTACTCGTCCGCGCTGGCGCGGACGTCGCTGGAACTATGCCGCGTGACGCACCTGCGGAACGCCCCGGTTCTCGTCGAAACCGAACGCCAGGTTGAGGTTCTGCAGCGCCTGCGTTGCCGCGCCCTTGAGCAGGTTGTCCTCGGTCGCGACCACGATCAGGCGACGGCCATCGGGCGACAGCGTGAATCCGCCGATCTCCACGTGATGCCGCCCGGCGATGCGGCTCACCCACGGCGCATCGTCGAGCACGTCGACGAGCGGCTCGCCCGCGTAGCGCTCGCGATAGCGTGCCATTACGGCGTCGCGTTCGAAGGCCGTGGAAAGCGGCAGATTTGCGGTGATGGTCAAACCGCGGAAGTGCGGCGCGACGTGCGGCAGGAACTGCACCTCGTGGCCGAGCTGCCGCGTGACCTCGCGTTCGTGCACGTGGTTGGTCAGCGCGTATGGCATCAGGTTGTCGCGCAGTTTATCGGGATCGTTCTTGTCCGACGGCGACGTGCCCGCGCCCGAATAACCCGACACGCCGAAGCACTGTACCGGGCCGGCAAGCGCATCGAGCATCGGCGCCACGGCAAGCTGCATCGCCGTCGCGTAACAGCCGGGATTGCTGATGCGACGCTGGCCGGCGTACTTCGCGCGCGTGAGTTCAGGCAGGCCGTAGTACCACGCGTCGTCGAAGCGGTAGTCGGCCGAGAGATCGACGATCACGGGATCCATGCCTGCCGCGTCGAATGCCGCCACCGCCGAGGCCGCCTTCCCGTTCGGTAGCGCGAGCACGACGGCGTCGGCACCAAAATTCGGCAGTTCGTCGTTGGACGGCGACACATAACGCAGCCCGGGATCGATGCCCACCACGCCTTCGAACTGATCGGCGACGCGGTGGCCGACGAGTTCGCGCGAGGACACGAACGCGAGTTCGAAATCCGGGTGGCCGGCGATGAGCCGGATGAGTTCGGCGCCGACGTATCCACGCGCGCCGACGATGCCAACGGACCTGCTCACGCGTGGTCGCTCCCCTGTTCGTGTTGTTGCAGCCGGTGCTGGAGATTGCGCTTCACCGCCGGCCATTCGGATTCGATGATGGAAAAGGCCACCGTGTCTCGCACGCTGCCGTCGGCATGGCGGCGGTGGCTGCGCAGCACGCCGTCCTGCTTCGCGCCCAGGCGCGCGATGGCCGCGCGCGAGGCGTGGTTGAACCAGCTGGTTTCGAAGCCCACGCACACGCAGCCCATCGTCTCGAACGCGTGCGTGAGCAGCAACAGCTTGGCCTGCGTGTTCAGCCCGGTGCGCTGCACGCGCGGGGCATAGAACGTGTAGCCGATCTGCACGCGCGGGACAGCCGGATCGAGGTCGTAGAAACGCGTGCAGCCGACCACTTCGCCGTGCGCGTCGTGCACGGCGAATGCGAGGGCACGGCCCTGCGACTGCATCTGGAGCGCCGAGGCGATGTAGGCCTCCACGTCCTGCGGCGCGGGCACGTTCGTGTACCACAGGCGCGACAGCTCGCCATCGCCGAGCGCGTCGCGCAGGCCGGTGGCGTGCTGCGCGCGCAGCGGTTCCAACGCGACATGCTGGCCGCGCAGGTTGGGAACGGTGTTCCAGTGGTCGACTTGCGCGCCCATCGCGTCATCAGTCCTTCAACGTCGCGGTGCGTCCGCCGGAGTGCGCCACGCAGCGGGCGATCTCGTCGAACGATTCAATGCCATACCAGAACACCTTCCACTTTTCCTGCTTCAGGCAGCCATCGGACTCGGCGTAATAAAACGGATTGACCGGGTTGCCGTGCCGCGAGCGCCAGAACAGGCGCGGGTTCTGTTCGCGCATCACCTGCCAGACCGCGCGGCCGAGTCCCTCGCCCTGCGCTTCGTCGAGCACGGCGAACTTGTCCAGATAGATGCCGGCATCCTCGCTGGTGAGGATCACCGCCGCGCGATAGTTCTCGCTCACGTACGCGCGATGCAGCGTAGTGCGCTCGAAGTAGTCCGGCAGCAGACGGCGGCCGAATGCGGATTCGATGAGTTCGCGCAAACGTTCGAGGTCGAGCTCGTCCCACTTCGACACCTGCAGCACGCGTTCGCCGCGACGCACCAGCGTGCCCGAGCCCTTGTGCGTGAACAGCTCCTTCGCCAGCTCGCTCGGCTTGGTGATCGAGACCGAGGAGGTCAGCGGCAGCTTGTCGAGCAGGTCCTTGATCTGCTCGATCTTCACGCGCATGCCACCGTTGATCCACGGCTGCGACATCAGGTGGTCGTACTCGGTCGACAGGTTGATCGAATCGATCACCCGGCCGTTGTCGTCGAGCAGGCCGCCGGTGCCGGTGAGGAAGACGATCTTGTACGGCTGCAGCTTCTGCACCAGTTCGTTGGCGGCGAAGTCGGCATTGACGTTGAGGATCTGCCCGGACGCGGTTTCGCCCAGGCTTGCGATCACCGGAATCGAGCCCGCACGCAGGCTGGCTTCGATCGGCGCGAGGTTCACGCGCTTCACTTCGCCGACCAGCCCGTAGGTGTCGCGGTCGAGGTAGTCGGATTCGAACACGCCCGAGACGATCGACGTCGCGCGCGCATCGAACGCCTGCAGCGCTTCGACGAGTTTCAGGTTCTGCGACTGGAACACGCGTCGCACGATCGCGAGCGCTTCGGGCGAGGTGACGCGCAGGCCGTTGACCGTCTGCTTGACGATGCCGGCGGCGGACAGTTCCTCGTCCAGCTGCGGGCCGGCGCCGTGGATGACGATGGGGGTGAGCCCCACGTCCTGCAGGAACGCGAGCGATGAGGTCAGCGCTTCGAGGTCGTCGCGCAGCACCGCGCCGCCGACCTTCACCACGGCGAAGCGCTTGGCGTCCAGCTGCGAGAAGCGCTTGAGGTATTGCGAGATTTCCTTCGCGCTGGCCATGCTCGAAAGCAGGCGCACGATGGTCTGGCGGGTCTGGATGTCTCGTGTGTCGTTCACGTGGTGCTGTCCTGTAGCCCGGGTAAGCGCAGCCCACCCGGGAATCGCGGCGCCGATGCGGCTGGTTGCCGCATCGCGCTGCAGTCAATGTTCGAGGATGCGGGTTACCGATTCGGTATAGCGCTGCAACTGCTCCAGCGCGACCCATTCGTCGGCGGTATGCGCCTGCGCGATGTCGCCGGGGCCGTAGACGATCGCGGTGAGGCCGGCGGCAGAGAACAGCGACGCTTCGGTCCAGAAATCCACCGCATTGCCGATCGGCAAACCCAGCGCGTCGGCGAGGTCGCGCGCCTCCAGGCGGCGATTCTCCGCATCGGCGATGTCGCCCGACGGCAGCGACGGACCGCGGAAGGTTTCCTCGTAGCGCTCCACCGCGCCGGCTTCGACCAGCGTGCCGAAACGCTCGTGCAGCGCATCGATCGACATCGACGGCAGCGGGCGAAACCCAAAACGCAGCTCGGCGCTGGGCGCGATCATGTTCGCCTTGATCCCGCCTTCCACGCGGCCGATGTTGAAGCGCAGGCCCGTCAAACCACCGAAACGCTGGTGCGCCTGGCTTTCGACGAAATCCAGCGCGTGGCCGCCCCAGCGGATCGCCTGATGCAACGCGCTGGCCTGCATCGCGTTCGCGCCCGATGCATGCCCGGCGATGCCGCGGAACTTCATCAGCACCGAACTGATGCCGCGGTGCGCGAGCACCGCCTCGCACTTCGTCGGCTCGGCGACGATCACGTCCTGGAACGCATGCGCGGTGGCGAGGAACGCCGCGATGCAGCGGGCATCGTTGGCTTCCTCGTCGGTGGAGAACAGGAACGCGGCATCGCCCTTCGTGCGCGATGCCGCGGTGACCAGCCCCGCGGCGGCGCCCTTGATGTCGCACGCGCCCAGGCCGATGGCCCGGTCGCCGGTGACGCGCAGCACGTGCGGATCGGCGCTCCACGCTTCCGACGACGGCACGGTGTCCAGGTGCACGTTGAACAGGCGGTTCGGATTGCCGCGCACCGCGAGCATCGACACGGCGCCGGCACCGTGGTCGACGACCTCGATGCGGAAGCCGTGAAGCTGCGTGCGCAGGTAATCGAAAATGCCGCCCGTGCCGATATCGCGCGGCGGGTTGCGCGTGTCGAAGGACACCAGCGCGTCGAGATGTTGGAGGGTCTGGTCGAGCATGTCGTATGCGGGAGTGAGTGGAGAGGAATGGGGAGCGAGCCGTTTCGCCCGCTTCCCGCTGCTGTTCCTCGCGTTTCAGCCCTTCCGGTTGACCTCGGCCCACAGGGTGCTGCTCATGCCGAACAGCTTGATGAAGCCTTCGGCCTCCGCCACGCCCCAGTCGGCCGCCTGCGCGTAGGTCGCGCCCTTAGCATTGAGGATGTGCCTGGAGTCGATCGCCACCGCGGTGACGTTGCCGCCCTGCGTTTCCAGCGTGACTTCGCCGTTGACGGTCGACTGGCTCGACTGCAGGAACGCTTCCAGGTCGGTCTTCAGCGGATCGTGGAAGAAGCCTTCGTACACCAGCTCCACCCACTTGCGCGCGACTTCGGGCTTGAAGCGGTTCTGCTGCTTGCTCAGCACGGCTTCCTCCAGCGCGCGATGCGCGGCGAGCAGCGCAGTCAGGCCCGGCGCTTCGAAGATGATGCGGCCCTTCAGGCCGATCGTCGTGTCGCCCGTGTACAAACCGCGGCCCACGCCGTACTGCGCGAACAGGCCGTTGAGCTTGGCGAGCATCGCATGGCCTTCGATCTTCTGGCCGTCGAGCGTCACCGCTTCCCCGTTGACGAAGCCGATCTTCACGCGCAGCGGCTGCGTCGGCCATTCGCTGCGCGGCTTGCACCAGCCGATCGCGCCTTCGCCCGGCGCCTGCCAGCGGTCGATCTCGCCGCCGGACATCGTCAGGCCCAGCAGGTTCTCGTTGATCGTGTACGCCTTCTGCTTGGCGCGAACGCCGAAACCGCGGTCTTCGAGGTACTTCTGTTCGTAGGCGCGGACCTCGGTGTGTTCCTTCTGGATCTCGCGGATCGGCGCCACGATTTCATAGTCGCCCAGCGCCTTCACCGCCAGGTCGAAACGCACCTGGTCGTTGCCCATGCCCGTGCAGCCGTGCGCGATGGCCTTGGTGCCCAGCTCGTTGCAACGCTTCAGCGCGG
Source organism: Lysobacter auxotrophicus (assembly GCF_027924565.1). NCBI lineage: Bacteria > Pseudomonadati > Pseudomonadota > Gammaproteobacteria > Lysobacterales > Lysobacteraceae > Lysobacter > Lysobacter auxotrophicus. The sequence continues at coordinate 2,650,110 of NZ_AP027041.1, forward strand.
CATCGACGATGAGATAACGATCCGACACCAGCAGCGGATACTGCGACTGGTAGCCTTCGCCCGCCCACACGAACGGCTTGACGAAGCCTTCCCAGATCGCCGGGCCGCCGTCGACGGTGACGTGCGAGGCCACGCCGAGCTCCGCGGCGCGCTGTTCGATGAAGGCGCGTTCTTCCGCGTCCACGCCGCCGGTGTCGGCGAACACGGTGTGCACGTTCCAGCCGCGCTCCTTCAGGTACGGAACGCAGAAGCTGGTGTCGAGGCCGCCGGAGAAGGCGAGGACGATGTCCCTGGCGCCATGACTCGGGGTTTGGGATTCGGGATTCGTGGAAGCGTTCTGCTGGGACATGGGGGGCTCTATTTCGAAGAGAGGTGGAGAACTGGATCGCGACTGTTTTTTCGAAATCGCAATTAGCGAATCACGAATCACGGCCCTGCATCAGCGCGGCCATGATGGCCTTCTGCACGTGCAGGCGATTCTCGGCTTCGTCAATGGCGATGCACTGCGGCGAATCCATCACCGCGTCGGTGGCCTTCACGTTCCGGCGCAGCGGCAGGCAGTGGCTGAAGACGCCGTTGTTGGTCAGCGCCATCTTCGCCTCGTCGACGATAAAGTGCTTGAACTCCTCGCGGATAGGCTTTTCCGGCTCCCAGTTGCCGAAGAACGGCAGCGCGCCCCAGCTCTTCGCGTACACGACGTCGGCGCCGTTGTACGCGCTTTCGATGTCGTGGCTGACGCGGAACGAACCGCCGCTCTCGGCGACGTTGCGCTCCGCCCAGCCGATGTAGCGATCATCCAGCACGTATTGCGGCGTGGGACACAGCAGCGTGACGTCCATGCCCATGCGCGTGGCGATCGTCAGCGCGGAATTCGCCACGGCGGTGTTGAGCGGCTTGGGGTGGTAGGTCCAGGTCAGCACGTACTTCTTGCCGCGCAGGTCGCTCGTGCCGAAGTGCTCCTGCAGCGCGAGGATGTGCGCGAGTTCCTGGCACGGGTGCGTGATCGTCTCCATGTTGATCACCGGCACCGGCGAGTACTTCGCGAAGCTGTTGAGCACGATGTCCTGGCGGTCGTACTGCCAGTCGACGAACTTCGGGAACGCGCGCACGCCGATCAGGTCGACGTAGCGGCCCAGCACGCGCGCGACTTCGGCGATGTGCTCCTCGGTGTCGCCGTCCATGACCGTGCCGAGGTTGAACTCGATCGGCCACGCGTCCTTGCCCGGCTGCAGCACCACGGCATGGCCGCCGAGCTGGAAGGCGCCCAGTTCGAAGCTGGTGCGCGTGCGCATCGACGGATTGAAGAACACCAGCGCGATCGACTTGCCGCGGAGCTGGTCGCCGAGCTTGCTGCGCTTGAACCGCGCGGCCTGCGCGAGCAGCGCGTCGAGGTCGTCGCGCGACCAGTCCTGGGTATTGAGGAAGTGCCTGAGGGTCATCGACTGCGTTCCGGTGGGGAGTGGATCGCTGGGCCGAAAAGCAAAAAAGCCCAGCGCGTAGGCTGGGCTTTTCGTGTGTCACTTCGCCTGTTGCGAATGGCGCGTGCGACCGTCTACCCAGCGGATTGGTGGGTGTACGGTCGGCGCGCGCGCGAGGTCATCCCCGCCGCCATCCAGGCGGAGGTGAGCACGTCGGCGTCGGCGTAAAGGGGGTTCATGAGGGGGCGAATGCTCGCACGCGATGGAAGGCGGCGCAACCCATTTGTGGCGCGCAGTTGCAATGGGAAGGTTTCGGCCCCGCGGGAATGGAGCGATCCGGCAAGCCCGCGCGTCATGCCAACGTCGCGTGGGTACCCGCTTTCGCGGGGACGATGATCCGGCAAGGCACGCGGGCCGGACCTATCGGCTTCGTGGCGGCTGTACGACCGGCGTCACGGAGACGCGGATGCGCAGGCGGTTGCCCGGATCGTCCGGCAGGCGCGAGCGGTACTTGGCGCCCTTGTAGGTGTAGTCGACGTCGTAGGCGATCGGGCGTCGGAACTCGCGCTCGACCGTCACCGGCTTGCAGTCGGGGACCACCGCGGGCTTGTCGGGCTTTTCCTCGCGGCCGAGCGCTTCCTTCACCGCACCCAGGGCGCGCGACAGCTTGGAGTCGCCCTTGGCTTCCTCGCACTGTTCCTCGACCGAGCTCGCCTTCAGCGTCTGGTAGACCGGCGTCACGCGCAGCACCTGGGCGTAATCGAAGCGGACGTTCTCCGCCTGGATGACCGTGGTCTGCGTCGGTGCCGCCTGCTGCGCCTGCGCCGCTGCCGCCCACAGGACCGCCATGGCCATCACGGCGATGCGCCCCTGCGAGGGAGCCGCTTTCGCCGACAGGGACGGAACTGGAGGGGCCATCACGCTCGCAAGGTGGGGAAATGTTCAGAAAGTGTAAGCGGATACGGTGGGCCGGTTCTGAACCCCGCCTTTAGCTTGCCGCCGCCGGCCGCCTCGACCGACCCGCGTCGCGCGTCCGGGCGCTGCCGCTAGAATGGCCGGCACTTCCGGCGGTAACCCCATGAGCCTGCACCTTTTCAACAGCCTGACGCGTCGGGTCGAGCCGTTCGCGCCCCTCAATCCCGCCCGCCCGACGATGTACCTGTGCGGGCCGACGGTCTACAACTTCGTCCACATCGGCAATGCCCGCGGGCCGGTGGTGTTCGGCGTGCTGGCCGACGTGCTGCGCCGCCGCTACGGCGAGCTGGCCTACGCCCGGAACATCACCGACATCGACGACAAGATCAACAACGCCGCTCGCGAGCGCGGCGTGCCGATCTCCGAGATCACCGGCCGCTTCACCGCCGCGTACCTGGACGACATGGCCGCGCTCGGCGTGAAGCCGCAGAACATCCAGCCCGAAGCGACGGCGCACGTGCCGCAGATCATCGCGATGATCCAGCGCCTGATCGACGCCGGCCACGCCTACGAGGCCGAAGGCCACGTGCTCTTCGCGGTGGGCACCTTCGCCGGGTACGGCAAGCTCTCGCGCCGCGATCCGGAAGAACTGCTCGCCGGCGCGCGCATCGACGTCGCGCCGTACAAGCGCGACGCGGGCGATTTCGTGCTGTGGAAGCCGTCGACCGACGATCTGCCCGGCTGGGACTCCCCGTGGGGTCGGGGCCGTCCGGGCTGGCACATCGAGTGCTCGGCGATGGCCGCCGCGCATCTGGGCGAAACCATCGACATCCACGCCGGCGGCGTCGACCTGCAGTTTCCGCACCACGAGAACGAGATCGCGCAGAGCGAGTGCGCCCACGGCGGCAAGATCTTCGCCCGCTACTGGCTGCACAACGGCATGCTCAATTTCGGCGGCGCCAAGATGGCCAAGTCCGTCGGCAACATCCAGCGCGTGCACGATCTGGTCAAGCAGTATCCGCCGGAGGCGCTGCGTTTCGCGCTGCTCTCGGCGCATTACCGCCAGCCGCTGGAGTGGTCGGATGGATTGATCGAACAAAGCGTGCGCACGCTGGATCGCCTGTACGGAACGCTGCGCGATCTGGCCGATGTCGAGGCCGACGCCGCGATTCCGGCCTCGGTCGAGGCATCGCTCGACGACGACCTCAACACGCCGCAGGTGATGGCGGAGATCGCCCGCATCGCCGGCGACGCGCGCAAGGCGGAGTCGGCCAGCGATAAGGCGCGGCTGAAGTCCGAGCTGCTTGGCGCCGGCCTGGCGCTCGGGCTGCTTCAACAGGAGCCGGCGGCGTGGTTCGCGCGCGGGGCCAACATCCAGGACGCTCAGCTAGAAAACTTGATTCAACAGCGAGCCGAAGCCAAACAGGCGCGGGACTTCGCGCGAGCAGATGCGATCCGCGATCAACTGGCCGCATTCGGAGTGACGTTGAAAGACACACCGACAAAGGTGGTAGTTCAGTCGTCCGGAATCATCAGCGTGGGCTATGACGCACAAAGCAAAATATTGGAAATCGAGTTTGAAAGCGGCGCCGTTTATAAGTACTTCGACGTCTCCCCTGATCTGCACGCTGGGCTAATAAATGCCGCATCAAAGGGAGCGTATTTTGCCGATCACCTCCGATGGGCATTCGACTACGAAATGGTCAGGTCTTCACGCTGATTTGAAGCTGCGGACGCTGTTAGAGCATTAAAATCGAAACAATGAACGCCATCGCCTCCCCCACCAGCCCGTTCCCGCTCGAAGCCAGCACGCACGATGCGCAGCAGGCCATTCGCGATGAGTTCGCTTTCTTCGGCGACTGGTCGGAGCGCTACCAGTACCTGATCGACCTCGGCCGCAAGCTGCCGGACCTGCCTGCGGAGTGGAAGACGGAGGAACATCGCCTGCACGGCTGCCAGTCGATGGTGTGGATCGTCGCGCAGGGCGATGCCGATCGCCTCGATTTCCACGCCATCAGCGACTCGGCGATCGTCTCGGGCCTGATCTACCTCGCCCTGCGCGTCTATTCGGGCCGCAGCGCGAAGGAAATCGTCGACACGGACGCCGACTACATCGCCGAGATCGGCCTGGCCAAGCACCTCTCGCCGACCCGCAGCAACGGCCTGGCCGCGCTGCTGGGCTTCATCCGCGAACGCGCCCGACAGGCCCTGTGAGCGACCGCCGGTGAGCGACGCCGCACCTGCCGACGCGCCTGCCGCTCCCGGCGTCGGCGACCTGCTGCGGAACCGCGGCTTCACCGGGCTGATGACGTATCGCCTGCTGGCGATGCTGTCGTACCAGATCGTCGCGGTCACCGTCGGCTGGCATGTGTACGAACTCACGCGCGATGCGTTCGCGCTCGGTTTGATCGGCCTGGCCGAGGTCATTCCCTACTTCTGCTTCGCGCTGTTCGCCGGCTATGCGGTGGACCACCTGCCTCGCCGCAAGCTCGGCATGGCGGCGTGCATCGGCCTGCTGCTGACGACGCTGACGCTCGCAGGCGTGGCGTCCGGCGTGTTGCCGGCGGGGACTTCGTCGTTCGGCACCTTGACCATCTACGCGGCCATCGCGGTGAACGGCGTGGTGCGCGCGTTCCTCGCGCCGGTGTACATGTCGCTGTTCGCGCGCGTGCTCAAGCGCGAGCAGTTCGTGCGCGGCGCGGGCGTGAGCAGCGTGGTCATGCAGTCGGGCCTGGTGCTCGGCCCGGCGGCCGGCGGACTGCTGGTGGCGTGGGGCGGCAAGAGCGCGGCCTACCTGGTGGCGGCAGCGTTCGCCGCGGCGGCGGCCATCGCCGTCATCACGATCCGCGTGACCGAACCGCCCCTGCCCGCCGAACGCGCGCCCATCTTCAAGAGCATCGGCGAAGGCCTGAACTTCGTCTTCAAGACGCAGGTCGTGCTCGGCGCGCAGGCGCTGGACATGTTCTCGGTGCTGTTCGGCGGCGCGGTCGCCCTGCTGCCGGCGTTCATCAGCGAAATCCTGCACTACGGGCCCGAAGCGCTCGGCCTGCTGCGCGCAGCGCCGGCGGCGGGCGCCGTGCTGATGGGCATCTACCTCGCGCGACGCCCGCTGCAGCGCCACGCCGGACGTGTGCTGCTGATCGCAGTCGCGGGCTTCGGCCTCAGCATCATCGGCTTCGCGTTGTCGCGGGAGCTGTGGGTGTCGGCGCTGATGCTGATGCTCTCTGGCATGTGCGACGGCGTGTCGGTCGTGCTGCGCTCGACGATCCTCCAGCTCGCCACGCCCGACCATCTGCGCGGCCGCGTGTCGTCGATCAACGGCATCTTCATCGGCTCGTCCAACGAGCTGGGCGCGTTCGAGTCGGGCGTCGCGGCGCGGCTGATGGGCCTGGTGCCGTCACTGATCTTCGGCGGTTGCATGACGCTGGCGGTCGTCGGCGCGACGGCGAGGCTGGCGCCGAAACTGCGCCGGCTGGACCTGCGCGATTTGCACTGAGCGCCGGCGAATCCGCATGGCCGACATCACCAACGCGAGCGAGCTGGAAACGCATCGCATCTGCGAAGGCCTGCAGGCGTTCAACCGCGCGGTGGTGGGGTCGATCGAATCCACGCCGATCCAGCTCGCCGCCCGTGACGAGGCAGGCGAACTGCTGGGCGGCATCGTCGGCGACGTGCTGCTTGGATGGCTCGAAATCCACGTCCTCTGGCTGCGCGACGACGCGCGTGCGCACGGGCACGGCGCTGCGTTGCTGCACGCATGCGAGCGGCGCGCGATGCAGGTGGGCGCGCACTCGGCGCGACTGGACACCTTCGACTGGCAGGCCGAGGCGTTCTATCGCCGCCACGGTTACGAGCGCTTTGCAGTGCTCGACCGTTATCCCGACGCACACACGCGCGTTTTCATGCGCAAGTCGCTCGCGACGGATTAACCGCGTCCCGCGGCCCACGCCTCGTACAAGCCGCCCTCGCCCGCTGGCCGCAGCGCTTGGAGCGCAAGCGTCTGTTGTGCCGGCGGCCGCGCCATCTGCGCATAGACCGCGGCGGTGGACAGCCCGAACGGCTCGCCGTCCTCATTCGAATACGCGTAATACGCGCGCGCCACGCCGCACAGGTGCATCGCGGCCAGGCACATCGGACACGGATGGCCGCTGGCGTAGATCACCGCGCCGTCGAGGCGCGGCGAACCGGAACGCTGCGCAGCATCGCGGATCGCCAGCAGTTCGGCGTGCGCGGTGGGATCGCCGGTTTCGTGGATGCGATTGACGGCACGCGCGAGCACTTCGCCATCGCGCACGAGCACGGCGCCGAACGGGCGGCCGCCCGCGGCGACGTTCGCACGTGCGAGGTCGATGGCTTCGCGCATGAAGTCGATGGATTCGGGCATGGGCGTGGTCCGGACTTGCGGGAGGACCAGCATGCCCCTGCAGCGTCGAGCGCGCATGGACCGGATCGGGCCGCTCGCGTAGCGAAGGCCCCGGTGGCGTCATCCGTGCGAATGCGGGCGGACCGAGCCGCCTTGCCACCCCTCCGTCCAGGGAGTCTCGCGACGATGAGGCAAAGAAAAAGCCCGGCACGAGGCCGGGCTTTTCATGTCGCGATGAACGAAGGATCGGCGGATCAATCGCCCATCTGCTTCTGCAGGTGTTCCCAGCGCTCCTGCGCGTCGATGGTGCGCTCGGCGGTGAGGCGCGCTTCCAGGCGCTCCAGGCCGATTTCCTCGCCCGTGTCGACGCAGTAGCCGTAATCGCCCGAATCCACGCGCTTGAGCGTGCTGTCGATCTTGCTGATCAGCTTGCGGTAGCGGTCGCGCGTGCGCAGTTCGAGCGAGTTTTCGGTCTCGCGGGTGGCGCGCTCGGCTTCGTCGCCGACGTCGCGGACTTCGTCCTTGAGGTTCTCGATCGTCTGCTTGGATTCCTCGACCAGGTCCGCACGCCACTGCAGCAGGCGCTTGCGGAAATACTCGAGCTGGAGCGGGTTCATGTATTCCTCGTCGACGCCGGGCTTGTAACCCTGCGGGACGAGCGGGCGGCCAGTGGCCTCATCTGTCTCGTACGGCACGACTTTGACCTTGCCTTTGGGCGCAGGAGTCTGCGGCTTTGCGACGACGGCCACGGCCACCTTGCCGGCCGGGCGCGGAGCGGTCTTGGTCGCGGGATTGCTTGCGGCCGCCGCTTTGGTTGCAGGCGCCTTGTTGGATACGGGTTGCGTCACTGGATTCTTGGCGACTTCTGGCTTGCTGGCGACCGGTTTCGCCGCCGGGGATTCGGCGGCCGGTCGCACTGCTGCGGGTTTCTTGACGACAGGCTTGCTCTCCGGCTTCGCGGCCGTGGGCTTGCCTTCCTGTTGGGGGGCGACCTTCGCCGGCGTGGACTTCACCGGAGGGGCGGCCTTCTTGGCGGGCGCCGGAGCCTGCTTGGCGACCGGCTTGGCTGCCGGAGCCGCCTTCTTGGCGACCACGGGCTTCTTCGTGCTGGCGACCGGCTTGGCCGGTGCCTTCTTCGCCACCGCGGCCTTCTTGGCGACGGGCTTGGTGGCGGGAGACTTCTTGGCCGGAGCGGCCTTCTTGGCCACCGGCTTCCTGGCCGGCGCAGCCTTCTTCGCGGCCGGCTTCTTCACCGCGGTCTTCTTCGCTGCGGGTTTGCTGGACGCGGCCTTCTTGGCGGCCGGCTTGACGGTCTTCTTGACGGCCTTGGCGGCCTTCTTCGCGGTTTTTTTCACTGCCACGAGCGACGTGTCCTTCTGATCCCTGAGGACCTCCGGACGACGGGTCCGAAGGCGGTGTGGAGCACAGCATGCCCCACTTCGTGTCCGCGCAGCATGACATCGCATGCATGTGCCGGACACCGTCCGCGGAGCCTCGATCGTGCTGGTTCCGCGAAGGTCGTTCGATCCGTGGATCGAACGAAAACTGGAGCCTTGTGACGGGAAAGCGCGCTGTTATACCCTGCCCCGGCACCTGCGGCAACCGCATATTCAGATGCCTGTCCGCATTAAGGAACCGTGATCGACCGTCTGCTCATCGTCCTTCTGCGAGGCTACAAGCGCTGGATCAGTCCGCTGCTTGGCCCGCGCTGCCGTTTCCATCCGACGTGCTCCGAATACGCCATGCAGGCCATCGCCCGTTTCGGCGCGTTCAAGGGCAGCTGGCTGGCGCTGCGCCGCATCCTGCGTTGCCATCCCCTTCACCCGGGCGGGATCGATCCCGTGCCGGAACCACCTTCCGGGAAAACCACATGCCATCGACACTGATCGTCAACGCCCGCCTGGTCAACGAAGGCCGCGAATTCGACGGCGACCTGCGTTTCGAGGACGGGCGGATCGCCCAGATCGGCACAGGATTGTCGGCGCGCGCGAACGACACCGTGATCGACGCCGGCGGGCGTCGCCTGCTGCCGGGCATGATCGACGACCAGGTGCACTTCCGCGAACCCGGTCTGGAATACAAGGCCGACATCGCGACGGAGTCGGCCGCGGCCGTCGCGGGCGGACTGACGTCCTTCATGGACATGCCCAACACCAACCCGCCCACGCTCGACGCCGAGGCGCTGGAGAACAAGTACCGCCGCGCCGCCGGCCGTGCCTGGGGCAACTACGGCTTCTACCTGGGCGCGAGCAACGACAACCTCGCCGCGATCCAGTCGCTGGATCCGCTCACCGCGCCGGGCATCAAGGTGTTCATGGGCGCGTCCACCGGCAACATGCTGGTGGACAACCCGGAGATCCTCGACGGCATCTTCCGCGACGCGCCGACGCCGATCATCACGCACTGCGAAGACACGCCGATGATCGATGCCGAACTCGCCCGCTACAAGGCGAAGTACGGCGACGACATCCCGGCCGCATGCCATCCAGACATCCGCTCGCGCGAAGCCTGCATGAAGTCGACGCAGCTCGCGCTGTCGCTCGCGCGCAAGCACGACACGCGCCTGCACGTGCTGCACATCAGCACGGCGGAGGAACTGGCGTTGTTCGAAACCGGCCCGCTGATCCGCGCCGACGGCAGCCGCAAGCGCATCACCGCCGAGACGTGCGTGCATTTCCTGCGCTTCGATCGCGCCGACTACGCGCGGCTGGGGCATCTGATCAAGTGCAATCCGGCGATCAAGGACGCCCGCGACCGCGAAGCGCTGATCCAGGCGCTGGCCGACGACGTGATCGACGTGCTCGCCACCGATCACGCGCCGCATACGCTGGAAGAAAAGGCCCGTCCCTACACCGGCGCACCGAGCGGCCTGCCGCTGGTGCAGTACGCGCTGGTCGCCGCGCTGGAACTGGTGCACGAAGGCCGCCTCACCACCGCGCAGGTCGTGCAGAAATTCGCACACGCGCCGGCGCAGCTGTTCGACGTGAAGGGGCGCGGTTTCCTTCGCGAAGGTTACGCGGCAGACCTCGTGCTCATCGACGACACGCCGTTCACCGTGCAGCGCGAGGACGTGCTGTCCAAGTGCGCGTGGTCGCCGTTCGAAGGCACGACGTTCCGTTCGCGCATCGCCTCGACCTGGGTCAACGGCGAACTGGCGTGGGACGGGCGGCAGCTGGTCGGCCAGCCGCGCGGCGAGCGCCTGGCGTTCGATCGATGAGGTTTGCAAGGACGATCGCGCTGTCGCTGCTGGCGATGGCGTCGACGGGCTGTGCCGCGGCACCGGTGTCGCCGGCGGTCCCCGCGGTTGCGCAGGCTTCGGCGTCGGCGAACGTGCCGGTCGATACGCGCGTCGTGTTTCCCGCGTCCGTGCAGCAGGGCTCGCTGGTGTTCGGCAAGGTGCCGGCCGATGCGCGCGTGCGCTACGGCGCGCGTGAATTGCGGCCGACGAACTACGGCACCGTGGTGTTCGGCATCGGGCGCGACGAAGCCGGCCCGGTGCGCGTGGACGTCACCACCGCCGACGGGCGCACGCAGACCGCGAGCATCGCGGTGACGCCGCGCGACTGGCCGGTCGAAAACGTGCGCGGCGTGCCGCCCAAGACGGTCGAGCCGCCGCCGGAGATCGCCGCGCGCATCGAGCGCGAACAGGCGCAGGTCACCGCCGCGCGCGGTCGCGACGACGATCGCGCCGACTTCGCGCAGGCATTCGTATGGCCGGTGAAGGGCCGCATCAGCGGCCGCTTCGGCAACCAGCGCGTCTACAACGGCGTACCGAAATCCCCGCACTCCGGCATGGACATCGCGGCCCCGACCGGCACGCCGGTGCTTGCGCCGGCATCGGGCGTGGTCACGTTCGTGGGCCCCGATCTCTACCTCACCGGCGGCACGCTGCTGCTGGACCACGGCCACGGCGTGAGCTCGAATTTCCTGCATTTGTCGCGCATCGACGTAAAAGTGGGCGATCGCGTGCAGCAGGGACAGGTGATCGGCGCGGTCGGCGCCACCGGGCGTGCGACCGGGCCGCATCTGCATTGGGGGATGAACTGGTTCGACGTGCGCGTGGATCCGTTGCTGGTGCTGGAGCGCACGCAGTAAATACGTAGATGGCGCCGCCTAGGTCGGTGCGTGGAAGGCGGTTGGAGTGCGCTTCGAAAGCAACATGGGTTCCAGCTTTCGCTGGAATGACGGAATCATTGGCTGAGGGCGTGACGGCCTGGATCCCGGCCTTCGCCGGGATGACGGAATGGAACCGCTACGACGCGTTCGCTCACCCCCGTCGTCGACGGATGGCGAAGTCACTCACACCACCGTGCTCGCCCCGTGCGAGTTCGCCGTATTCGACACTGGCGTCGCCGCCGTGGTGCGCAGGCGGGAGGCGGTGTAGCCGGTAACGCGGTCGCGGCCGGCGGCCTTGCTCGCGTACAGCGCCGCGTCGGCGCGTTCGAGGAGCTTCTCGACCGTCTCGCCGTAATGCAGCTCCGCCACGCCCAGGCTCAGCGTGGTGTTGAACAGGCGGTTTTCGATCGACAGCGGCCGGCAGTTCACCGCCGCGCGCAGGTTCTCGGCGACGCACAGCGCCTCGCGCAGCTGCGTGTCGGGCAGCACGACGAGGATTTCGTCGCCGCCGTAGCGGCCGAACAGATCGTACGTGCGCAGCCGGTTGCGCGTGCGCAGCGCGACGATCCGCAGCGTCTGGTCGCCCACGCGATGGCCGTGCGCGTCGTTGATGCGCTTGAAGAAATCGATATCGAAGAACACCACCGAAAGCGGGCGGCGACCGCGATGCGCGGCTTCGGCCAGCGCTTCCAGGCGTTCGTTGATCGCCGAACGCGTGAGCGCGCCGGTGAGCACGTCGTAGGTCGCCAGCCGGCTCGCGTGATCGCGATCGCGACGCATCTGGTGCATGTGGTCGGTCAGGCCGATGGTGAGCACCAGGCCGCCCATCGCCAGGCCGATCGGGAAGGCATATTCCATCCACTCCGGATTGCGCCAGCCGCCGAGCAGTTCGCCCACGCGCAGCAGCACCAGCGCGATCATCGGCGCCCACGACAGCACCATGAAATACGCCTCACGCTGGCGGCCCCAGGCGGCGGTGACGCTGACGGCGAAGGTCGTCGCGGCCGACACCAGGAACACCACGTTCGCCACCCACGCCAACCACGTGGCGATCGTGCCGAGGTTGGCCAGCAGCAGCACCAGCAGCGCGGCATTGCACCCGTGGAGCACGCGCATGAAGCGCGGATGCCGCTCGGGAAGATTGAGGTAGAGCGCGACGAAGCTGTTGCTCGCCACCACGCCAAGCAGGCCGAACATGCGCCCGACGCGCGGATCGGACCCGACCAGTTCGGCCAGCCACGGCAGCGCGCGCACCTCGCCGCCCACGCAGGCGAGGTAGAACGCCTGCGCGGCGAGCGTGAGCGACAGGTAGGCGTAGGTGCGCTCGCCTATTCCCACCCAGAACCCCACCGCCAGCAGCGCGAGGACCGTGAGCGTGCCCAGCACGAAGGTGCGCAGCGCGACGTGCCGCAGGTCCTGGCGGTGCACGGCGGCCAGCGGTTCGACCGCGACGGACATCGGCGTCGGCGACAGGGCGGTCACGCGGAGGTAGATCGATTCGCCGGTCGCCAGGCCCTGCGGGAGCGGGACGACGAGTGCGCGGGTCGAGAAGTCGAGGTCGGCATCGCCGCCGACCAGCGCGCGGCGCAGCGGGATCGCGTCGCCGGGGCGCCAGACTTCGACGCGGTTGAGGTAGGGAAAGCGCAGGACCAGGTTCGGCGCATCGGCCGGCTGCACCGCTTCGCGGGCGGTCAGGCGCCACCAGCGCGGGCGGCGGCTCGTCTCGTGGATGGCCTGGCCTTCGACGCTGGCGAACTCGCCCTGGTGCCGGCCGGAGAGGACTTCCAGCGGGACGGGATCGCCGTCCAGGCGGGACACGTCGAACAGCTGCGCCGACGCGGACGTCGCCACCAGCATGCCGAACGCGGCCAGCATGGCCTGCCACCACCGACGAAAGGGTTTCCCCATAACCCGTCTAGGTCCCCGAGCAAGGTCGGGGAGCATAGCGTAATGAGACGCCGGTCGCGAAACCCTCCGACGAAGGGCAGCGACGCCGGGGCCGGCGGTGCCCCGCAGCGTCAGGCCTGGGCGGCGCCCTGCCCGGTCACACGCGCGACGGCGTCGTGGGCGTGGAGGCTTTCAAAGTGCGAGACCTGGGCGTCGAAGCGCTCGATGCGCGGGTCGGCCGACAGCGCGGCGGCGACGCGGCGGGCGGCGTCTTCACAGAACATCAGGTTTTCGGCGTTGAGGCGGGCGAAGGCCTGCTCGTCCTCGCGCTTCACGGCCGTCTGGACCGGCGTGGCGAGGGCGGCTTCCAGACCGTCGATCAGCGCCGCGAGCGGCACCTCGTCAAAGGCGGGGCGCAGTTCGACGCGAACGTCGGCGCGGCTGCGCTGGGCATGCGGCGTCGCGGCCAGGCCGCGTTCGGACGCCAGCCATTCGCTCACCACGGCCGTGGACAGCGGACGCGCGGCGGCGAAATCCTCGGCGAAACGTTCGGCATTGAGCTGGCGCGACAGCGCGGCCGACGCCGGGCAGGTGCTGGAGTATTCGACCGAGAAGGCCAGCCCCAGATGCAGGTGGCCGTCGCGCAGGGTCGCGTCGATCTCGACCGGATAGCGCTTCCAGCCGGCGTTTTCGCTGGCCAGGGCACGGCGCAGCAGCAGCTGCTCGTAGCGCAGGACCAGCCGGGCGGCGCTGGAAATGCCTCCCTGCTTCTCGATGAGCGTCTGCAGCACGCGACGCAGGCCGGCGGGCGTCACCGTCTCGCTGGCGAAGGCGTTCTGCAATTGCAGGTACATGCGCGACATGTGGATGCCGCGGGCGTTGGCGTCCTTGAGGTCGACACTGACGTCGACCGAGGCGGCGACGGTGATCGCCTCGCCGTCGGGCCCGGCCACGCGGAGCGGCAGGGCGATGTTGGACATGCCGACCCAGTCGAGCGGACGCGCCGCGGCCGCGGCATCGAAGGCGACATCGGGCAGACGGCGCGGAGTGGAGGAAGTCGTGGTCACGGCGGACGATGTGGGGTTGGCGCGGGGGAGCGCAAGCCGGGCCATTGTAGCGGCCGCATCCGGACGGCCAGTCGGACAGGCTGCAACAGTCAGTTTCGACGCATCGGCGCGCCTATCGTGGCGATAGGCGCCGCGAAACCTCAGCCGCGGGCGCCACGCCAGGTCGTCCAGAGGGCCGCCCACGGCGGCAGCGGCAGCGAGGCATCGCCTCGCCGCAGGCGCTGGCGTGCGAGGGCGTTCCAGACGCGGCGCGGACGGCTGGCGTCGCCGTGCGGCCAGTGATCGAGCAGTTCCGCCGCCCAGGCCCGCGTGCTGCCCTCGCCCATCCGCGCGATGACGCTCATCGGCACCGACGCCTCACCGGTGTGCGCAAGGCGCGCCTGCAGCAGCCCGGCCTGCACGATGGCGGCATCGGCGGCGCCCGCGTCGAACAGCGCCGCTTCGATCTGCACCACCGCCTGCGCGAAGGGCGCCAACGCGGCGAAGGCGTCGTCGCGATCGCGCGGACGCTCCCGGCTGTCGCGCAACGAAGGAATCGCCGCGCCCAAGCTCGTCCACGGCGCGGCGTGCTTCTGCAGCGTGATGCCGAGCGGGTGCCGGCGCAGGCCGCGCGACCAGCCCTGCAGTTCTTCCATCCACCACGCGAGCTTCGCCTCGCCCGGGCGCGCGTCGCTGCCGCCCCAGGCCGCGTCGGTCAGCTCCTGCTGCAACGCCGCCCATGCGATGGCGATGTCGCGCTGCTGCGGCGGCACGAACGCCTGCGCGACCGCCCATTCCGGCCAGCGCGCGCGCCATTTGTCGAGGAAGCTGTCGAGCGCTTCGTCGCGTGCCGGGCCGGCGGGCTCGTGTGCGGCATCGCTCATCGCGTGGTCGGCCACGCCTGCGCGGCGATCAGTTGCGACGGCACGTCGATCATGACGTCGCCCTGCCAGGCGATCGGATCGTCCTCGTCGAGGCGATAACCCCACAGCGCGACCACCGAGGGCATGCCGGCGGCGCGCGCGGCGATGATGTCGCGCTCGTCGTCGCCGACGTACACGCAGTCTTCCGGGGCGATGCCGATGCGCTCGGCCGCGACGATGAGCGGCAGCGGATCGGGCTTGCGCGCGCTCAGCGTATCGCCGCCGATCAGCACCGCGCATCGCTGTTCCCAGCCCAGCACGGGCATCAGCTCGCGCGCGAGGTATTCGGGCTTGTTGGTGACGATGCCCCACACGCAGCCGGCGTCTTCCAGCGCGGCGAGCATCGCGTCCACGCCGTCGAAAAGCGTTCCGTGCTTGCCGAGCGCCTGCTGATAGCAGTCGAGGAATTCGGGAATCCAGCGCTCGCGTTCTTCCTCCGGTACGTCGCCGAACGCGGCCTTGACCATCGCGCGCGCGCCCTTGGACACATGCGGACGCAACGCCTCCAGCGACATCGGCGGCTGGCCGCGCGCGGCGCGCATCGCGTCGATGGCGGCGACCATGTCGGGCGCGCTGTCCAGCAGCGTTCCGTCCAGATCGAACAGCACGGCCTTCGGGAACTTCACCGCCTCGACGGCCATCAGGCGGCGTCCGGCTTCGCCGCGCAGGCGAGGTAGTTCACGTCGGTGCGCGGGATGATGCGCGCGCCGTTGCGCCACGGCTCGTACATCAGGCCGCTCACGTCTTCCAGCGACAATCCGGCCTCGCGCAGCCACGCCGCCAGTTCGTGCGGCTTGATGAAATCGCGGTACTGGTGCGTGCCGCGCGGCAGCAGGCGCGCGATGTATTCGGCGCCGACGATCGCCAGCGCGAATGCCGCCGGCGTGCGGTTCAACGTCGACAGGAACAGCTTGCCGCCCGGACGCAGCAGCGTCGCGCAGGCGCGGATGATCGAACCCGGATCGGGCACGTGCTCGAGCATTTCCATGCAGGTGATCGCATCGAACTGCCCCGCCATTTCCCCGGCGAGCGATTCGACCGACTGCAGGCGGTAATCGACCTTCACGCCCGATTCCAGGCCGTGCAGGCGCGCGACCTTCACCAGCTCCGGCGCGAGGTCCAGCGCGGTGACCTGCGCACCTTCGCGCGCCATCGCCTCGCTCAGCAGCCCCGCGCCGCAGCCGACGTCGAGCACGCGCGCACCGCGCAGCGGCATGCGCGCGGCGACGTAACCCAGGCGTGCCGGATTGAGCGCGTGCAGCGGCTTCTGCGGACCTTCGGGATCCCACCAGCGCTGCGCGAGCGCGCCGAACTTGTCGAGTTCGGACTGGGTGTAATTGGTGTCGCTGGACGTCTGGGCAGTCATGGGAGTCCTCGTTGAAGCGTCGCCCCCCGCGGGGAGGAAGGCACGAAGCGTCGTTGCGCCGTCAGGTCAAACGGATCGCCGCGATCCGCTCGCGCCACTGCCGCGCGTTGGCGACCAGCGCGGCGGCGTCCATGTCGACGAGCATGCGTTCGCGCAACTTCGCGCGGCCGGCGATCCACACGTCGCTCACCTGGTGGCGCCCGGTGGCGTAGATCAGTTGCGAGACGATGTGGTGCAGCGGCTGCGTCTCGATCTGGCCCAGGTCGACGCAGACCAGGTCGGCCTGCTTGCCCGGTTCGATCGAACCGATCGTCGCGTCGAAACCCAGCGCACGCGCGCCGCCGAGCGTGGCCGCGTGCAGCGCCGTGGCGGCATCGAACGCGGACGCGTCTTCGGCCACGGCCTTGGCGAGCAGCGCGGCGGTGCGCGTTTCGCCGAACATGTCCAGGTCGTTGTTGCTGGCGCAGCCGTCGGTGCCGATGGCGACGTTCACGCCGGCCTTCACCAGCTTGCCGACCGGGCAGAAACCCGAGGCCAGCTTGAGGTTGGATTCGGGGCAATGCACCACGCTCACGCCGCGCTGCGCGCACAGCGCGATTTCCGCGTCGGTGAGCTGCGTCATGTGCACGGCGATCAGGCGATCGTTGATCAAGCCGAGGCGGTCAAGGCGCGCGATCGGACGCTGGCCATGCTTGTCGTGCGACTCCACGACTTCCTGCGCCGTCTCGTGCGTGTGCAGGTGCACGGGGATGTCGAGCTGGTCCGACAGCATGCGGATGCGCTCGAAGTTCTCGTCCGACACGGTGTACGGCGCGTGCGGCGCGAAGGTCGTCGCCACCAGCGGGTCGTCGCGCCACTGGTCGTGCACTTCGCCGGCGCGCTCGAAATACTCCTCCGACGTCTTCGCCCACGCGGTGGGGAAATCGATCACCGGCAGACCGACGCGCGCGCGGAAACCGTGCTGCTTGTAGACCGCGGCCTGCACGTCGGGGAAGAAGTAGTTCTCGTTGGCGCAGGTGGTGCCGCCGCGGAGCATTTCGGCGATGGCCAGCGCGATGCCGTCCTCGATGAACTCCGGCCCCATCACCGCGCCTTCGACCGGCCAGATATGGCCCTGCAGCCACTCCATCAGCGGCAGGTCGTCGGCGATGCCGCGCAGCAGCGTCATCGGGTTGTGCGTGTGCGCGTTGACCAGGCCCGGCACCAACGCGGCGTCGGGACGTGAGACGTTTTCCTTCGCGGCGAAGCGCTCGCGCGCCTCGCGGATCGGCAGCACGGCGAGGATCGCGCCGTCACGAACGGCAACGGCGTGGTCTTCAAGGACCACGCCGTGCGGGACGACCGGCACGACCCAGCCGGCTTCGATCAGCAGATCGCAGGATTCGGGCGTGCGGTCGTGGGTCATGCGTTCTCGCTTTGTCTGCTCCCTCCCCTGCCTGCAGGGAAGGGTTGGGGAGGAGGCGGGCCGTGGGCGGCCCGCTTTGTTCCAGGATGACTTCCCGGTGTTTGGGGAAGGTCACGGCCCGGTTTCTTCCGGGTCGCGTGACAGCCTGGATCCCGGCTTTCGCCGGGATGACGCTGGATCCCGGCTTTCGCCGGGATGACGCTGGATCCCGGCTTTCGCCGGGATGACGATCTGACAAAGCCGTGGCCGCGCAGCGGCCACGGGTCAGATCGTCACTTCACTCGGCTGACGTATTCGCCGGAGCGGGTGTCGACCTTGATCACTTCTTCCTGGCCGACGAACAGCGGCACGCGGACCACGGCGCCGGTTTCCAGCGTCGCCGGCTTGCCGCCGCCGCCCGAGGTGTCGCCACGGACGCCCGGGTCGGTCTCGGTGATCTTCAGCTCGACGAAGTTCGGCGGCTGCACGGCGATCGGGGTGCCGTTCCACAGCGTGACCACGCACTCTTCCTCGCCCTTGAGCCACTTCTCGGCGCCGCCCATGCCCGCCTTGTCGGCCTGCACCTGCTCGAACGACTCCTGGTTCATGAAGTGCCAGTACTCGCCGTCCGAATACAGGTACTGCATGTCGGTATCCACGACGTCGGCCTGCTCGACGTTGTCGGTCGCCTTCATGGTCATTTCGACCACGCGGCCCGACTTGATGCTGCGGTACTTCACGCGCGTGAAGGCCTGGCCCTTGCCCGGCTTGACGTACTCGGTTTCGGTGATGATGCACGGGTCGTTGTTGACCAGGATCTTCTGTCCGGTCTTGACGTCGTTCATGCCCAGGGTGGCCATGAGTGGAGCTCCTGCGTAGGTGAATAGGTGTCGCCGGGCCGCCCCACTTCGGGTGAAATGCAGGCGGGAGGCTAGAATGTCGGGCTGTTGTGCCCGGCCGATGGCCGCGGCGCAAGGAAAACCGGTCCGCCATGATACCTGCTGCCCCCACCGCTCTTCACCCTGCTCCGTCCCCTGCCGCCCCGCCGCGCTGGCAACAGCTGTGGCGCGACGCCGTGCGCGACCCGCGGGAGCTGCTGGCGATGCTGGGGCTGGAAGCGGCCGGCCTGCGCCTGTCGGGCGAGGCAGCCGCGCAGTTCCCGCTGCGGGTGCCGCACGGCTTCGTCGCGCGCATGCACCACGGCGACCCGCACGACCCGCTGCTGCGCCAGGTGCTGCCGCTGGACGCCGAGATGCAGCCGATGCCGGGCTTCACGCTCGACCCCGTCGGCGACTCGGCGGCCAAGGCCGGCCACGGCGTCATCCGCAAGTACCGCGGTCGAGCGCTGCTGATCGCCACCGGCTCGTGCGCGATCCACTGCCGCTATTGCTTCCGGCGCCACTTCCCGTACGCCGAGGAAACCGCCGCGGCGGCCGGTTGGCGCGATGCCGTGGCCGCGATCCGCGCCGACGACTCGATCGACGAAGTGATCCTCTCCGGTGGCGATCCGTGGTCGCTGGCCACGCCCAAGCTCGTCGAACTCACCGATGCGCTGGCGACGGTGCCGCACCTCAAGCGCCTGCGCGTGCACACGCGGCTGCCGGTCGTGCTGCCCGAGCGCGTCGACGAGGCGTTGGCCGCCTGGCTCGCCGCGCTCCCCTGGCCGGTCACCGTCGTGCTGCACGCCAACCATGCGAACGAGTTCGACGCCCACGTCGACGCGGCGCTGGCCCGGCTTCGTGGCGCCGGCGCGATGCTGCTCAACCAGGCCGTGCTGCTGCGCGGGGTCAACGACTCGGTCGACGCACTCGCCGCGCTGAGCGAACGGGGCCACGCCGCCGGCGTGCTGCCCTACTACCTGCACCAGCTCGACCGCGTGCAGGGCTCGGCCCACTTCGAGGTCGCCGACGACACCGCCCTGCGCCTGCATCGCGAACTCGCCGCGCGGGTGTCGGGCTATCTCGTGCCGAAGCTGGTGCGCGAAGTGGCGGGCGACCCGGGCAAACGCCCGCTCTGAGCCGAGCGCCGCCGCCTCGTCGGACTCGACGGTGCCAGCGCGACGCCGGTCTCAAGTTCGGCCCGCGTTGGTCGCTAAACCGTCATATCCCCCAAAACCGGCGTGCGTGAATGGACTGAACACTCCCGTTCATGTCATAACTCGTGCATGGGGAGGTGACGCAATGCAATTCGGGAAAGACACGGCGCTGCGCCTGCTGATCGTCGACGACAGCGTCGAGGCAGCCGAGGCCATCGTCAGCGGCCTGCGCAACAGCGGCATCGCCGTGCGGCCGTCGCGACCGGAAAACGAGAACGAACTGGCCACGCTCATCGCGAGTCAGTCGCCGGACCTGGTGCTCGCCGCGCGCGAGGCCACGCTGGTGCCGATCACCAAGGTCATGCAGGCAGTCGACGCCAGCGGCAAGGACCTGCCGGTGCTGATGCTGCTGGACACGGTCGACGACTCGCGCCTGATGGAGATGATCACGCTCGGCGCGCGCGGCATCCTGCTGCGCCGCAGCGGCGAGCACGTGCAGGTCCGCGTCCGCCAGGAATGGGCCGACCTGGAGGCGCGTCGTTCGCAGCGCCGCCTGGAAGCGCAGATCCGCGAGACCGAGCGCCGTTGCGACGCGCTCATCGACTCCTCGCGCGAGCCCATCGCCTACATCCACGAAGGCATGCACATCCGCGCCAACCCGGCGTACCTGGAAATCTTCGGCTTCGAGTCCTTCGAGGACATCGAAGGCATGTCGCTGCTCGACCTGATCGCCCCGTCCAAGGTCGAAGGATTCAAGCAGCTGCTCAAGCAGATCAGCAAGGGCGAGGCCCCGCCGCGGCACGAGACCGAAGCGCGCGCGCTCGACGGCAGCGGTTTCCCGGCGGTGATGGAATTCACCACCGCGACCTACGAAGGCGAGCACTGCCTGCAGGTGATCCTGCGCCGGCAGGAAGTCGACCCCGAGCTCGCGCGCGAAGTCGAGGAACTGCGCCAGCGCGACCAGGTCACCGGCCTGCTCAACCGCGCGACGTTCCTGCGCTCGCTGGAAGACACCGTGGCCGACGCCGCGCAGAGCGCGTCGCACCACGGCCTGCTGCTGATCGAGCCGGACCACTTCAACCGCCTGCTGCAGGACATCGGCCTGGACGCCGCCGACGCGCTGGTGTCGGCGATGGGCGACCGCCTGCGTACCGTGCTGGGCGCGGACCACGTCGCGGCGCGATTCGGCGAACACCAGTTCGCCGTGCTCGTGCCCAACGCCGACCACCGCCTGGTCACCGGCCTGGCGGAAAAACTCCGCACGGCGTTCGCCGACTCCGTGCTGGAAACGGCCGATCGCTCGGTCAGCACTACCGTCAGCATCGGCGGCGTGCTCATCGGCGAGAAGATCGCGAGCATCACCGCGGTGCTCGGCAAGGCCAGCCAGTGCCTGCAATCGGCCAGTGGCGTGGGCGGCAACCGCACCGAACTGTTCGACCCCGGCGCGGCCGACCGCGCCGAGGAAGAGCGCGTGGAAGCCTGGGTGCAGCGCATCCGCGACGCGCTCGACGCCGACCGTTTCGTCATGGAGTACCAGCCGCTCATCGCCATGCACGGCGAGCCGCTGGAGATGTACGAGGCCTACCTCCGCCTGCAGGGCGAACACGGCGAACTCGTGCCGCCGCTGGCGTTCCTGCAGATCGCCGAAGAACACGGGCTGTTGTGGGAAATCGACCGCTGGGTCGTCGGCAAGGCGATCTCGACCATCGGCGAGCGCTCGCGTGCCGGTCGTCCGACGACGGTGCTGGTGAAGATCACGCAGGCCTCGCTGCAGGACAACACGCTCGCGCAGTTCATCCAGGAAAAGCTGGCCAAGCACGCCGCGGACGGCAACCTGCTGGTGCTGCAGCTGCCCGAATCGAAGGTCTTCACGCACCTGCGCGCGGCGCAGGAATTCCAGGCGCAGGTCGCGCAGTACGGCGTACGCGTGGGACTGGAACAGTTCGGCGTGGGCCTGAATTCGTTCCAGTTGCTGACCCACTTCAACGCGGCGCTGCTGAAGATCGACCGCAGCTTCATGGAAGACCTGGGCAGCAATCCGGACCATCAGGCCCGCCTGCGCGAGATCGCCGAGAAGGCGCGCGAACAGGGCAAGACGACCATCGCCGAATTCGTGCAGGACGCGGCGAGCATGAGCGCGCTGTTCGGCGCCGGCATCGACTACGCGCAGGGCAACTTCCTCGCACCGCCGGGCCCGGCGATGGATTACGAGTTCTGATCTCGCGGTCGGGAATCGGGAATCGGGAATCGGGAATCGGGAAGAGCGTGTGTGATCCGTCATCCCGGCGAAAGCCGGGACCCAGGCCCGCAGCGTGCGGGCACTCCCAAAGCAGCGAACGGTAGACCCGTCATGCCCGCGAAGGCGGGAATCCAACTGCCCGACAAACAAAAAGCCCGCCTTTCGGCGGGCCTTTGCATTACCGATCACGTAACGAAGGATCAGCTCACCACCGTCCCGCGGACCTGCTCCAACGGCGCGTTCTGCAGCGCGACGATGCGCTCTTCCAGCGGCGGATGGCTCAGGAAGAGGCGGCGCAGGCCGTGGCCCACGGCGCCGCTGATGCCGAACGCCTGCACCGTCTTGGGCAGCGTGCTCTCGCCGTAGGTCATCGACAGGCGCTGCAGCGCGGCGATCATCTTGTCGCGACCGGCAAGGCGCGCACCGCCGGCGTCGGCGCGGAACTCGCGATGGCGCGAGAACCACATCGCGATCATGCTGGCGAACAGGCCGAACACCATGTCGAGCACGAACACGATGGCGAAATACCCCAGGCCCGGGCCGCCTTCGCGATTGCCGCTGAGGTAGCTGTCGATCACGCGGCCGACCACGCGCGCCAGCACGATCACGAACGTGTTGAGCACGCCCTGGATCAGCGCCATCGTGACCATGTCGCCGTTGGCGACGTGGCTGACTTCGTGGCCCAGCACGGCTTCGGCTTCGTCGCGATTCATCGCGCGCAACAGGCCGGTGGACACGGCGACCAGCGAGTTGTTGCGGCTCGGGCCGGTGGCGAACGCGTTGATTTCCGGCGCGTCGTAGACGGCGACTTCCGGCATCTTGATGCCCGCCGCTTCGGCCTGGCGACGCACGGTACTGACCAGCCACTGCTCGGATTCGTTGCGCGGCTGTTCGATCACGTGCGCGCCGGTGGAGCGCTTGGCGATCCACTTGGACGTCATGAGCGAAATCAGCGAACCGCCGAAACCGAACACGGTCGCCATCACCAGCAGGCCCGAGAACGTGCGCGGGTCGATGCCGAGGATCGACATCACGATGCTCAGCAGGATCAGCACCGCGAAGTTGGTGGCCAGAAAAAGGAATACACGCTTGAACATGATGGGAACCTTTAGCGCCCGACGGGCGCGACATGCTGGAAAAATGTGGCACGCTTGCGTTGAATTCAAGTGAAATCCGCCCTCGGTCCTTTGCCTGACGAGCCCTTGTGATCCCACCTCCCGCGCCATCGGGCTACCGCGGCCGCTTCGCACCTTCTCCGACCGGCGATCTCCATTTCGGTTCCCTGCTCGCCGCGTTCGGCAGCTGGCTGCTCGCACGCCACGCCGGCGGTCAATGGCGGGTGCGCGTGGAGGATCTTGATCCCCCGCGTGAAGTCGATGGCGCCGCCCGTCGGCAGCTCGCCGCGCTGCACGCGTTCGGACTGGAAGCGGACGGGGACATCGTCTGGCAAAGCGGGCGTTCGGCGCTGTACGAGTCGGCGGTCGAAAAATTGCTGAACGAAGGCCGTGCGTTTTATTGCCATTGCAGCCGCAGCGACCTTGCCACGGTGTCAGGCATCCATCGGGCGTGCGTCGCGCGACAGATACGTCCCGATCCCGCGGTGCGCCTGCGCGTGGACGACGGCAGCGTGGTGGCGTTCGACGACGCGATCCGCGGTCGTATCGAACAGGATGTCTCGCGCGAGGTCGGCGATTTCGTACTGCGCCGCGCGGATGGTTTCTGGGCATATCAGCTTGCCGTCGTCGTCGACGATGCCGACCAGGGCATCACCGATGTCGTGCGCGGCGCGGATCTGCTCGATTCCACGCCGCGGCAGATCCTGCTCCAGCGTGCACTCGGGCTGCCGACGCCGCGCTACGCGCACCTGCCTTTGGTGCTCGGGCCCGATGGTCGCAAGCTGTCCAAGTCCGATGCGGCGCAGCCGGTGGATCCCACCGATCCGCTGACGACGCTGCGCGCAGCATGGCGCCGGCTCGGGCAGGCGCCGGCGGCGCTGGCCGAGGCGCGCGACGTGCCCGACCTGCTCGCCCGCGCGACGGCGGCGTTCGATCCCGCGCGCATTCCGCGGCACGACGGCGGACCGCACGAAATGTCATGAGCGGCCGCCACGATGGCCGCCTGCTTGCCTCTAGAATCGATGCAGGCCGCGCGCCGTGCGGGCCTGCCCAGGAGATCCCCCATGCAGTCTCGCGTCGCCCTCGTCACCGGCGGAACCGGCGGTATCGGCAGTTCGATCGTCCAGCGCCTCGCGGCGATGGGGCATCGCGTCGCCACGAATTACCGCGACGAAGGACGCGCCCTGGCCTGGCAATCGAAGATGCGCGAGCGCGGCGTGGACGTGGTGCTCGCACGCGGCGACGTGTCCTCGCCGGAGGAAGCGCAGGCGCTGGTCGCCGATGTCGAACGCGACCTGGGCCCGATCGAGGTGCTGGTGAACAACGCCGGCATCACGCGCGATTCCACGTTCCACCGCATGACGCCGATGCAGTGGAACGAGGTGATTGGCACCAACCTCAACTCGTGCTTCAACGTGACCCGCCCGGTGATCGAAGGCATGCGCGAGCGCAAGTGGGGCCGCATCGTGCAGATCAGCTCCATCAACGGCCTGAAGGGCCAGTACGGCCAGGCGAACTACGCCGCCGCCAAGGCCGGCATGCACGGCTTCACCATTTCGCTGGCGCGCGAGAACGCGCGCTTTGGCATCACGGTCAACACCGTGTCGCCGGGCTATGTCGCCACCGACATGGTGATGGCGGTGCCGGAGGACGTGCGCGCGAAGATCGTGGCGGAGATCCCCACCGGCCGCCTGGGCACGCCCGACGAAATCGCTTACGCGGTGTCCTTCCTCGTCGCCGAGGAAGCGGCCTGGATCACCGGCTCGAACCTCGACATCAACGGCGGCCACCACATGGGCTGGTAGGAACGCGCGCCCCGACGGGCTTGCGCGATCTGCCTGTTTCAGCGGACGTTGCCGATCGCGACGGCGTCTTCCCCATTCACCCCGCCCGCCCGCGCCGACCGGGCCCGGCGGCAGTTGCAAGCCCCGGCCCGCTGCGCCATGCTGCGAAGCATCACGATTTAGAGCCGAAGCTCCATGGCCTCGATGCGCGTCATCAAGAAGTATCCGAACCGACGGCTCTACGACACCGAGATTTCGAGTTACATCACCATCGAGGACGTTCGACAGCTCATCGTCGACGGCGAGGAATTCGAGGTGCGCGACGCCCGCAGCGGCGAAGACCTCACCCGCCAGGTCCTGCTCCAGATCATCGCCGAGCACGAGCAGGACGGCGAACCGGTCCTCTCGACCCAGCTGCTGAGCCAGATCATCCGCTTCTATGGCGATTCGCTGCAGGGTTTCATGGGCAGCTACCTGGAGCGTTCGATGCAGGTCTTCCTCGACCAGCAGCAGCAGTTCCGCAACCAGATGGGCGGCATCCTCGGCCAGACCCCTTGGGCGCTGATGAACCAGCTCACCGAGCGCAACCTGCAGATGTGGAACGAGTTCCAGCGCAACCTGTCCGGCAGCGTCGGCCAGAGCACCACCCCGCCGCCGAACAAGGCCAAGGGCGGCGAGCAGAAGCGCTGATTCAGTATCCGGGGTTCGCACGAGCCCTTGAGTCCGTCGTCCCGGCGAAAGCCGGGACCCAGGCCCGCAGCGCTTGCATGTTCGCAAGCCCGCTTCGAGGCATGCATGCCCCGTCATTCCAGCGAATGCTGGAACCCACCTTGATCGTCTTGCCCGCTGCACCCCAACAGGCGCACGAAGGCATCTGGATTCCTGGGTTCGCAGGAAATCTCGCGGCATGCGCGGCGTTGAGAGCCTGGGTCCCGGCTTTCGCCGGGATGACGCAGAGGGTTGGAATCGCGCCAAAGGCGGCGATATGACTACGCAGTGCCGATGACCTCAGGAGGCACTGCGCCCGCCCGCCTCAACGCGCCGCCGCGGTCGCCTTCGCACCCGCCCCGCAGTACTGCGCGCGGAACTGCTCCGCCTGCGGCATCAGCGACTGCAGCACCTGGATGCGGTTAGCCGGATCGGGATGCGTGGACGCGAATTCCGGCGGGCGTTCACCGCCACCGAGTTCGGACATGCGCTCCCACAGCGGGATCGCCGCGTTCGGGTCGTAGCACGCGGCCGCCGCAAGCATCAGCCCGACCTTGTCCGCCTGCGTCTCGTGGTTGCGCCCGTACGGCAGGATGAAGCCGTATTGCGCGCCCGCACCCAGCGCCGCCATCACGGCCTGCTGCTGTTGCGGGTCCATGCCGCCGATGGCCATGCCGGCGGCCATCTGCCCCATCTGCACCAGCTTCTGCTGGGCCATGCGCTGGCTGCCGTGGCGCAGCAGCGCGTGGGCGATCTCGTGCCCCATCACCACCGCCATCGCATCGGCGTTCTGCGCGATCGGGATCAGCCCGGTGTAGACCGCCATCTTCCCGCCCGGCAGGCAGAACGCGTTGGCCTGGTCGGACTGGATCACCGCGACGTCCCACTGGAACTGCTGGTGTTCGGTCGGCGTCTGCTGCTGGTTCTGCGCGGCCAGCTGCGCGGTCACCTCGGGCACGCGCTGGATCAGCCGCTGGGCGATCTGCCGGATCTGCACGCTCGCCTGGGCATCGGCCGGAAGCAGCGCGCCCTGCGCGTTCGCGTCGCCCAGCACCTGCTGGAACGCCTGCGCGCCCAGCTGCACTTCCTCGTCGGCCGTGGTGCCGTAATGCGCCTTCTCGCCCGTATAGGGGTCCACGCGCGCATTGCCGAACCACTGCCACGCCGCGTAACCGGCGAACAGGATCAGGATCCACCAGCGGATCCCGCCAAAGCCACGTCGCGGCCGGCCCTGCTGCCGCGCACCGCCAAAAGGATCGGTCCTCATCTGCCCTCCATGCTCCATCCCTGGCAAGTGTGTCGCCGCAGCGCGGCCGGATCGATGCTCAGATGTCTCGCACCACCCGGAACCCTATCCGCGCGGTCGTGTTGTTGGCGTCACTGCCCTGACGCCAGGCCGAACGCAGCTCCTCCGGTGCGCTGGCCCACGAACCGCCCCGTACCACCCGTGAACGGCAACCGGGATTGATCCAGGCCTCGCCGCCGCGCGGGGCGCGACGGAAGGTGTCGTGCCAGCAGTCGGCGACCCATTCGCTGACGTTGCCGGCCATGTCGTGCAGCCCCCAGACGTTGGGCCGATAGGTCGCGACCGGCGCCGGACCCCATGCGCCGTCGCCGTAGCCCGGGAACGCGTTGCGCCAGCGCCGCCCGCTCGGCGACACGTCGGCCCCGCCGGTGAAGTTCCCCGTACGCGCCGGCGGTGCGCCCTCGCCCCACGGGTAACGTCCGCGACTGCCGGCCCGCAGCGCGTATTCGAATTCCGCCTCGCTCGGCAGCCGGTACCGCTGGCCGGTCTGCGCCGACAGCCACTCCGCGTACGCCATCGCGTCCTTGGCGCTGACGTGGATGACCGGCATGTCGTCGCGCGCCGGCTGCCCGACGTAGTCCGACTGCCAGTCGACGTTGCCGCGCCGCACCAGGTTGCCGCTGCGCTCGTCGTAGGCCGTCGAATACCCGCGGCGGCTGGCGCGTGCGCGATGCTTGGTGGCCTGCATGAAGCGGCGGAATTCCCCGACGGTGATCTCCGTGCGCGACATCGCGAAGCCGCGATCGAACCGGATGTTGCGCGCGGGGCGCTCCGATTCCTGGCCCTCGTTGTCCTCCGAGCCCATGCGGAACGCGCCGTGCGGGATCACCACCATCTGCGGCCCGCGCCCGCCGCCCTGCATGGCGTCGGTGAACACCTGCGCGGGACGGAACAAACCGTAGTGCGTGGCCAGGTCGATGCGCTCGCGCAGCTCGCGCGTGGCCGGATCGCCGGTCGGCGCGATGCGCAGCATCACCGCCAGGTGACGGCGCGCTTCATCGATCCCGCCCTGCCGCATCAGCGCGGTCAGTCCCGCGTCGCGCAGCGCATTGATGCGCACGATGCGCTGCATCGCAAGCCGACCGCGCGCATCTTCCACGCTGGAAGCCTTCGGACGCACCTTCGCGGCGATGTCCAGTTCGCGCTCGGCGGCGGCGTAATCGTCGCGATCGGACGCCTGTTCGGCGCGACGGATCAATGCGCTTTCGACCGCGGCGATGCCCTGGTTCGCGCGCATGTCGTCCGGACGCAACTGCAATGCTTCGCGGAAATGCGTGAGCGCGTGACCGGTTTCGCCATCCACGCCCAGACGGCCGGCGTTCAGCGCTTCCTCGCCCAGGCGGTTGGCTTCCTGCGCTTCGTCGGCGCGATCGAGTCGCGCGAGGTAGTCGACGATGTCGACGTTCGCCGGCGCGACCGCGCGTGCGACGGCGGCGATCTCGTGCGCGCGCCGCAGCGACAGCGGATCGCGGTCGAGCTGCTTCAGCGCGTCGTCGCCGCTGGCGATGAGCTTCTTCAGCGAACGGTCGAAGCCCGCGTTCGCTGCGGCGTCCTCCGGGTCGAACCGGCGCAGCGCGTAATACAGCGGGATGGCGTCGTCGGTTCCGCCGAACAGCCGCCCGCGCGACAGCGCCTGCGCGGCCTGTTCCTTGAGTTCGGCGACGTTCTCGTCGGTGACCTGCACGGCCGGCACACGCCACGCGGGTACGGGCGAGACCGCCTGGTCGGCGCTGATCGTGACGATGGGGGTGTGCGCCGCCGCGGCGTCGCCCTTGGGCGAGGACGCATCGCGTGAGCATCCTGCCGCCAATGCGATCACGACGATGCCTGCCAACAGCGGTACGCGCAAAAATCCTCCTCGCCTGCGGGGCAGATCGTGCCGAACGGAGCCATGGGCCGATCGGCGGGTCAGGTCGTGGGCGGGGCCTTCACGGCCCGCGATGCCGGGAGCCCCGAAAGTAGGCTATTGTCGCCCGCCCCGGCAACCGCCGACCACTCGCCACGCATTCCTGACATGCCCGTCGCCTGGATCACCGACCCCGCGCAGTTGCGGGCCCGCTTCGCGTCACCGCCCGCGCGCATCGGCCTGGATACCGAATTCATCCGCGAACGCACGTACTGGCCGCAGCTGGCGCTGGTGCAGATCGCGATCGGCGATGCGCAGGGCGAGCCGGACATCCTGCTGGTCGACCCGCTCGTTCCGGGCATGCTCGACGCATTGACGCCGATCCTTGCCGACGAATCCATCGTCAAGGTCATGCACAGCCCGAGCGAGGACCTGGTCGCATTCAAGCATGCGTGCAACGTCGTGCCCAAGCCGCTGTTCGACACGCAGCTCGCGGCGGCCCTGGCCGGCGTCGGCGGCGGGCTCGGCTACCAGAAGCTGGTCGAACAGCTCACCGGCGTCGTCCTGCCGAAGGGCGAGACGCGCTCGGACTGGCTGCGCCGCCCGCTCTCGCCGTCGCAGCTGGAATATGCGGCCGACGACGTGCGCCACCTGTTCGAGATGCACGACCAGCTGGACCGCAAGCTGGGCGAACTCGATCGCCGTGAATGGCTCGCCGAAGACGCCGCGCGCATCGTGCAGAACGCCGAAAACGAAGCGCCGGAACGCTGGCCGCACGCGTCGATGCGCAGCGCGCAGTTCCTCGATCGCGACGCGCAACTTCGCCTGCTGCGACTGCTGCGCTGGCGCGACGTGTACGCGCGCGACAACGATCGCCCGCGCAGCTGGATCCTCGACAACGAACTGGCCGTCACGCTCGCGCGCACGCCGCCGATCGACCACGCCGGCCTGCAGCGCACGCTGGATGCGGTCCCGAAGTCGCCGCGCCGCCTGAGCGATGCGATCTGGGCCGCGCTGAACACCCCGCTGCCGGACGAAAACGACGCGCCCGACGCCGTGCAATCCGAACAGCGCGACAAGCAGCGCCTTCGCAAACTGCAGGACGCGGTGGCCGCGCGCAGCGCCGAACTCGGCCTGCCCGATGGCGTGCTCGCCTCGCGCCGCTGGCTCGAAGTGCTGATGGACCAGGGCGAATGGCCCGACGCCCTCGCCGGCTGGCGCCGCCGGGCGCTGGAGCCCAGGCTGGCACCGCTGCTGCAGGCGTCCTGACCGCTACACCGCCGCCAGTTGCGCGAAGCGTCGCGAGCGCTCGCTCGCCAGAGGCCTTCACCGTCCTCGTACACACGCGAAGCCGGTCCGACGATGAACGGATCCGGCTCGCCGATCGCGCCGCGATCCTTCGCCGCGTAATCGAAGCCGCCCAGCACGACGCGCATGGCATTCACGCGCGCACGCTTCTTGTCGTCCGACCGGATGACCGTCCACGGTGCGTCGGGCGTATCGGTGGACACGAACATCGCTTCCTTCGCGCGCGTGTATTCGTCCCATTTGTCGAGCGAGGCGAGGTCCACGGCGAAAGTTTCCACTGCTTGAGCGGATCGCGCTTGCGCTGCGCGAAACGGCGATGCTGCTCGGCGCGGCTCACCGAGAACCAGAACTTGAACAACCGCACGCCGCTGCGCACGAGCATGCGCTCGAAGTTCGGGCACTGGTGGATGAACTCCAGGTACTCGTCGGTCGAACAGAACCCCATCACGCGCTCGACGCCGGCGCGGTTGTACCAGGAGCGGTCGAACAGGACGATCTCGCCCGCGGCCGGCAGGTGCTCCACGTAACGCTGGAAGTACCACTGCGAGCGCTCGGTATCGCTGGGCTTTTCCAGCGCGACCACGCGCGCGCCGCGCGGGTTCAGGTGTTCCATGAAGCGCTTGATCGCCCCGCCCTTGCCCGCCGCGTCGCGTCCTTCGAACAGGATGACCACGCGCTGCCCGAACTCCTTCACCCACGCCTGCCACTTCAGCAGCTCGATCTGCAGCCCGCGCTTCTCGCGTTCGTATCGCGCCCGGGACATGCGCGCACCCGGCGCGGCATCGGGTTCGTGGGCCTCTTCTTCGGC
This sequence comes from Lysobacter auxotrophicus, assembly GCF_027924565.1. Classification (NCBI taxonomy): domain Bacteria; kingdom Pseudomonadati; phylum Pseudomonadota; class Gammaproteobacteria; order Lysobacterales; family Lysobacteraceae; genus Lysobacter; species Lysobacter auxotrophicus. The sequence continues at coordinate 2,680,677 of NZ_AP027041.1, forward strand.
GGCCCGGACGTGGGGGTCCTGCGACCCGGCAATCCCGTAATCTTCCTGCATGGACATGGCGACTCCTCGATGGGAAAGCCGCACTGTCCCGCCGCTCCGCGCCGCCGCGCTTGAGCCCGATCAATCGCCCGCCGGCCGCGCATGTTCCGAACTCCCAGGCGCCCCGCATGCCTCGTCCGTCCGGGGGCTAGCGTGCCGCCGCCTCGCCCGCTAGAATTTGCCCTTCGTGGGGCGGTAGCTCAGCTGGGAGAGCGTCGCGTTCGCAATGCGAAGGTCGGGAGTTCGATCCTCCTCCGCTCCACCAACTCATCCAGCCAGACAGCGCGTTACGCCTCAGGCGTTACGCGCTGTTTTGCTATGGGGCGCCGGCAGCGCTGCGTGCCAGCGGAACCTCAGCCCGCCTTCTTCCCGCGCACCTCGGCCACGACCTCGGCCGGGGTCGGGTTCGCCTTCGCCTTGCCGTTGACGTACACGATCGGCACCGGGCCGTTCATCACGGCCATCACGCGATTGGCTTCGTCCTGCGAACTCAGGCTGTTGTAGCTCGCCTGGTCGGTGCGGACATAGGCAATGCGCTGGCTGGACAGATGACGGACCAGTGCCTCGGTGCGGCGCGCGGCGTCGGACGTGCAATGTTCCGGCGCGAATACGATCACCCCGCGCGACGGCACGCCGTCTGGCATCGGGATCGACGTGAAGCCCTGCGCGCTGTCGCCGCCAGCGACCGCGCCGCCGGTACGTTCGGCGATCCATGCCTGCGGGTCCACGCGGCCGCTGGCGATGTAGGTCTTCCACACGCCGACGCCCGCCAGCAGCAACAGCGCGCCGGCGCATACCTTCATTGCGTTCATTCGTATCCCCCGTGATGTGCGGCGTCGTCGACGGCCGCATCCCTTCCGTGTGCGGCGCGCGGCCGCTTCCTTCGTGATGGAAGCCTCGCACACCACGCCCCACGCCCGCTACCATCGGTCGATGCGCATCCATCACTGGCTCACGGGCGCCGTCCTGCTCCTCGCCGGTTGCGCGAGCGGAGGGACGCGAATGCAGCACGACATCGACGCGCTCATGCGCGATTACCAGGGCGATGTTCCGGGTGCCAGCGTGCTCGTCGTGCGCGACGGCCAGCCGGTCGTGCGCCGCTCCTACGGCATGGCGGACCTGGAAAAACGCATCGCGGCGGCGCCCCGGACGAACTACCGCCTGGCCTCAGTTAGCAAGCAGTTCACCGCGGCCTGCGTGCTGTTGCTGGTCGAGGACGGCCGGCTGAAGCTCGACGATCCGGTGAAGCGCTACCTGCCCGGCCTGCCCGCCGCCGCGGACGGCATCACGATCCGCCACCTGCTCACGCATACATCCGGGCTGATCGACTACGAAGACGTGATGGATCCTGCCGACACGCGGCAGGTGCACGACGCCGACGTCCTCACGCTGCTGCAGGCGCAGGACCGCACCTACTTCGCGCCGGGCACGGGCTACCGCTACAGCAACAGCGGCTACGCGCTGCTGGCGCTGATCGTCGAACGCACTTCCGGCCAGCGCTACGCACGCTTCCTGCACGACCGCATCTTCCAGCCGCTCGGCATGAGCGACACGGTTGCCTACGAGGCCGGCATCTCCGATGTCGCGCACCGCGCCTTCGGTTACAGCTTCAATGACGGCGCCTGGACGCGCACCGACCAGAGCACGACGAGCGCGGTGCTCGGCGACGGCGGCATCTATTCGTCGATCAACGACCTGGCGAAGTGGGACGCCGCGCTCTACGACGAGCGCCTGCTGCCGGCAAACGCGCTGCGCGAGGCATTCACGCCGGCGACGCCGACGGACGATCCGCAGGTCGAATACGGCTTCGGCTGGCGCATCACCGGCGAGACCTTGTGGCATTCGGGCGAAACCATCGGGTTCCGCAATGTCATCGTGCGCTGGCCGCAGCGCCACCTCACCGTGGTGGTGCTGACCAACCGGGACGATCCGGAGCCTTACGAAATGGCGAAGAAGATCGGTGCACTGGCGATGGACGACGCAGCCACGGATTGACGTGCGCCCTCAAGCGGGCGACTCACTCGATCGGAACGTCGAAGAAGCGCTTTGGCGCGGGCTCCGGATCGAGCGTGAAGTGCCACCATTCCATCGGGTAATTCTTCAGCCCCGCGAGCCGCATCGCGTCGCGAAGGCGCTCGCGATTGGCGCGCTGCGCCGGCGTGATGCGCGGCGAATCGGTATTGGCGAGCGGATCGAAGAAGTCGAATTGCGTGCCCATGTCGAGCGGCACGCAGGCTGCGGATCCCTCGCAACGCAACAGCGTCAGGTCGACCGTGGCGCCGCGGCTGTGGCCGGACGTCGGCGAGATGTAGCCGCCGAGCAGGTCGCGCTTCTCGAGCGCGGGATAGAAGCGTGCCCTGGTGCTCTCATCGGCATTGCCCGCCCACGCAACGAACGAACGCACGGCGCGTGCGGGCCGATAGCAGTCGAACAGGCGAAGCCGGTAGCCCCGCGCACGCAGCGCGGTTTCGGCGCGCTGAAGCGCCTTCGCGGCCGGCTCCAGCAGGTAGCAGCGTGGCGCCCCGTAGCCGTCCACGACCGCGCCGGTGAAGTTGTTGGTTCCGGCATAGCGCATGTCGAGGTCGATGTCCGGCACGAGCGTGCGCACGTCCACGAGGCCGGCTTCGGCGGGCGTCGTCGCCGGTGCGATGTCCATCCGCGGCGACGATGCACAACCGACCGCCGCGAGCGCGAACGTGGCGAACGCGAGCCGCACGGCACCGTGCATCACGGACAACCGCCGACGCGTTCGAACGCAAGGTCTTCGTAGTCGTAACTGAAATCCGCCTGCGGATCGACCTTGGCCAGCCGCATGCCGCTCGCGTCGACATCGAGCCAGGCTTCGGCATCCACGCTCGGATCGTCCCAATCGATCAGCCAGCGATCGCCCACGCGCTGCACCACGCCATCGAGCAGCGGCGATTTGCGCGCGCGAAACCGCACGTTGTCGCCATCGCGGCAAAGCGTTGCCTCGCCGAACCACGGATCGCGATACACGCCGAGCGACGGCGCCAGTTCCTTTGCCGTGGCGCGTCGGCGACGCGTGGTGTCCGGCGCTTTCTCGGTGGCCGGACGCGCGGCGTCCTCGCGGTCGATCAGCGACGCGTAATGGGCGACCGACAGCGCCGGATCGCCTGCGGTGTAGCGCTTCACGAGCACCTGCGTCAGCACGGTGCGGGCTTCATCGCCCTCGCCATTGATGAGGATGACGAATCCCGCGCCCTTGTCGGGCAACATCGTCACCGCCGAGTACATGCCCATCAGCGTTCCGGTGTGCGCGACCTTGAACACGCCGTCGACATCGGCCAGACGCCAACCGTAGCCGTAGGCGGAGAAGTGGCTGCGGTCCCATTCGCGCATGCGTTTGCTCACCGGCATCGGCATCTGCGGTGCCCACAGCGCCTGGCGTTGTTCCTGCGAAAGCCAGGCGACGTTCCGCGGTTGGGGCTTCAGCCAGTTCGCGGTCCATCGCAGCATGTCATCGAGGCTGCAGCGCACGCCGCCGGCGGGGTCCATCGTCGTGGTGGGCACGATGTCGCCATCGCTGCGCACGGGTACGTTGCGATCGCCCTCGCGGCGGTGCGGCTGTGCCACATTGCCGACCTCTACACGGTTCCACTGCCCGACCTGGCAGCGCGACATGCCCAGCGGTTCGAACACTTCGCGTCGCACCAGCGCCTCATACGGCGCACCGCCCGCCGCGGCGGCGACTTCGCCAGCGACGATGTACATCAGGTTGTCGTAGTCGTAACCCGAACGGAAACTGCGATACGGCTTGAGATAACCCAGGCCGTGGATGATGTCGGCACGCGTGAACGCGTTCGGCTCAGGCCACAGCATCAGATCGCCCGCGCCCGCGCGCAGGCCGCTGTTGTGGATCAGCAGGTCGCGCACCTGCATCTGCTGTCCCACCCACGCATCGTGCATGCGGAAGTCCGGGATCCACTTCGTCACCGGATCGTCCCAGCGCAGCTTGCCGGCATCGACCAGCCGCGCGAGCGTCGCCGTGGTCATCGACTTGGTGTTTGACGCCACCTTGAACAGCGTCCGCGAATCGATCTTCGCGCCCTCGCCCTCGACGAGTTCGCCTGCCGTGCGCGAATACACCACGCGGCCGTCCTCGACCACGCCGAGCGCCAGCCCCGGCAAGCGGTAGCGCGCAAATACCTCGTCGAAGATCGCGTCGAGCGCCTTGCGATCCGCCGGGGCTTCAGCGGCGGCGCCCGCCGCCGGCGCGCAGGCCAGCCACAACGTGAGGACGATCGCGCCGAAACGGTCAGGTTTCATGCCATGCCTGCGGAAATTGTTCGCCCGCCATCATCTCCGCGATCGTCTGGCGCCGCCGGATGACGGCGTAGCGGCCGTCATCGAGCAGCACTTCGGCGGGAAGCGGCCGGGAGTTGTAAGTGGATCCCATGGACGCACCGTACGCGCCCGCTCCGCCGATCATCAACAGGTCGCCGGCTTCGCAGCGCGGCATCGCGCGGCCCTGCGCGAAGGTGTCGCCGGTTTCGCACACGGGGCCGACCACGTCGTAGGCGACGTCTGGCTCGTCGCGCCCGTGCAGCGGCACGATCTGGTGCCATGCGTCGTAGAGCGACGGACGCAGCAGGTCATTCATTGCCGCATCGACGACGAGGAACTGGCGATCCGTTCCGTGCTTCACGCGGATCGCGCGCGTGACCAGCACGCCCGCTTCCGCGACCAGCCAGCGGCCCGGTTCCAGCGCGAGCGTGCCCTTGAACTCCGCAAACGTGTCGCGCACCAGCGCGGCGTAATCGGCGATCTCGATGGGCGTGTCGATACCGGGACGATAGACGACGCCCAGACCGCCGCCGATATCGACGCTGGCGATCGCATGTCCGGCTTCGACGAGTTCGCGCCGGAAGGCCTCCACGCGTTGCAGTGCAAGGCGGAAGGGCTCCAGATCGAGAATCTGCGAACCGATGTGCGCGTGCAGCCCGTCGAGCTGCACGTGGTCCAGCGACGCCGCATCGGCGAACCAGCGCCGCGCCTCGTCGATCGAGACGCCGAACTTGTTCTCGGCCTTGCCGGTGGAGATCTTCGCGTGCGTGCGCGCATCGACATCGGGATTGATGCGAACAGCGGCACGCGCGCACACGCCGCGCGAGCACGCGACGCGTTGCAGCAGCTGCAGTTCGTCGGCGGATTCGACGTTGAACCGCCACACGCCCGCCGCGAGCGCCGCATCGATCTCTTCGGCGATCTTGCCCACACCCGAAAAGACGATCCGTTCGGCCGGAATGCCGGCCTTGAGGCTGCGCTGCATCTCGCCCAGCGAGACGATGTCCGCACCGACGCCATGCAGCGCCATCAGCTGCAGGATGGCGAGGTTCGAGTTGGCCTTGACCGCATAGCAGATGCGTACATCCAAGCCGCGGAAGGCGTTCTGGAGGCTGGCGATGCGGGCGCGGATCGCCTGCACCGAGTAGGCGTAGTAAGGCGTCTGGATTTGACGCGCGATCGCGTCCAGTTCGGCCGGTGGAAAGTTCGACAAGCGGCGACCTTCGTGGAATGCGGACAAAAAGACGGCGGACGGCACGAAGCCGCCCGCCGCTCGGGGGAGCTTAGTAGCTCAGCGAAAGGATGAACTGCGCGTTGCGCGGCGCCTGGAACGCGGTCGGGTTGCCGAAGAACGGATTCATCAGGCCCACGCCCTCCTCTTCCTGCAGCGTCTCGTTGCGTTCGATGACGGTCTGCTGGTTGAAGACGTTGTAGACGGCGAACTTCGCATTGAGCTTCACCGGGCCGAGGTTGGTGTTGTACGCCACGCTCAGGCCGAGGTTGTACGTCCACGGCAGCGTGTCGTATGCACCGCGACGCGACAGGCGCCACTGGCCTTCGTCCGTGTAGCACAGGCTCGGATCGCTTTCGCAGATGTAATGCGTGAGGAACTCGTTGTCGTCGTACGGATTGCCCGCGCCGTATTCGCTCATCGGACGGCCCGAGCGCGCATCCAGCGTCGCGCCGACGGTCCAGTTGTCGGTGATGGCGTAGTTGCCGCGCAGCTTGATCTGGTGGCGGTGGTCGTTGGGCAGGAAGCCGTAGCCGCCGATTTCCACGAACGGGTTATCGAACGCTTCGGTGCGACCCGAATCGGAGAAGTCGGTATCCGAGTTCACCGGACCTTCGTAATTGCCCTTGCTGGCCGACCAGACGTAGGTGGCGTTGAAGGCCCACTTGTCGTCCCACGCGCGATCCAGCTGGAGTTCGATGGCGCGATACGTGCGCTTCGGGTTTTCCCAGCCGATCATCGTGCCGTCGCGCAGCTCCCAACCCGTCGTGCCCGTGTCGATGGTGACGAAGCCGTCGCTTTCTCCATCGCAATCGGTATCGGTGTAGTAGGTCAGGTTCTTGCCGGGGTTGGCCATGACGAAGCCGCTGTCGCCGCAGCTGTTGACCACTTCCATGTCGTCGATGGCGTTGCGCATCTTGCGGTACGTGCCGCTGACGCCCCACGACCACTTCTCGCCCAGCATCTGCTGGAAGCCGAGGATGAACTCGTCCTGGTAGACCGGGTCCATGTCCTTGTCGACCTCACCGCGGAAGTCGGCGACGCTGCCGTCGCCCTGCGAGTCGTCGACAGTGCCGATCTCCGCGCCAAGGCCCGGAATCGGGTTGTCGCCGTCGGCGAAGGTGCCGTCCCAGAAATAGAAGCGGCGCGCATCGAGGAACGGGCCGGCCTGCTTGATGTTGATGACGTTCGCGACCGGCAGGAAGTAACGACCGGCGTTACCGAACACCTTCGAGCGACCGTCGCCGTTGAGATCCCACGAGAAGCCGAAACGCGGGGCGATCATGTCGTTGAGCTTGATGTAGCTGTTGCCCGCCGCGTCCTTGTTGTCGAAGCTCTCCAGGCGCATGCCGAGGTTCAGCAGGATGTTCGGCGTGACGTTCCAGTTGTCCTCGATGTAGTACGCCTCGTTCTCGGTTTCGAAGGTGCCCTGGTTGGCGACCTGTCGCGTGCGCACGTATACGGTGCCGGCCGGTACCGTGACGCCGTTGACGCGCGCGCCGGCATTGTTCACTTCGTAACGCAGGCCATCGCCCGGGTAGCGGCTGCTGTATTCGGACGTGTTGTTCTCGTGGTCGGCGCCGAAACGCAGCAGGTGGTCGCCCAGGCTCCACTCGAAGTCCAGTCGCATTGCCTCGCGCGTATCGGTGCGATCGATCACCGCGGTGTTGCTGGTGCAGCCGATGAACGAGGTGTTCACGCGCTGGTCCTGCACCAGGCTGCAACGGTCGTCATTGACGCCAATGGCCGACGCCGTACGCTCGTTCTCGCCGTACATGGCCTTCATCGAGAAAGTGTCGGTGAAGTAACCCGTGTAGGTGGCCGCCCAGTTGTCGCCGCCGGTCTTGTTGATGATCCGGTTGCGGAATTCCGCGCGCGTCCCGGTGTCCGGGTCGAAGCCGAACACGTCCTGCGTGGTGTCGTTCTTGTCGGAGAAGCCGAAGACCTCCAGCAGGTTGGCGTCGTTGATCTGCCAGTCGACCTTCGCACCCCAGAAGTCGTTGTCGCCCTGGTTCTCGAAGAAGTTTCCGCCGCCATCGTCGGTGTTCTGCGAGTCCAGGTCGCGCTTCTCGTAGATGCCGAAGAAGAACAGGCGATCCTTGATCAGCGCGCCCGAGCCCCAGACCGAATAGTTGTTCTCGTCCGAATCGTCCCACTGCGTGTAGAGCGTCGGCGCATAGTTCTTGCCATTGCCCTGCCACAGGCCGTCGATGACGATGTCGGCACCGGCATGGAACTCATTGGTGCCGCGGCGCGTCACCGCGTTGATCACGCCACCGGTGCTGCGGCCGTATTCGACGGAGTAACCGCCGGTCTTGATCTGGAACTCTTCCAGGAACGAGAACGGCAGCGACGAGAAGCCGACGCGGTTGTAGAAGTCGGTGACGTTGAGGCCGTTGATGTAGACGGTGTTCTCGGCGACGGACGAGCCGCCGAAGGAAATGCCGCCGAATTCACCGCGGTTCACGCCCGGGGCCAGCGTTGCCACGTCGATGATGTCGCGCTGCACGGGCAGGCGCGCCACTTCCTCGCGGCTGATGTTGGTCGCGATCTCGGTCGAGGTCACGTCGACGGGGGAAATCACGCGCGAGCCGACGACCTGCACGGCGGCAAGGTCCGTCGCCGATCCGCCGGCGGCGATGTTCAGCGTCGTCGCATTGCCCAGGCTGATCGTGGTCTGCGCCGGCTCGGAAAGCGCCTGCCCGTCCGCGACGACTTCGACCTGGTAGTTGCCCACCGGAAGGAACGGGAAGCGGTAGTTGCCCTGCTCGTCCGAGCGCACCGTGCGGACGAAGCCGGTCGCGGGATTGCGCACCGTCACTTCGGCGTTCGGCGTGGTGCGACCGACGAGCGAACCGTCGGTATTGGCGGCATGCGCCTGGTGCAACGACAGCGCCGACGTCAGGCAGACGCCCAGCGCCACGCACAATGCGGTCCTACGAAACCCCATGCTCTTCATGTCCCCTCTCCACGGTGAAAGTGATGCGCGACGTCGCTAACGCGATGCCGTGCCGGCGGGCAATACCTTTGCGGTAAAGCTGTAATCCCACTGGTCGAAGTAGAGGTTGCCCCCTGCCCACTCCACTTCGCCGCGTTGCGAATCCACGGTCTCCGACCGCATGTGCTGCTTGGCGGGCACGAAATCCGTGCTGATGTCGTCGTTGAAGGCGATGCGGTACGCATCCAGGCCGCCGAGGTAGAACCATTCGACTTCCGGATCGCGCGCGCCCTTGAACTGACCGGTCGTCACGTCCATCGGCACCCAGCCGTACGGCGCCAGGTACAGCGCACCCCAGTCGTGCAGGTTGTCGTAGCTGCCATCGGAATAGACCATGCCCGACTGCCAGCGCGACGGGATGCCGTTCAGGCGCAGCAGCGTCATCAGCAACAGCGTCTGCTGGCCGCAGTCGGCATGGTTGCCGCGCAGCGCGTAGTCGCTGATGTTGGTGATGGTGGAATATTCGCGTGCGCCGCCCCAGGGAATGTCGTCGACGGCCTGGAAGAGCTTGCGCGCGATGCGGTACGGATTCGTCTCGTCGCCGACGACCTTCTTCGAGAACGCGCGCATTTCGTCGGTGAACACGATATGCGGTGGGCGCTGCGCAAGGTATGGCGCGAGGTCCGGACGATCGCCCAGCGGCGTGACCTTGTCCGGGTCGATGACGTGGTGCTCGCCGAAGATGGTGAGTTCGTAGTCGATCGAGAACGTCGTCGGCTGCCCCTTCACCGCGGGCTTTTCGAGATAGACAGTGCGCTGCATCGTCGATTCCGGCGCGATCTGGTGCTTCGCCGGCGCGCTCGACAGGAAGCGGATGTCCTCCTGCCGCCCCGGCAACGCACGCGGATACGGGATCCATGCGCGCACCGTTTCGCCCGCCGGTACCGCGTCGGCGTTCACGGTGATCGATTGCGTCACGTGGATGCGACGCGGCGCGACGCTGGTCTTTCCGGAGCGTTTGGCCTCCGCCACGGCGGCGTCGTGATACGCGTTGGCGTTCTCCATCGGGCCGTCGTTGCGCTGGAACGGCGTCGCACGGCGCGCCATCGCCTCTGGGCTCACGCGGAACAGGTTCGAGACGGAACGGTTGAAGTACCAGGGCGTCCCGTCGATCACCATGTGTTCGAGCAGGTCGGCCTTCGTCCAGCGCTGGAACTCGTCTTCGCGCAGATCGGGAATGGATTCGCGCAGCTTCGCGCGCGCCTGGTCCGCGGAGAGCGTGAAATCCAGGCGAATTCGCCGCATGCGTTCGCGCTGGAATTCGAGTTCGCGGCGCGTGTTCGCATCCAGACCGGGCTGGGCGAGTGCGGCATCGATCTGCGCCGTCGCGTCGCGGAAGTTGCCCGCGTCGATTTGGGCGATCACGCCCGGCAGCGGCCCGTCGACGCTCGCGGCCCCGACGCCGGCCACCATGCCGACGGCAAGGACGGCGGCGAGCAGGACGTGCCGGCGGCGCGTCCGGGGCATTGGCGATCGAAGCGGTAACCGGAGATCGTCCACGCAAGCCACTCACGAGGCGGCCGTTATCGGGCCGTTCATGGCTGTGTAACATGGCTGGAGTACCCGGTCAATAATTTATTCTTGACTATCCGGAAGAAAGAAGTATCTATTCTCCCCATCCCGCCGACGCCTTTCGCGGCGGCCTACGAGGGGGACGCGATGATCGAGCACGCCCGGGCCTTCGGCCGCCTGCAAGCGGACCCAGCGCCGCGCGAAACCTGCGCGCATCGCGACGACGCGTTTCCGGACGTCCGTTCCCTCTCCCACGGATACGGCTCCATGCGCCTGCGCACCTCTTTCCTCGCCTGCCTGCTTTCGCTCGGCCTGTTCGCCACGGCCGGCGCCTACGAACGCACGTGGGTTGTTCCGCCCGAAACGGGCGTTGTCGGCATCGAGCGGGCGCAGCTCGATCCGGCGTGGTGGGTCGCCCGGCAGTCACAGCCCGATCGCGTGATCCTCGATTCGCAGGCCATCGCGGCGCAGAACGCAAAGCTGATGCAGCTGGACGACAGCCTGTTCGATCTCGATGCATTGCAGGCGACGCTGGACCGCGCCCGCGTCGCGGCGTGGATCGACGGACTTTCCAAGCGCCCGACGCGCGCGCTGTACGACGAGCGCGGCCAGGCGGTTGCCGCCGCCGATCTCGATGCGATCGTGGCCAACGTCAACCTCGACGCGGTGCCCGCCTCGCAGGCCACGCGGTTCGGCCTGGTGGTGCGTCGCGCCGATCTTCGTGCGTTCCCCACGCGCACGCGGGTGTTCAGTTCCAACGACGATCACGACATCGACCGCTTCCAGGAAAGCGGGCTGTTCCCGGGCGATCCGGTCGCGATCGTGCACGAAAGCCGCGACGGGCAATGGCTGTTCGTCGTCAACACGCGTTACGCGGCGTGGATCGAGAAGCGCCACGTTGCCGAAGGTAGCCGCGGCGACGTGCTCGGCTACGGCAAGCGCACGCCGTTCCGCATCGTCACCGGCGCGCGCGCGACGACCGTGTACACGCCCGAGGAGCCCGGCGTTTCCGACGTGCAACTCGACATGGGCGTGCGCGTTCCGGTCATCGCCGACTGGCCCGTCGAGAAGGCCGTCAATGGTCAGCACGGCTACACCTCGCACGTGATCGAACTACCGGTACGCAACGAAGACGGCACGCTGCGCTTCGCGCCCGCGCTGCTGCCGCGTCGCGAGCCGACGGCCGATGCGCCGCTGCCGCTGACGCCGCGCAATCTCATCCAGCAGGGTTTCAAGTTCCTCGGCGAGCGCTATGGCTGGGGACACAGTTACAACGCGCGCGATTGCAGCGGCTTCGTGTCCGAGATCTACCGCAGCATGGGCGTGCAGCTGCCGCGCAACACCAGCGACCAGGCGGTCAGCCCCGCGCTGAACCGCATCGCCTTCAGCGAGAAGGACAACCGCGCCAGGCGCATGGCCGTGGTTCGCGAAATGCAGGTCGGCGACCTGGTCTACATCCCCGGCCACGTGATGATGGTGATCGGCAATGTGGACGGCGAGCCGTACGTCATCCACGACACGACCGGGCTGAGTTTCGCCGGCCCCGACGGCAAGACCATTCGCGCCAAGACCAACGGCGTCACCGTGTCGCCGCTCACGCCGCTACTGTTCAACGGCAAGCAGACCTTCGTCGATCGCATCACCAACATCCAGCGCATCCGGCCGTAAGGCCGGTTCGCCAGCGTTCGCCGCATCTCCTCCCCACATCCCAGAACGACAAGAATGAAGATCACGCAGATCCGGTTCGGCATGTTGCGCGTCCCGTTGAAGACGCCGTTCAAGACCGCGCTGCGCACGGTCGAGGCGATCGAGGACATCATCGTCTGCGTGCACACCGATACCGGCCACGTCGGTTACGGCGAAGCGCCCGCGACGGCGGTGATCACGGGCGACACGCACGGCTCGATCGTGGAAGCGATCAGCAAGTTCATCGCGCCGCGCCTGATCGGCCAGGACATCGCGAACCTCAACCGGATCACGCAGCTCATCCAGACCGCGCTGGAGAAGAACACCAGCGCAAAGGCCGCGGTGGAAATCGCCGTGTACGACCTCTTCGGCCAGCTGTACGGCGTGCCGCTGTACAAGATGCTCGGCGGTGGCGATCCGGTGATCACCACCGACATCACCATCAGCGTGGATTACATCGAGAAGATGGTTGCCGACTCGCTCAGCGCCGTGGATCGCGGCTTCGAATCGCTGAAGATCAAGGTCGGCAAGGACATCGGCGTCGACATCGAACGGGTCAAGGCGATCTACGCCGCCGTCGAAGGCCGCGCCCTGCTTCGCCTGGACGCCAACCAGGGCTGGACCGCGAAACAGGCGGTGCATGCGATCAACATGCTGGAAGACGCCGGGGTGCGCCTCGAACTGGTCGAACAGCCGGTGAAGGCGCAGGACCTGGACGGCATGAAGTACGTCACCGAGCGCGTGCACACGCCGATCATGGCCGACGAAAGCGTGTTCGGGCCGAAGGAAGTGATCGACCTGATCCGCATGCGCGCGGCCGACATCATCAACATCAAGCTGATGAAGACCGGCGGGTTGTCCAACGCGATCCGCATCGCCGACATCGCCGCGCTGTACGAGGTGGAATGCATGATCGGCTGCATGCTCGAAAGCAGCATCAGCGTCGCCGCGGCCGTGCACCTGGCCGTCGCGAAGTCCAACGCGATCACCAAGGTGGACCTGGACGGCCCGTCGCTCTCCGCGTTCAATCCGGTCGACGGCGGCGTACTCTTCAACGAGTCGGAGATCTCCGTGACCGATGCGCCGGGACTGGGCATCCGCGAGATCCGCGGGCTGGAACTTCTGCCAGACTGACGCGACGAACCGGGAGTCCGCATGTCGCCGTTGCTGAAGATCCGCGCCGAGCGCGACCAGATGTCGGCGATCGAGCGCCGCATCGGCGACTTCCTGCTCGAAAACGCCCACCTGCTGCGCGACTACTCCTCGCAGCAGCTGGCGAACGCATTGGGAATCAGCCAGTCGAGCGTGGTGAAGTTCAGCCAGAAGCTCGGCTACAAGGGCTATCCGGACCTGAAGTACTCCATCGGCCAGGCCATCGCACGCGGCGACGGCGCGGACGATGGCGGCAACGGACGCGAGGCGCGCACCGACGATCCGCACGCCGCGCTCGCCGAGGACCTCTGGCACCTGAAGGCGCTGGCCGAAGCCGAAACGCGCCTGATCAATCCGCCCGAGAACATCGACGCCATCGCGCACGCCATCGCGCAAGCCGGGAAGGTGTTCATCATCGGGCTGGGCGAGGACGGCATCCCGGCGCGCGCATTCGCCACGCGGCTGTCGATGCTCGGCATCCTGACCGTCCACTACGTCGACGCGATCCTGATGCAGGCCGGCGTTTCCAGCGCGGCGCCGGGCGACGTGCTGATGGTGTTTTCCGAGCACGGCCGCCAGCCGACCCTGTGCCAGATCAGCCACCTCTTCCGGGAGCGCGTCGGCCGCGTGGTCACCGTCACGCGCCACACGCCGAATCCGCTGCGTGCGCATGCCGATGCGGCGCTGCTCGTGTCCGCGCACGACGAACGCCGGCACATCGAGCCGCTGCTGTACCAGTCGGCGCTGCAGCACCTGCTCGACCTGATCTTCATCCTGTTGTGCGACGCCAGCGAGGAACGCCGGCTGCAGCTCGACTTCAACTTCGAGCGCATGCAGGACCTGCTCGACCACTGACCCGGGGTTTCCATGCGTCCATTCGTTGCCCTCGTCCACGGGCTCATCGTTGCATCGATCGTGACGCTCGCCGGTTGCACGGGCGTCGCGTCGAAATCCGCCGCGAAGACGCCGTGGAACGACGCGCGCCAGCTCGTCCTGGTTACGACCTCCGACTGGAACGCCACGACCGGCACGCTGCGCCGCTATGAGCGCGAGGGGAGTGCGTGGCGCGAAGCGGGCTCGCCGACGCCGATCACCGTCGGCCGCAGCGGCTCGGCTTGGGGTATCGGGCTCCATCCGGCGCAACCGGACGGTCTGCAGAAGCAGGAAGGCGACGGCCGCGCGCCCGCCGGCGTGTTCCGCATCGGCACCGCGTTCGGCTATGCGGACATCGCGGCGACCGGATGGCCTTACCAGGGCATGAGCGCATCGGACTGGTGCATCGACGTGCCGGCGTCCCCGCTCTACAACCGCATCGTCGATGCGAAAACGGTGGGCGATGCCGCCGTCGAAGGTTCGACAGAACCGATGCGCCGCGACCTGCACGCGAATGGCGACGTCCGCTACAAGCTGGGTTTCGTGATCGAACACAATCCGGGCAACCGCAGCGCAGCGGGCAGCTGCATCTTCGCGCACCTGTGGCGCGCGCCGGGCGAGCCGACCGCCGGCTGCACCGCGATGCCGGAACCGGCGATGCGCGAGCTGCTGGCCTGGCTGGACCCGCGCCGCAAGCCGGTGTTCGCGTTATTGCCCGATAACGAACTGGAACGACTGCACGCGGCGTGGGACCTTCCCGCACCAGCGCGCGCCCGCTGAAAATGTCGCGCCCCCTGCCATCCTCCGCGCGGCTGCGCGAGGATGGCTTCATCGCACCGACCCGGACACCCGATCCCCGATGTCGAACACCGCCCGCGTACTCCTTGGACTCTTCCTCGGCGCCATCATCGGCCTCGCGCTTGCGTGGCTCGATCCCGTGCTGGCCGGCCGGGTCGCCGACTTCGTCCAGCCGATCGGACGTCTCTGGCTCAACGCGCTGCAGATGACGGTGGTGCCGCTGGTCGCGGCGCTGGTGGTGATCGGCGTGAACAACGCCACCGACGCGGCCGCCTCCGGGCGCACCGCGCGCAAGGCGATCATCACCTTCGTGGTGATTCTGGCGGTGTGCGCCGCGTTCGCCGCGACGGTCGCGCCGATCCTCTTCTCGTTCGTCCCGCGCCAGGAAGGCCTGGCCGAATCGCTGCGCGCCGCCACCGCGGGCGCGGCGCAGTTGTCGTTGCCCAGCTCGCTCGCCGAGTGGTTCGCCGGGATCATTCCCGCCAACGCGTTGGCGGCTGCCGCGTCCAGCGCGATGCTGCCGCTGGTGGTGTTCGCACTGTTCTTCGGTTTCGGCCTGACGAAGATCGAGGCGGGCCGCCGTGCGCGCGTGCTCGAGCTGATCCAGGGCATCGCCGACGTGATGATCGTCATCGTGCACTGGGTGCTGTGGGTCGCACCGATCGGCGTGTTCGCGCTGGTGCTCGCCGTGTGCGCGCGCGTAGGCCACGGCATGATCGGCGCGTTCGGCTGGTACATCGCCATCCTGTGCACGATGTACCTGCTGGCGACCGCGCTGATGTACCCCATCGCGATCCTCGCCGGCGGCGAGCGCCTGCGTCGTTTCGCGGCGGCGATCGCACCCGCGCAGGTGGTGGCCGCCAGCACGCAGTCGTCGCTGGCCTCGCTCCCGGCGATGATCGAATCCTCGCGCCAGCGCCTCGGCCATCCGCTCAGCGTGACCTCGCTGGTGCTCCCGATGGCGGTGTCGCTGTTCCGCATCACCAGCCCGATCCAGTACCTGGGCGTCGCGGCATTCATCGCCTGGGCCTACGGCGTGGACCTCAGCGTGGCGCAGTGGGCCGCCGCTGCCGCACTGGCGGTGGTGATCAGCATGGGATCGGTCGGCCTGCCCGGCCAGGTCAGTTTCATGGCGACCAACATGCCGGTGACCCAGGCCCTCGGCTTGCCGGTGGAGCCGCTCGGCCTGCTGCTGGCGCTGGACACGATTCCCGACGTCTTCGCGACGCTCGGCAACGTCACCGGCGATCTCACCGCGACCACCGTCGTGGCGAAGGGGCAACACGATCCGGTCAATCCGGATCTGGGCGAAGGCGGCTGAAGCCCCGGTTCACGTCGAGTCCCGTTTGGTGCGCCCCATTCGCGTGCCCCATTGCGCGTGGCGCGCTGCCGGCGGGCAATTTGTGGTCGCCTACACCGATTCGCCGGGTTTTCCGACGCGGGATCGGCCGCCTTCCCGGCCCGATCCGCACGCGTTCATGCGAAAATGCCGACCTCATGGCCCCGTAGCTCAGCTGGATAGAGCGGTCCCCTCCTAAGGGACAGGTCGCACGTTCGAATCGTGTCGGGGCCGCCATGAAGCAGGGCCGCGCGCCGCGGATCGGGAAGCGGAAGCTTCCCCGTCCACGACCGCGTTCGTCGTCCTCTCCCTCGTTTCCCGCAATAACGGAGCTGCCATGACCCACCCCGTCCTCACCGCCCTCGGCCTGAACGATGCCGAATCCGGCACCTACCTCGGCAATGGCGAGTGGTCCGGCACCCGCGACGCGGGCGTGCTCGAGTCGGTGAACCCGACCAACGGTGAGGTGCTGGCGAAGGTCCACGCGTCCTCGCAGTCCGACTACGAGACCATCGTCGAGCGCGCGCAGGCGGCCTTCAAGGTGTGGCGCACGACGCCGGCGCCGCGCCGCGGCGAGGCGATCCGCCTGTGCGCCGACGCGCTGCGCACGCACAAGGACGCGCTGGGTTCGCTGGTCGCGCTGGAAATGGGCAAGTCCAAGCCCGAAGGCGATGGCGAAGTCCAGGAGATGATCGACATCGGCGACTTCGCCGTCGGTCTGTCGCGCCAGCTGTACGGCCTGACGATGCACTCGGAGCGTCCGGGCCACCGCATGTACGAGCAGTGGCATCCGCTCGGCCTGGTCGGCGTGATCTCGGCATTCAACTTCCCGGTCGCGGTGTGGGCGTGGAACTCGTTCATCGCGGCGATCTGCGGCGACATCACCATCTGGAAGCCGTCGCCGAAGACGCCGTTGTCGGCCATCGCCTCGATGAAGATCTGCAACGACGCGCTGAAGGCCGGCGGGTTCCCGGACATCTTCTTCCTGTTCAACGATGCGGGCACCGAGCTCGCCTCCAGCTTCGTCGACGACAAGCGCATCCCGCTGATCAGCTTCACCGGTTCGACCAAGGTCGGCCGCATCGTCGGCGAGCGCGTCGCGCGCCGCATGGGCCGCTCGCTGCTCGAACTGGGCGGCAACAACGCGATCATCGTCGACCCTACGGCCGACCTGAAGCTCGCGATCCCCGCCATCGCCTTCGGCGCCGTGGGCACCGCCGGCCAGCGCTGCACCACCACGCGCCGCCTGTTCGTGCACGAGTCCATCTACGACGACGTCCTCGCCAAGCTGGTCACCGCCTACAAGCAGGTGGAAAAGAAGATCGGCGACCCGACGGATCCCGCGAACCTCATGGGCCCGCTCAACAGCCGCGACGCGGTGCAGGCGTACCTGGACGCGATCGAGCAGGCCAAGGCGGCCGGCGGCAAGGTCGAAACCGGCGGCGCGGCCATCGAGCGCGCCGGCAACTTCGTGCTGCCGACCATCGTGACGGGTCTGTCGAACGATGCGGACATCGTCCAGCACGAGACGTTCGCGCCGATCCTGTACGTCATGAAGTACCGCGACCTGGCCGATGCGATCCACATGCAGAACGACGTGCCGCAGGGCCTGTCGTCGGCGATTTTCACGCAGAACCTGAAGGCGGCCGAGGCGTTCCTGTCGGCGGCGGGTTCGGACTGCGGCATCGCGAACGTCAACATCGGCACCAGCGGCGCCGAGATTGGTGGTGCATTCGGCGGCGAGAAGGAAACCGGCGGCGGCCGCGAATCGGGTTCGGACGCGTGGCGCGCCTACATGCGCCGCCAGACCAACACGATCAACTACTCCGACGCGTTGCCGCTGGCGCAGGGCATCAAGTTCGACCTTTGAGCGAGGAACGAGCGATGAGGAACGGGAAAAACGCCGCGATGCGGATCCGTCGTCCGGACACTCGTTTCCCGTTCCCCTCCACTCGTTTCCCGCACTGACCCATGTACGGACTCGCCCGCCCCTTCCTGTTTGGCCTGGACGCCGAAGCCGCACACGGCGCCGCGCTCAATGCGCTGGAAGTGGCGTATCGCACCGGCGCGGGCGCGCTGCTCTCGCGGCGCCCGACGCCGCTGCCGACGCGTGCGTTCGGCCTGACCTTCCCTAATCCGGTCGGGCTGGCCGCGGGCCTGGACAAGAACGGCGCGCACATCGATGCCCTGATGGCGCTGGGCTTCGGGTTCGTGGAGATCGGCACCGTCACGCCACGCGCGCAGGAAGGCAATCCGAAGCCGCGCATGTTCCGCCTGCCGGAGCACAACGCGGTGATCAACCGCCTGGGCTTCAACAACGGCGGCGTCGACGCGCTGGTGCGCAACGTCGAGCGGGCCAGGCGCCGCCACGGCCTGCTCGGCATCAACATCGGCAAGAACAAGGACACGCCGAACGACTCCGCGGAGAACGACTACCTCTTCTGCCTGGAGCGCGTGTACGCGCTGGCCGACTACGTGACGGTCAACATCTCCTCGCCCAACACCGCGGGCCTGCGCGAACTGCAGGAAGAACAGGCGCTGCGCAGGCTCGTCGGCACGTTGCGCGATGCGCAGGAGCGACTGGCGGGCGTGCACGGACGGCGGGTCCCGATGCTGGTGAAGATCGCGCCGGACCTGACCGACAACGATGTCGAGGCGGCCGCGCGCGTGCTCGGCGACCTGCACGTGGATGGCGTCATCGCCACCAACACCACGATCTCGCGCGTGGGCATCGAAGGCTCGCCGTTCGCGAACGAAGCCGGCGGCCTGTCGGGCAAGCCGTTGCTGGGCCAGGCCACCGCCGTGCTGCGCATGATGCGCACGCGCCTGCCCGAATCGATCCCGATGATCGGCGTGGGCGGCATCCTCTCCGGCGCGGACGCCGCGGCGAAGATGGCGGCCGGCGCGACGCTGGTGCAGTGCTACACCGGCCTGGTCTATCGCGGTCCGGCGCTGATCAAGGAATGCGTGGAAGCCATGCGTCGCCGCAAGGAAGCCCCGAGTCGCGGCAACATGCCGCCGATCGTCTGAGTCGCAAGCGCACGTTCCCATGACCGACTCCATCCGCGTCCTGCACGACGCGCCGCTGAAATCCCGCAACACGTTCGGTGTCGCCGCGATCGCGCCGGTGCTGGCGGAAGTCGCCGACGCAAGCGCCCTCCCCGATCTGTTCACGCGCCAGGACTTCGCCGCGCGCGCGCCGCTCGTGCTCGGCGGCGGCAGCAACCTGCTGTTCGCGGGGAATCCCGACGTCCCGCTGCTCGCTTTGACCGGGCAGGACGTGCGGGTGGTTCGCGACGAGGGCGACATCGCCATCGTGCGCGCCGACGCCGGCGTCCCATGGCACGGGTTCGTGATGCGCATGCTCGACGAAGGCTTCGCCGGCCTGGAAAACCTCGCGCTGATTCCCGGCACTGTGGGCGCCGCACCGATCCAGAACATCGGCGCCTATGGCGTCGAAGTGCGCGAGTTCATCCACGCCGTCGAGAGCTTCGAGCCCGCCACCGGCCGGATCCACCGCTTCGACGCGGCGCAGTGTGCGTTCGCCTACCGCGACAGCGTGTTCAAGCACGAGCCGGACCGCTACATCGTCACCGCCGTGGAGTTCGCCCTGCCGCGCACGCCAGCCCTCAAGCTCGACTACGCAGGCATCGGCGACGAACTCATCGCCATGGGCATCGCCGCGCCCTCGGCGCGCGAGGTGGCGCAGGCGGTCATCGCGATCCGCCGCCGCAAGCTGCCGGACCCTGCCGTGCTCGGCAATGCGGGTAGCTTCTTCAAGAACCCCATCGTGCCGCTCGCGCAGGCGCAAGCGCTGCAGGCCGAACATCCGGGCATGCCGGTGTTCCGCGGAAACGGGCCCGAATCGCGCAAGCTCTCGGCCGCATGGTTCATCGACGCCGCCGGCTGGAAGGGCCATCGCGATGGCGATGCCGGCGTGGCCCCCAGCCACGCGCTGGTGCTGGTGAACCACGGCGCTGCGAGCGGCGTGGAGCTGCTCACGCTGGCTCGACGCATCGCCGACTCGGTACGCACGCGCTTTGCGGTATCCATCGAACCCGAACCGCGCATCGTCGGCGCGAGCTGGTAAAGGAGTTCCACGGTGAGCGAAGCCCTGCCCCATCCGCTTCGCGCCGCGGGATTCATGCTCGCCAGCACCTTGTGCTTCGGCGTGATGGCGATCGCGATCCGCCTTGCCTCGCAGTCCTTGAATACGGTGGAAATCGCGTTCTTCCGCAACTTCTTCGGCCTGATGACCGTGCTGCCGCTGGTGATGCGCATGGACCCGGCCTCCCTGCGCACCAAGCAGCTTCCGCGCTATTTCGTCCGCTGCGTCATCGGCATCTTCTCGATGCTGTGCGGCTTCTGGGCCATCGGCCACCTGCCGCTGGCGCAGGCGATCTCGCTGTCGTATTCCTCGCCCGTGTTCGTGACGATCCTCGCCGCGGTCATGCTGGGCGAAACCGTGCGCGGCCGACGCTGGGCCGCGGTCGCGGCGGGCTTCGTCGGCGTCCTCGTGATCGTGCGGCCGTTCTCGCATGAATTCACCGGCGGCACGCTCATCGCCCTGCTCGCCGCAGTACTGAGCGCGGTGGTCGCGATCCAGATCAAGCAGCTGGCGCGCGTGGATGCGGCCAACACCATCGTGCTCTACACGTACCTGTTCTGGGTGCCGATCTCGCTGGTGCCGGCGCTGTTCGTGTGGGAGTGGCCGCAGGGCATCGTCTGGCTGTGGGTGATCGGCGCGGGGCTGTTCGGGACGGGCGGCCAGGTGCTGTGGACGCACGCGCTCAAGCTGGGCGAAGTCTCCGCGTTGACGCCCATCAGCTTCATCCAGTTGCCGCTCGTGGCGCTGGTGGGCTGGCTCTGGTTCAACGAATCGGTCGACGTGTACACGTGGATCGGCGCCGGCATCATCCTCGCCGCCAACGCCTACATCGCGCACCGCGAGGCGGTGCTGCTGCGCAGGCACGCTACGACCGCACCGGTCGAAGCGGCCAAGCCGGGCGAGTAGACGACGGCGTCAGTCGGCGTCGGCCGCGATCCCCGGCCGCCGCCACGGCCTCCCGTGCACGCGATACACCGCGAGGTATGCCGCCGCGACCCACGCGATCGCGACCGACCAGCCGGCGAGGATGTCCGACGGGTAATGCACGCCCAGGTACACGCGCGACAGGCCGACCAGCACCACGAACGGCACCATCAGCGCGAGCACCGGCCAGCGCCAGCGCGAGTGCCAGGCCAGCAGCACCAGCACGCAGGCGAGCGTCATCGAGCCCATCGCGTGTCCGCTGGGAAAACTGTACGTGGTCTCCGGCGCGATCGATTCCCACAGCGCCGGGCGATCGCGGGCGAAGAACAGCTTCGCGCCGACGTTGAGCAGGCCCGATCCGCCCAGCGCGATCGCGGCGAAGACCGCCTCGCGATAGCGTCGAAGCACGGCCAGCACCAGCACGAAGGCGATGTCGAACGGCACCACGCCCCACGCGTAGCCGATCTTCGAGACGAACACGAAGAACTCGTTGAATCCCTCGCGCGCCATGGTGTGCGCAAACTGGAGGATGGGTTCGTCGAACGCGATGGCTTCCTGCTCGTGGATCTCGTCGGCCAGTTCGCCGAAGACCCACAGCGGCAGCAGCAGGCCGGCGAACACCAACCCGAGTAGCACTCCGTGGCGGCGCAGCAGTCCCGCGCCGTAGCGCAGGACGTTCCAGGCCGCGCTGCCGCCGGCTTCAGCCGCCACGCGCGGCATCGACTCCGAACTTGCGTTCGACGTACTGGTCGATCAAGCCCACGAACTCGTTCGCGATGTTCTCGCCGCGCAGCGTCACGGTCTTCTCGCCGTCCTCGAACACCGGCGCGGACGGCGCCTCGCCCGTGCCCGGCAGCGAAATGCCGATGTTCGCGTGGCGCGATTCGCCCGGACCATTGACGACGCAGCCCATCACCGCGAGCGTTAGGTTCTCCGCGCCCGGATGCGTGATCTTCCATTCCGGCATCTTCGCGCGCACGTGTTCCTGCACGGTCTTGGCCAGTTCCTGGAAGAACGTGCTGGTGGTGCGGCCGCAACCCGGGCACGCGGTAACCATCGGCGTGAACGCGCGAAGGCCCATCGTCTGCAGCAGCTCCTGCGCGACGATCACTTCGTTGGTGCGCGACTGGCCCGGCTCGGGCGTGAGCGAGATGCGGATCGTGTCGCCGATGCCTTCCTGCAGCAGCACGCCCAGCGCGGCGCTGGAGGCGACGATGCCCTTGCTGCCGATGCCGGCTTCGGTAAGGCCCAGGTGCAGCGCGTAATGGCCGCGACGGGCGAGTTCGCGATACACGGCGATCAACTCCTGCACGCCGCTGACCTTCGCGCTGAGCACGATGCGGTCGGCCGGCAGGCCCAGCTCCTCGGCACGCGCAGCCGAATCCAGCGCCGAGCGGATCAACGCCTCGCGCAGCACTTCGCCCGCTTCGCGCGGCTCGGCGAGCGTGTGGTTCTCGTCCATCAGCTGGGCGGCCAGCGCCTGGTCGAGCGAGCCCCAGTTCGCACCGATGCGCACCGGCTTGCCGTAGCGGATCGCCAGCTCGATCAGCGTCGCGAACTGGCTGTCCTTCTTCTTGCCGAACCCGACGTTGCCCGGGTTGATGCGGTACTTCGCCAGCGCCTGCGCACAGGCCGGCTCGGCGGTAAGCAGCTGATGCCCGTTGTAGTGGAAGTCGCCGATGATCGGCACGCTCACGCCCATCATCGCCAGCTTGTCGACGATGCGCGGGACGGCGGCCGCCGCTTCGAGCGTGTTGACGGTGACACGGACCATTTCCGAGCCCGCGCGCCAGAGTTCGGCGACCTGTTTGGTGGTGGAGGCCACGTCGGCCGTGTCGGTGTTGGTCATCGACTGCACGACGACCGGATGGCCGCCGCCGACGTCGACGCCGCCGATGCGCACCGCGGTGGTCAGGCGGCGTGGCAGGGGTCCGAAACCGGGATGCGCGCAAGGCGCCTGGGCATGCGAATTCATGCGCCTATTGTAGGCCACGCGGCCTGCACGGCCGCCCGCCTTCACGTGGCCGATCACGTGACCCGCGCCCCCGCGTGCGGTACCGTGGCCGGCCATCGCACTGCCCCCGCCATGCGCGACTTCCCCTACGACGACAGACCCGGCGACAGCCGCCCCGACACCGTGCTGACGCCCAGCCAGCTGAACACGCTGGCGCGGGACCTGCTGGAAGGCGCCTTCCCGTCGATCTGGGTCGAGGGCGAGCTGGGCAACGTCTCGCGTCCTGCGTCGGGGCACCTGTATTTCACGATCAAGGACGCGCGCGCCCAGGTGCGTTGCGCGATGTTCCGTCCCAAGAGCAGCTGGCTGCGCTTCACCCCGCGCGAAGGCCTGCGCGTGCTCGGCCGCGGCCGCCTCACGCTGTACGAGGCGCGCGGCGAGTACCAGATGGTGTTCGACCACCTGGAGGAAGCCGGCGAAGGCGCGCTGCGCCGTGCGTTCGACGAACTCAAGGCCAAGCTGGCCGCCGAGGGCCTGTTCGATGCCGGGCGCAAGCGTGCGTTGCCGCGTTTCGCGCGCCGCATCGGCGTGATCACCTCGCCCAGCGGCGCCGCGGTGCGCGACGTGCTCAGCGTGTTGTCGCGCCGGTTCCCGCTGGCGCAGGCCGACGTGCTGCCCGTGCCCGTGCAGGGCGACGGCGCGGCGGCGCAGATCACCACGATGCTGCTCAAGGCCATCGCTGCGCAGCGCTATGACGTGATCGTGCTGGCGCGCGGCGGCGGTTCGCTGGAAGACCTGTGGGCGTTCAACGACGAGCGCCTCGCCCGCACGATCGCCGACTCGCCGGTGCCGATCGTCTCCGCCGTCGGGCATGAAACCGACTTCAGCCTCAGCGATTTCGCCGCCGACGTGCGCGCGCCGACGCCCTCCGTCGCCGCCGAATTGCTGGTGCCCAATCGCGAGGACCTGCTGCACCGGCTGCGCGTGCTCGACGCGCGCCTGCGCAACCTGCAACTGCAACGCCTGCGCCAGGCCATGCAGCGCGCCGACCGCGCCGCGCTGCGCCTCAACGCGCTGCGTCCGCGCGCGCGGCTGGACATGCTCTGCCGTCGCCAGGCCGACGCGCTGCGCCGTCTCGACGCCGCATGGAAACGTCGCATCGAACGCGAGCGCGCGCACCTCCGCCACGCCGACGCCGTACTGCGCGCCGCGCATCCGCAGCGCCGCATCAACCGCCTGCGCGAACGGCTCGCCGCGATGTCTCTGCGACCGCAGTCGGCCATCGTGCGCAGGCTGTCGAAAGAAGCGCTGCACCTGCGCGGCCTGGCGCGCTCGCTCGAAGCGGTGAGCCCGCTGGCCACGGTCGCGCGCGGCTATTCGATCCTGCGCCACGAGGACGGACGCATCGTCCGCAGCGTGCTGGATGCCGCGCCGGGCGATCGCCTGTCGGCGCGGCTGTCGGATGGGGAACTGGCCCTTCGCGTGGAATCGCACGACGGGCAGGCGTGACCGGCTGATCGCGCCCTAACGCCGGCTGCCCTACTCTGGGGACTTTCCCGGGAGCAGATCATGCCCAAGGACAAGAAGAAGACCCGCGCCGGCAAGGGGCTGAAGTCGAGCTATCCCTATTACCTCGCCAATGCGCCGGTCGCTGCCAACACCGATCTCGACGTGCTCGACAAGTACAGCGGCCAGCGCGCGACGCGCGTCGCGCTGGCGGACGGCGCGGCGGTGCGCAAGGCGATCGTCGCCGGCTACCAGGCGCGCGAGGCGATGGCGGCGTTCCCGCCCGATGCACGCCGCGACGTGCTCGAGCATTGCGTGCAGCGTTTCACGCAACGCTTCGACGAACTCGCCCTCGCACTGTGCATCGAAGCCGGCAAGCCGATCCGCGACGCACGCGGCGAAGTCACGCGCCTGATCGACACGTTCCGCATCGCCGCCGGAGAAGCCACGCGCCTCGGCGGCGAGGTGATCGAGATGCAGATCTCGCCGCGCACGCGCGGTTATCGCGGGATGACCAAGCGCGTGCCGGTCGGCCTGTGCGGCTTCATCACGCCGTTCAATTTCCCGCTGAACCTGGTGGCGCACAAGGTCGCGCCGGCGATCGCCGCCGGCTGCCCGTTCGTGCTGAAGCCGTCGGAAAAAACGCCGATCGGCGCGCTGATCATCGGCGAAATCCTCGCCGAAACCGAGCTGCCGAAGGGCGCGTTCTCGATCCTCGCCTGCAGCAACGACGACGCCGCGCAACTGGTCGAGGACGAACGCGTCGCGCTGCTGAGCTTTACCGGCGGACTCGTCGGATGGGACCTGAAGGCGCGCGCCGGACGCAAGAAGGTGACACTGGAACTCGGCGGCAATGCCGCGTGCATCGTCGACGACGAGCCGGGCGCATCGCTCGATCACATCGTCGAACGCCTCGTCTTCGGTGCGTATTACCAGAGCGGCCAGAGCTGCATCAGCGTG
Source organism: Lysobacter auxotrophicus (assembly GCF_027924565.1). NCBI lineage: Bacteria > Pseudomonadati > Pseudomonadota > Gammaproteobacteria > Lysobacterales > Lysobacteraceae > Lysobacter > Lysobacter auxotrophicus. Next base: position 2,706,062 of record NZ_AP027041.1, read on the forward strand.
CAGCGCATCTACGCGCACGCGGCGGTGTACGACAAGCTGCGCAAGAAACTCAAGGCCGCGGTGGCGAAGCTGCGCATGGGCGATCCGCGGGACGAGTCCACCTTCATCGGTCCGATGATCGACGAGAAGGCGGCGCAGCGCGTGGAATCGTGGATCGCCGCCGCGCGCAAGGGCGGCGCGAAGCGTCTCGCCGGCGGCGAGCGCAGCGGCAACATGGTGCCGGCGACGTTGCTCGAACACGTGCCGCACGAGGCCGATCTGTACCGCAAGGAAGCCTTCGCGCCGGTCGCGTTGATGCAGCCCTTCGACGATTTCGAACAGGCGCTGGACCTTGTCAACGACAGCGACTTCGGCCTGCAGGCTGGCGTGTTCACCGGCCGGCTCGAACATGCGATGCGCGCGTGGGACCGGCTGGAGGTCGGCGGCGTGATCGTCGGCGACGTGCCGAGCTTCCGCGTCGACAACATGCCCTACGGCGGCGTGAAGCAGTCCGGCCTCGGCCGCGAGGGCGTCCGCTACGCCATGGACGACATGACCGAGCAGCGGCTGCTGGTGATCCGCGACCCGGTCGGCTGACGCGGATCGCGAACGCCTCAACCCCGTTCGCGATGCACGTGCGTTTGCCACGGCGACCCAACCATGGAGTTCGCCGATGAACCGCACCGCCCTTGTTCCCACGCTGCTGTGCGCCGCGGTGATCGCCGCGCTCGCCGGTTGCCGCAGCACGTCCGAGCCCGCCGGGCAGGCCGACGCCCGCGCCCGCGCCGAACGCGAAAGCCTCGCGCAGGCGAAGGCCGCATCCGATGCCGGCGCATCGGCGTCGCTCGACCGCATCGAAGTCACCGGCGCGCGCCTCAAGGAGGCCTATTCGCCTGCGGTGGCGCCTGCGCCGCCGCCCGCGCCGATGGCGTTGATGCGCATGGCGCCCATGCAGCCGGCCAATACCGAGAAATACGCCGAGCGCACCGACAACCCCGTGCAGCGCGCGGCGGAGCAGCCGGTGTCGACGTTCTCCATCGACGTGGATACCGGCAGCTACGCCAACGTGCGGCGCATGTTGAACGAGGGCGCCCGGCCACCCAGCGACGCCGTGCGCGCCGAGGAATTCATCAACTATTTCGACTATGGCCACCCCGCCCCGGCCTCGCGCGAGACGCCGTTCCGCGTGACGACCGAACTGGCGACCGCACCGTGGAATCCGCAGCGGCAAGTGCTGATGATCGGCATCAAGGGCTATGACGTACCCAAGGCAAACCTCGCCCCGGCGAACCTCGTGTTCCTCATCGACACGTCCGGTTCGATGGGCGAGCCCGACAAGCTCCCGCTGGTGAAGCAGGCGCTGCGCCAGCTGGTGCCGCAACTGCGGGCTCAGGATCGCGTCTCAATGGTCGTGTACGCCGGCAGTGCCGGCCTCGTGCTGCCGCCCACGCCGGGCGACCGGCATGGCGAGATCCTCGCCGCGCTCGATCGCCTCGAGGCCGGCGGCAGCACCAACGGCGGCGAAGGCATCGCGCTGGCCTACGCGATGGCGAAGCAGGCGTACATCCAGGGCGGCGCCAACCGCGTGATCCTCGCCACCGACGGCGACTTCAACGTGGGCACGGTCGACCAGAACGCGCTGGAAACTCTGGTCGCCGACCAGCGCAAGAGCGGCATCGCGCTGACGACGCTGGGCTTCGGCACCGGGAACTACAACGACGAACTGTCGGAGCGGCTGGCCGACGTCGGCGACGGCAACCACGCCTACATCGACAGCGTGCGCGAGGCGCGCAAGGTGCTCGTGCAGCAGATGGGCGGCACGCTGCTGACCATCGCGCGCGACGTGAAGATCCAGGTCGAGTTCAATCCGGCGCAGGTCGCCGAATACCGTTTGATCGGCTACGAAAACCGCCTCCTGCAGCGCGAGGATTTCGCCAACGACAAGGTCGACGCGGGCGACATCGGCGCGGGCCACCAGGTGACGGCACTGTACGAGATCACGCCGGCGGGTTCGTCCGCGCAGCGCGTGGCGCCGCTGCGCTACGGCGACGCGACTGTCGTGAAGCCGGACCTCGCGGTCGGCAAGGAACTCGCGCACCTGCGCCTTCGCTACAAGCTGCCGGGGCAGGACACGAGCACGCTGATCGAAACGCCGATCCTCGCCTCGCAGCTCACGCGCAATCCGGGCGAATCGCTGCGTTTCGCGAGCGCCGTCGCGGGCTTCGCCGATGCGCTGCGTGGTGGCGAACGCATGGACGGCTGGGGATGGGACGCGATGTTGTCCACGGCACGCGGCGCGCGCGGCGACGATCCGCGCGGCGAACGCGCGGAGCTCATCCAGCTGATGGACGCCGCGCGGCAGCAGGCCGGTGCGGATGAACGCGTGGGAATCGGACGCTGAGCGACGCGAGCGCCGCAGTAGTCAGCCGGTAACGGCCAGCTTCAGCGGCGCCTCGCGCAGGCGTTCGGCCGGATAGCCGAACAGATAGCCCTGGCCGTAGGTGCAGCCCAGCTCGCGCAACGTCGCGCGCTGGGCTTCGTTTTCCACGCCTTCGCCGATGGTGTGGATGCCGAGCGTGCCAGCCAGCGCCTGGATCGCGCGCACGACGGCCACGCTTTCCGGCTGCGTGTCGCCGACCAGGCCCGAGACGAAGCTCTGGTCGATCTTCAGGCATTCGATCGGGAAACGATGCAGGTACGACAGCGCCGAGAAGCCGGTGCCGAAGTCGTCCAGCTGCGCGAGCACGCCGTGGCTGCGCAGCGTGCGCAGCATGCGCAGCGCGCGCGGCACGTCGTCGAGCAGCGCGACCTCGGTGATCTCGATGCGCAGGCGATGCGGATCGGCACCGGCCTGGTCGATCATGCGCAGCAAGCGGTCGGCGAAGTCCGACGAACGGAAATGGCGCGGCGACACGTTGACCGAAATGTAGCCCTCGCCACCGCGCGCAAGTTCGTCCATCACCTGGCGATACAGGATCCAGTCGACTTCCTCGATCAGCCCGCTGTCCTCGCCCACGCCGATGAACTCGCTCGGCGTCAGCAGGCCGCGGCGTTCGTGGCGCCAGCGCAGCAGGGCTTCATGGCCGATCACGCGCTGGTCGTCCAGGCGCACGATGGGCTGGTAGAACGCGACGAAGCCGTCGCCATTGATCGCGCGGCGCAGGTCGGCTTCCAGGTCGAGGATGCGCACCGCTTCCTCGCGCATCGCCTCGTCGAACACGGCGCAACGGTCGCGGCCGGACGACTTGGCGCGGTACATCGCCGCGTCCGCATCGCGCAGCAGCTCGGCGCCGGTGCGATAGCGCGGATGCCACAACGCGATGCCCAGGCTCGCCGACGGGAAGACCTCGCGGCCGGCGATCCAGCACGGTTCGCCCAGCGCGCGCAGCACGCGCTGCGCGAGTTCCTCGGCGACCGGCGGGCCGTCGATGTCCTCGATCAGGATCGCGTATTCGTCGCCACCCAGGCGCGCAACGGTGTCGCCGGTGCGCACGGCGTCGACGATGCGACGGCCGGTTTCGATCAGCAGTTCGTCGCCGGCCGAATGGCCGACCGAATCGTTGACCAGCTTGAAACGGTCCAGGTCGAGGAACAGCACCGCGAACGTGCGCTGCGAATCGCTCTGCGCGCGGGCGATCGCGTGCGCGAGGCGGTCCAGCAACTGGCTGCGGTTGGGCAGGCCGGTGAGCGCATCGTGCGTTGCCTGGTGCGTGAGCTGCTGCTCGACACGCAGGCGCTCGCCGATCTGCGACAGCAGTTCCGCGTTGGCCTGCGCGAGTTCGCGCGTGCGCGATTCCACGCGTTGTTCGAGTTCCGCGTGCGCGGCGACCAGGCGATCCTGCGACTGCTTGCGCGCCAGGCCGATGGAAATGTGGTGCGCGACGAACGTCAGCAGTTCCTGGTCGCGCACGCTGAAGTTGATCGCCGGCGAATAGCTCTGCACCGTGATCACGCCGACCACCGCTTCATTGCGGAACAGCGGCACGCCGAGCCAGCAATGCGCGAGCGAACCGCGGCTGCGTACCAGCCCCTGCGATTCCAGCGCCTGGATGCGCTTGCGATCGGCCAGCAGCGGGCGCCCGCGCGCGATGACGTATTCGGTCAGGCCCGAGGCGAGCTTGCGGCTTTCGCGCGCGGCATCGCGTTCGTCGATGGAGTATGGGAATTCCAGCCGCTCGCCGTCCTCGGTGAGCAGCGCGATGTAGAAGTTGCGCGCGTACAGCAGGTCGCTGACGACGTCGTGCACCTGCGTGTAGAAACGCTCCAGCGTCTCGGAGGTGATCGACAGTTCGGCGATGCGGAACAGCGCACGTTGCAGGCGCTCGGCACGCTGGCGCTCGATGATCTCCGCCTGCAGGTCGCGGTTGCTCAGCTGCAGCGCCTGCGTGCGTTCCTCGACGCGCCGTTCGAGCTCCTCGCGCGCGTGGAAGCGGTCCAGCGCGGTGAGGATGTGCTGCGCGACGAACGCGAGCAGCGCACGCTCTTCCTCGCCGTAGACGTCGGGTCGGTCGTAGCTCTGCACCACGATCGCGCCGCAGATGCGGTCGTCGCGACGCATCGGCACGCCGAGCCAGTCCTCGCTGTCCGGACCGTGCTGGATATCGCGCGGCACTCCGAGGCGTTCGCGGATCGCCGCCGACGGACCCTGCAACGGCTCGCCGTGGCGCAACAGCGCAACGGTCACCGAGTTGGGCATCTCGTCGACGGGGATGTCGCGCTCCGGCTCGGCGACGTAGGTGTCGCGCTGGTCGGCGAAATACAGGAAGCGCATCGAATCGCGCACGTCGTCGTACAGCACGATGTACAGGTTCGCCGCGTACATCAGGCCGGCGACGACAGTGTGGATCCGGCGCAGCATGTCGGCCAGCTCCAGGTCCGAGCCGGCGAGGTCGGCGATCTCGAACAGCGCCTGCTGCAGGCGTTCGGATTTCTCCAGCGACTCGGCGCGCGCCAGCGTGCGCAGCGCGACCAGGTGCGCGCCGATGACGATGCGCGCCAGCGAGAGCCACATCTCGCGCGTGTCGGACGACAGTGCCGCCGGCAGCTGCGCCGCGAGGCCGACGCGTACGCCTTCGGAGGTGGTCCAGCTGGCCTCGATGCGCTGGGAATGCAGCGTCAGCGGGTCGCGGGTGAGCAGCGATTCGGCGCGGTGCGCGAGCGAGGAGCTGGCGCCGAGCGAGGCCGAGCCGGCCACGCCGCCATAGCCGTCGCGCCACAGCACGGCGACTTCCGACCCGGCCGGCAGGGCTTCCTGCAGCGTGTCCGCGAGCGCGTCCCGCCCGCTGCGGGCGTCGACGATTCTCACGGCCTTTGGCCTGGGACGAGTGGACACAGCGACGGGAACCCCTGGGCGGACGGGGCAGGATAACGCGGCAATTCGCCCGCGTGCTCAACCCCTTCCGGAACTGCGACCCGTTCGTCTGAATATGAACCTCGCGATCCGGGCCGCTGGCGGACCCGCCCACGACCCTTACGGCTTCCCGCCGGCGCCCTCACCCCGTACCCTGCCGCGCATGAATGCGGGCGCGGATACCGACGACGACGTGCTGATGCTGGCCTGGGCGGCCGGCGATGCCGCGTCGTTCGAACTGCTCTACGCCCGGCATCGCGGTTCGCTGTACCGCTTCCTGCTGCGGCAACTGCGCGATCCGGCGCTCGCGGACGAGTTTTTCCAGGACGTGTGGCAGCGGGTGATCGCCGCCCGGCAGGGCTGGAAACCCGAGGCCGCGTTCAGGACCTGGCTGTTCCGCATCGCCCACAATCGCCTCAACGATTACTGGCGTGGCCTGAAGCACCGGCCCGCGGCGCCCGACGACGCCGACGAGCGCGCCGCGCGCGTCCCGGACCCGAGCAGTCCGGAGCGCGAATTGTCCGAATTCGAGCAGCGCCGTCGCCTGCAACTGGCGATCGAGGAGCTTCCCGACGAGCAGCGCGAGGTCGTGCTGCTGCGTCTGGAGCAGGAACTTAGTCTGGAGGAGATCGGCGCGATCACCGGCGCCGGCCGGGAGACCGTCAAATCGCGGCTTCGCTATGCGATGGACAAGCTGCGCGCGAGATTGAACGAATGAACCGCTTCGACGACGAACCGCTGAGCCCGGAAGAACGCGCGCTGGCCGACCGCCTGGCGCGTCTGGGCCCGCACGACGGGCCGCCGCCGTCGCTCGACGCGAAGATCCTGGCCGCCGCCCACGCCGCCGTGGCGCCCCCGCAGCGGCGTCGCCGCTGGCTCGGCCTCGCCGCCGTTCCCGGGAGCCTGATCACCGGCGCCGGCATGGCCGCCGCGCTGGTGCTGGTCATCGGAACCGTGTGGCAGTTGCGCCCGGCCGATCCCGCGCCGGCACCCGTGCGCAGCGAGGGCGACGGTGCGTACGTCAGCGCGCAGATCATCGAGCGCGAACGGAAGGTCATCGCGCCGGCACCTCCACCGCCGGATGCGTCGACGCGCGCCAAAGCCCTCAACGCGCCTGCCGCGAGCGCCCCGATCCTCGCCCAGCGCAAGGCGGCTCCGGTGGCACCTGCCGCGGCTGCGCCGGTGCCCGAGGAAGCCTCCGGCGACGCGATGGCACGCGTGGCAACGGTCGGCCCGGACGAACAGCCCATCGTCTTCCACGAGACGGTGGCCGACGCGCGCAGCGACGATCCCTTCACCGCCCCGGCGGCCGCGCCGGCGGCCCCGGCCGCGATGCAGTCGTATTCGGACGCCGAGAAAAGCGAGGCGTTCGAACTGGCCCGCGCGCGCCAACAACGCAGCGACGAGCAGGCGGTTTCGGCGAAGCGCCTGATGGCGCAACCCGCGCCTGTCGCCGCATCCGCTGTGTCCGCCGCGCCAGCCAGCGCCGAACCGCAGCCGACGCTCGATCGCATCGAAGTGACCGGAAGCCGCATCACGCCCGCCGAGCTGCTGGCCGCCACGCCGATCGCGGAGGACGCGCGCCTGGAACCCGCCGCCTGGCTCGAACGCATCCGCGAACGCCGCGATGCGGGCGATGCGGACGGCGCACGCGAAAGCCTGGCGCTGTTCCGCAGGACGCATCCGCGGGTGCGCCTGCCGGACGACCTGCGCGCGCTCGCCCGCTCTCCCACGACGCGATGAGCAGCACGCTGGCCGGCCCGACCTCGTACCTGCTCGAGGTCAAGCACAGCCGTTTCCTGGTCAATGCCGCGCCGGTCGAGGCGCCGGAAGATGCCTTGCAGTTCATCGCGCGGGTCGGCGATCCGGCGGCGACGCACAACTGCTGGGCCTACCGCATCGGCGGCGAGTACCGTTTCAACGACGACGGCGAGCCGGCTGGCACCGCCGGGCGGCCGATCCTCGCGGCCATCGACGGCCAGGGGCTGGACCAGGTGGTCGCCGTGGTGACGCGCTGGTTCGGCGGCATCAAGCTCGGCGCGGGCGGGCTGGTGCGTGCCTACGGCGGCAGCGCGGCAGAGTGCCTGCGCGTCGCGCCACGCCGCGAACTGGTGGTGTTCGCCGAGGTCTCGCTTGCGTATCCCTTCGCCGAGACCGGCCCGGTACACGCGCTGATCGCGCAGTTCGATGTGGAAAAACTCGACGAACGTTTCGACGCCGATGGCGCGCGGCTGCATGTGCGGCTTCCGGCCGATCGCGTGGACGCCTTGAAAGCCCGCCTGCGCGACGCCACCCGTGATCGGGTGCGTTTCTCCGAGCCCTGAGGCGCCAGCCGCCGCAGTCCGATCGCGGAAACTTCCGACATCCGCGTGCGGTCCGTTCCGCATTCCGCCTTTCCGCCGTCACACCCATACTGGCTCCCGATGACCGACGCTTCCTCCGCCAAAGCCCCGATCGGCAGCCTGCGAACCCTGTGGCCGTTCGTGCGTCGCCATCGCGCGTTGTTCGCCGCCTGGCTCGTGGCGCTGGCCGCGTCGAGCACGGCGACGCTCAGCCTTCCGGTCGCGTTCCGCACGATGATCGACCAGGGTTTCGCGCAAGGCGGCGGCGCGGCGATCGATCGTGCGTTCCTGCTGCTGTTCGCCGTCGCCGTGGCGCTGGCCTTGGCGACGGCGGCCCGCTTCTTCTTCGTGTCGCTCCTCGGCGAACGCGTGGTCGCCGACCTGCGCGAACGCCTCTACTCGCACCTGCTCGCGCTCGATGCCGGTTTCCACGACCGCAACCGCAGCGGGGAACTCGTCTCCAGACTCACGGCCGACGCCGAACTGCTGCGCAGCGTGGTCGGCTCGAGCATGTCGGTCGCGCTGCGCAGCCTCGTCACCGTCGTGGGCAGCCTCGGCATGATGTTCGTGACCGCACCGCGGCTGGCCGCGTTCGCGCTCGTCGGCATCCCGCTGGCGGTGTTGCCGATCGTCGTCGGCGGGCGCCGGCTGAAGAAAATCGCGCGCGCCAGCCAGGACCGCGTCGCCGACGCCAACACGCTCGCCAGCGAAACGCTGGGCGCGATCCGCACCGTCCAGGCGCACGCGCGCGAGCCGTACGAGCGCGATCGCTTCGGCGTCGCACTGCTCGAATCCGTCAATACCGCACGGCGACGCATCCAGGCCCAGGCGTGGGTCACCGCCATCGCCATCGTGCTGATCTTCGGCGCGATCACGCTGGTGCTCTGGTCGGGCGCGCACGACGTCGTCGCCAACCGCATGAGCGCCGGCACGCTGGGCCAGTTCATCCTGTACGCACTGATCGGCGGCGGCTCGGTCGGCGCATTGGCGGAAGTCTGGAACGAACTCCAGCGCGCCGCCGGCGGCATGGGCCGCATCAGCGAGCTGCTCGTGGAAACCGCGACCGTGGACTCGCCGGCGCACCCGGTCGCGCTGCCTAAGCCGATACGCGGCGAACTGTCGTTCGAGCGCGTGAGCTTCCACTATCCCTTGCGCCCCGATGCGCCCGCGCTGGAGGCGTTCGACCTGCGCGTGCGTCCCGGCGAGACCGTCGCGCTCGTCGGCCCGTCGGGCGCCGGCAAAAGCACGGTGTTCTCGATGCTGCTGCGCTTCCACGATCCGCAGTCCGGCAGCGTGCGCGTGGACGGAACCGATGTCCGCCAGCTCGATCTGGGCGTACTGCGCGAAGCGATCGCGCTGGTTCCGCAGCAGCCGACCATCTTCGCGGCCAGCGCGCGCGACAACATCCGTTACGGCCGACTGGAGGCGAGCGACGCCGACGTCGAGCAGGCGGTGAAGGCGGCGCACGCATCGGATTTCATCGCCGCCCTGCCCGAGCGCCTCGACACCGACCTGGGCGAGCGCGGCGCGCGCCTGTCGGGCGGCCAGCAGCAGCGCATCGCCATCGCACGCGCGTTGCTGAAGGACGCCCCCATCCTGCTGCTCGACGAAGCCACCAGCGCGCTGGACGCGCAGAGCGAGCGCGCCGTGCAGCAGGCGCTGGAAACGCTGATGGAAGGACGCACCACGCTGGTCATCGCGCACCGCCTCGCCACCGTGCTCAAGGCGGACCGCATCGTCGTGATGGATCGCGGCCGCATCATCGCCGAGGGCACGCACGAGCAATTGCTCGCGCAAGGCGGGCTGTATGCGGAACTGGCGAAGCTGCAGTTCCTGGACTGAACGAAACCGGGCTACGCCTGCGCAGCGTCCTTTCGTCAAGACACGCGGCCAATCCGGTTATCGGTCGTGGGCCGACGGTTGAATCGGCGCGGCTAACCGCTCCACGCCCGCGCGATCAGCGCGCCCAGCTCGAAATCCCGTGGCAGCGTTCCGTAGGCATTGCCGTGATCGCCGGCTATGCGCGTCGCGCAGAACGCAGCGGCCATCGGGCTGTTATTACGCAGCAGCAGGCTTGCCTGCAACGCAAGTGCGAGCGCCTCGACCCATCGGCGTGCTTCGACTTCACCCGGCACTCGGTGGCCTTCCAGCACGGGACGCAGTTCGGCGATCTCCGCGTCCAGGTCCGGGTCCAGTTGCAACGCGCCCTCCAGCTCGGCCAGCAGCGCGCGACCGGTCTGCGGTTCGCGCTGCAATGCGCGCAGCACGTCCAGGCACTGGATGTTGCCGCTGCCTTCCCAGATGGAGTTGAGCGGCGCCTGCCGGTACAAGCGCGGCAGCATGGATTCCTCAATGTACCCCGCTCCGCCCAGGCATTCCTGCGCTTCGTTGACGAAACCCGGCGCGCGGCGGCACACCCAGTACTTGCCCACCGCGGTGGCGATGCGCGCGAACGCGGCTTCCTGCGCATCGTACGGTGCGCGATCCACGGCGCGCGCCACGCGCATCGCCAGCACGATCGCCGCTTCGGCTTCGATCGCCAGATCCGCCAGCACGTTACGCATCAGCGCGTGGTCGGCCAGTCGCGCGCCGAACGTGACGCGGTGATGCGCGTGATGCATCGCTTGCGCCAGCGCCATGCGCATCTCGGCGGCGGCGCCGAGCATGCAGTCCAGCCGCGTGAGCATCACCATCTCGATGATCGTCGCCACGCCGCGGCCCTCCTCGCCGATCCGGTACGCCCACGCGTCCATGAACTCCACTTCGGACGACGCATTCGACCAGTCGCCCAACTTGTCCTTCAGGCGCATCAGTGCGAAGGCGTTCTTCTGTCCGTCCGGTGTCCAGCGCGGCAGCAGGAAACACGTGAGGCCGCCAGTCGCCTGCGCCAGCACGAGGAAGGCGTCCGACATCGGGGCCGAAAAGAACCACTTGTGGCCAACGAGCCGGTACTCGTTTCCGCCCGATAGCGCCGTGGCGACCGTGCGGTTCGCGCGCACGTCGCTGCCGCCCTGTTTCTCGGTCATGCCCATGCCGATCGTGATGCCGAGCTTCTGGTCGCACACGATGTCGCGCGGGTCGTAGAACGGCGAGGTCGCCTTGCCCTCCCAACCGGTGAGGTCCGGCGCGTGTCGCAGCACGGGCACCGCCGCGTGCGTCATCGTCAGCGGGCAGCTCGTGCCCGGCTCCACCTGATGGTGCAGGTAGCTCAACGCCGCGCGTGCGACGTGCGCGCCGGGACGCGGTTGCGTCCACGACAGGCCCGCGACCCCATGCTCGATCGCCGCCTGCATGATGCGGTGGTAGTTGGGGTGGAACTCCACCAGGTCGATGCGCTGGCCGAAGCGGTCGTGCGTGCGCAGGCGCGGGCGATCGCGATGCGCGTCGAAGCTCAGCCGGTACAACTCGTCGCCGGCGAGCGCGCCGTACGTCGCCAGGGTTTCGGCGAAGTCGCCGCCGCCTTCGCGGACCACCGCTTTGCGCAACGCGGCATCGTCCTGCCACAGGTCGCGCGGCGCGAACTCGGGCGGCTGGTTCTCGACGCGATGCGTGGCGAACGGCGGCAGCGGGTCCATCTGCGGCTCCGGCAGGAAGGGCGGCGCGGCGAGGCGCGGGATGGATCGATTCTAGGGAACGTACCGTGGCCTACGCGTTTTCGCCGGCCAGTCGGCCGGGCGCGTTTGGCGTGCGTTCGGCCAGCGCCGCGAGGAAGGCGGCATCGAGCGGGTACGTCCCCAGCCACCCGCGTCGCGTGCCGGTCAGCACGCGCAGCATCTGCCCGCGCCCGCCGGGCAGGCGCGACATCGGATGGAAAATGCGGTCGCGCAGCGCCGCGAGGCGGTCGCGTTCGGACTGGAAGAGCGGCGTGAGCCACCGGCTCCAGAAGTGGTAGATGCCCAGGTGGTCGCAACGACGGCGCTGGTAGTCGGCGAACGCGTCGGACACACGCGCGTGCACGCGCAGCGCGTCGCGCAGTGCGATCGCGTCCGCCAGCGCCATGTTGACGCCCTGCCCGAGTTGCGGGCTCATCGCGTGCGCGGCGTCGCCCATCAGCACCGCACGCCCGCAGTGCCACTGACGATGCACGGTGTCCCGGTAGCGCGCCTGCGCGAGGCCGGCGGGCACGGCCGTGCCGCGCAGGCGTTCAGCGGCTTCGGGCCAGACCGCGGCGACGTCGCGCCGCCAGGCGGCCTCATCCGCACCCGCGTGAGGCAGTTCGACCGCGGGCAGGCTCCAGAAAAAGCTCAGGCGCGGAACAGGGTCGCCCGGCCGCGTACCGACCGGCAGCATGCCGGCCATGCGCCGCGCGCCGACATAGCGCTGGCGCAGTTCGTCGGGGAATTCCCACGCGTCTTGTGCGACCAGGCACCATTGCGCGCCCCATGGATACGGCCGGTCCAGCGTCGGCGCGGCGACGCGGGAGCGCAGGATCGATGCCGCGCCGTCGGCGACGACGACGACGTCGAAGGCGCCATGCTCCTCGCCCTGCTCATCGCGCAGCACGCCGCGCGCGGTGTCCACCTCGACGATCCGGCGACCGCAGTGCACCCGCCGGCCGTCGCGCCATGCCACGTCGAGCAGTCCGAAAAGCGCGCCGCGCTGCATGCCCAGGCCGAAGAGCCCCGGGTCCAGCTCGCGATACCGCATGTCCATGACCGCGCGCCCGGCGATGCTCTCGCCGAACAGCCGGCCGATGCGCGCGCCGTGCGCGAGCGCGTCGTCCAGCAGCCCCAGCTCCCACAGGACCGCAAGCCCCGTGGGCTGGAGCAGGAAACCCGCGCCGACCGGGCCGAGCACCGGCGCGCGCTCGAAGACCTCGACCTGATGGCCCTCGCGCGTGAGCAGCAACGCCGCCGCCTGTCCGGCGGTCCCGTATCCGACGATCCCGATGCGCAATGTCGATCCCTGACGCGTCATGCGATCCCTTCAGCAACGCTCCCCGGTGCGGTACGGGCGAAAAAAAGGCCCCGCAGTGCGGGGCCTTCGAACGCGATGTGGCGTGATTCCCGAGGGATCACGCGACCACGTTGATGTTGGACGCCTGGGCGCCCTTCGGGCCCTGCGTCAGCTCGTAGCTCACACGCTGCCCTTCCTGCAGGCTGCGGAAGCCCTTGGCGTTGATCGCGGAGAAGTGCGCGAACACATCTGCGCTGCCATCTTCGGGAGAAATGAACCCGAAGCCCTTGGCGTCGTTGAACCACTTCACGGTGCCGTACTGCATGTCCTTGTCAACCTCATGCTGGATGCGAGTCGCGCACCGACGCGGATGCGATCCGGAGCGCTCGGCGAGTATGCAAACTGAATGCCGGCTTGACAATCATCTTGTGGCACGGGTCTCCAACAGGGCCGACAGGAGGCGCGGCAGGCCCGACGAGGCGGCGGCCACGTTGTCCAGGACGTCCTGCAGGGTGATGACCTCGTCCGGGTCCGGGCCGGCGCCCGCCGCCCAGTTGGCGACGATCGCCAGGCAGGCGTAGTCCAGGCCCAGTTCGCGCGCGAGACCGGCCTCGGGCATGCCCGTCATGCCGACCAGGTCGCAGCCGTCGCGACGCATGCGGACGATCTCCGCGCGGGTCTCCAGGCGCGGCCCCTGGGTGGCGCCGTAGCAGCCGTCCGCGACCAGCGCGACGCCGGCCCGCGTCGCCGCCTCGATCACCGCCTCGCGCAGCGTACGCGTGTACGGCTCGCCGAAGTCCACGTGCAGCACCTCGGTGCCGGGTTCCTCGCAGATCGTCGAGACGCGGCCCCAGGTGTAGTCGATCAGCTGGTCCGGACAGGCCAGCACGCGCGGGCCGAAGCGTTCGGTGATGCCGCCGACCGTGTTGAGCGCGAGCACGCGCGTGGCGCCAAGGTCCTGCAACGCGGCGAGGTTCGCGCGGTAGTTGATCTTGTGCGGCGGCAGCGAATGCCCCTCGCCGTGGCGCGCGAGGAAGGCGACCGTCCGCCCGCCCAGCGTGCCGATGCGGATCGGGCCCGACGGCGCGCCGAAACGCGTGTCCGGCTGGACGGTGCGCACGTCCCGCAGGTCGGCCAGCTTGTACAGGCCGGTGCCGCCGATGACGGCCAGTTCGATCGCCTCGCTCATCGTTCAGTCCTTCAGCGCGTAGATCGCCGGCAGGTTGCGGCCCTGCTCGTGGTAGTCCATGCCGTAGCCGAACACGTAGCGATCCGGCACGTCGACGCCGACGTAGTCCGCGCAGATGCCTTCGACGCAGCGGTCGTGCTTCTTCACCGCCAGCGCGGCGATGCGCACGTCGCGCGCGCCCTGCTCCAGGCACCAGTCGCGGATTGCGGCCAGCGTGTGGCCTTCGTCGAGGATGTCGTCGGCGAGCAGCACGCGACGGCCTTTCAGCGGCGTGGCCGGCCGGTGTTTCCAGACGAGTTCGCCGCCGGAGGTCTCGCCGCGGTATCGCGTCGCGTGCAGGTAATCGAACTCCAGGTCCTGGCCCAGCGCGCCCAGCTCCATCGCCAGTTGCGCGGCGAACGGCAGGCCGCCGTGCATGACCGTCAGGTACACCGGCACGTCGTCGGCGGTGTAGTCCGCGTCGATCTCGCGCGCCATGCGGGCGATGGCCTGCTCCAGCGTGGGGCGGTCGAGGAGAAGGTCGGAATTGGCCAGCGCTGCGGCCAGGTCGTGCGTGTTCGCGAGGGGTTCCATCAAGCCAGTCCTTCCTGCCGGTTGCGGGCGGCGCCGTAGCGTGCGTCGGCCAGCAGCCCGTCCCATCCCAAAGCGCCGCGGCCGATCAGGCCAGCCAGCGCCATCGTGTTGAGCTTGCGGCCTTCGACGGCCGCCAGCGATTCCTCTACCAGCTGCGGGTGGCAGACGAGGATCGCGTCACAGCCGGCGTCGTAATGCGCGTCGATGCGCCCCTTCACGCCGCCCGCGTGCTCGCCCGCCTTCATGCCGATGTCGTCGCTGAAGACGACGCCGCGGAAATGCAGCTCGCCGCGCAGGATCTCCTCGATCCAGCGCTTGGAATACCCCGCCGGTTCCGGCGCGACGGCCGGGTACTTCACGTGCGCCATCATCACCGCGTCGGCCTTGGCTTCGACGCCGGCGGCGAACGGGATCAGATCGTTCGCGCGCAACTCGTCGAGCGGGCGTGGATCGACGGCCTCGTTGTGGTGCGTATCGGCCTGCACCGAACCGTGTCCCGGGAAGTGCTTCAGCGTCGCCGGCATGCCGGCGGCGTGCATGCCACGGATGTAGGCGCGGGTGAATTCGGCGACGACGTTCGGGTCTTCGGAGAACGCGCGATTGCCGATCGCCAGATTGCCGCGCCCCAGGTCGACCACCGGCGCGAAGCTCAGGTCCACGCCACTGGCGAGGACTTCCTTCGCCATCAGCCAGGCGTGTTCCTCGGCGAGCTTGAGCGCGGCGTCCGGGTCGGCGGCATAACGCCGACCGAAACCCTCCAGCGGCGGCAGCGCGCTGTAGCCCTCGCGGAAACGCTGCACGCGACCGCCTTCCTGGTCCACGCAGACCAGCTGCGGACGCGGCGCGGCGTCGCGGATCGCGGCCGACAGTTCGGCGACCTGCGCCTTCGACGCGAAGTTGCGGCTGAACAGGATCACGCCGGCGCAGGCGTCGTGCTGCAGCCAGTCGCGCTCCTGCGCGGTGAGTTCGGTGCCGGCGACGCCGATCACGAGCATGCGGAAGACTCCGGTTGGACGGGCCGCGCCGAGCGCGCGGGCCCGCATTGTCGCGCAGATGCCGGAAGGCGGCATCCGCGCCTGTTCGCCCTGCGTGAAGGCGTGGTCAGACCGCGCAACCGTCCGGCCCGCAGGCATCGCCCGCCACACGTTCGTCGGTCGGCCGTCCTTCGACGCCTAGGCGTTCGAACACCTGCGCGAACACCGCCGGCGTCTGCGCGCCCTGCACCGCCAGGCGTCCGTCGAACACGAACGTCGGCACGGCCTGGATGCCCAGCGCGTGCGCCTGCGCGAGTTGCGCGCGCACCTGCGCGATGCCTTCGTCGGAATCGAGCATCGCCCGCACGCGCGCTTCGGACAGTCCGCCTTCGGCGCCGGCGTCGATCAGCGTCTGCACGTCGGCGAGGTTGCGGCCTTCCGCGAAATGCGCGCGGAACAGCGCTTCACCGACCTTGTCCGCGTCGCCTTCGCGGCCGGCAAGCCAGATCAGCCGGTGCGCCTTGAGCGTGCTCACGCGCACCTGCCCGCGATCGAAATCGAACGGCAGCCCTTCGGCGCGACCGGTGGCCTGCGTCTGCGACAGGATCTGTTCGGTGCGCTCGGCGCCGCCGAACTTCTTCGCGTAGGCCTCGCGCAGCGGCACGGGCGTGTCGCCGGACTCGGGATCGAGCTGGTAGGCGTGCCAGTGGATGTCGGCCGTGCGGCCCGTCTCGCCCAACTGCGCGAGCGCTTCGCGCAAACGGTGCTTGCCGATCCAGCACCAGGGGCAGACCACGTCGGACCAGATGTCGATGCGCAAGGGAGTGTTGTCCATCAAACGGAAATGGGGCCGCGGCGGCGCGAGGCAACCGCGGCGCAACCGGCGTCAGGCGACCAGGCCGGCCCGCTCGTCGGCGGTCCACTGCCCGTACGGGCGCGTGGCGAGCGCCAGGTTGTAGTAGCGAGAGGAGTCGGTGACTTCCGCG
Source organism: Lysobacter auxotrophicus (assembly GCF_027924565.1). Taxonomy (NCBI): domain Bacteria; kingdom Pseudomonadati; phylum Pseudomonadota; class Gammaproteobacteria; order Lysobacterales; family Lysobacteraceae; genus Lysobacter; species Lysobacter auxotrophicus. The sequence continues at coordinate 2,722,351 of NZ_AP027041.1, forward strand.
CCGATCCATTCGGGCCGAGTGAACGTCTCGTCGGCGCTGGCCAGTTCGATCTCAGCCACCACCAGGCCGGCGTTGTCGCCCAGGAATTCATCGACTTCCCACAGGTGGCCTTCGTGCTGAACGTAATGACGGCGCTTGTCGACGAGTCCGCCGACGCAAAGCGCGAGCAGCGCGCGCGCGTCGCTGACGGGAATCGCGTAGTCGAACTCCTGCCGCGTGTGGCCGAGTTCGCGCGACTTGAGGTTGAGGAAGGCCTCCTCGCCGGCGATGCGCACGCGCACCGACGCCTTCATCGCGCCCTCGTCCATCGCCTTCTGGTCGTTGATGTACCCCTGCGCCATCGGCACGACCTCGCGCGCGGCCGCGCGCCAGCCATCGCCGGTGACCAGGAACTTGCGTTCGATTTCGAGGGCCATGGGTGTGTCTCGTGATTCGTGATTCGTGATTCGTGATTCGTGATTCGTGATTCGTGATTCGCGAGGAGCTTACCGATCCGGCCTGGTGTACCGTTTTGCGAATCACCATTCCCGATTCACGAATCACGCTTTCTCGAACAACGCGATCGATTCCACGTGCGCCGTGTGCGGGAACATGTCCATCACGCCGGCGGCCTTGAGCTTCCAGCCGCGCTCCTTCACCAGGAAGCCCGCATCGCGCGCCAGCGACGCCGGATGGCAGCTGACGTAGACGATACGGTCGAACTGTTTCAGCGGCAGCTGCGCGAGCACGACGTCGGCGCCGGAGCGCGGCGGGTCGAGCAGCAGCTTGTCGAACGGCTGCTTCATCCAGTGCTCGTTCGACAGGTCCTTCGCGAGATCGGCCGCATGGAACTCGGCATTGGCGATGCCATTGTGCGCGGCGTTCTCGCGTGCGCGACGGACCAGGCCCGCCTCGCCTTCCACGCCCACGACCTCGCGCACCTGGCGCGCCAGCGGCAGGGTGAAATTGCCCAGGCCGGCGAACAGGTCGAGCACGCGGTCTTCGGGCTTCGGATCGAGCAGATCGAGCGCGAGCTGGATCATCTTGCCGTTGAGGCCCGCGTTGACCTGGATGAAGTCCAGCGGACGGAACAGGAATTCGAGGTTCCACTGCGGCAGCGAGAACGCGAGCTTCGGCGATTCCGGCCAGATGGCGTGCACGGTGTCGAGGCCGCCGGGTTGCAGGTAGATGGCGAAACCGTGCGCCTTGCCGAACGCGACCAGCGCATCGCGATCGCTGTCGGTGAGCGGCACCAGATGGCGGATCGTCAGCGCGACGCCGCTGAAGGCATCGCCATGCGATCCGTCCTGCGCGTCGCCGGCGATGAACTCGATCTGCGGGATCTCGCGACGCGCCTGCATGCCGTCGATGAGTGCCGCCAGTTCGGGCAGCTTCGAGGCGATCTGCGGCATCACGGTGTGGCATTCGCGGATGTCGGCGACGAACCGCGGATCGGTTTCGCGGAAACCGACCAGCGTCTTGTCCTTCTTCTCGACGCGGCGCACCGAGAAGCGGCCCTTGCGGCGATAGCCCCACGAGGTGTCGACCAGCGGCGGCAGGATGCGTTCGGGCTCGACGTGTCCGATGCGCTCGAAGTTCTCCATCAGCACGCGCTGCTTGGCGAGGATCTGGCGGGCTTCGTCGTAATGCTGCATGGCGCAGCCGCTGCACACGCCGAAGTGCGCGCAGCGCGGCGCGACGCGTTCGGGCGCGGCGTCCAGGACTTCGACGGTCCTGGCTTCGTCGAAACTGCGGTGGCGACCGGTCTGGGAGGCCATGACGCGTTCGCCCGGCAGTGCGCCGGCGACGAACACGGCCTTGCCGTCGGGGCGGCGGGCCACGCCGCGGCCGTCATGGGTCAGGTCGGTGATGAGGACTTCAAAGGGGGTTTGATCGATGCGGGCCACAGCGGCTGGCGGTACTGCTCAACAGGGCCGCGTATTGTCGCAGATCGTGGCCGGGCGGCCGGGATTCGTCCTGGCCCGTCCGCCATCCCGGTCGAAAGCCGGGACCCAGGCCCGCAACTTCGAGATGGCCGGTAAAGGCATCGGGGCACGGTGTGCCTCGACGCTGCGGGGTGCGTCAGCGCTCCCCAACCCTCCCCTGCCTCAGGGGAGGGAGGCGAACGCTACCCGATCACTTCTGCCGCCAGCCGCCGCCGGCGTCCTGCACCCACCAGCCCGGGCGCGCGCTGTCGACCCATTGGCGCGCGAACACCGCGCGGATCTGCTGCTCCCATTCGGGGTGGTCGTTGGCGACGGCGATCTCGCGATACACCGCGCGCGCGTCGCGGTTCTGTTCGGCGACGGCCTGGTTCACGGCCACGCGCTGCGGCAGCGGAACCTTGGCTGCGTCGCGCACGTCGATGGTGCCGTCGTTGGCGATGCCCAGCGCGCCGGATTCGAAATGCGCCTTCAGCTGGCCATCGAAACGCTGCGCCATGCGGCCCTGGATCGCCTGGATCGCCGGCGTCTTGATCGTGATGTCCGGCTGGCCCTGCGCGTGCGCGCTGCCGATGCCGACCAGCGACAACCAGTCGATGCGCGACGCGAGCGAACGCTGCGCCGGCGGCACGTACGCGCTCTGCCCGCCCGGCTTGTCCTGCGACTTCGGCGCAGGCTGTGCGTCGTCGCCGATCACCTTCTCGACGAATTCGCGCGCCGCTTCCTTGGCCTCGGCCGCGGGGAAGTACACGTTGATCGTGACGCAGGCGGTCAGCGCAACGGCTGCCAGTGGAATGCCCATCCAACGACGCATGACGATTTCTCCTGTTGAATCCATGCCGTCGGCGCGTTCGGCCGAACGGCGCAATGCAGCGAAACTTACCCGAAGCCGGCGACTGGCAGTGCGTTACTCGAAGACCGGCTTCACGTCGCCGGAGCTGGCGGCCTTCAACCGGTCCAGCAGCGTCGGCCAGTCCACGTCCCGGTTGAACCCCACCACCGCCAGTCGCGGCAAGCCCGACCCTTCGACGATAGTGAAGCCGTTGCCGGCTGAACCGAGCCCGCTCATCCGGCAGACCTCGTTGTCGAGATAGCACGACAGGCCGATGCGCCGGTAGCCGAAATCGTCGAACAGGCCGATCAGCTGCGACTGCAGTGAACTGACGAACGAGGCATCGGACACGCTCGACAGGTCCTGCACCGCGCGCTGGCTGATGCGCTGGCGCACGCGCGCGCGGCGCGCGGCGTCCGCGTCGGTGGCGATGGCGGCCTCGAACGACACCGGCTGCCAGTCGACCAGCCGCAGCCGGTCGAAGCGGCCGTCGAGTTTGCCGGTGATCTCGCCGAATCCGAGCACGCCGGTGAGCGATTGCAGGTCGATGTCCTCGAACGCGATGTCCGACGACAGCGTCGGCGCGACGCCGAACGGCCGCTCCATCGCCAGCGACGACACCTGCACGGTGCCGCCGAACAGCTGCACCGACAGCCCGCCTTCGAAATCGAGCCGGTCCTGCGCGTACCGCGCCTCGGGAATGTGGCCGGTGAGCTCGCCGGTGAACGCCGGCCAGCCCAGCGCCTGCGACAACTGCGCGATGTCCAGGCGATCCAGGTCCAGACCGAAGCGGATTTCCAGCCCCTCCCGGTCCGCCGGAGGCCGCAGGTGCAGATGGTTGATGGCGACGTTGCCGCCGAGCATCGCCATGTCCGACGCCTCGCGCAGCCGCAGCTCGCCCGCGTCGCTCACGAACGGCAGGCGCGCCGCACCGAACGCGAGCCCGTGCAGGCGACCGCCGCTCCAGCGCAGTTCGCTGTCCAGTCGCTGCGCGCGCGAGAAGCGCACGTCGCCTTCGAGCCCGGCGAAGTCGAAACGCCCGCGCGGGTCGTCGATCGCCACGCCGTGCGGCACGAAGGCGGCGTCGTGCACGGTGCCTTCGTCCATGCGCAGCTGCACGTCGGCGGCACCGCGCAGTTGGAGGTCCGCCAGGCCCGCGAGGCCGAGGAAGCCGGTGAGGTAGGCATCGCGCATCGGCGCCAGGTCGTCGCTGCGGGCGCGCACGTCGAGCGCGCGCAGCGTGCCGTCGGCACCGAGTGTCGCGCTGCCGTGGGCGACGAGGATGCCGGCGTCGTCCCAGCGAAGCCCCGACAGGCGCCAGCCGTCGCTGCCCTGCTGCATCGCATGCAGTTCGATCGGGATGCGCCGCCGCTGCAACGCGAGGTAGGCGTTGCCGAACAGCAGGTCGCCGCCGAGCAGCGCGCCGTCGATCGCGAAGGAGGTGTTCGTGCCGAAGGTCGCATCAAGGGCGACCTGCGCCGAGACGTTTTCGCCGGCGGTGAGGCCGTCGGCGGTATCGAACGCGACGCTGGTCAGGCGCAGCGGGCCGCTGACGCGCAACGGCGCGTTGGACGGGGCGTGCACGGCGATCTGGCCGTCGAGCGTGCCCTTGCCGAAGCGGCCGGCCTCCCACGCCTCCGCCACCAGCGCCTGCGCCCACGCGACCGGCACCTGGGCCAGATCGATGCGGGTCAGTTCAGGCGTCCGGCTCCGGCGGTCGAGCGCGATGCGGCTGGAGCCGCGTGACAGCGTCGCACCGGTGCGGAGGTCGTCGATGTCGATCCCCAGCGTCAGCGCGGTGCCGCGTCCTTCGCGCACGGGGCCTTCACACCGCCAGCGGTTTCCTGCATGCGAGAGTGGGCACTGCCAGGCGACGTCGCGAAAGCGATAGCCCAGCCCCGGTGCATCGATGCGTGCGGCCTGCAGGCGCAACGTGCCCTGCGGCGCGGCATCGGGCCAGTCGAGCTGGATGCGCACGCCTTCCAGCGTCGCAACGGCTGTGCTTACCTTGGCGATCTTCGCTTTCGCGGTCGCCGCCGACGCGATATCGGACCATGCGCACAAGGCGATGGCCGATGCAGCCAGCAGCAGGCGTAAGATCGAACACGACATCCGATCAGCATACCGACAGGACGCGAAATGCCGATGATGCCCGACACAGTTCCACGCATCCTGCTGGTCGAGGACGATCCGACCAGCCGGGCCTTCCTCACTGCTGCGCTCGAGGCGATGCCGGCCGAGGTCGACAGCGTCGACTCGCTGGCCACCGCACTGACGTTCGCATCGTCGCGAAGCTATTCGGCCTGGATGATCGACGCGCGCCTGCCCGACGGCAGCGGCGAGGAACTGCTCGCGCGACTTCGCGAACGCGACGCGCACACGCCGGCCATCGCGCACACGGCGGCGTTCGAATCGACCGTGCTCGACGCACTGCACGACGCGGGGTTTGCCGAGGCACTGGTCAAGCCGATGCCGGCGGCGACGCTGCAGGCGGCGGTGCGTCGCGTGCTAGGGTTCGCGACGACGGAAGCCCCCGCGTCCGGCATCGTCATCGACGAGCGGTTGCCGCTCTGGGACGACGACGCGGCCGCGCTCGCGCTCAACGGCAACCGCACGCACGTGGACACGCTCCGCGATCTGTTCGTGCAGGAACTGGCGAAGTCGGTGTATGCGATTTCCACCGCGGCCGAGCGCGGGGACCTGGACTCGGTGCGTGGCGACCTGCACCGGCTGCGCGCAAGCTGCGGCTTCGTCGGAGCACAACGGCTCGCGGCCGCAGTGCAGGCGTTGCAGGAGGATCCGGCCTCGACGTCGCGGTTGGGCGCGCTCGAGCACATCGCGCAGGACACGCTCGCGAACGCGCGCGTGGTGCCGCATTCGTCCCGCCTTCCGGACGTTCAGTCGGCCGCGTTCTGATTCGGCGGTCGCGACACGCGATTCAACTCGGCCAGCATGTCCCACGACTTGAGCCCGCGCGGCCCGAGGTAATGCGCGAGCACGTCGCGCATCGCACGGCGCAGCCCGGGAAGGTCGTCCACTTCGGGCGCGCGATCGGCGGCCAGCGCAAGCAGGCCTCGCCCCGTCGCGGCGCGACTGCGGTCGCCGTGGCCGCGATCGCTCAACACGCGGCGCGGGCCGTACTCGGGATCGAGCTGGTATCGCGCGGCCGAATCGATGGGCGTTCCGTCGCCGTCGTTGGCCCAGTCGAATCCGAACCCGAGCGCGTCGAGCAGGTCGCGTTCGAACCGCCGCAGCGTCCAGGCCAACGGCTCGCCCGCGCCCAGCCGGACGCGGGCGCGTCCGTAGGCTTCATAGAGTTCGGGCGCGGGGTCCTGGCGTGGCGCCAGGCGCAGCGTGAGTTCGTTGAGGTAGAAGCCCGATAGCATCGCCTCACCCGACAGGCGCGGTGCCACGTCGAGCGCTTCGGCGGTGTTGAGTCGGGCGAGTTCGCCCACCTGCACCGCATCGAACCGGATCCACTGCAGCGGCTGCAGCGCCGCACGCAGCGCCTGCTTCTTCGGACCCTGCACGCCGCGGGCGACCAGGCCGAGCCGGCCGTGATGTTCGCTCAGCACCTCGACCAGCAGGCTGGTCTCGCGCCAGGGCCGCGAGTGCAGGACGAAGGCGGGTTCGGCGCTAAGGCGCATGCCGCTCGGAACGAATGACGAGGCGCGGGAAACGAAGGTTCCGGCGGACGCGCCAGACCCATTCCGCGTTCCTTTCCATTCGTCCCTGCCTCAATCGTGGTACCCGAAGGCCCGCAGCGCCGCCTCGTCGTCCGACCAGCCTTCGCGTACGCGAACCCACGTTTCCAGGAACACCTTGCTGCCGAACAGGCGTTCCATCTGCTGGCGGGCCTTGGCGCCGATCTCGCGCAGCCGCTCGCCGCCCTTGCCGATGACGATGGCCTTCTGGCCATCGCGCTCGACCCAGATGACGGCACCGATGCGCAGCAGGTTGCCGTCGACTTCGAACTTCTCGATCTCCACCGTCGTCGCATACGGAAGCTCTTCGCCGAGCTGGCGCATGAGCTGCTCGCGCACCATCTCGCCGGCGAGGAAACGCTGGCTCTTGTCGGTGATCTCGTCCTCGCCGTACAGCGCGGGCTGCTCGGGCATGAGCGCCAGCACGTCCTTCACCAGCGCTTCCAGCCCCTTGCGGCGCAGCGCCGAGATCGGATGCACGGCGGCGAAGTCGCGCCCGTCGCTCACCTTGGCGAGGAACGGCAGCAGCGTGGTCTTGTCCTTGATGCGGTCGACCTGGTTGGCGACCAGCACCACCGGTACGCCGCCCTTCTTCAGGGCTTCGAACGCGAGGGAATCCTCGTCGTCCCACTGGCCGGCGCGCACGACGAGGATCGCGGCCTCCACGCCCTCCAGCGCGCCACGCGCGGCGCGGTTCATCCAGCGGTTCATCGCGCGCTTCTGCTCGCGATGGATGCCGGGGGTGTCGACGAGCAGCAATTGGCCTTCGGGAAAGGTCGCAATGCCGAGCAACTGATGCCGCGTGGTCTGCGGGCGGTCGGAGGTGATGCTGACCTTCGCGCCGACGAGGGCGTTGACCAGGGTGGATTTGCCGACGTTCGGACGGCCGATGACGGCCACGTGGCCGGCGCGATGAGCGGGGGTATTCATCCTGCGGATTGTAAGGCGCCGGGGTCGGCGCGTGCGGCAGATGCGGCGCTCAGCGTTCCAGCAGCTGGTTCAGCGCGGCCTCGGCGGCGGCCTGCTCGGCGGCTCGCCGCGAACTGCCCACGCCCTCGGCGACCAGCGGCGGCTGGTTCAGCGTGCAGCTGACCTGGAAGCTCTTGGCGTGGTCCTCGCCCGTTTCGCCCAGCAGCGCGTAGATCGGAAGCGGCTTCTGGCGGGCCTGCAGCCACTCCTGAAGCCGCGTCTTGGCGTCCTTCCCGACCTTGTTCGGCGGGGGCAGCGCGGCGATGGCCGACTCGAACCAGGGCATGACCGCGGCACGGCAGGTCGGAAAATCCGAGTCGAGGTAGATGGCGGCGATCACCGCCTCCAGCGCGTCGGCCAGGATGGAGTCGCGGCGGTGTCCGCCGGATTTCATCTCGCCGGGCCCGAGGGTGAGCCGTGGTCCGAGGTCGAGCGTCCGCGCGATCGGCGCCAGCGCCGATTCGCGCACGAGTTCGGCGCGGGCGCGGGTGAGCGCGCCCTCGTCGGCCTTCGGCCAGTAGGTGTACAGCGCCTCGGCGACGATCAGGTTGACCAGCGCGTCGCCGAGGAACTCCAGCCGTTCGTTGTGCGGGGCACCCGCACTGCGGTGCGTCAGGGCCTGCTGCAGCAGTTCCGGGCGCGCGAAACGGTGGCCGATGAGATCAGTCATCCCCGGCCGTGCGCGAGAGCACCTGCTCGGCGTTGAAGTGGCCGACGATGTCGAAGTTGGCGATCAGCGGGCGACGGACTTCGTAGTCCACGGTCATCACGTAGCCGGCTTCCTTGCGCGCGAGCTTCACGTCGGACGGCTTCACGTTGTCCGCGTAGCTGACGTACAGGCGGGCGAAGAAGTTGTCCTTGATCCGCTTGGGATCCTGCTGGCTGATGCCCGCTTCCTGCGACATCTGCTTCAGCGCCTGCTTCACGGCGAAGTATTCCGAATACATCGGAATCACCTTCATGCCCATGTAGATGAACACACCGACCACTGCCAGCACGATGATGAACCCGATCAGGGTCATGCCGCTCTGAGTACGCTTCATTTACCAATCCCCCTTGTGTGCATTGCTTGCGCCCCGCCGGCGCCTTCCCCTCGCCGACGGGTGATGGTTACTGGATCCTGCTGCCGATGCGCGACGTGTCGACGCCACCGTCGAAGTTCATCCAGATCAGGAACGCCTTGCCGCGCAGGTTCTGCTCCGGCAGGAAGCCCCAGTATCGGCTGTCCTCGCTGTTGTCGCGGTTGTCGCCCATCACGAAATAGTGACCCGGCGGCACGATCCAGTCGCCCTCGCCCTGGTCGATGAACGGCAGGTTGGTGCGCTCGAGCACGTGATGCTGGCGGCCGAGCAGATCTTCCTGCAGTTCCTCGGCGCCGGTCATCTCGGTGCCGTTGCCCTTGCCCTGGTAGACGCCGATCGGTGCGTACGACAGGACCTTGCCGTTCACGCTGACCTGGTTGTCGTGGTAGCCCACGCGATCGCCGGGCAGGCCCACCACGCGCTTGATCCAGTCCTGGTCGGGATGGTGCGGCGGGCGGAACACCACGACGTCGCCGCGCTGCGGCTCGCCGATGCCGATCACCTTGTGGTTGTTGATCGGCAGGCGCAGGCCGTAGGTGAACTTGTTGACGAGGATGAAGTCGCCGGTCAGCAGCGTCGGCATCATCGAGTTGGAGGGAATCCGGAACGGCTCGGCCACGAAGCTGCGCAGGATCAGCACCACCGCCAGCACCGGGAAGAACGCCTTGGAATAGTCGACGACGATCGGCTCCTTGCCGTCGTCCAGCAGGCCCTGGCGTGCTTCGCGTCGTTTGGCCAGTACCAGCTTGTCGAGCAGCCAGACCAGGCCGGTGAACAGCGTCAGGACGACCAGGGCGATTTCAAACCAGCGCATGCATGCTCCTTTGCAGAGCGGAAAACGGGGAGAACCGGAAAACGGACGGGGACGGCAGCGCCGGGCGGCCGGACGACCGACCCGGTGCGCGGGTCGCTCCCCGGCAACCTGCCATGGCGAGGATAGCGGCGGGCGTGCCGTCCGTCATGGGCGAACCCTTCCCGAAGTTGGCGGGAACTCCGCGTCCGACGGTAAGAAAACGCCGCGGCATGCCCGGGCTTACTTGTCCACCTGCAGGACGGCGAGGAACGCCTCCTGCGGGATCTCGACGCGGCCGACCTGCTTCATGCGCTTCTTGCCCTCTTTCTGTTTCTCGAGGAGCTTCTTCTTTCGGCTGATGTCGCCGCCGTAGCACTTGGCCAGCACGTTCTTGCGCAGCGCCTTGACGGTCGTGCGGGCGATGACCTGCGAACCGATCGCCGCCTGGATCGCCACGTCGAACATCTGGCGCGGGATCAGTTCCTTCATCTTCTCGCACAGGTCGCGACCGCGGCGGTCGGCATGGCTGCGGTGGCAGATGATGGACAGCGCATCGACCTTGTCGCCGTTGATGAGCGTGTCCACGCGCACGAACGGGCCGGCGTCGAAGCGCAGGAAGTGATAGTCCAGCGAGGCGTAGCCGCGGCTGACCGACTTGAGCTTGTCGAAGAAGTCCAGCACCACCTCGGCCATCGGCAGCTCGTAGCTGATCTGCACCTGGCTGGCCAGGTACTGGATGCCGATCTGCACGCCGCGTTTTTCCTCGCACAGCTTGATGATGTTGCCGATGTAGGCCTCGGGCGTGAGGATGTTCGCGCGGATGATCGGCTCGCGGATCTCCTGGACCATGTTCACCGGCGGCAGCTTGGCCGGGTTGTCCATCGGCAGGATCTCGCCGTCGGTGCGCAGCACCTCGTAGATCACCGTGGGCGCGGTGGTGATCAGGTTGAGGTTGTACTCGCGCTCCAGGCGCTCCTGCACGATCTCCATGTGCAGCATGCCCAGGAAGCCGCAGCGGAAGCCGAAGCCCATCGCTTCGGAGCTTTCCGGCTCGAACCGCAGCGCGGCGTCGTTCAGGCGCAGCTTGTCGAGGGCTTCGCGCAGGTCGGGGTAGTCCTCGGCGTCGACCGGAAACAGGCCGGCGAACACGCGCGGCTGCATTTCCTGGAAGCCCGGCAGCGGCTTGGGCGCGGGATCGCCGGCGAGCGTCAGCGTGTCGCCGACCGGCGCGCCATGCACGTCCTTGATCGACGCATGAATCCAGCCGACCTCGCCCGCGCCGAGCCGCGGAAGGTCCTTGCGCTTGGGCGTGAACACGCCGACCTTGTCGACCTGGTGCGTGCGGCCGGTCGACATCACCAGCACCTTGTCGCCGGGCTTGATCTCGCCCTGCATGACGCGCACCAGCGAGACCACGCCCAGGTAGTTGTCGAACCACGAGTCGATGATCAGCGCCTGCAGCTTGTCGGTGTCGCGCGGCTTGGGCGGCGGGATGCGATGCACGATCGCTTCCAGCACGTCGACCACGTTCAGGCCGGTCTTGGCGCTGATGGCGACAGCGTCCTCGGCGTCGATGCCGATGACCGCTTCGATCTCCGCCTTCGCGCGCTCGATGTCGGCCGTCGGCAGGTCGATCTTGTTGAGCACCGGGACGACTTCCAGCCCCTGCTCCACCGCGGTGTAGCAGTTGGCGACCGACTGCGCTTCCACGCCCTGCGCGGCGTCGACGACCAGCAGCGCGCCTTCGCACGCGGCCAGCGAGCGGCTGACTTCGTAGCTGAAGTCGACGTGGCCGGGCGTGTCGATGAAGTTGAGGAAGTAGGTCTGCCCATCGCGCGCCCTGTACGGCAGCGACACGGACTGCGCCTTGATGGTGATGCCGCGTTCGCGCTCGATCGGGTTGGAGTCGAGTACCTGCGCCTCCATCTCGCGGGCTTCGAGGCCGCCGCAGAGCTGGATGATGCGGTCCGCAAGCGTCGACTTGCCGTGGTCGACGTGGGCGATGATGGAGAAGTTTCTGATCTGCTGCATGCGGGGGCGCGCGAGGCTGGCCGTTCCTTGAAATCAACGCGCGATTATCGCACAGGCCCCGGCGGCGCCGGCCGGCCGTTGCAGGTTCGGCGCCGCTGGCCCGGCGCCGCGTGGGCGCCGGGTCGCGGGGATGCATCAGCCGGTCTGGGCGTCGTCCTGCGCGGTGACGGCGATGAACTGCGTGGAGCCCTGGCGGCGCACCAGCAGCATCACGGTGTCGCCGGACTTCACCGATCCCAGCTCGCGGTCGAGCGCGGAGGCGCTGCCGACGGCGTTGCGGCCGACCTGCAGTACGACGTCGCCCGGACGCAGGCCCGCTTCGGCACCCGAATCGCCCGGGTTGCGGATCAGCACGCCCTCACCAGAGCGCAGGCCCAGGCGCTGGCGTTCACCAGCCGACAGGTCCTGGCCAATCAGACCGAGCGCGTTCCCGGTGGACGGCTTCGCGGAGCCGCCATCGGCCGCCGGACGCGGCCTCGCACCCGGCGTGCCCGCCAGTTCGTCCAGCTCGTTGACGGTCACCGTTTTGTCGACGGTGCGGCCGTCGCGAACCAGCGTCACCTTCGCCTTCGTCCCCGGCGCCATGTTGCCGATGATCGGCGGCAAGTCCGCGGAATCGTTGATGGCGCGGCCGTCGACGGCACGGATGACGTCGCCGCGCTCGATGCCCGCCTTCTCCGCCGGGCTGCCCGGCAGCACGTCGGCGATCAGCGCGCCGCTGCTGTCGGGCAAGCCAAGCGCCTTGGCCGATTCGCTCGTCAGCGCCTGCACCTGCACGCCAAGCTGGCCGCGGCTGACCTTGCCGGTCGCGCGCAGCTGTTCGGCCGCGCTCATCGCCACGTCGATCGGGATGGCGAAGCTCACGCCCATGTAGCCGCCGGAGTTGCTGAAGATCTGCGAGTTGATGCCGACCACTTCGCCGCTGGTGTTGAGCAGCGGGCCGCCCGAGTTGCCCTGGTTGATGGCGACGTCGGTCTGGATGAACGGCACGTAGCGCTGGTTCGCGTACGGATTGGCGCGGCCCACCGCGCTGACGATGCCCGCGGTGACCGAGTGGTCCAGGCCGAACGGCGAGCCGATCGCGATCACCCACTGGCCCGCCTTGGCCGAATTGGACGGCGCCATGCGCAGGAACGGCAGGCCCTTCGCGTCGATCTTCAGCAGCGCGACGTCGGACTGCTCATCGCTGCCGACGACCTTCGCAGGGAATTCGCGGCGATCCGACAGCGTGACCGTCACGTTGTCCGCGCCTTCGACGACGTGGTGGTTGGTCATCACGTAACCGTCGGCGGACATCAGGAAGCCGCTGCCGAGCGAGGTGCCGCCGCCGCGCGGACCGCGCGGACCCGGACCACCCGGACCGCCCGGGAACGGCATCTCGTCGCCGAAGAAGCGGCGGAAGATTTCCGGGATCTGTTCCTCGTCGGGCATCTGCTGCTGGCCGCGCGCTGTGCGCCGCGGCGTGACTTCGGCGCGGATGTTGACCACCGCCGGACCGACGCGCTGCACGAGGTTGGTGAAGTCCGGAAGTCCGGAAACCAGCGGCGGCGCCGGCGTGGCGGCGGGCGGCTGGGCGATGGGGTTGGCGGGCGGCTGGGCCGTGCAGGCGACCGGGAGCGCTGCGGCGATCGCGGCGACCAGGAACATGCTGCGCAGCGGGGAACGGGGCGTGCGGTTCATCGGCTTGGGGCCTCGGGAAAACGTTGGGGTGAGTGTGGGCGGTACGCCGTTTTCACGGCGCGAGGAAGAGGGCTGGGTTGGAGTCCGGGCGAACCCGTCCGTGGTCAGTTCTGCGTATCGCGCTGCGCCGGCGTTTCTTCCACGACGGGCATCGCGGCCTGCGGTTCGAACGGATAGAACGACGGCGAGTTCGCCGAACTCGTGCCGAAGCTCGCCGTCAGCGCGCCGTTGCCCGAGTACTGCGGCAACACCGCGCGCGGCCACGGGCGCGAGGCCGGTTCGACGTGTTCGGGCTGGAAGGGTTTGTGCGGCGTCGCTGCCGGGCCCGGCAGCGAAGCGTCGGCGATGGCGGTCTGCGCGATGGCTGCCGCCGCGACGGCGGACTGTTCGGTGGAGCGTCCGGCGCGATCGATCGAACGCGGATTCTGGTTGCGCGCGGCGCGGCGTTCGCCCGCACGACGCGGCACTTCGACGGCCGCTACGGCGGCGGCAGCCGCGCTCGCACCGAGCGCGCTACCCGGCGAGGGATTGTTCGTCGAGCCCGACAGCACGGATGCGCCGGAAGCAGCAGCGGCCGGCGCGCGCGAGGCCACGGCAGCCGCGACGCGCGGAGCGGCCGCCGGCACGCTCGCGACATCCGGCGATACACGGTTGTTGCTGGGCGGCGCGTCGCTGGAGAACGGACGCGTCACGAACAACGCCGCCACCGCGACCGAAGCGGCAAGCGCGCCGCCCATCCAGGCGCGACGCCCGCCCGACGCCCGGGCCGGGATCGCGACGACCTGGGCCTGTTCCTCGCGCAGCGCGAGCGCCACGCGGTCGGCGAAGCCGCCCGCGGCCACGCCCTGCGCCTGTCCGCGCAATGCGTCGCCATACAGCTGCCAGCGGCCGACGGTGTCGCGCCACTGCACGTCGTGGCCGAGGCGCTTCAACGCGAAGCGCGCTTCATCGCCCTGCAGTTCGCCGTCGAACAGCGCGCACAGGGTCTCGCGCTCATGGAGCTGATCCGGTCTGTCGTCGATGGGTCGTCGGTTGGAGGTCATCGCTTGGCGGCTTTGGCAGTGTCGTGGTCCAGCAGGGGCCGAAGCTCGGTGTCGATCGCTTCGCGCGCGCGGAAGATGCGCGAGCGGACCGTTCCGATGGGGCACCCCATCTTCTGCGCGATGTCCTCGTAACTCAGGCCGTCCACCTCGCGCAGGGTGATCGCGGCCCTCAATTCCTCCGGCAGTCCTTCGACCACACGCATCACCGTGCGTTCGATTTCCTGCCGCAACAGTTCATGTTCCGGCGTGTCGGTGTCGCGCAGGCGCGTGCCGGTGTCGAACAGTTCCGCCTCGCCGGCATCGACGTCGTCCGTCGGCGGGCGGCGGTTCTGTGCGACCAGGTGGTTCTTGGCGGTATTCACGGCGATACGGTGCAACCATGTATAGAACTGCGCGTCGCCCCGGAAGTTCGGCAGCGCCCGGTAGGCGCGGATGAAGGTTTCCTGGGCCACGTCCTGGCATTCGCTCCAGTCGGCGATGTAGCGGCCGATCAGCGCGGTGATCCGATGCTGGTATTTGCGCACCAGCGCATCGAAGGCCGCACTGTCGCCTCGCTGCACGCGCGCGACCAGCTCCTGGTCCAACTCGACATCTTTTGGCAACGTCATTTCGGCCATACCGCGCCGGCGCTCCTGTCAGCTCGGCCATGGCCGAACGAATGGACAGCCCCGTGGCACGAAAGTTCAACGCGTCCTTCGACGGTCGACGTTCAACGGGGCAAGGGCTGGATCACGTTCATTAATGGGGATGGGCCGCACGCCCGCAAGCGCCGGCCGTCAGGGGTCCGCCTGCGGGTGCGTGACCGGCAGCGATTGACGCCGGCGAAGCATCGTCGGGATGATAGCGGTCTCTCCATACCTGAACGGATGGTGCGCAGATGATGGCTGGCCTCGACGGTCTCCGCTTCCAGCACTGGCAGACCGAGCTTCGCCCCGACGGCGTCCTGCTGCTCTCCTTCGACAAGGCCGACACCCCGGTCAACACGTTCTCGCAGGACGTGCTGATCGAGCTGGACACGCTGATCGAACGCCTCGCCCTCGACCCGCCCAAGGGCGTGGTGCTGCGCTCGGCGAAGACCTCCGGCTTCATCGCCGGCGCCGACATCAGGGAATTCCAGGCCTTCGACGAGAAGGGCACGGTCGGCGACGCGATCCGCCGCGGCCAGCAGACCTTCCAGCGCCTGGCCGAACTCCCCTGCCCGACCGTCGCGGCGATCCACGGCTTCTGCATGGGCGGCGGCACCGAGATCTCGCTGGCGTGCCGTTACCGCGTCGCCAGCAACGATCCGTCCACGCGCATCGGCCTGCCGGAAGTGAAGCTCGGCATCTTCCCGGGCTGGGGCGGCAGCGTGCGCCTGCCGCGCCTGATCGGCGCACCGGCGGCGTTCGACATGATGCTGACCGGGCGCACGCTTTCGGCGTCCGCCGCGCGCGCGAACGGCCTGGTCGACAAGGTCACCGATCCGTCCTCGCTGATCGAAGTGGCGGCGGCGTTCGCGCTGAAGGGCGCCGCGCAGCGGCCGTTCAAGCAGCGCCTGCTCGGCTGGGCGACCAACACCCTGCCCGCGCGCAAGCTGCTCGCGCCGATGCTCACCAAGCAGGTCGCCCGCAAGGCGCGCAAGGAGCATTACCCGGCGCCATACGCGCTGATCAACAGCTGGGCGAATGCCGGCGGCGGCATCCAGCAGCAGTTGTCGGCCGAGCGCAAGGCGGTGGTGAAGCTCGCCTCGACGCCCACCGCGCGCAACCTCATCCGCGTGTTCTTCCTGCAGGAACGCCTCAAGGGCCTGGGCGGGAAGGACCACGGCATCCGCCACGTGCACGTCGTTGGTGCGGGCGTGATGGGCGGCGACATCGCGGCGTGGTCGGCGTGCAAGGGCTTCAACGTCACGCTGCAGGATCGCGAGCAGCGCTTCATCGATGCCGCGCTGGTTCGCGCGCAGACGCTGTTCGAGAAGAAGGTGAAGGACGAAGCCAAGCGCATCACGGTGGCGCAGCGCCTGAAGGGCGATGTGTCGGGCGATGGCGTGGCCGATGCGGACCTGGTCATCGAGGCCATCATCGAGAACGCCGAAGCCAAGCGTGAGCTGTATGCGTCGCTGGAGCCGCGCATGAAGTTCGATGCACTGCTGACCACGAACACCTCGTCGATCCCGCTGACCGAACTGCGCGAGCACATCGCGCGGCCGGTGCATTTCGCCGGGTTGCACTACTTCAACCCGGTCGCGCTGATGCCGCTGGTGGAAATCATCCACCACGACCGCGTCGCGCCGCAGACCGAGCAGCGCCTGGCCGCGTTCTGCAAGGCGATCGACAAGCTGCCGGTGCCGGTGGCGGGCACGCCGGGCTTCCTCGTCAACCGCGTGCTGTTCCCGTACATGCTCGAAGCGGCGACCGCGTACGCCGACGGCATTCCCGGTGCGGCGATCGACAAGGCGGCGGTGAAGTTCGGCATGCCGATGGGCCCGATCGAGCTGATCGACACGGTGGGCCTGGACGTCGCGGCCGGCGTCGGCGCGGAACTCGCGCCGTTCCTCGGCCTGCCGATTCCGCCTTCCCTCTCCACGCCGCCGGAAGCCGGCAAGCGCGGCAAGAAGGACAACCAGGGCCTGTACAAATGGGAGAACGGCAAGGCGGTGAAGCCCGCGCTGCCGAAGGACTACCAGATCCCGTCGGACCTGGAAGACCGCCTGATCATGCCGCTGATCAACGAAGCGGTGGCGTGCCTGCACGAAGGCGTGGTCGACGATGCGGAACTGCTCGACGCCGGCGTCATCTTCGGTACCGGCTTCGCGCCGTTCCGCGGCGGCCCGATCCAGTACGTGCGCGAAACCGGCGTGGACAACCTGCTGGCGCGCCTGGCGGTGCTGCAGCAGCGTTACGGGGACCGCTTCAAGCCGCGTCCGGGCTGGGACAACCCCGCGCTGCGCCCGGAGTCGGCGCCGGCCACGAAGGCCGCCTGATCCAACCCCTGCGCCCTTCGCGGGCGTTTGGCGATGTCAGTGCCGCGTCAGGTGACGCGGCACTTTCGTTTTCAGCAGTCGCACCAGCGCTTCGTCCATGTAGTCGAAGTCGTCGGGGATATCCAGGCAGACCACGCGTGCATGGCCGATGTGCGCCCTGTAGCGCGACGAGAGCTTCGAGCGGTGCGCGCGCTCCATGACGAAGACGATGTCGGCCCACGCCAGCAGCTCAGGCGTGACGGGATTCTCGGCGTCGTGGTTGAGGCCGGCCGACGAGGTTTCGATCCCTGGCCAGTCGGCGAAGACCTGTTCGGCCGTCGGGCTGCGCAGCCGGTTCTGGCTGCAGACGAACAGGACGCGCTTCACGCCTACATCGTGTGCGTGGGGCGCTCGGCGGCGAGCGTGCCGGCGAGCAGCGCTTCGATCTTGCCCTTCACGGTTTCGCCTTCCGCGCTGTCGGCGAACTGCACGCCGATGCCCGCCGGGCGATTGCCCTGCGCGCCGACCGGCGTCACCCACACGACCTTGCCGGCCACCGGCAGGCGCTCGTTGGATTCGGGCAACGTCAGCAGCAGGAAGACCTCGTCGCCGAGGAAATAGCGCTTGGGCGTGGGCACGAAGATCCCGCCGCTCTTCAGGAACGGCATGTAGGCGCTATAGAGCTGCGCCTTGTCCTTGATCGCACACGACAGGATGCCCTGGCGCGCGCCGCCCGCTGCGTTCATACCGCTCATCTTCTACTTCCCCCAGACGCCTGGGCGCCGTTCGCGCCACGCCAGGCCAGCAACAGTTCGGTGACCGCGAGATCGGCCCGCACGGTGGTGCGCAGCAGATCCCGGGTCCGGTTCGCCTGATCGAACCACGCGGCCAGACTGCGCGTTCGCATCGGGTCGGTCAAGCCGGAAGCCTCGGCCAGCGCGAGGTCCGCCGCGTGCCGCAGCCGGAGCGCGGCCTGTTCATCTGCGACCCATCGCTGCGCGATCTCGACCGCACCCGCATCGCCGCGACCGAGTTTCGCCAGGTCGGCGGCCACGTCGCGACGCAGCTTGAGGCCATCGTTTTCCAGCCACTCCTGCGCCAGGCCGGGATGCCCGCGCGCGGCGTCGAGCGCCTCGCGCGTGACGGCGTCGGTGTGGCCGTTCGCACGCAGCCAGGCCAGCGCTTCGTCGAGCGGCGGCAGCCGGAATTCGTAGCGTTGGCAGCGGCTGCGGATCGTCGCGGACAGCCGCGCCGGATGCGCGCTCACCAGCCACAGGTAGCGCCCGGGCACGGGCTCTTCCAGCGTCTTGAGCAATGCGTTGCCGGCGGCGTTGTTGATCGCCTCGGCCGGATCGAGGATCGCCACCTGCGCGCCGCCGTACTGCGGCGTGAGCGAAAGCTGCTCGGACAATTCGCGGATCTGCTCGATCACGATCTCCGTGCGCAGCCGCGTGCCTTCCTTGTTCGGGACGAAGGAGACGACGTGGTAGTCCGGATGCGTGCCGGCGTCGATGAGATGGCAGCCGCGGCACGCGCCGCAGGGTTCGCCGCCGGCCGCGGGCTGCTGGCACAGCACGCGCCGCGCCAGACGCTCCGCGACCGCGCGCTTGCCCAGTTTCGCCGGTCCGCAGAACAGCAATCCGTGCGCGAGCCGACCCGCATCGAGTGCCGCGACGGCCTGGTCGTACACGCGCTGCTGCCACGGTGCGAAATTCGCGACGTGGGTGCTCATGCGTGCCCTCCGATCCAGTCGCGCAGGTGCGCGACCGCCTGTGCCGCGACGGCGTCGGCCGGTTGCGACGCATCGATCACGCGGAACCGCGCGGCATCGCCCTTCGCACGCGCGAGGTAGCCGTCGCGCACGCGTTCGAAGAAGTCCTCGCGTTCGGCTTCGATGCGGTCGGCGGCGCCACGACCGCGTGCGCGCTGCAGGCCGATGGCGACGGGCACGTCGAGCAGCAGCGTCATGCCCGGCGCGATGCCGACGACGCGACGTTCGAGTTCGCCGATGAAGTCCAGATCGCCGCCGCGCGCCGCACCCTGGTAGGCGTAGCTGGCGTCGGTGAAGCGGTCGCTGATCACCCACGCGCCGCGCTCCAGCGCCGGCACGATCGTCTCGCGCACGTGCTGCGCACGCGCGGCGAACACCAGCAGCAGCTCGGCCTCGGTGGTCGGCGGTTCGTGGTGCGTGTCGAGCAGCAGGCCGCGGATCTGTTCGGCAAGCGGCGTGCCGCCCGGTTCGCGCGTGACTACGAGATCGCGCCCCTCGTTCGCCAGCACTTCGCGCAGCGCGGCGAGCACCGTCGACTTGCCGGCGCCTTCGCTGCCTTCCAGTGTGATGAACCGCGGGTACGAACGCAGGGTCATTGCCGTTCCTGCGTCCTGGAGCCGGCGGCTTCGGCCGCGCGCGCCTGGCGGTATTTCTGCAGGTAGCGCTGCACGTTGGCCTCGTGCTCGGCCAGTGTGCGCGCGAACAGGTGACGCCCGCTGCCATCGCCGACGGCGACGAAGTACAGCTCCTCGCCGCGCTGCGGACGCGCGACGGCCTGCAGCGCGTCGGCGCCGGGCATGGCGATCGGCGTCGGCGGCAGGCCCGCACGCGTGTAGGTGTTGTACGGCGTGTCCGTGGTGAGGTCGACCTTGCGGATGTTGCCGGCGTAGTTCGTGCCGAGGCCGTAGATGACCGTCGGATCGGTCTGCAGGCGCATGCCGATCTGCAGCCGGCGTTCGAACAGGCCGGCGATGCGCGGACGCTCCTGCGCGATACCGGTTTCCTTCTCGACGATGGAGGCGAGCACCAGCATTTCGTCCGGCGTCTTCAGCACGCTGTCCGGGACGCGGCGTTCCCACGCGGCGGCCAGCGCCTTGTCCATCGCCTCGTGCGCGCGCCTGAGCACGTCCAGGTCGCTGTCGCCGCGGGTGAACAGATAGGTTTCCGGCAGGAAGCGGCCTTCCGGGTGCTGGCCCGGGTGGCCCAGTGCCTTCATCAGCGCGGCGTCGTCGAGCGCGGCGGTTTCCTGACCAAGCTCCTTCGCCCGCGCCAGCGCCGCACGCAGTTCGCGGATGTTCCAGCCTTCGACGATGGTGAAGCGGCGACGCACGACCTTGCCGTCGCGCATGGCGGTCAGCAAATCGCGCGGCGAGGTGCCGGGCTCGAGTGCGTATTCGCCGACCTGCAGCTTGCCGGCGGCGCCAAGCTGCCGCGCCAGCGCGCGCCATTCGACCAGATCGCCCTGGTGCACGCCGGCCTCGCGCAGCTTGCGCACGATCGCGGGAAGCGAATCGCCGCGTTCGACGACCAGGCTCTCGCCGGCCTCCACGCCCGCCAGCGGGGCGTCGGCGAAGCTCGTATATCGCTGCCAAAGGTAAGCGCCGACGCCGGCGGCGATCAACAGCAACACGAACAAGAAGCCGCCCAGGCGGCGTCCAGATTTGCGACTCACGCAACCTCCGTGGCGAATGCGGGATGCTCGGCGGCCAGGCGGCGGCGAAGTTGCGCCACCTGCGGGTGCGGTCGCCATGAGCGAGCGCCGAGCCGCGCCACGGGCAGGATACCGCGGGCGGCATTGCACAGGAAAACCGCGTCCGCCGCTTCGACTTCGGTCACAGCCAGGCGCGCTTCCCGCGCTCCGAGCGCGCCCATCGCCCATTCCCGGCAGACGCCGGCGATGCCGCAGCGGTCCACGCGCGGGGTCGTCCACCGGTCGTCGTATAGGACGAACAGGTTGGCCGAGGTGGCGCTGACGACGTCGCCCTCCGTGCTGCGCATCAGGCCCTCGTGCGTTTCCGGATCGCGCCATTCGGCACGCGCCAGGACCTGTTCGAGGCGGTTGCAGTGCTTGAGCCCGGCCAGCGCCGGCTGCAGCGCGAGGCGCGTGTCGCACCAGCGCAGCGTCAGTCCCCCGGCCGGCGCGACGACCGGCGCATCGTGCAGCGAGAGGATCCAGTGTGGCGTCGGCGATGCCGGCGGCGCGTAGCCGCGACCGCCCGGACCGCGCGTCACGACGAGTTTGAGCACGCCGTTGGCGTCGTCGAGCAGGCTCGCGACTTCGCGTCGGACGCACGCCTGATCGGGAAGGTCGAACGCGAGCGCCCGCGCGCCGCGCTCCAGCCGGCGCCAATGCGCGGGCCACCAGTGCACGTCGCCTTCGTGCGCCCGCATCGTTTCGAACAGGCCGTCGCCGTAAGCCAGACCGCGATCATGGTCGGGCGTGTTCGCCACGGCAGTATCGCCGACGAAATGGCGCACGCTCACCCGCCTACTCCCAGCGCGCGCAGCATGCCGCGCGCCTTGGCGCGGGTTTCGTCGAGTTCCTTGCGCGGATCGGAGTCGGCGACGATGCCCGCGCCGGTGCGGAAGCGCAGGGTCGCGCCTTCCGGCGCAGCTTCGAGTTCGGCGCTGCGGATGAGGATGTTCAGGTCCATGTCGCCGTCGCGATTGAGCCAGCCCATGGCGCCGGTGTACGCGCCGCGGCCGACGCCTTCGAGCTCGGCGATGATCTGCATGCAGCGCACCTTCGGGCAGCCGGTGATGGTGCCGCCGGGAAACACCGCGCGGATCACCTGCCCCGGCGTCGCGTCGCCACGCAGGCGACCGCGCACGTTGCTGACGATGTGGTGCACGTGTGCATAGCTTTCGACCGTCATCAGCTCGTCGACTTCCACGCTGCCCGGCGTGCACACACGGCCAAGATCGTTGCGTTCCAGGTCGATGAGCATCACGTGTTCGGCGCGTTCCTTCGGATGGCCGACCAGTTCCTGGATGCGCGCCGCATCGTCGTCACCGGCGAATCGCGGACGCGTGCCGGCGATGGGCCGCGTCTCGACGACGTCGCCGCGCACGGACACCAGGCGTTCGGGGGACGCGCTGACCACCGCCCAGTCGTCGCCGGCGAACACGCCCGCGAACGGCGCCGGGTTGTTCTCACGTAGACGCTGGAACAGTTCGGCGGCTTCGACGTTCCGATCAAAACGGGCGCGCCACCCGCGCGACAGATTGGCCTGGAAGACATCGCCGGCTGCAAGGTAATCGAGCACGCGGCGCACGCCGTCGGTGAAACGCTCGGGTTCGTCTTCCTCGAGCGCGCGGGGCGCATCCCACTTCGGCAAGGGCGGCAGCGTGGCGAGTCGGGCGATGTCGTCGAGCACGCCGTCGCGCAGGGCTTCATATCCCGCTTCGACCACGAGCACGCACTCTCCGCTGGTGTGATCGCGCAGCACCGCGGCCGGACAACGCAACGCGAGCGCGACGGGCAGCCGGCCGTCCGCGCGCGGAAGCTGCAGGATCGGTTCGACCTGCGCCGCGGCCTCGTAGCCGAACAGCAACGCCCAGCCGCCGCGGAACGGCCAGCGCGGTTCGTCCCGCGGAACGCGTTCGGCCTGCCAGCGCGCGTCGAGGGCGGCGAAGAAGTCGCTGCCGATTCCGGCGCCGCGTTCGTCGCGCACGGTGGCGTCGGCGTCGAGACGAAGGCGATCGCCGCTCGCGACCAGCAACAGATCCCATCGGCCCTGCGCGGTGCCGTGCGCACTGGATTCGAGCAGCAGCGGGTAGCGCGCGGACGCCAGGCGCTGCAGCGCGAGGAGATCGAAGGAACCGGGCAGTGGATGGGTCAGGAGCATGGCGACATTGTCCGCTATCGGGGGCGGATTCGTGGGTTTGCGGCGGCTCGTGGAACTGGCTTGGTGATCGGGTCGCCGTGGCTCCTGCCTCGTCATCCCGGCGAAGGCCGGGACCCAGGCTGTCACGTCTTCTGGAGTAACCGCAGCTCTTCGGGGGTACGCACTGCGGGCGCGTTCGTGCTCCTGATAGGCGACGAGCCTGTGCCCCGGCTTTCGCGAAGATGACGGCCAGTGACCGGCGGTCGGCGAATCTCCCTTCGCTGGAATCCGAAAACGAAAATCCCCGCCGAAGCGGGGATCTTCATGACGCACTGAACGCGGTTCCGATCAGACGCGCTTGAACACCAGCGTGCCGTTCGTACCGCCGAAACCGAAACCGTTCGACATCGCGACATCGATATTCTTCTCGCGCGCCACGTTCGGCACGTAGTCCAGATCGCAGCCCTCGCCTGCTTCGAACAGGTTGATCGTCGGCGGGATGATGCCGTGGTGCAGCGCGAGCACGGAGAAGATGGCCTCCACGCCGCCGGCCGCGCCGAGCAGGTGGCCGGTCATCGACTTGGTCGACGACACCATCGTCTTGTACGCGTGGTCGCCCAGCGCGCGCTTGATGGCGAGCGTTTCGGCGAGGTCGCCCAGCGGCGTCGAGGTGCCGTGCGCGTTGAGGTACTCGACCTGGTCCGGGTTGATCCCCGCGTCCTTCATGGCCGCGGCCATGCAGCGTGCAGGGCCTTCGCCGTTCTCGCTCGGTGCCGTCATGTGGAAGGCGTCGGAGCTGGCGCCGAAACCGGCGAGCTCGCAATAGATGCGGGCGCCGCGGGCCTTCGCGCGTTCGTACTCTTCCAGCACCAGGATGCCGGCGCCGTCGCCGAGCACGAAGCCGTCACGGTCCTTGTCCCACGGACGCGACGCATGCGTCGGATCGTCGTTGCGCGTGGACATCGCCTTCATCGAGCAGAAACCCGCGACCGAGGTCGGCGAGGAACCGCGCTCCGCACCGCCGGCGACCATCACGTCCGCATCGCCGTACTGGATCATGCGCATCGCCATGCCGATGGAATGGTTGGCGGTGGCGCAGGCCGAAACGGCGGAGAAGTTCGGGCCCTTGATGCCGGTGAGCAGCGACACCTGGCCGGGCAGCATGTTGATGATCGTGCTGGGCACGTAGAACGGCGACACCTTGCGCGGGCCGCCGTCGTGGTACTTCACGGTCTGTTCTTCGATGCCGAGCAGGCCGCCGATGCCGGAGCCGATCAGCGCGCCGATGCGCTCGGCATTGGACTCGTCGACCGTGAGGTCGGCGTCCTTCATCGCCATGAGCGAGGCGGCGACGCCGTAGTGGATGAACTCCTCCATCTTCTTGGCGTCCTTCGGGTTCACCCACTGGGTGATGTCGAAGTTGCGCACTTCGCCCGCGATGCGCGTGGTGAAGTTGGAGGCGTCGAAATGGGTGATCGGGCCGATGCCGGAGCGACCGTTGACGATGCCGTCCCAGGTGCTGGCGACGTCGTTGCCCAGCGGCGACACAGCGCCCAGGCCGGTCACGACTACGCGTCGGTTGTTGGACATGAAACACTCCGTCTGACACTACGCCGGCGTATAGACCGGCTGATAAGACACGGGGCCGCTATATGCGGCCCCGGTCTGATTTTCCTGACGTACCAGGCGCCGAAGCTCGGCGTTGGTTTTGCAGGCGTCGGCCCATTGGCCGGCGCCCGCCAAGCGAATGGCCGCTCAGCTCTTGACGTGAGCCTTCACGTAGTCGATCGCCTGCTGCACCGAGGTGATCTTCTCGGCCTCTTCGTCCGGGATCTCGCACTCGAACTCTTCTTCGAGCGCCATCACCAGCTCGACGGTGTCGAGCGAGTCCGCGCCGAGGTCGTCGACGAACGAAGCGTTGTTGGTGACTTCTTCTTCCTTAACGCCAAGCTGTTCGACCACGATCTTCTTGACGCGTTCTTCGATGCTGCTCATGGGTTCTCACTCCTCCCGGGACGGGATATTCGACGGAATAGTCTAATTGAATAAAGGACGATCGCGAGCATACGCGAAAGCCCTTTGGGTTCAAGCGGTTACAGCTGAAACAGTGACCGGCCGAGGCCGCTCACGGCATGTACATGCCGCCATTGACGTGCAGGGTCTCGCCGGTGATGTACGCAGCGGACGGC
This sequence comes from Lysobacter auxotrophicus, assembly GCF_027924565.1. Taxonomy (NCBI): domain Bacteria; kingdom Pseudomonadati; phylum Pseudomonadota; class Gammaproteobacteria; order Lysobacterales; family Lysobacteraceae; genus Lysobacter; species Lysobacter auxotrophicus. The sequence goes on from NZ_AP027041.1 coordinate 2,747,135, forward strand.
CCCGCCAGGAAGGCGACCGCGCGGGCGATGTCCGCCGGCTCACCGAAGCGGCCCAGCGCGATCTGCCCCAGCATCGCGTTCTTGGCATCCTCGGGCAGCGCCTTGGTCATGTCGGTGTCGATGAAGCCCGGCGCCACCACGTTGACGGTGATGTTGCGGCTGCCGATTTCCTTTGCAAGCGACTTGCTGAAGGCGATGATGCCGGCCTTCGCCGCCGCGTAGTTGGCCTGGCCGGCGTTTCCGGTCACGCCGATCACCGAGGCGATGTTGATGATGCGGCCCTTGCGCGCCTTCATCATCGAACGCATCACCGCCTTGCTGGTGCGGTAGACGCTGGTGAGGTTGGTGTCGAGGATCGCCTGCCAGTCCTCGTCCTTCATGCGCATCAGCAGATTGTCACGCGTGATGCCGGCATTGTTGACGAGGATGGAGATCGGGCCGATCTCCTTGCCGATGCCTTCGATCAGCGCTTCCACCGATGATGCATCGCTCACGTCGAGCACGCGGCCATGGCCGCCGTGCGCGGCGAGTCGCTCGCCGATCGCGCTCGCGCCGCCCTCGGACGTCGCCGTGCCGATCACGGTGGCGCCCTGCGCAGCCAGTTCGTCGGCGATCGCCGCGCCGATGCCGCGACTGGCGCCGGTCACCAGGGCGATTTCACCTTTCAGGAGCTGGGTCATTGATGTCTCCAAAGTAAGGGCTCACGGGATGCAGCCGGCACGGCTCGCATCCAGGCGGCGAATCACGCGGATCCGCGCGCCCGCAAACCGATGATCATGTCCAGTCGCCGAGCGCGGCTTCGAAATCGCCGACGGCGCCGATCGCGCGTGCGTCGATGCCCTTGTCGATGCGCTTGATCAGCCCGGCCAGCACCTTGCCGGGGCCGCATTCGGCGATGCGCGACGTGCCCTTCCCCGCCAGCGCCTGGACACAACCGGTCCACTGCACCGGCAGGTAGAGCTGTCGGACGAGCGCGTCGCGGATCGCATCGACGCTGTCATGCACGCGCGCATCGACGTTCTGCACGACGGGCCGATCCGGCATGCGCCAGGACAAGCCCGCCATCGCCTCGGCAAGACGGTTCGCGGCTTCTCGCATGAGCGGCGTATGCGAGGGCACGCTGACGGCAAGCTTCACCGCCTTGCGCACGCCGCGTTCGCCGAGCAGCGCCAGCGCCTTGTCCACCGCGGCCGCGTGACCGCCAATGACGATCTGGCCCGGTGAATTGAAGTTCGCGGGAACGACGACCTCGGCACCGGAAACCGCTTCGCAGACTTCCTGCACCAGCGCGTCTTCCGCGCCCAGCACGGCGGCCATCGCGCCGATGCCGGCCGGAGCGGCATCCTGCATCAGCTGGCCACGCAGGCGGACCAGATGCGCGCCATCGGTCAGCGAAAGCGCACCCGCGGCGACCAGTGCCGTGTACTCGCCCAGGCTGTGCCCCGCCAGAAGCGCCGGCGAACGACCGCCCTGCGCGTTCCACGCACGCCATACCGCGATGCCCGCGGCGAGCAGCGCCGGCTGGGTGTACTCGGTGCGGTTGAGCATTTCTTCCGGGCCGCCTTGGCTCAGCGCCCACAAATCGACATCGGCCCCGTCGCTGGCTTCGGCGAAGGTCTCGCGCACGATGGGGTGGAGCTCGGCCAATTCGGCGAGCATGCCAACCGACTGGGAACCCTGGCCCGGAAATACGAAGGCCAGCGATGCGTCGTGGGCGGTGGAATCGGTCACGCGGCGGGGGTCCCTGCGAAAAGAGTGCGCATGATACGAGCCTTTGCTCTAGTGCGTCTGTACCGGGTCGTATTGAAGACCGGATGCGTTGCGGAACTGTGAAGGCGTGCGGTATGGCGCGGTCGGCGCATGATGCGGGTAGGTGTTCCGTATCGACGCGGGAATGAGTCCGCCCGGAGGCGGAAGCAAAGCAAGGTGCTGCCTCCCGATCGCGTTCCACGTCTCCCGTTCATCGACGGCCGGCCCGTTCCTGTTGATGCGCTCAAGCATGCAGGCTCGATCCGCCACAGCGAATCGCGTAACGCCTCGATGCACGGTAGGGCTTCCGCTCGATGCAAGGTCAGACGCTGCGGCATGGTGGCAACCTGCGCCGCAGTATCGGATTCGCATTGAAGCGATGGCCGTGCGACAGCAGGCATCGCACAAACAAAAACGCCTCCGCGTCGAGCGGAGGCGTCATGTTTTACGGCGCTGAAAGTCAGTAGCGCAGCAGCGCCGAGCCCCAGGTGAAGCCGCCGCCGAATGCCTCCAGCAGCACGAGCTGGCCGCGCTGCACTTTGCCGGAGCGCACGGCTTCATCGAGTGCGAGCGGCACCGAACCGGACGAGGTATTGCCGTGCTTGTCCACGGTGACGACGACGCGATCCATCGGCATGTCCAGGCGCTTGGCCGTGGCTTCGATGATGCGCAGGTTGGCCTGGTGCGGGATCAGCCAGTCGATGTCGTGACGATCCAGGCCGTTGGCCTCGAGCGTTTCCTCGACCACCGAATCCAGCGCCTTCACCGCATGCTTGAAGACTTCGTTGCCGGTCATCAGCACGCGCACGCCGGCGTTGTGTTCTTCCGGCTTGAAACCGATCGACACGCCGACCGGATTCCACAGCAGTTCCTTCTTGCCGCCATCGGCGTGCATGTGGGTGCTGAGGATGCCGGTTTCGGTATCGGCCTTGAGCACGACCGCGCCGGCGCCGTCGCCGAACAGCACGCAGGTGGAGCGATCGCTCCAGTCGAGCATGCGCGTGAGCGTTTCCGCGCCGACGACGAGCACGGTCTTGGCCGCGCCCGAACGGATGAACTTGTCGGCCACCGTCAGCGCGTAGACGAAGCCCGTGCAGGCGGCGTTGACGTCGAACGCGGGGCAGCCGTTGGCGCCGAGCCGATGCTGGAGCAGGCACGCGGTCGAGGGAAAGATGAGGTCAGGCGTGGTGGTGCCGACGACGATCAGATCGAGTTCCGTCGCGTCGATGCCGGCGGCTTCCAGCGCGCGGACGGAAGCGTGGTACGCCAGATCGCTCGTGGTCTCGCCTTCAGCGGCGATGTGGCGCTCGCGGATACCCGTACGGGCCGCGATCCATTCGTCGCTGGTATCGACGATCTTCGCGAGGTCGTCGTTGGTCAGCACCTTCTCGGGAAGGTAGCTGCCGGTTCCCGCGATGCGGGAATAAATCTGTTGCGTCATCGCCACTCCGCTGCACAGCCGTGATGGCCCTGTCGGGCACTTGCCGGGAACCGTCGGCGGAGCCGACGGAAGCGTACCGCCGCTACCCTCGAATCGGGGTCGCCACCACGGGCCACGCTGCGTCGCGGGGCCTTGCGGCGGCGGACAGCGGCCCGGCGGCGTCCGCGCACGTCAGGCGACGGGCGCGGGCGGCGGTGGGCGAAGAGATTACTCTTCGTCCGCAACCTTGGACTTGGTGTCGATCACCTTCTTGCCGCGGTAGTAGCCGTCGGCGGTGACGTGGTGACGCAGGTGGGTCTCGCCCGTGGTCGGGTCGGTGGCCAGCTGCTTGGCGGACAGCGCGTCGTGCGAACGACGCATGCCACGCTTGGACGGGGAAACGCGGGACTTCTGGACAGCCATGGTCTTGCTCCAAAAAAACTAGTTCGAATGTTTCTTCAATGCCGACAACGCAGCGAATGGATTCGCGCGCTCCGGCTCCGGACCTGCTTCAGGTGCGGGCCAGTCGCCTTCCACCGCTTCCGTGCCGGGCATGATCGGCACGACCGGAACGGCGAGGATGAGTTCGTCCTCGACCAGTTCGACGGTCCGCAGCTGGCCGTTTTCGGGCACCAGCAGCGGCTCGTATCCGGGCGGCAGCGCAGCTTCGTCCGCTTCGTCGCGAATGAGGCCGAGCCGCTGCACGATGTTCACCGGCAACAGGAATCGCTGCAGGCTGCGCTGACAGGTCAGCGGCAGCTCGGCATCGATACGCAGTTCGACATAAGGCACCTTCAGCGAGTCGCGATCGAAATCGAGCGCGAATCGCACCTCGCCCTGGGTGTCGACCAGGCTGTCCCGCAGCCGCGTCAGCGCCGACAACGGCACGCGGCCTTCCACGCCGCGCCGCGCCGCCACCATGCGCCAAGCATCAAGAATCTCGGGCAGGTCCGCTGACATAAGCTGCGGAATGTTAGAGATCGCCCCGGTTCGTGTCAAACCTGAACCCGACGGGGCAAGCGGGGCCAGTTCACGGTTCCGCGCCGGCGCATTTGCCGGCCGCCGGGAGGGCCTTCACACTGGAGGCCTTCCGACTCCAGCGCACGACCGTGACCATCGCCCTGCTCCTGCTGCTGTCCGCCCTGGTGATCGCGGTACTGGCGTATTCCCGCTCCCGACCCAGCCGGCGCGATCGCGCGATGCGCGACGTCCTGGATGCCGCCGACGCACTGGAAGCCCAGCTGCGCGTGGCGCGGGCCGAAATCGAAGCGGTCACCGGCGGGGACGGCGACGACCCGGTCGGCGAGGCGATGCGCGAGATGCTCCGCCAGCGGCTTTGGCTGCGGGACCACGGCCCGGACGCCAGCCTCGCCCAGCTCGACGAGGTGCGCAGCTCCATCGACGCCGCCCGCGGCCGGATCGACCAGCAATTGTCGCGGATCGCGCAGGCCCGCGCACCGGCCGCATGAACGCGCCGCAACGGCTGATCCTGGCGTCGACTTCGATCTATCGGCGCGAGCTCCTGGGCCGTCTGCGCCTGCCGTTCGATACCGAGCGCCCCGGCACGGACGAGACCCCTCTTCCCGACGAAGCGCCCGAGGCGCTGGCCCGTCGCCTCGCCCGGGCGAAGGCGGCCGACGTGGCGGCGCGGCATCCGGGCGCTTGGGTGATCGGCTCCGATCAGGTCGCCGAATGCGGTGGCCGCGCCCTCGGCAAGCCCGGCGCTCACGACGCCGCCAAGGCGCAGCTGGCGTCGATGTCCGGCCAGGCGGTGCGGTTCCACACCGGGCTGTGCGTGATGCGCGATGGCGGGCCGGTGTTCGAGGCCATGGACCGCACCGTTGTCCGGCTCCGGGTGCTGGGGGACGAGGAGATCGACCGCTACCTGCACGCCGAGCAGCCCTACGACTGCGCGGGCAGTTTCAAGTCCGAAGGGCTGGGAATCGCGCTGTTCGAGGCGATCGAGAACCGCGACCCAACCGCGCTCGTCGGCCTGCCGCTGATCGCCACGGCGACGCTGCTGCGCGAGGCTGGCTTCCGCCTGCCCTGAGCGTCATTGCGTCAGTTCGATCGGCTGCTCGGCCAAGGTTTCGACGCTCCCATCCCGGCCCGTCAGGCGCAGCCCCAGCCAGTGCCGGCCCGGTGCGATGTCGCGATCGCCCAGATCCACGTGGGCATCGAAGCCCACGCGCGGATGCTGCGGATCGCTCGACACGGGCCAGACGCGCTGCAAGCCGGGGAAGTCGCGGCCGTAATCCGCGCGACCGACGACCTTGCCGTCCAGCGTGACCTCGACGCCCGACAGCCCGACGCCATCCTTGAACGCCCAGCCGCGTACGTCGAATCGACGCCCGACGCGCGCGTCGGCGACGGGCGCGTCGACCCATGCCATCGACGGCGTCGTGCACGGACCGGACGTCGCGTCGCCCGTCAGTGCGAAGAGCAGGAAGCGCTGGCGCCCGTGGTCGATGTTGAGCACTTCCGGCGGCGGCAGCGGCCCGACCATGTCGCACAGCACGTGATAGCGATCGAGCAGGTCGCGGTACTTCACCTCGGTGGCGCCGACGACCAGCAGCACCGGCGCGCTACCCCACTCGCTGCGTCCGGCGGTCTGCAGATCCCATAGACGCAGCTGCGGCGCACGGCCGTGCTTGAGGTTGATCGGGTGGTCGAGCACCGGGATGCGCGGGTCGCCGAGCGCGAAGCCGAGTTCGGCCCCGATCTTGAAGTTGTCGGCGACCACGCGCGTGCCTTCGGGCATCGCGTCGAGCCGCGCGCGCACCGCGTCGGCCAGCGTTCCCCACCCGGCGAAGTTGGCCGGATACCACTTCTCCGCCGCGCTCGCTTCGCGCCACTTCGCGTTCGACACGGCGACGTAGTACCCCAGGTTCGCCACCAGGCCGATGCCCGCCAGCCACAGTGTCGCCAGCCGCCATGCGCGCGGCCACGTCGCGAGCACCGCCGGCACCAACGGCAGCAGCGCGAGGTAGCCCGGCAAGGGCCAGTGGAAACTGACGCGTTCGGTGTCGGCGAAGAAGCCCAGCGCGAAGAACCCCACCACCACGCCCGAACCGAGCAGCGCGAAGTAACGCGACACGGTCGATCCGCACGTGAGGCTGCGGCGGGCCGCGACCGCCATCGCCGCGAACAGCAGCGGCGTGGCCAGCAACGCCTGGATGCCGATGAAGAGGATGCCGTCGACATGGAAGGACCACGGGTGGCGATCGACCAGCTGGAAGCGCAATCCCGCGTCGGCGTTGTCCAGATTCCACGCCACCAGCGGCGCCCATGCGGACGCACCGAACGCGATGGCGACCATCACGCGGATGTCGCGCAGCGCGCGGCGGCCTTCGGGCAGCATCAGCAACGCGACGAACCCCACGACGATCACCGCGATGAAGCGGTAATGGCACAGCGCACCCAGCGCGAGGCCGAAGGCGAGTTCGAGCGCGGTCGGCGCATCGACCTGCCGCAGCAGGCGCGCACCCGCGTCCAGGCACAGCAGCGTCGCCAGCGCCATCGCGGCGTCGGGAAGCGCCATCAGGCCGAGTCCGCCCGCGAGCGGCAGCAGCAGCGCGAGCAGGCCGGCCTGCCAGCCGGCCTTCGCGCCGAACTCGCGTGCGGTCACGTGCACCATCAGCCACGGCACCGCGGCGCCAATGAGCAGGAACGGCAAACGCAGTGCGAACATCCCCTCGCCCAGCGAAACGCCAAGACGCGTCAGCCAGGCGGTCAGGCCGGGAAGATCCGAATAGGCCGCGGCCGGATGCCGGCCTTCCTGCCAGTAGAAAGCTTCGTCCACGAACAGCGGCAGGCGCGCGGCGATGAGCAGCTTGATCGCCAGAACCGAGACCCAGAGCACCCAAAAGGCACGTCGCGCCTGCACTGCATCCCGCATCCGTTCGTGACCTCGCTACACTCGGGAAAGATGGGTGGCCCCGGCAGGATCGACGCGCCGGCAGCCTCGCGGAGGGGGAGGTCCGTCGGCGATTCGCCGACCCGCGCGGCGCACCACTGAAACATTCCAGGAGACACGCACGATGGCGGTATCCCTTTCGACGGCGGCCATGCTAACCGATGGCCTTCGCGCATCCCTCGACCGCGCGCAGACACAGGTCAATGCCCTGGTGCTGGGCAAGCAGCAGGAAGTGCGCATGGCGTTCGTCGCGCTGCTTGCCGGCGGCCACGTGCTGATCGAGGACCTGCCGGGCCTGGGCAAGACGACGCTGGCGCATGCGCTTGCCGCCACGCTCGGCCTGGACTTCCAGCGCGTGCAGTTCACTTCCGACCTGCTGCCGGCCGACGTCGTCGGCGTGTCGGTGTTCGATCCCCAGACGCGGCAGTTCCAGTTCCACGCCGGCCCCGTGTTCACGCAGGTGCTGCTCGCCGACGAGATCAACCGCGCGCCGCCGCGCACGCAGAGCGCGCTGCTGGAAGCGATGGCCGAATACCAGGTCACCGTCGACGGCACGACGCACCGGCTGCCGGAGCCGTTCTTCGTGATCGCGACGCAGAACCCGGTGGACCTGTCGGGCACGTATCCGCTGCCCGATTCGCAGCTCGACCGCTTCCTGCTGCGCCTGAGCCTGGGCTATCCCGGCGAGGCGGCCGAGCGCGACCTGCTCGCCGGCACGGATCGTCGCGACCTCATCGCACGCGCGACGCCGCAGTTGAGTGCGCCCGACGTGCTCGCCGCGCGCCAGGCGGTGCTGGACGTCCACGCGAGCGAGGCGCTGATCGCCTACGTGCAGGCGCTGCTGGCGCGCAGCCGCCGGCACCCGGGCGTACGCGTGGGCCTGTCGCCGCGCGCGGGGCTCGCGCTGTTGCGCGCTGCGCGTGCGTACGCGTTGCTGCTCGGTCGCGCGCACGTGCTCCCGGAAGACGTTCAGGCGCTGTTCCCCGCCGTTGCGGCGCATCGACTGGTGGCCGAGGTCGATGCGGGCAAGGACGCGGCGCTTGCGAAGGCGATCCTGCACGCGGTGCCGGTGGACTGATCCATGCCGGTCGCCGCTGCACGGCGCCTGTACCTGCGCGCCCATGCCATCGCGATGGTGTTCACGCGTCCGCGCGATCCCGAGCCGCTGCCCGCGCGCCTTCACCGGCGCCGCATCTACGTGCTGCCCACGCGATTCGGCCTGTTCTACGCGTTCGCGCTGCTGACGATGCTGCTGGGCGCGCTCAACTACAACAACAATCCCGCGTTGCTGCTGGGCCTGCTCCTGGGCGGCGCGGGACTGGCGAGCCTGGTCGCGGCGCAGATGCAGTTGTCCGACCTGCAGCTCATCGCCGCCGACGCCGAGCCCGTCGCCGCCGGCATGCCGCTCGAACTTCGGCTGCACGCACGCGCCGATCCCGGCCGCACGCGTCGCGGGTTGCGCCTGGACGATGACGGCACCTTCGACGCCGAGCCGTCCGTGCTCAATCTCGACAAGGGCGTCGGCGACGCGCAACTGCTGTTGCCGACGCAGACGCGCGGATGGTTCGACGTGCCCAAGCTGCGACTGTCGACCACGCGCCCGCTCGGCCTCGCGCGCGCATGGGCGTACGTGTGGCCCGAAACGCCGCTGCTGGTGTACCCCACGCCCGAGCCGCACGGACCGCCGCTGCCCGGCGGCCATGGCGAGAGTGCGCAGGCGCGGCTGCATCCTGCCGGCGACGATGTGCACCACCTGCGTGGCTACCGCGCGGGCGATGCGCCGCGCGCCATCGCCTGGAAGTCGTCCGCGCGCCGCGACGCGCTGATCGTGCGCGAATTCGAACAGCCGCTGGGGTCGGAAATCGTGCTCGACTGGCAGGCCACGGCCGGCATTCCGTACGAGGGACGCATCGCCCGACTTGCACGCTGGGTCGACGAAGCCGAACGCGAAGGCCGCCGCTTCAGATTGCGCCTTCCCGGACAGGCGCCGCTGGGGCCCGATCGCGGTCCGCTGCACCGCCACGCCTGCCTGCGCGCGCTCGCGCTGATGCCGCATGTCTAAACGCGCCCCGTTGCAGCTTGACGACCGCACCCGCCGCTGGACGCTGTGGAGCACCGGCGCCTGCCTGCTGCCCCTGCTGCTGCAATTGCCGCCGCAGCTCGCCGCTGGCATCGCGGCCAGCGCGATCGGCGTCACCGCGCTCTCCTGGCGCCGGCCGATGCCGGGCCTGCTGCGCCTGCTGATTTCGCTCGCGCTGATCGCACTCGTGCTCGTGTTGAGCCGGTTCGCGATCGGTCGCGACACCGGCTGCGCGCTGCTCGCGGCGATGCTCGCGATCAAGCCCTCGGAAACCTTCACCCTGCGCGATGGCCGCAGCCTGATGGGCTTCGCGCTGTTCGCGCCGTTCGCGACGTTCCTGCTCGACCAGGGGCCGCTGTCGCTGACGCTCGGCCTCACCGCCGTCCTGCTGGTGCTGGCGACGTTGCAACGCATGGCGGAGCTGGAATCCGGCGACGTCAAACCCGTCGGGCCGCGCAAGCGCCTGACCGGCGTGGGACGCCTCGTCGCCGTCGGGCTGCCGATCGCGCTGGCCGCATTCTGGCTGTTTCCGCGCGTGGCCTCGCCGATGTGGGGCATTCCCGAGCGTGCGATGGCGCGCACGGGACTGTCGGACAGCATGAGTCCGGGCGACTGGCTCGACCTGATGGCCGACGACACGCCGGCGCTGCGCGTGCGTTTCTTCGGCGCGACGCCGCCCACCTCGCAGATGTACTGGCGCGGACCGGTGTTCTGGGAATTCGACGGCCGCACCTGGACGCAACCGCGCTGGCGCCCGGGCCAGGCGCATACGCTCGTCGAGCCGGGCGCCGTGCGCTGGGATTACGAGATGGAGGTCGAGGCGACCGACTCACGCATGCTGGTCGCGCTCGATCTGCCGCTGGAAGAGCCGCGCGGCACCTACCTCAATCCCGACCACGCGCTGCAGACGTTCCGGCCGCTGACCGCGATCAGCCGATGGCGCATGCAATCGGCTCCGCCCGCGCGTTACGAAGCCGACCTGTCGCCCGCCGCGCGCCGCTATGCGCTGGGGCTGCCGGAGGGTTTCAACCCGCGCACCGTCGCCCTCGCCCGCCAGTGGCGCGCGGAAGCCGGTGCCAGGAACGACGCGGCGATCGTCGACCGCGCCCTGCAATGGATCCGCCGCGATTTCGCCTACACGCTCGAAACGCCGCTGCTCGGCCGCCACAGCGTGGACGAATTCCTGTTCGACCAGAAAGCCGGTTTCTGCGAACACTTCAGCTCGTCGTTCGTCGTGCTGATGCGCGCGGCCGGGATTCCGTCCCGCGTGGTGACGGGATACGCCGGCGGCTACCGCAACCCGCTCGGCGACTATTGGCTGGTGCGGCGCTCCGACGCGCACGCCTGGGCCGAAGTGTGGTTGCGCGGACGCGGCTGGGTGCGCGTGGACCCGACCGCCGCCGTCGCGCCGGAGCGCATCTACGACACGCTGCAGACGGGCGACTTCGGCGCCACGGGCCTGCAGGGCGTGCGCTCGCTGTTCGATGTCACCGACTGGGTGCGCCGCGGCTGGAACGACTTCGTCGTCTCCTTCGATGCCCAGCGCCAGGAGCGCCTGCTCAGCCCGCTGGGCGTGGATCGCCTGGACCCGCGCACCCTCATCGCGATGCTCGTCGGGGCAATGGCGATCGGCCTGTTGTGGATGGTCTGGTTCAGCCGTCGAAGCGAGCGCGAACGCGACCCGGTCCTTCGCGCGTGGCATCGCCTGGCGCGCCGCTATGGGCGGTTCGGACTGGAGCGCGCGCCCAGCGAAACCGCATCGGGCTGGGTGTCGCGCGTCGCCGCCGCCCGGCCGGACCTGGCCGCGGAGCTGGGGATGCTCAGCCAACGTTTCAGCGATTGGCGGTACGCTGATGCCCAAACGGGGGGACGCTCGGCCCGCGCCTTGGTCAAGGCGCTGCGCGCGCATCGCCCGCCCGCGACTTCTCCAGGAGAACGCCGATGAACGTCCGTCTCGCCCTGCTCGCCCTCGGCGCTGCGCTCTTGAGCGCGTGCGCATCGGCGCCCCAACCGCTGCAAGGCGCGTACAACCCGATCACCCCGCGCGAGGCAGCGGCGTCCGACTCCACCGGCGCAACGGTGCGCTGGGGCGGCCGCATCGTCAGCGTCGAGCCGCAGCCCAATCGCACCTGCTTCGAGATGATCTCCACCAACCTCAACGAGTCGGCGCGCCCGTACTGGGGCAGCGACGACACGGGGGGCCGCTTCCTGGCCTGCCGCACCGGCTTCTACGATCCGGCGGTGTTCGAGAAGAACCGCGAAGTGACTTTCATCGGCCGCATTGCCGGATACGAGAACCGTCGCATCGGCGAATACGACTACCGCTTCCCGCGCGTGGATGCCGACGTCGTCTACCTGTGGCCCGTACGCGAAACCGTGGACGTGGTGCAGTACCCGGCGCCGTGGCCGTGGTGGGGTTGGTGGTGATTCGTGATTCGTGATTTCGAGCATTGAACATGAGAAGGCCCGCGGATGCGGGCCTTTTCATGTTCGTCGATCGCGATCGACATCGACTCAGCGCGGCGTGCCGAAGCGTCCCAGCTGGGCGCCCGCGAGCAGGTGCAGGTGGATCTGGAACACCGTCTGCCCGCCGTTGCCGTTGCAGTTCATGACGATGCGGTAGCCGTCTTCGGCAAATCCTTCGCGCTTGGCGTATTCGGCCGCCGCGTGCGCAAGGCGTCCGACGATCGCCGCCTGGTCTTGCTTCAGGTCGTTGAGCGTGGCGATGTCGGTCTTCGGCACGAACAGCACGTGCACCGGCGCTTGCGGCGCGATGTCGCGGAACGCGATGAGGTGGTCGTCCTCGTAGACGACGTCGGCCGGGATCTCGCGGCGGATGATCTTGTGGAAGATGGTCTCGGACATGGGGCGCGCTCGTTGCGGGGCGAATCGCGATGATGCCGCAATCGCCGCGAACGCGCCCTACTCCGACACCTCGGTGCGGCTGCCGAACGCGTGCGACAGCGTGCCGCGATCCACGTATTCCAGTTCGCCGCCGAGCGGGACGCCGTGCGCGAGTCGGCTCGGCCGCACGCCGTGCTGGCGCGCGAGCTGGGCGAGGTAATGCGCCGTCGCCTCGCCTTCCACGGTGGGATTGGTGGCGATGATCAGCTCCTGCACTTCGCCCTCAGCCAGCCGCGCGGCGAGCGTATCCAGGCCGAGTTCGCGCGGGCCGATGCCATCCAGCGGCGACAGGCGCCCCTGCAGCACGAAGTAGAGGCCGCGATAACCCGTGGCCTGTTCGATCGCGAGCCGGTCCGCCGGGGATTCCACCGCGCACAGCTGGTGCGCGTCGCGCGATGCGCTGGCGCAGGTGGCGCACACCGGTGTTTCGCTGAAGTCGCGACAGCGCGCGCAATGCCCGATCTTTTCCACCGCTTCGGCGAGCGCGACCGACAGCCGCTGGCCGCCCGCGCGCTCGCGTTCGAGCAGGTGGTAGGCCATGCGCTGTGCGGATTTCTGACCGACGCCCGGCAGCACGCGCAGGGCGTCGATCAGTTGTTCAAGCAGGGAGGAGGTCATGCGGTTGGCGCGTCGCCGGCGTTGCGATGCACGGCCACGCCGGAGCGGGCCGGCGCGGCGGCGACGCGTGTCGTCAGAACGGCATCTTCATGCCTGGCGGCATCGGCATGCCGGCGGTGGCGGCGGACATCTTCGCCTGCGATTCGGCATTGACCTTGTTGACGGCGTCGTTGAAGGCGGCGGCGATCAGGTCCTCGGCCATCTCGGGGTCGGTCATCACGCTCGGATCGATGCGCACCTTGCGGCATTCCATGCGACCGGTGATGGTCACGCTGACCATGCCGCCGCCGGCATTGCCGGTGACTTCCAGCTTGCCGAGTTCTTCCTGGGCGCGCTGGACGTTTTCCTGCATTTTCTGCGCCTGCTGCATCAGTTGGGCGATGTTTCCACGCATGTTCGTTCTCGTGTTCCAGTGGGGGCGTTGTGCCGCGCTCGTGCGAGCGCGACGGGGTCAATTCTCGTCGTACGGACGGATCGAATCCGGCACGACCTTGGCGCCGTACTGCGAGATCAGCCGCTGCACGTCGGGATCGTTCATGAAGGCGGTTTCGGCATTGGCCTGGCGTTCGTCGCGCGCGCGTTCGTTGCGTTCGCGCAGCGATTCGGCCGGCTGCGCGCTCTCCGTAAAGCGGATCTGCGGCGTCACGCCGAGCGCCGGCGCGAGCGCTTCGGCAACGGCGTTCACCGTCATCGCATTGCTGCGAAGCAGATCATCGGCCGGCGTGAGGGACAGGCTCAGCACGCCATCGGCGTAGCCGACGAAACCGGCGTGCTCGGCGAGCACGCGCGCCGGGCCGCGCAGGGTCGAATTGGCGACCAGCGAATGCCAGGCGTCCGCATCGGCGATGCCCGCGTCGTGGACGAAGCCGGGGCGCGGGGCCGGCGCGGCGTCCTGGCTCGGCGCGCTGTGAACGGGCGCGCTTTGAACCGGCGCGGCGCCCTGGACCGGGACAACAGGCGCGGCTGCCGGCGCAGGCGCCCGGACGGGCTCGGCCGGCTTGGCCGGGGCTTCGATCGCCCACGGCGGCGTGTCGTCGATCGACGGGGCGGCCTGTGTCGGACGCGGCGGCGGCGCGGCCTCGCGCACGGGCGGCGCCTCACGCGGCGGCGCCGGTCGTGCCGGCGTCGCATCGGTAAACGGATTCGGCGGCGGCATGCGCGGGGTCGGGGCCGACGCAGCGGGTGCGGCGGACGCGGCGCTGCGCACCGGCTCGCGATTTGCGCCGGACGGCGGCGTCGCGGCGCGTGCGCCGTCGCCGTCGGCCGGGCGGAACGCGAGCATGCGCAGCAGGCTCATCTCGAACCCGGCGCGCGGGCTCGGCGCCAGTGCGAGGTCGCGACGGCCGTTGAGCGCCATCTGGTACCACAGCTGTACCACTTCCGGGCGCAGCTTCGCGGCGAGCGCGTCGACGTCCACGCCATCGGCCTCGACTTCGGCGCCCGGCACGAGCTGGCGCACCTGCACGCGATGCAACGCGTCGCTGAAGGCGTCCAGCACGCCGCCCCATTCGGGCGAGAACTCGGCCAGCGTGCCGACTTCGGCCAGCAGCCGTTCGCCGTCGCCTTCGGCCAGCGCGCCCAGCAGCGCGCCCACGCGCGTGCGATCGACCGTGCCGAGCATTGCCGCGACGCCGGCGTCGGCCAGCACACCGCCGTCGGCGCCCGCGCTCGCACCCGTATAGGCGATGGCCTGGTCGAGCAGCGACAGGCCGTCGCGCAGGCTGCCATCGGCGGCCTTGGCCAGCTGGCGGATCGCGCCGGGCTCGGCGGGAATGCCCTCGGCTTCGAGGATCCGCGTCATCTGCCCGTTGATCTGCTGCTCGTCCAGCCGCTTCAGGTTGAACTGCAGGCAGCGCGACAGCACGGTCACGGGCAGCTTCTGCGGATCGGTCGTCGCCAGCAGGAACTTCACGTGGCCCGGCGGCTCTTCCAGCGTCTTCAGCAGCGCGTTGAACGCCGACTTGGACAGCATGTGCACTTCGTCGATCAGGTAGACCTTCACCCGACCGCGGCTGGGCATGTACTGCGCGTTGTCGATGACCTCGCGGACGTCGTCCACGCCGGTGTTGCTGGCGGCGTCGATCTCGAGCAGGTCGATGAACCGGCCGGCGTCGATGTCGCGACAGGCCGCGCATTCACCGCAGGGTTCGGCCGAGGTGCCGCGCTCGCAGTTGAGCGACTTGGCGAAGATGCGGGCGATGGTGGTCTTGCCGACGCCGCGCGTTCCGGTGAACAGGAAGGCGTGGTGGACGCGGCCCGTGTCGAGCGCGTTGCTGAGCGCGCGGACCACGTGCTCCTGCCCGACCAGCTCGGCGAAGCGCTTCGGACGCCACTTACGGGCGAGGACAAGATAGGACATGCCCTCATTCTGCCACGCCGCATCGCGCCGGCTGCGACCGCGACGGCGTCGCTTGTCCATACCGGGCCTGGCGGCTAGAATTCACGGCCCTGGAGTGCACCCTGAGCTGGCCAAGCGCCGCGTTCAGGCCCCTCCCGGAAAAAACGGAGAGGTGTCCGAGTGGTTGAAGGAGCACGCCTGGAAAGTGTGTAAGCGTCTAAACCGCGCTTCGGGGGTTCGAATCCCCCTCTCTCCGCCAGATTCGAAAAGGCCCCGCTGACGGCGGGGCTTTTGATGCAAGTCTCTATGGTGGCCCCGTCGGCCCCTCGCGACGCTAGGTCGAAAACCCCGCCAGGGCCGGAAGGCAGCAACGGTATCGACTGATGCGGGTGCCGAGGTCAGCCGGCGGGGTCATCGCCACTTCGATGCTTCGCATCTTCAATCCAAGATTTGCGCAGCAAATCTCGGGCCCCGGCTATGTGCTCCCGATCCCGCGCTGCCGCGCGCCCCTTACCAAGGGGCTGTGGCTCCAGACGGGTAACTGCTGTCCCACACAGCACGCGTGCGAGTAGCTGCACCGTCATCCCGGCGCAGGCCGGGACCCAGGCCCACCACGCACGGGCACTCCCCTCAGGGGTCATCCACCTCATCGTCATTCCAGCGAAAGCTGGAACCCACTTTGACGCGCTGCCGCGCGCCCTTTACCAACGGGCTATGGCTTCAGAAGGCCGCGCGGCGACTCCATGGAGACGTCATCCCGGCGAAGGCCGGGATCCAGGCTGATCACGCCTAGGACGCCTCGCGCCAGTACGCGCCTCAGCCAATGCGGTCACCAAACACATCGTCATTCCAGCGAAAGCTGGAACCCACTTTGATCTGCGCGACGACACACGCGGCGAGCGCGCGAATCGCTACTCCACGATCCCCAGCGCGTCCGGTTCGCGCCCGGTCTTCCAGTGGTCGATCACCTTCCACTGCGTCGTGTCGATCACCGCGATCTCGTCGCCGCCGCTGATGGCGGCATACACGCGCGGCTGCGTCGGATCGGCGATGACGCCGATCGGCAAGGCCGCACGGCCCAGCATCGTTTCGCGATACTCCACACCCGGACGCGATAGCGCGACGGTGTGCGCGACTGCGTGTTTGGCGGTGTCGATCACCGAGAGCGTCGCCGCGCGCGCGTTCGTCACCAGCGCATGGCGGCCATCCGCGGCGAAGACGACGCGGATCGGGAAGCCGTCGCTGCCGATCGTGTGCTTGATCGCCAGCGTCTTCGGATCGTGCACGGTCACCGTGCCGGCCTCGCGGTTGCTCACCCACACCTCGCCGGTCGTGGGATGCACGGCGACGCCTTCCGCGCCCGCACCGGCTGCGACCTCATGCGTCTTCGCGCGTGTGGACAGGTCGACGCGGCTCACGGTGCCGGCGTCGATCTTGGTGACGAATGCGGTCTTTCCATCGCCCGACACCGCGACCATGTGGCCGCGGCCGTCGCCGAGGTTGATCGCCTGCTCCACGCGGCCGTTCGCCACGTCGACCAGCAGCAATTTGCGCGAGGCTTCCGTGGTCACCACGGCGCGTCGGCCGTCGGGCAGCAGGCGCATGCCGTGGGGCTTTGCGTTGTCGCCCAGATCGATCGTGCGCGTGCCATCAGGCTTGTCGAACTGCAGCACGGTGATGCTGTGGCCCGGCGTCGCCCCGCCGTAGTTGCTGACGAGCGCGAAGCGGTTGTCGCGGCTCACGACGATCTCGTGCGGCCCTCGCCCGGTCGCAAATTCGCCCACGCGCGAGCCGTCCTTCGTCGACAGACGCCACACGGTGTCGGCCGATTTGTTGCCGACCAGCAGGTCGCCAGCGAGTGCGGGCGTCATCGCGAACATCGCGGCGAGGGACAATGGCAGCACGAGATCGCGGGTCACGGGACTCTCCGGGGTTCAGGGCTTCGAATCGGGATGGAGCCAGCCGGCATCGCCTTCGGCGTAACGCTCGTGCTTCCAGATCGGCACGCGGGCCTTCACCTCGTCGATGACGTAGCGGCAGGCGGCGAAGGCGGCATCGCGATGGGCGGCGCTCACGCCCACCCAGACGGCCATCTCGCCGATGACGAGGTCGCCGACGCGATGCACGCAGCGCACGTCGAGGATGTCGAACTTCGCGCACGCCTCGTCGAGCACCTTCTCGCCTTCGGCCTGCGCGAGCGATTCGTACGCTTCGTACCGAAGGCCCAGTACGTCGCGCCCTTCGTTGTGGTTGCGCACCCAGCCTTCGAAGCTGGCGTAGCCGCCGACGCGATCGTCGAGCAGTTCGGCGCGCAGCGTCGCCGTGTCGATGGGGGTTTGGGCAAGGGAAAAACGGATCATGTCGGGATTCTGGCACCAGGGTGTGCACAAAGGCGTGTCGTGCGATCACGCGAATGCGCGCGTTATCCGCCACTCACCGGCGGGATGAAAGCGATCTCGCTTCCGTCGCGCGCCGTGTCGTTCCATCGTGCGAACGCGCCATCGACCGCGACGCGCAGGCGTTCGACCGGCAGCGCGAAACCATGCCGTTCGCGCAGCGTGGCGTACAGCGCGCGCAGGTCGCCATCGAACTCGACGCGCTCGCTCCCCACGCCGGCCGCATCGCGCAGGCTTGCGAAATACAGCACCGTCACCGTCGCCATCACATCGCTCCGAAATCGTGCTTGCCGCCGCGCTTGCCCAGCAGTTTCGCCGGCCCCAGCACGATCCGGTGCGACAACGCCTTGCACATGTCGTAGACGGTGAGCGCCGCGACGGTGGCGCCGGTCAGCGCTTCCATTTCCACGCCCGTGCGATGCGTCGTCTTCACCGCGCACTCGATGCGCAGCGACGCGTCGCCGTCCCAGTCGATCGCGATGCGGCAGCCGTCGATGGGCAGCGGATGGCAGAACGGAATCAGCTCGTGCGTGCGCTTCACCGCCATGGTGCCGGCGACGATCGCCGTCTCGACGATGCCGCCCTTCGCGCTCTTCAGTCCGCTCGCGCGTAACTGGCGCGCGACATCGGCTGGAAAGCGGACGCGGCATTGCGCGTGCGCTTCGCGCTGCGTGGTCGCTTTCGCGGAGACATCGACCATCGCGGGGCGCCCCTTGGGGTCGATGTGCGTGAGGGTTTTCGCGGACTTCTTCATGCGGGCATTGTGGCGGCCGGAGCTGCGGGATGCACGCCGGCGCCGTCACCAACGACCTCGAAGGGGTGGCGTCCCCGCCCCGGAACGCCCTGCCCGCCCCTGCGTGGCCGGGCGTTCGCTCACCCTCCGATGAGGAACATCTCGACATGCCGGCGCGAAGCACCCGCACCACCGCGCATTTCGCTGTATCGATCCCCACGGCGGGTCCACACGTTCGCGACGCGTTCGCGCAGCGCATCCACGCCCTGCGACAGCGCGGGCCGCAGGTCCTGCCCGTCGCCCGCGAAGAGGCAGGTGTACAGACGCCCGTCGGCGGAAACGCGCGCGCGATGGCAGTCGCCGCAGAACGGCGCGCTCACCGAACTGACGAAGCCCACTTCGCCCTGCCCGTCTTCGAACGCGTAACGCGAGGCCACTTCGCCGCGGTAATTCGCCTCCAGCGCGCGCAGCGGCCAGCGGGCGGCGATGCGATCGCGCAGTTCGGCCGACGGGACGACGCGGTCGCGCGACCAGTCGTTGCAGGTGCCCACGTCCATGAATTCGATGAAACGCACCACGTGGCCGGTGCCGCGGAAGTGCGACACTAGCGGCAGCACCTGGTCGTCGTTGATGCCGCGCTCGACGACGCAGTTGATCTTGATCGACTCGAAACCGGCAGCGCCTGCGGCTTCGATCCCGGCCAGCGCGTCGGCGATCTCGCCCCGTCCGCCGGTCATCTCGCGATAACGCACGGGATCCATCGCGTCCAGGCTGACGGTGATGCGTCCCAGCCCGGCTTCGCGCAGCGCGCGCGCCTGCCCAGCGAGCAGCGAGCCGTTGGTCGTCAGCGCGATGTCGTCCAGGCCGGGGATGCGCGCCAATCGCTGGATCAGCACCGGCAGGTTCTTGCGCAGCAGCGGTTCGCCGCCGGTGAGGCGCAGCTTGTGCACGCCCAGTTGCGCGAAGCCGCGCACCAGCGTTTCGATTTCATCGAACGACAGGCGCGTGGCCGAGTCGAAGCCGTAATCGTCGGGCACGCGATCGGCCGGCATGCAGTACGGGCAACGGAAGTTGCACGCTTCGATCACCGACAAACGCAGATCGCGCAGCGGCCGTCCGCGCACGTCCAGCGGGAACGTGGGCAGGGACGGCATCGGGCTGGAGGCGGCGTTCATGCCGGTTCCGCGCGCACCGACGAGGGTTCATCGAGCGCGACGAGCTGCCCGGGATGCGCCACGCGATAACCGCGCGCGGCGAGGATCTCGCCTTCCTCGCGATTGCCGTAGTGGTACAGCAGGCAGCGCTTGAGCAGCGCGCCGGAGTACTCGCGTTCCAGGTCCTCGATGCCGCTATGCGACGGGTTGCCGTGCAGCGCGCAATCGTGGGCGACGAGTTCGCCGGCATCGGCGTAACGCGCAAGCATTTCCGGGATCGGCCGCGTGTCGCCTGTCCAGACCATGCTGCCGTGCAGGCGCAGGCCGAAGGCGGTCTCGGGCCAGTGATGGCGCGTGGGGAAGACTTCCAGACGTACGCCGTCGTGCCAGAACGAACCGCCGACCGGGATCACCTGAAATGCATCCCAGAAGTTCACGCCGCCCTCTGCCAATGCATTGGGGTAATCGCCCACGCGCTGGTGCAGCAGCGGGACGACCGGCGCCGGCACGTACAGGCGCACGCGTCCGCGGCGGGCTTCGTCGAAATAGCTGGAGACGAACAGGCGCTCGAAACCCGCGACGTGGTCCAGGTGCGTGTGCGTCACGAACAGCGCGCGCGGCATGTCGCCGTAGTACGCCTGGTAGGCGGTGAGGCCTTCGCCGCCGCAGTCGATGGTCAGCCACGGCGCGCCATCGCGCTCGATGGTCGCCATCGCCGAACCGAGTTCGACCGCCGACGCATTGCCGACGCCATGCAGACGCAGTTGCCACGCCATGTCAGTAGCCTCGCTCCCAGGCCCGATCGTACGCCGCGCGCAGACGGGCATAGTCCTTTTCGACGTCCTCGACGTTGCGCTTCCCGCGCAGCTTCAGCAGCGAGCGCTTGAGCCGCGCGAGGTTGCGCTCGCGCCAGCCGGTGGCGGGGATGCGGACGCGACCGCGGTCGAGGTCGATGATCCAGCCTCGCCCGGTGGTGGTGAACAACAGGTTGTGGGCGTTGAGGTCGGCGTGGTCCAGCCCCGCGCGATGAGCCCGCGCGATGAGCCGGCCGGCTTCTTCCCAGGGCGCGCCGTCGCCTGCGACCGCGGCGCGGTCAGCGAGCGAGCGCACGTCGTCCAGGCGCTCCAGCAGGATCGCGGCACGGTAGAACAGGCCGTCGCGCCGGTAGCAGGCGGCGATGGGTCGCGGCACGGGCACGCCCTTTTCGGCCATCGCGCGGGTCAGTCGGAACTCGGCGAAGCTGCGCGTGCTGGCCGCGCCGTGCCACCAGTAACGGTCGCGACTCACTTTCGCGACCATGCCGCCGCGCAGGTAGCGACGCAGCAGGGCCGGGCCGAACGGCGCATCGACGAACCAGGCGCCGCCGCGTCCGCCGCTTTCGACCGGACGCGCGCGCTGCTGCCAGAACGAGGGCATGAACCAGTCCGGGCTTGCTTGCCGCACCCGGTTACGGTCGAACAGAATGGCTCCGTACCCGCTGTCGTCGCGGAACGGCGTCAACTCTTCGGCAGCATCGAACCCCGTCATTGCCCGGAGTCTAGCAATTCACGTGTCCGCTGCCTCCTCCAGCGCGCCTTCCGCGCCCGCCTCGATCTGCCTGCTGCGCCTGTCCGCCCTCGGCGATGCGACCCATGTCGTGCCGCTGGTGCGCACGCTGCAGTCCGCCTGGCCACAGGTCCGGCTGACGTGGGTGATCGGCAAGGGCGAGCACCGCCTTCTCGCCGGACTGCCCGGCGTTGAGTTCATCGAGTACGACAAGAAGACCGGCCTGGCCGGCATGCGGGCACTGCGCGGCGAACTGCGCCTGCGCCTCGGCGCCGCGCAGCGCTTCGACGTCCTGCTGCAACTGCAGGTCGCAGCGCGCGCGAACCTGCTGTCTGCCTTCATTCCCGCACGCCGTCGCGTGGGTTACGACCGCTCACGCTCGAAGGACCTGCACGGGGTGTTCATCAACGAACGCATTCCCGATCGCCCGGGCATCCACGTGCTCGACGCCATCGGCAGTTTCTGCGAACCGCTCGGCCTACGACAGGAGCGCGTCGTGTGGGATCTTCCCGTGCCCGACGACGCCCGCGAATGGGCGCGCGCGCAGTGGCCGCAGGACGATGTGCCGACTTTGCTGGTTTCGCCGTGTTCGAGCCACGAACTGCGCAACTGGCCGGCCGACCGGCTCGCGGCGGTCGCCGACCACGCGGCCGGGCGCGGCTGGCGCGTCGTGTTGTGCGGCGGGCGCAGCGAATTGGAACGTGCGACGGGCGACGCGATCCTCGCCTCGATGACGCATCCGGCGCTGGACCTGATCGGCAAGGACACGCTCAAGCAACTGCCGGCATTGCTGGAACGCGGCCAGCTGGTGATGACGCCCGACTCCGGCCCGATGCACATCGCCAATGCAATGGGCACGAAGGTGCTCGGCCTGCACGCGGCGAGCAATCCCGCGCGCAGCGGCCCGTACAGCGATCGCCGCTACTGCGTCGACCGTTACGACGACGCCGCGCGCAAATACCTGGGGAAACCCGCGTCCGAACTGCGCTGGGGCACGAAGATCGAGCATGCCGGCGTGATGGACCTGATTACCGTCGACGACGCGATCGCCGCGTTCGAGCGCTATCGCGCCGACCACCCGCACGCCTCGTTGCAGGAGACACCGTGATGGCCGCCTGGTTCACCGTCGTCGCGCCGCTGCTGCCGGAGCTCATCCGCGCCGCGCGCCCCATGTTCACCCGCAGCCGCGAGCCGTCGCAGATTCCGCAGCAGATCCGCGAACTGCAGGACGCGGTCGACCACAACGACCAGGCCATCAAGACGCTGGCCGGCGAAATGGAGCAGACGCTGTCGGCGCTGAAGGCGGCATCGGCGCAGCTGGAAGCGACGCTGGTCGATCTTCGGCGCCAGCAGGTCGAACACGAGCGGCGCCTGCACGTGATGCAGTGGGTGACGGGCGTTGCGGCGACCGCGGCGGTGCTGGCGTTCGGCGTGGCGGTGTATGCGCTGACGCGGTGATGGCACCCGGGTGTCCGTCATCCCGGCGGAGGCCGGGACGAGGATGATCGACAGGTCCGCGCTTAGCGGGTCTTACGGCGTGTTGCCCGTCTTGTAGTCCTGGTACGACTTCTCTTCGACGTAGGCCGAGCCCAGCGCGAGGTTGATGTCCTTCTTGATGCGCGCGCGCTCGTCGTTCTCGAAGTAGACGCTGCGGGCCAGACGGACGAACTCCTCGTCGAAGGCCTGCGCCTTCTCCTTGATGCGGATGTCGTCCTCGATGACCCACAGCCGCTCGTTGACGGCCTTCAGGTCCGCGCGCAGGCGGGCGATGTCCTTGCCGGCAGCGGGGTGCGCCATCCACGTCTTCTCCAGCGCGGACAGCTCGTTGCGGACGTTCTCGAGCTTGGCCGGATCGATCATGCGCTCGGACTTGATCTGCAGGATCGCGATCTTGTCGAGCAGTTCGCCAAAGGAGACCGGGACGAGGATTTCGGACATGACGAGGCCGTTCATTCAGGGGACTACAGTGTAGCCGCCCTCTCGCCGGGCTCGCCTTCGTCCATGGCGCACAAAAGAAAACGCCCCCTTGCGGGGGCGTCGTCTTCGTATCTGGCGGAGAGGGAGGGATTCGAACCCTCGGTACGCTATAAACGTACGCCTGATTTCGAGTCAGGTACATTCAACCACTCTGCCACCTCTCCGGGTGCAGTGAGCCGGCAATTCTACGGGCGCGCCGCGGTTCCGGCAAGCGGTCCGCGCATCCGCGTCCGTTCCGCGTCCCCGGCGCTTTGCGAATTCCCGCCGCAACGGCAACCTTAACCGCGCTCCTTGCCACCCGGCCGCCGCGCCCCGATCATTCCGTTACCGCCTGAA